>CAVUHM010000007.1:0-224027 GCA_963741255.1 uncultured Gammaproteobacteria bacterium | reverse complement strand
GTCTTAGAGTCTTAGAGCCCTCGAGCGACGTCCATGAGCTGCTCGCGCAGCCAAACGTGTTTGGGGCTGGACGTGTAGCGTGCACTCCACGCGAGCCTCAAGCTGAGCGACGGCACTGGGAACGGCGGCTCCAGCAAGCGGATGTCGGCCGCCGCCCGCAGTCGCTCACCGAGCCGACGTGGCACCGTCGTCACCAGCCGCGTTCCTGCCAACAGGAACGGCGCGGCCGCGAAGCTCTCGGTCGAGGCAACGATCCGGCGCTTGTGGCCGCTCTGCGCGAGATACTCGTCAGCGACTGATTCATGCTCCGGATCCGAGAAATTGAAGGCCAAATGCGGCTGACTCAGAAACTCCTCGAGTGTAAACGTAACTCCGAGGGACGGATGCCCGGACCAAACCGCACAGACCCACGAGTCCTCGAATAGCGCGCTCGATGGCGGCCCCGTATCGATTTGAGCAGGCAGGATGCTGAAATCGATGTCTCCTGCAGCCGCGCGCTCGCCCATGGCTTGGTCGAGCTTGATGAATCGCACCGACACATTGGGGGCCAGAGCTTCCAGCCGCTGCATCAGCGGTCCGAATAGCAGCAGGACGGCGTAGTCGCTTGCTGCGATACGAAACGTATGGCTTTCCGTTTCCGGCGCGAACGCCTGCGTCGCGTTGAGTAGATCCTCGAACTCTCGAACGCAGGCACGGACTCGGCTGGCGATCCCCACGGCCAACGTCGTCGGCTCTAGGGTCCGACCGACCTGAACGAGCAGCTCGTCCCCGAAAGCGTGGCGAAGCCGCGCGAGGCGACCGCTCATGGCCGATTGACTTAGAAAAAGACGCTCTGCCGCACGCGTAACATTTCGCTCGGTCAATAACGCGTCGAGAGCCACCAGCAGGTTTAGATCGAACTGCCTGAGGTTCATTCAGCGCTCTTGCTCCCGCGCGCTGCCTTGGCACGACCTGCGCCGCAGCGCCACGCGCCCTGCCGTCGTCATATATGAAGTGCTGCGGCTTCTCGAGTTCATTTCACCTCATCTGGGTGCATTTCGATCGAGCACATCCGCGTGAGTGGTAACAGCGTGCCGTTGTGCGCGGCGCGGCGGCATTCTGGAACGGTCAGGGTCATTCCCACTCGATCGTGGCGGGCGGCTTGCCGGAGATGTCGTAAGTCACGCGCGAGATGCCGGGCACCTCGTTGATGATGCGGCGCGACACGTGGTCGAGGAAGTCGTACGGTAGCCGCGCCCAACGCGCCGTCATGAAATCCACGGTCTCGACCGCGCGTAGCGCGACGACGTAGTCGTAGCGCCGCCCGTCGCCCATCACGCCGACGGACTTCACGGGCAAGAACACTGCGAATGCCTGGCTCACGGTGTCGTACAGCCCCTGTGTGCGCAGCTCGGAGATGAAGACATCGTCGGCGCGGCGCAAGAGATCCGCGTATTCCTTTTTGACCTCGCCGAGAATCCGCACGCCCAAGCCCGGGCCCGGAAACGGATGGCGCTGGATCAGCTCTGGCGGCAACCCGAGCTCGGCGCCGATCCTGCGCACCTCGTCTTTGAACAAGTCGCGCAACGGCTCGAGCAGCTTCAGCTTCATGCGTTCCGGCAGGCCGCCGACGTTGTGGTGCGACTTGATCAAATGCGCTTTGCCGGTCTTCGCACCGGCCGATTCGATCACGTCGGGATAGATCGTGCCTTGCGCGAGCCAACGCACGTCGCGAATCTTCGCGGCCTCGGCGTCGAACACCTCGACGAACAAACGGCCGATGATCTTGCGCTTCTGCTCGGGGTCCGCGACACCGGCGAGCCCGTCGAGAAAACTCTTCTCGGCGTCGACGCGAATCACGTTGGCGCCGAGGTGCTTCTTCACGACGCTCATGACCTGGTCGCCCTCGTTCAGGCGCAACAGACCCGTGTCGACGAACACGCAGACGAGCTGGTCACCGATCGCTTGGTGAACCAACGCAGCGACGACCGTGGAATCGACGCCGCCCGATAAACCGAGCAGCACGCGATCCTTGCCGACCGTCGCGCGAATCTTGTCGAGATGCTCGGCGACGATGTTCTTGGCGGTCCAAGTGGGCTCGCAGCCGCAAATATCGAGCACGAAGCGGCGAATGATGTCGAGGCCGTGCTCCGTGTGCGTGACCTCGGGATGGAACTGCAGCCCGTAGATCTTGCGCTCGACGTTCGCCATCGCGGCGAGCGGCGAGTTCGCCGACGAGCCAATCGCCGTGAAACCCTTCGGCAGCTTTTCGACGCGGTCGCCGTGACTCATCCAAACTTTGAGTCCCGGCCCGAGCCCCTGAAACAGCGGGTCGGCGCCGGTCAATTGAACTTCGGCGTAGCCGTACTCGCGATGCTGAGCGGATATGACGGCGCCGCCGAGCTTCGCAGCCAGTGCCTGCATGCCGTAGCAAATCCCGAGCACAGGCACGCCCGCCGCGATCAGCGAATCCGCAATCTGCGGCGAGCCTGCTTCGCCGACGGACTCGGGGCCGCCGGAGAGGATGATGCCGGTCGGTGCGAACGTGCGGACCGCGTCGGCCGACGCGTCGAACGGCAGGATCTCGCTGTAGACGCCGACCTCGCGCACGCGGCGCGCAATCAGCTGCGTGTATTGGCCGCCGAAGTCGACGACGAGGATACGCTCTGCGTGGCTCGACGAATCAGTGGCGGCGACTGCGCTCACGCTCATCCCTGCGAACGGTAGTTCGGCGGCTCCTTCGTGATCGTCACGTCGTGGACGTGGCTCTCGCGCCGGCCCGCGCCCGTGATTCGGACGAACTTCGGCTTGGTACGCATCTCGGCGATGTTGTGACAACCCGTGTAGCCCATCGCGGCGCGCACGCCGCCGATCAGCTGCTGAATGATCGCGACGATGCTGCCCTTGTACGGCACACGGCCCTCGATGCCCTCGGGCACGAGCTTCTCGAGCTCCTCGGCCGAGTCCTGGAAATAGCGATCCGACGAGCCGTGGCGCTGCGCCATCGCAGCGATCGAGCCCATGCCGCGATACGACTTGTACGAGCGCCCTTGATACAGCTCGACCTCGCCGGGCGATTCCTCGGTACCGGCGAACAGGCCACCGATCATGACCGAGTGCGCGCCGGCCACGACGGCCTTCGCGATGTCGCCCGAGTAGCGGATGCCGCCGTCGGAGATGCACGGGACGTCCGTACCCTTCAGCGCTTCGGCCACCGTCGTGACGGCCGTGATCTGCGGGATGCCGACGCCGGCCACGATCCGTGTCGTGCAGATGGAACCGGGGCCGATGCCGACCTTCACGCCGTCGGCGCCGGCCTCGATGAGCGCTCGTGCGGCCTCGGCCGTGACGATGTTGCCGGCAATCAGCTGCAAATCCTTGTACTTGCGCTTGATCTGGCGCACCCGATCGATCACGCCGCGCGAATGGCCGTGCGCCGTATCGACGATGATCACGTCGACGCCGGCATCGACGAGCAGCTCGACGCGCTCGTCGGTATCGATGCCCGTGCCGACCGCCGCGCCGACGCGCAGCGCACCGCGCGCGTCCTTGCAGGCGTACGGGTAGTCGTGCGCCTTCTGGATGTCCTTCACCGTGATCATGCCGCGCAGCTTCATGCCCTCGCCCTTGTCGACGACCAGCACCTTCTCGATGCGGTGCTTGTGCAAGAGGCCGAGCACCTCGTCCTTGTCCGCGCCTTCCCGCACGGTCACGAGCCGATCCTTCGGGGTCATGACGGCCGAGACCGGCGCATCGTGCTGCGTCTCGAAACGCAGATCGCGATGCGTGACGATGCCGACCAGGTTTTCTCCGTCGACGACCGGCACGCCGGAGATGTTCTTCGCGCGGGTCAGCGCCAACACGTCGCGAATCGTGGTGTCGGGCGTGACCGTGATCGGATCGTGGATCACGCCGCTCTCGAACTTCTTGACCTGTTGAACTTGCCGCGCCTGATCCTTCGGCGACATGTTCTTGTGGATGATCCCTATGCCGCCTTCCTGCGCGAGCGTGATCGCGAGGCGCGCCTCGGTGACCGTGTCCATCGCGGACGAGATGATCGGTATGTTCAGCGTCAGCGAGCGGGTTAGCTGGGTCTTGAGCTGAACCTCGCGTGGCAAAACCTCGGAATAAGCGGGCTCTAAGAGGACGTCATCGAAGGTGAGCGCCTCGTGAATGATCCGCATGGCGGAGCTCCCGGGGAATTTGAGCCGCGCAGTTTACTGCCTGACCCGTCTGCCGGCAAATCCCGCGAGCTGCCGCTATACTGGCGCCATGCAACCTGGCGACTCGCTCCAGCTGCCATTCGCGGAGCGGCGGATTCTCTCGGTCTCGAGTTTGAACCGCGACGCGCGCCGCCTCATCGAAACCGGCCTCGGCACGGTGTGGGTCGAGGGCGAGATCTCGAACCTGTCGCGCCCTTCGTCGGGGCATTTGTACTGGTCGCTGAAGGACTCGGAGTCGCAGGTGCGCTGCGCGATGTTCCGTATGTCCGCGCGGACCTTAAGCTTCGAGCTCGCGAACGGCCTCCAGGTGCTCGTGCGCGCGCGGCCCAGCGTCTACGAGGCTCGCGGGGAGTTCCAGCTCGTCGTCGATTACGCCGAGGAAGCCGGCGAAGGCGCGCTCCGGCGCCGGTTCGAGGAGCTGAAGCGCAAGCTCGCCGCGGAAGGTCTGTTCGACGCCGCGCGCAAGCGCGCGATCCCCAAGCTGCCGCGCCGAATCGGCGTCGTCACGTCGCCGACGGGCGCCGCGCTGCGCGACGTGCTGATCGCGCTGCGACGCCGCTTTCCGTCCGTGGCCGTGCTCGTCTATCCAACCGCCGTGCAAGGCCCTGGCTCGGCCGAGGAGATAGCGCGGACGTTGGCGCTCGCCGACAAGCGCGCCGAGTGCGACGTGCTGATCCTCACGCGCGGCGGCGGCTCGCTCGAGGACCTGTGGTCGTTCAACGAAGAGATCGTCGCGCGCGCCATCGCGGCCGTCGATTTACCGATCATCGTCGGCGTCGGCCACGAGATCGACTTCACGATCGCGGATTTCGTCGCGGATTTGCGCGCGCCGACGCCGTCGCAGGCCGCCGAGCTCGCGGTGCCGGACCAACGCGAATGGCTCGGCCTGCTTCGCTGCGGTGGAGCAGCGCTTGACGCGCTGCGTGCGTCATCACCTCACGCTCGACGCGCGCCGCGTGAGCCAGCTCGCGCACCGGCTCGAGCGCTGCCACCCCGGCGTGCAGCTGCGCGAGCGCGCACAGAAGCTCGACGAGCTCGAGGCGCGCCTGAAACGCGCCGTCGAACGCCGGATCGAGACACGCAAGCTACGGCTCGCGCGACTTGCGACGGCCGTCGCTCACGCGAGCCCGGCACAGCACTTGGCGCGTGCGCGCGAGCGTTGGCGCACCGCGCAGGCCGATCTGCGCCGCGCACTGTTGCGGCAGGTCGAGAACACGCAGCAGCGCCTGAAGCTCGCTTCACGCACGCTGCAATCGTTGAGCCCGTTGGCCACGCTCGAGCGCGGCTACGCGATCGTGACCGACGGCACCGGCCGCGTGCTCGTCGACAGCGGCGGCGTGAAGCGCGGCTCGTCGGTCGACGTGCGCCTCGCGCGCGGCGGGTTGTCGGCAACGGTCGACGCGATCAAGCCGAACAAGAGCTAGAGGCCCAGCGTTAGATCCACAGTGCTTTCAAGTCGAGCTCGATTGCGTCGAACGGCTCGGCTCGCACCATAGCATCCGATTCGTGCGCAGCAACGCGCGTCCAGCGCTGCGAATCCAGGCGTAGCACCTCGAGCACCTGGAGCCTGGGATCCACAAACCACGCGTGCTGCACGCCGGCACGCGCGTAGATTGCGAGCTTCTTCTTGCGATCGATTGCCTCGGTGGACGGCGACAACACCTCGCAGATCCAGTCGGGAGCCAGCGTGAAGTACGGGACAGTCTGCATCGTCGGCATGCGCTCACGGCGCCACGCGGCAATGTCGGGCACGAGCACGTCGCGGCCGAAGTGGAGCTCCGGCTCATCGAGCAGCCACCAGCCACCCGGACCGTTGTCGCCGAACTGGAACGGCCCGCCGAGCTTGACTCCACAGTGCTGACGCCGCGAAGGAGTGCGGCGAAGCCGGCCGCGGCGAGACATACAGATCGCCGTCGAGGATTTCCGCGACGAAGTTGTCCGGCACCTCGTAGAGATCGGCGTACGTTGCGTCTTTTTTCACCGCTTTCGTCACGCGAGCAGGCTAGCACGCGACACAGCGCGCAAATCAAGCGCGAATCCGCGCGGAGAATGCAGTTACGCGAAGAACTTCGCGAGCAGCGGCCGGTAGTTGTCCATGTCGACGAGGAACGAGTCGTGGCCCTGCAGCGAGTTCAACTCCACGAACTCGACGTCGCGGGTCGGCGCCTCGAGCCCCTCGGCGAGCTCGCGCTGCTGATAGATCGGAAACAGGAAGTCCGTCTTCACGCCGATGATCAACGCGCGCGTGACGCGGAGCTTGCTCAATGCGGCGTCGACCGATGATCCGTGCTCGGTCACGTCGAACAAGTCGCTCGCGCGAGAGAGATACAGATAGCAGTTCGCGTCGAACTGGCCCGTGAACTTCTGTGCGTGATGCTCGAGGTACGTCTCGACCTCGAACACCTGGCCGAACGGATCGCCACTCGTGTCCGTCGAAGCGGAACGCTCCCGGCCGAATCGCAATCGCCACTCCTCCGCCGAGCGATACGTGATCATGCCGAGCTTGCGCGCGAGCCGCATGCCGACCAACGGCTGTGCGTCGCGCGGGTAGTGGCCGCCCATCCAGCCCGGATCCTTGCGGATGATCTCGCGCTGCAGCGAGCGCAGCGCGATCGAAAACGGCAGCGAGCGCGGCCCCGACGACATGCTCACGAAGCCCTCGGAGAGCCCAGGGAACAGGATTTCGAATGCGAGCGCGGTCATGCCGCCCATCGACGGCCCGACCGTGGCTTTGAGGCGATTCACACCGAGGTGCTTCAAGACCTCGAAGCCGCCGCGCGCGACGTCCTCGAGCGACAGCACGGGGAACTTGAGCCGATAGATGTCGCCCGTGCGCGGATCGACCGAGGCCGGCCCCGTCGACCCGAAGCAGCTGCCGAGCGAATTCACGACGATCACGTAGTAGCGGTGCGTGTCGATCGACAAGCCGGGGCCGATGATGTCCTCCCACCAGCCAGGGGTCGGGTCCTCGGTGCTCGAGGCCGCGTGCGCCGACGGTGACATGCCGGTGAAGATCAGCACCGCGTTGTCGCGCGTGTGATTCAGCTTGCCCCAGGTCTCATAGGCGATCGTCGGCGACAGCAGCGTGCCGCCGCGATGCATTGGGAACTCACCCGCAACGACGACTGTTTTTCGTGCTTTCGTCGCCACCTTCACCCTGCTCCGATCCGAGACCGGCAGTCTAAGAGCCCTGCCTTTCTCGGCTTGTAACTTCTTGCTATTTAATTACGCCGAATCGCGAGGCACCGATCAAGCAATCGGACCACCGAACCCCAGTACGTACTGGAGCGCGATGAACACGAGCGCGAGGCCCAGCGCGAACACGATCGTGCGGGCGGCCCGTTGCGAAGGTTGTAGTCGCAGGGCGCCGTACATGGCCCCGCCGAAACAGTACGCGACGATCCAATGAACACCGATCAGATAGGCGATCCCGGCAATCCACGTGCCGACATCGACCGGCGCATGTTCCGGCGCGATCAACACCGCCACCACGAACGCGACGATGCCGACCGCCCACGCGGCCTTCTCAGCCATTCTTGTGCTTGAAGCGCAGCATGCGCTTGCGGTGCTTGGCCTGGCGCGGCGTGAGCTTGTTGCGACGGCCGCCGAACGGATTGTCGCCGGTGCGCAGCTCGACGCGGACCGGCGTGCCTTTGAGACGCAACGCCTCGCGGAACGCGTTCTCGAGATAGCGCTTGTAATGGTCCGGCAAGCGCTGCGCCTGGTTGCCGTGCACGACGATGATCGGCGGGTAACGCCCACCCTGATGCGCATAACGCAACCGCACCTGGCGGCCGCGCACGAGCGGCGGCGGGTTCACTTGCAACGCGTCCTCGAGCACGCGATTCAAACGCGGCGTCGCGAGCTCGACGCCGGCATTGCGGTACGCGACGAGCGCGGCCTTGATCAGCTCCGCGATGCCGCTGCCGTGCAGCGCGGAGACGTAGTGCACGCTCGCGTACGGCGCGAAGTCGAGCTTGCGCTCCACCTCGCGCTCGACGAGGCGGCGTTCGTGGCCGTCCATGCCGTCCCACTTGTTCACGGCGATCGCGAGCGCGCGGCCGCGCTCGGCGGCGAGCCCGACCAGATGCATGTCCTGGTCCGTCACGCTCTCGCGCGCGTCGAGCACGGCGACAACGGCGCCGGCGTCCTCGATGGCTTTCAAGCTCTGCACGACGCTGTACTTCTCGACGACCTCGCCCTCGGCTACACGCGCACGGCGGCGGACACCGGCCGTGTCGATGAGCACGAATTTCTTGTCGTCGCGTTCGCACGGCACGTAGATGCTGTCGCGCGTCGTGCCGGGCTCGGGCGACGTGATCAGGCGATTCTCGCCGAGCAGGCGGTTGATCAGCGTGGACTTGCCGACGTTCGGCCGGCCGATCACCGCGACCTTCGGACCCAGCTCGCCCTCGTTGTCACCGTCCTCTTCGTTGGCCGGAAACGGTGCAAGCGCCGCGAGCATCAGCGCGTCGACGCCCTGCCCATGCGTCGCCGAGATGCCGACCGGCGTGCCGATCCCGAGAACGTGGAACTCGGCCTCGGCGATCTCGCCTGGCACGCCTTCGGCCTTGTTGACCGCGATCACGACGGCCTTCGCCTCGCGCCGCAAGCGTTCGGCGATCTGCGTGTCGTCGGCCGTGAGCCCGCTCCTGTGATCGACGACGAGCACGACCGCGTCGGCCTCTTCGATCGCGATCTCGACCTGCGCGGCCACGAGCGCCGTCATCGTGCTGCTGTCCGCGGCCGTCAGCCCACCGGTGTCGATCACGATGAACTTGCGGTCCGCGGCGCGCCCGATCCCGTATCGCCGGTCGCGCGTCGTTCCAGGGTAGTCCGCGACGAGCGCATCGCGCGTGGCGGTGAGGCGGTTGAACAGCGTCGACTTACCGACGTTGGGTCGGCCGACGAGCGCCACGGCGGGCAACATGGCGGCGAGCGCTTACGCGGCTTCGTCGATGCGCAACGTGAACGCGGCCAGTGTGCCGTCGTCACCTTGCACGTACACGTTCTCGCCGATCACGAGCGGCGCACTCGAAATTCGGTCGCGCGCCGCGCGCTCGCGCGCGAGGAAGCGGCCGTCATCGGGCGAGAGCCAATGCAAGTAGCCTTCGAAGTCGCCGACGACGACGGTGTTCGAATACCGCGTCGGCGCCGTGACGTCCCGCAGGCGCAGCGCCTCCTGTGTCCAGAGCTGAGTGCCAGCCGCGCGCGACATCGCGACGATCGCGTCGAAGTCACTCGTGATGTAGACGTTGTTGAAGTCGGCGCTCAACCCCGAGAACGACGAGAACTCCTGCTGCCAGAGAAGGGTCCCCGTGGCCAGGTCGATGCCGACCGCGCGGCCGTGATAGCCGACGACGTAGACGTCATTGCCGACGACTTGCACGCCCGCGCTGACGTCGACGAGCCGCTCGAGCTCGCTGCGCCCGGTCGGGTTCGCGACCGTGACTTCCCACGCTGTGTCGCCACTCGTGAGCTCGTACGCACCGACGCGGCCATTGTTGAAGCCGCACACGACGAGCGTGCCGGCCAGCCGTGGCGCCGTGTTGCCGCGCAACGTGAGGACCGGCAGGTTCTGCTCGACGGTCCACAGCGTGCCGCCGTTCGCGGCCGAAAAGCCGCGCAGCCGACCGTCCACGGTCCGCACGGCCACGACATTCGAGCCGATCGCCGGCGCCGCGAGTACCTCGCTGCCGATCGCCTGTTTCCAGCGCTCTTGGCCGTTCGCGGCGTCGAGCGCGAGCAAATCGCCGTCAGCAGTGCCGAACACGAGCAGCCCGTCGCCGAAACCCGGCCCCGCCGTGAGCGTGAGCTCGGTCTCGACCGACCATTCCTCACGACCGGTCGCGGCATCGTACGAGGCGACCTTGCCGTCGTAGGCCCCGGCGTAGACACGCGCGCCGTCGGTCGCCGGTCGCAAGCCGAGGCGCAGCCGCTCGGACGCGCCGCCGACCTTCGTGCTCCAAACCCGCTGGACATCGAGCGTGGCATCGAAATCCGTCAGCTCGGCCGGCGGCTCGGCGGTGTCCTTACTGCCGCAGCCCTGCAGTAAAGCGAGCAGCGCTGCGGCGATTACGATGCTCTGAAGTTTCATCACGCGCCCTCGTCCGGTGCGGCCGGCGCGCCGGCCGGAGCTTCGGCGGCGTCACCAGCCGGTTCAACGGGTTCGATCGAGCCGGCCGGCGCCGGTTCCGTTGCGGACTCGGGTGTAGCGCCTGGCAGGTCCTCGAGCTTCATCTGCACAAAGCTGCGATCGAGAAGCTCCGCGCCCGATGCGACCATGGCTTCGAGGTACGAGGTGCGCGCTGCCGCGGTGTCGCCGCGCGCGGCATGGATGTCGCCCTCGATCTCGCTGATGCGCCCCGCAAATTGTCCCGGCGTTTCGACGGCTAACAGCTGAAGCGCCTCGTCGTACTGCTCGCGGTACGCGAGCAGGCGCGCGAGCCTCAGACGCGCGATCATCGCGAGCTCCGGGTCGTCGCTTTGCTCCATCGCGCTGCGCAGGTTCGCTGCGGCCGAATCGGGCGCCGTCACGACCTCGGCGCTCGCCATCAGCATCGCGGCCTGGTGCGTATACACGCTGTCGGGATAGTCGGCCTTGAGCTGGCCGAACAAGGTCTCCGCTGTCGCGTTGTCATCGCCTTCGACGGCCTCGCTCGACAGACGCGTACAAGGCGCCCGCGGCCTGACCCTGCCGGTCCTGGTACGCGAAAAACTGCCGATAGCCGTAAATCGCGAGCAGACCGATGGCCACGCCGCCGATCAGGAACCAGCCGTTCTCGCGCCACCATGCGCGGAGGCGCTCGACCTGCTCTTTGTCTGAAAGATACTCGTCCACACCTTCCTCCGGTGGGCCAGTTTGGGCCGGCTATTCTATGCCGAGCCGGGTGTCCGGCGGAGCCGGGCCATGCATTCTTCGACGCTCAGGAGCTCTTGCGGTGAGTCTTCGCGCAGCGGCTTGAAGCTGACCTTGCCGGCGCCGACCTCCGCCTCACCGACGATCAACGCCACGCGGGCGCCGCTTTTGTCGGCCTTGCGCAGCTGCGCTTTGAACCCCGCCGCGGGTCCGCCGAGCGACAGCCTCAAGCCCGGAAGACCACTCCGCAGCTGCTCGGCGAGCTTGAATCCGAACCGACGCTCGGCATCGCCGGCCGCGACGAGATAGGCGTCCGGCGGCGCATCTTGCGCCGCGACGCCGTCCGCTTGCATGAGCTCGACGATACGCTCGAGGCCGAGTGCCCATCCGACCGCCGGCGTAGGGCGGCCGCCGAGCTGCTCGACGAGGCCGTCGTACCGGCCGCCGGAACAGATCGCGCTCTGAGCGCCGAGGCGGTCCGTGAGCCACTCGAACACTGTGCGCGAATAGTAGTCGAGGCCGCGCACGAGCCGCG
This sequence comes from uncultured Gammaproteobacteria bacterium, assembly GCA_963741255.1. Lineage (GTDB taxonomy): Bacteria > Pseudomonadota > Gammaproteobacteria > Steroidobacterales > Rariloculaceae > FEN-1219. The sequence goes on along the minus strand of CAVUHM010000007.1, from coordinate 212,431 downwards.
GATTCAGCGTGAACGCGACGCCGACATCGCCGAGCAGGGTCTGCACGCGCTCGAAGTGCGCGCGCGATTCCGTGTCGAGGTAATCGGATAACAGCGGCGCAGCCTTGATCAGCTCGGCCAACTCCGGGTTCTTGCTGTCCAGGATCCGCAGCGGGTTGCGCTCCAGGCGGCGCAGGCTGTCGTCGTCGAGCAGCTCGCGATGCTTGCCGAAATACTCGACGAGCACGGCCTTGTACGCCTGGCGCGACTCCAGCGTGCCGATCGTGTTCAGCTCGAGCTTGGCGCTCGAGATTCCGAGCGTGCTCCACAGCCGCGCGGACAGCACGATCAGCTCGGCATCGATCTCGGGCTCCGCGAATCCGAGCGCTTCGACGCTCATCTGATGAAACTGACGATAGCGCCCCTTCTGCGGCTTCTCGCGGCGGAACATCGGCCCGCCGCACCACAGCTTCTGCTGCTGGTTGTGCAGTAGGCCATTGCTCAACGCAGCCCGGACGACGCCGGCGGTCGCCTCAGGGCGCAGCGTCAACAAGTCGCCGTGATCGTCGAAGGTGAACATTTCCTTCGACACGATGTCGGTCAGCTCACCGATCGAGCGCTTGAACAGCTCCGTGCGCTCGAGCACCGGCAGCCGCACGCGCTGATAACCGTAGCCCGCGAACAGCTCGTGGGCGACGCTCTCGAGCCGATCCCACCACGGAGACTGATCGGCCAACACGTCGTTCATGCCCTTCACGGGCTGAATCAGCTCGTTCATCGGGGTCTATTCCTGCGCGGCATCCACGGAGAAGCGCGCGAGATCGCCCTCACGGCCCCGGGTCGGAATCGAGTAGTCCCGGCCGTCCACGGTCAAGCGCACCGCGTTCGCGTTGCCGAGCAGGACGTCGATCGGCGGCGCACCGCGCACGGTCACCTGGCGGCCCGGCTCATTCAGGCCGAACAGCAAGCGCTCGCCGCGCGCGTCGGTGACCTCGGCCCAGCTTTCCGCATCGAACGTGAATTCGAGCGAGACCGTGCCCTCCGCCGGAGGCGCTCCGGTTGCGACCGGCGATTCCGCAGCGTCGCCAGCCGCCGACTCCGAAAGCACAGCGGGAGGAACGGTGCTCGCGCCTTCGACCGGGACTTGATCGATCGGGGCAGCGGGCGGCGGGGCCGCGTCGACGGCGAGCGGCTGAGAGGTTGCCGGCTCGTTTGCGGTCGAGCCTCTGCTGAGCAGCTCCAGGTTGCCGCCGCCCCACCACCACACGGCGAGGCCCACGACGACGGCCAACAGAACGATCGCCGCCAAGAGCCAGCTCGTGATCTGCCGTTCGTCGCGCAACTTGATCGTGCGATTCGGCTGAATCTGCACGTCCGACAAATCGGTCTGACGGTAATACAGCGCGAGCAGGTCGCGGACGTCGAGGCCGACCCGCTGGCCGTACTGCTTGAGGTAGCCCTTCACGAACACGGGGGGGCCGATATCCGTGAAGCGGTTGTCCTCGAGCGCTTTGAGCTGCTTCACTTCGATCCTGAGCTCGGCCGCGACCTGCTCGATCGTGAGGTCTTGCGCGAGACGCGCGTTCTGTAGCGTCTGTCCGAGGGTCGACGCTGGCGGCGTGCTCTCGGGGGCCGGTCGGTCGCTACTCTGCATTGCGCTGTTGCGCCTCGAGTTGCTGCAGCTCCGGCGAGTTTTGGAATCCGGAGCGCAGCTGTGCCGCGCACCGATCCGCCGCCGTTTGATCGTTGAGCTCGCGCTCGACGTTGACACAGGTCAGCAGCACCGGCGCCGTCGGGGCGTGGGCCGCGAGATACCGCTGCACGAACGCGCGTGACTGCAGGTAGTTACCGGTCTGGTAGCTCAGCTCCATCATGCTCGTCAGCGCGGGACGGGAAGCCGGGTTGCGAGCCAGCGCAAGGCGGAAGCTCTCCGCGGCTTCATCGAGCGCGCCGGCATCTCGGGCGCACATGCCGGCGTTCGTGAGGGCCACGTCGGGTGTCGCGTAAGTCGGATTCTCCACGGCGCGTCGGAAGAACGGCTTCGCTTCCTGCCAGCGATTCTGTCGGCACAGGAACACGGCGTACGCATTCGCCGCGGCGGCGTTGCTCGAGTCGAGCTGCGTCGCGCGCTGGTAGTGCGTCTCGGCATCCGCGAGGCTGCCGATCTGGTCGTACGAGAGCGCGAGCATCGTATGCGCCTCGACGAGCCGCGGGTTCTGCACGATCGCGCGTTGCAAGCGGTCGATCGCGAGATCGTAGCGGCCTTGCTGCAAATACCCGGCGCCGAGATTCATGTTCGCGATCGCAGCCTGCTCGTCCGACGAGCCGTTGTTGCCGCTGCTCGCGCAAGCCGCCAGCAGATAGAGCGCCGCTCCGATCGAGAACAGACGAGTCGTGTTCATCAGCTGCTTGCTCCGATCACACGGTCACCCAAACGCACGCGCTGCCGGTCGCGGACGCGTCCCGCGAGCTGGCCGCAGGCCGCCGCGATGTCGTCGCCGCGCGGCCGCCGAATCGTTGCAATGAGTCCCGCGTTCCGCAAGCGTCTGCCAAAACGCATCGATCGCGGGCTGCGGCGAGCAGCGAAACTCGGATTCCGGAAACGCGTTGAACGGGATCAGGTTCACCTTCGCGGGCTTGTGGCGCAACAGCTTCGCGAGCTGCCGCGCCTGCGCGACGGAATCGTTGACTTGGTCGAGCAGCACGTACTCGAACGTGATGCTGCGGCTCGCTTGGCCTTCGGCGTACTGCCAGCAAGAATCGAGCAGCTCGGCGATCGGGTGAACCTTGTTGATCGGCACGAGCCGATCGCGCAGCTCGTCGGTCGGCGCGTGCAGCGACACCGCGAGCGCCACGTTGCACTCGTTCGCAAGCTTCTTGATCTGCGGCACGAGACCGGCCGTGCTGATCGTGACGCGCCGCCGCGATAACCCGAACGCCTGATCGTCGAGCAAGAGATGCACGACGGGCAGTACGTTCCGGTAGTTCGCGAGCGGCTCGCCCATCCCCATGAACACGACGTTCGTCAGCGGCGCGCCTGCGAGCTCGCGCGCCGCGAGCACGACCTGGCCCAAGATCTCGGCCGATGTGAGATTGCGATTGAACCCCTGATGGCCCGTCGCGCAGAACGCGCAGTCCAGTGCGCAACCGGCCTGCGAGGAGATGCAGAGCGTGCCGCGGCTCGGCTCGGGGATATACACGGTCTCGACGGCCTGATTCGCGCCGACGTCGAGCAGCCACTTGCGCGTGCCGTCGTCTGAATGCTCGACCTTCAACACCGGCGGCAAATCCAGCGTCGTGAGCTCGGCCAGCTGCTTGCGGAGCGCCGAGCTCAAGTCCGTCATCTCCGAGTAATCCGTGACGGAGCGCTGATACAGCCAGTGCATGATCTGGCGAGCCCGGTACGGCTTCTCGCCGAGATTCTCGAAGAACTCGACGAGATTGGCCGCCGGCATCCCGAGCAAGCTCAGCTTGCCCGGGTCTTTGCGCGGCAGCGTTAGCGCGTTCGCGGACAAATCTCGGCCTCGCTGAAGAAGAACGCGATCTCGGTCTTGGCCGTCTCCGGGCCGTCCGAGCCGTGCACGACGTTCTCCTCGATCGAAGCGGCGAAATCGGCGCGAATCGTTCCGGGGGCCGCCTGCTTGGGGTTCGTGGCGCCCATGATGTCGCGGTTCGCCTTGATCGCGTTCTCGCCTTCGAGCACCTGCACCATCACGGGCCCCGAAATCATGTAGCGCACGAGGTCCGCATAGAACGGCCGCGCCTTGTGCACGGCATAGAAACCCTCGGCCTGATCCTGACGCAGTCGCACCATCTTCGAGGCGACGATCTTGAGACCGGCCTTCTCGAAACGGCGGTAGACCTCACCGATCAGATTCTTCGCCACACCATCGGGTTTGACGATGGAAAACGTACGCTCGACAGCCATTGTTCACCTTGCCAAGTACAGTTGAGAAAAATCGTCGGCGCCTCAGACGCTGAAGCTCTCGCCGCAGCCGCACTCGCCCTTCACGTTCGGGTTACGAAACTTGAACGCCTCGTTCAGCCCTTCCTTGATGAAATCCACTTCGGTGCCGTCGATCAGCTCGAGGTTCTCCGCGGCGACGATGACCTTGACTCCGCTTTGGTCGAACACGATGTCGTCGGGCGTCACGCTATCGGCGTAATCGATCGTGTACGCCCAGCCGTTGCAGCCGCTGCGACGCACACCGAGCCGAAGGCCGACGCCGTGGCCACGCTTCGCGAGGTAGCTGCGCACACGCGTCGCTGCATTTTTTGTCAACGAGATCGACATGACTTGGCTTCCTTCACCATGCGGGCTTTCCCTACTGTGCGGTACGCCAACAGGCCGTCACCGCGTCCTCTATTCGCAACAACTTGCCGAGCTTCTCGACCGGCACGTCGAGGTTCGCGCACAAAACCCGCACGTCGAGCTCGCGCGCGGCATCGACCCGACGCCCCTCTAGCCAGTCCGCCACCACGCTTGCGGCTGCAACCGTATGCGGGCACCCGTAAGCCTCGAACGCCGCGGCCCGCACGATACCCTCGCCGAGCGCGAGCTCAAAGCGAATCCATACGTGCAGCGTGCGATCCTCGGCTTCGCCCGACACGAGACCTGGCGTACCGAACGGCAGTTCCCGAGCCCTATTGGGCGCATCGAAATGCCGCACCACGGCCGGGCTGTATTCCATAGGCAGGTCAATAGTTTAGCCGAAAAAGGTCAGGCCGAGCACCACGGCGGGGCCGATTTCGCGAGCGCGCGGAGCCTTGCGACGCCGGCTTCGACCCGGGCCGCGGCAGCAGCGACGTCGTCGTCGCTCGTGAAACGCCCCACGCTGAAGCGCAGCGAGCTGCCGGCCAAGGCGTCACTCAACCCCATACCGGTCAGCACGTGCGAGGCCTCGGGGCTGTCGGCCGCGCAAGCGGACCCGGCCGAGACGGCGAGATCGCGCAGCTCGAAACGCAGGCTTTCGCCCTCGACGCCCGGAAACGCGACGTTCAGGACGTGCGGTGCGCGCCGGCTCGGGTCGCCGTTCTGCCGCGTACCGGAGATGCGCTCGAGCGCTTGCCACAAGCGATCGCGGAGCGCCGCGAATCGCGGCGCCTCGCGGACCGGATCCGCGAGCTCATAGGCCTTGCCCATGCCGACGATCTGCGGCGTCGCGAGCGTCCCGGCACGCAGGCCTCGCTCCTGCTCACCGCCCTGGATCTGCGGCAACAGCGTCGCGCGTGGCGCAATGTACAGAGCACCGACGCCCTTCGGGCCACACAGCTTGTGCGCGGTCAGCGAGCACAAGTCGACCGGCCACGCGGCGAGATCGAGCGCGAGCTTTCCGGCGCTCTGCGCGGCATCGACGTGGAATAGCACACCGCGCTCGCGGCAGGCGGCGCCGATCGTCGCAATGTCCTGAATGACTCCGGTCTCGTTGTTCACGTGCATGATGGAGACGAGCTGCGTGTCGGGCGTGATCGCGTCGATGACGTGCTGCGGCTCGACGTACCCACCCGGCGACGCGGGGACATAGGTAACCGAGACTCCGCTTCCTTCGAGGGCGCGCGCGACGTCGAGCACGGACTTGTGCTCGATCCGCGACGTGACCAAGTGCACGGCGCGGCCGCGCGAGCGCTTAAGCACGCCATTCAAAGCCAGGTTGTTCGATTCCGTGGCACCCGACGTGAACACGAGGCGTTCGGCCGGCGCGCCGACGCGCGCGGCGACGGCTTCGCGCGCGGCTTCGACGAGTCGTCGTGCGCGTTTTCCCGCAGCGTGTTGCGACGACGGGTTGCCGAACTCGTGCGTCAAGCATTCGGTCATGGCGGCCGCGACGGCCGGATCGACGGGCGCCGTCGCAGCGTAGTCGAGATAGATCTCCGGGCGGCTCATTCGGGACGCCGCGGCCGGCGGTTGATCGGGTCGAGCGACGTCAGCGCGCCGCGCAGAATGTTCAGCTCGTTGTACTCGAGCGTCGCCTTGTGGAAGATTCGGCGCAGCTTGAGCTTGACCTGCCTCTGATGCTCGGGATGCAGGAACTCGGAATCCGTGAGCAGCCGCTCGAGATGCTCGTGCAATCCTTCGAGCTCAGCTGCGGTCGCGAGCCTGCTGTCGCTCTTCGGGCCTTCGGGCGGCGGCCGATTCTGTGCCGCCATCCGCAGCTCGTAGCAGAGCACTTGCACGGCCATCGCGAGATTCAGCGAGCCGAACTCCGGGTTCGTCGGGATGTGCACGAGCTGTTGGCAGCGCGCGAGGTCTTCGTTCGTGAGACCCGATTGCTCGGGGCCCATCAGCACTGCAACGCGATTGGCTTCGAGCCGCTGCCAGATCGTGACCGCGGCCTCGCGCGGATCCGCGATCGGCAACGCGATCGTCCGCAAGCGCGCGCTCGCACCGACCACCCAGCCGCAGTCCGCGATCGCCGTTGCGAGGTCGGCGTGCACGCTCGCGGCGCCGAGCACGTCATCGGCGCCAGCCGCACGAGCCGTGGCCTCGTCGCTCGGGAAGTGCTTCGGCCGAACGAGCGCGAGGTCCGTGAGCCCCATCGTCTTCATCGCGCGCGCGGCTGCACCGATGTTGCCGGGATGCGAGGTGTCGACGAGGACGATGCGAACCGGGATGTGCACGATGGGTGCGCGACCTCGAGCGGCGCCCGCGCCGTTGCTTGGGATGGCCGAGTATTCTACGCTGCGCGCCCAATGCACGGCATGGTCAACATTGCAGTTCGCGCCGCGCGCCGTGCCGGCGAGGTGATGGTTCGGCAAATGAACCAGCTCGAGAGCCTGAAGGTCATCGAGAAAAGCCGCAACGAGTTCGTCTCGCAGGTAGACCAGGCCGCCGAGGCCGCGATCATCGAGGTGATCCGCGATCACTACCCGGATCACGCGATCCTCGCCGAGGAGAGCGGCAGCGCGGGCAAGCACGAATTCGAGTGGATCATCGATCCGCTCGACGGCACGACGAACTATCTACACGGCTTCCCGCACTTCTCGGTGTCGATCGGCGTCGCGCGCAAAGGCGAGCTCGAGCACGGCGTCGTCTACGATCCGATGCGCCAGGAAATCTTCACGGCGAGCCGCGGCCAAGGCGCGCAGCTCGACGGGCGGCGCATTCGCGTCAGCAAGCGCACGAACTTGCAGCAGGCGTTGGTCGCAACGGGCTTCCCGTATCGCGCGAACCTCGTGCACCTCGAGCGCTACTTGAACATGCTGCGCGTCGTGATGCTCGAGTCGGCCGGGGTGCGGCGACCGGGCTCCGCGGCGCTCGACCTGTGCTACGTCGCGGCCGGGCGCGTCGACGCGTTCTTCGAGCTGGGCTTGAGCAAGTGGGACATCGCGGCCGGCGCGTTGATCATTCGCGAGGCCGGCGGGCGCATCAGCGACTTCCACGGCGGCGACGGCTATCTCGACAGCGGCAACGTCGTCGCCGGCAACCCCAAGACCTACGCCGCGCTCTCGAAGCTCCTCTCCCCCTTCTCCGCCGGCGTCTGACCGCTCATCGCGGCGCTGATCGCAGCGCAGTTGCCGGCAGAGTGCATGCAGCCCATCGCAGCGCGGCTCACCTTCGCAGAGGGCATCTGCCGGGACCGCCGCAAGTACGTCCCTGTAGGCTGCTGGGCGCCGTCCCTGGCGCCCACGCCCCGGCAGACGCCCTCTGCAATAGCCGCGTTGACGCTCCAACGCCCTCTGCCGGTAACTGCGGATATCGCAACGCAACGTCCCAGAAATCTCGCGCGAATGTCTCAGGCAGGTACCTCGAGAGAGGCCCTCCCGAGACCGTGTGCGCACAGGGATGTGCGCACACGAGCCCCAGGGACGGTCTTCCGGCGTGTCTCGGGAGGAGCCCCTCGATCGAGGTACCTGCCCGCGACGAGCGAAAACGCAACGCCCTATTTCGCGCCGGTCGCGGGGGAGGTTGGTGGCGGCGAGCTTGCGGCCGCCGATCGACAGCGTCTTCAAGTTCGTGCGGTTGCCGTAGACGAGATTCACGAGCGAGCGCGTCACGGTGATCGCAGTGAACATCGACGTCGCGATGCCGAGCGACAGCGTCACCGCAAAGCCCTTGATCGGCCCGGTGCCGAACATGAACAGCACGATCGCGGCGATCAACGTCGTCAAGTTCGAGTCGACGATCGTCGTATAGGCCTTGTCCCAGCCGGCGCGAATGCTGTTCTGCGGCGAGTTGCCGTTGCCGAGCTCCTCACGTATGCGCTCGAAGATCAGCACGTTCGCATCGACCGACATGCCGACCGTCAGCACGATGCCGGCGATACCCGGCAACGTGAGCGCGGCGCCGGGAATCAACGACATCAACGCCACGATCATGATCACGTTGATGAACAACGCCATGTTCGCGAGCATGCCGAACATGCGATACCAGAGGCCGATGAACGCGACGACGAGCAAGTAGCCGATCAGCGTCGCCTCGATGCCGCGCTCGATATTCTCTCGGCCCAGGCTCGGGCCGATCGTGCGCTCCTCGATCGGCACGATCGGTGCGGCCAGCGAGCCGGCGCGCAGCAACAGGGCGAGCCTCTGGCCCTCGAACACGGTCAGCCCTGTGATCACGAAATTGTTCGACAGAGGGTCGTTGATGGTCGCGTCGCTGATCACGCGTTCCGTGCGCACGGGCGGGCCGGGCACGCGCTCGCCATCGCGCTCGATGAATTGCGGCCGATCTTCGACGAACAGCACCGCGAGATTGCGTCCGACGTTGTCGATCGTCGCATCGAGCATGCGGCGGCCGCCCGTGGAGTCGAGCTTGATGCTGACGACCGGCCGACCCTGCTGATAGGTCGGGATCGCGTCGAGCAGCTGGTCGCCGGAGGCGATGACCTCGCGCTGCAACAGGACCGGCGAGCCGTCCTCACGATGATGCAGCTCCGAGCCGAGCGGCGCACGATTGCGGCGTTCCGCTTCGAATGCATCGTTTGTGTGGTCGACGAGATGGAACTCGAGCGTCGCCGTCGAGCTCAAGATGTCCTTCGCCCTGCCCGGGTCCTGGATGCCGGGCAACTGAACCAGGATCCGGTCGAGGCCCTGGCGCTGCACGACGGCCTCGGCGACGCCGAGCTGGTTGACGCGATTGCGCATCGTCAACACGTTCTGTTGGATCGCGAAATCCTGACGCTCGCGAATCGCGACCTCAGTCAGACGCACGTTGAACCCGGGGACGCCCGTCGACCTCTGCGCGGTCGACGATCAGCCGGCTCGTGAGCTGGCCGAGCTGGAACAACTGATCGCCTTGCTCGAGTTGGCCAATGATCGCCTCGGCACGATCCATGTCGCCCTGCTCGGCGATGGATATGCGCAAATCCGTGCCGATGACGCGCACATCGCCACGGATGTTCACTTGGCGGAACTGCGATCGCAGCGCGCTCTCGTACGTCTCGAGATATTGAGAAACGGCCGCGCTCAAGTCGACCTGGTAGAGCAAGTGCACGCCACCGCGCAGATCGAGACCCAGCAGCATTGGCTCGAGCCCCAGGAATCTCAGCCACACCGGTGTGCGCGGCGCCAGCGCGAGCGCGACGATGTGATTCGGTAAGGCCTTCGTCAGCGCTTCGCTCGCCTGCTGTTGCGCCACGTCGGTCTCGAGCCGCACGAGCGCCGAAGTGTCCTCGATCGCAATGGACAAGAACGCGACGTTGCCTTCGGTCAACGTCGTACGAACCTGCTCGAGCGCGGTCTCGTCCATCGCCACGCCGTCCGTTCGCGATACCTGCACCGCTTCGTCGTCGCCGAAAAAATTCGGCAGCGCGATGATCGTCGACACGATCACAACGCCGAACACCAGCAAGTTCTTCCAAAGCGGAAAGCGATTCATGAGTGGCGATTCTCGGGCTTACGCGTGTTTGATCGTGTCTTTCGGCAGCACGGTCGCGATCGAGTGCCGCTGCACTTTGACCTTGACGCCCTCGGCGATCTCGAGGGTCAGGAACTGCTCTCCCACCTCGGTGACCTTGCCCAGAACGCCGCCGCCAGTGACGACCTCGGCGCCGACCACGACCGCCTCGACCATCGCTCTGTGCTCTTTCTGCTTCTTCTGCTGTGGCCGAATCAACAGAAAATAGAACACGACGATCAGCATGACCGGCAGCAGCAAAGTGCTGATCGCGCTCGGGCCGGATGCGGCGGGGGCCGCAGTCTGCGCTGCGGCATCGCTGATCAGGAAAGCGAACAGAGAATCCATGGTCGGTCCCAAGTCCTTAAGCCAAAAGGGTCGGCCAAAAATGGCCGGCGGGCATTATGCCATAGGCTCCGATCCGTTCGAGGAATCAATGACTTCCGCGGCGTAGGCCGCGAAGCGGCCCGCCTCGATCGCGTTGCGCATTTCGGCCATCAGCCGCTGATAAAAAGTGAGATTGTGAATCGTCGCGAGCCTCGCACCGAGGATCTCGTTGCACTGCTGCAGGTGCTTCAGATAGGACCGCGTGTAGTTTCGGCACGCGTAACACTCACAGCGCGGATCGATCGCGCCTAAGTCCGACTGAAAACGGCTGTTGCGGATGTTCAGCGTGCCCTCGCTCGTGAACAGCTGGCCGTTGCGCGCGTGCCGCGTCGGAATCACGCAGTCGAACATGTCCACGCCGCGCGCGACGGCCTTCACGAGATCGGCCGGAGTGCCGACGCCCATCAGATACCGCGGCCGATCGACCGGCAGCGCCGGGGCCAAGCCTTCGAGCACGCTTAGACGTTCGTGCTCCGGCTCGCCGACCGCGAGACCGCCGATCGCGTAGCCATCGAACCCGATCTCGACGAGCCCCGCGAGCGACTCGCGCCGCAGATCGTCGTGCACACCGCCTTGCACGATGCCGAACAACGCCGCGTCTCCATCCGCGCCACGCTTCGACTCGTCGAACGCGGCGCGGCTTCGCTTCGCCCACCGCAACGACAACTGCATCGATTGCCGAGCCGTCTCGCGATCGGCCGGGTACTCCGTGCACTCGTCGAACACCATCACGATGTCGGAGCCGAGCGCATGCTGCATCTCGATCGAGCGCTCCGGTGTCAGCTCGATCAGATCGCCGTTCACGGGCGAGCGAAACTCGACGCCGCGCTCCGTGATCTTGCGCAGCGTCTTCAAGCTCCAGACTTGAAACCCGCCCGAGTCCGTGAGGATCGGCCGTTGCCAGTGCATGAACGCATGCAAACCGCCGTGAGCCCGTATCACGTCGATGCCGGGACGCAGCAGCAGATGGAACGTGTTGCCGAGAACGATCTGCGCGCCGAGACCCTCGAGCTCCTCGGGCGTCATGGCCTTGACGGCGCCGTACGTGCCGACGGGCATGAACGCCGGAGTGTCGATGACACCGCGGCGAAACGTGATCCGGCCGCGGCGCGCGCCGCGATCCTGGTTTAGAAGCTCAAACCGCACACGCGCCTCCGCGTGCCGCGGGCGTCGGCGTCACGAGCATCGCATCGCCGTAGCTGAAGAAGCGATAGCGCTTGGCCACGGCATGGCGATACGCAGCGAGCGTCGCTTCACGCCCCGCAAACGCCGCGACAAGCATCAGCAGCGACGAGTCCGGGAGGTGAAAGTTCGTCACGACCGTGTCGACCACCCGAAACTCGAAGCCCGGATAGATGAAGAGTCGGCTGTCGCCGGCGAACGGCGCGAGGCGTCCGCCACGCGCTGCGGTCTCGAGCGCGCGCACGCTGGTCGTGCCGATTGCGACGACGCGGCCGCCGCGCGCGCGGCAGCGCTCGACAGCCGCGCAGGTGTCCGCGGAGACTTCGAGCCACTCTGCGTGAAGCTCGTGGTCCTCGACGCGCTCGGTGCGCACGGGAGCGAACGTTCCGGCGCCGACATGCAATGTGACGAACGCGCGCTCCACGCCGCGCTCCGCAAGAGCGTCGAACATGGCGCGGTCGAAGTGCAGCCCTGCAGTCGGTGCGGCCACCGCGCCCGGCGCGCGTGCGAACACGGTCTGATACCGCTCGCGATCCGAATCATCGGCCGCGCGAACGATGTAAGGCGGCAACGGTGTCTGGCCATACGTCTCGAGAAACGGCACGAAATCGCGGTCGAGCGCGATCTCGAACAGCTCGCCCGCGCGACCCAGGACTCGTGCTCGCGCGCGGCCCGGCAGATCGATCTCGCTGCCGGGATGCGGGGCGTGACTCGCGCGCAGATGCACGAGCGCGCGACGCGGCTCCAGCAACCGCTCGAGCAGGCACTCGATGCGCCCGCCGGTCGGCTTGTGCCCCAAGACGCGCGCCGGCAACACGCGCGTATCGTTCAGCACGAGTAGGTCGCCGGGCAGCAGGAGCTCCGGCAACTCGGCGAACTGCCGGTCGGCGACCGCGCCCGTCGCGCCATCGAGCACGAGCAGGCGGCTCGCACGCCGCTCCGCGAGCGGCGCTTGCGCGATCAGCTCGGATGGCAGGTCGTAATGAAAATCGCTGCGAAGCAAGATGGTGGTGCCCGAGGTCGGAGTCGAACCGACACGCTGTTTAGGCGGCGGATTTTGAGTCCGCTGCGTCTACCAATTCCGCCACTCGGGCAAAGAGGTTTCGGTATGGAGTCGCGAAGTATAGAGGCGCCCGTGGTGGCTCGTCACGCCTAACGATTCATGTAGCAGAGCGCGTAGCGCTTGGGCTCACGGCACGCCGGGCAACAGCCACGCAGGCCGACTCGCGTCGAGCAGCACCAACGCGAGCAACCCGCCCGCGATCGACACGTTCTTCCAGCCCGTCACGAACTGCGGGAACACGATCGTGCCGTCCTTGATCATGAACTTGACGTGATACAGCCACGTCGCGGGGATCATGAACGCGATCCAGGCGAGCGAGACGAGCCAAACGTACTCGTCGATGACCATCAGCACCGCTCCCACCATCTCGAGCAGCAACACGAGCGGCAGCACGAGCCGCGGCAACGGAACACCGAGGTGCCCCATCTCGACGATGTTGTTCCGGTAGTGCGTCGCCTTGTGCGCGCCCGCGGCGACCCAGATGCCGCAAGTCAGAATGCGAGCAATGAGATAAGCAAGTCCGGCGGTCATGGTCACCCCGCGCGAGTGTGCGCCCCGCGTTCTTAGACGTCTTTCTTCTTGAGCTGCACCGGATCCTTACGGCCGCCCCGTATGCGCATGTTCAGCATCTCGACGACGACCGAGAATCCCATCGCGAAGTAGATGTAGCCGCGCGGAATGTGCAGGTCGACGCCCTCGGCGATCAGCGCGACGCCGATCAACACGAGGAACGAGAGCGCCAGCATCTTGATCGTCGGGTGCTCGTCGACGAAGCGTCCGATCGCGCCGGCCGCAACCATCATCACGCCGACGGCGATCACGATCGCGATGACCATGACTTCGATCTGGTCGACCAAGCCGACGGCCGTGATGACCGAGTCGAGCGAGAACACGATGTCGATCAAGCCGATCTGCACGATCACGCTGAAGAATCCGGCGTGCTTCACCGTGCCCCCGCTGCCGTGCTGGCCCTCGAGGCTTTCATGCATCTCCATCGTCGACTTCGCGAGCAGGAACAGTCCGCCGCCGATCAAGATCAGATCGCGTCCGGAGATCCCGACCTCCATGACCGTGAACAGCGAGCTTTGGAGCCGCATGATCCACGTCAGCAGCAGCAGCAGCAGAATTCGCGTGCCCATCGCGAAGCCGAGGCCCAGCACGCGAGCGCGCTGGCGCTGCTCGGGAGGCAAGCGGCTCACGAGGATACTGATGAAAATGATGTTGTCGACGCCGAGAACGATCTCGAGCAGCGTAAGCGTGGTCAGGGCAATCCACGCCTCGGGTGAGGTAATCCACTCCATCGTCGGGCGAGCCTACGCGAAGCGGACTATTCGAGTACAGCGTCGGGGTCGTCGAGGATCTTCGCGAGATCCGCGGGCGGCAAGTAGCCGCCGATCAGCTCACCGGTGTCCGAGAACACGGCCGGAGTGCCGCGCACCCCAATGCGCTGCCCCAGCGCGTAATGCGATTCGACCGGCGTCGAGCAACTCGGCCCGTCCGGAATCTCGCCGCCGAGCTTCGCGCGCGTCAGCGCCTGATTGTGATTCGGCGCGCACCAAACCTGGTCGGCCTTCGTCCACGATTCGGTGTTCGGCCCCGTGCGCGGATAGAAGAGGTAGTGAACCTCGATCCCGAGCGCCGTGACCTTGTCGATCTCGCGATGGAATTGCCGACAGTAACCGCAATCGATGTCCGTGAAGATCGTGATCGTGTGTTTCACGGTGCCGTTCGCGGGCTTGAACACGATCATGCTGTTGGGATCGACCGACTCGAGCATCGAGACGCGCGCAGCGGCGCGAGTCTGCTCCGACAGCGAGTCGCCGCTCTCGGCGTCGTAGATGTCGCCGCGAATGATGTAGCGCCCATCGTTCGTCACGTACGCGACGTTCGCACCGACCGCGACCTGATAAAGGCCGGGAATCGGCGAGTCGCTGATGTCTTCGACGGCTATGCCGTTGAGCTGGCTCGCGAGCTGTTCCTTCGTCAGCGCCTGGGCCGAGACACCGAACGCGACTGTAGCGAACGGCAAGGCGATCAGGGCGGCGAGGATACGGTTTGTTTGCACAGGCAGTCTCCTACTTGGGAGGCTCTACGCTAAAGCCCCTAGGATTCTACCAATAAAGACCGCACCGGGTAGCGGGCTTGGGATCAACCGCGCGGATGGTGGCGGCTGTGGAGCTCTTTCATGCGCTCGCGCGCGACGTGTGTATAGATTTGTGTAGTCGACACGTCGCTATGCCCCAGCAACAGCTGCACGACTCGCAAGTCCGCACCATTGTTGAGCAGATGCGTCGCAAACGCGTGCCGCACGGTGTGCGGGGACAGTTTCTTCTTGACGCCGGCCTTGCGCGCATAGCGTTTGATGATGTGCCAGAAGGCCTGGCGCGTCATTCGGTCGCCGCGGCGCGTCGGGAACAAGTATTCGGTCTGGCGCTCGAGCAAGATCTCGACGCGCGGGCCGCCGACGAATTCTTTGACCCAGTCCTGGGCTTCGTCGCCGAGCGGAATCAGGCGTTCACGATCGCCCTTGCCGACGATCCGGAGCACGCCTTGATTCAGATTGACCTGGCTCAGCTTGAGATTGATCAGCTCGGAGACGCGCACGCCGGTCGCGTACAGCACCTCGAGCATCGCACGATCCCGATGGCCGAGAGGCTCGGCGACGACGGGCGCCGCGAGCAACGATTCGACTTCCTCTTCCGTCAACGACTGCGGCAGCGCGCGGCCGATCTTCGGCATCGCGATCTGCGCGGTCGGATCTTCGCTCAGCAGACCTTCGCGGAGCAGATACCGATAGAAGCGCCGGAAGCTCGAAAGTTGTCGTGCGGTCGAGCGCGGCTTCGCGCCGGCCTCGACGCGCCACGCGATGTAGTCGAGCACGTCGGCGCGAGCTGCGCGCGCGAGCTCGACGTTGCGCGATACGAGCCGTTGATTCAATGCGAGCAAGTCGGCGCGATACGCGCCGAGCGTATTCTCTGAAAGCCCGCGCTCCATCCAAATCGCGTCGAGAAAACGATCGACGAGCGCTTTTGGATCGCTAGGTAGACTCATGCCTGCCTGAGCCGGGCCGCTGTGCAGGAAGTTGTGCGCCATTGCCTATACGCGATCGTAAAGTCCGATGGTTTTCGTATATGATTCAGGGCGTTATATTCAGGCTGAAACATCCGTACAGGGATGCGGCAGCGGGTCGAGTATGCGGGACGGGGTGGGGCACCTGCGTGACCGCCCTCACAAAACACCGCGAGCATTAACATAAAGAGAAACGTGTCACAGAAAGCGGCCGGCAAATCGCGTCCGGTGTCTCCGAGGGCCGACTCGCCCTTTGACATAAACGCCGTCCCTGCGGCCTTTTGCGGCCCGACGAGGCCTTCCGCGCCATGAATCGGATCGCGCAAGTCTGCTACGGCTGCTATGCCTGGCTCGCATTGCTCGCGATCGTGGCCCCCAGCTGCGTCTTACTGGCCGTGACGCCGGGCGTCGAGCGGCGCCGGCAGGTGGCGCGCGCGGGGGCGCGGCTGTTCTTCCGCGCGATCGGCAGCCCGGTGCGGGTCGAGGGCAGCGCGGCCCAGCCGCCCTACCCCTGCGTCGTGGTCGCCAACCACGCCAGCTACTTGGACGGCATCATTCTGACCGCGGCCCTTCCGGCCGGGTTCACTTACCTGATCAAGCACCAAATGAAACGCGTGCCGATCGCGAGCTTCATCTTGCGGAGGCTCGGCTCGGCGTTCGTGGACCGATCGAGCCACGGCGATCGCCATCGCACCGCGCGAACGATGCTGACGCTCGCGTCGCAAGGGGTCGCGCTCGGCTTTTTCCCCGAGGGAACCTTCGACGCGACGCCGGGACTCAAGCCTTTTCAGCTCGGCGCGTTCACGGCCGCGGCTCGGGCCAGCCTGCCCGTCGTGCCGATCGTGATCTACGGCTCTCGACACAAACTGCCGGCCGGCGGACTCCTGCCGAAACCGGGCCCGCTCCGGATACGTATTTGCGATCCGGTGGCGGCTTCGGATCCGCTTTCACCGCGCGAGCTCATGGCGCAGACGCGTCGCGCGATGCTCGCCCATCTGGGCGAGCCGGATCTCGCCCCCGAGACCGGCTAAAGCCCCGAGTAGTTGGGGCCGGCGCCACCCTCGGGCGGCACCCAGGTGATGTTTTGCGACGGATCCTTGATGTCGCAGGTCTTGCAGTGCACGCAGTTCGCGGCGTTGATCTGGAACCGCGCTGCGCCGTGCGCATCGGCGACGACCTCGTAGACGCCCGCGGGACAGTAGCGCTGCGCGGGCTCGTCGAATCGCGGCAGGTTGATCGCGATGGGCAGGTCCGGATCCGCGAGCTGCAAATGACACGGCTGATTTTCCTCATGGGCCGTGCTCGCGAGATAGACGGAGCTCGACCGATCGAAAGAGACGACTCCGTCCGGCTTCGCATACGCGATCGGCTTCGCGGCCGCGGCTTCGCGCAGGCGCGCGTGGTCGGGCACGCGGTTGTGCAGCGTCCACGGCACGTGGCCGCGCAGAACGTTCTGCTCGAGGAACGAGAGCGCGCCGCCGAGCAATGCACCGAACCGTGCGACGCCCGCGCTGAAATTGCGGCCGCGGTAGAGCTCGTCCCACACCCACGAGCCGCGAACGCGCTCGGCGTAGCGCTCGAGCTCCGCGTCGGCCGCTTCACCCTGCAACGCGAGCGCCGCGAACACCGTTTCGGCCGCGAGCATTCCCGTCTTCATCGCCGTGTGCGAGCCCTTGATCTTGGCCGGGTTCAAGAACCCCGCCTCGCAGCCCACGAGCAAACCGCCCGGAACGACGAGCTTCGATAACGACTGGAGCCCGCCCTTATTGACTGCGCGCGCGCCGTAGGCGATGCGCTTGCCGCCGCCGAGCAGTGCGCGAATCTCGGGGTGGTGTTTCCAGCGCTGGAACTCGGCGAACGGATCGAGGTGCGGGTTCTCGTAGCCCAGACCTAAGATGAATCCCAAGTACACACGCTCGTCCGCGGCGTGGTAGACGAAGCCCCCGCCGTCGGTCGCGGCATCGAGCGGCCAGCCGAACGTGTGCAGGATCTCGCCCGCGCGATGCTTGGCGCGGTCGATCTGCCACACCTCCTTGAGCCCGATCCCGTAGTGCTGCGGATCGGCGTCCGCGCGGAGACCGTACCGCGCCTCGAGCCGTCTGCCGAGATGGCCGCGACACCCTTCGGCGAACACGGTGTATTTCGCACGCAGCTCGTAGCCCGCTTGGAAACTCGCTTTGTGCGAGCCGTCGCGCGCCTGGCCCAAGTCGCCGGTGACGACGCCGGCGACCCGCCCGCGATCGTAGAGCACGTCGGTGGCGGCGAAGCCCGGCAGCACATGACAGCCGAGCGCTTCGGCTTGCGCCGCGAGCCATTGACAGACTTCGCCGAGACTCACGACGAAGTTCCCGCGGTTGTGGAGCGCTCGCGGCACGAACGCAGCGGGCAAACGCACACTTAGGTTCGTGTCGCGAAACCACAGCACACGCTCGTCGGCGACCGCGGTCGAAACCGGAGCACCGCGCGCGCGCCAATCCGGAAACAGCTCCGCGAGCGCGCGCGCTTCGAATACCGCGCCCGACACGATGTGCGCGCCAACCGTAGCGCCTTTCTCGACGACTCCGATCGAGAGCGTTCTGCCGCTGTCGCGCGCGAGCTGGCCCAAGCGGCACGCCGTCGCAAGCCCGGCCGGACCCGCGCCTACGACGACGACATCAAACTGCATGCTCTCGCGCGACATGTGACTGACGTTAACCCGCGGGGGCGCGGAAGCGCGGCGCATTGTAACATCGCAACCCACACGCCCCGCCCTCGTGAACGCCGTTGAGCGCACCCATCTGGCAACCCTCCGCAGCACGCAGCGCCGCAAGCAACATGCGGCGTTTCATCGCTGAGAATCGTGCGCGGCTTCACGGCGACGACTACGCCGCGTTGTACGAGTGGAGCATCGAAAGGCCCGACGAGTTCTGGGCGAGCGTGTGGAAATTCTGCGGTGTCCAATCAGACACGGAATACCGTACTGTGTTGCGCGATGCGAAGCGGATGCCCGGCGCGACTTGGTTCGACGGTGCGACGTTGAATTTCGCAGCGAATCTCTTGGCGCCGAACTTGAGCGGCGCTGCACTCGTGTTCGCGAACGAGCGCGGCGAGCGCGGCGAGATCGACTGGGCCGAGCTGCGGCGGCAGGTGGCGGCCGTCGCGGAGCACTTGCGCACGCTCGGCGTGCGCAAAGGGGACCGCGTCGCCGCGTTCATCGCGAACCGGCCGGAGGCCGTCGTCGCGATGCTCGCGACTGCGAGCCTCGGCGCCGTGTGGTCGTCGTGCTCGCCGGACTTCGGCGTCGACGCCGTGATCGATCGCTTCGGTCAAATCGAGCCCAAGGTTTTGTTCGCGACCGACGGGTATTTCTACAACGGCAAGAGCATCGACTCGATGCCGACGATCCGCGCGCTCTCCACGCGCTTGCCACAGCTCTCGGCCGTGGTCGTCGTTCCGTATCGCACAACCGATCCGGACCTGAGCGGGCTCGACAACGCGATCCTGTTCGGCGAGGCGCTCGAGCATCAGAGCCGAGCTTCGCTTTACGCCCGTCGCATTCTCGGACCCGCTCTACATTCTCTATTCGTCCGGCACGACCGGCGTGCCGAAGTGCATCGTGCACGGCGTCGGCGGCACGCTGTTGCAGCATCGCAAGGAGCACGTGCTTCACATTCGGACGTGAAGCCCGGCGACGTCGTGTTCTATTTCACCACCTGCGGCTGGATGATGTGGAACTGGCTCGTCTCCGCGCTGGCCTCCGGCGCGACGCTCGTTCTCTACGACGGCGCGCCTCTTTATCCCGACCCGGACGTGCTGTGGCGACTCGCGGAGCAGGAACGAATCGCCGTGTTCGGCACGAGCGCGAAATATTTGAGCGCGCTCGAGAAGACCGGGTGTCGGCCGCGTGATCGTCATGCGTCTGCCCGCGCTGCGCACAATCCTGTCGACCGGCTCGCCGCTGTCGCCCGCGAGCTTCGATTTCGTCTACCGCGCACGTCAAGGAAGACGTGCAGCTGGCGTCGATCGCGGGCGGAACCGACATCATCTCGTGCTTCGCGCTCGGCAACCCGCTGTTGCCGGTCTATCGCGGCGAGCTGCAATGCCGCGGCCTCGGCATGAACGTCGAAATCTACACCGCGGACGGCCGTCCCGTGCGCGAGCAACCAGGCGAGCTCGTCTGCACGGCGCCGTTCCCGTCGATGCCGATCGGCTTCTGGAACGACCCGGACGGCCGCAAGTATCGCGCCGCCTATTTCGAGCGCTTCCCGAACGTCTGGCATCACGGCGACTTCGCCGAGCTCACCGCGCACGACGGCGTCGTGATCTACGGGCGCTCCGACGCGACGCTGAACCCGGGCGGCGTCCGAATCGGCACCGCGGAGATCTATCGCATCGTCGAGCAATTGCCCGAGATCGCGGAAAGCATCGTCGTCGGGCCAAGAATGGGACGACGACACGCGCATCGTGCTATTCGTGCGCATGCAGCCCAGTCACTCGCTCGACGCCGAGCTCGAGCAACGCATCCGCGACGAGATCCGGCGGCGCGCGAGCCCGCGGCACGTGCCGGCGAAGATCATCGCGGTTGCGGACATTCCACGCACGATGAACGGCAAGATCGTCGAGCTCGCGGTTCGGGAAGCCATTCACGGCCGGCCGGTCGGCAATCGCGATGCGCTCGCGAATCCGCAAGCGCTCGAGCTGTTCGTGGATCGGCCGGAGCTTCGCTCTTGACGAGCCCGCTCCCAGAGTACCGCCGGCGTGTCGATCGCGGCGAGCTCGCGGCCGACGCGTCGCAAGCGCGAGCGATCGAGGCGCTCGATCGCTTGTACCGCGAGCTCATCAGCGCACCGCCGCGCCGCGGCCTGCGGCAGCGGATCGCGAAGCTCGCCGGCAAGAGCAGTGCGCCGGTGCGCGGGCTGTATCTCTGGGGCGGCGTCGGGCGCGGCAAGACGTTCATGATGGATCTATTCTTCGGCACGCTTCCGTTCGCCGACAAACGGCGCCAGCACTTTCATCGCTTCATGGCGGACGTGCACGAGCGGCTCAAGAGCCATCGCAACGTCGAGGACCCGCTCGAGCTCGTGGCGGAGGAAATCGCGGCGGACACGCGCATCATCTGCTTCGACGAGTTCGCCGTGACCGACATCGCGGACGCGATGCTGCTCGGCGGCTTGTTCACCGGGCTGTTCGCGCGCGGCGTGACTCTCGCAGCCACGTCGAACATCGCGCCGGATCAGCTCTACAGCGGCGGCTTGCAACGTCAGCGGTTCCTGCCGACGATCGCGCTGCTGAAGAAGCACACCGAGGTCGTGCACGTCGACGGCGGCACCGACTATCGGCTTGCGCGCGCTCGAGCGCGCGGACGTCTATCAAACGCCGGCCGGTGCGGCCGCCGACGAACGCTTGACGCAGTTCTTCGAGGAGATTGCACCCGACGAAGGCGATCACGGCGGCTCGCTGGAGATCTTGGGCCGGCGCATCGACTATCGCCGTGCAGCCGACGGGGTGATCTGGTTCGACTTCGCGCAGATCTGCGACGGCCCGCGCAGCCAGGACGACTACATCGAGTTGTCGCGGCTGTATCAAACCGTGTTCGATCTCGAACGTGCCGCGCTTCGACACGACACTCGAGAACCAGGCGCGGCGTTTCATCGCGCTCGTCGACGAGTTCTACGACCGGCGCGTGAAGCTGATCGTCTCGGCTGCGGCGCCGGTCACGGCGATCTACGCCGGCGAGCGCTTGAAGCACGACATCCTGCGAACGCAGAGCCGCCTGCAAGAAATGCAGAGCCACGACTACCTGGCCGAGGCGCATCGCACCTAAGGGCGGCGCGCGCGGGTCAGATCTTGCTGCGGACCTCGATCAGCTCAGGGAAGAACGTGGTGTCGACGGCGCGCTGCAGAAACTTCACGCCGGACGTGCCGCCCGAGCCGGCCTTCGCGCCGATGATGCGCTCGACCGTCTTCATGTGATGGAAGCGCCACGACTGGAAATTGATCTCGATGTCGACGAGCCGCTCCGACAACTCGTAGGCCGCCCAATATTGATCCGGGTGCTGATAGATCGTCTGCAGCACCTCGACGACGCCGTGATGATGCTCGTACGTTTGCGTCCAATCGCGCTCGACCCGCACGTCGGGCACGCGATGGCCGACGCGATACAGATAGCGGAGGAACTCGTCGTAGAGGCTCGGATGATCGAGCGCGGCCTTGAGCTGCCGGTAGTACTCGAGATGGTGACCGAAACGCCCGAGCACGGCTCGATCCTTTCGACCGAGCTTGAACTCGAGCAAACGATATTGCGGCGACTGAAAGCCCGAGGCCGTGCCGAGCGTGTCGCGAAACGCGGCGTACTCCGTCGGCGTCAGCGTAGCGAGGACGGACCACTGATTGATCAGCTGGTGCTGCACCTGCTTCACGCGGTTCAACACCTTGATCGCTCGCGGCAGCTCGTCGTGCCTCAGGAACTCGATCGCGGCATCGATCTCGTGAATGATCAGCTTGAACCAGAGCTCGGCGACTTGATGCTGAATGATGAACAGGATTTCATCGTGCTCGCGCGTCGTGCTGATCGGCTGCTGCGCCGAGAGCAACTTGTCGAGCTGCAGATAAGTCTCGTAGCGTACTTGGCCGGCCGCGGCGTGCTCGGAGCCCTCCGCCGGAGCAGTGACTGGTGCGGTCTTGTCGGGCCCGGGCTTTGTTGTCATTGGTCTGATCCTCGGCCGGTCGGGAGTCCGTTCGCTTGGGTCACTATAACGCACATCTACGCGCACACCGCATCGGAGCGCCGAGACGGGTGTCACAACCACCCGCGCGGTTCCGCACGCAGCGCCGATCTGGGACAATAGATATATGAACAAAAAAACGTCGCGAGCTGCCGACCGGGCAACTCGTTCTCGTTCGACACGGCCAGAGCGACTGGAACGAGAAGAATCTGTTCACGGGCTGGACCGACGTCGATCTCACCGCACAAGGCGAACGCGAAGCGCGCGAAGCCGGCCGCACGTTGGCCGATGCGGGTCTCACGTTCGACATTGCGTTCACGTCGGTGCTCACGCGTGCGATCCGCACGCTGTGGCTCGTGCTCGACGAGATGAAGCTGATGTGGATCCCGGTCGAAAATTCTTGGCGATTGAACGAACGCCACTACGGATCGTTGCAAGGGCTCGACAAAGCGCAGACGACGGCAAAGCACGGCGAGGCCCAGGTCAAGATCTGGCGCCGCAGCTACGACATCCCGCCGCCCCCGCTCGAGGAGAGCGACGAACGGCATCCTCGTCACGACGCGCGCTACGCCGGCCTCGCGCCGAGCGTGCTGCCCGGCACGGAGTCGCTGAAGACGACGCTCGCGCGCGTGCAACCGTATTGGGAGGACCGTATCGCGCCCGAGCTTCGGAGCGGCAAGAACGTGCTCGTCGCCGCGCACGGCAACAGCCTGCGAGCGCTGGTGAAAATGCTCGAGGGAGTGTCCGACGACGAGATCACCGAGCTGAACATTCCGACCGGCGTGCCGCGCCGGTACGAGCTCGATGCGTCGCTGATGCCGACACGTGCGGACTATCTCGGCGATCCCGCAGCGATCGCGGCGGCCGCCGCCGCGGTCGCGAATCAAGCGAAGGCGAAGAAGTAACCGTGCTCTACGATTTGGGCGCGCACCGCGTGCAGACGATCGGCGACGAGTTCTTCGTCGCGCCGACGGCCGCAGTGATCGGGCGCGTGTTTCTGGGCCGGCACGCGAACGTCTGGTTCGGCGCCGTGCTACGCGGCGACGTCAACGACATTAGCAGTCGGCGATGACACGAACGTCCAGGACACGGCCGTGATCCACGTCGACTCCGACGCAGCGTGCACGATCGGCAATCGCGTCACGATCGGGCACGGTGCGACGGTGCATGGCTGCACGGTCGGCGACTGCTCGCTGATCGGCATCGGCGCCACGATCCTGAGCCACGCAGTCATCGGCAACTACTGCTTGGTCGGTGCGGGCGCATTGATCACCGAGCGCAAGGTGTTCGCTGATCGCTCGCTGATCATCGGCGCACCCGCGCGCCGCGTTCGAGCGCTCACCGACGACGAGTGCCGTGGCCTCGAAGCCAGCGCGGCGAACTACGCAGAACGCG
Organism: uncultured Gammaproteobacteria bacterium; assembly: GCA_963741255.1. Classification (GTDB taxonomy): domain Bacteria; phylum Pseudomonadota; class Gammaproteobacteria; order Steroidobacterales; family Rariloculaceae; genus FEN-1219. Next base: position 188,817 of record CAVUHM010000007.1, on the reverse strand, counting down.
GCCGGCAGTATCGTCGCGAGCTCGTTCCGCGCAAGTAACTCGGCACTTCGTACGTAGTTTCCACAGCGGCGACGCCCGCAGCGCGGCCACTAGAATCCAAATGTGACCGCTACGCACATCGCTCGCGACGACATTCCGGGAACTTACGTGTTCGATGGCGCGCTCGCGCAGAAAGGCTACGCGCTGAACAAGATGTGCTACTCGTTCAACGACGCCGCAAACCGCGCCGAGTTCGTGCGCGACGAAGACGCGTATTGCGCGAAGTTCGGCCTGAACGACGAGCAGCGTGACTGCGATCCGCAACCGCGACGTGCTCGCGCTGCTCGCGGTCGGTGGCAACGTCTATTACCTCGCGAAGTTCACCGGCATCTTCGGGCTCGGCGTGCAGGACATCGGCGCGCAGCAGACCGGCATGAGCGTCGACGCGTTCAGGGCCAAGCTGAAGGCCGCGGCGGGCTGACATGGCCACGCTCGTCGGCGGCATCTGCACCTCGCACATCCCCGCGATCGGCAACGCGATCGCGCGCGGGCTGCAGGACGATCCGTACTGGCAGCCGTTCTTCGCCGGCTACCCGCCCGTCCGCGAGTGGCTCGAGCGCGTGCGAGCCCGACGTCGCGGTCATCGTCTACAACGATCACGGCCTGAACTTCTTCCTCGACAATCTGCCGACGTTCGCGGTCGGCGCGGCGCCCGAGTACCACAACGCCGACGAGGGCTGGGGCTTGCCGACGCTGGCGCCGTACCCCGGCGACCCGAATCTGTCGTGGCACATCATCGAGTCGCTCGTGAGACGATGAGTTCGACGTCGCGACGTGCCAAGAGATGCGCGTCGATCACGCGTTCACGGTGCCGCAAGCGCTGCTGTGGCCCGGCGGCGGGCGGCCCGTCAAGACCGTGCCGATCGCCGTCAACACGGTGCAGCATCCGCTGCCCTCGCCGGCCCGCTGCTTCAAGCTCGGCCAGGCGCTCGGCCGCGCGATCGCGTCGTACCCTCGACGACTCGCGCGTCGTCGTGCATCGGGACCGGCGGCCTGTCGCACCAGCTCGACGGCGAGCGCGCCGGGTTCATCAACAAGGAATTCGATCTGATGTGCCTCGAGAAGATCGTCGACGACCCGGAAGCGCTCGACGCGCTACTCGATCCACGACCTCGTGCGTCTCGCCGGCACGCAGGGCGTCGAGCTCATCATGTGGCTCGTGATGCGCGGCGCACTGGGCGCGCGTGTGCGCCAGCTGCATCGTCACTATCACATCCCGGTGTCGAACACGGCGGCGGGCTTGCTGCTGCTCGAGAACGCGGCATAACATAGGCGCCCAATGGCGACGCTGCACCTCGGCACGGCGCTGCTGCATCCGCAAATGGCGTTCGCGCGCCGTGGCTGCCGATCCGCCCTCCGGCGCGCGCGTGTTCTTCGGCGCCGCCTTGTGGCTCGCGCTGTGTCCGCCGCTGTTCGCGTACGTCGGCTCGACGTTGTTCGGCTGGCGACTCGGCGTCGAGCCGTTGTTCCTCGCCGCCGGGCACCGTGCTCGCGATCTCCGTCGCGTACTTCGTGCTACTGCTGTTCGGCCTGTTGAGCGCCGCGTTCGTCGCGCACTGGATGGCCGGCACGTACGGCGCCGACACGTCGTTCGCGCACAGCTTGGCGCTGATGACGCTCGTCGCCGATGCCGCTCGCCGTCGGCAGCGTCGTGCACCTCTATCCGAACGCGTTCTTCAACGTGATCGTGCTCGTGCCCACCGCTGATCTGGAGCATGTACCTGCTGTATCGCGGCTTGCCGCTCGTGCTGAACACCGATCCCGGGCGCGGCATGCTGATGGCCTCGGCGCTGATCGCCTATCTGCTCGTCTCGTGGGTCACGCTGCTCGGCATCACGGCCGTGCTCTGGAGCTTCGGCGTCGGCCCGCGGGTGGCGACATGAGCGACGCGGTCCGCGTGCCGTACGAGGATCGCATCGTCACCGGCGTTCACGGTGTTCGCCGTGATCTGGGCGCTGGTCGGCATGGCCGTCGGCGTCTACGTGGCCGCTGAGCTCGTGTGGCCCGAGCTCGGTTTCTCGCAGCCATGGCTCTCGTACGGCCGCCTCCGCAATCTGCACACGAACGCCGTGATCTTCGGCTTCGGCGTCTGCGCGTTGATCGGCACGTCGTTCTACAGCGTGCAGCGCACGTCGCACGTGCGACTGTTCGCGCCGGGCTCGCGTGGTTCGTGTTCTACGGCTGGCAGGTGCTCATCGTGCTCGGCGCGGTGTCGCTGCTCGCAGGGTGGACGGGCGGCAAGGAATACGCCGAGCTCGAGTGGCCGTTCGACATCGCGATTGCCGTGCTCTGGGTCAGCTACGGCATCGTGTTCTTCGGCACGATCGCGAAGCGCACGATGCGTCCGATCTACATCTCGAACTGGTTCTACGGCGCGCTGATCATCGTCATCGCGATGCTGCACATCGTGAACAACCTCGCCGTGCCGGCGACGCTCGGCAAGTGCGTATTCGTTGCTCCCGGGCGCGCAAGACGCGATCGTGCAATGGTGGTACGGCCACAACGCCGTCGGCTTCCTGCTCACGGGCGGGTTCTTGGGGATGCTCTATTACTTCCTGCCGAAGCAGGCCGAGCAACCGATCTGGAGCTATCGCCTCTCGATCGTCGCGTTCTGGGCGTTCGTGTACAGCTACATCTGGGCCGGCCCGCATCACCTGCACTACAACGCGATACCGGAGTGGGTGCAGTCGCTCGGCGTCGTCATGAGCGTGGTGCTGCTCGCGCCGTCGTGGGCCACGATGATCAACGGCATCATGACGGTCAGCAACGCGTGGCAGAAGCTGCGCACCGATCCTGCGTTGAAGTTCATCGTGCTCGCGCTCGCGTTCTACGGCCTCGCGACGTTCGAAGGCCCGATGATGGCGATCCGCAGCGTCAACGTCATGAGCCACTTCACCGAGTGGACGATCGGCCACGTGCACTCGGGCGCGCTCGGCTGGAACGCGCTGATCACGTTCGGCACGTTCTACTTCCTGGTGCCGCGGCTCGCGGGCCGGCCGCTGCACAGCGTCGCGCTCGCGAACACTGCACTTCTGGCTCGCGCTCGCCGGCACGATGCTGTACATCGTGTCGATGTGGGCCGCGGGCCTCTCGCAGTCGCTGCTGTGGCTCTCGCTCGACGAGCTCGGCGAGGTGCAATACAGCTTCGTCGACGTGATGCGCGCGATGCAGCCGTACTATCTTGCTGCGTCTGGTCGGCGGTCTGCTGTTCCTCGCCGGCACGGTGCTGATGGCCGTGAACCTCTATCGCACGATCGCGGGCGCGCGCACGGTGACGGTGTTACCGCCAGCGGGCGCCGTCGCACTGAAGGCGGCCGCATGAGCTTCCTCGGCGTGCACCAGGCGATCGAGCGCAACACGGGGCTCCTGATCTTCGGCATTCTCGTCGTCGCTTCGATCGGCGGCCTCGTGCAAGTCTTGCCGACGATGGTCGACGACTCGCTCGCCGCGCCGGCCGAAAACGTCGTGCCGTATCCCGCGCTCGAGCTCATGGGACGCGACGTCTACATCCGCGAATCGTGCTCCACGTGCCATTCGCAACAGGTGCGGCCGCTGCTCGCCGAGGTGCGCCGCTACGGGCCGTACTCGCGCGCCGGCGAGTTCGTCTACGACCGGCCGTTCCTGTGGGGCTCGAAGCGCACGGGACCCGACTTGCACCGCCTCACCGGCAAGTACACCGACGCGTGGCATCGCCTGCACATGACCGACCCGCGCGCCGTGGTGCCCTCGTCGATCATGCCGGCGTATCCGTGGCTCGCCGAGCGCGCGGCCAATGGCGGCGACGACATCGTTGCGCGCATGCGCGCACTGCAGCACGCTCGGCACGCCGTACACCGACGAGCGAGATCGCTGCGGCGCCGGCTGCGCTCGAAGGCAAGACGGAGCTCGACGCACTGATCGCATACCTGCAAGGTGCTCGGCCGCTTTGCGAACGACGAGCCCGAAGAGCACGCGGGGCACTGACGATGATGACGTACCTGATCTTCGGCGGCGACATGTTCGTGATGGCGTTCATGATCGGCCGTCGTCGTCTGGATCTCGCTGCGCGACAACGACGAACGCATCGACGCCGCGGCACGCATCCCGCTCGACGACGAGTAAGCGCATGGCCGATCGTCGCGACAGGGTTTTGGTCTGGATGGGTCACCGTGATCACGGTGGTGTCCGTGATCGGCTTGTTGTGGCTCGTCGTGAGCGTGTACTTCAGCCGCGACCCCGCGGCCGCGCACGGTCCCGGACGAAGTCTGGGACGAGACGCTGCGCGAGGGCGCGACGCCGGCGCCGTTGTGGTGGTTCTGGTTCATCGTCGCGCTGCTCGTCGCGACGGTCGTCTACCTGATCCTCTATCCCGGCTTGGGCGCACACCGCGGCGTGCTGGAACTGGACGCAAGGGCGGCCGACTCGCAGAGAGCCGTGCGCGCTTCGACTCGAATTTCGGCCCCGATCGCGAGCGCGTCACGCAGACCTCCATCACGGACCTGCAGCTCGACCCTGCGGCGCTGCGCGCCGGCTGGCACCTGTTCAACAATCACTGCAGCGCGTGCCACGGCCCGGAAGCCCGCGGCCAGGCGAAGCTGTTCCCGAACTTGAGCAACGACCGCTGGCAATGGGGCGGCACGGAACGCGACATCACGCAGACGATCACGGTCGGCCGACTCGCCGTGATGCCGCCGTGGCAAGCGGCGCTCGGCGACGAGGGCGTCGCCGCCGTGGCCGAGTACGTGCGCGCAATCGCGTCCGGCAACGCGCCGGCCGACGGCCAAGGCGCGCAGATCTACCGCACGAACTGCATCGCGTGCCACCAAGCGGACGGTGCGGGCCTCGCCGCGCTCGGCGCACCGCCGCTGAACGACGCCGAGTGGGTGTACGGCGCGTCGCTCGAGGACATCCGCGCGTCGATTTCGTTGGGCCGCACGGGCCAGATGCCGGCGTTCGGCGAACGCCTCGACGCGACGCAGGTCAAGCTGCTGACGGCGTGGCTGATTGCCGGCGCGGAACCCTTGCGCGGCCAGTAGCTCGCGGCATCACGAGCGCGTCGCTCCTCTCGATCTGAACCACGCGCCTTCGGCGCTTCGTCGTGGCACCGTTGTGGTGCAAAATCCCTCCGCGGAGGGATTTTTCGCTCGGAACCCGAGGACCGAAGATGCAGCTACAGCGTGTTTTCGCAATCAAATTTTCGAAGGTCTATCCGATGTACGTTCAAAAAGCGGAACGCAAGAATCGAACGAAACAAGAAGTCGACCGAATCATCTGTTGGTTGACTGGCTATAGCGCAGCGGGATTACGAAAACAGATCGAAAAAGAAAACGACCTCGAAGCTTTCTTCGCACAAGCGCCAGGCCTACATCCAAACAGCTCGCTCATCAAAGGTGTCGTTTGCGGCGTTCGTGTGGAAGAAATCGAAGATCCGCTGATGAAAAACATTCGCTACTTGGACAAGCTGATCGACGAGCTCGCGAAAGGGAAAGCGATGGAGAAAATTCTGCGGCAATGAGCGTCACGGCACGATTGGATCCTGGCGCTTCCGCGGAAGCGCGCACCAACGCAGTGCGAAATCCCTCCGCGGAAGGATTTCTAGCCGGCGATGACATGCATGGCGCGCTCTGGAAGCAGCAGGCGGACGGGACATGGGTAACGGATCGAGGCGATGGCTGACGACTGGCAAACCTTCGAGACATTCAACGATGAGGCATCGGCGGAGGCTCTCGCCGGCCGTCTGCGTCTGGAAGATGTTCCCGCTGAGGTGCGCCGGGCACGCCTCGTTCCGGGTGTCGAAGAATTTCGCATCGTCGTGCCCGCCAGACTTCGTGCATCGCGCGCGGTGGGTGATGGCTGACACCACGCTCACCGACGCAGAATTGACGTATTTGGCGACAGGTGAGCTCGGGACCGAGGGCCACATGTCCGCATATCGAGACGCCCTCTCCATTTCCGCCGACTCCTCGGATCAGCGTCTAGAGCTGGCGGCAGAGATTCTGGCTGCCGGCACTGGTGTAGTGATGTTCAACGACACGGTTGCTTTGCGCCCCACACGTACGTGCCTGCTTTGTGAGGTCGTCGATCCCGCGCCCTCTTCGCGACGCTGCGAGAACGAGTTCGAAGTGCTGGTGGAGAACGCACGGACCATGCTGGATTCCTCGCGACTCAGGCAACGCTTGCCGAACATTCCGCGCAAGTGGCTCGTCGTCGAGGACTATGGAACCGGCACCGCGGAGTTGTGGCGAGCACCCTAGTAAACGCGTGTTCGGAGCCCTACGCGCCGAGCGATTGCACGAACTCGCGCACGCCGTTCAGCAGCATCTGTGTCGCGAGCAGAACGAGCAGCATGCCCATCAGGCGCTCCATGGCCTTCAAGCCGCGAGGACCTAGCGCGCGCAGCAGGAATGGCGAGCTCGTCAACAGCACGACCGCGAAAAGCCAGGCCAACACGAGCGCAGTACCCCACTCCCAGATTCGCTCCGGTGAACGAGAGCTCATTAGCAACAGCATCGCAATCGTCGAAGGGCCTGCGATCATCGGCATCGCGAGCGGCACGATGAACGGCTCCTCGGTGTGCGCCGGTGGCTCCGTCGCGAGGTGCGGGAAAATCATCCGCAGCGCGATGATGAACAGCAGCACGCCGCCCGCGATGTTCAGCGATGGCTGAGTCAACCCGAGAAAATCGAGGATCGCGGTACCCGCGAACAGGAGCGTCACCAGGATTATCAGCGCGAACACGAGCTCTCGCGCCGTGATGATCGCGCGGCGCCGCGGCTCGAATTTCGACAGCACGGCGTTGAAAACCGGAATGTTGCCGATCGGGTCCATGACGAAGAACAGCGTCGCCGCCGCGGCGGCGATGTCGGACCAGTTCATGGCTTCGACCACACGCGCACGACGCCTTCCTGCGCCGTCGACGCCACGAGCCGGCCGTCGCGCGTGAACACTTTGCCGAGCGCGAACCCCTTCCCGCCCGAGGCATTCGGGCTCTCCATCTGGTACAGAAGCCAATCGTCGATGCGAAACGGACGATGGAACCACATCGCGTGGTCGAGGCTCGCGAGCTGCACGTTGCCCTCGGCGAAGTGGATGCCGTGCGGAAGCGTCGCGGTCGACACGAGCTGGTAGTCCGACACATAGGCGAGCACGTTCCGGTGCAGATCGGGATCGTCTGGCAACCGGTCGATCGTCTTGATCCAAATGTGTCGCCGTGGCGCCGCGGGCGGCGGCGCGACCAGGTGGATCGGCTCGACGGAGCGGAACTCGAACGGACGCTCGTGCGTCAGGAACCGTCGCATCTTGTCGGGCACGTTCACGAGCATGTCCGGCGGCAGCTCGCGAACGTCGGCTAGCCCTTCCGGCCCCGGCACATCCGGCATTGCCGCGGCGTGCTCGAGCCCTTCCTCGGGCACCTGGAACGACGCGGTCATGTTGAAGATCGGTTGACCGTGCTGAATCGCGACGACGCGGCGGTTGCTGAAGCTCTTGCCGTCGCGCGCGATGTCCACCTCGTACACGATCGGCGCGTCGACGTCACCGGCCACGAGGAAATACGCGTGCAACGAATGCACTTGACGCCCCGTGACGGTATAGGTCGCGGCCGTCAGCGCCTGACCCAGCACTTGCCCGCCGAACACGCGCGCACCGCCCAGGTCGCGGCTCTCGCCGCGAAAAATCCGATCCTCGATGCGCTCGAGCTTCAACAGGCGAAGCAGATCGGCGAGGATCGGCCGCACGGGGTTATTTCTTCTCGTGGCGATTCAAGCGCGCGATCAGGCTCGAGGTATCCCAGCGCTTGCCGCCCATACCAACGACGTCGGCGTAGAACTGATCGACGAGCGCCGCGACCGGCAGCTCCGCGCCGTTGTTGCGTGCCTCCTGCAAGCAGATCCGCAGGTCCTTGCGCATCCACTCGACGGCGAAGCCGAAATCGAACTTGCCTTCGCTCATCGTCTTCCAGCGATTCTCCATCTGCCACGACTGCGCCGCGCCCTTGGATATCGTGTCGATCACGGTCGCGACGTCGAGGCCGGCTTTGCGCGCGAAGTTCAGCGCCTCGGCAAGACCTTGCACGACGCCGGCGATCGCGATCTGGTTGACCATCTTCGTGAGCTGGCCCGATCCCGCCGGGCCGATCAAGCGCACCGCGTGCGCGAACGAGCGGATCACGGGCTCGGCCGTCGCGAACGCCGCGGCGTCGCCTCCGACCATCACGGTCAGCTTGCCGTTCTCGGCGCCGGCCTGGCCGCCCGACACGGGCGCGTCGAGACAATGCACGCCGCGTTTCGCGCCGGCCGCCGCGATCTCGCGTGCGACCTCGGCCGAGGCTGTCGTGTGATCGACGAAGATCGAGCCCGAGCGCATCGCCGCGATCACACCGCCGGCGCCGAGCGCGATCTCGCGCAGGTCGGGATCGTCGCCGACGCAGCTGAACACGATCTCGGCGCCCTGCGCCGCGGCCGCCGGAGTCGCGGCCGACTTCCCGCCGTGCTGCGCGCACCAACGCTCGGCTTTCGCCGCCGTGCGGTTGTACACCGTGACGGAGTGGCCTTTCTTGGCCAACCATCCCGCCATCGGATACCCCATGACCCCCAAACCCAAGAACGCCACGTTCGCCATCGTCGTCTAGTCCTGTCGCAAGTCGGCGGAGAGTTTCGCGAGGTACTGGGAATAGGGAGCCGAATCCACCGCGTTCGCTTCCCCGAGCAGAGCCCAAAACCACGCCATCAGACGCACCAATCGCACCATCGACGCGAGCTCGGCGAGCTCGGCTGCCGCGGGCACCGCGCGCCGATAAGCGGCCAGAAGCGCTCGCTGCTCCGCGCGGTTGAACCCGTTCATCCCGGCCAGGCTCGCAAGATCGAGCACCGGGTCGGCGCGCACAGCATACTCGAAGTCCACGAGCGCGAGATCTCCGTCATCGATCACGTTGGCCGCGACGAGATCGTTGTGGCAGAACGCCGTCGGCACATAGCGCGCATCGTAGTGGCGCGCGAGCGCAAGCAGCTCGTCACCCCAGCGCGCGGCGTGAACGTCGCGGTCACCTGCACGCGCGACGGCGGGGGCCGCAAGGTAATCGGCGGCCACGCGCTCCGCGGCGAACGTCGGCAACTCGATATCGACCGAGTGCAGCGTTCGCAGAATCGCCGCGAGCCGCTCGACGTTCCTCGGGTGACGGGCGTCGCCGGCAGTCCACGGCGCGCCGGGCTTGTACTCCGTGAGCAGCGTGCCGCTTTGCGTCGTCGCGATTACGGGCGGCGCGATCCCGGCAGCTGCAGCCGCGTTCATCGCGCGCGCTTCGGTTTCGATGTCGAGCAACGCCTGGTGTCCCGCCACCGGCGTTCGCAGCACGCAACGGCGGCCGGGTAGAACCACGAGCCAGCTGCGCCGATGAGTACCGCCGACGAGCGGCGTCAGCACCGCGCGGCCCGCGTCGCTGGGGTCGTCGAGCACGCGCTCGAGCTCGACGCGGGCGGCTTCCGCATTGGGGGGACCGCTCCTCATGCGGGCACTTGCTGCGCGCGCCAGGCGCGATGCCAGCGAATCCAACCGATCACGACGAGCACGAGGTACAACACGAATAGGCCGACATACAGGTACAGCTCGCGCTGCCAGTACAGATACGCGCTCAAGCTGTCGACCACGAGCCAGTACAGCCAGTTCTCGAGGATCTTCCGCGCGACCATGTACGTCGTGACGATCGACGACACCGTCACGAATGCGTCGACGTACGGAAACGCGGCGTCCGTGTAGCGGCTCATCAACGAGCCGACGAGCGCGCTGAACGCGAGACTCCCACCGATCGCAAGCGCGTGCATCTTCAGAGGCCAGACGCCGATCGGTAGCCCGGTCTTGCCGGTGTGCGCGCCGCCGTAGCTCCACTGATACCAACCATAGACGGCCATCGCGGCGTAGAACACGTTCAAGCCGGCCTCGGAGTACAAGCGTGCGCCAAACATCACCGCGATCGTGATCACCGACGACAGGAACGCGGCAGGCCAGCACCAGAGATTCTCGCGAATCGCGAGCACGAGATAGAGAATACTCAGCACCACACCCGCCGCCTCGAGCGGCGGCAGTTGCTGCACGAGCGCAACCGCATCCACGCGTACAGCTCAGCGCGGAGCCAAGATCGGCGGCTCGCCGATCGGTAGATCGGCGTTCAAGATCTTGATCACGAGCGCCTGCGCGCCAGAGGCGCCGAACGAGCGTTCGATCGCAGTCGTCAGCACGGTCATTACGACGGCGAGCTCGCCGCGCACCTGCGTGCTCATCTGGTTCACGACGACCTCGAGCCGGCCGTCGCCGGTCACGGTGGCGATGAACGCGAGGATCTTCTCGATGGGTTGGCCGGCCAACGGATACAAGCTCATCTCGGCTGTCACGCGCATGAAGATCTCCTAGAGGCGATAGGCCAACGTGATTCCATAGTGGCGCGGATCGCCGAGCCGCGTGTACAGCGTCGGCGGGAAATCCGGCGGCTCGTTGCCGAAGTAGAACCCGCGTACGAAGTACTCCTCGTCGAGCACGTTGCGTGCCCACACCTTCACGCTGAACGCGTCCCACTGTTTGCCGACACTGACGTTCGCGAGACCGTACGGGTCCGACAGTTGATCGTGACCGTAGTCGTAGTAGAACTCGTCCATACCGCTCAAGTCGACACGCGCCCACCAGCCCGACAGTCCGCTGTACAGCATCCCGAACGAATACGTGTATGCGGGCGCGTGTGCTTGCTCGCGGCCTTCGAGCTCCGGGAACAGCGAGAACTCGTCGATCCGCGTCTCGAGCCAGCCAATGGCGGCCGAAAACTCGAATCGCTCGGTGGCCTGCCATTGAATGTTCGCTTCGATGCCGTGGTGCTCGCCACGCTCGGCGTTGGCCGTCACGAACAGGAACGACAGCGGATCGCCGAGCCTAAGTTGCAGCGGCACCTTGATCTGCTGGTCGTCGCGGTGTGCAGCGAACGCGCCGATGTCGGCGTACACACGGCCGTCGGCCGACGTCACCCGAATTCCGGCCTCGATGCTCGTCAGAGTCTCGGCGTCATACGGAATGTTGGCCGGCGATAACGTGTCGTTGTCGACGTCGTCGAAGTCGATGCCGGCGAGCGAGACGTTGAAACCACCGGCCTTGTAGCCTTGCGCGAATCGCAGATACGCCGAGCGCCGTTCCGCGAGCCGCCAGTCGAGCGCGAGCTCGCCGCCGAGCATGTCGTCGTCGGGAGAGAAGCCAATGCCGTTCGTGTCGGCGTAGTCGGCGCTGCGATGCTCCCACCGTGCGCCGGCCGTGAGCCCGAGCCGCTCGTTCAGCCCCACGACCACTTGGCCGAACACCGCTGTGCTCGTCGCGGCATAGTCGCTGCCGACGGCGGTTGCCGTGTCGAGCGAGCAGAGTGGCCCGCAGAACGGGTCCTCGTATACGCCGGCGTTGCGCTGATCGTTGCTCTCGTCGACATCGAGCATGTACACGCCCGCGAGCCAATCGCCTCTGCCGCCGGCGATCGCACCGGGTTTCGACAACACGCGCACTTCCTGGCTCAGCGTGCGCCGCTCGCGATCGTTCGTCGTCACGTAGTCGTACACGAATGGCGACCAGGACGCCGGGTTGCCCCAGTCGCCATCGAAGCCGAAGACCGCGTCGGTGTCGGCCAGGCTCGAGATGCTGACGAGATCGACGCGGTCGAGCGTGGCCGTCACACGTGCAGACGCCGCGGCCGAGCGCTGAGCGTCCCGACCCGGATCGTCGGAATAAGTGCGCCAACCGTTGTCGATGGCCCACGCGTCGTAGCCGTTGTCGATGTCGACGTAGAGCGCCGAGAGATCGACGTCGACGGCGTCGCTCGGCGACCACTTGAGCTTGCCGCGCGCCGTGAGCTCGTCACGTCCATACGTGTCGTCGCGGCCGAGAAAGACGTTGTCGCGAAAGCCGTCGTTCTCGTATCTTTGAATAGACGCTCTGAACCCCAGCGACTCGCCTAACGGGCCGCCGGCGGCCGCGCCCAACCCCTGCGTGCCGTCGCTGCCGGAAGTCGCTTCGAAATCGGCCGCGAGCTCCTCCGACGGGGGCATCGAGCGCATGTAGATGAGTCCGCCCAGCGCGTTCGCGCCGTAGCGTGTCCCCTGCGGACCGCGCAGGACTTCGATCCGGTCGACGTCGAACAACGTTGCGACGCTGCCGAGCCCCGAGAAGTCGATGTCGTCGACGATGAAACCGATGGAAGGATTCGGCGCGCCCTCGTACTGCTCGAGCTCGCCGACGCCGCGCAGCTGAAAATAACGTGCGCGCGAGCCCTCGCCGGACAGGTTCAGGTTCGGAATTTGACGAATCGCTTCCTCGAAGTGTTGCTGCACCGAGGTCGCGAGCTCGGCGCGATCGAGCACGCTGACGCTGATCGGCAGCTCTTCGATGCGCGCTTCGCGGAACGCGGCCGTGACCACGATCTCCTCGGGCCGCTCGGCCGGCGGCTGCGCGAGCAACGCGGGCGAAGGCGCAAGCGTGGCGCAGATGAGCGCGGTGGCGGCCCAGTGGCGACGGCAGACAAGCATCACGGATCTCCTCGGCGAGCGAGACCCGGTGTTCGTATCAAGCGAGTGGGGAAAATTCGGATTCCCGTCCCTTCGCCGGTACTAACCGGATCAGGTTCAAAGGGTTGATCGACACACTCGTCGATCTCTCAGGCCGTCACCGGCCACCCCTCGGTCAAGTCAGCGCGAATGATAGAGCAAAGCGGCGGCGCTGCGAAAGCCGCGCCGCTTCGAGACCACTATTTCCGTGCGTCGCGCTCGGCGTGCGCTTTCACGAGAATCGCTTCGGCCGCGGGAAACTCGCGGCCCGTGTTCGTCAAGAACACGCCGCGCGACATCATCAGCGCGGTCCAACCCGTGTCGGTCTTCGCGTCGATATCGGCGCCTTGGTCGACGAGGTACTGCGTGATCGACGGCTGGTTCGCGATGATCGAGCCGTGCAGCGCGGTGCTGCCGCTCCAGCGCGGGTCGCCCATGCCGAGATCCTGCAGGTCCTTCAGGTTGTGCGGGTAGTACAGCAGTGTGTACTCGGGCTCGCCGATCATCGGGTAGTCGCCGAAATCCGCGACCGCGTTGATGTCGTTGCCGAGCTCGAGCGCGGTCTTCACGGCCTCGAGCCGCTCGGCTTCGGACACGCCGGTATGCGGGCCCGGCGTCTCGCCTTCCCAGGTGTCGATACCGGCGGCGATCATCAGCGGCGTTATCCCGAAGCGATTCGTGATCGAAGGATCCGCGCCATTTCTCGCGAGCAGCCGCATGAGCTCGGCGTCGCCGTTCTTGGCTGCGATATAGAACGCCGTAGCGCCGTTGTAGGTCAGAAGATGCCGACCGAGCGGAATGCCGGGTGGGTTTCGCGTCGTGCCTCCGAGCGCCTCGAACCGCATCTCGGCCCAATCGACGCGCACGTTCGGGTTCGCGCCGTGATCGAGCAGCTGTTGCGCGAGCTCGAGGCTCGTCACGTTGCCGACCGGCCGGGGCGCCGCGGTCGCGAGCTCACCCACGCCGCCGGCCCTGTCCGTCGCGCCGGGCTTGCGAAGCCACGCGATCGTGTGCAGCGGCGACGCTCGCGCATCCGGCAGATTCGGATCCGCGCCGTGCTCGACCAAAACCGATGCGACCTCGTAGAACGCATTCACGACTGCGACGTTCAGCGCGCTCGTGCCGTCGCGCGGCACGACATCGTTCACGTTGGCGCCGTGCTCGAGCAACACGCGTACGGAGTCGAGCTGAGCATTACGGACCGCGAACAGCAGCGGCGTGAAGCCGGCCTTCGATTGCGCCGTGACGTTGGCCCCGTGCGCGATCAAAGCGCGAACCGCGTCGGTGTTGCCCTCCCCGGCCGCCAACATCAGTGCCGTCTGGCCGCGATAGCCTTCGGCCGCGTCGACGGCGGCGCCGTTCGCGAGCAGCGTTTCGATCACGCTCACGTTGCCTGATAGCGCAGCGCTCATCAGCGCGGTCTGTCCTTCGCGCGAGGTTGCGTTGGCATCGGCTCCGGCCTTCAGCAGCCGCTCGACGACGCTCGAGTTGCCGTTGTTGCTGGCGAGCTCGAGCGGCCGTACGTTGAAGCGATTCGGCGCGTCGACGGTGGCGCCGGCTGCGAGCAGCGAATCGACGAGCGCGAGGTCGCCGCCTTGGGCAGCCCAATGCAGGGCCGTCATGCCGTCGCCTGCGGCGAAATTCACGTCCGCTCCGCGATCCAGCAAGGAGCTGACCGCGACACGGTCGAGGCGCTGGACGGCCGTGAGCAGCGCCGCTTCTTCGGCCGCGAATGCGGACCCGGCGGCAACGGCGAGCATCAACAACGAAACCCGGCAGGCCGATGGACGGTGCACGTTGGCTTCCCCCTGCGGCTATTGTCGCGGCCAATATACAATGCCCCGGTCGTCGTCGACCACGAGCGTCAGCCCCACGTGAAACGGCCGTTCCTCGTCGCTACCACGGTTCTCGTCCCGGCCTTGGCCATCGGCGGCTGGTGGATGCTCGACCACGCGCCACAGCGCACGACGCAGGACTTGCTCGCCCGCTATTGCATCGAATGCCACGACCCGGTCGAGCAGGCCGGCAACCTCTCTATCGACCCGAATGGCCTCGCGACGCTGGCCGGCGATGCCGAGCACTGGGAAAAGATCGTGCGCAAGCTCCGTGAGCGCGCGATGCCGCCGGAAGGGCCGCGCCCCGACGAAAAGAGCTACGCGACCGCAACCGCGTTCCTCGAGACCGGAGCTCGATCGAGTCGCGTCAGAGCGGCCGCAGCCTGGTTCCGTGCCGGCGTTCCGCAGGCTCACAAGAACCGAGTACCGGAATGCGATTCGCGACCTGCTCGCGCTCGACAACCTGCCGAGCGAGCTCGACTTCGAGCTGCTGTTGCCGGCCGATAACGCGAGCAGCGGCTTCGACAACATCGCCGACCTGCTGTTCGTCTCGCCGGTCGTGATGGAGCGCTACATCGCGGCGGCGCAGAAGATCGCGCGGCTCGCGGTCGGCGACCTGCGCGCGCCGGTGATGGTCAACATTCACCAATTGTCGGAGCAGATGCCGCAGGACGAGCGCGTCGACGAGCTGACGTTCGGCACGCGCGGCGGCATGGCCGTGAAGACTTATCTTCCGCTCGACGCCGAGTACGTCGTGGAGGTCGAGGCTACCAACGTGACTCCGGAGCTGCACGAGATCGAGCTCAGCGTGGACGGCGCGCGAGTCGCGGTCGAGCCGATCGGCGCCACGACACCGGGTCAGCGCCCCATCGAGCACGCGACGTTCAGCGCACCGATCGCGGCCGGAGCGCGCGTGATCGGCATCACGTTCGTCGAGCGCTCGGAGGCGCTCGATGAGAGCATCACGCGCGGCCGCATGCGCGGACGCGGCACTCTGCCCGCGATCGCGATGGCGACGATCCGCGGGCCGTATGCGGCGACCGGCCCCGGCGACACGCCGAGCCGCGAGCAGATCTTCACGTGCCGCCCGAGCAGCGCCGCGGACGACACCCCTGTGCGCACGAGATCATGACGTCGCTCGCGCGGCGCGCGTACCGCCGCGTGCCGAGCGACAACGATGTCGCCGACCTCATGGCGTTCTACGAGCAAGGCCGTGCGGAAGGCGATTTCGATGCCGGAGTGCAGCTCGCGATCGAGCGCCTGCTCGTGAGCCCGCAGTTCCTGTACCGCGTCGAGAGCGAGCCACAGGTAACGCCCGGTGAGGTGTATGCGGTCAACGACGTCGAGCTCGCGTCGCGGATCTCATTCTTCCTCTGGAGCAGCATTCCGGACGACGAGCTGCTCGACGCGGCGCTCGCGGGCCGCCTGCGTAACCCCGACGTTGTGCGCGCGCAAGTGCAGCGCATGCTCGCCGATCCGCGCTCGGAGTCGCTCGTCACGAATTTCGCGGCGCAGTGGTTGTTCCTGCGCGACGTCGAGGCGAAGGAGCCCGACATTTTCCTGTTCCCGGACCATGACGTGTCGCTGAAGGCGGCGCTCGAGCGCGAGACCGAGCTGTTCGTCGACAGTGTGCTGCGCGGCGGCGGCAGCGTCGTCGAGCTCGTGACCGCGAACCACACGTTCTTGAACGAGCGGCTAGCGAAGCACTATGGAATCCCGAACGTGCAAGGCAGCTACTACCGGCGCGTGGACCTGCCCCCGGGCGGAGCGCGCGGCGGGCTGCTCGGTCAGGGCAGCATTCTGACCGTGACGTCGTACGCGACGCGGACGTCGCCGGTGCTGCGCGGCAAGTACGTGCTCGAGAACCTGCTCGCCGCGGCCCCTCCTCCGCCGCCAGCCGACGTGCCGGCGCTGGCCACCGAGGACGCCGACGACGGCGCGCCGCTGACCATGCGCGACGCGATGGTTCGGCACCGCGCGGATCCGGTGTGTGCGAGCTGCCACGCGAAGATGGACCCGATCGGGTTCGCGCTCGAGAACTTCGACGCGGTTGGCCGCTGGCGGGACGACGATGCGGGCAAGCCGATCGACGTCACCAGCGAATTGCCGGACGGCAGTCTCGTTGCGGGCCCGGAAGGCGTGCGATCCTTGCTGCTCGAGAGGCCGGAATTGTTCGTGACGGCCGTGACCGAAAAGCTCATGATGTACGCGCTCGGGCGCAACGTGCAGTACTACGATTCGCCCGCAGTTAGGGCCATCGTGCGCGACGCGGCTGCGAGGAACTACGAATTTTCGGCGCTCGTGGAAGGCATCGTCGCGAGCGTGCCGTTTCAGATGCGCACGGCACGAGCGGCGGCCGAGAACGCGCCGACGGTCGCGCGCAACAACGTGGACGGAGTCGAGCCATGACGTCCTTGAAGTTCGTGACGAAGAAGGTACTGCCCCGCCGCACGTTTCTGCGCGGCGTCGGCGCGACGCTGAGCCTGCCGTTGCTCGACGCAATGTCGCCGGCATTCGGTGCGGACGCGCCGCCTTCGGTGCAGCGGCTGGGATTCGTCTACGTCGGCAACGGCACGGTCCATAAGTACTTCAAACCGACAGGCGAAGGCTCGAGCTTCGAGCTCTCGCCGATCTTGCGGCCGCTCGCGCCCCTGAAGAAAAGCCTCACGATCCTGACGGGCCTCGATCACGCGCAAGCCGAGAACTTCGGCGACGGCACCGGCGATCACCCCCGTTCCTCGGCGGCCTGGCTCACCGGCATCCACGCGTACGATCGCACTCGTCCCGGCGTCGAGGTCAAGCTCGCGACGACGGCCGACCAGCTCGCGGCCGACGTGCTCGGCCGCAGCACGCCGGTCCGGTCGATCGAGCTCGCCGTCGACACGGCGACGCAGAGCTCGTGCGATTCCGGCGACTGCTTCTATGTGAACACGGTGTCGTGGCGTAACGAAACGACGCCGAATCTGACCGAGAACCATCCCCGCGTCGTGTTCGAGCGGCTATTCGGCGACGGCGGCAGCAGCAGCGAGCGGCAAGCGCGCGCCGTGAAGACCAGCAGCATCTTGGACTCCGTGATGGCCGAGGCGAATCGCCTGGCCGGCAGAGTCGGGCAAGCCGACCAAGCGAAGCTCGCCGAATACTTGGACTCCGTGCGCGAGATCGAGCAACGCATTGCCGGCGCCGACAACAACGACGAGCACTCGATTGCGTTGCCGGATCGACCGACCGGCATTCCGGCCTCGTTCGACGACTACACGAAGTTGATGCTCGATCTGATGCTGCTCGCGTTCCAAACGGACACGACGCGAGTGTTCAGCATGATTCTCGCGCGCGAGGTGAGCGCACGCCCGTATCCCCACATCGGCGTGCCGGACCAGCATCACTCGGTCTCACATCATCGCAACGACGCAGGCTTGATCGAGAAGAAGGTCAAGATCGACGCCTACCACATCTCGCTGCTCGGTTATCTCGCCGCGAAGATGCAGGCGACGCCGGACGGCGACGGCACTTTGCTCGATCAGAGTTTGTTGATGTACGGCGGCGGCATGGGCGACGGCAACCTGCATCGGCATTCCGACCTGCCGTGCGTGCTGCTGGGCAGCCTCGGCGGTAAGTTCCAGCCGGGCCGACACGTCGCGTACCCCGAAGGCACGCCGATGACGAACTTCTTGCTCACGATGCTCGACGGCGTCGGCGCGCACGTCGACGCGATCGGCGACAGCACGGGCAGGCTCATCGTCTAATCAGACGAACGGTTGCAGCAGCGCTCGACCCACGTCGCGCCACACCGGCGCCGCGAGCAGCGGCACCTTGAAGAACGCGACGACGATCAATCCGCCGCAGATCACCGGCACGGCGTGAATGCGCCGTCGCACCGCGAGGTCGATCGCGATCACCGCCAGAACCGGCGATAACCACGTCATCAAGTAGACGAGCGAATCCGTCGGCAGCACGCGCCCGACGGCAGCGCCGCCGAGCGCGGCGGTCGCGCCGATGATCCACCGCTTGTGGTGCTCGGGTCGCACGCGAGTCAGGAATGCGAGCGCGAGAAACGCGCCGAATAGCAGCAGGTCGGCGAGGCTGTAGATCGCGACCATGCCGCCGATCTCGATCGCGAAGTCGCCGGCGCGCACGCGCAATGCCGGGCCGCCGATGCTGACGAGCACGCCGACCGCGAACACCACGGCGCCGTAAACCATGCCGGCCGCGCCGACCCGACGGTGCAAGCGCACGTCACCGCGCGCGACGATTGACGCTTGGGCGATCAGCAGCACCACCCAACCGACGAACACGGCTGCGTGCACATGGACGATCCACGGCCGCGCCACGGTGCCGGCCAATAACGGGCCGAAATAGCTGCGCCAAAATCCGCATGCGACGAGGGCGGCGAACGCTAACGCGATCGCGAGATATGCGCGGCGCGTGGGCGCTATTCCTTGAGGCGCGGAATCAGCTCCGCGAGATTGCACGGACGCGTGCGGAAATCGAGCTGCGGCGCGATCAGCTTGTCCCAACCCGTCGCACACGCGTTGGACGAGCCGGGCAGGCAAAAGATGTAGGTCGCGTTCGCGACGCCGGCCACACAACGCGATTGGAAGCTCGACGGGCCGATCTCGTCGTACGAGATCGTGCGGAACAACTCGCCGAACCCGTCGATCTCTTTGTCGAGCAGCGGCGCGACGGCCTCTGGCGTGCCGTCGCGGCCGGTGAGCCCGGTGCCGCCCGTGGTCAGCACGACCTCGACGCTCGAGTCCGCGATCCAACCGGAGACGATCGCCCGAATAGCGTAGATGTCGTCGCGAACGATCGCCTTCGCGGCGAGCGTGTGGCCCGCCGTGCGCAAGCGCTCGACGAGCAGCGCACCGGACTTGTCGGTCGACTCGTCACGCGTGTCGGAGACGGTGAGCACCGCGATTCGGAGCGGCTTCAGCTCGCGCGTCGTCATTGCGGCTCCGCGCGCGACGCCGACATCACGCGGAGGTCGTGCGTCATGCGCACCGCGTCCTCGCGGCCGTCATAGTACGCGGCCTTGCGGCCGACCTCACGGTAACCAACCTTCTCGTAAAACGAACGTGCACCGTCATTCGTGGCGCGCAATTCGAGATTCACGGTAAAGATGCCGGCCGTGCGTGCCGATGCCTCGAGCCAGTCGATCAGTTGCCGTCCGATGCCGAGGCGCTGGAAGCCCGGTTTCACCGCGAGCAAGCTCAAGTGTGCGTGAATCGCGTAGAACTCCATGATCGCGAACCCGACGAGGCGGCGGCGGTCGCGCGCCGCGAGCACGGCGCAGTCGCGATTGCGCAAACACTTCTGCACGCGGTCCTCGTCCCACGACCACGCCAAACCGTGCTCGATGAGCTGGCGCGACATCGCCGCGATCGGCAGCGCGTCGTCGGCCTGAGCCAAACCTAAGCGGATCTGAGTCACGCCTAAAGTATAGTGGGAACATGACGCGCTCTGCAGCCACCGGCCTGAAGAACGTAGCGGCCGTGCTGCTCGCGGCCGGCGGATCGCGGAGGCTGGGGTTTCCTAAGCAGCTCGTGCGTTGGCGCACACGACCGCTGCTCGCGCATGCCCTCGAATCGATCAGCACCGCCCTTCCCGACGGCGCGCTCGTTGTGGTGCTCGGTGCGCAGGCGCTGCGATTGCGCTCGTTGGTCCGGCGTACCGCACCGGCCGCCACGGTCGTCATGAACGCACGCTGGGCCGACGGGCTCGCCACGTCGCTGCGAGCCGGCATCGCGGCTGCACCACGCAACACGCGCGCGATCCTGGTCACGCTCGTCGATCAGCCGCACGTCGACGGCCGCGCCCTCCGGCGAGTCCTCTCGGCGTGGCGCAGGAGACCCGGGCTCCCAGCCGCCGCCAGCTACGACGGCCGCACCGGCGTGCCCGCCGTACTGCCGCGCCGCTACTGGCGCGAGATCAGGAACCTGCGCGGAGATGAAGGCGCACGCGCGCTCGTTCGCGGCAACACGAACTTGACACGGGTCGACCTACCGGAAGCCGCTGTCGACGTGGACACGCCGGCGGATGTCGCGAAACTGCGGGCGCACGCTCGGCCGCGCGCGGCTACTTGATGCTGATGCGGTGCAGGGATCCGATATCACCCCTGACGAAGACGTTGAAAGCCAGGGACCAGCGCTCGTCATGGCTGTCGTTCGGGTCCACCGAGTGCATCACGACGGACGGAAACAGGCAGATGTCATTGGTTTTCGGGCTGTAGCCCCAGCTCTTGCAGTTATAGATGTTGAACGAGTCGACATCGAGATCGAGCGCCGGCGGGAACGGCAGCAAGCTGACGGTCTCACGATGGAACACCAGATCGCCGCTATTCTCCGGAACCTTCAAATAGAGGACGCCCGAGATCAGTGAGTTGTGGTGCACGTGTGCACCCGCCGAGTGACCCTGTCTGTGGATGTTCACCCAAGAATCCGTGATGTAGAACTCGACGTTCCCGCTGACCGCGAGAAAACTTCTCGTGTAGCTCTCGACCTCGCGCGTCACGATGTCTCGCACACCCTTGAAATCCAGCCGATCGAGAACCCTTTTGTCGACAGTGCTCAGAAAATTGTAGGAGCCACCCGTCGGAATCGTCGACGAATATTCCAACGACTTGATGTCCGGCCGCGGAAATTCTCCGACGTTGTTGATGTAGATCGGAGTCGAGAACAGCGGATAGATCGCGGGCTTGCTCATGGTGGTTCTCCCGCGAAATCGATGTCGGCCGTGGCTTGAACGATCGTGTAGCCGAGCTTGGAGCAAATCGAGTGCGCGACGGCGTTCGACGGCTCCAGGCAGAAGTACGAGTATGGCAAGCCGCGAGACAGCAAGTGGCGGCTGAACGCCCTGACCGTAGCCGTCGCGTAGCCGCGCTCCCGCAGCTGCGGCGGCGTGTACAGAACGCCAACTGCCGCCGCATTGGCCGTCTCGCGAAGCACACCGAGCATGCAGCGGCGCCCGCCGTCATCCCAGAGATAGAGTCGCTGCTCAGGAATCAGGCGCACGCACAACGCGCCGTCGAGCGCCGGAAGTCCGCTCTCGTACGCGAATGCCGCGCCCCATTCCCGCGCGAGCGCTCTATCCGACCTGGTTGCGAGCCGCAAGGCGCCGGCCGGCGGCTCGGCCGCCGGTACGATCGCCCGATGTGTGAGCAAGTGCTGCCGCGCGAGCACCGACCAGGATGCTCCGCGCGGCGCGGTCCATGCGGCCGCGAAAGCGCTGACGGTCGGCTCCTCTCCGGCGACGCCGGCCAACGAGCGATAAACAGCGCCGACGCTCTCGACGAGCAATGGAACCGCGGCAGGCGGCAACGCCGTGACACCGAGGCGGTAAGGCGGCGTCCGAAACGCGCAACCGACGATCTGGTCGCGCTCTTCGAGCGTGGCCCAGTACAAGGGCGTCTGAAAATGCGAGTCATCCGCGCTGCAAAAGCGCGCACTCTGGAGCGCCATGGCGTGCTGTATCTCCGAGCGCGCGAGCCAGCGCTCCGCTCGTGCGAGGAACGCTGCTGCGTCGCGGTGCACGCAGACGCGCAAGAGCCCTTGGCCGTCAGCTGACATGTTCCGCTCGCGCGTTCAGCGCGGGACGATTGCGGATGAACTGCGAGACGATCCACTTCTCGCCGTGTGTGGGCGGTCGCCCGGCATGCACCATGCGAACATCGGGCTTGCCGTTCGGGAGCGCGTTGACGAAGAACAGAGCTTCTCCGCGCCGACCCTTGTGCCGCACGCCGAGTAGCGGAAAGTCCGTCTCGCCGCCCCCGTAGTCGTCGTTCAAGTACACGAGAAAGGTGATGATCCGTTCGCCACGGCGGCGAATCTCGGCCTCGTAGTTCGGCATTCGCGTGTTCAAGAAGTCGGTATGGTCCGTGATCTGCTCGCCGACGTCGTAGTGGAGCACGGTGGGGCCTTCCATGTTCAGCACGGGCAGGCCGACCGCCGCAGCCATGCGGTGTTGGAGCGCAACCTGCACGAGATCGACATCCATCAGATCGAATCCCGCTGCGCTATTGGTCCGCATTTCGTCGGCAATGTCGCCGCCGTAAGCCGAATCGTAGATCAGCGCGCGCTTCAATCGCCGACGCGCACGCTCTATCAGCCAGCCGCAAGCCTGATCGCCGAGGAAGCCGGCGTAAACGCGCACGGCAGGCCGCTCGTGCAACGCAACGCCATATGGCGCGGAGATCCACGCGCGCAGATCGATCTGGCTTGCGAGCACCCGCCAACCCTCGCTCGCCGTAGCGTCGCCGGCGGAGCGACCGGCGAGGACACGCAACTGCCCGCGCGCCGATTCGGAACCTCGCTCGGCGGCAGTTACGAGGAGCGTCAACGCGCCGGCCCAGCTTTGCTCCATGTGAGCGCCGAGTGCCGCGAGGACGGCGAGCCGTTCCGCCGCCTCGGCGCTACCCGCCTGCATGGCTTCGCCCAAGAGCCGTTGGCCCTCGGCCGGTAGCAGCGGTGCTCGGTCGCCGGCGATGAGACGTTTGCCGAGCGCGGTCATCGCATCGACATCGCCCCCACGGCTCGCGTTCGCGAGCTCGTCGACCGCTTGCTCGTGATTGCCGGCCGCATCGTGCGACGCTGCGAGCGCCACTGCGCTGCTCATGAACCGTCTCTCGTGCCACCCATTGCAGCGAGCGTACAACACAGCCAAAGAGACGGCGGGCCCACGAGGGCCCGCCGCTGCTCTTAAGTCCAGCGTGGCTGGCTTAGAAGCTCATGCTCAAGCCTAGGTACGCGCGGCGTCCGAGGACGTCGTAGTACTCCGACCTCGTGACGTCGGTATTGCTGTCGACGGGCGGCCCGCCCGGCACGAGAGCGGGACGCACCTCGACGACCACCGGATCCTCGTCCAATAGGTTGTCGATACCGCCGCGCAAGACGAGCTTATCGTTGATCTGATAGCTCGCGAACATCCCGAACACGTCGTACGCCTCCGCGCCGAGCTGCGTCGTCGCCGGGTTGCGCGCCGCCGTTTCCGACCTGATGTCGGGTAGATGACGCCAGCTCAAACCCACCATCGACTTACCGCCCGAGAAGCTGTAGCGGAACGTATTATTGAGCTTGTACTTGTACTGGGCGCCGTAGTAGGTCGTGCTCAGCGTGTCGAGTACATCCAGGATCGGCTCACCCGCAGCATCCTGGATATTGAACGCGTCGAGATAGGTGATGAGGCTGTCAATCGTGAACGCCCCGCCACCGTCGCCGATGTCCGCGGTCCAACTGATCGCTAAGTCCACGCCGCGCGTCTCGAGCATGCCAGAGTTCACGTACGGCGCCTGCACCGTGTCACGCTCGCCGGTTTGCACCTGGCGGCCGATCATGTCGCAGTAACGTCCCGGATCGTTCAACGAGTACGTCGGGTTGCTGGCACCGTCCGCGTTGAAGCACTTGCTGTAGACGAACGTCGAGTCGATCGTCGCGATCACGTTCGTGATCTCGATGTTGTACACGTCGACCGAAGCGGTCAGGTTGTCGAGGCTACCGGGCCCGGTGAACACCACGCCGAGCGTCCAGGTCTCGGCCTCTTCCGGAGACACGTTCACATTACCGCGCGGGATCTCGTTCTCCGACTGGAAGAACGGCAAGCCGGGCCGGGTGAAAGCGTTCGGGCCAGCGCCCGGGTATTGAGTCGAGCCCGTGTTCGTATCGAACGCCGACAGGCCGTCGTTGGCCGCATTCGTGTCGCTCCTATTGGTGATTTCACGGCAGAGCTGTTGTACCTGCAGGTAGTTCGGGTTCGAAGCGCCACCCGTGCGGCCCGTTCCCGGCGGCGCCGGGTACTGGCTCGGCGGCCGATTGCCCCACGGCGCCGTCGTCGAGACCTGGCACGGGTCGCCGTAGATGAAGTCGCCGACCGTGTTCAAGCGCGGACCCGCGAAGAGCTCTTCGGTGTTCGGCTCGCGCGTGGCGACTTGGAAGCCGCCGCGAACACGCATGCCGTCCGTTGCCGACCAATCGAACAACGACTTCCATGTGTCGACGCCGCCGGACCTCTCGTAGTCCGAGTAGCGGTAGCCGAGCTCGAGATTCAGGCGCTCGGTCGCCGGCACCAACAGCTCGCCATAGATCTCCGAGACCTCCGTCTGA
The DNA here is from genome assembly GCA_963741255.1 of uncultured Gammaproteobacteria bacterium. Lineage (GTDB taxonomy): Bacteria > Pseudomonadota > Gammaproteobacteria > Steroidobacterales > Rariloculaceae > FEN-1219. The sequence continues at coordinate 164,310 of CAVUHM010000007.1, read as the reverse complement.
CCGAACGTGTTGTTCGACACGAAGATGCCGATCGGCTGCTCGATGATCGAGATGTTGTCGTTGATGCCACCGGGCTCGTAGCGGAATTCGTTCTTGCGATTGCTGATGCCGGCAGCGAACCGGAGCTCACCGGCGGGCATATCGACCAGTCCACCTTGAACGTTAGCCTCGATGATGTCCTGCTTGAGTTTCTGCACGGGCCTTTGTTTCGACTGGATCGCTTCCTGGCAACCGGCGTCGGGATCGACTGCCGAGAACATCGGCAGACCCGTGCCGCACGACACGTCGTAATTGCGGCCGCGCACGAACGAGCCGATACCCCAATTCGGCTGAGCGACGAGGAACTGATAGCGTTGCAGCGACGGCAGATCGTCGTAATAGATCAGAATGTCCGTCTCGCCGTTCGAAACGTACGCGTCCCACGTCCAGTTCCGATCGCCACCGAACTCGCCTTCGACACCGACCATGAGTTGGTATGCATCGGTCTCCGTCGTCGGCGTCTGGGGCCCGCCGAGAAAATCGATACCTCGAAAGAGGTTCCACGGCTCGGTCGGGCGCGGACGCGAATCCAGCAGCGACTGCAACCCCGTCGGCAGCGGGCGCTGCCCATCGTTCGGCACCGGCGCTTGCCAGACCGTGATCGCGGGCGGATAGCCGCCGCGTGTCGTGACTTCGATGTTCGAGTAGTTCGCCTGCGCGAAGACCGCCAGGTTGTCGTTGATGTTGAGTTTCGCGCGGCCGAACAACGACCGTCGGTCGAGCGGCGTTGAGGCCAGCGACTCCACGTTCACCTGCTGCAAGCTGTTGTTCGGTTGGCGATGCACGCCCGAGAAACCGTCGCCGTTGTTCTCGTAGCTCATGATCGGGCCGGTGTAGTTGATCCCGGTCAGCGTGAACGGCCGTCCGTCCGGCTGGAAGTAGATTTCCGTAGAGTTGCTGACAGTGCCCGGAGCGATGCCATAAGGCGCGAAGAGCGCATCTACGGCCGTTTGTTGCGGACGGTTCAGCGCCAGAACCGTCGGGTTATAGGTGATGTTGCTGGTGTTCACCGTGACCTGGCCCGGCGAAAACCCTGTCGCGTTGAGAAAGCCGCCGGTTTGGTTGGTCTGGTCTTCCCAGCCGTTGCGGTAGAACTCGCGGTCGCGGTTCATTACCTGCTCGCGGTTGTACCACTCGACGCCGAACATCACGTTGCCGTTGCCGCTTTCGCTGTTCACACCGATCAAGCTCGTGAACCGCGTTTCCTCGCCGTCACCTTCGGCGGTCGCGCTCGTGTGGAGGTCCATCTCGACGCCTTCGAAGTCGTCACGGAGCACGAAGTTCACGACACCGGCAAGAGCGTCGGCACCGTACACCGCGGACGCGCCGCCCGTGATCGTCTCGACTCGCTCGATGGCAGCAGTTGGGATCGTGTTCAAGTCGACAATCAGCGAAGCGTTGACCGGCTGAGCGCGGCGTCCGTCGAGCAACACGAGTGTGCGATTCGCTCCGATACCGCGAAGGTTCACGCTCGCGATGCCGGGCGTCACGGCACCCGATGCGACGTTCGTGCCTCCGTCGAACTGCGTGCTGTCGGGCACGAACTGCGGCATCTGGTTAAGCACGCTCTCGACGCTAATCGTGCTCGAGTTTCGCAGCCGCTCCGTATCGATCGTCACGATGGGGCTAGCCGCATCGAGGTCGCGGCGCACGATACGCGATCCGGTGACGACGATTTCCTCCGGCTGTGCCGGTTGTGCCTCCTGGGCCTGCGCCCCATTCTGGAGGCCGGTCGTACCAAGAACCGCCGATATCGCGGACGCAATGACTGTGACGTTGCCGGCACTGACCGGCTGTTGGTGTTCGATCTGGTTCATATTGACTCCCCCCGGAGTGTGGATTTCTGTTGACGGCGCGACGCACACGCCTCGCGCCCTGCGCTTTTCGAGTTTGCCTCAGAAGGGCGAAACCAACCAGCGGGCTTGGCGCCCGAAGCTCGATGCAGCGATCGAACGAACCGAACCGTCTTGTACGGAGACGCGATCCACGGCCGAACACACGGCGTAGCCGCGCAAGATCGGGCGGCGGCGGGTTAGCCTGGCACTTTGGTGGCGCAGTTGACCCAACCGGTCGCGCCGCTCGCGTAGTGCTCTTTCTTCCAGATCGGCACGCGCGCCTTCGTCTCGTCGATCACGTAGCGGCAGGCGTCGAACGCCGCGCCGCGATGGTCGGCGCTGACGCCCACCCACACCGCGCAGTCGCCGATCGCGAAGCTTGCCTACGCGATGCTCGCAGTGAATAGCGGTGACGGCGAATCGCGCGAGCGCCTCGTCGACGATCCGCGTGCCCTCCTTCTCTGCGATCGTTTGATGCGCTTCGTACTCGAGCGCTTGCACGGCCTCGCCGTCGTTGTGATCGCGGACCCAGCCCTCGAACGTCACGCACGCGCCGGCCGAGCTGCGTTCGAGCTCGCGCTTGCGCGTAGCCGGATCGATGACGGCGGACGTGATCTTGAACGACATGGCGGGCTAGCCGCCGGCGACGGGCGGGAAGAACAACACCTCGTCGCCGGCCGCAAGCTTCACGTTCCAGTCGGCGAGCTCGTCGTTGACTGCGACCTTGCAGCGCGTGATCGAATCCGCAAACCCGTGCTTGCGCGCGAGCTCGCCGTAGAGATCCGCGGCCGTCCGCGCTTGCGTGCTCACGCGTTCCGTGTCGCGGCCGGCACGCTCGCGGAACGCCGCGAAGTAGCGGGCCGTGACCTCGATCACCGCGGCGCTCTCTCGCCCGGCGCGACGTAGTCGCGCTTGCCGCCGGACTTAGCGAGCAGAGTGACTTCGCGAATCGCGATCCCGTGCGTCAACGCCTTGCACATGTCGTAGACCGTCAGCGCCGCTATCGTTGCGCCCGTCAGCGCCTCCATCTCGACGCCGGTCTTGTGCGTCGCGCGCACCGAGCACTCGATCACGACCTCGTTGCCCTCGCCCCAGTCGATCGAAATCTTGCAGTCCTCGAGCGCGATTGGGTGGCAGAACGGGATCAGCTCGTACGTGCGCTTCGCGGCCATGACGCCGGCGATGATCGCGGTGTCGAACACCGGGCCCTTTTTCGTGCGCAACACTTCTGCCGAGCGCACCACGACATCGGCGGGGAATACGACGACGGCGCGGGCCGTGGCCGTGCGCGTCGTGACGGCCTTGTCGCCGACGTCGACCATCGTCGGTCGATTCTTGGCATCGACATGCGACAGCATCAGCCGCCCATCCGATACATTTCGACTCGCTCGGGTTTCTCGGTACCCTCGGGCTTGTGCTCCAGGAGCCGGCCCCGGATCTCGCTGTAGCGATCGGTGCGATTGCGCCACACGTTTTGCAGCAAGCCGACGAGATCCGTGTCGCTCGCGCCCGACCGCAGCGCGGAGCGCAAATCCGTGCCGCTCGATGCGAACAGACACGTATAGACCGTGCCGTCGGCCGACAAGCGAGCGCGATGGCAATCGCCGCAGAACGGCTCGCTGACGGACGAGATGAAACCGACTTCGCCTTGGCCGTCGTCGAACGCGTAGCGCTTCGCGACCTCACCGCGATAGTTGCTGCCGACCGGGCTCAGCGGCCAGCGCGCGTTCAAGGTAGCGAGCAGCTCCTTCGACGGTACGACTTGCTTCGGCTGCCAGCCGTTTACCGTGCCGACGTCCATGTACTCGATGAACCGCACGATGATGCCGGTGCCACGAAAATGCTCGACGAGGTCGAGCAGCGTGTGATCGTTCTTGCCGCGCTCGACGACCGTGTTGATCTTGATCGGCAGCCCCGCCTCGCGCGCAGCTTCGATGCCGGCGAGTACGACCTTCAGCTCTCCGCGCCCGCCGTTCATTTCGCGGAACACTTGCTCGTCGAGACTGTCGAGGCTGACCGTGACGCGCTTCAGCCCCGCTTCTTTCAACGCCGCGGCATGCTCGGCTAGGCGCGAGCCGTTGGTCGTGATCGCAAGATCGTCGCCGCCTTGCAGCTCGGCGAGCCCGGCCACGATTTCGACGATGTCGCGCCGCAGCAGCGGCTCACCGCCTGTCAGACGCAGCTTTTTCACGCCGAGCTGAAGGAACACGCTCGCGACGCGCTTGATCTCGCCCGGCGTCAGCCAATCGCGGCGCGGCAAGAACTTGTGGTTCTCGCCGAATAGCTCGGCTGGCATGCAATACGGGCAACGGTAGTTACACCGGTCTATGACCGATATCCGGAGGTCGCGCAGAGGCCGGCTCAGACGGTCCTTGACCGCCGCCTGGGTCTGCCATTGAGCCACCGTATGCGTCATAAACTGGGTTTTCGTTCAAGCCCTTAGGTCTAGCGGGTATGCCGAATTCCTGCTGCTATAGTAACCTACGCCTACAAACCAGACCGAATCACAACCGGCGTAGGCCTCTTGAGGCCGAACTCGGCGGCAGACCGAGCGTTGGGCCCCCAGGACGGGCCCGGTTAGTTTGAGTCACAGCGGAGACCTGAGTCATGAATCGCAGCCGTTTGGAGCCGTTGGGCGTTCCCGGATCCGACTACGAACTCAACGATTCCGATGCCGCGCGCCACGAGCCGTCGGCTTTGGACCGTTGGCTCGTCAAGCAGATCACGACCAGGCTCGGGCCGTCGCCCGTGCGGATCATGCTTTGGGACGAGGCGGACGTGCCGCCGCGCGAGGGTGGTGTGCATCTGCGAGTCCTCGACCGCAAGGCTCTGTGGCAGCTGCTCGTGAACCCCGACCTCCACTTCGGCGACCTGTACAGCGCGGGACGCATCCAGATCCGCGGCGAGCTGCTGACGCTGATGCTCGAGGCGTACCGCTACACGACCGAGAACCCGACCGTCGGCGCGCTGCTCGCACGCGGGCGCAAGCTCGCGCCGGACCTGTCCGATTCGAAGCGGAACATCCATCACCACTACGACATCGGCAACGACTTCTACAAGCTGTGGCTCGATCGCGAGGCACTGCAGTACACCTGTGCGTACTTCGCCGACGCGGCGATGACGATCGAGCAAGCGCAGCAGGCGAAGATGCACCACGTCTGTCGCAAGCTCATGCTCAAGCCCGGCGAGCGCGTCGTCGAGGCCGGCGGCGGCTGGGGCGGGTTCGCGCTATTCATGGCCCAGAACTACGGCGTGCGCGTGCGCAGCTTCAACATCTCGAAGGAGCAGATCGCGCATTCCCGGGCGTGGGCCAAGCAGCGCGGATTGGATGGCCTGGTCGAGTTCGTCGAGGACGACTACCGGAATCTCACGGGCACGTACGACGCGTTCGTCTCGATCGGCATGCTCGAGCACGTCGGCAAGGGCAACTACCCGGAGCTCGGGGCGCTGATGAAGCGCGCGCTGACGCCGGAAGGGCGCGGCCTCGTGCACAGCATCGGCCGCGACAAACCGGCACCGATGAACGCGTGGATCGACAAACGGATTTTCCCCGGCGCGTATCCTCCGACCTTGCGCGAGATGATGGACATGTTCGAGCCGAACGGCCTGTCCGTGCTCGACGTCGAGAACATTCGGCTGCACTACGCGAAGACGCTCGAGTGGTGGCTGCAGCGGTACGAAGAGAACGTCGAGGCCGTACGCACGATGTTCGACGAGACTTTTGTACGCGCGTGGCGACTGTATCTGGTCGGCTCGATCGCGGCGTTCCTCGCGGGCAAGCTCCAGCTGTTCCAGGTGGTCTACGCGCGCACGGGCGCGAAGACCGTTCCGTGGACTCGCGCGCATGTCTATCGCGACCACCCCTAGCACTTACGCAGAGAAGGTAGCGGAGCTCACGAGCAACTGGCAAAGCGGTTCGGGGCCGCTGCGTTTACAGAAGTCGACGATCTCGAATCTGTTCCGTTATCAGCCGCGCGGCGCCGCTACGCGGCGGCTGTCGCTCGGTGAGTTCAACCACGTTCTCGACATCGACGCGCAGAAGCGCTTGGTCGAGGTCGAGGGCCTCACGACGTACGAGACCGTCGTGCGCGAGTGTCTCGCGCGCGGTTTCCTGCCGCTCGTGGCCCCCGAGCTCAAGCACATCACGGTCGGCGGCGCGACGGTAGGCATCGGCATCGAGTCGACATGTTTCCGCTATGGTTTCGTGCACGACGGTCTCCGCGAGGCGGACGTGCTGCTACCCGGCGGCCGTGTCGTCACTGCACGCGCCGACAACGAGCACGCAGACTTGTTCGACGCCCTGCCGAACTCGTACGGCACGCTCGGCTACATCCTGCGCGCGAAGATTGCGCTGCACCCCGCGAAGCCATACGTGCACCTGCACATGCAGAAATACCGCGACGTCGAGGCATACCTCGCCGCGATGCACGTCGCGACGTTGTCCCCGGACCTTGCGTTTGTCGAGGGGTTGTTCTTCGAGGACAACCGGTTCTTTCTGATGACCGGTCGATTCGTCGACAAGGTGCCCGAGTGCGACGACATCGTGCGCAGACACGTCTTCTATCGGCTCGTCGAAACGCGCCGGGACATCTACCTGAAGACGTTCGACTACATCTTCCGCTACGACCCCGATTGGTTCTGGAACGTGCCCGAAACGGGCTTCTTCGATCTATTTCGACGCTACGCGCCCGAGCAGTGGCGCAACTCCGCGTTCTACACGAAGTACGTTGCACTGAAAGCCAAGGCGCTCGGCAAGGTCGGCATTCGCGACGACCGCATGGAACCCCTGATCCAGGACTGGGAAGTGCCGTGGGAGCACGGCGAGGAATTGATCCGGTTCGCGATCGACAACGTCGATCTCGCGGGGCGGCCGTGGGCCGCGGTGCCGATCAAAGCGCCGCGCCGGCCGACTCTGTATCCCATTCAGCCGAACGAGCTCTACTTCAACTTGGGCTGCTATTGCCAAGTGCGGCGGCCCGAGGGCATGGCGCCATTCCACTACACGAAGATCCTGGACCGGAAGTGCTTCGACTTGGGCGGCATCAAGATGCTGTACTCGTCGTCGTTCTTGAGCGAATCCGAGTTCGACGCGCTGTACAACGGCGCAGCGTATCGAACGCTGAAAGCCAAGTACGATCCGGGCGGCAACGCGCAGACTCTTTACAAGAAAGTGGCCTTCGCGGCGCGATGAATAGCTGATTGCCGCGCTGCGCAGGCGCGCGGACGGTCACGCAGTCTCGACGGTCACCTCGGTGTGCACCGAGCTCGCGATGAAACAGTTCTCGTGCGCGTCGTGGTGCAGCTTCGCCAACAGCTCGGCTGCGACCGTCACGCCGGAAGACCAGGCGATCTTCGGTCTCAGGATCACGCGCGTGATCGCGAGCTTGCCGGCCGCGTTCTTCTCGAGCACGCCGACCGCTTCGTCGCGATAGGAATCCAGCGATAACTTGTGCTTCGCGGCCAGCGCGAGGAACGTCAACATGTGGCAGGACGACAGCGCGGCGACGAGCGCTTCCTCGGGATTCACGCGGCTCTCGTCGCCGCGATACTCCTTCGTCGCCGAAGCGGGGACCGTCGCCGCCGTGAACCGCCAATCGTGGGCGCGGTTGTAGCTCTGATACGTGAAATCGGCGCTGCTGCGCCGCCAGTCAATCGTCGCTCGATGCTCGGACATGATCGCCTCCTTGGCGTAACGCGGCGGCGCCCTTACCGGGTCGTGAGGATGTCGATGCGAACGAGCTTGCCGTCCTCGAACGACAGCAATGCATCGAACTGGCCCTGGCCGCGCGAGTAGGTCCACCGCTCGACCCGCGTGGTGCCGACGACGATCGCACCGCCGGCCGCGCCTCGCGCACGCACGGGTACGTCCTCCTGGCTGCGACTCTTCGGCTCACCGCACAAGCCGACGACCTGTTCGGCCTGCATGCCGACATTCACGAGCCTGTTGCTGCGACAACGTATCGTGTCCTCACTGGCCGCGTCGAAAGCGGTTGCGGCCGCTATTGCGGCCAGTGCGGGACGCCAGATGCGCTTGTGCTTGTGCTTGTACATGGTCACTCCACGTCGTCGTTGCTCGGCAGCTTGGCGAGCGCTTCCTGCTCGAGCTTCGCCCACGAGTCTCGCAGCGTGACGGTACGGTTGAAGACCGGCGCGCCGGGTTTCGACAATACGCGATCCGCGACGAAGTAGCCGAGGCGCTCGAACTGCACGCGCTCCTCGGGCAGCGTCTCGGCCAGCGCGGGCTCTATGGCCGCGCGGCTCACGAGCTTCAGCGAGTCCGGGTTCAGCTCCTTCGCGAGGTTATCGCCGGGGAACGGCACCGAGAACAACCGATCGTACAACCGCACGGTGACGTGGCGCGCATGCTTGGCCGATACCCAATGGATCGTGCCCTTGACCTTGCGCCCCGACTCCTCCGAGCCGCTTCTCGAATTCGGATCGTGACTGCAACGCAGCTCCACGACGTTGCCGTCCGCATCCTTGACCACACGCTCGCACTTCACGATGTAGCCGTAGCGCAATCGCACCTCGCCGCCAGGCTTCAAGCGGTGGAACTTGCTCGGCGCGTTCTCCATGAAATCCTCACGCTCGATCAGGATTTCGCGCGCGAACGGCACTTTGCGGCTGCCCATGTCGGGCTTCGCCGGATGGTTCGCGGCGTCCAGCCACTCCTCGTGACCTTCCGGATAGGTGTCGATCACCACTTTCAAAGGATCGAGCACCGCGAAACGGCGCTGCGCATGCTCGTTCAGATCGTCGCGGACGCAGCCTTCGAGCTGACCGAGCTCGGCCACTTTCTCTTTCTTCGTCGTGCCGATCCGGTGAACGAACTCGACGATCGATTCGGGCGTGTAGCCGCGGCGCCTGATTCCGGCCAAGGTCGGCATGCGCGGATCATCCCAACCTTCCACGTGGCCGTCGTCGACGAGCTGTTTCAGCTTGCGCTTGCTCGTGACCGTGAACATCAGGTTCGCGCGCGAGAATTCGATCTGCCGCGGACGGCTCGGACGGCCGGCCCACAGCTGATCGAGGAACCAGTCGTACAGAGGCCGATGGTCCTCGAACTCGAGTGTGCACAACGAGTGTGTCGTGCCTTCGATCGCGTCCGACAGCGTGTGCGCGTAGTCGTACATTGGATAGATGCACCACTCGTCGCCGGTGCGCTGGTGCGCGACTTTGCGAATGCGATACAGCGTCGGGTCGCGCAAGTTGATGTTCGGCGAGGCCATGTCGATCTTCGCGCGCAGCACACACACGCCCTCGTCGATCTCGCCTCCCCGCATGGCCGCGAACAGCCGCAGGTTCTCGTCGACGGAGCGGTCGCGATACGGGCTATTCTTGCCCGGCTCCGTCAGAGTGCCGCGGTTCTTGCGGATGTCCTCGGCGTTCTGATGATCGACGTACGCGAGACCGCGTTTGATCAGCTCGACGGCGCAGTCGTGAATCTCGCGAAAATAGTCCGACGCGTGGCGCAGACGATCGCCCCAATCGAAGCCGAGCCAGTGCACGTCGCGCTTGATGCTCTCGACGAACTCTTCCGTCTCCCGCTCCGGGTTCGTGTCGTCGAACCGCAAATAGCAGGTGCCGCCGTAGTCCCGAGCGATGCCGAAATCGACGCAGATGGCCTTCGCGTGGCCGATGTGCAGATAGCCGTTCGGCTCCGGCGGGAAGCGCGTCTGCACGCGGCCGCCGTTCTTGCCGGCGGCAACGTCGTCCGCGACGAACTGGCTGATGAAGTCGCGGCCGCGTGCGGAATTGTCTTCGGGTTCCATGGCGGCGCATTGTCGTTCAACCATGACACCAAACTCAATTCGTAGGCGGGGTCCGAGCCAGAAAGTCGGAGAACTTACCTCGGATTTAACCGACAATGACCATATGAGTCGCTGGCAGCACAAAGCTCACGCGGTGGCGATCGCGATCGGCGCGCTCGCCGGTTGCGTCATCAACCCGGTCACCGGCGACCGAGAGCTCGCGCTCGTGTCGGCCGATCAGGAGCTCGCAATAGGTCAGCAGCAGTACGCGCCGTCGCAGCAAATGCAGGGCGGTGAATACGCCCTGGATCCGGCGCTTACGGAATACGTCGCGAGCGTCGGCCAAAAGGTCGCTGCGGTCAGCGACCGTAACCTTCCTTACGAGTTCGTGGTTCTGAACAACTCCGTGCCGAACGCCTGGGCCCTACCCGGCGGGAAAATTGCAGTGAATCGTGGATTGCTCGTGGAGCTGCAATCGGAAGCCGAGCTCGCGGCCGTGCTCGGTCACGAGGTCGTGCACGCGGCTGCGCGTCATGGCGCGCTCGCGATGCAGCGCGGCATGTTGCTGCAAGGAGCGCTGCTCGTGACGCAGGTCGCGGCGCAGCAAAACGATTACGGCGGCCTCGCGGTCGGCGCCGCCAGCGTCGGAGCGCAACTGATCTCGCAGCGCAACAGCCGCGGCGCCGAGCTCGAGTCCGATCTCTACGGAATGCGTTACATGTCCGCGGCCGGCTACGACCCGACCGCCGCAATTTCACTGCAAGAAACGTTCGTGCGCCTTTCCGATCAAGACGGCGAAGGCCAGGGCCGCCTCGCAACATTGTTCGCGAGCCATCCACCGTCGACGGAACGCGTGCAGAAAAATCGCGAGACGGCAACGACCCTGCCGGCGGGCGGCGACGTCGGCCGCGAGCGGTATCAGGCCGCGACCGCCGCGCTTCGGCAGCGGCAGCCCGCGTACGAGGCCTACGACAACGGCCGGAAGGCAATTGCCGATGACAAACCGGCGGAAGCGGAACGATTCGGTCAGGAAGCGCTACGTCTCCTGCCGGCCGAGGCGCAAGTCCATGCGCTGCTCGGCGACGTCGACTTGGAACAGCGCCGGTACGCGGATGCCATTCGCCACTACGCCGACGCGATCGACCGCGACGACGACTTCTTCTACTACTACCTGCAGAAGGGCCTGACGCACCTGCAGCTGCGCCAGTGGGAAGAGTCGCGCACGGAGCTCGAGCGCAGCGTCGAGCTGCTGCCGACGGCCGACGCGTATTACGCGCTCGGCACCCTCGCCGAGCAGCGCGGCGATCTACAGGCGGCACTCGAGCATTACGGGCGTGCGGCATCGTCGTCGAGCGCGGCGGGCCAAGCCGCGCAGGACGCCACCGTGCGGCTCGATCTACCGAGCAATCCCGGCAGGTACTTAGACGCGCGCGGTGGGCTCGACAACGCGGGGCAGCTCATCGTCGAGGTCCGCAACCCGACGGGCGTCGCCGTCGCTGACGTCGTCGTGGCCGTCCGTTTTGCCGACTCGCAAGGGGTCGTCCGCGAGATCGGACAAAACATCGCCAGGCTGGAGCCCGGCACCGCAACCCGGTTTGCAACCGGGCTCGGACCGTTCACGTCGACGTCGCAATTTCAGGTCGGCGTCACGCGCGCCCGCGTGATCCCGAACTAGGCTACTGAATCTCGATCTCGATCTCGTGCTGTGCCAGTCGATCGAGGCTGAATGTGTAGCTGCGGCAACTGGGCCGCAACTGATCCCCGGCCACGCGCGCCTCGTAGCGCGATCGCTGGAGCGCGGTCAGCACCGGTGCGCGGAAGATTTCATCCGAAAGCTCGATCATTTCCGGCTCGACGATGAGACCTGCCGGCATCGACGAAGAAGCACGTCACCACCCGCCCTTGCTTCGCGGCGCGAATCGCCTCGATCGGATACCGCGGTGTGGCCGTCACGAGCGGCAATATCGGCGGCAAGACCTCGGCCCGCTCCTCGCGAGTCTCGGGGATCGCGTCGATGTCGGCCACGCCACACCACCAACCGCCCGTCGCCGTGAGCGTGCGCCAGGTGCCTCCCAAGTTGTCGCGACGAAGATTGGCCAGATACTGGCGGCCCGTGCGCGGATCGCTGAAGCGCATCTCGCGATTCTCCAAGACCCATGCGGTCAGTCCGTTCCACGCCGGCACGGCCTCGTTTTCCAGACGCGCTAGGCGCGCGACGCCCGTGGTATCGAAGCTCAGAAGCACGCGCTCGTCGCCGAACTCGGGGTGACCCCAAACGACGCAGCTCCAAGTGCCGATCGGGTCGATGTCCCTCGCATGCGCGACATCGCACACCGCGGCCGTGGAGACCGCAGCGCAGACCACCGCAAGGCTATGAGCCCACGGAGCTATTGGTGCTCCTCCATCGTGACTCGGCCGCGAAGCCGCCGCTCATTCATCATGCCGCGAATCTGCGGCATCTGCCGCGCGCTCGGATTGATCGCCAACGCGACGTCGAGATCCGTGTCGGCCTCGTCGAACATCCGCTTCAAGTAATACGCGTAAGCGCGATTGCTGTACGCGCGCCAGTTCTGATCGTTGATCGCGAGCGAGTCGGTGCAATAGCCGATCGCGGGATCGGGTTGGTTCTTCGCGGCATGTGCTGCACACAAATTCGACAACGCCGCGGCGCGATCATGGGACGAAGTCGGACGTTCGAGCCCGATCAGCGTCAAGCGTATGCCGTCGTCGTACTGCTTCGCGCGAATCGCTTCGGCTCCGGCCGAGAGGTATTCGTTCGCCGCGCCGATCACGGTGCGGTTGTCCGCTTGCTCTTGGGAGATTTCGGGTATGGATGAGCGTTGGCCCAGCACGAAGCTCGACCAGAGACACATGGCGATGCCGCAGCACAAGACCTTGGCCATGCTCGCCTCCTCGAGGGTTAGTATAGTCCCGCACTCGCAAGCCGGAACAGGTATCGCACGACCTCCGCGTATATGACAGAAGCCGCCGACGCAGAGCGCTCGATCCTCGAGCATATGCCGAGATTTCCGCCCCGGCACGAGCCATTGGCAGCCTGCGTGGGCCGGGTGCTGGCCGAGGATATCGACGCCGAACGCGACCATCCCCCGTTCGACCGGGTGACGATGGACGGTATCGCAATCGCCTACCGGGACTGGGCGGGAGGGACCCGGGCGTTCGAATGCGTGGGAACACAGGCCGCGGGCGCCGCACCGCTCGAAATCACCGCAGCGGCGCAGTGCGTCGAGGTCATGACGGGCACCCCGTTACCGCGCGGCACCGATACGGTGGTGCCGGTCGAACGTGTGCAGCGGCACGGAGCCACCGCCGCGATCACGGCCGATGCCACGGTCAGAGCGGATCAGTTCGTGCACCGGCGCGGCAGCGACCGAATTGCGGGCAGCCGCGTGTTGCAAGCCGGCACGTTGTTGAACGCTCCGGAGATCGCGGTGCTGGCCGGCGCGGGACGCGCGACCGCGCTCGTCGCCGGGCTGCCACAGGTCGCCGTGATCTCGACCGGCGACGAGCTCGTCGACGCCGGGAAGCCCGTGGCGCCACATCAAATTCGCTCGACCAACGATCGAGCCGTCGAAGCGAGCCTGAATCAGCATCGACTCGGGCAAGTGACTCGTGCGCGATTGCGCGACGACGCGAACGCGCTCGCGATCGCGATCGATCGGTTGGACACGGAGCTCGATGTGCTCGTGCTGAGCGGCGGCGTGTCGATGGGTCAGTTCGATTTCGTGCCGTCGGTTCTCGAGGAGCTCGGCGCGAAGCTCGTGCTACACAAGGTCGAGCAGCGCCCGGGGAGGCCGATGTGGTTCGGCGTCAGTGCGCGCGGCAAGCCGATTTTCGCGCTGCCCGGCAATCCGGTCTCGACGCTCGTCTGTGCGACGCGCTATCTGCTGCCGGCGCTGCGCCACGCAGCCGGGCTCGTGGGGCCGCCGCGCGAGCTCGTGGAGCTGACCGCGCCCGTCGACGCTTCGCCGACGCTGACACTCTTCATCCCCGTGACGCTGTCGTCGTCCGAGCGCGGCACGCTGCTGGCCGAGCCGCGCCCGACGAACACGTCCGGCGATTTCGTCGCGCTCGCGGGCACCGACGGCTTCGTCGAGCTTGCCGCCAAGGCGCGGCGCCTACGCGCGCTGGTACTGTCGCTCGCCTCTTTCGCTGGTAGCGTCGAGCGCATCACAGGCGCGAGGCCGTCACCTCAGCGTCGAGGGGTGTCCGCGAGACACGCCGGAAGACCATCCCTGGGGCTCGTGTGCGCACATCCCTGTGCGCACACGGTCTCGCGAACACCCCTCGACGCTGAGGTGCCGACCTCGCTTTTGCGTTGGTCACGCGCCTGACGATGATGGTGGTCCGCGAACGCGCGCAGCGCGGTGCACCCGACGCGACGCACGCCAAAAGCGATGGCGGTGTGAGCGAGAGCCCTTCCGAGCCGTCGGCGCACAGGGACGTGCGCCCCGAGCCGCAGGGACGCACTTCCGGCGTGTCCGGAAGGAGCCTCTCTCACGCCGCCATCGCGCCTGCGACACGCGCAACCGGTCGCGTCACGCGACGGCGATCGAGCGTTAGAACCAGAAGGAGACGAAGACCTGGAGGACGTTCGCGTCGAAGCTGTAGAGCGGCTCCGTGCCCGGCGTCACGCCGGTCACGCGCAGATCGCGGAAGTCTTCGTAGTCGAACAGCATGTGATCGAGGATCACGTTGACGGTGCCGCGTTCGACGAACTTCCATCCGCCGCGCACGATGTCGTAGCTCGCGGCGAGCCGCAGCGTCGTGCTCGTGAACGTGCTGAGCTCCTTGTCGCGCGCCATGAAGTTCTGAAACTCCGAGCGCGGGAACAAGTCGTTGTAGAAATCGGCCTTGGTCTGTGAGTACGAGCGAACCTTGCCTTCGAACGTCCAGCCGGCCTCGATCGGATGCGTGTACCCGAGCTCGAACGTATCGGCGTCGATGGCCCAAGTGTCGCCGTACTTGCGATACTCGGCGTGTATCGCGGCGCGGTACGGCAAGTAGTAGCGCAAGCGAAGCGCGCCGGCGTCGCTGGTTCGCGTACGCGGATAGGTCTCCGGCTCGTAGCTGTAGCCTTGCGGTGTCGTCGGGTCGAGATAGCGAACCTGGCGATAGGGATTGTTCAGAAACCCTTCGTCGGTGATCGTCTCGAGCGACAACCCGAGCAGCAGATCCTTGGTCAGGATCTGCGACACGCCGATTCGATACTGCTGGCGCTGCGTGTCTGCGCTGAACGTGGTGCCGCGCCGACCCACGACGTCGTTGCCGAGCGAGTAGCCGAGCGAGACGGTCGTCAGATCGCCGAAGATGTCCTGGCTAATGCCGAAGTTGAACGTCTCGGCCTTGTAGTCGTTCTCCTCGCTGCTCGTGAACCCGACGTTCATCATCCAGCGGTCGTGCAGATAGTCGAGACCGACCGAGTTCTGCTTGCGCTCTTCCTCGTAGGGGCTCGCCGTGGTCACGACGTCGATCGACGCGCTGCTGACCTTGTCGACGTAGTGGTTGCCGGACACCGAGAATTTCTGCGCGAACTGCTTGCGCACGAGCACGGACGGACCTTGAATCGTGACGCCGCCGCCATCGTACGAGTGCAAGAGCACGTCGGCCCGATCCTCGGGCAGCACGCCTGCCATGCCGGTCCGGATTGCGGCCAGCGATAACAGTGCGATTACGACGATGCGCTTCACGCGTTCCCTTTAGTTGCAGCCGCAACCGCCGCCGCCGGCACCCGTAGCGCCACGAGCGCCTTCGCGCGCCTCGTACACGTGGCCCGTGTACGAGCTCGAGACCGGATCTCGATCGAACGACATGATCGGATCGGCGAGGTGGTCGCGCTCGTAGGGCTTGACCCACGGCTCGACGCTGCAGCCGGAGGCTGCGACAACCAGCGCGGCCAGCATCACGCCTCGCGCGATCGAACGTGTTTTCGTTGCGCTCATGAAGCTATTCCCTCAGCAACGCCCGAACTTGCGTCTGGTACTCGCCCTCGTAGCCGGGCTTGTAGCCGTGATGGATGAACCGCATCGTGCCGTCGCGAGCGATCATGACGGTGCTCGGCATCGACACGACCTTGTAGAGCTTGCTGACCTCGTTCTTCGGGTCGAACAGAACCGGGAACGTCACCGGCGTCTCCGCGAGCCACTTGCGCGCACCCTCGGGATCGTCCTCGACGTTCACGGCGAGGAGCTCGAACCCCAAGCTGTTGTAACGCTCGTAGATCGCCTGCAAATGCGGCATCTCCTGCCGGCACGGCACGCACCACGTCGCCCAGAAGTTGACCATCACGACGTTGCCCTTGAGGCTCGCGAGCGACACTTGCTGTCCGTCGCGCGATTGGAGCGTGAATCCGGGCGCAGGGCCGGTCAGCGTCGCGGCCCACGCGAACGATGCGACGAGGCCGGTCACGATGAAGACGGAAAACGCGCGCAACATGCTGACCTCCGAGTCGTGCCTAGAAGAAAAACGTGACGCCTACGTGCGCCTCGACGTTGTGGGCCGTTTTCTCCTGCCCCAGCAAGTCGATGTCGAAAATGTGATCGCGAATGTCGGCGTGCACGGCGAGCCAATCGAGCGGCATCAGTCGTATCCCCATCCCTAGGTTCACCGTGAAGCGATCGTCGCCGGCGAACGTGGTCTTGCCGACGCCGCCGATGACGTACGTCGACGTGTTCAACGACCGTTCGCCGCCGACGAAGCTCTCGCCGGGGAAAATGTTGTAGCCCAGCGACACGTTATAGTAGGAGTACTGGCGTTGTTCGTCTGTGAGCAACTGCGCAGCGCCGCTCAAGCGCTCGAAGCTCGTGAGCTCCGTATCCGCCTGGCCGGCCGTCGACCTCGCACGAAGAACTCTTCCGTCACGTGATAGGCGAATCGTCCGCCGGAGACCGTGTTCACGCCGAAATCCTCGACGCTGATCTCGCCCGGCGAATATCCCGACCTCGAAGTCCTCGGTGTCGATCTTGGCCGGCTCGATTTCACGCCGCTCGACGTCCGGCTCGATCACGGGCGGCTGGCCGCCTCGTCTCCGCGCACGAGCCTGATCACGGCCGCAGCCCGTGAGAGTCCCGACGACGAGCGTCAGCGTCAGAAAAAGAACGAGAAACCTGCCTTCCATTCCCGTACTTCCTCGTTGTCATCGCGGCTCGTGAACACGACGTGCGCCTTGTACTCGGCGCGGAACACGAACCGGCGCGAGTCAGATAAGGCGCGCATCCCTACGCCGACCTGCGCGAGCGAATCCGTCGATCCACCGTCGCGACCAGCGTGGCCTTCGGGTGGTGTTGATGATGCCGGCGCCGAGCGTGAAATACGGCGACGCACGCGATTCTCGGGTACATCTAGTGCACGATGTTCATCGTGACCAGCTGACTGTCGGAGAACCGCCCGAGCGACTTGCGACACCCACAGCTCGGTCGAGAGATTCGGCGTGAAGTTGAACGCGCCGTATGTCGAGATCACGTTCGCGCCGCCGAAATCTCCGTACATAGCGCCGACCTCCCAACGCCGCGCCGCATATTCGGCGAACCCTGACGGCAGGCAGGTCGAAGGGCTCGCCGTCGAGATTCAAGTCGTGGTCGAGCTGCTCGTAGTGCACCCACCCTTCTTCGCCACGAGCACTCGGACCTTGAACCACTCCGTGCGGCGCTTCAAAAGCGCGATCTGCTCGCCGCGCTCCGCGACGAAGAATATCGGATAGCCGCGACCGGGCCCCGTGTGCAGATCGATGTACGGGTCGTCGATCACGACCTCCGGTGTGGCCGTTCCGCGCCTGCCGCAGTCGCTGCGACGAAGAGCTGGCACAGCGACAGAACGAGTCACCACCCACCGCATCTACATCACCGGTACCTCTGAACGGGTCGTTGTAGTACTGCGCACCGATATCGAGCCATTCCGCGATCAGCTTGCAGCTCGTCCGGCGAGAGATAGCCGACGTGCGAGCGCGACGGGCAGCCCGTGCCGCCGACGTCGAAGCAGCGAGAAGAACCGCGACGCGCGCGCGCCGGCGGCGCTCATCGACGGCGCCGATCGACACGGGCGCGAGAATCGGGTTGCCCATCGCGTCGACGCCGATCTGCACCTGCTCGTCCACGAGCGCCCGCCGTTCAGAACCTGGCGGTCGTCCGGCGAACAGAAGCTCGCGATACGCGTTGAACTGATCCGGCTCGTCGGCGGACGGGCCATCGTCAAGATCGAGCTGGCCGGCCGGCACCATCGGCAGGTTCGCCGCGTTGACCGGCGCATGGCAACCCGACCTGCGAGCAGGTGTGGTCCTCGAGAACCGTCATTGGTCATCGGATCGAGAACCTGGCGCGGCGTGTTCCACAACGGATGAAGGTGCATCTCGTAGTGAATGACTCGATGCGGCACGCCGGCGTCCAGTTCGCGATGCAGTTGACGTTGAGGCCGGCGGCGTCGTGATCAGGTTCGTATAGAGATACGAGAACGACGGGCTCGGCGTCGTCGCCGCGGGATCCGTCCACACGTCCGTCGAATGTCGACGTCGACGCTCGGCTCGAGCGCTGCGCAATCGGTCTGGCAGCTCACGCGCGTCCGCGTTTCGGCCATCGTCTCGCCGGCATCCGGCGAGAACGTCGCCGACCGTGTTCGGGAACGGCACGCCGTTGGTCGTCGCGCCCGCGTAGACGGAATTGAACGCGTTGCTGCGGCCATGCGACAGGTTGCTGGTGCGGCGCATGACAGCCGTTGCACGTGAGCTCCTGCCCCGGCATGACCTGCAGCCAGTTCTGATGCCGCGCCGTGACGCGCCGACCGTTCGCGTCGAGCACGCTGACGGCGAGCGCCACGTTCGCGGGCACCTTCACACGCACGGAACCATCGGGCTCGATCGGCGCGTACGCCACGATCTCGCGCATGCCTTGCTGGATGTTCGGACCGAACGCGGTGTTCTCGATATCGACGATGTCCTCGTCCGGAATCGCGACGGCCTTCTCGACGCGCAGGAAGCGCGCCGGACGATTCGCGGCTGGAGTGATCACGGAATCGGCCGTGGCTTGCGATGTTCACGCTCGCGACTCCGTCGATGTCGTAGACGCTCTGAATATTCAGAATGCCGGCGCCCTCAGCCGCGAGATCGGCATCGAAGTCGACACCGGGCAGCTTGTCCGGAATGTTCGTCGGGTTACGGCGCGGCTGAGCGGCGGCGACGTCGCCGATCAACACTCCCTCTGCGCCGATCACGATCGGCTGCTGCGTGCGCGTCGCGGGGTCGTACATCCAGACGCCGTACAGAGGCGGCGCGACGACGGGCACCGGATTCGTGACCGCGAGGCGCTCGGGCGTGCACGGCACGTACACCACCGCCAAAGGATCCGTCGGGTTCGCCGGGTCGGGCTCCTCGAGGCGGCAAATCGCCCATGTCGTCAGCACACGGTTCGTGCCATCCCACAGCGGGAACGCCGAGCTGAAGCGCCCGCCCGGCGACGGCTCGAGATCCGTGCGAACCTGATTCGGCGTCGCAGCCGTCTGCGCCGGGCCCAGCCATGCCTGCGGAGCTCGCGACCGCCTGCGTGTTCTCCACGTAGGTCGGCGTATCGATGATCGTGATCGCACCACCGAGCTCCGGGGTGATCGAACGGACGCAAGATAGCCATCACGCGCCCATCCTGCATCTCGCGCGCGCTGACGAACTGCACCGTGCCGTTGTTCGTGCCGGTGAGGTGACTCTCGGCGCCGTAGTAGAGCCCGAGCTCCGTGCCATCGGGATTCATCGTATAGAGATGAATGCCGTTCACGCTGCCGGCGTGATCCCAGCGGCTGAACAGCACCTTGCCGTTGTCGAGCATGGTCGGCTCGTAGTCGCTGCTCTGATTGAACGACACTTGCTTGAACTCGTCACGACCGTCGTCGCGCATGACGTGCAACACGAACGCCGGCTCGTCGCGATCCTCGTCGCGAGCGTCGAACTGCGGCTTGCCGTCGTTGAGCAGGATGGCCTTCGCCGTCTGCTGACGCGTCGACGAGAAGATGATGCGGCCGTCCGACAAGTAGTGCGGCGAAATGTCGTGGCCTTGCTGAGCAGTGAGATCCGATACGATGAGCCGCCGCAACGTGTCCGTCGCGATCACGTACTCCCAGATGTTCCAGCTCGGCTGATCGGGATCGTCGAGATCGAGGTCTTCGTCGACGGGACCACGCATCGCGAACAGCACCTTGCGGCCGTCGCTCGAGATCTCGACTCCCATCACGTCGCCGGTCCCTTCCGTGAACCGCGCAGTGATGTTGCGCTCCGGCGCAGTCGCCGACGCGCGATCGCGCAAGTAGAGATCCGTGCCGACCGCGAACCGCAGAATGTCGCGCAGATCCGTGTTGGTCTGCAGCTCTTCCATGTCCTCGTCGAACAACGGACCTTTCGTGTAGGCGATCGGGAAATCCGGCGCGACAGGATCGGGATCCTGGCCGGTGCCGACGCCCACGCTGCCGTCACCGTTGCCGGTGCAAGCCGCGATGGCCGCAAGCGCGAACGCGAGCAAGACCGGGCGGCTCGAGCGCCAACCGGCCTGCAACAAGACTTCGTGTTTCGTGGCTCATGGAAGATCCCTCTCCAATTACCCTTGGCCTACCAGAGGGTCCTTCCGAGCTCTGCTATGTACGTCAACGGTCGACTCCAAACTGTCGCGACACGAGAAACTTTCAACGCGACAGTCGTTGGCATAATCCCGCGACCCATCGCGTGACCATGCGACGTAATGTCGGCGCTCCGCAATCATGAGCATCGACACTCCCGTCTACCGTTAACGTGATCACAGAACTCTTCCGGATCACCTCACCGATCAAACTGTGAACGACGTCTCCTTGTCGTCACATCGCACGCACGCACCGGCGCAGGAGATTTCACTTAAGAACCCGTTGTGACGTCGGTCTCTCGCGAACTGGTGCGTTCGAACAACGCCAGGAGCTTACACGCCGACTACGTTCCGACCGAATCGTCGCTCTTTTGAGACGTCTGTGATTTCCCACATTACGCGGGATTTTTTTTTATGGTCTAGTGCCGTCCACTTCGGGGCGACCATCAACCAATTGGACGATCGCGATGAGTAACAAGATGCACATGACGCCGACGTTTGCGCTCTTGAGCCACACGTGGATTTGGCGAATCTTCGTTACGCTCGCTCTGATACTGAGCGGTGTATCGATCGCTCTCGCCGGACCGCGCGAGCAAGCAGCGCGCATTCACGATCGTCTCGCCGGCGTGCCGGCCGACGAGGCGACGTTGGATCAGATGGCAGGCCGTGCTGCCTGCGCAACCCGACAGCCGCGGCGAACATCGCGATGAGCAATCCAAACTTCTACGCGGTGACGCTGAAGAACTTCGCGGCGCCGTGGACGAATCGCGATTCGAACGCGTTCGTGCCGCTGAACGACTACGTCACGCTCGTGATGGGCATGGTTCGCGACAACGTGCCGTTCAATCAGATGCTTTCGGGCAACCTGCTATACACGGCGCCGAGCGTTTCGCCGGCGCCGACGGCGACGAGCAACGCGCACTACGAGGCGCTCGAGACCCGGATGCGCGAGCCCAACTTCAATCAGAGCGAGCTCGCCCAGACGACGCAGACCGCGATTTACGGTACGCCGGATGGCGCGACCGCGGGTGTGATCACGACGCGTGCCGCGTCCGAAGCGTTCTTCATCGCGGGCACGAACCGCGCGATGTTCCGCTTCACGCTGATGAACCACATGTGCATGGACATGGAGCAGGTGCACGACACCTCGATCGCGCCGGACCGCATCCGGCAGGACGTGTCGCGCAGCCCCGGCGGCGACAGCCGCGTGTTCATGAACAACTGCATCGGCTGCCACGCCGGCATGGACCCGCTCGCGCAAGCGTTCGCGTACTACACGTTCGATGAGACGGCGCAGCGGATGGTCTACTCGGCGGGCACCGTTCACGAGAAATACTTCAACAACGACACGACGTTCCCGGACGGCTTCGTGACGCCCGACGACTCGTGGCACAACCACTGGCGTCAGGGCCAGAACTCGCTGATCGGTTGGAGCTCGGCGTTGCCCGGCCAGGGCAACGGCGCGAAGTCGCTCGGCACGGAGCTCGCGAGCACCACCGCGTTCGCTCAGTGCCAGGTGCAGAAGGTATTCAAGACCGTGTGCTTGCGCGACGCGGTGGACCAAGACGACCGCGACCAGCTCGCGGCGATGACCACCACGTTCCGCAACAACAACTTCAATCTGAAGCAGGTCTTTGCCGAGTCGGCCGGCTATTGCATGGGCAACTAGCCCAGGCGCCAGGGAGTTAGGACGATGCAGCACGCAACCGTGAATCTTGTCGAGTCGCCGGCCGTTGACGCCGCGCACCGCCGTTCGAGCGTCCGCGTATCGCGAGGCGCCGGCGTCGCTTTTGCGGCCCTCGCGCTCAGCATACTCAGCGCTTGCAGCGGCGGCAGCGGCGCCCCGGTCGAGCAAACGCCGGGCACCGGCAACAACGGCCCGACCGCGAACTACAACGGTCCCGGCTCCGCAAACTGCCGGACGTGCAGAGCTTCAAGATCAACCTCTGGGACAACATCCAGGCGAACAACCGCTGCGGCTCGTGCCACAGCGAGACCGGCGGTCAGGCGCCGATGTTCGCTCGCCACGACGACATCAACCTTGCGTATGCCGCCGCGAACAGCGTCGCGTTGCTGGCGTCGCCGGCGGACTCGATGATGGTCACGAAGGTCGGCGGCGGCCACAACTGCTGGCTCGCCAGCAACGCCGCGTGCGCCGACATCTTGACGACCTGGATCACGAACTGGGCCGGCGCGGCCGCGACGGGCGGCTCGCGCACGATCGAGCTCGAGCCGCCGGTGCTCCGCGCGCCGGGCACGAGCAAGAACTTCCCGAACGACGGCGGCCTGCTGTTCTCGACGACCGTGTACCCGTTGCTCGACGCAGAACTGTGCTCGACTGCCACGCGTCGGACACGGCGCTGAAGCAGCAGCCGTTCTTCGCCGAAAGCCCTCCGCCGGACGACGCCGATGCCCTTGGCCATCGCGTACGAGGCCGCGAAGTCCAAGATCAACCTCGACGACCCGGCGCTATCGCGGTTGGTGCTGCGGCTGCGTAACGAGTTCCACAACTGCTGGACGGCGAGCTGCGCGAACGACGCGAATGCCATGCAGGCGCAGATCCAGCAGTTCGCGAACAGTGTCGCGCCGACGAACGTCGACCCGGCCCTGATCACGAGCCGCGCGACGACGTTATACGAGGGCACGATCGCCTCGGGCGGCAACCGCTACGAGGCCAACGTCATCGCTCTGTACGAGTTCAAGACGGGCCAGAGCCTGCGGCACCTCGATCACGGGCGCCTGCGCGACCGCGTACGACACGAGCGGCGTCGATCCCGCGATGGATCTCACGCTCTCGGGCAGCGTGCAGTGGTTCGGCGGCTGGGGCCTGAACTTCGCCGGCGGTAAGGCGCAAGCCTCGACCGGCTCGAGCGCGAAGCTCAAGAACCTGATCGCGGCCACGGGCGAGTATTCGATCGAGGCCTGGGTCACGCCCGGCAACGTCGTGCAGGAAGACATGCGCATCGTCAGCTACTCGGCGAGCTTGACGAACCGCAACTTCAATCTCGGTCAGACGATGTACAACTACGACTTCTTCAACCGTAGCGACCGTACGAACGCGAACGGCGACCCGCAGCTGTCGACGCCGGACGCCGACGAAGTGCTTCAAGCGTCGCTGCAGCACGTCGTCGCGACGTTCGACCCGGTGGCCGGCCGCAGAATCTACGTCGACGGCGTGCTCGTCGCGTCGCTCGACCCGGCGCCGGGCGGCACCGTCACGAACTGGGACAACTCCTACGCGTTCGTGCTCGGCAACGAGGTGTCCGGCAATCGGATGTGGAACGGCGTGATCCGTCTCGTCGCGGTCCACAACCGCGTGCTGACGCCCGAGCAGATTCAGCAGAACTACGAGGCCGGCGTCGGCGAGAAGTTCTTCCTGATGTTCAGCATCGAGCACCTCACGAACATCAACGACAGCTTCATCGTGGTCGAGGCGGCGCAGTTCGACAGCTACGGCTACATGTTCCGCAAGCCGTTCTTCATCAGCCTCGACGGCACGGCGCAGCCCGCGGGCCTGAGCATCCGCGGCATGCGCGTGGGCTTGAACGGCGCGGAAGCGCATGTCGGCCAGGCGTACTCGTATCTCGACACGCAGATCACGGGCACCGCGTATTCGGCCGCCACGGGCCAGTCGCTGACGAACCTCGGCACCGTGCTGCCGCTCGAAAAGGGTCCGGACGAAGACGAGTTCTTCCTGACGTTCGACGTGCTCGGCACGAACACCTACACCCGGCCGCCGCCGCCGGTTCCGCCGGCGCCGACGCCGCAGGATCTGGACCGCGGTGTCGGCGATCGGCGTGCGCACGTTCGACGAGATCAGCGCCTCGATGGCCGAGATCACGGGCGTGAGCCAGAACGATCCGGGCGTGCTCGCGACGATGGCGCGAGGTCCGGCAATCGCTGCCGGCGATCCCGTCGGCCGAGGCGTTCGTGTCGTCGCATCAGGCAGCGATCGCGTCAGCTCGCGATCGAGTACTGCCACGCGCTCATGGAGAACCGCGAACCCGGCTCGCAACGCGATGTTCCCGGGCTTCGACTTCAATGCGGCGCCGGCTGCGGCGTTCCCCGCGGACGAGAACGATGCTGTTCAATCCGTTGCTCGATCGCGTGCTCGGCGTAACGCAGCTCGCGCATCAGCCGGACAAGACCCACGGTCCGCGGAGCTGGGTCAGTTGGTGAACGGCTATTCGGGCGGACGCGCCGGGCCTGCTGAACGCCTGCCCGGCGTGAAAGCAACGACGCGGCCCGTACGCGCAACATCGCGAAAGCCGTCTGTGCCTCGGTCGTGGGCAGCGCCGCGATGCTGGTTCAGTGATTTGAGCTTCGACGCAGAGGTAACGACCATGCTGATCAGAGTCAAACGCAAGCTCCGGCACCCCGACGCGCCGCAGCGCCACGACAACCATCGGCGCCCGATGACGCGGCGTGAGCTGATCGGGCAAGGATTCATGACGGGCGGTGCGACGCGTGCTGACGGCCGGCCTGTTCGGCCGCGCAGGCCCTCGCGCAGCTCGCGCCCGACTTGCAGCGTCGATGCGAACCTGCTGGGTTGCGGCGTCGCACCGGCGGCGGGCAAGATTCCGTTCATCTGCTTCGACCTCGCGGGCGGCGCGAACCTCGCCGGCTCGAACGTGCTCGTCGGCAGCGGCGGCGCGCTCGGCCAGCTCGACACGCTGTCGACGGCCGGCTACAGCAAGCTCGGCATACCGGGCGACCAGGTCCCCGGCGTCGCGGAGGTAGCCGCGAGCGCGACGGGCACGAGCAACGGCGATCACACGGACACGAGCCTCGGGCTCGCGTTCCACAGCGACAGCGCGTTCCTGCGCGGCATGTATACGAGCTTCAGGGGCAATGCGGCCGCCATTGCCGCGAACACCAACGGCGCCGTGATCCCGGCGCGCTCCGAGAACGACACGAGCAACAATCCGCACAATCCGCTGTACGGCCTCCAGAAGGCCGGCGCCGAGGGCTCGATTCTGACGTTGATCGGCTCGTCGAACTCGGACTCGGGCGGCAACTCGATGGCGCCGGCCATGATGATCAATCCCGAGTTCCGGCCGACGAAGGTCGACCGGCCGAGCGACGTGACGGGCCTCGTCGGCACGAGCGACCGGCCGAGGCGGCTCGTGCACGAGGACGAAGTCGCCAGTACACGGAGGCGATCTATCGGATCAGCAAGCGGAAGATGGACAACAACGTGTCCACGGGCTTGCCGGTCTCACGCGCGATCAGGTCGTCGAGGAGCTCGTGAAGTGCGGCTACCTCGATGCCGCGTACACCAAGGAAGCGTTCGGCAACGTCGTGCTGAACCCGGCCGCGGACACGGACATCGTCGGCGCGCCGCGGCATCTTCACCGACCGCGGAGTTCGACGCGGGCGGCACCGACGGCAACGAGTTCCGCAAGACGGCCTCGGTCATGAAGATGGTGATCGACGGCTACGCGGGCGCCGGCTGCATCACGATGGGCGGCTACGACTATCACGGCGGCAAGCGTCAGGAAGGCGAGACGAAGGACTTCCGCGCGGGACGCTGCATGGGCGCGGTCCTCGCGTACGCCATGATCAGGCAAAAGCCCGTCATGATGTACGTGTTCAGCGACGGCTCGCTGTCGAGCAACGGCGTGATCGACAACTCGGTCGCGGGCCGCGGCAAGGGCGAGTGGGTCAGCGACAACCAGGACACGGCGTCGCCGTTCTTCCTCGTCTACAACCCGCCGCGGGCGCCCGCGCAGCTGCTCACGAGCGCAGGGCCTGACGGCCGCGCAGCACCAGCAGCTCGGCGCGTTCTCGGCGGACGGCAACGTCGTGCGCTCCGGCACGCCCGGCGCGAACAACGTGAACCTGCTCGTCTACATGATTCTCCTGAACTACATGGCGCTGAACGGCGATCAGGGCCAGTTCGCGACGCTGTTCCCGAACCACGGCCTCGGCGACAACGCGCTGCTCGATCGGTACATCGCGTTCGCTCCGATCGCTTAGCGGACGAACGAGCTCGGCATCAGAAACGGAGTTTGCGGTTCCTCTGAGCGGTGTTCGTACAACGGTTACTCGGCCAGGGACGGCTGAGTAACCGTTTCTTTTTTCGGCCCGCTGGTTTCACATAACGTGATCCGTGCACGGGCCACGACGGCCGTTCGCGGCCACGATCACGCGAACCACACGCGACCATTCGCATGAGCACTGTCGACGACCTCCGCGATCTCATCGCCTGCCCTCGCTGCGACCGGCCGCTCGACGGCGACGGCGCGCGACGTGGAGATGCGCCGGATGCCGCGTCGACTTCGCGCCGGTCGCCGACATTCCGTGGCTGTTCGCCGAGCCGAACGCGGCGCTCGGCGAATGGCGCGGCCGTCTGCATTTCTCGCTGCAGCGGCTCGAGCGCGAGCGCCTCGAGCTCGCGACTGCGCTCGCGGCGCCCGACTTGCGACCCGCGACGCGCGCGCGGATCGACGCCTTGCAACGCGCGACGGCGGATCAAGCGTCCCGACTGAAATCCCTGCTCGCACCGCTCGAGATCGACCGGCAAACGGCGCCGATCGAGGCCTATCTCGCGCTGCGGACACGCCTGCCGCCGGACCAGGGCCTGACGACTTACTATCCGAATCTGCATCGCGACTGGTGCTGGGGCGATGCCGAGAACGACGCGTCGTTCGACCTGCTCGCGCGCGCGCTCGGCGGCGCCACGCCGGGACGCGTGCTGGTGCTCGGCGCCGGCGCGGGCCGGCTCGCGTACGATTTTCATCAGCGCACGACCGCGAGCGTGACTGTCGCGCTCGACTTCAATCCATTGTTGTCGCTCGTCGCGAAACGCGTCTCGGCCGGCGAGCACGTCGAGCTCTACGAGTTTCCGCTCGCGCCGCGCAATCCGCGCGAGCACGCACTTCTGCGCACGCTCGCGGCACCGGCGCCCGCGCGAGCCGGGCTATATCACGTGCTCGCCGACGTGCTGAGGCCGCCGTTTCGCCGCGGCGCGTTCGACACGGTCGTGACGCCGTGGCTCGTCGACATCCTGCCCGAGCGTTTCGACGCTCTGTGCGCGCGCGTGAATGCGCTGCTCGACGACGGCGGCCGTTGGCTGAACTTCGGTTCGCTGAGCTTTCATCACGCGGATCCGACGGCTCGCTACGGCATCGACGAGTGCGTCGCCGCGCTCGAGGAGAACGGCTTCGGCGCCGTCTCGATCGAAGAGCGCGAGATTCCGTACTTGAGCTCGCCCGCGAGCCGCCACGGGCGGCGCGAGCGCGTGGTCTGCTGGTCCGCGCAGAAGCAGCGCGACGTGAAGAAGGTCGCGCGCTATCAAGCGCTGCCGGAGTGGCTGGTGCGCGGCACGGAGCCCGTGCCGCTCAACGAGTCGTTCAAGAATCAGGCGCTGGCGTCGCGGATCCACGCGTTCCTGATGTCTCTGATCGACGGGCGCCGGTCGATCAAGGACATGGCGAAGCTCGTGGTCGAGCAGCGCTTGATGAGCGCCGACGAAGCGGAGCCCGCGATCCGCTCCTTCCTAATCAAGATGCACGACGACGCGCAGCGCGGCTCCACCTACTAGCTCTTCAAGAGTTGCTTCGTCGACCGGCGAGCGCTTGTGCGCCGAGTACCCCCGCCGAGACACGCCGGAAGACCGTCCCTGGGGCTCGTGTGCGCACATCCCTGTGCGCACACGGTCTCGGCGGGGGTACTCGGCACACAAGCGCTCGCCTACGGCATCGTCAGCTGAAACCGCGTCGCGCGGCCGCGCTGCACGTTGTCGTAGGCGGCGGGTGGATGCAGAGGGCCCCTTCCGAGACCGTCGGCGCACAGGGATGTGCGCCGCCGAGCCGCAGGGACGCTATTCCGGCGTGTCTCGGAAGGGGCCCTCTGCAGCCGCCCGCCGCCGGCCGACGAAGTACCCTCTTCAGCGAGTGCGAAGCGTCGCGTGAAGCTCGGCCAGGATGGAGAGCGCGATCGATTCTGGCGAATCTGCGCCGATGTCGAGGCCGACGGGACCCTTCAGTCGCTCGCGCAGGCGCGGGGCGGCGTCGGGCAAGATCCGCGAGCAATCGCTCGCGACGCGCGCGCGGGCCGAGCACGCCGAGATAATCGCAATCGACGTCTGCAAGCTGCGCGAGATACTTGCGATCGGTCGCGAGGTGGTGCGTCATCACGACGATCGCATCGAAGATGTCGAGCGGAAGAGCCGCGGCCAACCGATCGGGCTCGACCAACACCGCGCGCTCCGCGCGCTCGAAGCCGCCGCGCGCGATGTAGTGCGGTCGATGATCCGCGACCGTCACGAACCAACCGAGCTCGGCGGCCATGCTCACGAGCGGCACCGCATCGAGTCCCGCGCCGAGCACGAGCAGCTGCGGAATCGGACGCAGCGGTGCAACGAGGATCGTGCACTCATTGGCGCGCGCGAGACGCGCGTGCGCGACTCCGAGCGAGGCGCTGGCCGCGGCCGCGAGCTGCTCGGCCCCGCCGCGCGCGGCGCCATGCACGTGCGCGTGCGCAGTCGTCACGATCGACGTCGCACCGACGGGCAGCTCGCCGTTGGCGCTCTCGATGATCGTTGCGACGCAGGCTTCCGCAGTGCCGGCCAGGCACTCCGCGATCGCAGCGAACGGCTGATAGTCGTTCGCCGCGGATAGCGGCTGCAGAAATACGCGCAACAACCCGTTGCAGCCGATGCCTAGGCCCCATAAGTCATCGGCCGAGTCACGCAAGTCGTAGGTGACGGCGAGCGCTTCACCACTCGCGGCGACGCCGCGCGCGCGCTCGGCGAGGTCACCCTCGAGACAGCCGCCACTGACCAAGCCGCGATAGTCGCCGTTCGCGGCAATCACGATCCGGTGGCCCGGCTTGCTGTAGGTCGAGCCCGCGGTCTCGTACACGGTCGCGAGCACGAGTGGTTCGCCGGCCGCGCGCCAGGCACGAAACGACTGCAGAATGTGGCGGGCTCCCATGCTGTGCGGCGGCCTGACGGATTGGCGGGTCAATATGCCAGCAGCCCTCGGGTTGCACCACCCCGCGAGGCAGACTTAGACTGCCCACCCCTTTCCAAACTAAAGACGCACCCGTGGCCCGACGCCGATCGCCAGGACGTGCCAAGGCACGCAAACCTAAGCCCTCGCGCGAACGCGCCGAGGCAGCCGTGCGCACGCTGCTCGAGTGGATCGGAGACGACCCTCAGCGCGAAGGTCTCGTGGGCACTCCGGGCCGCGTCGTGCGCGCGTTCGAGGATTGGTTCGGTGGGTACAACGACGATCCCCTCGACTTCTTGCGGCGCACGTTCAAAGAGGTCGACGGCTACGACGAGATGATCGTGCTACGCGACATCAGCTTCGAATCGCATTGCGAGCATCACCTCGCACCGATCATCGGCAAGGTGCACATCGGTTATCTTCCGGATCGCAAGGTCGTCGGCATCAGCAAGCTCGCGCGAGTTGTCGAGACATTCGCTCGACGCCTTCAGGTGCAGGAATCGCTGACTGCGCAAATCGCTCACTGCATCCAAGACGTGCTGAAACCGCGCGGCGTCGGCGTCGTGATCGAAGGCACTCACCAATGCATGACGACGCGAGGCATCCGCAAGCACGGCGTGTCGATGATCACGAGCCAACTACTCGGTCACTTCCGCTCGGATCCGCGTACGCGCGCCGAATTTCTTTCCATGATCGGACGCGCGAACGGCGGCGCGTGAGGTAGTTCCGCGACTTAATCTGCCGGATGACGGGGCACGCGTAAGAAGTGACGTCCGGCGTCACAATCACTCGACATAAAGAGCTCACCGGCACGCAGCGGCGCGCCGTTACGCGGTTGGCATACGTCTTGCTTCATAGTGGGGCGAGTGGGTGTCAGGACGCAGGCCGCCGCCCTAGAGCGGCCGGGTACTAGGCGCAAATAAATGGCCATGATTCCAAACAACGCTTCGGTCCGCGACCGCGGCTTCACGCTGATCGAGCTGATGATCGTCGTCGCGATCATCGGCATTCTGGCGGCCATCGCAATTCCGGCCTACATGGACTATACGGTCCGCGCCCAGGTAACCGAGGGCCTCAACCTCGTGTCGCGCGCCAAAGCGTCGGTCTCGGAGGCGTTCCACGTCGACGGCGAAGCGCCTGCGGACCGCACCGATGCGGGGATGTCCCCGCTACCCGCGGACACGTCCGGCGTGTACGTCGCGTCGGTCGACGTCGTCGATGGCACGCTCGTCATAACCTACGGCAATGACGCGAACCCCGCGATCAACGGCGAGAGCCTGACGCTGACACCTTACGAAGCGGTGGACAACAGCGTCGTGTGGCGATGCGGTACCGCACCGGCGCCGACGGGTTTGAACCCGATCGGCACGGCGGGTGGCGGAAACACAGCCGCCTACGTCGCGCCGACGATATTGGACCGTTACCTCCCGGCGGCGTGCCGATTGTAGCCGAACGCTACTCGTCCGCCGGAGCGCGAATCCCGGACCAGCGCCGCACGAGCGGCGAATCTATTCCGAACAGGTCGAGCACGCGGCCCACCGTCTGATCGATCATCGCATCCAAGCTATCGAGCTTGGCGTAGAACGCCGGCACCGGCGGAAACACGACGGCGCCCATCTCCGTGACCGTCACCATGTTGCGCAAGTGCACGAGCGTGAGCGGAGTTTCACGCGCGATCAGAACGAGACGGCGCCGCTCCTTCAGCGAAACGTCCGCGGCACGTGCGATCAGATTGTCCGTCACGCCGGTCGCGATCGCGGCCAGCGTGCGCATCGAGCACGGCGCGATGATCATGCCGTCGGTCTTGAACGAGCCGCTCGCGATGCTCGCGCCGACGTCCCTCTCGGCATGCACGACGTCGCCGAGCGACTCGAGCTCGCGGCGGCCGCGATCGAGCTCGGCCGCCGCGCTCAACAACCCCGCCTTCGATATCACGACATGCGTCTCGAAGCCGCCGATGCTGCGCAACTCTTCGAGCAGCCGCACGCCGTAGATCGCGCCCGTCGCGCCGGTCATCGCGACGACGATGCGCCGCTTGCTCGCACTGCTCATGCATCGAGAATACCACGCGCCTCGTGCGCGGCCGGCCGCGCGATTGACAATGCGGAGCGGCACGTGGCTACATTGGACGAAGCATGAACATCACGAATCTCGATCGCGCGACTTTCGGCATCACGGACCTCGATACGTCCCGCAGGTTCTGGACGGACTTCGGTCTCACCGAGACCACCGTCGGCGACGCCACGATCTTCACCTGCAAGAACGGCGGGACCGTCGAGCTCAAGCGCGCCGACGATCCGACGCTGCCCGCCCCGATCGAGCCCGGCGCCACGCAACGCGAGGCGACGTTCGGCGTGCAATCGACGGCCGACTTGAAGGCCATCGTGGCCGAGCTCGAGCGCGACCGGCCCGTGCGCATCGACGACGACGGCACCGTGCACGCGACCGATCCGCTCGGCTTCGCGATCGCGTTCCGCGTCCGGCGCAGCACGCCGATCACGGCGCCCGAGCTCAAGTTCAACACGCCGGGAAGGCCCGATCGAATCAACACGCGCGGCCAGTTCTTCAAATCCGCGATGCCGCTCGAGATGACACACACCGTGTTCATGATCGATGAACCGGACAAGGTGCTGCCCTTCTACACCGAGCGCCTCGGATTCATCGTCAGCGACTCCTACCCGGGTCGCGCGTACTTCCTGCGCGGCGGCGCATCGAATCACCATCACGATTTGTTCTTGCTCAATGTCGGCAAGAAACGAGGATTCCACCATCTCGCCTTCGAGCTCGGCAGCATTCACGAGCTGTTCGGCGGCGGCCTCAACATGACGCGGCGCGGCTGGCGCACTGCGCTCGGCCCGGGCCGCCATCCGATCTCGTCGTGCTACTTCTGGTATTTCCACTCGCCGTGCGGCGGTGCAGCGGAATACGACTTCGATTCCGATCTCGTCGACGAGCGCTGGGTTCCCGGCAAGCACCCGCAAACGCCCGAGACATTCGCCGAGTGGTGTCTCGCCGAGGGAATGGCGGATTCCCTGCTGTACAAGGGCGTCCAAACAGGCGACACCATAAAAAGCAAGAGTTGACACGCTCGGAGCGGGACGGTCTCATCACAACCATGAGCAAGAAACCAGAAGAGTACGAGGGCGTCCCCGAGTACGAAGACATCCCCGGCACGTGGGTCTTCGACGCCCAGCGGGCTCGCAAGGGCTATCATCTCAATGCGTTCTTCTACTCGCTCATGAAGGCCGAGAACCGCGCGGAGTTCCTGGCCGACGAGCACAAGTATCTCGAGAAATTTCCGATGACCGAGGCCCAACGTGACGCGGTCATCAAGCGCGCTTGGAACACACTTCTCGAGCTCGGCGGAGTTTCGTACGCGATCGTGAAGCTCGCGTTCACGGACAAGAAGTCCTATCAGCACATGGCGTCGAAGATGGCCGGCGTTACCGAAACCGAATACGTGAGCATGATGTTGGCGGGCGGGCGCTCCCCGGACGGCTGGCGTTCGAAGTCCGAGAGGAAGAGCTGATGGCGAAGATCGTCGCCGGCATCGGCACGTCCCATACGCCCGCGATCGGCGCCGCCGTCGACAACGGCAAGACCGGCGAGCCGTACTGGACGCCGGTGTTCAAGGGTTACGAGCCGTCCAAGAAGTGGATGGCCGAGTTGAAGCCCGACGTCGCGATCGTCGTCTTCAACGATCACGTCAACGCGTTCGATTTCAAAATCATCCCGACGTTCGGGCTTGGTTGTGCCGCGGAGTTCCCGATTGCCGACGAGGGCTGGGGCGCGCGTCCGGTACCCGTCGTCAAAGGGTATCCGGAGCTCGCCGCGCACATGGTGCAATCGCTCGTGCTCGACGAGTTCGACATGACGATCGTGAACGAAATGCAGGTCGATCACGGCCTCACGGTGCCGCTGACACTGCTATACGGCCAGCCGAAGGCCTGGCCCGTGCGCGTGATCCCGCTGTCCGTGAACGTGGTCCAGTATCCGGCGCCGACGGGCAACCGTTGTTTTCAACTCGGCAAAGCGATCAAGAACGCCGTCGAAAGTTGGGACGAGGATCTCAAGGTCGTGATCTTCGGCACGGGCGGCATGTCGCATCAGATCCAGGGCCCGCGCGCAGGGCTCATCAACAAGAAATTCGACACGGCGTTTCTCGACGGTCTCACGCGCGACCCCGAGCGGCTCGCACACATCCCGCCGCTCGAGTACCTGCGCGACGCGGGCGCCGAGGCCATCGAGCTCGTGATGTGGCTGATCATGCGCGGAGCGCTTGGGGCACGCGTGCGCGAGCTGCATCGCTTCTACCACGTGCCCGCATCGTCGACGGCCGTGGGGCACATCATTCTCGAAGCGGCGTAGTGCGAGCCGCGCGCCCTACTTTCTCACCTCGTACCAGAGCTCGACCATCCCGTCCTTGAAGCCGGTGACGTCCTTCAGGTGCAGTCGCTGCTCGCGCCCGAGCTCCACGAACGGTGTGCCCTCACCGAGCAGGATCGGCATGATCCCGATCCTAATCTCGTCGATCAAATTCTCGCGCAGGAGAGCCTTCGCGAGCACGGCGCCGCCTACTACCCAGATGCTCCTGTATTTCGGCTTCAAGCGGCGATTCACGAGCTCGCGCAAATCGCCCGAGTAGAACTGGACGGTATCGCGCTCGGCCGTGAGAGGCCGGTTTGTCACCACGATCGTCGGCGTGTCGCCGTACGGCCAGCCGAGCACGCGCGCATGCTCGTAGGTCTTCGCGCCCATCACATAGCAGCCGATCGTCTGCACGAACGCGGTCGCGTCCTCGAAGGTCGTGCCCTTGTCGTACTCATCGGCCGTCTGCAGCCACGCGATGCTGTTATCGCGCTTCGCGATGAAGAAGTCGACGCTCGCGACCATGTGCAACGTGACTCGTGACGTCTCTGGCATCACCTACACCTCACGGCCATACTACATCACGGCGTCGACGGCGACCGACTTCACGAGTGCGAACACTGCCATATCGCGGCGAAGGGCCAATCGGCGCGACGCGTCTGCCATGACGTGCGCGACCAACGTCGCGCCGCCTATGGAGACGTGCACGGCCACGGTCGTATCGTCCACTGGCACCACGCTTGCGACGCGCCCCTCGAGTTGGTTGTGAACGCTGAGGCCATCGACGCGTGCGAGCGCGAGAACCACATCGCGCGCCGTAACGCGAACGCGCACAAGCGAGCCAATCGGAACGCTCGACAATGGCGCGAGAATCCGTTGATCACCGAAGGCCAGTTCCGTCAATCCACGTTCCGTGAAATGAGCAGCCACACTGGCATCAAACGCGGACGCTGGCTCGCTCAACCCTCGCAACGACGGCAAGTCGGTTCGCCGGCAGATCTGATCCAGTGTGTCGTGAGCCACTACACTGCCGCCGTCGAGCATCGCCACCGTGTTGGCGAAACGTAAGACGTCCTGAAAATCGTGCGTCACGATCACCATTGGCTGTGCGAACGTGCGGCGCAGCTCGGCCAGCTCCAGATAGAGCGCTTTGCGGGCTCCCGCATCCACGGCAGAGAACGGCTCGTCCAGCAGCAAGACGCGCGGCTCGCGTGCTAGGGCGCGAGCAACCGCCACGCGTTGCCGTTGTCCGCCCGAAAGCTGCGCGGGCCGACGCCGCTCGAGCTCGGCCAAGCGAATTTTTTCCAGCAGGGAGCGTGCGCGAACCGCGCGCTTCGCGGCCGGCAGATGCTGCATCGCGGCGGCAACGTTTTCCAACACCGTCATGTGCGGGAATAGCGCGTACTCTTGGAACACATAGCCAACCGAACGCTTTTGCGGCGGCAGATTGATGCGCCGCTCCGAATCGAACCAGGTTTCGCCATCGATCGAGATGCGGCCGGTCTTCGGCTGACCGAGCCCGGCGATGGCCCGCAATGTCGATGTCTTGCCGCTACCGGACGACCCGAAGAGCGCGAGCGTCCGCCCTGACGGACAGGAAACGCGCACGCTCAAGGGATTCGGGCTTTGCTGCTCGACCTCGACAAACAGGCCCGAATGGTCGTCGCCTGCTTCAACCATGGCGTTTGCCAATCCGACGAGCGAGCGTGTTCGTAAACCCCAAGGCGAGCACCGTAATCGCGAGCAGTGTCGCAGCCATGACGCCAGCCGCTTGGTCGTCGAACGCTTGAACGCGGTCGTAGATGGCGATCGCTATCGTCTTGGTTTCGCCCGGAATGGAGCCACCCACCATCAGCACTACGCCGAACTCGCCGATCGTGTGCGCAAAAGCGAGGACGAGACCCGTGGTGATTCCGGGCCAAGCAAGCGGTAGCTCGATCCTCAAGAACGAGGTGACCCGGGACATCCCGCAACACGCCGCAGCCTCGCGAACCTCTCGGGGTATTCCCTCGAACCCTCGTTGCATGGGCTGGACGACGAACGGAATGTTGATCAGCACGGACGCCAACAACAATCCTTCGAAGCTGAACGCCAGCGTGTGACCCACGACGCGTTGAAACAGCGCTCCGAGCGGCGACTGCAACCCGAACGCGATCAGCAAGTAGAACCCGATGACGGTGGGAGGTAGAAGCAGCGGCAGCGCGACCAGCGCTTCGACGAAGCCCTTGCCGGCAAACTGGCGGAACGCGAGCAACCGCCCCAACCAAAGTCCGAGCGGAGCCAGAACGAGTGTTGTCGCGACACCGAGCTCGAACGAAAGAGCTAGAGCAGACCAATCCACGCTAGACCGCCTTCACTGCGCGCGCACCACGATTACTGCGACTCGTCCGGCAACACGAAGCCATATCGCCGCATGATCTCGCGAGCGGCAGTGTCTTGCATGTACCGATAAAAACGCTCTGCCGTAGCGGAAGCATTCTTGAGAAGCACCATGCGCTGCCGTAGTGGCTCATGCTCTTCGGCTGGTAATAACACAAAGCTCCCTGCTTCGCTCACGCGCGGCGCCAAAGCGATCGAATACGGCATGATGCCGCCCTGGCTGTCGCCGGCCATCGCGAATTGAGCCGCTTGCGACGCGTTTTCGCCGAGCACCAGCAGCGGCTGAACCGTTTCCCACAGTCGATGCGTGGTCAACCACTGCTGTGCCGCCCTTCCGTACGGCGCGTGCTCGGGATTCGCGATCGCAAAATGCTTGAGCGTTCCATCCGTCGCCGCTCTTCGCAGACCTTCCGCGGAAAGCTGGCCGACGAGCGGTGAGCCCTTCGGCGCGAACAAGACGATACGGCCGATTGCATAGAGGTCGCCGCGATCTAAAGTCAGCGCCTTGTCGGCTAGATCGAAGACGAGCGCTTCGTCGGCTGACAGAAAGAGTTGAAACGGTGCTCCCTGCTCTATCTGCCGCGCGAAGTTTCCCGAGGAGCCAAAGACGAGTCGCAGCTCGCTGCCGCTATCTCGTTGGAATGCGCTCGCTATTTCCTCGAGCGCGAATTGGAGGTCGGAGGCGGCGGCGATCGGAGGCGCATCTTGTGCCTCGTCGGCCCGGGTACGAGCCATCCTGCTATTGCCAGGCCGCTGCAAACTCTCAGCAACCGCGCACGGAAAGCGTGGCGCATGGCTATATCCCTCTAGACATAGCGGAGGAGTCTAGCAGCGCAAAGAAACTGCCTACAACGCCGCCCGGGAAATCGACGTTTCCGCGGGCTAACGCTTAGGTTAAGACTCGTTCGGCGCTACGCGCTAGCGCGCGTCGATGACTCCGAGCATCGCGCCGAAGTCGAACGTCTTGGCCCACGCCTCGGCGTCGGCAACGGTGCCGTTCATCTGAATCACGACGTGATACACGCCGGTCTTGTTCGGCATGCCGCCGTCGGCGGTCCGCAGCTCGATCTTCGACAGCTCTTCCGTCGCCTTCAAAGCCACGGGATCGATGTACGCCGTGACGTTGCCCCTGCCGTCGGACTGGTTGCTCGTGTCGCGCAACACGATGACGCCGGCTTGCTCGTGAACGACCGCATCCGGATCGATGCCGACCGTCGGATTCTGATTCAGCTGCACGTAGACCGACATCGGCTGTTTCTTGGCGGCCGGGTTCGCGGCGGCGGCCATCGCCTGCGTCTGGATCCGCTGCATTTCCTCGACCATCTTCGTGATGGCCTCGGCGTCACCGCTCGCGATCGCGGCCGCGTACTTCTGCTGAAAATCCGCCGTGGCCTTCTCGATGTTCGCTTGGCTTTCAACCGTGCCGCGATCCGTGAAGCGCAGCGAGACGCCGGACGTGATCGGCCAGAACTTTCCGCCCTCCGCCGGGTTCGCCTCCGTCGGCAGCTGGAAGTCCTCGGACTCCTTGATGTAGCCGGTCGGATCGCCGCCCATGGCTTGCTGGACGGTCACGATCTTGGCTTTCAGCGCAGCGACCTCGCTGCGCGTGAGGTTGTTCTGAGCGGTCGCGGTAGCGGCCAGAAGAAATGAAAGGCAAACGGCGCTAGCGAGGTGGATTCTCATTTTTCTCTCCTGCGTGTTGCGCGACGAGGGGCTCGGCGCATGGATGGTAACGCACCCTCGATGCGGCGCTCCAGCGACGCTAGCCGGCGAACCCGTAGAGCCGCTGCGGGTTTTCGACGAGCACCTTACGCTGCAGCGCGGCGTCCGGCATGAACTTCGGGATCAAATCAACGAGATCGCCGTCGTTCGGCATGTGCTTCTTGATGTTCGGGTGCGGCCAGTCCGTGCCCCACAACGCGCGCTCCGGCGCGACTTTCAAGATCGCTTGCGCGAACGGCACGGCGTCCGTGAACGGCG
The DNA here is from genome assembly GCA_963741255.1 of uncultured Gammaproteobacteria bacterium. Classification (GTDB taxonomy): domain Bacteria; phylum Pseudomonadota; class Gammaproteobacteria; order Steroidobacterales; family Rariloculaceae; genus FEN-1219. The sequence goes on along the minus strand of CAVUHM010000007.1, from coordinate 126,397 downwards.
GGCCCTGCGACGAGATGCGCTCGGCGCCGCAGATCTTGATCCAGCAGTTCTCCATGCGCGCGACGTTCAGCAAGATCTTGAACGGCTCCTGATCGAGCCCGTCCTTCGTCGGCACTCGGCCCATGTGATCGATGATGAACGGCACCGGCAACGTGCGCAGCATCGAGTCGAACTCGAGCAAATCCTTCGCATCGAAGTGCAGCACGACGTGCCAGTCGAATGCGGCCGCGCGCTGCACGAGCCGCTTGAACTCAGCTAAGTCCGGCGTGCCGCCCAAGTGCTGCACGAAGTTGAAGCGGATGCCGCGGATGCCGCCGTCGTGGAGCTTCGTGAAATCGCGATCCGTGAAGCTCTCGTCGACGTTCGCGACGCCGCGGTAGCGGCCGCCGCTCGCCGCGATCGCGTCCAAGATCACGGTATTGTCGACGCCGTGACAGCTCGCGTTCACGAGCACGGCGCGCGACGAGGCCCAGCGTCTTCTGCAGCTCCACGAACCGCTCTAGCGGCGCGTCCGGCGGCGTGTAGCTGCGATCCGGCGCGTACGGGTACTTGGCGCCGGGCCCGAAGATGTGACAGTGCGCATCGCACGCGCCCGCCGGCGCCTTGTACTTCGGCACCCGCGTGTTGGGGTCCGGCGCCATGCAGACCGGGATGCTAGGCATTCAGGCCCTTCTCCAAGCGATCCAGCGTTTCCATCGCAGGCAACACCTGCGCGACGCTCGAGTACGGCTCGCGCTTCTCGCGGATCGCGGCGACGAACTCGCGATCCTGCAACTCGATGCCGTTCATCGACACCGCCACGTTCGAGAGGTCGATCTTCTGGTCCTTGCCGTCGAAGAGGTCGTCGTAACGCGCGATGTACGTGCCGTTGTCGCAGATGTAGCGGAAGAACGTGCCCTGCGGGCCGTCGTTGTTGAACGACAGCGACAGGTTGCAGACGGCCCCCGACGGCGTGCGCATCGTGATCGCCATGTCCATCGCGATCTTGAGCTCGGGGTGCAATGGACCCTGCAGCGCGTGTACAACCGACGGCACTTCGCCGGTCTGGTAATGGAACAAATCGACCGTGTGGCACGCGTGATGCCACAGCAAGTGATCGGTCCAGCTGCGCGGCTTGCCTTCGAGATTGATGTTCTTGCGGCGAAAGAAGTACGTCTGCACGACGAGCTGCTGCAGCTTCAGCTCGCCCTTCTTGATCCGGTTCGCGACCCACAGGTGCGACGGATTGAAGCGGCGCGTGTGGCCGGCCATCGCGATCTTGCCGGTCTCCTTCTGCGTGGCATGAATCCGCTTCGCGTCGGCGTACGAATCCGCGATCGGAATCTCGATCTCGACGTGCTTGCCGGCCTTCATGACCTGAATGGCCTGAGCCGCGTGCACTTGCGTAGGCGAAGTCAGGATCGCGGCCTCGATGCCGGGCTGCGCGAGCGCTTCGCCCAAGTCCGTGGTCCAGTGCGGAATGCCGTATTGCTTCGCGACGGCCTCAGTCGATTCCTTGCTGCCGCCGACGAGGCTCGCGACCTCGACGCCCTGGATGTTCTTGAGCCCGTCGAGGTGCTTACGGCCAAAAGCCCCCTGCCCGACCATCACGATCTTCATGCGCTTCGCTCCGTGTGTGGGTGCGATTCGCGGCGTATCTCGGTGGAATTCTCGGCGAATTTTTCCGCGAAATCGTTCGTGTATTATCTCGAGGCAAGGTTATCACACGGGCTTACGACGGAGCAGAAAACATGGCCGAGCGCGCAGAGAGCGCGACGTTGCGAACCGATTTCGCGCTGTTGATCGACGGCAAGCTCGAGCAGAGCTCGACCATCTCGACGTGATCGATCCAGCGCTCGGCACGGTGTTCGCACGTTGCCCGGCCGCCGGTCGCGCCGAGCTCGATCGCGCCGTCACCGCAGCGCGCCGCGCCTTCTCGAGTTGGCGCGCGCGCTCCTCGCTCGAGCGCGGTGCGTTCGTGAAACAACTCTCGCAGCGGCTTCGCGAGCACCAGAACGAGCTCGCGAAGCTATTGACGCGCGAGCAAGGCAAGCCGCTCGCGCAATCCGTCGCCGAGATCGACCGCGGCGCGGCGCAATCCGACGGCATGGTCAGCATCGAGATCCCGGTCGAGGTCCTCGTCGACGACGAGCAGCGCCACATCGAATTGCGTTACCGGCCGCTCGGCGTCGTCGGCATCATCACGCCGTGGAACGCGCCCGTGAACCTCGCGCTCGGGCCGCTGGTGTCGGCGCTGTACACGGGCAACACCGTGGTCTTGAAGCCCTCGCCGTACACGCCGCTGACGACGCTGAAGCTCGGCGAGATCCTGCGCGACGTGTTCCCGGCGGGCGTCGTGAACGTGCTCGCGGGCGGCGACGAGCTCGGCGCGGACATGACGGCGCACGCCGGCATCGACAAGATCGCGTTCACGGGCTCCGTCGCGACCGGCAAGAAAGTCCTCGCGGCCTCGGCCGCAACGTTGAAGCGTGTGACGCTCGAGCTCGGCGGCAACGATCCCGCGATCATTCTCGACGACGTGGACCCGAAGGCCATCGCGAAGCAGGTGTTCTTCGCGTCGTTCGTGAATAGCGGCCAAGTCTGCATGGCGATCAAGCGCATCTACGCGCACGAGCGCATCTACGACGAGCTCTGCGATGCGCTCGTCGCGGAAGCGAAGAAGGCCAAGGTCGGCAACGGCCTCGATCCCGGCACCGAGCTCGGACCGCTCCAGAACAAGATGCAGTACGACAAGGTCGTCGACATCATCGCGGACACGAAGAGAGCCGGCGCCAGGTTCCTGATTGGCGGGAACGTTCCGCCCGGCCCGGGCTACTTCCTGCCGCCGACGCTCGTGACCGACATCGCCGACGACAGCCGCCTCGTCCAAGAGGAACAGTTCGGGCCGATCGTGCCGATCTTGAAATTCAGCGACGTCGAGGACGCGATTCGTCGCGCGAACGACACGCGTTTCGGGCTCAGTGGCTCCGTGTGGTCGAAAGACTTGAAACGCGGCGCGGAGATCGCGGCACGACTCGAGGTCGGCACCGCGTGGGTCAATCAGCACCGCACGACATCGGCGTTCGTGCCGTTCGGCGGCGCGAAGGAATCCGGGCTCGGCAGGCAGTATTCCGCGCTCGGGCTCAAGAGCTACATGGAGCCCGAGGTCATCAGCGTCGCGAAGCGATAGCCGCGGCGGGCGCGCGCTCGCCCTGATTCCTAAGCTCGCGCAGATCGAACACAAAGTCATACGCCACGATCGGCGGTGTGAAGCTCGTCACGAGCGTATAGCTCATGCCCTCGGGTAACCCACTGGGGAAACGCTGCCGCATCGCTGCACGGAACATCTCGACTACCGCCCACTGTGCATCGGCCGAGAGCGAGCCGTGCTCGTCGGCATAGATGCGCTCCGTCGACCGAAAATCAGTGCTCGGCCGTATGACGTACACCTGCGTATCAGGCGCAAGCGGGACGCGATCCGCTGCCGCCTGAATCAGGCGCCACTCGCTCCCCTGCGGCTCGGCGATCAGTGTCAGCGAGTAGTAACCCGCGAGCACGGCTCCGACGCCTACGAAACCCGCGAGCACCGCGGCCTCCGCGGCGCGCGACAGGCACCACCGCGCGACGATCGCGCGGAAGCCGAACGCGAACAACACCAGGAACAGCCCGGTCAGCGGAAACAGGGTTCGGTAGCCGATCGCTTGCGAGCTCGCCGCGAGGCTCACGCTGTGAGCGAAGAACGGCAATAGCAGCGCCGCAAACAACCAACGCCATCGCTCGTGTGCGGTCTTCGTCCCGTACGCGAAGCCGAGCACGCACACGACGACCACGGCGGCGACCACGAGCCAGAACCAAACCGGTGTCGCGTAGCTGTCACGCAGCGCGAACAGCGCGAGCGAATTCGGCAACGGATTGCGCGCAAACCAAAGCAGCTTGATGAACGGATGCGGCTCAAGGTTCATGCGCGCCGCTTCTTGCACGACGCCCTCGGCGAACACGACGTTCATCGCCAGGAACCCGAACACGAGGCTGCCGAACACCAGACCCAGATGCGCGACGGTCCAACGCGCATCGGCACGAAACGTCGTGCCTTCACGCAACAGCAGAACGGCCACGAACGGCATCACTACGAACAGAACGGCCGTCTGGTACGTAAGGCCCGCAGCCACGTACAGCGCGGCGCCTGCCGCCACGAGCGCGACACGGGCAGGACCCGCGCGCGCAAGACCCCTCTCGACCAGCAGAAACCCGGCAACCGCGGCGACGAGCGCAAGCGCGATCGGCCAGGCGATGGCCCAGCCGACCACGATCTGCGACCCCGGCAACCAGGTCACTGCGGACGCGAAGGCCGCGGCTTGCGTTTCGCTCCACCCCGAGCGCCGGAGCTGCCACCACAGCAGCACACCCACGAGACCGATCAGCGCGGCGCCCGTCACGCGCAGAATTTCCAGCTCGGCGACCTGATGAATCTCGCGCAACGACGCATCGAGCAACACGCCGTAGGCCGGCCTGCCGGTCGCGGACGTGAGTTGCATGAGCCAGCCCGGCCGCTCCCTTACCTCGCGCAGCAGCGCGTAGTCGTCGCGAAACCCGTATTCGTACGAGATCGTCGGCCAATAGATGACCAGCGGCGCAATCAACAGCGCTGCTGCAACGATCCACGCGCGCATGCTCAGCCCGCCTTCCGCGCAGCGACGTAGTACTGCGCGCCGAGTGGCAGCCACTTCAGTCGAGCCTCGAGCGGCCGCAGCGCCCGCAGCGCGTGCGGAAAGAAAATCCGGTAGTTGACCTCGGCTGCGCTGAAGCCGGCGGCGCGGACGCGGCGACGCAGCGTCGGCGCGCGCATGAGCTCCGCATGTTCGTCGAACGCGCAGGTGTTAACCGCATGACGTGTCAATGGGTTCAATGGATTGTGCTCGAACACGAATAGCCACCCGCGCGGCGCGAGCACGCGGCGGATCTCGGCCAACAACGCCACGTGCTCGTCGTGCGGGATGTGATGAAACACACACGACGCGAGCGCGATGTCGAACGTGTCAGAGACAAAAGGAATACGCGCGCCGTCGAAATGCTGAAAGTCCGCGACGGAACCGTGCTTCGCCGCGCCAATGTCGAGGCTCTTCCGAGACACGTCGAGACAGGTGACACGCGCGGTGGGCAGGTGCCGCCCAAAGAACGGCACGGAGTAACCAACGCCCGCGCCGAAGTCGAGGACCTTGGTTGGGGCCGGGGAATTCGTGTGCGCGAGCTCGGCCGCGATGTCCGCGATCTTGTACTCGGCGAAATACTCGGGCGACTCGCCGGACAACTTGATGTTGGCCGCATGCAGGTCGCGGTACTCGTCGGCGAACTTGTCGAACTCGACCTCGTCCATTTCAGACGTCTCTATAGGACACGAGTTGAATGCCTCGCGCCGCCACGAGCTCGCGAATACGCGGGCTCATGAGCGCGTCGCGCTCGGCAACCCAAGCGTACTGCCAATCGTCGGCATGCATGCCTTCGCCACCGGGGTGACACATCAGCTCCACGGTGCGGCCGGCAGGCAGCCCTGCGAGAACTCTCGCAAGGTTCGCTTCGTCGAGCCGCCCCCCGAAGTAGAAGCCTACGAATTCGTCGCTGCGCCGCAAGCCCTTCAACGGAGAAAAAGCAGCGACGGCGGCCAGCGCGACCTGCTCTGCGACCCGTTTGAGGCGCCGCGGGTTCCGTAGCATGTAGGAGCGCACTGACTCGGCGGGGTACCGTACGGCTCTGATGCCGTGCGCAGCCGCGAGATCGGCCACGACGGTGGCAATGCCGGGCAAGACATGGACGTGCTGGTGACCGTCGAGGTGGCTCACTCGCAACCCCGTTGCGCGAACGCGGCGTATCTGCGCATCCAGCTCGGTTCGGCACCTCGTCCAACACGATCGTGCCGCGCAGCCGCTTGCCCGCGAGCTGCGTCGCATGCGGCGCGAATCGGCCGTCCACGCCCACGAGGCTCGGAACCCTCGTAAGCGGCCGGTGCTCGGTCAATACGAGGTGCACGCCGACGTCGAGGCTCGGACGGCTCCGCGCGAGCCCGACCGCGTGGTCGAATGCGGCACCGGTCGCCATCAACGACACCGACGTCACGATGCCGCGGTCGTGCGCGTCGACGATCCCGAGATTCACGGGCTCGTCTAGCCCAAAATCGTCCGCGTGAACGATGAGTCGCGTCGCCGCGGTCATGCGCGCGCCGCGAATGCCCAGTGCTTCATACCGAGATAGTGCGTCGTGAGAATTACCAACGTCAGCGGCAACCACACGGCGAGCTCCGGAAAACCGGCGCGATCGACGAGCACGTACATGATCAACGTGCTTGCCGCGAGCGTCACGGCGTTCAACATCGCGAACCGCGCCGCGTGCACTGCGACGTGACCCTCCGCTCTGAATGTCCACGCACGATTCAGCACGAAGCTGTTCAACATGCCTGCCGCGTATGCGACCACGTTCGCGACGGCGCCGCGGCCTTCGAACGAGCCGAGCGGCAAGTAGCGGTACGCCAAGTAGAACGCCGCGAAGCTCACGACGAAGTTCGTGCAGCCGACCGCGACAAAGCGTGCGACGGAATGACGCAACTCCGCGGCAGCCACGCGCGACGCTCAGGGTTCGGAGCGCGGGTCACCCGCGACGGCGCCGAACCGCTGCACGCGCCGATCGGCCGCCGACAGCTGCGGGCGCGTCGTCTCGCGGACCAAGAATCGCGGCCGCCGCCTGACCTCGACGGCGATCCGACCGACGTACTCGGCCAGCACGGCCAGAAACACGAACAGCACGCCGAACAAGAACGATGAGATCGCAACCGATGATGCCCACCCGGGCACGACCGTATCATCGATCCACCAGCCGACGATCGCGTACGCCATGCCGAGGAATGCGACGGTCGAGGACAACAGGCCGATACCGATGCCGATTCGCAGCGGCACGAGCGAGAACGCGCTGACGCCGTGCCAGCCCAGCGTCAGCATCTTGACCCAGTCTGTACTTGCTCTTGCCGGCATGACGCGCACCGCAGTCGAACGACACGCTCGCGGTGGAATAGCCGACCCAGTGCACGAGACCCCGCAGAAACAATCCCTCTTCCTCGAACTTCAGGATCTCGCCGAGCACTTGGGCGTCGAGCAAGCAGAAGTCCGCGGAGCCCGGGTCGATCTCGACGCCGCTCATGAACGAGAACAGGCGATAATACAAGACGCGATGTCGTTCGCTTGAACCAGGGCGCGCTCGGCGGATCGCGGCGCACGGCGTGCACGACCTGATATCCCTCGCGCCACTTGCGGATCAGCTGCGGCACCACGGCCGGCGGATGCTGGAGGTCCGCATCCATCATCACGACCGCTTGGCCGCGCGCGGCCGCGAGCCCCGCGAGCAACGCGGCTTGGTGCCCGAAATTCCGCGACAGCCGCACGCCGCGCACGCGGACGTCCACGGCTGCGAGCGCCTCGATCGCGGCCCAAGTCCCGTCACGACTGCCGTCGTCGACGATCACGAGCTCCCAGCCGTCGGCATCGACGGTGGCGCCGAGCACCTCGCGCAGGTTCGCGTGCAGGACCGCAAGATTGCGTTCCTCGTCATACGCTGGTATCACGATCGAAATCATGGCGTCCGCCGCTTCGCTCCCCAGTGAGTGGCTACGCTGCAAGAATCGATCCAATAGTACGCCCAGTGCCCCACCCGAGTCTCAAAGTCTTCGACCCGTTGCCGCGCAAGGAGCGCTGGTTCTGCCGCGGCCGCCTAGCCGTCGCGCCGCTCGAGGAAGTCGCCGCAAAGGCTTCGGGTACGCACATTCTCGATGTGGGCTGCGGTCACGGAGTGCTCGCCGCAGTGTTGCTGCATGACGACACTTCTCGTCACGTCGTCGGCATCGACCCCGATGTGCGCAAGATCGAGTGGGCGAAAGCGTCGGTCGGCCGCAACCCGAATGCGGAGTTTCGCGCGTGCACGATCGACGAGCTCGCGGCCGAGCGCCCCGGTGCATTCGACTGCGTTATCGTCGCCGACGTTCTGTGCCTGATCGCGCGCCGAATGTGGGCGCCGATGCTCGCCGCCGCGCGCACGCTACTGCGGTCCGGCGGCAGGCTCGTGATCAAGGATGCCGAGGACGACGGCTCGTGGCGCGTGGCCAAAGCTTTGTGGCAGGAGCGAATCACGGTGCACCTGCTCGGCCGCCAGCGTGTCGACCGGCATCGGCTTCGCGACGCGCGACGAGCTCGCGCGCTACATCACCGACGCGGGCTTCACGATCGACAGCGTGGAGAGTCACGCGCGCGGATATTCGACGCCGCACGTGCTGTTCGTCGCGCACGCGACGAGCTAACTAGTTGCCCCAGACGTCCGTGGCAACCTCGACGATGCGCTCGAGCTTGGCCCACTGCTCGTCCTCGGTCAGGAGGTTGCCCTCTTCGGTCGACGCGAAACCGCATTGCGGCGCGAGGCAGAGCTGCTCGAACGGCGCGAACCTCGCCGCCGAATCGATGCGGCGCTTCAACTCGTCGGCGCTTTCGAGCGCGCCGCGCTTCGTCGTCACGAGCCCGAGCGCGACACGCTTACCGCGCGGCAACAGACGCAGCGGTTCGAACCCGCCCGAACGCTCATCGTCGTACTCCATGAAATAGCCGTGCACGTGAATTGCGTTGAACAGCACGTCTTGCACGGCCTCGTAACCGCCGGCGCCCATGTAGGTCGAGCGGAAGTTGCCGCGGCACAGGTGCAGCGTCACCGTCATGTCGGCCGGGATGTCCGCGATCGCCGTGTTGATCAAGTCGGCATAGACGTGCAGCAGTCGGTCGGGGTCGTCGCCGCGCGCGGTCATCTTCGCGCGGTAAGCGTCGTCGCAAAGCATCGCGATGAAGACCTCGTCGAGCTGCAGGTAGCGGCAGCCCACGGCAACGAGCGCGTTGACGGCCGCGCGATAAGCCGCGCCGAGGTCCGCGTACAGCTCGTCGCGGGTCGGATAGACGCGCGCGTCGATCGGCGGCAACACCGGACGGCCGAGCAAGGCGGAAGGAGACGGAATCGTGAGCTTCGGGATCGCGCGCGCATGCTCGTGCAGAAACCGATAGTGCGCGAGGATCGGATGCTCTGGCGCGAACGCGATCTTGCCGTCGACGCGCACGCCGGCCGTGCGCGGCTTCGCGCCGACGAACCCGGTGCCGAAATCTGCGTGGTGCTCGCCAACGCCGTCGAGTCCCCACAGAAAGTCGAGATGCCACCACGAGCGCCGCAGCTCGCCGTCCGTGACCGCGGACAGGCCCAGCGATTGCTGCTTCGCGACGACGCGCTCGATCTCGCGGTCCTCGACCGCGGCGAGCTCGGCGGCGTCGAGCAGACCGGCCGCGCGGCGTTGGCGCGCCTCTTTCAGCGCGGGCGGGCGGAGCAAGCTGCCGACCTGGTCTGCGCGAAACGGCGGCCGGCTCGACATCGCGCTAGCTTCGCCCGTCCCAGATCGATGCCGGCACGAGAACCTCGCCGCGCATGATCAGCCGCGCCGTGCGCAGCAAGCCGGCCTTCTGCACGGTCGGCTTCTCGCGCGTGCCGCCGACGTCGAGCGTGACCGAGAACTCGCCGGTCGGATGCTCGACCGACATCTGTTTCACGGCACCCGCCGGAACCGTGGCGATGCCTTCGGCAACCGAGCCCGGCAGGATGCACGCGGTCGCGACCGACACCGCGCCGAGCACGCCGATCGCGGCGTGGCAGTCGTGCGGGATGAACGTGCGAGTGCACACGTGCCCGCCCGCGCGCGCGGGCGCGATCAGGCTCATCTTCGGCACGACCTTCTTCGTGACATCGCCGAGATTCATCTTCGGCCCAACGGCCAGTCGGATCGATTCGATCTTGGCTTTCAATGTCTTGTTCGCGTCGAGCTCTTTCGGCGTCTCGTAGCCCGTGACGCCGAGGTCGCGCGCGCGCAGCACGACGACCGGCATGCCGTTGTCGATGCACGTGATCTCGACACCGTCGACGATGTCGCGAACGTTTCCGGTCGGCAGCAGCGCGCCGGTCGCGGAGCCCGCGACATCGAGGTAATTGCAAACGATCGGCGCAGCGGTGCCGGGCACGCCGTCGATCTTCGCGTCGCCGTCGTAATTCACGCGCTTGCCGGGTGTCTCGACGAGCAGCTCACAGAGGTTGTCGCTGTTCAGCATCCGCACGCGGACCGGCGTCACGCCGTCCCGCGCCTCGACGAGACCGTTCTCGATCGCGAACGGCGCGACGCCGGCCAGGATGTTGCCGCAGTTCGGCGTCGTGTCGACGCGACCCTCGCCGACGACGACCTGCACGAACAGGTAATCGATGTCCGTGTCCTTCGATTCGGAACGGCTCACGACCGCGACCTTGCTCGTGAGCGGATGCGCGCCGCCGGCGCCGTCGATCTGGCGCGCATCGCTGCCGACGGCGGCCACGAGCACACGGTCGCGCAGTGCCTCGTCGGCCGGCAAGTCTTCCTTGCGGAAGTACAACCCTTTCGAGCTACCGCCGCGCATCAACGAGCAACGAATGGAGGTTTGCATGCCGCGTATGGTACGGCGCGCGCGCAGCGCCCTGCCACACCGTCGCACTGGTGGCCGTCACCGGTTTCGGCGAGACCGCCGCGCAACGCGCGCCGCGACGGCGGCGAGCAACGCCACACTCAAAGCCGCCGCGAGCCACGGATACGCGATCGCATAGACGAACGGCGTCAACGCTGCTCGCGTCAGGAACCGCAAGTAATCGTGGCGGGCGATGACGCTAGCGAGCGGCGGCGAGACGCGGTAATACCAAGCGACGAAAACGCGACCCGCCGGCCGGGTCAGCAACTGCTCGTCGCGAAACTCGCGCAGCACCGCAACGTGCGGGTCCAGATACGAGCCATAGGCGGCCGTCGCGACGAAGCACGCGGGCACGGCCCCATAGTAGCCATCGACGAAGAGCTCGGTATCGTCGTCGGTCGCTTCGATGTTGATCCCGTAATGGGTCGGCGAAACCGCCGCGCCAACGCTCGGATTCGCCAAGACGACACGGAAATCGCCCGCCTCGAGCAGGCTCGCCACATTGTCGTCGAGGAGCCGCACGTCGAAACGCTGTTCCGAAACGCCGGGCGCAAACGCCAACGTTGCCGTTGCGGGCACGTAGTCGTCGGCATCGGGAACGCCTGTTGCCGAGTCATAGTCGGGCACGGTCACGAAGTCGATCGTCGCCGGCGCCGTCGCTGCGGGTACGGCGCACGGTGAGCGTCTGCCCGGCCGGCGGCCTCTGTCGTCGAGACGAGGTTCGGACCCGTCGGCCCTTCGATCCTGAACTCGCCGCCGGTTCCGGGCTCGTCATCCTCGATGACGATAGTCGCAACCAGCTCACCCACGACGGTCCCCGTGGGCGTCGGGCGCTCGAGCATGAGCTCGATCGTTTCGTCACCCTCGGCCGATGCATCGTCGAGCGTCGCGAGGTACTTCAGCGCCAGCGGCGCGCCAGCGGGAAAATCGATCCGCGCGGGCGGTTCCTGATAGTCGATGCCGAGCGTCGCCGAACCGCCGCGCACGACGACGTCGACGGCGCCGGCCGTGCCGGCCGACTGACGCACCGGCACCGTGACCGTCTCGCCTTCCACGACGCGCGCTGTCTTCGTTCCGAAATCGACGCGCGGCACGTTGTTCGCGTCGAGGTCGACGACGTCGATGCGCACACTGCTCGCGGCGCCCAACGCCGCACCGGTGACCGCGGTGATCCGGAGCACGGCGTACTCGGAGCCTTCGACATAGTCGTCCGGAACTCCGCTGACTAACGAGCGCCTTCACCATTTCGCCATGCTCGAACGTCAGAGTGGCCGGCAGTGCGGCCTGGAAGTCGGCGCCGTTCCCGCTCGCGGTGCCAGTCGACCAGTCGAGCTCCACGACCACGGTTGCGGCGCCGATCGTGTCACCGCTCCGCACGACGACGACCTGATGCGGCAAGCGGCTCTCGTCGATGCGGATGGACGGATCGGCAAACTGCACCGTGCCCGCCAGCGTCGTGCCGGCGCAAAGCGCCGCCGGCAGGACAGCCGATTCGCGAAATCATGCTCATGGCTCCTCCTCATTGCTCGTCGGCCGCGATCTGGGCCTTCGTTGCAGCGCAAGGTAGGGCGGGACCGCCCCGCGCGGCCTGAGGAAAAGCTGGCTATTTGCCGTGTTTTCGCTGGAGCGGGCGGTGATCACGAAAAGCGCTGCTAACCCTCGGCTATTCCTCAGGCGGGCGCGGCTGCTCTGGCGCGCAATGACGCTGTCCTCGTTCACCGCATCGTTACTCCAAAGGAGAGTCAAAATGACGAGTCAGCCTTTCAGTCAGCTTCTCGTTCTCGTTGCCTCGCTAGCGGCCTTTCAACCCGATGTCGCCGCAGCCGGCGACTGGGACCGTCCGCCACGCGCGTTCGACAGCGTCGTCGTCTTCGGCGACAGCCTCTCGGATCCCGGCAACGTGTTCGCCCTCACGGGCCAGTACTCCGTGCGACCGTTCGTCCCGATCCCGAGCGCGCCCTATCTGATCGGCGGCTTGCACTTCACGAACGGCGAGACGTGGGTCGAGCGATTGTCACGCCAGCTCGGCTCCGCGACGGGAGCCGGGCCGGCCGCACGCGCCCCGAAGGTCTACACGAATTACGCCTTCGGCGGCGCGCGAGCGCGGCCGGGCGGGCCGAGCGCGTCGCCCGATCTCGGCGCGCAGGTTGCGATGTATGTCGGCAACCACGCCGCCGATTCCGACTCGCTGTACGTCGTGTGGTTCGGCGCCAACGACGTGCGCGACGCGCTCGAGTCGTTGGCCGTCGACCCGAGCGGTGCGACGAGCGCTGCGATCCTGCAGGCCGCGATCAACTCGATCGCGACCAACGCCGTCACGCTCTGGAGCGCCGGCGCGCGCACGCTGCTGCTCCCGAACGTCCCGAACCTGGCGTTGACGCCGGCGATTGCTGCACAACCCGCGCCGGTTCGCGGCGCTGCCGCGCAGCTGTCCGCGCTCTACAACGCCGGGCTCGCGCAAGCCCTGCAAGGCCTGGAGTCGCTGCCGGGATTGCGCGTCGTGCGCCTCGACGTCCACGCGTTGCTGAACAGCGTCGTCGCGGCGCCGAGCGTGTATGGGTTCGCGAACACCGTGGAACCCTGTCTGCGCTTCGGCGTGGTCGTCGGCGCGATCTGCGTCGAGCCCCGGCGCTACGTCTTCTGGGACGCGATTCATCCGACGGCCGCCGTGCATCGGATCTTGGCCGAGCACGCGCTCGCCACGGTCGCACCCTAGGCGAGGAACCGGTCGGAGCCCGCGTGGGCTCCGACCACTCGCGCTCAGAGCTCGATGCTGACTTGCCCCGCGAGCTTGCGCTCGAGGATGTCGCCGAAGATGTGCTGTTGCACGGTTTCGTCGAAGAGGTTCTGCGCGACGAGCTTCAAGGTCACGCGATTCTCGACGAAGCGCCAACCGACCGCAGCATTGAGCTGCGTGAACGCCGGTGTGCTCGCCCGCGCGAACAGAACATCGGCCCAATAGGCCTCGTCCTGATAGTTCACGGTGGTGCTCCAGAACATCTTGCCGGAGTCGCGACCGAGCCCGACGTTGGCCCGCCAACTGGGCGCGACGTTGACCTCCGCGGGATCCACGCCGCCGCCGATCTCGGGGTCGTCCTGCCACGACAGATTCGCGAACCAGTTCCAGGGACCGGCATCGCGCTGAAGCGACAGCTCGGCGCCGCGATTGACGGTAACCCCGAGATTTCGGTAGCTGTAATCGGACGGCACGAGGCCGGCCAGGCCCGCGAACGGGCACGCCGCGGGACCGGTGCCGGGCGCGAAGTTGAAGCACGGAATCACGGTCGGCGGCAGCGTCGCACTCGGCGCGGGCAAGTTGCCGGGCCCGTAGACATCGCGCACGTAGAAATCGATCGAGTCGTCGATCTCGTTGCGATAGAGCGCCGCCGTTAGCAGCAGTCCATTGCCGAGCGTGCCGGTGTAACCGATCTCGTACGCATCGAGGTGCTCTTCCGCGAGCAGCGGATTGCCGTCCGCGTCGGCCGGCGCGAAGAACGGCCCGAGCTGTTGCAGGATCGTGACGTCGAGGTACCCGTTGATCGCCGACGGCGTGCGGAACGCCTCGTTGTACGAGACGCGCACGGAGTGCGCCGGCGTCGGCGTGAAGATCAGGCTCGTGCGCGGCGTCAGCACGGCGTCGGCGAGCGGGTCGATCTTGTCGTAGCGCGCGCCGACGACCCAGCGCACGCGGTCGCCGAGCACGATCTCGTCCTGGAGGAAGCCCCCGACTTCGTCGCGGTCGCCGGCCTCCGGCGCGATATCGAGCTCGAAATTCGTCGCGCGCAAGTTCGCGCCGTACGTCAGCACGTGACGCTCGCCGAGCTGCGAGTCGTTCGATGCGTCGAGCAAGTAGGTCGCCGTATCGAAGCTGAGCGGCAACAGCGAACCGTCGCCTGCGCGAGTCAACAGATTCACGGCGTCGCCGTCGAGGAAGCTGGCCGAGGCACCGACGTGCCAAGAGCCGTGGTTCCAATCGCCTTTCACGTACGAGAGATTCGAGCCGCGGTCGATGTCGAACGGACCGATGCCGCTGTGCAAGATCCCGTCCGTCGACGCGTAGCCCGCCGCCACGGAGACATAGGCGCCGTCTCCGGTGCTCCAGTCGAGCTCGACGTTGACACGCGATTGCGCCGTGCCGGTGTTCTCGAACTCAGGGTACGTCTGCGGCGGCACGGACCCGGGAATGATCCCCGTTGGGCGGTCGTACGCTGGCTGCTCGAAATAACCTGCCGAAACCTTGTAGGCGAAGTCGTCGGCGGCCGCGGCGTGCACGATACTGGCGTACGGCGTGCCGACGACGATCGTCGTGCCGACCATGTCGCGCGGTCGCCTGCCGATCACGTTGACGACGCCGGTCATCGCGTTCGCGCCCCACACGGCGCTGCCCGGGCCGCGCACGACCTCGATGCGCTCGATCTCCTGCGCCTGAATCGGCAACAGGTCCCACATCACGAAGCCGAAGAAGTCGAGGTAGATGGATCGGCCGTCGAGCAGCACGAGCTGCGAGCTCGCGAGCGTCGAGGTGGACCCGCGGCCCGTCATGTTGATGTCGCGCACGCTCGTCTGCGCCACGTTGAGTCCCGGCACGTTGCGCAGCAAGTCGCCGTAGTCGTCCGCGGCAGCCTGCTCGATGTCCTCGCCGTCGATGACCGTGATGGCGGCCGGTGCGTGGATCAGCTCCTGCGCCTTGCGCGAGGCCGTCACGACGATCGTTTGCACACCGCCTTGAAACGGCGGCGACGTCGAGTCCTGCTGCGCGTGCGCAGCGGCGCCGTGGCCGAGCGCGGCGACAGCCGTTGCGAGTAGCGTTTTCGTGTTCATGGCTCACGCTTGCCGAGTCGGTAGTCGACGCCGATCGCCACCGTGTCGATCGAGGCATCCTCGCCGTACACCACGGCGAGGAAGTCCTCGTCGATGTCGAAGAACTCGACCTCGAATCGTACTCGCCACTTCGGCGCGGCGTAGACCGCGAGCCCGAAGCCGAGCAGAAGACCGGAGCCCTGGTCGCTGATGCTCTGCGACAGTGTAGCGGGGCTGAACGCGTCGTCGAGCACTTGCTCGCCGCTCAGGCTGTACTGCGCGAGCCCGCCCCTGAAGATTCCTTCCCAAATCTGGCCGAATGGCACGATGCCCACGGCGCTCACGTGCAGGGCACTGACGTCGAACGTCGCACTGGCGTCGTAGATGCCGGGGTACCCCGCGACGCTCGTGAAATGCTCGGTCCACTGTAGACCGTCGGCCTGCTGCGCGGCGAGCTCGACGGCAAAGTGCCTACTGATCTGCAGGCCGCCTCGCAACGAGAGCCCGGTCTGGTCGGCACCATTTTCCCAATCGGGATCGCGAAACACCTCGACGTGCGTCGTGTCGCCCGAGAGGCCAACGTACCAATCCCTCGGGTCGTTACTCTGTGCAACTGCGGCCGCGGTCCATAGGAAAGCGAGCGACGCCATGGGGCCGGCAAAAGCACTGCGAATCGCGATCATGGTCGATCCCTCCAATGAAAGGATCGTCATGGTGTCGACGTTTGCCGAGGCCGGCCTGCGGAAAAGCCGAGGTTCTCCCGAGCTTTTGCGGCGCGGCTACGGGACAGCGGGTTCGGCAGGCGCGAGACCGCCTGGAGGCGCCACGTCCGCGGGCGGCGGGGCCGCCTTTTGCTCGAGCCACTCGATGACGCTCGCGAGCCCCTCCGCGGCGATATCGACGCGAAATTGCGAGCGGTACGTGCGCACGTAGGAGACACCCTCCGCCACGACGTCCACGACGCGCCATTCTCCGTCGCGCTCGATCATCAAGAAGTCGACGTCGACCTCGGTGCCATCATTCAGCGTCACGATCGTCCGGACATGGGCCGGCGGATCCGCGAGGTCACCGCGAAACGGCAGCACGCGCACCGTGTCGGGCTTGAATTGGAGCAACGCATCGCCGTACGTCGCGACGAGGTAGTTGTAGAACGCCGTCACGAAGCGATCGCGATCGGCAGGCGTGGCCGACACCCATTGGTCGTCGAGGATCGCGCGCGAGCCGCGTTGCATGTCGAAGCGCGGCAAGATCAGGGTATCCACCAGCGCAGCGATGCCGCGCGGGTCGGTCTCGAGCTCGGCGCGACGCGCCGCGACGGTGGCCGCGATCTCGGCTGACGTCGCGGCCACGATCTCGTTGCCGACGAAGGTCTGCGCCCGCACGCTTTGAGTGCCGATCAGCACGGCCAGCAAGACAGCGTGGCGCATGCGATCAGCCACAGACGATCCTCTCAGCCGCTCCTACTGCAGATGTCCGGCCAACCGAACTGATCCCAGTAGCGGTCGAGGCCGATCGCACGGACCAATTCGCCGAAGCGCGGGTGCGCTCGCAACGAACGCGCCTCCCGCGAGAACAGGAACTCGACATTGAAGCTCGGTCGATCGTTGACCAGCTTCAAGGCCGTCGCGAGTGCGCGTTCATCCTCACCGACGTACACCCAGGCGCCGAACAGGTACTTGTGTGGGATGTCGCGGGCCTCCTCTGCGCGCGCGAGCGCTTCGATGGCCTCCGGCCGTTTTGCGGGCGATGCCAGCGCTTCGAGCAACGGGTCGACCCACCCCGTGGGCCGCGCGAACATCGTTTGCACGCCGATCAAGAGCGGCCGAACAGCCGGGTAGTCCCCGAGCCGAAACTTCAACACGATGTAACTGTCGGGACTCGCGGTTGGACCCATGCCGAGCTCCGCCGCGATCAACGAGTAGCGCAGCGCTTCGGCATCGGCGTCGATCCACAACGAGGCCACCGATAGCCGGTGATTGACGACCGGCGACAGCGGATCCAACTCCTTGGCGCGTTGCGCGACCTCGGCCGAGGCCGCCGTGCGACCGACCGCGGATAGGAACTGCGAGTACCAGACGGAGAGATCGGTGTCGTTGTTCGCTTGCTCGAGCGCGCGGCGAAACGCAACTTCGGCCGTGATCCAGTCCCACCGCGAGTAAGCGACCAACGCGAGGACGCCTTGCATCGAGACATCGAGCGCGGGGTCCTGCTCGACGCCCGCCGCCAACGTCGCGAGCGCGCGATCGAACATCTCGTCCTGGAGCTCCGCCGAGTAGGCCGGCAACAACGCATAGGCTTTCGCGAGCTCGACGTACGCTTGCCCATAGCCGCGATCGAGCTCGATGGCCTCCTGAAACAACCGGATGCTGCGCCGAAGAGACTCCTCGTCGCGGCGGTGCAAGAACTGACGCCCTCGCAACAGCAGCTCATAGGCAGCCACATTTTCGGTCGGCGCGGACGTCGCAATCGGTTGCGAGGCCAATTCCGTCGGCACGGTGTCACGCAGCTTCGTCGACGATCGTGTTCGCGATCTCGTCCTCGAGCGAGAAAATGTCGTCGAGCACACCGTCGTAGCTCGCCGCCCAGAGCTGATAGCCGCGTTCCGCGTCGATGAGCCGCGCGTCGATGCGCACCTGGTCGCCGCTGCGCCGCACGGTTCCCTCGAGCACATGCGCCACGCGCAGCCGCGCGCCGATGCCGCGGACATCGTCGGCGGAGCCGCGTACCGCGAACGCCGAGGTGCGCGCGACGACGCGCAACCCATCGACGGCGCTCAAGCGGTTCAGAATCTCGTCGGCGAGCCCTTCGCCGAGATACGCGCCGTCGGGGGCGTCACTGACGAACGGCAGCACGGCGATCGTATTGCGCGCGATCGGCTCATCGGTCGTGGCCGTCGGTGCGCCGCCGTTCAACGTCTGCAATGCCCAACCGCCGACGAGCGCGATCAGCGCGACGAGCAGCGCGACGGCACCGATCGTAGTCGGCCGGTTCGCACGCCACGCGCGCGGCGGCGTGCCGGGCGCGGCGTTGTCGGGCGTCGACGCCGACGCGGGCAACACCGGCGCCGCGGGAGCGGCTGACCGCGGCAACGGCACTACGGGGCTCAGCAGTCTGTAGCCCCGTTTCGGAATCGTCTGGATATAGGTCGGCGCTTGGCGCGAGTCGCCGAGCGCACGGCGTAGCTCGGCAATGCAGCGAGTCAGGGGCTCGTCCGACACGGCTGCGCGACTACCCCAGATTCGCCGCAGCAGCTCCTCGCGCTCCACGACTTCGCCGGGCTGCTGCGCGAGTGCGAGCAGCACCTCCATGACCTTCGGCTCGACGTGGACAACCCCCGCGGCGCCGCTGACCTCACCGGTCAACGGCCTGACTTCCCAAGGACCGATCTTGAATCCTTGTTTGAGTTCCAAGACTCACTCGTTGCGTCTGGTCGGCACGTAGGGTACCGCAACCCCCCGGAAAAGCGCAGAAATCCCTAGCCTGATCCTCAGGTTGGCCCGACCGCGGCACGCTAGGGTTCGGCCAATCGAGATCAATTGGTGACGACAAGCGGTGGATGTCATGATGCGTCGACTTCACGGCTGGCGGCGGTGACACACGCGTGAGCGCGGTACGGCAGTGGCTCGTCGTCGCAATGCTGCTCACCGCTTGCTTCAGTGCGGGTTGCGCGGGGCTACCGGTCACGGACCAAGGGCCGGTGGCAGTCGACCGATTCGAGCGCCTGAACCGAGGGATCTATCGGTTCAACCGCGGCTTCGATCGCGCCATCGCGCGCCCCGTCGCACGAGGTTATGACAAGGTCGTTCCGCCGCGCGTCGAGCGCCGCTTCCGCAATTTTTTCACGAACCTGGTCGCTCCGACCGACATCGTGAACAACATGTTGCAGAAGAAGTTCAAGCCGGGGTTCGCGGACTTCGGCCGATTTCTGCTGAACACGACGGCCGGTCTCGGCGGCTTCTTCGATCCGGCGACCAAGATCGGCCTCGAGCGTCACCCCGAGGACTTCGGGCAAACGCTCGCCGTCTGGGGCGTGCCGTCGGGCGGCTATCTGATGATGCCGTTCTTCGGCCCGGGAAGCGTCAGGGATTGGGGCGCCTGGTTCGTCGATGCGCACACCGATGTCGCCTGGCACATCGAGGACAACAGTGAGCGCAACACCGTGCTGCTGTGGCGGCGCGTCTCCGACCGCGCCACGCTGTTGCCGGCCGAACGCGCGCTCGAGGAATCGTTCGACGAATACACGTTGGTGCGCGAAGCCTATCTTCAGCGGCGTCGCTATCAGCTCTACGATGAGGAGCCGCCCGAAGACGAGGACTATCTACACCTCGATGAGGATCTCAACCCAAGCTTCGTGCCCACGGCACCCCAAGATGACGCGATCGATCAGGGTCCGTAAGGACATCGCGGGTCCCGCGTCTCACGCCCGTCGCTCTCGGCATGTCAACAGCTCGCGAAGCCGTCGTATGATCTCGGTCCATGAAACGACGCGCCCGACGTGGCGAACGATCCTGAAGTGAAGCGACCGCTCGGCAACACGGGTCTTGCTGTAGGGCCGATCGGGTTGGGTGGCATGCCGCTGTCGATCCAGAATCGGCCCGACGAGCAGACCGCGCGCGGCGTGATCGCAGCGTTTGTGGCCGGCGGCGGCAACCACATCGACACGGCGATCAGCTATTGCCTCGACGACGCCGACTTCGGCCACAACGAGCGGCTGATCGCGAAGACATTGAAAGAGCTCGGCCGTGCCGACATCGTCGTCGCGACGAAGGGTGGGCTCACGCGGCCCGGCGGCCGTTGGGACGTCGATTGCAGCCCGAAGTGGCTGCGCCACTGCTGCGAGCAAAGCGCTCGCACGCTGGGCGCGCCGCTCGCGCTTTATTACTTGCACACCGTGGACCCGCGCGTGCCGCTCGCGGATTCGGTCGGCGAGCTCGTGCGGCTGCGCGACGAAGGCAAGATCGAGCGTATCGGGCTATCGAACGTGAGCGCCGCGCATCTCGAAGAGGCGCTGCGGCTGACGCCGATCGCGGCGGTGCAGAATCGCTGCAACGTGCTCGACACTCGCGATTTCGAGAACGGGCTCGTCGAGCGCTGCCGCGCGCTCGGCATCGCGTATGTGCCCTACTCGTCGGTCGGCGGCCACGGCGGCCATCGCCGTCTCGAGCAGTATCCGGTGCTCGCACGGATCGCCGCGAAACATTCGACGACGATCTACGCGATCGCGTTGAAGTGGCTGCTCGTAAAAGGGCCGCACATCCTGCCGATTCCGGGCGCGACGAAAGTCAGCAGCGTCGAGAACAGCTTGTCGGCCGAGGACGTGCTTCTCGATTCCGACGACATCGCGGCGCTCGACGCGCTTTCGTGAGCGCGGTCACGTCCTGCGCCGGCACGCTGGTGCAGTCTCACGCGCATGATCCTGAAGTTCGCGCTGGCGCTCGGCATTACGGGTTTCGTCGCCGGATTCTTCGGCCCGATCGCGCTGAACCCAGAAGCGAATCAGGGCCCGCTGCTCGGCATCTTCATCACTGGGCCACTCGGCGCGCTCCAGGCGTCGCGTTCGGCGCAGTGTTCCGATTCCTGCCCGTCACCGACGCGTTTCGGCACCGCGCGCTCGTCGGGCTCTGCGCTGCGCTCGGCATCGGCACGCTGTATGAGTGCCTGCCGGAGCCCGCCGTGCGCGGCTACGTGATCGAGGCCCACCTCGAAGCGTGCGCCTCGCCCGCGCAAGCGTTCCCGGCCTCGCTCGCCGAGTGGGAAGATGCGGTCGAGCGCGTGACGTGGGCCACTCCGCCCGCGAACTGGAAGGACACCGCACGCCGCAATGTCGAGCGCGACACGGGCGCGGTGTTGACGATGCGCATCACGCGCCGCACGTCGATCTATGAGCATCGCAAGCCGTGGAACTCCGGCCGCAAGACCGCCGGTCCGTGGGTCGCGGTCGACGAGACCGAGCGCTACTACGTCAGCGACGCGGGCACGGCGTGCGCCGAGTACGCGGCGCGCGGTCGCGACCTCTACTCGCCGTTCAGCGACTCGACCTACGACACGCCGTCACGCGAGTGGCCTCCCACCGACACCACGGGGTTTCTCGGCCTCATGGAGCTCCGCGCAGTGCCTGCCGAGTATCGGCAGCTCTTGAACTGACCCGAGACTTCAACCCGTGCAGTCGGCGGAGGAGCTTGCCCAACTCCGCAGCGTCCTTCTGTCGATCTTGCCGTTCGTGAGTGTCGGCAACCGTTCGACGACACGCACGAGGCCCGGCAATTCATACGGCGCCACTCGCTCGCGCAAGAAGTCGAGCAGCGCATCGGGCGCGACGCTCGCTTCGTGTTTCAACTCGACGAACGCCGCGACCTCCTCGTCCACGGCACGCTTGCCGGGCACGACTGCGGACAGTGCCACGGCCGGATGGGCGTTCAACGCACCCTCGATCTCAGCCGGGTAAACGGTGTAGCCGGAGCGCCTGATCGCTTCTTGGCGGCGGCCCTCGATCGAATGCGAATCCCGCCCCATCGACGTACACGACGTCGCCGCTTCGGAGCCAGCCGTCGGCCGCGAATGCCGCGCCCGTCGCTTCCGGATTGCGGTAGTAGCCCAAGAACACGTTTGGCCCACGAACCAGGACCTCGCCGGGCTCGCCCGCGCGGAGGTCCCGCACCGTCCGGCCCCACGATTCGGACGCTGACGCCGGGGATCGGGCGGCCCACGCTCGTGTCGTCACGACGCTCGCCGGCTTCGACCTGAAACACGACGCCGCTGGCTTCCGTCAGCCCATACGCGTTCTGCAACGCACAACCGTACAGCGCCTCTACTGCGTGTTTGACGGGCAGATGCAGCGGCGACGACGAGGTCGTGACGAGACGCACGCGCCCTCGCTCGAACTGCGAGCGATTGTCGTTGACCCAGTCGAGGAACTTCACGTGCAGCGGCGGGAGGCCTGGCACGACGCTGATGCCGTTGCGCCGAATCGCAGCCGCGAGCTCGCGCGGCACGAAGCGTGGCGTCAGGTGCATACACGCGCCCGCCGCGACGACACACAGGAGGATCCCTAGCGCGCCGATATGCGCGAGCGGCAGCGGGCAATACGTCTTGTCGTGCTCTGAGTAGCGGCGCAACAGGCGTTGCGTGAACGCAATGTAGAGGAGATTTGCGTGCGACAGCATCGCCGCCTTCGGCGCGCTCGTCGTTCCCGACGTGTAGATCAGTGCCGCCACACGATCCGCCGGCCACGCGGGCTCGGCGTCGACGTCTGGGCGCGGCGAGCCGACGGCTACTCGAATCGCGTCGAGCTCGCGGAACCGCGCGGCAGTCGCGCCGCGACGCGCGGCGTGATCGACGGCCTCTGGCTGTACGCACGCGTACAGCGCGAGATACGGCTCGCAATGCGCGACGATCGCATCCAGCTGGGCCGGCGCCACGCGCGCGCTCACGAGCACGGGCCAGGCGCCGATGCGGCTCAGAGCGAACAAGAGGGCTACGTCGTGCACGCTGTTCGCGCCGATCACGAGCACACGCTGCGCCGCGCTGACACCTAGGGCGCGCAGATCGTCGCACGTGACATCCACGCATTTCGCGAGCTCTCGATACGTGAACGTGCTGCCGGGAGTCTCGATCGCGGGACGCGCGCCGAACCGCTCCGCCGTCCGCATCAACAGCTCGTCGATTCTTCTGACCTCGGTGATGCCGTCCATGCGCTGCGCGCCGCCTAACCGCTCACGATCGTGACAACGTGGCGGATCGCACCGGGGCTCCGGAACACCCAGGGTCGTCCGAACGCCCGAAGCGACAGTATGCCGCCCACGCGGCGGCCGCCTTTGAGGTGCGAGTAGGCGCGCAGAGACGCAAAGTTCGTCGCATCGATGTAGCCGATGCGTATGTGTGCAACCGAGACGCGGCGAGCGCGATGTCGGATTGCGCAAGCGAATACGCGTGCAAGCGTTTGCCGCGATGCGCGGGATGCGTGAATGTGCGATAGCCGTATGCGCGTTGCGGATGCTCGTAGCCGATCTCCATCCCCTCCCAGCACGGCGTGGAGCCTGACAACGAGTACCAGCGATACGCGATTACTCGGTTGCGATGAAACACCCCGAAGAGCAGGTCGCCTCGCGCGGCAGCGTCCTTGATCCGCTCGCGGGAAAGCTCGAGAGCGGGATCGGCCGCGGCTTCGATCAGCTCGGCAGCGGTGACTTTGCGGAAGGAATAGCCCGGTTCGGCTCGCGGCTCGACCTTCGGCGGCGTAATCGTTCGCCGAAAAATCCACACGAGCCGCAAGTCAAACCACCGACCCAAACGCCGCAACAACGCGGCATACCCGCGTCGCCATAGCGACAAGCGGGAAGCGGCACTCGGATGCTCGAGCGAAGCGTGGGACGACTCCGCTGTCACGGAGCTCATCGTTTTCTTCTTCTAATCCACGGACGAACCACTGTACCCCCTGCGCGTTCGCCCGGCGGCCGCGGTTTCGACATAACGCTCGCCTAAGCCTCAAGACGAGCGGACGAACTTGAAAAACGCGGCGCGCCTTTAGACGCTCACGATTGTGACGGCGTGTCGGATCGCACCCGAGCTCCGGAAGACCCAGTGTCGTCCGAACGCGCGAAACGACAAGATGCCGCCGACACGTCGCCCACGGAGCAGGTGCGAGTACGCACGCAACGAAGCGAAGTTGGTCGCGTCGATGTACGCAATCGTGTGCGTGCAGCCACGCGCGATCAGGGCGAGATCGGACTGTGTGGCCGTGTACGCATGCAATTGCTTGCCGCGATGCGCGGGGTGCGTGAAGGCGCGATAGCCGTACGCCCGCTTCGGAGAAGCGTAGCGGATTTGCATGCCTTCCCAGCAGGGTGTAGCGCCCGACAACGAATACCAGCGATACGAGACGACTCGGTCTTGATGCAGCGCGCCGAAAAACAGATCGCCGCTGGCGGCTGCTTCCTTGATGCGCTCGCGCGAGAGATCGAGCACCGGATCGGCCGCAGCGTCGAGCATCTCGGCGGCGGTGAGCTGCCGGAACGAATAACCCGGCTCCGCGCACGAATCAGACGTCGGCGCCACGAGTGTTCGCCGAAAAATCCACACGAGCCGCAGATCCATCCAACGCATGAGTCGACGCAGCAGCGCTGCGTACGCGCGTCGTGGCAGCGATAGGCGAGGAGCGCTCGGATGCTCGACCGGCGGATGTGGTGACTCTGCAATCACGGAGCTCATTATAGTCCTCGGCGACTCTCTCCGAGGTTCGCGGGCCGACCGCGTCTTCGAACAACTCTCGTGTCGTCAGCGCTCGCGGACGAACTTGAACAACGCCGCGTTCACGGAGTCGGCGACGAAGATCTCGCCGCTCGGGCTCACGGCCAGCATGTGCGCCTCGCCAAACTCGCCGGGGCCAGTGCCGGGCTTGCCCAACGCGGCGCGCACGCCGCCGTCGAGCGCCAGCTCGACGAGCTGGCCCGCGAAGCCGTTGACCATGAAGATCGACTCGGCCCCGATGTCGACGTCGCACGGCAAGCCCGCGTATTGCAGCTCCTTCACGAACGCGCCGTCTTGCGTGAACAACTGGACGCGCTGATTTTCGCGATCGGCGACCCACAACAGGCCGTCGGCGTCGATGTCGATGCCGTGCGCGACCTGAAATTGCCCCGGCGCGTTGCCCTTGCCGCCCCACTGAGCGAGATAGCGGCCGTTGCGGTCGAACTTCAGCACGCGTGCATCGCCATTCGGGTCCCGGCGTGTGGCCCTGGGCCACGAACACGTCGCCATTCGCGGCGATCGCGACGTCGTTCGGTTGGTTCAGCTTGCGCGAGCCCGCCGGCTCGTCCCATGCGCCCGCCTCGCCCTTCGTTCCGAGCGTCAGCAGTGTCTCGCCCTGCGGGCTCAATTTCACGACGATGTGGCCACCGACGTCGGTCGCCCAATAGTTGCCGTCGGCATCGATCGCCAACCCATGCGATCGCGTGAACAACTTGTCGCCGAACGAGCGCACGAACGCTCCGTTCTCGTCGAACTCGAAGAACGTGCGCTCGCCGCGCGTCAACACGATCAGGTGGCCGTTCTTGTCGAACGCGACCGTCGCCGGCGCGCCCATCTCAGTCCCTTCCGGCAACGTCACGGCGCGCGGCGCGAGTGTGTAGCCGAGCGGAGGCGCGCTCTGCGGCACGATCAACTTGGGATCGGTCGGCCGCTGCGCGAATGCCAGTCGTCGTCGACAGCACCAAAACGCCAATCGCGATCGTGTATTTCACGCTGCCGAGCATATGCCTGACCGGTCGCCGCGCGCCAGCGCGCGTCAGCCTGGGCGGCCTCGCGCCGGCAAGAATCGGCTGTTGCGCAACAACGCCGCCGACAACAACGAGATCAGCACACCCAAGGGAAACATCTCCACGAACGTGATCGGCAGACGGAACAGCGGGTTCGCGTACATCGCCAGGAATTCCGCCGTCTCGGCGCGCAGGCTCTCGACCTCGGCCGGCCGGCGCCACGTGCCTGCGCCGCCGCGACGACGCTGTCCGTGTACGCGCCGCCGAAATCGAACCCGGACGCCAATGTGGCCTCCCAGCCCACGACCCAGAACAGGCTCGCGACGGCGCTAATCCCTAAGCCCACCCCGAGCGCCGGCAGAAACCGGATGACGCCGCCCAGCACCTTGTCGCGGTAGTGCTTGATCCCGACGAACACCATCGTGAACGCGAGCAACATGGAGAGATAGCCGTAGAGCGCGGCGTTCTCGGGGATCGTCCCGGCCGTCGTCGTGCGCATGGACACGGCCATGGGCACGGCCACGATGATTCCGCCGATGATTCCGTAGATCAGGATGATGCGCAGCATGAGCGAGCTCCTCGATGGGTGGACGAACGCTCGCCATCACGAGCCAGAACACCGCGCCGCGCCATCGCCAAAAAGGGTGATCGGCGCCGAATCACCCAAAACGACGCCGGAACACGGCTACGGAACCAGCCCGAGCTCACGTGCCCGCAGGATCGCTTCCGTGCGGCGCCGCGCCTCGAGCTTGCCGAACAGGCTTCGTCACATGCGTCTTGACCGTGTTCGGCGAAAGATCGAGGCGCCTCGCGATCTCCTTGTTCGAGCGCCCGGCCGCCAGCTGCTCGAGCACCTCGAGCTCGCGGGCACTGATTCCGAGCGTGGCTTGTGCCTGCGAGTTGCGAGCGAACGGCGCGGTCGGCACGCGTCGAAACAGCTTCGCGCCGAGCCACACGCCGAGCCCGAGGAAACCCAAGGCCACGAGCGCGATATACGTCTCCGCCGCGTGCGTCTGGATCAGGAACCGGTACTGCAGCCATTCGAGCGCGAACGTGCCGATCGCGAGCATCGCGCCGTAGACGAGAATCGTCCGCACCATCGCTGTCACCGCCGGCTAACCCCAGCGTAAATCGTACTGGTTGAGCGGCAGCTCGCGGAAACGCTTGCCGGTGATCTGAAAGATCGCATCGGCGAGCGCGGCCTGCACCGACGTGCCGCGGTCGTGACCCATGCCGACGAGCCAGTGCTGCGTGGGAAAGAAACGGATGTCGATCACGGGCGGATCCTCATCGATCCGCGACAGCGAGAACCGATCGAAGTTGTTCTCGACGATCGCGCCGCCCTCGATGTTGCAGGCTTGGTGCATCGCGTCGTTGTAGAACCACGTGATCTGCCCTTCGATCTGCTTCTTGACCGACAGCGGATTCACGAGACCGAAACCCGACTCGTGCGCGACGTCGACGCGCTCGAGCTTCACGCGTCCCTCGCGGCTGACCGAGACCGTGTGCACCATCGCGCTGATCGTGGCCGAGCCGCCGGTCTCGACGCCGCGCTCCTCGAGCGCGATCGCGCGCGCGGTGCCGTTCGGCAGCGGCGTGCCCCAGCCCGACATCTCGGCGGCCATGTCGAGCGCCTTGATCATGTCGCCCTTGAATGCCAAATCGGTCCGCGCGATCAGCTCACGGCGATAGCGGTATGGATCCTTGCCCGCCGCGTGCGCGAGCTCGTCGATGAAGCTCTCGCGGTAGAACTCGTGCGCGGCTTGCCCGACGCCGCGGCGCGTGCCGACCGGAACGTGGAAATTCGTCGTGTGATTCGAGAACCGATAGCTCGGCACGTAGTAACGCGAAGCGATGTCGAACGACGCGTCGGGGCCGAAGCCGTCCTGCTGCATGGCCGTGCGGACTTCGAGCGCGAGCGGCCAGCCGTCCGCGTCGAGCACGGCTTTCAGGCGCGCCATGCCCATCGCGCGATAGGTCGTGCCGATGAAGTCCTCTTCGCGCGTCCAAAGCAGGTGAATCGGCGTGCCGCGATGCGCGTTCGCGATCATGATCGCCTGCTCGGCCTGCGGCCCGTTGCCGTTGCGGCCGAACCCGCCGCCCAGGTGGCATAGGTGCAGATACACGTTCTCTTCGGGTATGCCCGTGATCTGCGCAGCGCTGAAGCGCGTCTCCTGCGGGCTCTGATCGCCGATCCAGATGTCGACGCGGTCGTCGGTCACGAGCACGGTCGCGTTACCGGGCTCCATGCGTGCGCGCGGCAGATACGGCGTGTAATACGTCGCCTCGACTACGCGATCCGCGCGTGCGAACGCGGCGTCGACATCGCCCTGATTCACGCGCACGCGGCCGGGCTCATCCAAAGCCTTCGCGAGCGCCGCGCGCATGTTCGCCGTGTTGAACGCGGCGCGCTCGGGTGGAACGGTCCACTCGATCGGCATCGCGTCGAGCGCGGTCTTCGCCTGGTACCACGTGTCGGCGATCACGGCCACGCCGCCGCTGAACACGCGGCCGCGCGTCAACTGCGGATCCGGAATCGGAAAGCGGTGGACGCCGCGCACGCCGGGTCGACCGCGGATTGCTTCGAAATCGAAACTCTTCACGTCGCCGCCGTAGACCGGGCACGACTTCACCGCGGCCCATTTCATGCCGGGCAAGCGCACGTCGATCGCGTACTTCGTCTCGCCCGTCACCTTCATCGCGATGTCGAGGTTCTTCTGCTCCGTGCCCATCAGCGTCCACTGCTCTGGCGCCTTGATCGCGATGGCCTCCGGATTCGGATGCGGCGTGCGCGCCGCGATGTGCGCGACCTTGCCGTACGTGGTCGTCCGGCCGCTCGGCGCATGCCCGATCACGCTGTCCTTCGCGGTCAACTCGTGGACGTCGACGCCCCATTGGCTCGCGGCCGCGAGCAGCAAACGCTCGCGCGCCTCGGCGCCCGCGAGCTGCAAGTAGTAGCGCCCGTCCTTGACGGACGACGCCGCATTCGTGCGCATGCGCCGATACAAGCTGTCCGGAATGCCGAAACCGCCCGTGCGCGCGCGATTGCCGAACGTCGGCTCGCCGCCGCCGTTCGGGTCCGTCGCGCCGTTGCCCGGCACGTTCAGCGTCCACTCGGGCGCCATCTCGCGCGCGTCGCGATTCGCGGACGCGTAGATCGGCCGCACCTTGCTCCAGTCGCACTGGAGCTCCTCGCAGACCATCATCGCGTTCGACGTCCACACGCCCTGGCCGAGCTCGGTCTGCGCGATGCGCACGATCACGGTGTCGTCCGGCTCGACGACGATCCAGGCGTTGATTTCGGGCACGACCGGATCCGTGTACCACGCGGCCCCGGCTTCGGCCGCCGCTTGCGATCGCGCGGATCGCGGCAACCAGAAGCCCAGCACGAACGCGGCGCCGCTTGCGGCCAGGAAGTCGCGGCGAGTGGGCTCGCTCATGCGCTGCGCTCCTCCGTCCGCATCAGCTGCGCCGCCAAATGGATCGCCTGTCGCACGCGGTGGTAGCTCGAGCAGCGGCACGCGTTCGTGACGGACGCGTCGATGTCGGCGTCGGTCGGAGTCGGATTCTTCGCGAGCAACGCGAGCGCGCTCATGATCATGCCGGACTGGCAGTAGCCACATTGCGGCGCGTCGAGCTCTTTCCACGCGCGTTGGATCGGATGGTTGCCGTCGCTGCGACACGCCCTCGATCGTCGTGATTTTTTTGCCGACCGCCAGCGACACCGGAAAGCTGCACGACCGCACGGGCTGGCCGTCGACGTGCAGCGTGCACGCGCCGCATTGCGCGATGCCGCAGCTGAACTTCGTGCCGGTGAGACCCAGCGAGTCGCGAACGACCCACAGCAACGGCGTCTGCGGATCGACGTCGACGGAATGCGTCGTGCCGTTAACGTCCAATTCCAGTGCCATTCGAACCCCCGCGCGTTGCGCACGCCTATGGTCAGCGCGCGGCTGCCGACCGCGATGCAACGCGCGAACCGGCGCCGAACCGCCGACTAGAGCGGCCGATCGCGCAGCGTCTCGACGACGACGAACCCCATCACGAGCACGCCGACGACCCCGAGCGCCGCCACCGCGAGACTCGCGGCCGCGAGCCCGCGCCGAGCCGACGATCGAGCCGACGAGCAGCGGCGCACCGCTCATGCCGACGTCGCCGATCAGCCGCCACAACCCGAGGAACTGGCCGCGCCGGCCGCTCGCGCGCGCGAGGTCTGCGCCGATGATCATCACGACGCCGGTGCCGATGCCGTTCGCGAAGCCGAGCAGCACGGCGACCGCGAGCAACGAGTTGAACCCCGAGACGAGCGGCAGCAACGCGAGCCCGAGCGCATAGAAGCCCATGCTCGGCATCGCGCTCCACTTGCGGCCGTAACGATCCGCGAGCACGCCGGACGGATAGAACAGCGCGATGTCGATGACGCGTCGACAGCGAGTACACGAGACCGATCGCCGTGACGTCGAGCCCCACCGCCTGGCCGAACAACGGCACGAGCACCTGCCGCGTCGCGCGCATCGCTTGCAGAACGAGCGCGCTGCCGCCGGCGGTCGCGAGCACGCGGCTCTGGGCGCGCAGCACCTGCAGCGTGCCGGCGAGGCTTGCGTCCGGATCCTCGTGCGGCGGCACCGCGCGCGCGAACGCGAGCACGGTCGCACCGGCGACGACGGCGCTCGCGACTCCGACCGCGAACGCCACGGGGTAACCCGCGACACCGGCCAGCACGCCGCCCGCGAACGGGCCGATCAGCGCGCCGCCGCGCTGGAGCCCCGCCATCGCGGCGATCGCGCGGCCGAGCTCGGGCGTCGTGCAGACGTCCGCGAGATAGGCCTGTCGACCCAGCATCCAGGCCGCGTGGCCCGTACCGAGCGCGAGCGCCGCGAAACCGATCAGCCAAACCTGCGCCGTGAGCGCGAGCAGCACCAACCCGCCGAGGATCAACGCGAGCCCGCCCAGCAATACCGGCTTGTCGCCGAACCTGGCCACGAGCATGCCGGCGGGCACGTCGAACAGCAGCACGCCGATGCCGCGCAGCCCGACCACGAGCGCGGCCAACGCCGGGCTCGCGCCGATGTCGAGCATGTACAGCGGCAACAGGATCGTGAGCGCCTCGTGGCTCACGGCCATCAGCAGCGATGGCACATAGACCGGCAACAGCAGCCGGTCGTACGGGGGTGGGAGCTTCAGGGCTTGACCGCCGTGATCGGCGACGGGCTGCCGTTGCGGAGCAAGTCGCCCTTCAGCGTGCCGTCGGCCGCGAGCTCGACGACGTAATCGACGCGCGCCGGGTTGCCGTTGAACACGAGGTCGTAGCCCCACTTCGCGCTCGATCCGTCGACGGTGCCGTTGAGATCCGAGGCCGCCATGCCCGGGATCTCGGGCCGGCAGCTGCCGGACAACGCGTTGCCGGCTTGCACGAGCGTGCACGTGATGACCGACGTCGCGCCGTTGAACAGGTTGTCGATCTTCCAGGTGCCGGAGAAATCCGCGGCGAAAGCCGCACTGGGCGCGAGCGCGGCCATCGCGACGAGCTGCTTCAAATTCATGCTCGATCTCCCGTCGATCCGAACGCCGCCCATCATACCGATCGCGCGACTCGGTGCGTCGGGTTGAAATCCTTAGCCGGTCTCGCGATCCTTGCACCCATGTCCAAGACCGACGACGAAACGCCGCGCGAGCCGGCGCCGACCGAGGCTACCCTCGAGAATCCCGCCGAAGCTCCGGCGCGGCGGAGACGCCGCGGAAACAAGCTCCGGCGGTGCACTGAGCCCCGCGGTTCGGCGGCTCGTGCGTCAATTCGACCTCGACATCACCGGCATCCACGGCTCGGGGCCCGCGGGGCGGATCCGCGTCGGCGACGTGATGGGCCTGATCGAAGGGCGCACGGATTCCGGAGCCCGCGACGCGCCGCGCGCAGCCCCGAGCAGCGAAGACACCGTGATCGAGCCGAGTTCCGCAAGCGCTCCTTCGGACCGCGACGAAGGCGCCCCGACCGAAGCGCCGCTGCAACCCTCGACCGCGTCGCCGACCACTACCGTGTTCGACTGCGACTTGAGCCGCGTGCTGTCGCATCGCAAGCGCTTGCGCGAGAACGGCGTCGAGATCCTGCTGACGAGCTATTTGTTGGTCGCGCTCGCGGACGCGCTCGAGCAAACCCCCGAAGTCGCGGCAGCGCGCTCGCTTCGGCGTTTGGCTGGCGACGACCGACGGCGAGCAGCGCTCTGCACTCATCGACACCGCAAGCATGCAGA
The DNA here is from genome assembly GCA_963741255.1 of uncultured Gammaproteobacteria bacterium. Classification (GTDB taxonomy): domain Bacteria; phylum Pseudomonadota; class Gammaproteobacteria; order Steroidobacterales; family Rariloculaceae; genus FEN-1219. The sequence goes on along the minus strand of CAVUHM010000007.1, from coordinate 94,567 downwards.
GCGCTGGGCTCGACGATCGCGTGCGGTTGTTCGATACGGCGCTGCGCCAGAGCCTGGACGCCGACATCGAGGGCGCCGACCTGCTCGTGCACCACTACGGCGAGAGCGGCAGCCTGCTCGCGACGCCGACGCCGATCGGCGCCGGGCACACGGCGAGCGTCGGCATCGGCCGAGTGCGACGCGAGATCGTCGTGCGCACAACCGACGGCATCGAAACACCGCGCGTTGCGGCGCGCTGCTACTTGAGCTTGTCGTTCCACACAGATCGCGTCGCGCTTCATCGCGCCAACCAGTTCATGGCTCACGCAACGCGCGTGCTCGAGCGGTGGGCAGAATGAACCAGGCGTGGCAAAGGCTGATCCGACCCCATAGAATCGCGCGATGACGAGCCGCACTCGCCGCACACAGGACTTGGCTCGCTCGTCACCTATCTCTGACCACCCGTGGCGCTGACACCCGGCGCCCGCCTGGGCCACTACGAAATCCTGGCGTCGATCGGCGCCGGCGGCATGGGCGAGGTTTTCAAAGCCCGCGATCCGCGGCTCAATCGGACCGTCGCGATCAAGGTCTTGAGCGACGATCTGTCGAGTCAACCCGAAGCGCGCGCCAGGTTCGAGCGCGAAGCCCGCGCGATCGCCGGGCTGAACCATCCGCACATTGCGACGCTTCACGACATCGGTCGCCACGAGCACACCGACTTTCTCGTGATGGAGCTACTGGAGGGCGAGACGCTGGCCGAGCATCTGGCACGAGGCGCACTGCCGCTGCCTCGAGCCCTCGCGTACGCAATCGAGATCGCGGGGGCGCTCGACACGGCGCATCGGCACGGCGTGATTCACCGCGACCTGAAGCCCAGCAACATCATGATCACGCGCGGCGGCGTGAAGCTGCTCGATTTCGGTCTCGCGAAGCTCAGGTCCACTTCGATTGAAGGCGCAACCATGGTCGCGAAGGCGGCCGACGCGACTGCGGAGGGCGCAATCCTCGGCACGCTGCAATACATGGCGCCCGAGCAACTCGAGGGCACGGAGGCCGACGCACGCACGGACATCTTCGCCTTCGGCACCGTCCTTCACGAGATGGTCACCGGCAAGCGCGCGTTCGACGGCAAGAGTCGCATGAGCTTGATGGGCGCGATCCTCCGGGACACGCCGCCGCCGGTGTCGACCGTCGAAAGCACGGCGCCCGCTGCGCTCGATCGTCTGATAGCGAGCTGTCTTGCGAAGGATCCGGACGACCGCTGGCAGAGCGCGCGCGACATCTGGCGTGAGCTCGCGTGGATCGCCGGAGGCGGCGCGGCGCCCAGCCGCGCACCCGCCGCGCGTGGCACCGTCTCCGTCTCACGCGCAGCGATCATGGCCGTCGCCGTCGGCGGTATCGCCGCTGTTGCCGCTTGGTCGATGCGACCCGACACTCTGCCCGTTGCACCACCCATCGCTCGGCTCGCGGTGACGTTGCCGCCGGGTGCAGAGATCGGCGATCGAGCTAACCCGTCGCTCGCAGTATCGCCGGACGGCAGCACGCTCGCGTATGTGGCTGCAGCGCCGGGTATCGGCCAGCAACTGTTCGTGAGGTCGCTCGATGCGCTGGACAACCGACCGCTCGCCGGCACGGAGGGCGCTGCCGCCCCCTTCTTTTCTCCGAATGGCCAATGGCTAGGATTTTTTGCGGACGGCAAGTTGAAGAAAATTCCGCTTACCGGCGGCGCGCCACAGACGTTGTCCGATGCGAACTCGAGTCTCGGCGGTGCGTGGGCGGCAGACGACACGATTTATTTCTTGCCCACCACGACCTCGGGCGTGTGGAAGGTACCGGCCGCCGGCGGGACGGTGCAGGCGGTGACGACGCTCGACCGGGCGAGCGGCGAAGTCAGCCATCGCTGGCCGGAGGTGCTGCCCGGCGGAAACGCCATCATCTTCACGGTCTGGACCGGCCCCGGGTCCGACGAAAAACACGTGCACCTGCAGATGCTCGCGACGGGCGAGCGGCGCGTGCTGCTGCGGGGCGCGAGCACGGGACGCTACCTCGCAACGGGACACCTGCTCTATTCGCGGGACGACGCGGTGACGGTCGCGCCCTTCGACCTCGATACGCTGCAAGTGACCGGCCCGTCCGTTGCGATGCCCGAGCGCGCGCTCGATGACGAAGGCGCGCACTACGCCGTGTCCACCACAGGCACGTTCGTCTACATACCAGCGGACGCGAGGCGGTTCGATCGACGCCTCGTCTGGGTAGACCCCCGTGGCGTCGTCGAGCCATTGTCGTCACCGCTGCGGCCCTACACCGACCCCGCGATTTCGCCGGACGGCCGGTATGCGGCCTTCACCAACATCGGGCCGGTCGAGACTATCTGGATCCACGACTTCTCGCGCGGTACGCAGACGGCACTCACGTTGTCCGACGCCGGTAGCAGCCAGAGCCCGGTCTGGACTGCCGATGGCACGCGCATCGTGTACCGCGGCACCCGGGCGGGATTTCGTACCCTGTTCTGGCGAGCCATGGACGGCAGCGACGACGAAGAGCGTCTGACCACGAGCGAGTACCTGCAGGGGCCGACGTCCGCCTCGCCCGATCGCAATATCGCGTTCTACGAAGGCTAGCCGCGACATCTGGGTTCTGCCGCTCGACACGCGCAAGCCCGTGCCCTTTCTACAAACGCCGGCCTTCGAAGACCGCGCCACGTTTCTCGCCGGACGGCCGGTGGCTGGCGTATGTCTCGCTCGACTCCGGTCTTGGAGAAGTGTACGTGCGGCCGTTCCCCGGGCCCGGAGGCCGGCTGCAGATTTCGAATGGCGGTGGATCAGAGCCCGTCTGGTCGCGAAGCGGGGCCGATCTCTACTACCGCGACGGCAACCGGATGATGTCGGTGGCGTTCACCGCGGAGCCCACGCCGACGGCCGAACGCGCGCAGCTGTTGTTCGAGGGCAGCTACCTGCGGAGCGACACCGGCGGAGCCGGGTACGACGTCGCCGCAGACGGTCGCTTCCTGATGGTCCAGCCTCTCGAGCCCGAGCACGCCATCACGTCGATCAACGTCGTGCTCAACTGGTTCGACGATCTGAGAAGACCCGCGCCGTAGTCGCTGTTCACGCGGCTCGACTGATCTGAGGCACAATCGGCGCACCAATAACGAGACGCCCGCGACGCGCGGCGTCCATTCGAGGGGGAAGACCATGCGTATGCTCGTCGTTGCCTTGACCGCGTCCGCGGCGGCGTCACCGCTACTCGCTCAACCGTTCGCCGACGCGAAAACATCGCTCGCGAACTACACCGTCGCCGAGAGCGCGCCGGCGCGCGCGTGCGAGAGCCTCGCATCGTTCACTAGCGCCGGCATCGCATCGATTCAAGCGCGCGTCGTCACCGCGACGGCCGACACGCCACAGCATTGCCGCGTCACGGGTGTGATCGCGCCCGAGGTCGCGTTCGAGGTAAATCTGCCGGAACGCTGGAACCAACGTTTCTATATGACCGGCAACGGCGGCCTGGCCGGCGACCCGGTCGACACGCCGACGCAAGCGGATCGCACCGCGGCGCTCACGAACGGCTTCGCGCACGCGCGCACGAACACGGGCCACGACGCGCGGCAGGAGCCGAGCGGCAGCTTCATCTTGAGCAACCCGCAGAAGGCGATCGATTACGCGTATCGCGCCGTGCACGTCACGGCCGACACCGCGAAGAAAATCACGAGCGAGTACTACGGGGGCGCCGTCAACTACTCGTACTGGAACTCGTGCTCGAACGGCGGCCGCCAGGGCTTGCTCGAGGCGCAGCGCTATCCCAGCGACTTCGACGGCATCGTCGCGAACGCGCCATGGGTCGACCAAACCGGATTCGCAGTCGGCGCGATTTGGAATCAGAAAGCGCTGACCGACGCGCCCGTGACGCCCGCGAAGATGGAGCTCGTCGCGAAGAGCGTGATGCAGCAGTGCGACGCGCTCGACGGGCTTTCGGACGGGCTCATCGACGACCCGCGCCAATGCCGCTTCGATGCGGCGAGCCACGTACCGGCGTGCAGCAGCGGCACGGACAACGACATGTGTCTGACGCCGGCGCAAGCCGCGGCCGTCAACAAGGTCTACCAAGGCCCGGTCAGCGGCGGCAAATCCTTCATTACAGGCTTCATGCCCGGCAGCGAGGCGGTGAATACGGCGCCGAACGGCAACCGCGCGAGCGGTTGGGTCGGCGCGATCCTGCCCGCGCAGCCCGGCGCGAAGCCCGCGGACTTCAACTTGGCCGAAGGCGTGTTTCGCTATCTGATCCTGGACCCGCCGCAAGCCGAGTACGACACGCTGACGTTCGACTACGAGCGCGCCGGCGCGACGGTCGCGCGCTGGAGCCGTATCGCCGATCCGAAGCAAGCCGACCTGTCGGCGTTCCGCCAGAGCGGCGGCAAGCTGATCATCACGTACGGCTGGGCCGATCAGATCCTGCAACCGCAGATGGGCGTCCAGTATTACGAGCAGGTCGCCGCGAGCAACGCGAACGCCGGGGACTTCGCGCGGCTATTCATGATGCCCGGCGTCGCGCATTGCGGCGGCGGCGTCGGGCCCGACCGCAACGACGCCGTGACCGCCGTCATCGACTGGGTCGAGAAAGGCAAGGCGCCGGACAAGCTGATCGCGAGCAAGGTCACGGGCGGCAACGTCGTGCGGACGCGGCCGCTGTGCCCGTATCCGCAAGTCGCGCGCCACGACGGCCGAGGCAGCGTCGACGATGCGGCGAGCTTCGCGTGCGTGGCTCCGACCGCATCGGCCCGCTGACCGCTGTGGCTTTGCAAGTCATCGGTGCGGGGCTCGGGCGCACCGCGACGTTCTCGCTGAAGTTCGCGCTCGAACATCTCGGCTTCGGGCCGTGCTATCACATGTCCGAAGTCTTCGCGGGCGCGGGGCGGAACGTGCCGCTCTGGGTCGACGCGGTGCAGGGCAAGCCGAACTGGAACGCGATCTTTGACGGCTTCAAGTCCACGACCGACTATCCCGCTTGCACCTATTGGCGCGAGCTCGCCGAGTTGTACCCGGAAGCGAAGGTGGTCCTCACGGTTCGTGATCCCGACAGCTGGTTCGAGTCGGTCAGCGAAACGATCTTCTCCGAGAAGATGCAAGGCTCGCTGTCCGGCTCGCCGCTCGGGACGGTGATGAACGGAGCGATCTTCGCGGCCTTCGATGGCCGCGTGAAGGATCGAGCCTTCATGACCGATTGGTTCACGCGCCGCAATCAGCAGGTGATCGACGCGCTGCCGCCGGAGCGCTTGCTGGTGTTCTCGCCGAAGCAAGGCTGGGAACCGTTGTGCTCGTTCCTCGGCGCGCCGGTACCCGATGTGCCGTTTCCGCGCGTGAACAGCCGCGATGAGCTCGGGCATGCAACCGAGGAAGCACACGGCCTGCCGCCCGATGCGGAGACCGCGGAGAGATTCGCGCGTGTCTACATCGATCAGCTGAAGGCGAAGGCGTTCTCAACCTGAACGAACTTTGGGGGGCACGACCTGCCGTGGATTACGGCTCAGATGACACCTTGTCTTTCGCCTTCGCCACCGCCGATCGATAGTCCATGACTCCCCAGTCGTTGTAGGGCGCGGTCGGAGCTTTGATCTCCTTCCGCTCCCGCAGGCGATCGATCGCTTGCGACACTCGCCGCTGCGCGTCCGCTTCGGTGACTCGTCCGCGGCCTTTCTGCCGCAAGAGCCGCTGCGCCTCGGGCGGCACGTTTTGGCTATTCACGCGCTTGCCGGTCGTCCCAAGACTCTGGATCGATTCCTTGACGACGGTTTCGGCGAGCTTATCGAGAAATTCCACGGTGTCTCCTTGCGCCTGGGCCGCCCGGACGAAGGCCTAGAGTCTGCCCTCGAGCCTTGAGCCGGCCATCGAACAGCTCACGATTTACACGTCTACTGCGGCTCGAACATCCGCCATTCCGGCATATAACCGAGCCCGAGCTGCACGATGCGCGCGATCAGCGCCGTATAGCTGATCCCGACCGTCTTTGCCGAGTCGGCGAGATCCTCGCCCTGGCTCAGGTTCGGGTTCGCATTGGCCTCGAGAAGGAAGACCGTGCCGTCGTTGCGCAACCGAAAGTCCATGCGCGCGAAGCCGCTCATATAGAGCGCGCGGTAAGTTCGCTTCGCGAGCCGCGCGAGCTCCGCATGCTGCTCTTCGCTTAAGTTCTCCGCCTTCGCGGTCGTGATGCCGTGCTTCGCCTGATACTTGCGGTCCCACTTGACCTTGTTGGTGGCGACCCGAGTCTGGTTCGCGGGTAGAGTGCCGAAATCCACCTCCCACGGCGGCAACGTCGCGAGCCGCGTGTTGCCGAGCACGCCGACATAGATCTCGCGGCCCTCGATGTACTGCTCGACCAGCGCATCGCTCTCGACCTCTTCATGGATGAACTCGACGCGCTCGTCGCAGGCTCGTCATGTCCTCGACCAAGGACGCCTGCGAGATGCCGAGCGACGCGTCCTCGGTCGAGGATTTCACGAACAGCGGGAACTTGAGACTCGCGCGGCTCGCGAAACTTCCGGCCGAACGGAAACAGCCGGAACGCCGGAGTCGCTACGCGATGCGACGCGAGCACGCGCTTCGTCAGCACCTTGTCGCGCGACAACATCATGCCGCGCGGGTTGCAGCCCGTGTAACGCTGTCGAATCATCTCGAGGTACGCGACGACGTAGTGGTCGTACGAAATGATTCCCGAGAACTCGTCGAGCAGGTTGAACACGACGTGGGGCCGCCATGCATCGATCGTCTCGCGCAGCTCCGTCAGATGATCGCCGACGCCGACGACGCGAACCTCGTGTCGCAGCCGCCGCAAAGCCTCGCGCACGTCGTACTCGGTCCGAAAGTCGTCGACTTCCGATTCGCTCAAGCCGCGGATGTCGTCCGGCGGCACGAGCGTCTCGTGCGTCATCAACAGGATCCGGTGCCTCCTCACGGCGCGCGTCGCCATGAGCCACTCATCGGTCGCGATGTGAGGTCGTCGAGCAAGCGCTCGGAAGCTTAGTGGGCGACGCGCGCGGCGGCAACCAAGACACACGCGGTGCGGCCTGCGATAGACTCGCGCGATGAAGAAAACGACATGTCTCGCAAGCCTGATGTCGATCGGCTTGCTGAGTTGCTCGGGACCGCCGCCTTCGTCGGTGGAACCATCGGCTACCTCCGAACCCACGGCCGCTGAGCGCCTCGATGACGTGCTCGCGGCCCAACCCGACACGGCGAAGGCGCGCTATCGGTATCGTCATCCGAAGGAGACGTTGGAGTTCTTCGGCGTCGCGCCCGGCATGACGGTCGTCGACACGCTGCCCGGCGAGGTTTGGTACGCGGGAATCCTGCTCGACTATCTCGGCCCCAACGGGCGCGTCATCGGTGTCAGCTACCAGCCCGAAGTTTGGACTCTCATCGGCCCCGCGCCTATCACGCCGCAGAACCCGGACGATTGGCCCGCGGAGTTCGTTTCCAGCGCGCAGGTTTGGCGCGATGCGGATGACGCGGCGATTGCCGGTGCAACGCTAGGCGCAATCCCGGACGAGATGGCGGGCACCGTCGACGTCTTGCTCGCGGTACGCGTGCTGCACCAGTTGATGCGCTTCGAGGACGAGGGCGGATTCATGACGCAGGCGCTCGCGGACATGATGCGGCTCCTGAAGCCGGGCGGCATCGTCGGAGTCGTCCAACATCGAGCGGCCGAGTCGAGCTCCGACGGGTGGGCCGGCGGAGACGCCGGCTACGTTAAGCAGAGCGCTGTGGTCGCGGCGTTCAGCGGTGCCGGCTTCGAGCTCGTCGACTCGAGCGAGATCAATGCGAATCCTTTCGATCAGCCCAGCGAGGCTGATTTCGTGTGGCGATTACCGCCGACGCTGGCCGGCAGCGCCGACAACCCCGAGCGACGCGCACAGATGATCGCGATTGGCGAAACCGATCGAATGACGCTGAAGTTCCGCAAACCCGCCGCAACCCCGTGACGCGCGGCTCACGGGGCTCAGCGCTCGCTTCGTTCCGCGTGGAACAGCAGCAGCGCCGGAATCGCGACCACGGCAGGCGCTCATAGCACGGCGCGGGAGGCCCGCCGACTCAGCGCCGCGGCGTCGGCGTGTACTGGCGAACGAGCTCGGCGAAATCTTGCGCGGCGACCGGCGTGCTGAAGTAGTAGCCCTGCATCTCGTCGCACAGGCGTTCGCTCAGGAAAGCCTGCTGCTCCGGAGTCTCGACGCCCTCGGCGACGACCGTGAGGCTCAGAGTTTTTCCCATCGCGATGATCGCTTCGGCGATCGCCTTGTCCTCGTTGTCGTTCGGAACCTCGCGAATGAACGAGCGATCGACCTTGAGCGTGTCGATCGGAAAGCGCTTCAAGTGCGCGAGCGAGGAATAGCCGGTGCCGAAGTCGTCGATCGCGAGCCGCACGCCGAGCTCCTTGATCGCGTTCAGCACGGTCACCGCCCGCTCGGCGTTGTGCATGATCGTGCTCTCGGTAACCTCGAGCTCGAGCAGCTCCGGCTGCATCCCGGTCTCGCGCGAGAACCGACTGCGATCTCGCGCACCAGGCCTTCGTCGTTCATCTGGCGCATCGACAGGTTCACGCGACATGCGCAACGGCGGCAAACCCTCGGCGATCCACGCGACGTTCTGGACGCACGCGGTACGTAGCACCCACTTGCCGATCGGCACGATCAGCCCGGTCTCCTCGGCGAGCGGAATGAACCGCGCCGGCGAGACGGAGCCGAGCTCCGGGTTCTGCCAGCGCAACAGCGCCTCGACGCCGGTGATCGCACCGGTCTTGAAGTCGAGCTTGGCCTGGTAGTGCAACGTGAACTCGTCGAGCTCCATTGCGCGGCGCAGGTTCGTCTCGAGCGCGAGTCGCTCGATCGACAACGGCTTCATGCGGCTCGTGAAGAACTGATACGTGTTCTTGCCCTCTTCCTTCGCGAGGTACATCGCCATGTCCGCATTCTTCATGACCGATGTGTCGTCCTGCCCTTCCTCGGGATGCATGCAGATGCCGATGCTCGCCGTCACACGGCACTCCTGGCCGAGGATCACGACGGGCTTCATCACGACGGAAAGGATGTTGCGCGCGACTGCGGCGGCCTGCGTAGGCTCGTTGATCTCTTGCAGCAACACGACGAACTCGTCGCCGCCGAGCCGCGCCACGACGTCGCTCGCGCGCAGGCACTCGCGCAATCGCGCGGCCATCTCGCGGAGCAGAACATCGCCGGCCTCGTGCCCTAGCGTGTCGTTGATGACCTTGAATCGGTCCAGATCGATGAACAGTACGGCGAGCTTGCGGTCGTAACGCTTTGCGGTTTCGATCGCGAGCGTCAACAGCTGGCCGAACATCGCTCGATTCGGCAAACCCGTGAGGCCATCGTGCGTCGCCAAGTACTGGATTCGTTCCTCGGCGCCCTTCCTTCCGGAAATGTCCTCGACGACCGAGACGTCGTACAGAGGTTTTCCCGAACGATCGCGCTTCACCGCGACCGTGAGCCCGACCCAGACCGGCGTTCCGTCCTTGCGCAAATAGCGCTTCTCGGTCTTGAACGACTTGACGAGGCCCGCGTGCAACTTCGCGGCCATGTCATCGGTGACGTCGACGTCGCCAGGATGCGAGACGTCCTTCACCGTCATTGCAAGCAACTCTTGCTCCGTGTAGCCGAGCATCTCGCAGATCTGCGGATTCACGTAGATGAAACGGCCGCCGGAACCCACGTGCGCCATGCCGATCGCGGCAAGCTCCATCGTCGACGAAAAACGCTCCTCGCTATCGCGCAGCTCTTCCAGCACGACGGAGCGCTGATAGAAATGACCGATCTCGCTACCGAGCCGGCGCAGCATGCGCAGGAACCGCGGGTCCGGCGCGGCGACGCGCGCCGCGTAGAAGTCGAGCACGCCGACCGTCACGTTGCCGGTCTTCAGGGGAATCACGAGGCCCGTGCTCCAACCTGAGTTGTCGCGGCGCTCGATCTGCCCGGAGCGCGGATCGCGCTGCACGTCGCTGACCCACACCGGCCCACCGCGCAGCCAATGCGGCAATCGGTCTGCCGCCGCCAAGGTAGAGCAATGGTCGCCCTCCGCCGCGCTCCAAGTGACCACGGGATCGAGCAGCTCGCGCCGTGGATCGACACGGAAAAAAGTGCCGGCGGTCCAGCACTGCGATTCGCACATCGCCCGAATGACCGTGCGCAAGCCATCGCCGACATCGTTGGCCTCGGCAAGGGTGCGTGCCACGACGTGCTCGAGCTCGAGCAATCGAGTAGCGCGCGTCTCCGCACTGACATCGCGCGCGATGCCGCGATAGCCCAAGAACTTGCCGCGTTTGTCCACGACAGGCTGGCCGCTGAACGAAAAATCGCGCGCGCCGTCGCCGCTGCCGAATCGCAGAATCACGTCGCGGAACGTTTGTTGCGCGTCGAGGGCCGTGCGATACGCCTGCCACGCTCCTTCGGACGGCTCGGTGAACACGTCGAAGCTGGTCTTGCCGAGCAGCTCGGCGAATGCGGGATCGGGGTCGCGGCTCGGACGATAGACCGTGAACCGATGGTGCTCGTCCTGCTCCCAGTAGAAGTCCGCGGCGAGCTCAACTACACATTGCAAGCGTTGCTCGGCTTGCAGCGGTGCCCGGTCTCGCTTCGCTACCGCGCGTGCCGCGCTCGCGGCCACGACTTTCTTGCTCGCACGCATTGAGCCCCCGAAGATTCCACCCACGCCCACTCGTCGCAGCAGTCGTTGTGGAATCCTTTCCGAGTCTCGCGGGCAAACGCCCGGAGCACTTGCGACTCAAGCGCGACCGACGAAGCGTACGCCCGCGCCTCGAGGCCGCCTGAGAGCTTGGTCTCACTGCTCCCGCAGCGAATTAGACGCAGTTCACTAGCTAAAGCGTCGGCGCGACCAGAGGGACGTTCAGAGCGGCGTGTCTTGCAACGGATGCCTGGGATGGCTCGCGCCGGGTTGGTAGAACGGCTGCATCTGCGGCACCAGCTCGGCCAGGCGTTCTTGTCGATTGCCGGGGCTCGGATGCGTGCTCATGAACTGCGGCGGCCCCTCGCCGCCCACCTGCGCCATCTTCTGCCACAGAGTCACCGCGGCACGCGGATCGTAGCCGGCTTTCGCCGCGAGCTCGATCCCGATCTCGTCGGCCTCGCCTTCCGACGCTCTGCTGTTCGGCAACTGAATCGCAAACTGCGCCGCGATCGCGGCCGCGCTCATCGCAACGCCAGGCTCTTCCGACACGATGCCCGCGACCGCTATACCCGCGCTCGTCGCCATCGCAACCGACATTCGCTCCGCAGTGTGATTCGCGAGCGCGTGGCTGATCTCGTGACCCATGACCTGCGCGAGCTCGTCGTCCGTCGGGTCGATCTTCGACAACAGTCCCGTGTAGACGGCCATTCGACCGCCGGCCATGCACCACGCGTTGACTTGCTCGAGATCGTCGATGACCTCGACGCTCCATTCCCAATCCGCGGTGGCGGGCCGGAGCATGATGGCCTGCGCGACGAGACGCTCCGTGATTCTCGTGACGCGTCCCGTCACGGCCGGGTTCGTGACGATCTTTCCCGCCTTGCTGAGCTCGGACATCTGCGTCAGGTACGCTTCGCGCGACGACGCGATGGCTTGCTCCTCGGACACGAGCAGAAACTGCCGGCGGCCGGTCGGGCTCGTGGCGCAAGCAGTAGCCAAGACACCGAGCAACAACGAACAGGCAATTCGCGCGCGCATGTGCCGGCCCTCGTAGGAGACTCCGTGAATTCTACGGCGCGTCGTCGCGGTCCGGTATCGTCGTCGTCCTACGCGCAAAAACGAAAGCTGGACAGCTCGAGGTTGTGCGCCCATTCTGCAACCAGCGTTTCCGAATGTCGTTCAACCCTGCGCGCATTCATTTTGCGAAGAAAAAGGAGAGTGACATGGATCTGCTGTGGTTCCTGATCATCGGGCTAGTGGCCGGCTGGTTGGCCGGTGTCTTGGTCAAAGGCGGCGGCTTCGGGGTCATCGGCGACATCGTGGTCGGCGTGATCGGCGCCGTGCTCGGCGGGTGGCTGTTCGGCGTGTTCGGCGCTTCGGCCGGCGGCGGGCTCTTGGGCGCGCTCATCGTCGCGACGATCGGTGCTGTCGTGCTGCTGCTGATCGTGCGCGTCTTGAAACGCGCATAGAGCTACGCCGGTCGCGCGTGCCGCGCGCGACCGGCGGTTGCGCTCGAGGTCTACTTGAGCACGGCCGCGATCGCGTCCGCGACGCGATCGACGTTGCCGTGGTTGATGCCCGCGATGTTGACGCGGCTCGACTCGACCATGTAGACGTGGAACTCGTCGCGCAGGCGAATCACTTGTTCCTTCGTGATGCCGAGGAACGAGAACATGCCGCGCTCCTTCGCGATGAAGGAGAAGTCCATCGAGGTCTTGCGTGCGGCGAGCTTGTCGACGAGCAGCTTGCGCAGGCCGTTCAAGCGTAGCCGCATGTCGGCGAGCTCCTTGACCCACTGCGTGCGCAGCTCGGGGTTGGTCAAGATGTATGCAACGATCGCGGCGCCGTGATCGGGCGGCATCGAGTAGATGCCGCGCGCGACGTTCGCGGCGTTCGCGGCCGCAAGCTTCGCGGCCTCGGCATTCGCCGAGACCACGCTCGCGGCGCCGACGCGTTCGCGATAGAGCCCCAGGTTCTTCGAGCACGACGATACGACGACGACCTCGGGCAACCGCGCGGCCATGAGCCGCACGCCGAACGCGTCCTCGTCGAGACCTTCGGCGAGCCCTTGATACGCGAGGTCGATGAACGGCACGAGCCCGCGCCGCTCGCAGAGCTGCGTCAGCGCTTCCCACTGCTCCTTCGAAAGGTCCGCGCCGCACGGGTTGTGACAACAGCCGTGGATCAACACGAGCTCGCCGGCACTCGCCTTGTCGAGACGCGCCAGCATCGGCTCGAAATCGACGCGATGCTTGACGTAGTCGTAATAAGGATAGGTATCGAGCGTGAGGCCACCGACCTTCAATAGCGGCTGGTGATTCGGCCACGTCGGATCGGACAGATAGATGCGTGCACCGGGCTTCGCGCGCGCGACGAAGTGCGCCGCGACGCTCAAGCCGCCGCTGCCGCCGGGAGTCTGCACCGTCGTCACGCGCCCGGTCTTCAACGCCGGATGGTCCTTGCCGTACAGAATCTCCTCGATGCCGCGATTGAACGTCGCGTTGCCGGCGATCGCGACATAGGTCTTGCTGTCCTGCGCTTCGAGGACAGCTTTCTCGGCGCGCTTCACGCTCGCGAGCACGGGCGTGCGGCCCTGCTCGTCTTGGTAGACGCCCACGGAGAGGTCGATCTTGCCGGGGTGCGGGTCCGCGCGGAACAGGGTCATGATCCCCAGAATCGCGTCGGGCGGCAGCGGCTTCAGCGTTTCGAACACGGGCTATTCCTTATCGGGTTTTCGCAGGAGCCCCCTTGGGCGGGCGGTATAGTATGGAGATCGCATAGGCTCCACAACAGGCCCGCGCTTCCCGCGCGGCGACGCACGGGTGAAGGCAATATTGCTCGAAGGCTTCGGGGGTCCCGAGGTGCTGAAACCGGGAGATGCCGAAGCCCCTACCGCGGCCTTAGGGCGAGTTCTGATCCGCGTCCACGCAACGAGCGTGAACCGTCCCGACATCGTCCAACGTCAAGGTAATTACCCGCCGCCGCCCGGCGAATCGCCGCTGCTCGGGCTCGAGTGCGCCGGCGTCGTCGAGACCGTGGGCGCGGGCGTCACCGAATTTCGGCCCGGCGAGCGCGTGTTCGCGTTGCTCGGCGGCGGCGGTTACGCGGAGCTCGCGGCCGCGCACGCGGGGCACGTGATGCGGATCCCGCCGGCCCTGAGCTTCGAACAGGCCGCATGCATCTGCGAAACGTACCTGACCGCATACATGAATCTGGTTCTGTATGCGCGGCTCGCCGACGGCGAGACCGTGCTGCTGCACGGCGGCGGCGGCGGTGTCACGACGGCCGCGATGCAGCTCGTGAAGGCGCTGGCTCCGCGTGCGCGAATTCTCGTCACGGCGTCCACGGGCAAAGTCGAGCGCGTCCGCTCGCTCGGCGCGGATCTCGTCATCGACTATAAGAAGGAGGATTTCGCCGAGGCCGCGCTACGGGCCACTGACAAACGAGGAGTCGATGTGATCCTCGATCACCTCGGCGGGTTGTACCTCACGCAGAACGTGCGCGCGCTCGCCATCGGCGGGCGACTTGCGGTCATCGGCGTCATGGGCGGCCGCAAGGGCGAGCTCGACGTCGGCCGCGTGCTCGTGAATCGCTTGAGCATCCTGGGGTCGACGCTCCGGCCGCGACCGATCGAAGAGAAGGCCGCGATCATCCGCGCCTTCGAGCGCGACGCGCTGCCGCACTTCGCGGCGGGGCGCATCGTGCCGTTGATTCACCGCGTGTATCCGCTCGAGCAGGCGGCCGACGCGCACCGCGCCATGGAGGCGAGTGAGCACTTCGGCAAGCTCGTGCTGCGCGTTGCGGAAAGCTGACGGGAATGATCACCGACGACGACGTCGAAGCCTGTATCCGTGTGCTGCGCGCGATCGAAGCCGACCGCTCGCATTTGACGCGCATGAGCCGCGAGTTGCGCCGCGAGCTACTGACGCTCGCCGGGCTCATCGCGAAACCGGAGCGGCACGGCCTCGTGCGAATGGCCAAGGCGTTTCGCCGCGCCGAGCGCGAAGCGGCGAAGGCGCACGACAAAAAGCTCGTCGACGAGGCGCTGTTGCGCGTTCAGAGGCAATCGCCGGTCTATGCGCCGTTGCGCCTCGAACCCCCGATGGAGGACATCGACGAGCGCTCGGAGCTCAAGCGCGAGCTTGCGTGCTACGTCTGCAAGCAGCCGTTCACGAAAGTGCATCGCTACTACGATTCGCTGTGCGAGCCGTGTGGCGATTTCAACTACGCGAAGCGCGAGCAAACGGCGGACCTCTCCGGCCGGTATGCGCTGATCACGGGATCGCGGGTGAAGATCGGCTATCAGGCCGCGCTGAAGCTGCTGCGCGCGGGCGCGCACGTTACCGTCACGACGCGTTTTCCGGTCGACGCCGCGAGCCGCTATTCGAAGGAGCACGACTTCCTCGAGTTCCGCGGCCGGCTGCAGATCTTCGGGCTCGACCTGCGGCACACGCCGAGCGTCGATCTGTTCACGCGCTTCTTGAACGAACGGCTGCCGCGGCTCGACTACATTCTCAACAACGCGTGTCAAACGGTGCGGCGGCCGGCGGCGTTTTTTAAGCATCTGCTCGAGGCCGAGGCCACGCCGCTGCCGGCGCTGCCTGCCGAATGGCGCGGCGTGCTCGCGGATCACGACGAGCTGTGCCGCGCGTTGGCCTTACCGCGGCATCGACGGAACGAGCGCACTGACCGCCCCCACCACGGCGCAGGGCGAAGGCCTCGCGCGCAGCGCGGCCCTGAGCCAGCGGCGCTATCTCGACGAGGACTATCGCGCCGGGGACGCGCTGTTTCCCGCAAATCGCTACGACGAGGATCTGCAACAGCTCGACCTTCGCGACACCAACAGCTGGCGCTTGCGGCTACACGAGGTCGAGACGCCGGAGCTGCTCGAGGTCCATCTCGTGAACGCGATCGCGCCCTATGTGCTGAACGCGCGGCTGAAGCCGCTCATGGTCGCGACCACCGGTCGCCACAAGCATGTCGTGAACGTCAGCGCGATGGAGGGGCAGTTCTATCGCACGACGAAGACCGACAAGCATCCGCACACGAACATGGCGAAAGCGGCGCTGAACATGATGACGCGCACGAGCGCACCAGACTTCGTGAAGGATGGTATTCATATGAACGCCGTCGACACGGGTTGGGTCACGGACGAGGACCCTGCCGTGCACGCCGCGCGCAAAGCCGAGCTCGGGTTCTCGCCACCGCTCGACATCATCGACGGTGCCGCGCGGATCTGCGATCCGATCATCGCCGGGCAGATCACGGGCGAGCACGTCTGGGGACAATTCCTGAAGGATTACAAGCCGGCGCCCTGGTAAAGGCAGCCTCAGGCGCGGGATGTCCGCACCGACAGCTCCATCGCATCGCCGACCGGCACCTTCACGGACACATAGCTGTTCGCCGGGTCATGCACGTAATCGAGATACGGCTTCAGGGCATCGGGAAACAGATCGATATCGTCGGCAACCACCAGCGCACCGGGCGAAAGCTTCGGCTCCAACAGCTTCAGGCACGGTAGATACAGGTGCTTCCAGCCGTCGAGGAACACGAGCGCCACGTCGCGCGGCAGATCCTTCAGCGTCTCGAGCGCGTCGCCCACGCGCAGATCGACGAGATCGAGCAGGCCCGCCTCGCCGAGATACTCGCGCGCGCGTGCGGCCTTGCCCGCGTGCAGCTCGGTGGTAATCACACGACCCGCGCCGCGGTCGCGCACGGCCGCGGCGAGGTAGATAGTGGAGATCCCAAACGACGTGCCGAACTCGACGAACGTCCCCGGCGCGCACGTGCGCGCGAGCGTGAACAGCAACCGGCCCGCTTGCGCGTCGACAGGAATGAATGCGTGGTCCAGCAACGCTGCGCGTTGCGGCTGGCTCAACCCCTTCGCCTTCGCGAGTATCGCCGGATCCACACGTTCGGCTTCCGAGTGCATGCTGTCGAGCACGCGACGCACGCGTGGATCGTGCAGAGTCGATGTCATCGAGTCGGGCATCCGTTCGCTCGCCTACGCCGCGAAGTACATGCCGCCGTTGACGCTGATCGTCTGCCCCGTGATGTAGGCATTGCGTGCGAGCAGCACCGCCACGTCGGCGCACTCTTCGACGCGGCCGAACCGGCCGACGGGAATCATGTCGGGCTTCACGTGCGGATTCGAGGCCACCATTTCCGTGCCGATCAGCGCGGGCGAGATCGCGTTGACGGTAACGCCCTCCTTCGCCAGCAGCCGCGCGTAGCTCTTGGTCGCGGCGATGACGCCGGCTTTCGCCGCGGCATAGTGAACGGCCATCATGCTTCCAGCCTGAGCGGCCACGGACGTGAGATTGATGACGCGCCCCCACTTGCGCGCACGCATGCCGGGCAGCACGGCCTGCGTCATCAGGAACACGGAGGTGAGATTGAGCTGAATGCAGTCGTTCCAGCTCGCCTCCGTCATTTGGTCGATGCCCTCGATCGTCGCGCGACCGGCGTTGTTGACGAGAATATCCGTCGGCCCAAGCTTTGCTTCAACCGCAGCGACGAGGGCCGCGACATCGGCGCTCTTTGCGACATCGCCTTGCACGACCAGTGCGCGCCTTCCGAGAGCTCGAATCGCATCTGCGGTCTCGAGCGCGTCGGCTTCGCGGCTGACGTAATTTACTGCGACGTCGCAGCCGGCCGATGCCAGCGCCAGCGAGATTGCTTTGCCGATCCCGCGCCCGCCGCCGGTGACGAGCGCAATCTTGTCGAGCGGTGCGTTCATGGTGCGCGAATGCTACCGCACTGGTGTTAACCTCTGCGAGCTATGATCCTGCGCAGCCTGCTGTTCGTGCCCGGCAACAAGAGCAACATGCTCGAGAAGGCGCTGGCCCTCCGCCCCGATGCGTTCGTGCCGGACATGGAGGACTCGGTGCCGGCCGCCGAGAAGGCGAACGCGCGCGAGACCATCGCCACATTCCTGCCGCGGCTCGCAGCCACGAACGTGCCCGTGATTCCGCGCGTGAACGCCCTCGACACCGAATGGATCGAGGCGGACCTCGCGGCAATAGTGAGCCCCGCGATCTTCGGCGTCTCTATCGGCAAAGTACGGAGCGCCGGCGACATCAGCGCGATCTCGCGGCTCATCGGCGACCTCGAGCGGCGAGCCGGCTTGCCGGTCGGCAAGCTGCACCTCGTGCCATGGATCGAGACCGCAGAGGCGATCGTCGATTGCGGCGCGATCTGTCGCGCGAGCGAGCGCATCGTCGCTGTCGCGTTCGGCGGCGAGGACTTCGCGAACGAGATGGGCATCGAGCGGCTCGAGGACGAGTTGCAGATCGCGTACGCGCGGCAAGCGCTGTGTGTCGCCGCACGCGCCGCGCACGTGCTCGCGCTCGAAACGCCGTACTTCAAGCTTCGCGACCTCGATGGGTTGCGAGCGAGCTCGCTACGCGCCAAGAGCATCGGCTTCAAGGGCAGGTTCGCAATTCATCCCGAGCAGATCGATGCGCTGAACGAGTGTTTCTCGCCGTCGGCGCAAGAAGTCGCGCACGCCGAGCGGGTCGTGGCCGCGTACGAAGAGGCCGAGCGCCGCGGCCGCGCGTCGACCTCGCTCGACGGCTGGGTCATCGACGTGCCCGTGGTCAAACGCGCGCGTGCGTTGCTCGAGCTCGCACGTCGAGCGCGCGCCGAGCGCTAGCCCGCTCGCCGAGCGAAGACTGCATGCAATCCGGTCTGCCGATCGACGAGGCTTTGGCGCCGCTTCGCGCTGCGCTGCGCTCGCAGCGCAACGCAGTCGTCGTCGCGCCGCCGGGCGCCGGCAAGAGCACGGTCGTACCGCTCGCGCTGCTCGAAGAGCCGTGGGCGAAGGGTAAGCGCATCGTGATGCTCGAGCCGCGCCGCCTCGCGACGCGCGCGGTCGCGGAACGCATGGCCGCGACGCTCGGCGAGCGCGTCGGTGACACCGTCGGTTTCCGCATGCGGCTCGAGACGCGCGTCGGCAAACGCACTCGAATCGAGGTCGTCACCGAGGGCGTGTTCACGCGGATCTTGCAGAGCGACCCGGCGCTCGAAGGCGTGGCCGCGGTGCTGTTCGACGAGTACCACGAGCGCAGCTTGCACGCCGACGTGGGGCTCGCGTTCGCGCTCGATGGCCAACAGCACCTATCGCCGGATCTCAGGCTGCTCGCGATGTCGGCCACGATCGACGGCGCGCGCGTCGCGGCGTTGCTGCGCGACGCGCCGGTGATCGAAAGCCGCGGGCGCATGTTCCCCGTTGACGTGAGCTACGTCGGCAAGGGATTGCCGATGTTGCCGGGTGGCACGGATCCGATCGACCTCGGCGTGGCCCGAGTCGTGCTTCGCGCGCTCGCGGAATCAGCGGGCGACCTGCTCGTGTTCCTGCCCGGCGCCGGCGAGATCCGACGCACGGAAGCGCGCCTTCGAGAATCGTCGCTGCCGCCCGATGTCGACCTGATGCCACTGTACGGCGAGCTCGCGCCGGGCGATCAAGACGCTGCGCTCGCGCCGGCGCGTGCGGGACGCCGCAAGGTCGTGCTCGCGACGAACATCGCCGAGACCAGCTTGACGATCGACGGTGTGCGCGTGGTCGTCGACTCCGGGCTCGAGCGCCGCAGCCTGTTCGATCCGGGCAGCGGCATGAGCCGCCTCGAAACGCAGCGGATCGCGCGCGCCTCCGCGGAGCAACGCGCCGGCCGCGCGGGCCGCACGGCGCCGGGTGTCTGTTATCGGCTGTGGAGCGAGACCGCGGACCGGAGCCTCGCCGCTTACGCGCCGCCGGAAATCACGGTCGCGGATCTCGCGCCGCTCGCGCTCGATCTCGCGGTGTGGGGCACGTCCGCCGAAGAGCTGCGCTGGCTCGATGCTCCGCCAGTGGCGACGTTGGCCGGCGCGCGCGACTTGCTCGCGCGGCTCGGCGCTCTCGATGGTGCGGGACGAGTTACTGCGCACGGCCGCGCGATGCAGTCGCTGGCCGCGCATCCACGCCTCGCGCACATGCTGCTGAAAGGCAAGGAGCACGGCGCACCGGCCGCAGCCGCGAAGCTCGCGGCGCTACTGTCCGAGCGCGACCTGTTGCGCGGCGGCTCGCGCGACAGCGACATTCGCTCGCGCCTCGAAGTGCTGCAGCGCGGCCGCGGCGACCGCGGAGTGATCGAGCGCGTGCGGCGAGCCGAGCGCGCGTATTTGCGGGAGCTCGATCACGAGCGGCGACGACGGCTCGGTCGACGCGGACCTGGGCTGGCTGCTCGCGCTCGCTTACCCCGACCGAATCGCCAAGCGCAGGCCCGGTGACGGCGGGCGTTACCAGCTCGCGAACGGCCGCGGCGCGTCGTTCGCGAGCCCCGAAGCGATCGCGCGCGAGGCGTTGATCGTCGCGGTCGAGCTCGACGACCGCGACCGCGAGGCACGGATACAGCTCGCGGCGCCGTTGGCGCGCGCCGAGCTGGACGAGCACTTCGCCGCCGAGATCGTTACCCGGGACGAGGTCGCCTGGGACGCGCGCACGGAGGCGGTGGTCGCGCGCCGCGCCGTGCGCTTCGGCGAGCTGTTGCTCGACGAGAAGCCGCTGCAGGAGCTGCCGCACGGCGCGACGAGCGCCGCGCTGCTCGAAGGGCTGCGCTCGCTCGGCCTCGAAGCGTTGCCGTGGGACGAGGACAGCCGCACGTTCCTCGCGCGCAACGAATTCGTGCGCAAGTTGAACCGCCGCGATGTCGGCGACTGGCCGGATTTCTCTAGACCTAAGCTGGCGGCGGAATTCGCCTGGCTCGAGCCATTCCTCGACGGCATCACACGCCGCAGCCACTTCGCGCGCATTCCGTTGCTGACCGCGTTGCGTGCACGGCTGACGCGGGAGCAGTCGCGCACGCTCGACGAGCTCGCACCCACGCACATCACGTTGCCGACGGGAACGCGCACTCCGATCGATTACGTCGACGACCTCGCACCGTGCGCGTCGATGCGGATGCAAGAAGTGTTCGGGCTCGCGGCCACGCCGCTGATCGGCGGCGGCCAGGTGCCGATCACGTTCAAGCTGTTGTCGCCGGCGCACCGGCCGCTACAAGTCACGCGCGACCTTGCGAGCTTCTGGCGCAACGCTTACGTCGACGTCCGCAAGGACATGCGCGGGCGGTATCCGCGCCACTACTGGCCCGAGAATCCGCTCGAGGCCGAGCCGACGAAACGTGCGAAGCCGCGACCGCGGCGTTAGCTAGCGATCCGGCGCGTCCCGCTCGCGCAAGCCTTCGGCGCACGCGAACTCGCGCAGCTCGTCGTCCGGCGACGCAGCTTTGCGGTAGCGCCGAACGACCTGCCACGGCTCCGTCAGTGCCTCCGGGTCGTTCACGGTGATCCGATTCTCGAGGATGCCGGGCTCGACGAAGCGAATGCGCTCGTGCACGGTCATCTTGTCGCTGTGCGGGGACGAGCCGTCGATGAACGAGTTCGTCGTCAGCGCGACCGTGTCGACGACCAACGTGTCGCCTTCCCAGCGGCCGGTCGAGTAGCCGGCATACGTCGGATCGTTCAGCACGCGCTCCGACGGCTTGCGCCCGTCGAGGTACACGCGCCGCAGCGCGTCCTGATGCTCGCTGAAGAACGTGATCTTCTGCTCGTCCTGCATGATCTCCATGCCGTACGCCATGCTCATCATGGCCGGCATTCCGGGTGGCAGACAGTTCGCGATGTTGTCGTAGTCGTACGAGCCGCCGATCCGCGATTCGCGGATCACGTTCCATTTCGCGAGGTAGTCCGGCGTCAGCTTTGGAGCCTCTGGCGATCGGCCCTGCGACAGATCCCCGGTCGGCGCGGAGCGCGTCGGTGGCGGCAACGGCTCACCGGGCCTGCGGGCGGCGGGCGGCGGCGCTCCGCCACCGGCTTGGGCGCCCGTCGGGGCCGGGTAATAGACGCCCGCGAAATTCGGCCGCGTTCCGGGCGCCGGCGCGGCGGGAGCCGCCGTCGCTGCGGGTATGGCCGCGCGGCTCGCGTTCGTCGCCGCATTGCCGAGCACGGTCCCATCGGCCTTCGTCACACGCGCAATGATGCCGACCGGCTCGCCGTTCTTGGCCGGGCTCGCGTGCACGGTCACGGTCTCTCCGGCCTTCAAGCTTCCCGCGTCCCAGCCGGCTCGGCCGAGAATTCCGGGAGCGCGCCCTTCGACGGCCCATTCCTGCGGCTTGCCGTCCTCCCCCACCACGGTCATGTACAGCCACGTGTGTGGATTCATCCAGCGCCACTCGTTCACCGTGCCGGTCAGCGTGATGATCTGATCGACTTGATAGAAGGAGTTGCTGTGGTGCGCGAAGACTGCCGGGGCCAGGAACGCGGCGATCACCGCAAGGATTAGCTTTCGCATGTCGCAGACCTCACTTGAGCTCGTGACGCGATGTTCGCTTCGGTGCATCACACCTTAGCGCGGGCACTGGATCGCGTCGAGGCGACGTACCGAACCGTCCAGTAGTGGCTGCGGTCGCGGCGCAGCTAGCGGCCGCGCGCGGGATTCACAGGTTCCAATGTCACGGGCAAATCGAGCCGCTCCGTGCCGCGGCGGATCCGCAGCGTGATGCGATCGCCGAACTCGTGCGCGTCGAGCGCGTTGATCAGCTCCGCGGAGCTCTGCACTTGCCGATCGTCGACGGCTTCGATGACGTCACCGAGCGCGACCCGGCCGCTCGCTGCGATCTGCGTGGCCCGAAGCCCGGCGCGCGCCGCGGGCGAGTCCTGCGCAACACCGAGCACGAGCACGCCGTCGATGGCCTCGCGGCCGACCAGACGCCGGCTCACCGCGTCGTCGATCGAGATGCCGAGCGTCGGCCGCGTGTAGTTGCCGTACCCGATCAGCCGCGGCACAACGCGGTTGATCGTGTCGACCGGCACCGCGAACCCGATGCCGGCGTATGCACCCGATGGGCTGTAGATCATCGTGTTGATGCCGACGAGGCGACCCGCGCTGTCGATCAGCGGCCCACCCGAGTTGCCGGGATTGATCGCGGCATCCGTCTGGATCACGTTCTCGATCTGGCCACCGGCCTCGTTGTCGACGGTGCGATTCAGCGCCGAGACGATGCCCGTCGTCAGCGTGTGGTCGAGACCGAACGGATTGCCGATCGCGAGCACTGTTTGTCCCACGCGCAACTCGGCACTGCTGCCGATCGGGATGGGCGGCGGCAGGTCCGCCGGCACGTCTATCTCGAGCACCGCGATGTCGTGCTCGGGGCTCGCACCGACCAGCCGCGCCGGATAGCTGCGTTGATCGGAGAGCCTAACCATCGCCTCCTGCGCACCACGAATCACATGGAAGTTCGTGATGACGCGTCCCTGCTGGTCCCACACGAAACCAGAGCCGGTACCCTGCGGCACTCGCATCACGTTGGGACTGAAGAAATCGCGGACGTACTGCGCGGTCGTGATGTATACGACGGACGGGCTCACGTTCTCGAACACGGAAATCGTGTTGCGCTCGTCGGCCGAGAGCGGCCCCCGTGGCGCCACGGCACGCGGCTCGACGCGCCCTGGCTCTGCCGTGACGGGTTGCGCGCCGGCGGTGCCGACCGCGGAGATGCTCGCCGCGATTGCGAGCCAAAAGGCCCGTGAAGTCATGCGTTTACGCCGATCCATGGAGTAGCGAATGTGACAATAACCGCGGTCACTAGCGTAGCCGCCCCGGCCTCCCGTCACAACGCTGGGCGCAGCGCCCAGACTGGTGCGGACTGCGACCTGGATCGTATTTTGGGGGCGCCCGTCGCGCTAATTTATACGACGTAATTATTTCGCAACATGGAAATATGGCTCAGGAGCGACGCAAAGGCGGGCGCCGCCGTAGCGACAAGCGAGCCGCGCGAGACGCGGCGCCGACGCTGACGAACGAGCGGAAAACGGGCACCATCGAGCACGACGAGCGCGGCGATGCGCGTTGGGTGTTTCCCAGCGAGCAGCAGGCGCGCGACGCCGCAGAGACGTTCGATGAGCTGAAGGCGCTCGACAACGACACGCTCGAGATTCTCGAGCTGACCGAGAGTCGGGCGAAAGCGCGGCCGGGCGGCGGCTACAACCCGTACGACGTGACCACGCCGAAGAAAAAGCCGGCGAAGAATCGCGGCTGAAAAAACGCAACGCGGTCGGCCGTCTCAGGCCGTGTTGACCTGCAACGGCTTGTGCGATTGCGCTCGTCCGGCCAACGCATTCACGATTTGGTCGCGCGTGACCGGCACACGATTGAAGTAGTGCCCGCCGAGCGCATCCGAGATCGCGCACAACAACGCCGACGCGCCTGCGCCCATCACCGGCTCGCCGATGCCTTTCGTGCCGAGCGGGCTCTGCGGGTCGGGTAGATCCACGGCGTCCGTCGTGAACGTCGACGGAACGTCGAGGTAGCTCGCAGGCTTCGCCTGATAGAGACCGACCGCGCCCGGTAAGCCGTTTTGCGGATCGTAGATGTGACGCTCGAGCGTCGCGAGGCCGAAGCCCATGACGGCGCCGCCCTTGATCTGGGTCGCGAGACCCATCGGATGGATCACGGTGCCGCAGTCGGCAACCGCAACGTAGTCCTTGATCTCGAACGCGCCGGTCTCGACGTCGAGCTCGATTTCGGCGAAACCGGCGACGAATGCGGCCGGCGACGCCGTGATCGGCAAGTTGTCCTTCGCGACGCCGACCAAGCCTGTGCCGGCGAGCGACGTGGCGGACGCGGCCGTCATCGGATTGATGTCGGTGGGGTTCTCGTGCCCGTCGAACTTACCGCCGAGCTCGATCGCGCGCTGCGCGGCCTGCGCATACGTGAGCCCTTTGGTCGTGTCGGCCTTCGAGAACACGCGCTCGCCGCCGATGTCGTAGTCGGCCGGCGTGCCGCCCAAATCCATCGCCGCGATCTCTTTGAGCTTGTTGACCGCGTCGACAGCGGCAACGTAATTCGTGCGCGCCATCGTGAACGACGTGTTGCTGCCGAACTGGCCGATGTTCCACGGCAGGCCCTTGCGCGTGTCGCCGCGCTCGACGATGCAGTTGTCCCAGTTCGCCTTCAGCACCTCGGCCGCGATTCGCGATGTGCCCGTGTGCGAGTACGTGCCGAGATTGCCGACGCCGCTGTGCAAGTGAACCTTGCCGTCCGGCGTGATCCGGACGAGACCATCGAAGCCCGCGAAACCGGCCGGATGGAACGCTTGGCCCACGCCGATGCCGGTGACCTTCGTGCCGTTACGCTGGCCGCTGCGCGCTTTGCGCTCTTCGTAATTGAATAACGTGGCGGCCTTGTCGAAGGCCTCCTGCAGATAGCAGCTCGTCACGGGCCCCTGTTGCTCGCCGACCTTCGCGTCCATCTTCGGGCCGTTCAGGCGGCGGATCGCGAGGCGATCCAGCCCGAGTTGCTTCGCGGCCTTGTCGATCAAAGGCTCGATCGCGGACACGGTCTGATTGTGGCCGGGGCCGCGCTGCGCGGAGCGCGGCACGGTGTTCGTCATCACGCACATGCCGCGGAAACGCATCGCGGCAGGCTGATACAGAATCGATACGGTGTCACCCGCCGACGGCCAGTCGGGGAATCCCGCCGTCGCACCATTCTCCTGCACGATGTACAGGTCGGCAGCGGTGACGCGACCGGTCTGGTCGAAGCCCATACGCACGCGGCCTTGGAACCCGGTGCGGGCATAGCCGAAGAAATACTCCTCGGCGCGGCTGATCCGCATCATCACGGGCCGGCCGATCTTCTTCGACATGTGCCCCGGGATCGCCATGACGGGATACTCGGTGCCCTTCGAGCCGAAGCCGCCGCCGCAGGTCTCCGCTACGTACACGAGGTCCGCCGGAGTAATACCGAGCAGGCCCGCGAGCCCAGGAACGACGAAGCTTTGGCTCTGCGTCGAGCCGTACACGAAGCACTTGCCGTTCTCCCAATACGCCATCGCGGAGCGCGGCTCCATCGAATGGTGCGACATGCCGGCCGTCACGAACGTCTCGTCGAGCACGAGCGCGGCCTTCGCGAAGCCTGCGTCGAGATCGCCGTACGACCACTCGACCAGCGGCTGGCCGGTCGGCAGCTGACCCTCTGTGACAGCGGCGAAGTCGCCGGCCGTCCACTTCGCCTTCTTGAGCTGCGGCGGGCCGATCAAGCGGTTGTCGACGACGTTGCCGTCCTCGCGCGCGTCGGGACCGCCCGGAAACAGGCTCTGGAGCGGGTCGACCGTGAACGGCAGCTCCTCGAAATCGATCTTGATCAGGTCGATCGCGTCGGAAGCGATCTGCTCGGTTTCGGCCGCCACGGCGAGCACGGGTTGCCCGATCCACATCGGCTCGTTCGTCAAGATCGGCTCGGCCGGCGCCGGCAATGCGGGCACATCGGCCGCCGTCAGCACGCCGAGCACGCCCGGCAGCGCGACTGCCGCGCTCGTGTCGATGTTCCGGACACGCGCATGCGGCATCGGGCTCAATAGGAGCTTGCAGAACACCATGCCCTCGGCGCGGAAGTCCTCAGCGTACTTGGCCTTGCCGGTGACCTTGCCGTGGATGTCAGGCGGGACGAAGTTCTTGCCCAACAAGTCGTAAGCCATCGCGCGAACTCCTTGATAAACTGCGCTCCGAACCTGGCGGTCCGGCAATGGAAACGACTTTAAGCCCAAGCGCCACACCCGGCAACCAGACCTGAGCAACAACGCCGGCCTCGGCCGCCAATAACGACTTTTTTCTAAGGAGACACTCCGCATGGCCCGCAAGAAGGACCCCTGGGGCAAGACTGTGCTCGTCGATTTCGACGACGGCATCGCCTGGGTGACGCTGAACCGACCCGACAAGCGCAACGCGATGAGCCCGAAGCTGAACGCGGAAATGCAGGCTACGGTGGAGGCGCTCGCGATCGATCCGCGCTGCGGCGTGCTCGTGCTCACCGGCGCCGGCGACTCGTTCGCGGCCGGCATGGACTTGAAGGAGTATTTCCGCGAGACGGATGGCAAGCCGGAAATGATCCTGAAAGTGCGCAGGACGGCCGAGGAATGGCAGTGGCGGCGGTTGCGCGACTTCCCGAAAGCGACGATCGCGATGGTCAACGGCTGGTGCTTCGGCGGCGCATTCACGCCGCTCGTCGCGTGCGACCTCGCGCTCGCGGCCGACGAAGCGACGTTCGGCCTGTCCGAGGTGAACTGGGGCATCATCCCCGCCGGCAACGTCACGAAAGCGACGTCGGAAACCATCGGGCTCCGCAACGCATTGTTCTATGCAATGACGGGCGAGCCGTTCAAAGGCAAACGCGCCGCGGAGATGGGCCTCGTGAACGAATCCGTGCCGCGCAAGAAACTGCGCAAGCGCACGGAAGAGGTAGCACGTCTGTTGCTGACGAAGAATCAGATCGTGCTGCGCGGCATCAAGATCGCGATGAAACGCATGCGCTACATGGACTGGGACGCGTCAGCCGATTACCTGTACGCGAAGATGGGCGAAGCGTTGTTCATGGGCGCGAGCGACAACCGCGCGGAAGCGATGAAGGCGTTCCTCGACGACAAGACGTTCAAGCCGGGATTGCAGCACTTCAAGAAAACGAAATAGTCGATTCGTTTCGGGGGGAGACGATGGGGCAACCGGAGCGGCGCCTTGGCCGCAATCTGCGCGAGCGCGCCGCGTTCTGCTCGGCGCTCGCGCTGATCGCCGCGACCGCGGCGCCAATCGCGGCGCAAACGATTCGGCCCGCGCCGGCCTTCGAGGGCACGGCGCTCGTCGCGCCGCCGACGGCCGGTTGGCCGACGAACGGCGGCAATTGGTACAACCAACGTTACTCGCCGCTGACCGAGATCGATCGCACCAACGTGCGCGACCTCAAAGGCGTGTGGCGCACACGCCTGCGCGGCTCGGGCGTGGGCACCAAGTACTCGGGCGAAGCGCAACCGATCGTGTATGACGGCGTCGTCTACGTCGTCACGGGCGCCGACGACGTGTTCGCAATCGGCGTCGAGAGCGGCGAGATCCTGTGGTCGTATTCGGCCAATCTCGATGAGGCCAACGACGTCGTGTGCTGCGGCTGGACGAGTCGCGGCGTGGGGCTCGGCGACGGCAAGGTGTTCGTCGGGCAGCTCGACGGCAAGCTCGTCGCACTCGATCAAAAAACCGGTCGCGTCGCGTGGACCGTGCAGGCGGAGCGCTGGCAAGACGGCCTCACGATCACGTCCGCGCCTCTTTACTTCGACGGGCTCGTGATCACGGGCTTCGCGGGAGCCGAGTACGGCATCCGCGGTCGCGTCAAAGCGTTCGACGCGCGCACCGGCGAGCTCGAATGGACGTTCTACACAGTCCCGGGCCCCGGCGAGGTCGGTCACGACACGTGGCCGCAGGACAACGATCTCTGGATGCATGGCGGCGCGTCGGTGTGGCAGACGCCCGCCGTCGACCCGGAGCTCGGCCTGATCTTCTTCTCGACCGGTAATCCCGGCCCCGACTACAACGGCGGCGTGCGCGCCGGCGACAACTTGTTCTCGGCGTCGGTGGTCGCGCTCGACGTGAAGACCGGCCAATACCGCTGGCACTTCCAGCAGGTACATCACGACATCTGGGACTACGACGGCCCGAACCCCGTCGTGCTGTTCGACATCGAGCTCGAGGGCACGGTGCGCAAGGGGCTCGGCCAAGCGAGCAAGACGGGCTGGCTCTACCTGCTCGATCGCACGGACGGCACGCCGCTGATCGGCATCGACGAGCGGCCCGTGCCGCAGGAGCCGCGCCAAGCAACCGCAGCGACACAACCGTTCCCGCGAGGCGAGCCGTTCGTGCCGCATTCGATTGCGCTCGCGCCCGAGGGCTTCACGCTCGTGAACGGCGGTCGAATCTTCACGCCGTTTTGGACGGACGCCCCGGTGCCGGTCAAGCCCGCGTACAGCGGCGGCGCGAACTGGGCCCCGAGCTCGTACGATCCGCAGTCCGGCTACTTCTATGTCTGTGCGCAAGACAAGGTCGGCGTCTTCAAGGCGGATCCGTTGACCGAAGATCGGCCGGGCCAGGGCGAGCGCTACGTAGCCGGGATGTTCGGCAGCTCGAGCCTGCCCATTCTCGGTGTGTTCGCGGCGCTCGACGTGCGAACGAACACGCTCGTGTGGCAACAGCAGTGGGCGGAGGCGTGCTACAGCGGCTCGACGACGACGGCCGGCGGCCTCACGTTCGTCGGGCCGCAACGACGGCCGGCTCACGGCACTCGACGCCGCGAACGGCACGAAGCTCTGGGAGTTTCAGACCGGCGCGGGCATGAACGCGCCCGTCAGCGTGTTCGAGCACCGCGGAAAGCAGTACGTCGTCGCCTACTCGGCCGGCAACTTGTTCGCGGGCTCACCGAAAGGCGACAGCGTGTGGCTGTTTGGCTTGGACGGCACGCTGCCGCCCGCGCCGCCGCCATCTGCCGCGATGCTATTCACACGCGAGGCCGAAGGCACGGCCGACCCCGCCGCGGGAAAAACCGTGTACGAAACGGCCTGCGTGTTTTGCCATGGCGAGCAAGGCGAAGGCGGCCACGGCGGCGGCAAGGTGCTCACGGCCGCGGTCAACACGGATCTGATCGTGCAGATCGTCAGCGAGGGCCGCAACGCAATGCCGCCGCTCGGCGCCACGCTGTCGCCGGCGCAGATTCGCGACGTCGCAGCCTATGTCGCGACGATGTTGCCGCACGAGGAAGCGCCACGATGAGTCGCCGCAAGCTCGGCGTGCTGATCGCGTTCGCAAGCGCTTGGCTCGCGGCGTGCGAGCGGCCCGACACGTCGCTCGTTGCGCCGCCGACCGTGGGATGGCCTACGAACGGCGGCAACTGGTACAACCAACGGCACTCGCCGCTGACCGAGATCGATCGCGGCAACGTCGCGAATCTGAAAGGCGTCTGGCGCACGCGGCTCGACGGCTCCGGCATCGGCCCACAATATTCGGGCGAAGCTCAACCGCTCGTCGTCGACGGCGTCATCTACGTGCCGACCGGCGCCAGCGACTTGTTCGCGCTCGACATCGAATCCGGCGCGATCCTGTGGTCGTACCGCGCCGGGCTCGATCCCGCGATCGATGTCGTTTGCTGCGGGTGGACGAGCCGCGGCGTCGCGCATGGCGACGGCCGAATTTTCTTGGGCAGACTCGACGGCCAGCTCGTAGCGCTCGACGCGAAGACGGGCGCGGTCGCATGGACCGTGCAAGCCGAACGATGGCAGGACGGTTTCTCGATCACGAACGCCCCGCTCTATTACGACGGCCTCGTGATCACGGGCTTCTCGGGCGCCGAGCTCGGCGTACGCGGCCGCGTGAAAGCGTTCGACGCGACGAGCGGCGAGCTTACGTGGACGTTCTACACGATCCCGGGCCGCGGCGAGCCCGGCAACGAGACCTGGCCGCAGGATAACGAGATCTGGCAACACGGCGGCGGCACCGTGTGGCACACACCGGCCATCGACCCGGAGCTCGGGCTGATCTACTTCTCGACCGGCAACCCGGGCCCCGACTTCAACGGCGCCGTGCGCGCCGGCGACAACCTGTACACGTCGTCGATCGTCGCGGTAGAGGTGCGGACGGGCCGGTATCGCTGGCACTTCCAGCAAGTGCATCACGACATCTGGGACTTCGACGCGCCGAGCCCGGTCGTGCTGTTCGATCTCGAATATCGACGGCCGACCGCGCAAAGGCTTGGCGCAGCCGAGCAAGACGGGGTGGGTCTATGTCCTCGATCGCACCGACGGCACACCGCTGGTCGGCATCGACGAGAAGCCCGTGCCGCAAGAACCACGGCAAGCGACGGCCGCGACACAACCTATCCCAAGCGGCGATTCGTTCGTGCCGCAGCATCTCGACATCGCGCCCGAGGGCTACTCGCTCGTGAACGGCGGCCGCATCTTCACGCCGTTCTGGACCGAGTACGTGATCGCGAAGCCCGGCATCTTGGGCGGCGCCAATTGGCCGCCGAGCGCGTACGACCCCGCGACGGGCTACCTCTACGTGTGCGCCGGTGACGCCGCGAGCTCGTACATCGCAGCCGACATCGACACCGAGCGGCCGACGGCCGGCGAGTATTACGTCGGGGGCGCGTTCGGCACGAATCCGCTGCCCGCGCACGGCACGTTCACGGCCATGGACCTGCGCACGAACACGATCGTGTGGCAGCAGCACTGGGCGAACACCTGCTACAGCGGCGCGACCACGACCGCCGAGCGGGCTCGTGTTCGTCGGCCGCAACGACGGCCGGCTCACCGCGCTCGACGCCGCGAGCGGCACGCTGCTGTGGCAGTTCCAGACCGGCGCGGGAATGAACGCGCCCGTCAGCGTCATCGCGCACAACGGCAAGCAGTACGTCGTCGCGTACTCGGCCGGCAATCTGTTCGCGGGCTCGGCCAAAGGCGACAGCGTCTGGCTGTTCGCGCTCGACGGCACGCTCGAGCCCGTCGCTCCCGGCAAGGTAGCACCCCGTACCCCTTGCCCGCCCCCGCGCCGTGTCGATGCCGCGTCTCGTGGCACAATCGCGCGCGGCGAACGCCGCAGACCGGGGGAGTGTCATGAAGACGTCCGCGCTATTGCTGACCGCACCTCTCGTTGCGCTCGCGGCGAGCGCGGCCGGCCAAACGATTCGCCGTGCGCCTGCGTTCGCGGGCTCGGACCTCGTCGCACCGCCGACCGCGAATTGGGCGACGAACGGCGGCGATTGGTACAACCGGCGCTACTCGCCGTTGACCGCGATCGATCGCAGCAACGTCGCTAGCTTGAAAGGCGTCTGGCGCACTCACCTGCGTGGCTCGGGCTTGGGCGCGCAGTACTCGGGCGAGGCGCAACCGCTCGTGCACGACGGCGTGATCTATGTCGTGACCGGCGCGAACGACGCGTTCGCCGTCAGCGTCGAGAGCGGCGAAATCCTGTGGGAGTACCGCGCGAATCTCGACGCCACGAACAATGCCGTGTGCTGCGGCTGGACGAGCCGCGGTTTGGGTCTCGGCGACGGCAAGGTGTTCGTGGGTCAGCTCGACGGCAAGCTGGTCGCGCTCGACCAGCGTACCGGGCGCGTCGCGTGGTCCGTGCAGGCCGAGCGTTGGCAGGAAGGCTATACGATCACGAGCGCGCCGCTGTACTTCGACGGCCTGATCTACACCGGCTTCGCGGGCGGCGAGCGCGGCATTCGCGGCCGCGTGAAGGCGTTCGACGCTCGCGACGGCAAGCTGGTCTGGACGTTCTACACGATCCCGGGGCCCGGCGAAGTCGGGCACGACACGTGGCCGCAGGACAACGAGATCTGGATGGACGGCGGCGCGCCGGTCTGGAACACGCCGGCCGTCGACCCCGAGCTCGGTCTGATTTATTTCGCGACCGGCAACCCGGGCCCCGACTACAACGGCTCGATCCGCAGCGGTGACAACTTGTTCTCGACCTCGATCGTCGCGGTCGACGCGAAGAGCGGCGCGTACCGCTGGCATTTCCAACAAGTGCACCACGACATCTGGGACTTCGATGCGGCTTCGCCCGTGACGCTGTTCGACATCGAGGTGAATGGCGTGATGCGGAAGGGCCTCGCGCAAGCCAGCAAGACGGGCTGGGTCTACGTGCTCGACCGCACCGACGGCACTCCGCTCGTCGGCATCGACGAGCGTCCGGTGCCGCAAGAGCCGCGCCAAGCCACGGCGCCGACGCAGCCCTACCCGCGCGGCGACGCGTTCATCCCGCAGCAGATCGATATCGCACCCGAGGGCGCGACACTCGTGAACGGCGGCAAGATCTTCACGCCGTTCTGGACCGCACCCGTGCTCATGAAGCCCGGCCCGCCCGGCGGCGTGAACTGGCCGCCGAGCTCGTACGACCCCACGAGCGGCTATCTATATGTGTGCGCCGCGGACCGCATTTGGTCGTATCTATCTCAGGAGGTCACGGACGAAAGACCGCCCGAAGGCGCGAATTACATCGCGGGTGGCATCGGCGGCTTCCACATGATGCCGCTCGGTGTGTTCGCGGCCATCGACGTGCGCACGAACACGCTCGCGTGGCAGCAGCATTGGCCCGCGCCGTGCTACAGCGGCTCGCTCGCGACTGCGGGTGGCCTCGTGTTCGTCGGCCGAAGCGACGGCCGATTGACCGCGCTCGACGCGGCTAACGGTAAGCAGCTCTGGGAGTTTCAAACCGGCGCCGGCATGAACGCGCCCGCGACGTCGTTCGAGCACGACGGCAAGCAATACGTCGTCGCGTATTCGGCCGGCAACTTGTTCGCAGGCTCCGCGCGCGGCGACAGCGTTTGGTTATTCGGGCTCGACGGCGCGCTCGAGGCCGTGCCGCCGGCGGGCTCGTTGATGTCGTTCGCGCCCGGCACCGCGGCGCCCGGCAACGCCGACAACGGCGCCACCGTGTACACGACGGCGTGCCTGGCTTGCCACGGCGAGCAGGGCGAAGGCGGCCACGGCGGCGGGCCCACGCTGCAAGCGATGAACAACGTCTCGGTCGTGCTGCAAGTCGTCAGCGAAGGCCGCAACGCGATGCCGGCGTTCAACGGTACGTTGTCGCCGGAGCAGATTCGCGACGTCGCAGCTTACGTGAGCCAGCGGCTGGCTCGTTGATCAGTCCTGTCCGTGCGCGGTCGCCTGGATCTCCGATGCGATGCTTCGTCCACGCGTGTTGGCTATCGAGCAGCCGTTATTCGAGCGCTTGACCGCTGCTGTCCGGCAGCGTGAGCACGAGCAACGCAGCCGCCAAGAAAAACGCCGACGTCACGCCGAGCGCGAGACCGATTCCGATACCGGGCAGCGTCGCGACCGCGCCGATCGTGAACGGTGCGACCGCGCCGGCCATGCGGCCCGCGTTGTAGCTCGTGCCCTGCCCCGTCGCGCGCACCGCGGTCGGAAACTGCTCCGCGATCAACGAGCCGAACATGCTGAAATAGCCGTGCCCGAAGTAGCCGAGCAACGGCGAGAGCGCCAACAACACCATCGGGTTGCGCGCCATCTGGCCGTAGAGCGGCACGATCGCGGCCGCGCACAGCATGAAGAGAATGAACGTGCGGCGCCGGCCGAGCCTGTCCGCGATGAAGCCGAACGTGAGATAGCCGAGATACGCGCCGACCTGCATGAAGATGATCCACTGCAGCGAGCCGACGACGCCCATGCCCGCGCCGCCTTGCTCGATGGGTCGCGACAAGAACGGCGGCAACCAGAAGAACAGGCCCCAATAAGCGAACTGCACGGCGCCGCCGAGCGCGATGATTCGCAGCGTGCGGCCGAGCAGCTTGCGGCCGAAGATCTGCTTGAACGGATTGTCGCGGCGCTGCGGCGTCGCGCTGGCCTTCCATACGCGCGATTCCTGCACGTTGCGCCGCACCCAGAGCGTGAACAATGCCGGCACGACGCCGATCGCGAACAGCCACCGCCAGCCTTCGTCGCCGAACGATTCGTTGCCGAGGATCAGCGCGGCCAGAATCGCGGCGGTCATGTAACCGATCGCCCAACCCGATTGCATGATGCTGATCGCCTTGTTGCGCAGATGCGCCGGCCACGTCTCGCTGACGAGCACCGCCCCGGACGCCCACTCGCCGCCCATGCCGATACCGAGCACGGCGCGCCAGAACAGGAGCTGCAACACGCTCTGCGACGTCGAGGCGCCGAGCGAAGCCAGCGAAAAAATCAGGATCGTGGCCATCAGCGCGCGCGCGCGACCGAACCGATCCGCGACGTACCCGAAGATCAAGCCGCCCACGCCGGACATGATCAGCGTGACCGTACCGAGGAAGCCGGCCGTCGCGTCGTCGAACTCGAAGTACGTGCGCAACTGGCCGAGCGCCATCGCGTACAACATGAAATCCAGCGCATCGAGCATCCAGCCGAGCTTCGCGGCAGCAAGCACGCGCCATTGCTCGGGAGTGACAGTGCGCCACCAAGGCACGCCTGGATTCGCGCTTGACATTCCCGCATGATCGCCCGAATCGTTCGGGGGCAACAACAATGAAGATCCGACTTGTCGCGGCCTCGCTGTTCATTGCCGGTGTCGTGCGGCTTCGCCGTCGACGCGCAAACACCGCAGCAGCGATTCACGGGCGGGCCGGTCACGATTGAAGATCAAGGCAGCTTCTTCGTCGGCGGCGTACCTAAGATTTCCGAGTACGCGTCGACGCCGTTCGCGCCGCCCGGTCAACCGCCGCCGCGCGCGACGCCGCAACAGATCACGATCGGCCAGATGTACGTGCAGTTCCAAATTCCGGCGCGCAAGTCCGGCCCGGGTTGGCCCGTGATCATGGTGCACGGCTCGACGCACACGGGCGCCGCGCTCGAGTCGACGCCCGACGGACGCGAAGGCTGGTATCCGTACTTCGTGCGCCGCGGGATCCCGACGTACGTCGTCGACCAGTCGGGGCGTGGCCGCTCGGGCTTCGATCAGTCGTTGCTGCTGGAAGC
This sequence comes from uncultured Gammaproteobacteria bacterium, assembly GCA_963741255.1. Classification (GTDB taxonomy): domain Bacteria; phylum Pseudomonadota; class Gammaproteobacteria; order Steroidobacterales; family Rariloculaceae; genus FEN-1219. Next base: position 59,583 of record CAVUHM010000007.1, on the reverse strand, counting down.
GTCGGCGCGAGCTCCAAGCCGGCGACGCGCGCGGCGCGGCCGCGCTGCTGCCCGGCATGCAGCGGATCACGGACAGCGGCGCCTGGACCGCGTGGTTCGGGCATCTGTTGCCGCAAGGCTCGAACATCACGAACGGCACACTGATCCTGCACGGCGCGCCCGGCGATCCGGATCTTGGCACAGCGACGGCGGAGCAACCGCACGTCGCGCCGCTGTTTCCGATGGACGCCGTGGCCGAGTACTACAAGCAGCTCGTGCCGAACGCGGAGTCCACGCTGCCGGGTTCGACGTGCGAGCCGTGCACGCCGCAGAACGCTCGCGCCGCAGAATACGTGGACGCCGCAGAACCTGGCGACGCTGGTCGAGCGGCTCGGCGGCGCGATCGTCGCGACGCACTCGCAGTCCGGCATCATGGGTCATCACATGATCCGCATCCTGAAAGAGCGCGGCCATGCGGATCTCGTCAAGGGACTGATCACGGTCGAGGGCGGTTGCTCGTTGCCGCAGAGCGGCCTCACGGCCGAGGACTTCGACTCGATTCCGTATCTCGCGCTGAAGGGCGACTACACGGCGACGAGCCAGCAGTGCCAGGAGACCGTGGACGCGATCCTCGCGCGCCGCGCCGAGAAGCAGGGCTCGGCTCACGCCGAGTACATGAAGCTCGACGAGCTCGGCATGTTCGGCGTCACGCACATGATGATGCTCGACAAGAACAACCTCGAGATCGCGGACCTCATGATCGATTGGGTCGGCGAGCACGTCGCGAAGGCGCCGCGGCGACGCTAAAAGCTACGAGCGGTGGCGCCGCCGCCCCGGTCCATGGGCTATAGTAGGGGCCTCCGCCAATGGCCCGCAAAGAGGCCAGGCTGACGCAGCCTAACAAGGAACCTCCATGAAAAAGCTCCTCATCGTCGTGGGCGTTGTCGCCGTGGTCGTCGCCGGCGGTTGGATCGCCTTGTCGCAACTCTTGGTGATCCCCGAACGACTTGCGGCCGTGCCGCGGGAGCTCACGGGACGCGCGCAGATTCCGGGCATCCCGAATGCGCGCTATTTCGTCGGCATGGAGACCGAATCGTTCGTTCGCGACGTTCTGGCGGCGCGGCAACGCGAGCAGGAATATCTCGCACGCTCGGGGCAGACGGGTGAGATGCCGCCCGTGGCCCTGCTCGCTTTATCGGGAGGCGGCGACAAAGGTGCGTTCGGCTCCGGCTTGCTGAACGGTTGGACTGCGAAGGGCGACCGACCGACGTTCAAGGCCGTCACGGGCATCAGCACGGGTGCGCTGCTTGCGCCGTTCGCGTTCTTGGGCTCCGACTACGACGACGTCCTCACGGAAGTGTTCACGACGGTCGGCCCGGAGGACGTCCTGAGTCGGCGCAGCATCCTCGCGGCGATCGAGAGCGACGGCATGGCCGACAATCAGCCGCTGTGGGGCTTGATCTCCAAGCACGTCGATCAAGCGCTGCTCGCTGCGATCGCGGAAGCAGCACGCAAACGGCCGCATCCTTTTGATCGGGACGTCGAACCTCGACGCGCGCCAGCCGGTGATGTGGAACATGGGCAACATCGCGGCCAGCGGCGCGCCGGGCGCCCTCGACCTCTTCCGCTCGATCTTGCTCTCTTCCGCGGCCATTCCCGGCGCGTTCCCGCCGACGATGATCCGCGTCGAAGTCGACGGCCAGGTCTACGACGAGATGCACGTGGATGGCGGCACGTCGGCGCAAGTGTTCCTGTATCCGCCGAGCATGCCGGCCGTGGCCCGGTCGTTGGGCACGGAGATGATCAGCCGCAAGGGGAGCGCGTACATCATCCGCAACTCCTGGCTCCAATCCACTTACGACCCCTCCGAGCGGCGCACGATCAACATTGCGGCTCGTGCCATTTCCTCGTTGATTCAAAGCCAGGGATTCGGCGACCTGTACCGGATCTACTTCACCACGCAGCGCGACGGTTTCGATTTCAACCTTGCGTTCATCGGTTCCGAATTCACGTACGAGCCGGTCGAGCAATTCGACAACGGGTTCATGAACGCGCTCTACGACTATGGCTACGAGCTCGGCAAGAACGGCTATCCGTGGCAGCAGGTCCCACCGGGCTGGGAGAGCGCGATCCTCGCGACGCAGGCGACGAGCCCGCCGCAACCTGAGGGCGAGACAACGATCTCGGCTGACTAGAGCGGCGGCGCCGGCGGCTCGAGCGTCTCGATGACGCGAGCGCGGATCACGTCGAAGAATGGATTGCTGCGTACGCGCGAAAACGCCCCGAGGCCCACGACGAGCGCGCCGCTCTCGCCCTTCACGGCGAGGGCTCCGAGATTGAACGCTGGCTCCGCGACGGGCGGCGGCATCAGGCCGTAAACGGGATCGTCGACCGGGAACGGCAGCGCGACGTGCCCCACGGAGAACACGCCGGGCGGCCACTCGAACGGCAGATCCTCAGCCGTGACCGCGCTCGCGCCTGCTTCGCGCGTGTAAGCGGCCGTGGCGCGAGTGTCGCGCGACCGATTGCCGATCAACGTGAGCCGGAACGGCAGATCGACGGCGGCCCGAAGCCCCTCGAGACTTTCGAGCGGCCCGGGCGCGATCAAACCTTCGAGCTTCTCGAAGCGGTTGATGTCGAACACGACGAGCTCGTGACCCGCAGGCGGGAGGCGCGCGAGCAACCCGAGGATGACTTGATTCGCCGTCACGGTCGAATCGACGATCGACTGAAACATGTGCACGCGCGGCATCGCGTCGAGCCTGCCCGTCGGCTCGAGGTCGTCGATCGTGCTCTGGATCACGCGCGTCAACGTGTAGATCTGGTTCCCCGCGTTGACCGGAAACGAGTTGTATTTGTATGGATCGTATTCGGGAGTCACGTCGATCCACCGCGACTTCTCGAACCACGGAATGAAAGACAGACCGGAGATGACGTTCGTGAGCACGGCGAACTCCGAGATCCCGATCGCCGTGGAGACGAGATACAACTGCGAAGGTTTGGGCAACGAAGGGTCGTCGAGCGTGCGCAGCGAGTAGAGGGTGAGGAGCGCGGCCCCCGTCGAGTGGCCGCCGGCCAGCAACGGCTTGTCCGGCCCGGCGCGCGCCGCGGCATGCTTGGCAGCGAGGACCACGGCGCCGTACCAGTCCTCCCAAGAAACATCGAGCAACCCCGCGGGCACGGTGCCGTGGCCCGGCATCCGCAACGCGAGCACGTAGTAACCCTGCGCGAGGAACGTCTCGGCGATACCGCGCATGCTGTACGGCGAATCCGATAGGCCGTGCACGAGCAGCACGGCACCGCGTGGCTCACCGGGTGGCACGAGCTCGTACGACCGGTTGTACATCGTGTCGTACGCGAGACTCGACGACGACGCTCGTCGGGTTGTAGCGGCTCAGCGTTTGCGCGTCGGCCGCCTGGGAATCGTCGAGCACGTCCCGCCGGACCTCGGCGAACAGCCGCTCCTCGAGCTCGCGGTAAGCCTCGAACGACGTGGGAGCATCCGCCGTCCCCGGCGCGAAACTCGCTCCTCGGGCACGACTCGGTGCCACGCGTGGAGGTCGCCCAACCGTAATCGCGCCTGCACCGCGAACACGAGCACGATCGTCGCGAGCACCGTGACGGCCAGTACGCCCAAATAGACAAGCCACTTGGTCAACCGCTGCACGTCGAGTCCTTGATTGTGTTGGCGAACGCGCACGACTGTACGCTCGCGATATAGCAGAGTCCACGACAGCGACAGTGTCTGGTCGGCAAAGTAGGTACGCGCGCTTCGTCAGACGGCGCGCGTGACAACGGCGAGGAACGCGAATTCGTGCGCGGAGGATTTCTGCCATCATGGAGCCGGTCCCGCGGTCCACAACAGCGAACTTCGCCGGCGGTCACGATAAAAATGAGAACCCGGCCTGCATCTGTGAAGCGGCAGCGGGCTTGCTCAGCGGTCCTTGCTCTCATCGTCATTGCCGAGACAACAGCAGTCGCACAGGATCCAGGAACGCCGGACACTGTAGTGGTGTACGCACAAAAACGCGCGGCGCCGCTGCAGGATGTGCCGATGTCCGTGTCGATACTGACGGACACCGATCTTGCCGATGCAGGAATCCATGACATCGAAGGCGTGGCGACGTCCATGCCGACCCTGGATATGCAACGCAGCGTCAGCCCACTCACGACCACGCTGCGCATTCGCCGCGTCGGCAGCCTGGGAAACATCCCTACCTTTGAACCCGCCGTCGGACTGTTCGTCGATGGCGCTTACCGGTCGCGCTCGCTGCTCGGCACTGGCGAGCTGCTTGACGTCGACCACGTCGAAGTCCTGAGCGGCCCGCAAAGCTCCCTCTACGGCAGGAGCGTTTCCGCCGGCGTAGTCTCGATCTACACTCGCAGGCCTGACCAGACAGTTCAGGGGCGATGCCGAGTTCACCGGCGGAGTCGTCGATTCTTCGAGATCAACGGGCATGGGCAGAGTGAAGATCGGCGTCAGCGGCCCACTCTCGGAAACGCTCGGCGGTAGCATCGCGGCAGCCTACTCGGATCACGGCCCCTCGTTCAGGAACGCGCTTCCGGGAGCGCCTCACGGAAACGATCTGGCGCGCACCACGGCGCGGGGGCAGTTGGTCTGGTCGCCGAACGAGCAGCTCGAGCTGCGCCTGCTCGCCGGTTACCTGCACGAGCGTGATGCGCAGGGCGAGTCCGATGTCTATTTCGCCCCGGGAGCCCCCTCCACCACCGTGGCCGGACTGCTGCAGCAACCGTACTCGGTAGCGCCGTGCCCGGAGAACGTTCCGCACGACAGAACTACTTGTTCGATAGCCACCAACCTGCTCGATCTCGAGGCAGCAGATCTCACGGTGAACCTGAGCTACCGGCTGGCAAACGACTGGACGCTCAGTTCCGTGACCGGCTGGGATCGTTACAGGGACCAGCGCAGCGAGGATGACCTCGCGCAGCTCTTTACGCCGTTGCTCTTCTATCACGACAGCGAACAGGGCACGAGCGTGCAGCAGGAATTGCGACTGGCGTCGGCCGACGCAGCGCGCCTCGTCTGGCTCGCAGGTCTCTCGTACTACACGAACGAATACCGACGAGGCATGGGCGGCGAGCGGCCGATGTTTGGCCCGAACGGATCGCTCGCATTCATTCCGCTCTGGCAGTCACTGCTCGACATCCCGCTCGCGCTGCCGGGTCAGCTCGGTATTCATGACTCCGGAGTGGACACCGACTACTACAGCGCGTTCGGCCAGGTCGCGTGGACGTTTGGCGCTCATCTATCCGTGACGGGCGAGCTGCGCTGGCAGACCGAAGACAAGCAGGCATCGATCAACAACTCGGTGACGCTGCCGGGCGTGTCGCTGATTTCGAGCCTGCTGACCCCTTCGCTGAGTCCGAGCGGCGAACCGGTCAACGGCTCCGTTTCGCGCGACACCGACTATCTCACCTGGTCCCTGACACCCCAGTACCGCATCAACGACGATCTGCTGACGTACCTGACGGTGGCCCGCGGCGGAAAGTCGGCGGCTTCAACACCGGATTCGGCAACGCGCCGCTTTCTGCGCGCGAGTTCGGCGACGAAACCATCGACCACTTCGAGATCGGCGCGCGGGCGTCCCTTGCCGACGGACGCGTGCGCGGTAGAGTCGCCGCGTTCCACACCGAATACCACGACTATCAGGATGCTGCGTTCGTTTCCGGCCAGCTCCTGGTCGGCAACGCCGACCGCGTGGAGCTCAACGGCGCGGAGCTCGACGGCTCGGCGAATTTCGGTTCCGGAACCACGCTCAATCTGGCCGTGTCCTTCGCTGATCTCACCTATGCTTCAAACACGACCGGCGCATGTTATGCGGGGCGCGTTCCAAACGGCAGCGTGCCCCGCTCATGTGCCCTGACCGGTGAACATCCCATCGATGCACCGCCGTGGATGATTACCGCCGCGGTGCAACACGAGCAGCCCGTGAGTTGGGGCGAACTATTCGCGCGGATCGATGTGTCGTGGAACGACGAATACAACACGAGCTTCTCCGCCGACCCACGGCTGATCCAGAAGCCCCGTTTCGATGTCGGAATGCGTCTCGGCGCAACGATCAACGAGCGATACGAATGCGTGCTATGGGTCGACAACCTACTGGACGAGAAGCTAACGCAGATCGACGCGGCGCTGAACCTGTTCGACGACGCCAGCTACCAGTCGTACATGTCGGCACCGCGCACGTACGGCGTGACATTCCGGGTCCAGCTGTGATTGCCGTCCGATGGCACTCCCGGCTGCTCGGGGCTCTTGCGGGGCTGGTGCTGCTGACGGGCCTCAGCGTTCTGGCGCAACCGGCCGACACACCGAAACGGGTGCTGGTGTTGCATTCTTACGGCGAGGACTTCGCTCCTTACAGCGATCTCTCCTTCGCCTTCCGGGATGAGCTGACTCGGAGTCTCGGGCAGCCCGTGGACCTGGTCGAGGTCTCCCTCGTGACGGCCGGCGGCGGGGACGCGCTGGAAGACGCGCCCTTTGTCGACTATCTGCAGGCCCTTCTGGTGGGTCGAAAGCCGGACCTGATAGTACCGATCGGCGGCCCCGCATCGACTTTTACGCAGCGCCAGCGGCAACGTCTCTTTCCGGATGTTCCGACGCTGTATGCGGCTGTGGACGATCGGACGCTCGAGAGCTACGTACTGACAGACATAGACACCGTCGTTGCGACCCGCCTCGACGTGCACGGGTACGTCCAGAACATACTCGACGTGCTGCCGGAAACAGCGCACGTCGCCGTGGTCATCGGCGCCTCTCCGGTCGAGAAATTCTGGAAACAAGAGTTGCTTCGCGAGTTCCAGCCCTTCATGGGCCGCATCGAGTTCACCTGGTTCGACGAGCTCACCTTCGAAGAGATGAAGCAGCGCGTCGCCGAGTTGCCGCCGCGATCCGCAGTCCTCTATGCGGTATTGGTCGTGGATGCCGCCGGAATTCCGCGTCCCCTGACGCGTGGCCTCCAGGACATTCACGCCGCAGCCAATGCACCGGTCTTCGGCGTCTTTGCCTCCAATGTCGATCGCGGTGTCTTGGGTGGCCGGCTCGTCTCGGATCGGGAGCTCGGTCGCAGCGCCGCGGGCGTTGCCATCCGCGTGCTCGACGGCGAGTCGCCGGGCGCCATCAAGACGCCGCCACTGGCCCCGGGGGTCCCGGTTTACAACTGGAGGGAGCTGCAGCGCTGGGGTATCAACGAGGCCGGTCTGCCGGCTGGCAGCCAGGTGCGATTTCGTGAGCCAACGGTCTGGGAGCAATACAGATCGTACTTGGCGGCCGGCGTCACGATCGTGCTGCTGCAGACCGCGTTGATCGCGGGGCTTTTCTGGCAGCGATTGCAGCGACGTCGCGCGGAACGCGAGACCGCCTCGTTGGGCGGCAGACTGCTGATGGTGCACGAGAACGAGCGCCGCAGAGTCGCACGTGAGCTGCATGACGATGTCACGCAGCGGCTGGCGGCGCTGGCGATCGACGCAACCAGAATCGAAGGGCCGCACCGTGCATCTGCTGACGAAGTAACCCGCTCGATCCGTGACGGACTGATCAAACTGAGCGAGGATGTTCATGCGCTTTCATATCGGTTGCACCCCTCGGTAATCGAGGACCTAGGCCTGGTCGAGGCGCTGAAAGCCGAATGCGAGCGCGTTACCCGCGCCGGAACCGTGACTGTGGAATTCAACGCGAGCGAAATCCCCCAAAGACTGCCTCAAGATACGGCGCTGTGCCTGTTCCGTGTCGCACAAGAGGCGCTGCGCAACGCTGTCCGACATGCCGGCGCGAGCTCGGTCGAAGTTTCCGTGTCGCCGATTGATGGAGGACTGCAGCTTGCGGTCAGCGACGACGGCAAGGGTTTCGACTCCGGCAAACCCGCGGAGCGGCCGAGTCTTGGGCTCGCAAGCATCAGGGAACGGGTGAACCTGCTGAAGGGGACGGTCGATATCGACAGCGCGGAAGGGCGCGGCACGACCGTGCTTGCATGGGTCCCCCTATCGGCGGTTGCCCAATGATCCGTGCTCGCGTGCTGCTCGCCGACGACCACCGACTAGTCGCAGAAGGACTAAAGAAGATTCTGACCGCCGAGTTCGACCTAGTCGGCGTCGTGGAGGATGGACGTGCGCTGATTGCCGCCGCGAAGACGCTACGGCCCGATGTCATCGTGTCGGACATCACCATGCCCAACCTGAACGGGATCGAGGCCCTGGAGGAGTTGAAAAAAATCGATCCGGGCATTCGGGTGATCTTCCTGACGATGCACCGGGACGTTGTCTATGCACGCAGGGCGTTGGAGGCGGGTGCGTTCGGCTTCGTCCTGAAACACTCGGCGCCGGAAGAACTGATCATGGCGGTGCGGGCCGCGCTCGAGGGCCGCACATTCATTACTCCGATACTGGCAGGTGAAGTGCTGGAAGCGATGCGGCGTGCCCCTGGGCAAGTCGTGGACCAGGCCGCGTCACTGACGCTGCGCCAGCGGGAGATCCTGCGTCTGCTCGCCGAGGGGCTCTCGGCGAAGCAGATGGCACAGAAACTCAACATCTCGCAGCGGACGGTGGAGTTCCACAAGTACCGGATGATGGAAGCGCTCGGCGCCAAGACGAGCACCGATCTGATTCACTTCGCCATCAAAAACGGCATCGTCGAACCCTGACGCGGCCCTTGCCCTCGTAGTTTTAGTCCCGCCCCCTCGAAATGTTACGAGGTACCGGGCAGGCGCACTTGCGTCACGCTTCAGCTCGTCCCCGCGTACGGTTGCAACAGCTCTTCTATACGTGCTGATCGGCATGCGAGGTACTGCGTGACGTGGTTTAGGCTTCCGAAGGAGTTTCTGATGAGAACGTTACCGTTGCTGTTGCTGGCGCTTCCGGGCTTCGCGGCGGCACAGAGCGCCGACCGCACCGGCACGTGGGAGGCCGGCGTCAAGCTCATGGACATGTCCCATGAGTTCATCGAAGGCGAAGGCGGCTCATCGATCGATGTCGAGGGCGAGCTCGCCTGGGGCTTCTTCGGCTCATACAACATCAACGAGCATTTTGCGGTCAGTGGTGAGTTCTCTTGGAGCAATCCCGAGTACCTCGCCAAATTTCCGCTGGATGGGCTCGGAAACACCGTCGTCCAAGTCGATGCCGAGCTCGACGTCTTTTTCAGTGAGTTCAAAGCCGTCTTCAACCTGCTCGACAGATCGTTCACGCCGTACGCCGAGGTCGGGTACGGCTGGGTCGTAGTCGATTCGAACATCCAGGACGGCGCGGCTGATACCGGCTGTTGGTGGGATCCCTGGTGGGGCTACACGTGCGCGTCGTTCTACGACACGTACGAGAGCACGCTGAATTCGCTGACATACGCCGTGGGACTTCGCTGGGACATGAGCGATACGTCGGTGCTCAAGGCCTCGTACGGCATACGCGAGCTGGATCTCGATCGCGCCGCGGACCTCGAGCAGGACGTGTTCTCCGTCGACTTCGCCTGGAAGTTCTAGCCGTCAGAGGAGCACAGCCGTGATGAACGCCTCCGTGCCGGACCAGGAACAACACTTGCCGCTCATGGGCAGAGTGGTGATACAGGGCCTCCTGTTCACCTGGGCCTGCGGCTCCGACGGAATGCTGAAGGTGCAACACCCGCAGTACGGCGTGCGCATCGTACCCCGCGGTCGGCACTATGAGCCCGACATACTCGCCAAGCTGACAGCGCTCGGCATGCTCGCCACTCGAACCTCGCCCTCGTAGATTCCGCCCACCCGCCTCGAAATCTTACGAGGTACCGCGCGGGCGCGCCTGCGTCACTCTTCAGCTCGTCCCCGCGCACTGCGCGGAGCCCCAAGGACGGACTGGCGTGTGCGAAGAATGCAATGACCAAACAACTCTCGAACTGCGTTTTGCTGGCGGACCGTCACCACGGTTTGAGCGAAGGCATCCGCGGGCTGCTCGAAACGACTTTCGGCAGCGTCTTTCTCGTCGCCGACGAGAACTCGCTGATCGAAGGGGCCGGGATGCTGCGGCCGGCCGTAGTGGTCGTGGACCTTTCTCTCGGTGCGGGCGACGTCGTGGGCCTGATACGCGAGCTGCGCGCACGGGCGCCGGGAGCCAAGGTGTTGCTGCTCAGTGTTCACGACGAACCGAGCGTCCTGCGCGCGGCGGTGGCAGCGGGTGCGGACGGGGTCGTACTCAAGCGCGCGATCGCGACCGATCTGCTGTTGGCCGTGGACGAGGTTCTCGCCGGCCGTCGATTCATCCCTCGTCCAATGCTCGCAAGACCTGATTAGGAGAAGAACGTGTACTACACCCACGACTCTTGACCTCCCAAGAAACAACTCACGCTCACCAGGCGGTTGACGAATCAGTTCTTCAGCTCGGCGAAGAAGTGAATCAAGCCCGACTTGTATCTTCACCAGAGGCGGCGTCGACGCATTTGCGCGTCACGCTTCGCCAAGTTTCCCTTCTGCGACTCGCCCCCCTCGGGTCGCAGAAGGGGGGCGAGTTCGAACGACAACACCCGTGGCGTTCGTCTGTCGAGTGGTAGCGCCCGTCCATTGTGTGTGCAATCGGGCTCGGCTCGTTGTCGGTGTCGACGGCGCTGCTCGCGCAAGAGCCGGAGCAGCGCGAGCGCGCGGCGATTTCGTTCGGCGCGTTCATCAGCAGGCCCGAAACCGAGGCGCGCGTCGACAGTGATTCCGGGCAAGGCACGGATCTCAACCTGGAGGACGATCTGGGTCTCCAGAGCTCCATGACCATCGCGCGTCTAGACGGTCATTGGTGGCTCAGCCGGCGCAATCGCTTGGACTTCTCGGTCTTCAACTTCAGCCGCGACGGCACGCGCACGATCGACGAGACGATCGACTTCGGCGATCGGACGTTCGCGATCAATACGGTGGTGAATTCCACGCAGGATCTCGACATTGCGAAGGCCGCGTACACATTCGCACCGGTCATCAAGGACCGAGGGTTTGTCGGTCTCACCGCCGGGCTGTACGTCGCGCAAACGAAACTGAGCCTGAGCCAGGCGACACTCGGGACAGCCGAGACGGAAGGCTTGACGGCGCCGCTTCCAGTGATCGGCGTACGCGGCCAATACGCCGTTACGGATCGAATCAAGCTGCGCGGCTCGCTCGAAGTATTCGGAATCGATACCGGCGATGTGTCGGGTCACTTGAACGACTTCAATATCGCGGCCGACTACGCCTTCGGCAAGCGGTTCGCCGTCGGGCTTGCCTACAACGACGTGAGCATGGAGATCGAGGCCAGCGAGGGCGACAGCGGATTTCGCGGAGCGCTCGACTGGGGTTACAGCGGGTGGCTGCTTTATGTGAACGTGGACATCGGCAACCGTTAGCACACCCACCCAATCACTGGATCAAGAAGGCAAAATCATGAGCCCATTATCCAAGATCGTCCTTAGCGCGGCCGCAGGGCTGCTCGTTCAGGCGTGCGCGTCGGCGCCCGAACGGTTGGAGGCCGTGCCTTCCGAGTTGAGCGCGAGAGCCGAGGTCCCGGGCATGCCCGGCGTGCGCTACGTCGGCGGCGGCGACATGAGCGAGCTCGCCAAAATCGCCATCGACTCGCTCCGCAAGGAGCAGGAATTCCGGGCAACGCAGGGGCAAACGGGACCCCTGCCCGAGGCGGTTTTCTTGGCCATCTCCGGGGGCGGCGACAAGGGTGCCTACACGGCGGGCTTGCTCAATGGCTGGACGGCTGCCGGAACGCGGCCCGAGTTCAAGCTCGTCACCGGCATCAGCACGGGCGCGTTGATCGCACCCTTCGCGTTTCTCGGCGAAAAGTACGATGCGACGCTGACGGAGGTCTACACCACCATCGCGCCGGAGGACGTGCTCAAGCAGCGCAGCTTGATCGCGGGCATCTTCAGCGACGCGATGGCGGACAACGCGCCGTTGTGGACGCTCACGCGCAAGTACATCACGGCGGACGTCCTGCGCGAAGTCGCCGCCGAGTATGCGAAGGGACGTTTCCTGTTGATCGGCACCGCCGACATCGACGCACGCCGCCCCATCATCTGGGACATGGGCAAGATCGCGAGCTACGGCACTCCCGAGGCATTGGATCTGTTCGTGAGCGTCATGATGGCTTCCGCCTCCATCCCCGTGGGCTTCCCGCCGGTGATGATCGACGTGGAAGTCGACGGTAAGCGCTACCAGGAGATGCACGTGGACGGCGGCACCATGTCGCAGGTGTTCGCTTACCCCGCGTCCATCCGCGTCAACGAGGACTCGTTGGCCGTCGGGGTTACGCGGGAACGTTCGCTCTATGTGATACGCAACGCACGGCTGGACCCGGACTGGGCGCAAGTCGAGCGCCGAACGATGAACATTGCCGGACGAGCGGTGTCCTCGCTGATCCACACCCAGGGCATCGGCGACCTTTACCGCATCTACGCGACGGCCGAGCGCGACAGCGTCGACTTCAACCTCGCGTTCATTCCGGCGACGTTCAACGTCCCCCACACGGCAGAGTTCGACAATGAGTACATGCGCCAACTGTACGCCACGGGTTATGACCTCGCGGTGAAGGGTTTCCCTTGGACGAAGGTGCCGCCCGGTTTCGCGTTGCCGGGCGAGGCACCACCGCGACAACCGCAGCCAAGTAATCGCCAAGCTCGCGAGCACTTCCGACGGGCTAAGGCGTCGCCGGGGCCGCACCCATCCGGCGCAGCCATCGATAGTGCGATCGCACGGCCCCCCATACGGTCGGGGTGTGACTATAACGCACGCCGAACTCGGCGCAGGTCTTCTCGACGACGGCCGCGATCGCCGGGTAGTTCACGTGACACATCCGCGCGAACAGGTGATGCTCGATCTGGAAATTCAATCCACCGAACAGCCACGAGGCCGTCGCGCTGCCGCGCGCGAAGTCGACGCTGGTCTCCGCTTGATGCGCGGCCCATGACCTGTCGATTCGGCCCGGCGTGTGATCGAGCGGGAAGTCGGCTTCCTCTACGCAGTGAGCGAGCTGAAAGACGACACCGAGCGACAACCCGATCACGGCCGCGGTAAGCGCATAGGTCGCGGCGACGACCCAAAACGGATGGCGGGTGAGCGGCACCACGAACGCGAGGAGGAAAAACACGGCCTTGCCGCCGAAGAAGATCGCGAGCTGCCATCCTTGCGGACGAAGCACGCGATGATCGCCCATGCGCCCGTTGACCGCGAGTCGAAAGTCATCGAAGAGATGCCACTTGATCACCATCACTCCGTACAGCAGCCACGCATACCAGTGCTGCCAACGATGAAACCACGCTTGCGGATGATGAGGCGTCAATCGGCCGAGGCCGGCGAGATTGATGTCGGTGTCGTAACCGATGACGTTCACGTAGGTGTGGTGGAACACCACGTGCTTCCACCGCCAGAAGTGCGAGCTGCCGCCGACCAGATCGAGGCTCATGGCCATCAGGCGATTGAGCCAAGGCCGGTCCGAGTACGCTTGATGGCTCGCGTCGTGCATGACGTTGAAACCGATCGCGACGACGCTTAAGCCCAATAGGATCGCGAGCGGCACGGCTTGCCACCACGTGGTTGCGACGAACACCAACGCGAAGTACGCAACGACGAACGTCGCGAAGATGATCGCGGTCTTCCGAAACATCTCGGGACAATCGCGCTCGCGGCGTCCAGTGGCAAGCAAATGCTCCGCGACGCGGCGTTTGAGCTCCGCCTGAAACGAGTTGTCCCCGTCGAACTTCAACGTGCGCGTAAAGGCTGCTCCCGGCTCGCGCGTGCAAGCCTCGATCGCGTCACGTGGGGTGGCGTCCAGTATCCTCTCCTCTTCGCCGAGCCGTAAGTCTACGCCTAACGCGACTATGTGTCGCAGCGATCAGAGCATCCCGGCTCGTTTCACCGCGTGATAGCGGTTCACGAGCTCGATGCCGAGACGCTCGGGCTCCGCGTCGACCATCAAAGCTTCGCGCGTCGACAAGCGGTGAAACGCATCGCGCCGAGACTGCTCGTACAGGTGCGCGCTCGCGACGTCGAGTGCCGCATTGCCGGATGACAACGGCTGCGTCATCAACTCGCTGACGATGCGTTCACGCACGCTCGCGAGAAGCACCAGGTGCCGAGAGCGCAGCAGCTTCAGCGCCATTCCGAGCTCGCTGCCATCCTCGTCGCGAAAGTTCGTGATCACGATGACGAGCGCGCGCTTGGCCTGCCGCCGCAACAGATCTTGCGCCGCGGCCACGTAGTCGGAATGGCTCGGTGTCGGCTGCACGCCGTACAGCTCACCCATCAATGCGGTCAGCACATGCGACCCCTTGCGCGGCGCGAACAACCGTTCGCCGCCCGGCGGTGTGCCGAACGTCAGCGCGCCGACGGCGTCGCCCTGACCGAGCGCGACGTAGGCAAGCAGCATTACGGCGTTCAAGACTTGATCGAAATGCGCGGTGCCGACACCGCCCTGCCGATCGTCGGCGCGCATTCGCCTCCCGCAATCGATCAGCAGCATCACGCGTTGATCGCGCTCGTCCTGAAACTCGCGCACGACCGGTTTGTCGAGGCGCAACGTCGCCTTCCAGTCGATGTGTCGCACCGAATCCCCGTGGCGGTATTCGGAGAGTTGCTTGAAGTCGGTGCCTTCGCCGCGTTTCTGGTAAGTCTTGATCCCGATCTCCTGCAGCCGTCGGTCGCCGGCGAGCCACGCGTAGCGCGCGATCTGCGCGAAGTCCGGGTACACGCGGCGCGCTTCGGCGACGCCGAGGCGCGCAAACAGCTCGAGCAGGCGCAAGCGGGAACGCAGCCGGACCTGTGCCGGCGCGAAGCTGATCTCGCCGCGCCGCGTCGGAGTCAGCGTGTACAGCAACTCGAGAGAGGTGCCGGTGTTACGGTTCGGTTGAACCGAAGCACCGGCACTTCGGTTGCGTTTGGGAGCGGGCAGCGTCAGCCGGGCCGGCAAGCCGCGCGCGATCACGCTGGGATCGACGTGGTCGTACAAGCTCCCGACCCACTTCGATGCACCCTCGTGCTCGATCACGACACGCACAGGGCGCTCGACGCCGATCGCGAACGCCGCGGGCAACCGCCGCACGAGGCGCACGTTGGCGCGCAGCCACGCGCGACGCGACGCGAAGTAGTCGGCGACGGCAGCGAACGTGAGCACGGCCACGGCGCTTGCAGTCGCTGCCGTCACGAGTGGCTGCGGCACACCGGCGAGCAATGCGCCGAGCGCCGCCGCGGCCGCGGCGACCAGCAGCCACAACGACAAGGCACTCGGCGTCGGCCGCACGGTGGAGCTCAGGTCCGCGGAGCCGGCACGCTATCGATGACGCCGGCGAGCAAGTCGTTCGCCGTGCGGCCTTCGAGCGACGCGTCGGGCGAAATCGCAACCCGATGACGCAGCGCCGGCACTGCGATGCTCTTGATGTCGTCCGGCGTCACGAAGTTGCGACCTGCCATCAGCGCCACGGCACGTCCACCTCGAACGAGCGCCAACGCGCCGCGTGGGCCTGCGCCGAGCGCGAGTCCCGGCCATTCGCGGGTCGCGCGCGTGATCCGGACCGCATAGTCGACAACTTGGTCGTCGACGCGTTGCCGCGCCGCGAGCAACTGCAATCCCGAGACCAGGCGCTCGTCGAGCACGGGCGTCACCGCACCGAGCGGCAACTCGTCGCCGGCCTGGTCTTTCGTCGCGCGCACGACGACACCGACCTCCTCCGCCAGCGTCGGATAGCCGATCTCGATCTTGAACAGAAACCGGTCGAGCTGCGCCTCCGGCAACGCATACGTGCCTTCCGTCTCGATTGGGTTCTGCGTCGCGAGCACCATGAAGGGCTTCGGCAGCGGCAGCGTTTGACCTTCGAGCGTGACCTGGTATTCCTGCATCACCTCGAGCAGCGCGCTCTGCGTTTTCGCCGGCGCGCGATTGATCTCGTCCGCGAGCAACACGTGCGTGAACACGGGTCCACGCACCACGCGCAGCTCGCGCGTGGCCGGGTCCAACACGGCGTGGCCCGTGATGTCTGACGGCATCATGTCCGGTGTGAATTGAATGCGTCCGTGCGCGAGCGACAAGGCCTGCGCGAGCGCGCGCATCAGCAGCGTCTTGCCGAGACCCGGCACGCCTTCCAGGAGCACGTGGCCCGACCCGACGAGCGCCGCGACGACTTGCTCGATGACCGCGCTCTGCCCTACGACCGCTTGGCCGATCGCGGCCTTGAGCTTCTCGATCAGTTCGGCCGCTCGGGCCGTTCGTTCAGATTCGTTTTGCATTTTTCGACCATTGGCTCCGTGAAATGAGTTGACGGCGCGTCGATTCGAGCGACGCCACCGCGTTCTTGAGCTCCGGCGCGGGCATCACGCCCACGCGATTCAACGCCGATGCGAGCTTCGCCGGCATCGACGCCGGCCAACCGCGCGACTGCCGCAACGCGCGCGGCCGGGGACAGGCGCTCGTACCCCGCCACGCGACGTGCGGCCGCCTCGTGAAGCGCCCGCGCGGTAGCGGAATGCAGCGCGGCGCCGCCACCCAACCGCACAGCGAACTTGCCCGTGCCCAAGATCTGCTCGCCGAGCGAGCGGCGCGCGCTGTCGATCGGCGCCACGAGCGGACCGAAACGCATCGCGCCGCGCCACAAGGCCAGTGCGAGCGCGAGCAGCAGTGCCGCGACGACCGGCGCTCCATGCCGCCAGACGAGCTCCGGCAACGAGCCGTAATCCTCTTCCGACATGAACACGACGTGATCGCCGCTCTTTAGCGCGACGGCCGCGACGAGCAACTCGCCGTGATCGCCTTCGAACAGCTCCCGAAAATGAAACGGCGCGCCGTTCACGACCGTGACTTCGCCGCTCCCGACCGCGACGCGCGCGGCTTGCAGCCCGTCCGCGCCGCTCATCGCCCACAGGAGCCGGCGGCCCGTGACGAGCCAGCTCAGCGAATCGAAGTTGCAGGCTTCGTAGTAACCGAGGTCGGTTTGCGTGCCATCGTCTTCATAGCGAATCTCGAGCAGATCCTCGCAGTACTCGAACGACTGCTCGTCTTCGAACACCTCTTGTTGTTGCGACTCGTCGATCTCCTCGACGTCGTCGCTTTCCTCGAAGTCCTCGGATTCCTCGAAGTCCTCGAGCTCGGAATCCTCGAAGTCGAGCAGCACGCGTTCGATGCCGCTCCAATTCTCGAAGGCGTCGCTACCGCTGATCAGCGTGGAGTCGACGACGAGACGGCCGCCTGCCTCGACCCAGCGCTCGAGCTCGACGCGGCGTTCGCTGTTGATATCCCAGCTCCAGCTCGATAGCACGAGTGTCGACTCGGTGGCCGTGTCGCCGAGGGACTGACGACGTTCGCTCGTCGCACCGAGCGTTTCCACGAGCCGTTGCGCGGCGTAGAACGGATTCCGCGCGGCCTCGCCGCGTAGCGGCGAAGGAATCGTGACCTCGCCCCACTCGGTGTTCAGCGCGATCCAAACGCCGATCAGCGCAATCGCGAGAACGATCAGCACGATCAGCAGCCGCGGTCGCGTCATGCCGTCGCTCCGGCGCTGCCGTCGAGAGCCGGCGCAAATTCCGCGCACAACGTCTGTACGGCCGTCGTCGCGGGCACAGAGTCGCCGTACACCGCGGCGGCCCACGTCGCGATCAAGCGCGATGCGAATTCCGCGCCCGGCGTTTTCAGGCGCGGCCGAGCGAGCGCGAGGCACTCGCCTTCCGTCGACGACGCGCGAATCGGCACGCCGTGCACATGCACGAGCCGCGACAGCAAGCCGCGATACAGCAGCGCGAGCGCGGCACGTTGCTCGCCGCGCTGCCAGAGAACGAGCGCCGCGGCGCCGATGTCGTCCGGCAAGCTCTCGGGACGAATGTCGAGATCGCGCACGTGGCTCGGCGCCGTGAACCGCTCCGGAACGCGGGGCAGACCGGGCCCGCGCAAGAGGCGCACGAGGTAGAACAGCAGCGCGCCTGCGAGGAACGCGCCGATCACCCACACGACGTAGCGGCCCGATTCCGCGAGCCAGTTGAACAAGCCCTGCACCCAGCGCACGACCGCCTCGAAGAGCTGCGCCCACCAGGGCTCGTCGCCGGTCTGCGGCTCGTCTTCGGCCCACCGCAGCATGTTCACGGTTCGTTCCGGCACCAGATTCGGATCGTTGCCGACCTTGTCCAGCGCTTTCTGAACCTCGTCACGCGGCGGAATGGCTCCGCTCTGCGCGAGCACGGGCTGCGCGCAGCATGGCAACGTCGCGAGCAACGCAACGCAGAGCTTAAAGTCAAACCGCGAACGCACGACGCAGCTCCTGCTCGACGTCCCACGCCTCGAGCTCGGCGCGGCGGTTCAAATACATCGCGAAACCCGCGGCCACGTAGAACGGCTCGATGAACGCGACGACCAGCGCATAGGACGCGAACGAAACCCACTCGAACAGCGTGTCCTCCCCGGCCCAAAACGCTTCGATCAAGCCGAGCCCCTCTTCGGCCGGAGCAAACCACACGAGCAAAGATAGGAGGGTGACCTCGAGACAAGATTCCGAAATCCAGAACGCGAACGTGATCAAGAATGCCGAGCCCTTACGGCGGCGCCGAATTTGCCGCACGCGCGAGCCGAGCTTGCCGAACGTGAGCCCCTCGAGCTGATACACGGGCTGCGTGAAAGAGCGCCACGGAGATAACCTGCGCCACGTCCACGTCAGAAAAAACTGCCGCCACCACACCTGGCCGTCGCGCGCGCCATAGGTCGCCGACGCGCGTGTCTTGGCCGAATGCCGCGCGCGCCAGCACGAACAGAATCGTGCGATCGAGCCACGGCTTGGAAAGAAAGATCACGACCGGCGGCAGCCACGCGGCGATGTCGTACGATGCGAGCGCGAGCGCAACGACTGGCAGATACGCGACCGCGTAGCACGCGTACAGAGATCGCGCCGAACCCTGGGTCAGACGCGCGCCGAGATCCGCGGCCTCGAGCGGCCCCCGCGGCCGCATCCGCAGCGCGAGCGCATCAATCTGCATGGCGGCCCTGCAGCACCAGGTAGGCGAACACGGCGACCCAACACACGCCCGCCACGCCGTACTTCACGGAGTGCGGCAGCCACGGCGCCGACGACCAAAAAGCCTCGAACGCCGCCGCGACGACCAACATTGCCGTGACGCCATAGACGACCACGACGCATTCCTTGGCGGCGTGCACGAGGCTCTGAAGCCGTGTGCGCCGACCGGGCGAAAGCAACGCATGCCCGAGCTTTAGCCCTGCGGCGCCGGACAGCACGATCGCCGTCAGCTCGAACGCCGCGTGCGTAACGACGAACGAATAGAACGAGGCGCCCAAGCCTCGCTCCGTGAGGTAGCCGGCGACCGCGCCGGCCAGCGCACCGTTGAAGACGAGAAAAAAGATGCTGCCAAGCCCTGCAGCGAGCCCGCTCGCGAAGCACTGAAACGCGACGCCGATGTTGTTGCTGATGTAGAAACCGAACATCGTCCAATCGCTGCCCGCCTCCCGCGTGCGCCCTATCGACTCCGCGGCGGCCGAGTACATCTGCTCGAACTCCGCGACCGTCGCCGCGTCCACGACGGACAGGATCAGGTCCGGTTGGCCGTAGACGAGGAATCCCATCACGACCGTCGGCAGCACGAACAACATCGTCGCCGTCCAGACATAACCGGCGTCGGCGCGCACAGCACGCGGAAAATCCCGCGAGAAAATTCGCCAGAGCGCGGCGATGCCGATCTCGCGCTGCTGATAGATGACCTGATGCGCGTCGGCCGTGAGCCGATCGAGCCGGTCGAGCAGATATGCGGGATACGAGCGAGCTCGAGCGAGCGCGAGCTGCTCGCAAGCACGCCGGTAGAGAGCCGCGATTCGCTCGCCTTGAATAGGCGCCTTCGACCGCTTCGGATCATTCTTGCGCCGCAAGACTCGATCGAGCAGCCGCTCGAGCTCCTGCCACTCGTCCTGATACAGCGCCTCGAACTGCAGCGGCGTCATCAGCGCTTGCCCATCGCCCACTGCGCCACACCGAGCACGCGCCGCGTGACGTTGGGGCCGGAGCTGCCGCTATGGCCGGCAACGCCGGCGGCCAACGCGGCGAGCTCGTCGAGGCGTTCGGCCGTCAGCGTCGGCGCACGTGCGGCCAGAGCGATCAGCGCGGCCTGATCGGTGGGACGCAACGCACGCGCGGGCGTCACCGGCACGACGGAATCCAAGCTCACCTTCGGCGGACGCGGCGGTTGATGCACGACGAGTGTCGCGGCGGCGAGATCGCCGAGGCGCTTGCAGTCGCGCCGCAGCAGCATCGAGACGATCGCGGCCCCGAACAAGAACGGCAGGAAATCGGCGACGCGCAACAGATTGCGCGTGAACGACGCCGCAGGCGTGATCGGCAAGCCGTTGTCCATGACGACCTTGAGTCCCAGGACACTCTTGCCCGGCGTCGCACCGGCGCGGCTGAGCTCGAACACGACCGGGTAAAACCACTCGAGCAAGAAATACAGCACGAGCCAGAATCCGACGCCGAAGTTGCCCATGAGTGCCGCGGCAACCAAGGCCGCGTACGCGACCATGAGCCGGATCAGCCAATCCAGCAAGAACGCGTAGAACCGCGCGCTCAACCCCGCGGGGCGCAGCTCCAGCAGAATGCCTTCGGGCGTCTCGGCGGCGACGACCGTGTCGAGTACGTCGTTCGCCATCCGATCTTTAAGGTCAGGCCCTCACGACGATCGTGTCAGCGATCTTGTCGTGCAGGCACTGACGGTTCTCGCTGAAAATGAACAAGATGTCGATGATGCTGTACAGCGGAATGATGCTGAGCAACCCGTTCACGATGTTGCGCAGCCAAAAAATCCGCCCCAGCGACGCTTTCGAACCGTCCGAGCGCACGACTTTGATTCCGAGCATCTTCTTCGCGATCGTTTGGCCGTTGCGCGCGACGTTTACGATCGTGATCCACGCCCAGGCGATCGCCCCGATCAGGGCCAGAGCCCCCGCTATCGCGGCCGCAGTGTCGTTGGGCGGCTGGCCCTCACTGACTCCTCCCATCGCGAGAATCACGATCATGGCCGGCAGATAGATCATTGCGCCCGCGATGATGCCATCGAGTATCGCAGCAGCGAGACGAACGAATCGATCGGCGGGCTCGGCGCTAGCAACGGAGTCGACATCGCGGACGGCGCCTTTCGGCGGCGCATACGGATTGGCAGTGTTCACAGCATCCCTCCCCTCAAGTTGCTGGACACGCGCGATTGTGCCGCATCCGGAATCACGTGTCGCGTCGCGTCACCAGTACCCGATCATGCGTCCGGCGGCGACGGCAGCGAACCAGCACACGAGCGACGCGGCCCCGATCGCCGCGAGCTTGCCGCGGGCCTTTAGCGGAAGTGGGATGACTGCGCGTTGCCGCCAGACCGGCAGCATCTGCACCGCGATCACGTTCAGCACGCCGAGCCCGATCGCGGCGAACTTTACGGCCAAAAACGGATTGCCGAGATATTCGGTCGCGTTCGTCGTGATCAGACAAACGCCGCTCGTGACCGCGAGCGCGAAGCCGCACGACGCGAGCACGACCGCCGGCTTCTCGAGCGTCGACAGCGGCACTCGGCTCCACGCGCCGAGCAGGCGCAGGTCGAGCAACAGCACGCCACCGAAAAGGGTTGCGATTCCTAAAATGTGCGCGAGATTGACGACGCCGTAGGCCCAGACGCCGGACGTGCGCATGAGATTCCCGAGGGACGAGCCCTCGAGCCACACGAGCAACGCTTCCAAGCGCCGACCGCGGCTAGCGGCTACAACCGATCGGGATAGACGTCGTAGTTCTTACCGTTGTAGCTGACGCGCTCGGTTTTGACTTCGAAGCGCTTCGGGTCGCTGCTGCGATGCCCGCTGATCGTGACCGTGGCGCCCATCGGGATGACGCCCGGCTTCAAGCCCGCGCGCTCCGTGCGCGCCGCCGGAGCCAGCGTCACGTCCCAAACCTGGCCCTTGTCGTCGGTGATCTGCATCGACCCGTGCGCACCCGCCAAGCTCACATCCGTGCTCACCTTGCCGGTCACATCGAACTGCTCGGCTTCTTGGCCTGCCCAGCCATGATGTGCCGAAGCCTGCAACGTGCCAAGGCTCAAGGCGGCGCCGGTCAAAGCAACGAAGATTCGTGTCTGCATGACTGCCTCCAATGGCTTGATTTCAGGCCCTAACCATACCACGCCGCGCGGTTGGGCAGGTGAGCCGCTCTAGCCTTCGGCCGCGGCGATGGCCGGCGCCACGGGCCGCGGACCGTCCACGAGACGACGCCTGAACTCTCGGCGCATGAACAGATAGCTGACCCCCGCCTGCATCCACACCGTCGCGACCGACAGCCACCAAACTTGATCCAGGTGGAACGCGGGCTGCATCGAGAGCCACACCGCGAGCGGGACGAACACGCCGATCCTGGTGCCCGAGCTCAGCATCGCCGGAATCGTGTTGCCCAAGCCCTGGAACACGCCCGAGCACGTGAACACGATGCCCTGCGCGATGAACGTCCAGGAGATGATCCGCAAGAACGTCGCGCCGACCGCCAGCGCCTCCGGTTCCGTCGTGAAGAAACCGATCAGTACCTCGGGGCGCCACTGCAAGAACACGGTCACGAGCACCATGACGACCGTGTTCAGCATCAAGGCCTTCGCGAACGTGTCGCGGACGCGCGCGCCCTGTCTTGCGCCGTAGTTCTGGCCCGCGATCGGGCCCGCGGCGAACGCGATCGCCATCGCCGGCATGAAGATCGACTGCATGATCCGCGAGCCGATGCCAAAGCCGGCCTGCGCCCCGGAGCCGAAGTCGCTGATGACCCAATACACGACGCCCATATAGATGAACATCAGCGCGAACTCGCCGCCGGCCGGTAAGCCGACGTCGAGCATCCGCTTCCAGACCTTGAGCTGCGGACGCCACAGACGGTTGTCGAAGCTCACGTATTTTTCGAGCTTCAGGAAATACCAGCCGAGCAGCACGATGCCGACGACGATCGAGATCGAGCTCGCGAGGCCGGCGCCGGCCACGCCCATCGCAAAGCCCGTGCCCCATCCCGCGATCAGCACCGGCGCGAGTATCGTGTTCAACAACACCGTGAGCGCCTGAATCGCCATCGTGGGCTTCACGATGCCGGTGCCGCGCAGCGCGGAACCCATCACGACCTGCGCGAACCCGAGCGCCAACCCCGGCAAGAACCAATACAGATACGTGACGCCAGCAACCTGAGTCGCGGTGTCGGCCGCGATCGACGCGACATACGGGCTCGCGAACGCGTAGCCGCCGATCATCGTCGCGACCGCGCACGCGACCGCGAACAGCACCGATTGATTGAAGACGAGGTTCGCGTCCGCACGATCCTTGCGCCCGACGGCCTGCGCGATCAGCGCCACCGTGCCGACGCCCAACACCTGCGTCAGCGCCATGATGATGAACATCAGCGTGCCTGCGGCACCGACGCCCGCGACGGCCTCGTCGCCGAGCTCCGCGACGAAATACAGGTCGACCAGAAAGTAGAGTGTCTGGAAGATCATGCCGGCCGCCATCGGGCCAGCCATGGCGAGAATGTTGCGGACGACCGATCCTTGGGTGAGGTCTTTCATCGACGGGGGCCGGGGGGCGAAAAGTCCGCAAGAATACTCGTTGCCGCGCCGGAGCGCGACCTAGGTCTAGTGCGGCTCGAGGCGAGTTGGTTATGCTCGGGTCGTGGGATCTCTACAGCCGGATCATCGCAAGGAACGCTGGCGCCGTCGTGCAGCCGCGGTCGTCGTCGGCTTATGTTTCGTCGTCGGTGCGCTCGCGGATCCGCGCCCGTTTCGCCAGTATCCCGCCGTCGAGTATTTCGAGGATCAGATCGAGCTGCCAACCGACTTCCGCGAGCCAGCCGAGTGGGTATTCGCGCGACTGATGTTTCCATCGGTCGGCATGGGCAGCCAATGGAAATTCGGCGCCACGGACTGGACCATCGACTATCCGAAGGCTGACAGGCACATCACGGAGATGGTCCGCCGGCTCACCGTGCTCGACGCGCGCTCCGTCGAGCAACCCGTCGATCTGGATGACGGCGACGACATCTTCTATTGGCCGTGGCTCTACGCGGTCGAGGTCGGCACGTGGGAACTGACCGACGACCAGGCTGCGAAGCTCCGCGAGTACCTGTTGCGCGGCGGCTTCCTGATGGTCGACGACTTCCATGGCTCGCGGGAATGGGAGCAGTTCGTCGACGGCATGCGGCGCGTGTTTCCGGAGTACCCGATCGTCGACCTCGAAGACGACGATCCGATTTTCCATACGTTCTGGGAGCTCGAGGAACGCGAGCAGATTCCGGGCGCGCAGTTTCTGTACTACGGCCGCACCTACGAGGACGACGGATACGTTGCGCGTTGGCGCGGCATCTACGATGACGAGGGGCGGCTCGATGGTCGCGATCTGCCACAACATGGATCTGGGCGACGCGGTCGAACACTCGGACACCCGAACTATCCGGAGCGCTGGTCCGCGATCGCGATGCGGACGTTCGTCAATTACGTCGTTTACGCGATGACGCATTAGTCTCGCGATGTCGATCGAGTTCCATCGCCGCATGCTGGCCGACCGCGTCCGCCACGAGTCGTTTCGCGTGGCGCTGCAGCAAGCGATTCGCCCGGGCATGAGCTCGGTTGCCGACATCGGGGCGGGCACGGGCGTGCTCGCGTTCTTCGCGCGCGAGCTCGGTGCGCGCGAGGTCTGGCTCTACGATCCCGGCCCCGCGCTGCACTTGGCCGAGCTCGTCGCGGCCCGCAACGGCATCGACGGGCTGCACTTCGTGGCCGAGCGGTCGCTCGAGGTCGCGGACCCGCCGCGTGTCGATGTCGTCGTAGCCGAGGTGCTCGGCAATTTCGCGTACGAGGAAGACGTGCTCGAAACGCTGCGCGACGCGCAGCGTTTTCTGGCGCCGGGCGGCACGCTGATTCCGCGGTCGATCGTGCAATGGGCCGCGCCCGTGATCACGGATCGCTTCGAGCGCGACCTTGCGCACTTGGCGCGACGTCGGTTTCGGCCTCGATTGGTCGGACGCCGAACGGCTGACGCGCAACAATATGTACGTGTTCGCGATCGAGCCGGCCGATCTCGCGCACGACCGGCCCGACCTGGGACTCGCTCGATTTCCGCGGCCCGATCGACAGCCGGCGCGAGGGGTCGTGCGCCTGGCGCCTCGACGCGGACGCGCACGATCTACGGCTTCGCGCTGTGGTGGGAGTGCACGTTGGCCCCCGAGCTCGTGCTGTCCACGAGCCCACATTCACCACGAACACATTGGGACCAGATCTACCTGCCGCTGCTCGCGCCCGTCGTGGCGATGCCGGGCGACCGGGTTAGACTCGACATCACGAGCGAGACCGGCGGCGCGGAGAGCGGCATCGAAGTTCGGTGGACCGTGCGTCACGAGCCGCGAGCCGGCGGTAACGCTACCGAACAATCGTTGTCAATCGGCGCCGGCTTCTTGGGCTAGCAGGCGGTTGCCTCGGCCCAACACGCGCGATTCGACGTGCGAACGCTGCGCCGTCATCTGGTAGTGGCAATACCGGTCTTAAAAAAGCCACAACTTTAGTTTGACGTCTTGAGAATTCTTTTGCAAACTCCGGAGTCACAAATCTCGGTATCAGGTGGGTTAACACTGCGATTTGGTCCGGTCGCCTGCGTTTCGACGATTGCGTGCAACGCGTGTGATCGATTCACACATCAATTTTGGGGGTATTCATGAGAGTCAACAAACTCCACGCAGCAGTCGTGGCGGCGCTCACGGGCGTCGGGGGTTTCACCTACCAGACCGCTTCGGCGCAGGAAGGTGAGGGTCTCGAGGAAATCGTCGTCACGGCCACGCGCCGTGAGCAGAACTTGCAGGAGACGCCGATCTCGATCGTCGCCATCACGGGCGAAAACCTCGAGCTCCAAGGCCTCGACAGCCTCGAGGACGTCGGCAACGACATTCCAAACCTCAACATTCAGGGCGGGGCCTTCACGACCGGGACGCAGTTCCGCATCCGCGGGCTGCCGGGCGTCGGCGTTTACGTCGACGGCGTCTGGCAGGTCAGCACGGCCGGATTCCTGACTCAGGAGTTCGTCGATGTCGATCGCATCGAGGTGCTGCGCGGCCCGCAGGGCACGACCTATGGCCGTGACGCAGTCGGCGGCGCGATCCGCATCTGGACGAAGCGCCCCAGCGAGGAACTCGGCGGCAACGTCACCGCAACGGTGGGATCGTACGACCGCCGCGACGTCAAGGGGTCCATCGATGTGCCGATCAGCGATAATCTGCGGACGAAATGGACTGCATCGAGCGTGTACCGCGACGGCTACATCGACAGCGTGACCAACGGCAAGAGTTACGGCGGGATGGACCAGGATGTCTACCGCGGCGACATCGAGTGGACGCCGACCGACAATCTGAACTTTCGTGTGACGTACACGAGCGACACGTCCTATATCTCTGAGCCCAAGGTTCAGGACGCCATTTTTCCTACCTATGCGATTCCGGGGCCTGACGGCGTCCTCGGTGCGGCCGGGAGTACCTGTGCTACCGACCCGCGGGCCTGTGACGACGTCCAGAACTGGGGTGTGCTGATGCGCGACTTCTACGGGCTCGCGATCCAGACGAACCCCGGTGCGTATCCCGGTGCCCTGGCGTTCACCCCGCAGAATTACGTGTCCGGGTACCCTGGCGGCAGGGTCGGCGAATGGCAAACGGCCACCAACACGAACCAGCCGTCACAAATCGAAACTGACCTAGTGAACCTCGATATCGAGTGGAATATCACGGACAACATCAGCCTCACGTTCCTGACCTCATACACGGAAAGTGACAGTGACCTGATCAGCGACTGGGACGGCACCGAATATGAAGTCGTCGCCGACCTGTCTCGTACCGAGCTCAACGTGTTCAGCGAAGAGATTCAGCTTTCCGGCGGCGGTGATCGGGTCAGCTGGTTTGCCGGCGCCTACTACTGGGATCAGGAAACCGTCAATCGCGCGGACCGGCGCACGCTCGCCGAGTTCCGTACGTACCCGGGTCAATACCAAAGTACGCCTCGCTGGAATGTCAACGACGTGTACGCATCGCAGCTCTGCCAGAACCTGGCAAACCCGGCGACCAACCCGACTGGCGCCACCAACTGCCAGACCGCGTTTTTCCTGTCGGGCGCCGCCTTCTCGTATGACCGGCTCACGTATAACGACACGGATGGCTACGCGTTGTTCGGCGAGGTGACATTCGGCCTGACCGATCGGCTCGACCTGACGCTCGGCACGCGATATCACGAGCAGAACGTTACCGCCGGCCCGATGAATTTCATCCCCGGTGTCACGTCGGCGCAGACGCCGTACTCCGATGTCCTGTGGTCCACCGGCGATCCGCTTGCCGGCGTGAAGGTTGTCGACGCCGCCGCGCCGCCGGACTCGTGGGACGAGCAGACGTACAAGGCGGCGCTGCAGATGCAGTTCACCGACGCCTTCATGGGCTACATCAGCTACAACGAAGGTTTCGACTCCGGCGGCATCGCCAACATCACGACGAACCAGGGTCGTATCTTCTTCCCGTATGAACCGCAGACCGTCGAGAACAACGAAATCGGTGTTCGTGCGGATCTGGCCGGTGGCAAGGTGCGCATCAACGCGACGTATTTCGATTCGGACTGGCTGAATATCCAGAACGCCGGCGTCGTAAAAGACCCGGCGACGGGAGTGGAGCTGCCGACCCTGGTTACGACGAACGTCGGTACAGCGAACGCGAGTGGTCTCGAGCTCGAATTGACGTGGCTGCCGACGGAAAGCTTGATGCTGAACTTCAACTACGGCCTGCTCGATACGGAATACACGTATCTTAAGCCCGGCACGCCGCAGCTCACCCTCGATACCGAGTTCGCGCAGGCGCCGGATTCGGAGTACAACATTGGCATCCAGCACAACGCGAATCTGCGCAACGGTGGTTCGTTCACGAGTCGGCTCGACTATGCCTATAGCGATCAGTTCTGGCGCTCACTGGTATTCCTGCGCATGGACTGGTATGGCCCCATGAACAACGGTCCGGTGCCGGCTGGCTACGACGAGTCAGGCGACTGGGCTGTCGTGAACGCACGGTTCACGTACGAGCCGGCTGATGGCCAGTATGCTGTGTCGGTGTTCGGCACGAACCTGACGGACGAGTACATGCTGAACTCGGGCTTCTTCCACGGAATCTGGGGCTACGACTTCTCGAGCGTCAGCCGTCCGCGCGAGGTCGGCGTTTCTCTGAACTTCCGATTCTGATCACTGCTCGTTAGAGCGACCTCTCAGGCGCTGGCATCGGCAACGATGCCAGCGCCTTTTTCTTGGTGGCGGTCGCGCCGATGCTAGGGCGCAACCCCTAGTGTCGTCGTTGTTCCGAGCAATCAGCGGGACTATACTCAATGCGAAGAGGAGCACCCGATGATAGGTCGACTGCTACTCGTTTTGGTGTCGTGCCTGGCAGTCAGCGCCGCGCTCGGTCAGCGAGGGCCGGAGGTGAAGCTGACTCAGAAGAAAGCCGAGACCCGCAGCCTCTTCGGTGTCGAGAACGAGTATCTTGCGGCCGGAGCCGAAGCCCTCCTCGCGAAGCAGTACGACGAGGGCATCCGCCTCACCACTTTGGGGCTCGAGCGGCCGACGCGACCGCGCGATCGTGCCGATGCCCTTTCCAATCTTTGCGCAGCGTATGCCGCCAAGCGCGAGCACGCCGTCGCCATCGACTATTGCACCCAGTCGCTCGAGATCGAGAGCGAAAACTGGCATGCGTACAGCAATCGAGCCTACGCGTACTACTTGAGCCTAAGATTCCAGGAGGCAGACGACGATCTCGACAGAGCGCTCGCGTTGAATCCGTCTGCGCGGCAAATGCCCCAGATTCGCGGCATGTTGAACGAGCGCCGTCTGCGGGGACGCGTCACGATAGAAGAGCATAACTAGGCTCGATGTCCGGGCCCTGATACTGCATCGCGAATACCTCCACACGGCGCCAGCGTCGTGGACCGTGCGTCACGAGCCGCGAACCGGCGGTAACGCTACCGAACACTCGCTATCGATCGGAGCCGGTTTTCTCGGCTAGGGGAGAGTTGCCTCGACCCAACACGCGCGATTTGAGTGCAAATCTGCTTTTTTATCTAGTATTGACGCCACCGTATCAAAAAAACCACACTTTTTTGTTGACGCTGTCGGCATTCTTTTGCAGACTCCGGTGTCACAAATCTCGGTATCGGGTGGTTTGACACTGCGATTTGGTCCGGTCACTGCGCTTCGACGACGAGCCGTCGCCAAAACGTGTTGATCGATTCACACATCAATTGGGGGTTATTCATGAAAGTCAACAAAGTCCACGCAGCTGTCGTGGCGGCACTTACGGGCGTCAGTGGTCTGCACGTACCAGACCGCGTTCGCGCAGGAAGGTGCTCGAGGAGATCGTCGTCACGGCCACGCGCCGTGAGCAGAATCTACAGGAAGTCCCGATCTCGATCGTCGCGATCACGGGTGACAACCTCGAGATGCGCGGCATCGACAACCTCGAGGAAGTCAGCCAAGGCGTCCCGAACGTGCTCATCACGGGCGGCGGCGGCGGCACCGGCGGCACGAACTTCCGCATGCGCGGCATCCCGAACGTCGGCACCTACATCGACGGCGTGTGGCAAGTCGGCACGGCCGGCTTCTTGACGCAAGAGTTCGTCGAAATCGACCGCGTCGAAGTGCTGCGCGGTCCGCAAGGCACGATGTTCGGCCGCGACTCGACCGGCGGCGCGATCCGCATCTGGACGAAGCGCCCGGCCGAAGAGTTCGGCGGCAACATCACCGCCACGACCGGCTCGAACGATCGCCGCGACGTCAAGGCGTCGCTCGATCTACCGCTCGGCGACAACGTGCGCACGAAGTGGACGGCCGCGAGCCTGTACCGTGACGGCTACATCAAGAGCCTCACGACCGGCGAGAACGGCGGCGGCATCGACCAGCAAGTGTTCCGCGGCGACATCGTGTGGGATGCGACCGAGAACCTGACCTTCCGCTTCAACTACCAGAACGACGAGAGCGAGCTTCACCGAGCCGCGCGTGCAGGACGCGATGTTCCGCACCTACGACGATCCGAACCCGAACTGGGTCAAGTCAGATCATCGGCCTGCCGGAGTTGTACACCTACGTCGGCACCGACTATCCGCGGCCAACCCGGTGGAGCCGTTCTTCGTCCCGGCGAACCAGGTCGCGGGTTATCCGGGCGGCCGCGTCGGCGAGTGGGAGAACCGCTCCGGCACGACGCTGCCGAACGACTATCGACACCGACCAGATCGTCGCATCGAGACCAACTGGCGACTCACGGACAACCTGTCCCTGCAGTTCCTGACCGCGCAGACGGGCCAGGATGCCGACTCGGTCGTCGACTGGGACAACAGCCAGTACGACCTCGTGCTCGACATGAACCGCAGCGAGCTCGACGTGTTCAGCCAAGAGATCCAGCTCACCGGCGGCCGCGACCGCTTCGAGTGGTTCGGCGGCGTCTACTACTGGGATCAGGAGATCATCACGCGCAACGGCCGCTGGCAGGTCAACGAGTTCCAGAAGCAGTTGATGAACCCGGTCAACGTGTTCGCCAACCCGATCTGTAACCCGGCCGGTGCGGCACTCGAGCCGACGCCGTCGACGACCGACAACCCGGGCAACATGCGCTTCGTTCCGGGCACCTCGGGCCTCGTCACGATCGGCCTCTATGCCGGCCAGATCGTGAACTTGGGCGGCGCGCCGGGCACCGGCACGGGTGCGTGGCAGACCTGCCAACAGATCTACTACACGGGCGTCGGCGGCGCGTACGACACGATGTCGCGCTCGGGTCAGGACGGTTATGCCGTGTTCGGCGAGGCGACGATCCACTTCACCGATCAGCTCGACCTGACGGTCGGCGTGCGGCAGCACGACCAGAGCGGCTACTCCGTCAACAAGGCCGCGATTCCGGGCGTCACGGCTGCGAAGCCGCTCGATCCGACGCAGTTCCATGTCGGCGACGCGTTCATCGGCACGGACATCACGGCCACCTACACGCCGTTCGAGTTCGACAAGCTCACGTCGCGCCTGGCGCTGCAGATGCAGTTCACCGACAACGTCATGGGCTACGTGAGCTACGCGGAAGGCTTCAACTCCGGTGGCGTCTCGGCGCCGACGGTCGGCGCGACACGTCTGATCCTGCCGTACGAGCCGTCGACGCTCGAGAACTTCGAGGTCGGCATGCGCATCGGACTTGCTCGACGGCAAGCTGCGCTTCAACGCGACCGTGTTCGACACCGTCTGGGTCGACCTCCAGGCCGCGGGCGTCGTCTACGACCCGGTCACGGGCGCGCAGATCCCGACGCTCGTCACGACGAACGTCGGCGAAGCCGAAGCCGAGGGCGTCGGAGTTCGAGCTGACGTTCCTGCCGACCGAGAACTTGCTGATCAACGTCGGCATCGGCGTGCTCGACACGGCGTACACGGAGATCACGCCCGGCACGATGACGGGCCACCTCCCGTTCACGACGGGCACGGAGTTCGCGCAAGCGCCGGATACGAGCTACACGCTCGGCTTCCAGCACACCGCGAACACCGGACAGCGGCGGCAGCTGGATCACGCGCCTCGACTACAACTACCAGGGTCAATTCTGGCGGTCGGAGCCGTTCCTGCGCGTCGACGCTTACGAGGCGATCCCGGACGGCTACGAGGAGAGCGGCGACTGGGGCATCCTGAACCTGCGGCTCTCGTACGAGCCGGCGGACGCGCAACTGGCAAGCTCGCGATCTTCGGCACGAACCTGACGGACGAGTACATGCTCAACTCGGGCTTCTTCCACGGCATCTGGGGCTACGACTTCGCCACGGTGGGTCGTCCTCGCGAGGTCGGCGCGTCTCTGACGTTCCGCTTCTAAGTCCGTACCAGGTGGGTGGCGCGCGAGCGCCATCCACCGCTTCTTACCTTCAGGCGTTGGCGAGCAATCGCCAGCGCCTTTTTCTTGCCCGCGCGGCGGACGACGTCAGCGGGCCAACGCAGATCACGGTGCCGTCGCGACCGGCCACGGACACCGAAGCGCCGGCCGCCTTGCCCAGCAGCGCGGAACCGAGCGGCGCCACGCAGCTCACGAGCCCGCGCCCGGGATCGGCTTCGTCCTCGCCGACGAGCTTGAACGCGCGTTCCTCGCCGTCGGCGAATCGCACGGTTGCGACGACACCGAAGCGCACGACCTCGGGCGGCTCGGCGGGCACGGCAACGAGCCGCGCCGTCGCGCGCCGCTGCGTCCAATAGCGCAGGTCGCGGTCGATCCGCGCGATCAGCGGTTTGTCCTCGGCCGCACGGGCTTGGCGCAGCTCGGCTTCGAGCGCCGCGACGCGCGCCTCGATCTGCGCGAAGCCGCGCCGGCGTCACGAAGTTCGGGTGCGGACTGGCCTTGAGCTCGGGCAGCGGCTCGCCCGCGTCGTCCGATTCCTTGACGAACGCTCGGCTCATGCGCGCGGGCGCTCTATCGGCCGGTCACGCGACGCACGAACTCGAGCACCGGGCCCGACAGCGAGCGATCGCCGGTGCCGACGGCGTACGTCTCCGAGATGTGCGAGTGGCCTTTCAAGTGGACGCGCTCGACGGGCTTGCCGGCCGCCGCGCGCGCGGCGACGAGCTTGTCGGTTTCCTCGTGGAACATGTCGGGATCGAGCTCGGCGTCGTTCACGAACAGCGGCACGGCGGTCGCGACCAAGCCCGGCAGCGACGAGCGCTCGGCGTAGGTCGCGACGTCCTCGCCGTAGTAGACCTTCCACACCGACACTTCGGTGCCGAGATCGTAGAAGCCCGACGTCAGCACGGCGCCGGCCACGCCGGCGTCGACGCCGCGCTTCGCGGCATTCGCGACGTAGTCCGCGACGTGCGCGGCACCGGCCGAATGCCCCCAGAGCACGATCTTGTTCGGATCGCCGCCGTACTGCGCGACGTTCGCCTTGAGCCACGCGACGGCCGCGGTGAGATCCTCGATGCCCGACGGCCAGGTGCTCTGCGGCGCGAGCCGGTAGTTCAGCGTCACGCCGACGAGGTCGTGGCCGACGGCCCAGAGCCCGATGTTGTCGTAGAACGGCGTGCCTTCGGTGTGCTTCGCGCCGCGCGCGAAGCCGCCGCCATGCACGAACACGACCACGGGCTTGCCGCGGCCGGGAGCAGGCGACGTGAACACGTCGAGCACGTTGCGCTCGTGCGGGCCGTACTTTAGGTCGCGCGCGACCGTGAGCCACGCGTACGGCTCCTTCGGCTGCAGCGGCGCGTAGAGCTCGCCGGTCTTCTGCGCCTCGATGCGCGGGCCGATCGCGCGCAGCTCGGTCGCGATCTCGGGCGGCATACCGAAGATCGACGGCGGGGCGGTATGTCATCGCTGCATTGCTCGTCGGAGCGGGATTCGGTGTGGCGAGTGCTCGTCGCCGGCCGGTCACCGGGATGCGGATAGTGGAACGGAATCTCGTAGACCGTCGGGAACATCTGGAACGTGAACGTCGGCGGCGTATCGGGCGGATACGTCTTGCTCGGCCCCGGCACGCCGCGGCCCGGGCTGCGCGCCCAGCCGCCGTCGTAGCCCGCCGTCCACGTGTTGAACGTGTGATCGATGCTGAACTTCCAGACGCCGTCCTCCTTCACGAACTCGTTCTCGTACAGCGACGCGCCCATCGACGCGCGCGGGCCGAAGTTCAGCTGCTGCATCATGCGCGAGCGAACCTTGGCCGTTTGGCCGTCGTCGGCCACGTGGATCACGGCCTGATACTGGATGTGATTGCCGAGCCGGTTCTCGCTCGGGCCTTCCTTGCCGAACACGTTGAACAGGAACGCGCGCACGCGCTCGCGGCCGACGTACGAGCCGCGCTGCGCGAGCTCGATCGAGCCGTCCACCGCGAACAAGTTCGCGAGATCGTTCCAGAGATTCTTGTCGAGGTAGTAGCCGTACGCGCTCACGAGATTGTCGATCTCGTGGAAGTCCTTGACGCGACCGATTTGCGTCTCGGTCTCCGCGACGATCGCGTCGACGCTCGCGTTGCGGCGGCCGGCCGCGCGCGGCGCGCGGCACCGCGACGCGGCGCGCACGGCCGCGATCGCCGCATCGCTCGGCCGGCCGCGCGCCTCGGGGTAACGCGGCGGCGCGCCGGTCACGGGATTGTCGTAGTGATACGGCGGGATGTGCGCCTTCGGATAGATCGCGTACACGCTCGTCGGCGGCCGATCGGGCGGCAGCTCCGTGCTCGCCGGTCGCACCGGTTGCGCGTCGGCCGCCCAACCCTTGTCGTAGTCGGAGATGAACGTCGGGAAGTAGCGCAGATCCTTGATCTTCCAGACGCCGTTGTCCTTGACGAACGTGTTCTCGTAGACGCCTTCGCTCCACTCGCCGTGGCTTCTCGAACACGCCGGTCATGTTCAGCTCGCGGCTGCGCGCCTTCGCCGTGCGACCGTCCGGCGCCACGTCGACGACGACCTGCAGCTGCACGTGATCGTTGACCTCGCCGTCGCTCGAGCCCAACGGGGCCGAGCAGGTTCAGGAACTCGCGCACGCGCGCCTTGCCGACGTACACGCCGCGCTGCCCCATCTCGATCGTGCCGTCGTCGGCGAAGAGATCCGCGACGTCGTCCCACATGCGCCGGTCGTAGTAGTAGCCGTAGATCTTTTGCAGGTTCTCGACTTCCTGCTCGTCGGCGAGCCGTTGCGCGCGCGCCGCGAGGTCCGCGCGCGGTCGCGCGCGGCCGGCTTGCGCCCGGTCGCGGCCGGCAGCGTGACCGGTGGTCCAGACGTGCCCCGCGTCGGTGACGCCAGGATTCGTGTAGTGGAACGGACCGACGCACGCGGCCGGGAAACCCGGCGCACGCTTCGTCGCGCGGCTGATCGGCCGGATGCGGCAGGTTGCGTGGCCCGCGCGGCCGCTGCCGCCGCCGCCCGCAGCGCCGGCTGCGGCTCGGGCGGCACCCAGCCCGTCGCGTACGGCGCGCCGAAGCCCGAGTGGTAGTCGAGGTTGCTGATCTTCCAGACGCCGTCGACCTTCGCGTACGTCATCTCGTACACGCCCTCGGCCCACGTGGCGCCGCCGCCGAAGCTGCCGAACATCGCGAACGCGCGCCAACGGCCCTTTCGCCGTCTGGCCGCCCGGCTCGAGGTGCACGACGGGCTGGATGTTGATGTGGTTGTAGATGCGGTTCTCGGGCAAGACCATTTTCGCCGACCTGGCCGCCGCCGACGTTCATGTACAGATGCTTGCGGATGCTGTCGTTGCCGATGTACGTGCCGGCCGGATAGTTCGCGACGGCGTCGTCGGTGTAGAGATCCGCGACGTCCTCCCACATGCCCTTGTCGACGTAGTAGCCGTACTCGCGCTGGAGGCGCTTGAGCGCGCGCAACGTCCTCGGCCGCGACGACTTGCGCATCGAGCGCGTCGAGGCGCGCGTCGAGCGCTCGCATCTTGCTGCGCCTGCACACCGCTCGTGACGAGCGCGGCCAGCACGGCCGCTCGTAGCAACGCCGAATAGTGTCATCGCTCCCCCGAGAATCAGGCCACGTTCGAGTCGGCTCAGTCTGCCAGCGCCGCTGCGGTGGAGCCAGCGACTTCGGTTTCACGAACTTCAGCGTGAGCCTGTCCGACTCGCCGATCGCGACATACTTGGCGCGGTCTTGATCGCCGAGCGCGAGATCGGGCGGCAGCGTCCAGACGCCCTGCGGGTGGTCGTGCGTATCCAGCGGGATTGCGATTCACGTCGGAGCTCGCCAACAGATCGAAGCCCGCGCACGCTCGGCGCAGCGCGATCACGCGCTCCTCGGAAACGTAGCCACTGTCGGCTTTCGGGTCTCCGTCTTAGGATCCGGCCAGCGGTGATCCACGACGCCGAGCACGCCGCCGGGCTTCAGCGCTTTGAACATCGCCGCGAATGCGAGCTCGGCCGCGTTCGGCGGGCCGTAGCCGTCCGCGAGCCAGTTGTGCACGTTGCGGAACGTGACGACGAGATCGGCGCTACCGGGTGGCGCGATCTCGACGTCGGTCGCGAAAAGATCCATCGCGGTCGGTGTCACGGTGCGGTACAGGTCGGGCGCGGCCCGCATCTTCCCAGCGAGCGTATCCATCTCGCGCTGTTGGTACGGGAACGGCGGCTTCGAGCCGTACTGCGCGACGTAGAGCTTGCCGCGCGCGCTCAGCGCCGGCCCGAGCACATCCGTGTACCAGCCGCCGCCGGCCAGATCTCGACGACCGTCATCGTGGGCTCGAACCCGAAGAACGTCAGTGTCTCCTTCGGATGGCGATAGCGATCGCGCGCGCGATTCGCAGCACTGCGATGCGTGCCCGCCAGCGCTGCGTCGAGCGCGGCACTCGCGTCGGCGCCTGCGCCTCGGCCACGAGCGTCCACAAGCCCATGGCGACTGCGGTCGCCATGCTCACAAACTGTGCTCTCGTCATGGTCCGATTCCTCGGCTGATGTCGGCCGAGTTTGCCCACGGTCCCGGCGGTCACAACGGGCGAGGTCCGCCGGTGCTCACGTGCACGCGGTCCACGACACCTTGTGTGCATGACACCCTCCCGGGGGATCGTCAGGTCGGCGGACGATCTCACCCCGATCGTCCGTTTTCCGG
Organism: uncultured Gammaproteobacteria bacterium; assembly: GCA_963741255.1. Taxonomy (GTDB): domain Bacteria; phylum Pseudomonadota; class Gammaproteobacteria; order Steroidobacterales; family Rariloculaceae; genus FEN-1219. Next base: position 23,047 of record CAVUHM010000007.1, on the reverse strand, counting down.
ACGATCCAGCAGAGTCGTCCGGAGACCTGACGATCCCGTCCAGACAAGGGCGGTTTGCGAGACGCATTCAAGAAACGTGCGCAACATTGCCGGCTGAGCTCACGGCAACACGCTGAGTGGAGAACTTTTTTTACGCACCAATCAGGTCCGTGATGATTACGCGTCGATCGTCCGCTATCCGGACGATCGCCCTGGGTTCGTCCGCCGACCTGACGATCCCAGAAGGGGCAGCGTGGTTGCACACATGACGCCCGCCGATCGTCCGTTTTCCGGACGATCGAGGCGAGATCGTCCGCCGACCTGACGATCTCGCGAGCGACAACGTGACCCGAGCGGCCTCACGCCGCGTTGCAGCGGTTCCGTCCCTGCGCCTTCGCTTCGTACAACGCGCGATCGGCGCGCTCATAGACGGCAGCGGGCGTGTCACCGGTGCGAAACTCCGTGAGCCCGCACGAGATCGTCACGGCCACGGGCGCGCCGTGGTGGCGGAACGCCGCGGTTTCGACAGCTGTACGTAGCTTCTCCGCGACGCCTTTCGCGGCCTCGAGCGAAGTCATCGGCAACAGCAGCACGAACTCCTCGCCGCCGATGCGGGCGAGGAAATCCTCGGCCCGCTTGTGGCGCCCGAACAGATCCGCGACGCCGCGCAGCAATCGATCGCCGGCGTCGTGGCCGTACGAATCGTTGACGCGCTTGAACAAGTCGATGTCCCAGATCGAGAACGCCAGCGGCTGCGCGTGCCGTTGCCAGCGTTGAAACTCCTCGTCGAGGCGGCGTTCGTACGCGTAGCGGCTGTGCACGCCCGTCAGCGAATCGACCATGAGCCGGCTCTCCTGCTCGGTGCAGAGCTTCACGAGCTCGTCGGTGCGGCCGCGCAGCTTCGCGACTTCGTTCTTTAGCTCGCTGGCTCTGCGCTCGTCCTCGGCGTGCCGCTTGTCTTCCTTGCGACGAAACTCACGCAGCTGCTGCGCGACGTTGTCGAGCCGCGACTGCACCTTGGTCTTCAGGTACGCGAGATCCGGTGAGCTCACGACCTCGCGCCGCAAGTCGACCATCTCGGCCTGCACAGTGAGCTCGAGTCCCTCCGTGTCGTCGCGGCGGCTCTGCGCCGCGCCGGCCTGCCAGCGCGTCCACTCCTCGAACTCGGCGAGCTGCTGCGTGACTTGCTCGAGGAAGTCCTCGAGCTCGTGACGCTGTGCCTCGAGCCGCGTTCGCGACCTCGCCGACGGCATCGGCGACGCCGCGCAGGAACGGCTCCCACCCGCCTTCCGGCACTCCGATCTCGAGTCGGCGCGCCAGTGTTGCCGCGGTCTCAGCGAGCGGCGGCATCTCCCCGAGACGATGCACGAGCGCACGCAGCAACGTCACGATCTCGTCCGTGACCGCGCTCGCGGTCGGTACGATCAGGACGCCGCTGGGCGCCGCGCTGGTCGGCCCGCTCTTGACCTCGATCGCGCTCTCGGCCTTCAGCGCGCGCACAAGACCCGTCATGCTCGAGTCGAGATTCAGCATCGTGGGATCGGTACGGAGCACGGCCATCACATGATCGATCGCGGCATCGAGCTCCGGGGTGCGGCCGAGCGCGGCGACAGCGAGCTTGCCCGCAGCACCGCGCAGCGCGGCCTCGAGCTTCGACCACGCGCGCTCTTTGTCCTCGAGCTCGGCCACGAGCTCGCGGTACTTGTCTTTCCATTGGTGCTCGGTCGCTACTTGAGGCATCGCCGCATCCACGCGCAGGGTACGGCGGTTTATCGGCCGCAGACGTAACGGTCTTGAGCAGCTTCCACAATCGAATTCCAATATTTGGAAAAACACGCCGCATAACGTGTGGCTGGGTCTGACCCTGAACTGGCTGAGAGCCGCGCCCAGCCTCAGTTTCCGGTCCTTGGCACGTACCTTGCTCCTCTTCGGGCAGAGTTTTTCGAGATGAGGAGCCAACCATGATTTCCTGGGCAGCCACGTTCTTGATCGTCGCCATCGTTGCGGCGGTGCTCGGTCTCACGGGCGTTGCCGGTATCGCGGTGGAGATCGCCTGGATCCTGTTCGTCGTCGGCCTCGTGCTCGCCGTGATCTTCGCGATCGCCGGCAGACGGCCAGTGGCATAGCCGGACCTTTTTCAAACCGACCTTTAGTAAGGAGCTGATGATGAGCACGACTTTCACGTATGCCGGCAATGGAGCAGAGGGCGACAGCACGAGCGAGCGCATCGCGAGCTCGATGCACAAGACGCTGGATCGCGTCGCCAATAAAGCCGGCGGCGTCGAGCACGATCTGCGCGAGCGGATCGGTTCGCTGCGCGAGCAGGCGCGCAACCAGGAACAACGCGCACGCGCGGCGCTGTCGCCTATTGTCGATAGCGCGCTCGGCTATGCATCGAAACAGAGGACGCCGTTGATCGCCGTCGGCGCCGCGCTCGTGGCGGCCGCGGTCGTCTACAGCCTTCTGCGTCGTCGCTGAGTTCCGTGGCAAGAATCCGAAGACAGATGCGGCTCTAGCCGCGGGAGGTAGGTATGAGTGCACTGAAGACATTGCTGGCTCTTAGTATCGTTGGGCTCGGCCTCGTGGGCTGTGAGCGCGAGGGACCGCTCGAGCGTTTCGGCGAAGAGGTCGACGAAGCTGCGGAGAACGTTCGCAACGGTGGCGAGACCACCGAAAACAAGGTCGACGATGCGGTCGACGACATTCGCGAGGGCGTCAACGACGCCGCCGACGAGCTAAATCGATAGTCAGATCAGGGTGCTGGCGTCGCTGGGGCCTGTCAACGAGCAGCAATGCTCGCGAGTAGGCCCTGCAACATCTCAGCAGTGCTGGGATAGGCGGCGCCGGCACCCCTTCCCCCGCGCAACTTTCCGTTCGCGGCATCGAGCGGCGTCAAGCCATCCGCATCGACGGCTCTGATGTCCGCGCCGCGTTCCACGAGCGCCCTGACCACATCCGTGTAGCCCACTGACGCAGCGTGGTGCAGCGCACTACGACCACGCGCATCGCGCGCATCGATCGCGGCACCGGCGTCGAGCAAAGCCTCGGCGGTCGCCAACGCCTCGAGCTCGGTCCGGAACTTACCGCGCGTGTCGATCGGCCGCGCGCCCGCTCCGACGCCGGCCATCAGCGGCGTGATTCCGTCGCGCTGCGGCAAGTCGAGCAGCGCGCCGTTGGCCGCAAGCCGTTCGATCGCCGCCAAGTCCGCACCGCGCGCCGCCCGCAGCAACGGCGTCGTGCCGATGTCGAGAATCGCATCTGCGCCGCGATCCATTCGCAAGCTTCGATACGGCGGAAACAGCTTGAGCTGCGCGTTCGGATTTGCGCCGGCCGCGAGCAGGATGTCGATCATCTGCAGCGAGGTGGTGTCGTCGAGCGAAGGCCGGTCCGGCCGGCCGCCGTGCGGCACCGTGTTGAAGTCGACGGCCAGATACAGCGGTGTGCGGCCCCAGAAATCCCACTTGTTCGGGTTCGCGCCGCGAGCGAGCAGCAGCTTCGCGGTATCCCAATGCGCGTTCAGTATTGCGCTGATCAATGGCGTCACGCCGTCGGGATCGCTGAGCTCGATCTTCGCGCCCGCGTCGAGCAGCAACTCCGCGCATTCGAGACAACCTTGCCGCGCCGCATATAAGAGCGGCGTAAAGCCTCCCGAATACAGATTCTTCTGGCGCGGCTCCGCCGTGACCATTCGCTCCCAGTCGTTGACCGTTGACCGAGAATCGACTTCGGCGCCCTGCGTGAGCAACAGCGTCACCATCGCGGGATGACTCTGCGCCACGGCCCACATCAGCGCCGTCTGGCCCTTGCGCTGCTCGCGTGCGTTGACGTTCGCACCGCGCTCGATCAGCAACTCGGCCGCTTCGACGTTCCCGCCGCGCGCGACGACCATCAGTGGGGTCTGCCCGTCGGCGTTCGCAGCGTCGACGTCCGCGCCCGCGTCGAGCAAGGCCTCGAGCACATCGACGTTCGCGGCGACGGCCGCCTCGGACATCGGCGTCGCACCGTAGTCGTTCGCGGCGGTAACGTTCGCGCCGGCCTCGAGCAAGCGTACGACGAGATCCGCGTCGTCATGATGCACGGCCCAGTGCAGCGGCGTCGTGCCGTCGGCCTCGGATTGATTCGGGTCTGCTCGTTCGGCGAGCAATGCTACGGCTGCCTCGTGATCGTCGTTGCGGGCCGCATCGACGAGGGCATGGATGCCGGTTGAGCGATGCGGCGCAACTGCCGACGAGCTGGGCAGCAGCGCACTGCCAGCGAACAACAGCCCGAAACCGCTCGCACGCATCTAGATCTCCGCGAATTCGCCCGTGCTGTCGCCGAGCGACTCGATGGGCACGCCGGCGCGCTGCAGCACGGTCAACAGCATGTTCGAGACGGGCGTGCGATCCGGATACTTCAGATGCTGCCCGCCTTTCACCTTGCCGCACGCGCCGCCGACCAGCGCCATCGGCAGCGGGAAGTGATCGTGCGCGTTGCTGTTGCTCATGTTGCTGCCGTAGACGAGCAGCGAGTGGTCGAGCATCGAGCCGTCACCGTCGGGGGTGTCCTTGAGCTTCTGCACGAAGCGTGCGAACGCGCGCGTGTGATACGGCTGCACGCGCTCGCCAGGCGCTCGAGCTTTGCGGCGTTGTTCTGATGATGCGACAACGCGTGGAACGCATCCGGTACATCGACGTGGTTGTAGGTCATGTTGCTGACCTCGGCCGCCATCATGAACGACGTGATCCGCGTGAGGTTCGCCTGCCACGACGAGCGCCACGGTATCGAACATCAGGTTCATCTGCTCGTCGAAGCTGGTCGGAATGCCCACCGGCGCATCCGGCAGCGCGATGTGCGAGAGATCGTTCTGCCTCCATCTTCTGCACGCGGCGTTCGATCTCGCGCACGCTCTCGAGGTAATCGTCGAGCATGCGGCGGTCGCTCAAGCCCACGACCTTCTGTAACGCCTCGGCCTTGTCGGCGACGATGTCGAGGATGCTCGCGTACTGCGCCGCGAGCAGCTCGCGCTCTTCCGGCGTATCGCCCTGACCGAACAGGCGTTGAAACAGCTTGCGCGGGTTGAACTCCATCGGCAGTGGCGTGCTCGGCGTGCGGAACGAGATCGTCGCGCCGTAGCTGCAGCCGTAGTTGCGGTCGCAGGCTCCACCACCGATCGGCTCCTCGGTCGAAACCTCGAGCGACGGCAGCGGCGTGTCCTGGCCGATGTGCTGCGCGGCGATCTGATCGGCCGTCACGCCACCGTAGGGGTCGTGGCTGATTCGCGGCGTCACTCCCGAGAGCCAAGTGCCCGGCGTAATCGCGTGCGTCGGCCCCGCAGCGTGCTTGTTCTCGAGGCCGCTCACGATCGTGAGCTGGCTCTTGAACGGCGCGAGCGGCTCGAGAAGCGGCGACACCTCGAAGCTCCGCCCCTCCGCCGCCGGTGTCCATCGATCCATGATCGCGCCGTGCGGAAAGTAGACGAACGCGAGCTTCGGCGTCGGCGCCGCAGCCGTGTGCGCGAGCGCTGTGCGCGCGGGAATCATCGCATCGAGCAGCGGCAGCGCGACCGTCGCGCCGAGCCCGCGTAGCACTGTGCGACGAGACAGATGTTTCTTCGTGACGAACATCGCGTTTGCTCCCTCAAGAGCGGTGCCGGTGTTACGGTTTCGGTCCAACCGTAACACCGGCACTTCGGTTTAACCGAAACCGTAACACCGGCACCTATTCGGCACGGCAGCCGGCGTCGTGCTGAACCTGAACGGCTCGCTCCGAGCGATGCCGGCCAGAATCGCCGAGAAACGATAATCTTCGCGCGCCGCATCGCGCACGATCCGGCGCACGGCCGGCATGTCGTAGTGCTCCACGCTGCGGCCGAGCGCATAGATCATGAGCTTCTCGGTCAGGGTTTGCACGAACTGGGACGGCTCCGCGAGCAGCGCTTCACGCAAGTCGACGGGCCCGTCGACGACGGTGCCGTCGGCGAGCTGGCCCGAGGAATCGATCGCGGCACCGGCTTCGCGATCCTTGACGCGCCATGCGCCGATCGCATCGAAGTTCTCGAGCGCGAATCCGAGCGGGTCCATGACACCGTGACAGCCGTTGCAGCTCGGATTCGAGCGGTGCATCTCGAGCCGCTCGCGCACCGTCTTCGGCTGCTCGCCGGTCTGCGTCTCGGGAAACGCCTCGACGTTCGGCGGCGGCGACGCGGGCGGCGTGCCCGTGATCGCCTCGAGGATCCAAGCGCCGCGCAACACGGGTGCCGTGCGATTCGGATACGACGTTGCCATCAAGATGCCGCCCTTGCCGAACAGACCCCAGCGGTTCTGGTCGGCGAGCTCGACGCGGCGAAACGTGTCGCCGCGAACGGCCGGTACTTCGTAGTGCAGCGCGAGGCGCTCGTTCAGATACGTGTGCTTCGCGTTCAGGAGCTCGAGCACACTGTGGTCCTCGAGCAGCACGCTCGCGAGAAACAGCTCGAGCTCGCGCGCGAACGCCACGCTCAAGTCCGGGTTGTACTCGGGGAACAGCACGGGATCCGGCACGATGTCACGGATGCCGCGAATGTCGAGCCACTGCTGCGCGAAATTCGTCACGAGAGCTGCGGCGCGCGGATCCGCGAGCATGCGCTCGACCTGGGCCGAGATCGCGCGCGGGTCGTCGAGCTCGCCGCGCTCGGCGAGGCCGAGCAGCTCCTCGTCCGGCAGGCTGCTCCAGAGGAAGAACGACAATCGCGATGCGAGCCCGTATTGATCCAACGCATAGGTCGTGCCGGGCGGCGAGTCCTCGGGCGGCGCAGTGAAGCGATACAGGAAGTCCGGAGAAGCGAGCACGATCATCAGTGCGTTGCGCACACCGGCCTCGAAGTCCCCGCTCGCTCGCGCCCGCTCGTAGAACTCGAGCGGAACGTCGAGATCCGCGTCCGTGACCGGGCGGCGAAACGCCTGGCGCGTCAACCGCGTCAGGATCTCGCGCGCGCACGGCGATTCCTCGGCCTGAGTGCTCGGCCGACAACTGAAGATGCGCTCGCGGCTCGGTGTGTCGCTCAAACCGGACGACGTGAACGGACCGTTGATCTCGAGCCGCTCGATCTTGAGCGGGCTTTCCTCGCCCTCGATGATGCCGACCTCGCCACCGCCGGGGATGAACGGCTGCAGCACCGCGTCGGACTCAGCCATCGTGCGCGCCACGAACGTTGCGGCGATCATGTGCGGGCCCGCCGTCAGCGAAACACGGATGTTCTCGAAGCGGCCGTTGATCTCGGCGACCGCCGCGGCTTGGCGCAGGTCGACGGCCTCGACGTCGTCGGGCCCACCGATCTCGTCCTCGAACACCTTCTTGCCGTCGATCGCGAGGATCAACCGATGCCGGTATTCGAGCCCTTCGACGTACCGCGCGCGCGCGAGCCCGCCGATGTCGAGCTCGTACTCGCCGTCTGCCGGGAAGAAATGCTCGACGAGCATGCCGCCCCGCGTCCCGAGCGGCATGCCCGCGACGTGATAGTTCTGATTTGTGCCTGCTTGCGCGTAATAGACGCGGCTGTCGCGCTTCGTGTTCGGCAAGCCGACCGCCATCTCGCTGATCACCCGCGCCGCGGAGATGTATTGCTCCAGGAACGACGGCGATACTTTCAGCACGTTCGCGACGTTGTCGAATCCGTCGCTCTCGTCGTCCTTCGGCAGCAGCGCCTTCACGTCGACGTCGAGCGCGAGCAAATCCGCGATCGCGTTCGCGTACTCCGTGCGATTCAGCCTGTGCAGCGCGACCTGGCCCGGATTCGGCGCGGCCTCTGCCGCCGCGTCGAGCGTGCTCTCGAGACCCGCGACCCACGCGCGCCGCGTCTCGATGTCCGGCTGCGGCGCGCCGGGCGGCGGCATCTGCGCGCCGCGCAGCTTGCGCACGGCGGCTTCGAAGATCTCGGGCTCGTGCGCGATCGACTCGGCCGACATCCGGTCGAACGCGATGTCCGCGGTCAAGTCGTCGCGGTTGTGGCAGTCGGTGCAGTACTGCGCGAACAGCGGCCACTGCTCGGCCGCGCTCGGCTGCGCGTCGTGGCGAGCCCACCATGCCGAGCCGGCCGCGAGCACTGCGACGGCCACGACGCCTACGGCGACTGTCGAGCGATTCATGGCCTCACCGCCGCGCGCATCAGATCACTCCACCGAGCTCGCGCAGATGCGCGAATCCACCCTTGTACACGAGCTTCAAGAACAGCTCGGGATCGCCCCACTGCGCGTCGAATGCCGCGGTCGGCTGCGACGCGGCGAAATCCGCGAAGCTCATGCCGGCGCGAAACGCCTCGGCGGCCTTGCGCCGCACCTCCGTGCACATCGCGAGCTGGGCCTCGAGCTCGGCGCGGCCGTAGATGCCTCCCTGCGCCGCGACAATGCGTGTACCCGCGTCGGTCTTGTCGAGCAGTTGCTTCGTCGAGTCGACGAGACCGCCGATCCAACCGCCGGTCGAGTAATCCGGCACCGGATACGCGCCGACCGACAATAGATCGCTCGCGACGAGCACGTTCGCATCGCGGAAGAACACCGCGACGTCGCCGTCCGTGTGCGCGCGCGGCAGGTGCCAGTACTCGACCGCACGACCCGCGAAGTCGACGGAGCCCGATGTGTAGAACGTCTTTGTCGGCAGCATCGTAGGCGGACGCGGCGTGTAGTGGCGCTGCTCCCATTCGACGAAAAACTCTCCGCCGAGCCACAGCCTCGTGTTCTCGTGCGCCATGACCGCGGCGCCGCTCTCGCGCGCGGCGGCGTTCGCGCCCGTGTGCTCCTCGCGCCAATTCGTGTTGAACACGACCTTGATGGGCCGGCCGGGCCAACGCTCGGCGAGGACGCGGAGCAGCGCGGCCGAATGGGCTTCGGCACCGCCGTCGACGAGCAACACGCCGTCTGCGGCCGTCAAAGCGACGACGTTCGCACCGGCGCCCGCGATCGACACGAGGTCCTGGCGGAGATCCGTGAGCTCGAGTGGGCTCGCTTGCGCCGGCGCGAGACGCGACCGGCCTGCGGCGGCGAGGCCCGCGGTGGCCGCCGCTAGAATCCGCCGGCGTGTGTAGCAGCTCCCCCATCACCTCAACGATACCGTAGACAACGCTCTCGCCGGAACCCGTTTCCGGACCTCGCGGAGATGGAGTTTTCCGCAGCAAGCGGGTCGGCGTTACTTGATCGGCGAGGCCAGAGAGTCGAGCGCGGCCTGCGACGCCGCCGCGCTCGTGCGGCACGCCCGCCAGTGCGAGCCCCATTTCGACGCCGGACAGCGTTCCGGCCAGCGTGAGATCGTTGAAGTGGCCGAGGTGGCCGATCCTGAATACCTTGTCCGCGAGCCGGCCCAGCCCGGTGCCGAGCGACATATCGAACGCTTCGAGGATCGTCTTGCGGAGCCGGTCGGCGCTCTGCCCTTCCGGCATGATCACGGCCGTCAGCGAGCCGCTGTACTCGGCCGGATTCGCGCACAGCACCTCGAGACCCCAGGCCGTCGACGGCGCGCCGCGTCGCTTCGCCGTGGCGAGTGTGACGCGCGAACACGTTCTCGAGCCCTTCCTCGTTCAGCATCTTCAGCGCTTCGCGCAGGCCGTAGAGCAGGTTCGTCGCCGGCGTGTACGGAAAGTAGCCGTTCTTGTTGTTCGCGAGCATCTCGTCCCAGCCCCAGAACGCCTTCGGCAACTTCGCGGACTTCGCGACGGCGAGCGCGCGCGTCGAGACCGCGTTGAACGACAACCCCGGCGGCAACATCAGTCCCTTCTGCGAGCCGGCCACCGTGACGTCGACGCCCCAGTCGTCCATGCGAAAGTCGACCGACGCGAGCGACGAGATCGTGTCGACCAGCAACAACGCGGGATGACGCGCACGATCGATCGCCTTGCGGACCTCGCCGATCCGGCTCACGACACCGGTCGACGTCTCGTTGTGCACGACGCAGACGGCCTTGATCGCGTGCGCGCGATCCTGCTCGAGACGAGCTTCGATCGCGGCCGGGTCCGCGCCGTGGCGCCAATCGGTCGGCAAGATCTCGGGCTTCAGCCCGAGCTTCAGCGCCATCTCACGCCACAGCGACGCGAACCAGCCCGTCTCGCTCATCAGCACTTCGTCGCCGGGCGATAGCGTGTTCACGAGCGCGGCTTCCCACGCGCCAGTGCCCGACGCCGGATAGATGATCACGGGATTCCGCGTCTTGAAGATCGGCTTCAGCTCCGCGAGCACCTCGCGGCCGAGCGCGCCGAACTCGGGACCGCGATGGTCGATCGTCGGCGCGGCCATCGCGCGCAGCACGCGGTCCGGCACGTTCGTGGGCCCGGGGATCTGGAGGAAGTGGCGGCCGCTCGCGTAGCTCATTCGTAAATTGTTTGTAAATTGTCCGAGAACGGAGTTTACCTGGGAGCGCAGGACCCCAGAGGTCGCTGCTCGCCGGCTGTGCCGAGGGCCACGCTTGCGACGCAGCAAAGTGGACGATGACCGGCATGGTTCCAGGACGGGGCCGAGGGCCGGCGAATAACCACGCATTGGCGCGACGAGTCGACGGCTCAGCTTCGCTGATCGAGAGTTCGAGTATCCTATCGGCCGCAAGCGCGCGAGACGCCGACAGGAGACACGCCGTGGACATCTGGCTGATTTGGCTCGATTCGATTCGCAGCATCATCACAGCACTCTCGGCCGATACGGGGCTCGGCCTCGGCCTTGCGATCGTCATCGTGACCTTGCTGCTGCGAGCGCTGTTGTTGCCGCTCGCATGGCCGATCGCGTATCGCGCGTGCATCCGGCAAAAGAAAATGCTGAAGCTGCAGCCCGAGCTCAAAGCGCTGCGCGAGAGATTCGGGGACAAGCCCGACGTGCTACATGCAGAAGATGACGGAGCTGTACGGCAATCACGGGCTCACGCTCGTCGATTTCAAAGGGCTCCTCGGCGGGCTCGCGCAGATGCCCGTGTTTCTCGGCATGTTCCAAGTTCTGCGCGATGCCGGTGACGGAGCACGCTTTCTGTGGGTACCGAACCTGCTGCGTCCCGACACGTTGCTTGCCGTGATCGCGGGGCTCACGACGGCGATGATGATGGCCGTGAACCCCGACATGCCCGAGCAGATGCGCATCGTTCTTGATCGTGCTGCCGAGCGTGATTGCGATCGTCGCGGCGCTGCAGTTCTCTTCCGCGCTGGCGATCTACTGGGCCACGTCGAACACGTTCTCGGCGCTCCAAACCGTGCTGCTGCATGCGGTCGTTCGGCGCCGAATCCGCTCGGGAGCGATCAGCATCTGAGCCGCCAGCTCAGTCGAAGGGGATCGTACTCAATGAAAAAAATAATCGACATCGCTCTGAAGGTCGTCCTGAGCCTGATACTCGTGCTGCCGATCTTGGGCACGCTCGGGATCTTTCCTCCGCCGACGCAGGATCTGTACAACACGCCCGAAGCGTTTCAGTTCATCGCGATGCTGACGGAGATTCGGTACATCAACATCATCATGTCGGTCGTGCACGTGATCGCGCTGTTCTGCCTGTGGACGCGGCGCACCGCACTCGCCGCGCTGCTGGTTCTGCCGATCACCGTCAACGTCGTCGCGTTCCATTTGGTTCTCGACGGCGGCCTGCTGACGGGCGGGGCCGTGCTTGGCAACATCATGCTGCTGATCAACTTGTATTTCTTGTGGACGCGCCGGCGCGAACTGGCGCCGCTGTGGGCCCAAACAACGTAACCAGCGAAGCCTGCGACCGCCCAGCTCAGGCGTTCAAGAACGCCAGGTCGACCGCAGCCACCGCCGCGACGAGCTCGCCGTCTCCGTGCGGCCGGCCGTAGCCGATCGGCTCCGACGGCCGCGGGTACACACCCCACATGTCGTCGACGTGCCAATCCGCGAGCGCGGCCGACGGCGACGTGCCGCCGACGGAAGGCGCCGCGACCGCGAGCGTCACGGGCAAGCAAACCGCTGTGGCCACCGCGCCCGCGCCGGCGATGAACTCGCGCCGGTCGAGACTCGCGCGGCTCATACGGTCTCCGCCTTCTGCGCGGCGAGGTCGTCGGCGCCGAACCAGTTCACGTGCGTGCCGCCGCGCAAGCGGAACGGCAGCTTCACGACCGCGACCGCGCCCTCTTCCATGCGCTGCGCGTCGACGATGTGGAGCTCGCTCGCCATCTCGGCGTAGTTGCTCGCGATGCCCACGACGTAACCGTCGCATTCGGCTGTGCTGCCCTTGCGTGGGATGAACCCGGCCTCCTGCAGGCTCTGCACGTTGCCGACGAAGAACGTGCTCTCGGGCGCCGTCGGGTTCTGCAAATCGAAGCGCTTGTAGCAGTTCGTGACTCGGCCCGCGCGATTGCCGCCGGCCGCGGTGTCGTATGGCCTCTCGGCGTCGTTGTGGCCGACGAATCCGTAACGGTACGGCAGCGATATATAGCGATCGTCCATGCGCGCGAGCACGCCATTCGAACGCGAGATCACTTCCTCGCCGAACGTGTCGTTCTTCGAGTTCATGTTGAACGTCCAGCGTTTGATCTGTGACGGCGAACGCTCCTCGTCCGAGACCGGCAACTCCATCGTGACGGTGTTGTTCGGGCCATCGCTTGCGTTCAAGAAGTGCAGCGTGTTGCGCGGCGGCCCCTTGAACCAACGCACGTCGCGCGCTTCACCGTCGCGCGGCAGCACGCCGACCATCGTCGGCAGGCTCTGGTCCCACACCCACATCGGCTCGCCGCTCTTCAGGCGCTCCTCGCTCGTGGTGCGCGAGATCACGGGAATGATCACGTGCTTCTGCGTGATCGCGATGTCGTGGATGATCCCGAGGTACGGCGACTTCAGCCACACCTCTTTGACGATGTGGCCCTGCGGGTTCACCGTGTACACGGCGATGTCGTCGGACAAATCACCCTTGGCCTGATAGCCGTACGCGATCATCTCGCCCGTCAGCGGGTCGATCTTCGGATGCGCCGACATGCTCGTCGCGGTCCACTTGCCGTGGAAATCCCAGCGGCCGAGCGTCTCGAGCGAGAACGGATCGATGTGATACGGCAGCGAGTCTTCTTTCAGCACGAGCATCTTGCCGCCGTGCCAATAGATATGAGTGTTGGCCGCGCCGCGATCGATGTTCGCGACCGACGGATCGTCGGTGAAGTGGTTGCGGTACACGCCCCAGAGGCGCTTGCGCGCGCGCCGCTCGGCCATCAAACGATCCGTCTTCACGTAGCGCGCTTTGAAATCGACCGAGCCGTTCGCGAACCGGAACGCGCTGACGTGGCCGTCGCCGTTGAAGCCCGTGGGCCACTCGTTCATCGGCGGGCGGTACTGGAAATCGCACTGCACGCGATAGAACGTGCCGTCGATGTCGGTCGGGATCTGGCCCCAAACCTCGCAGTCGTACACGTCCGCCTCGAAGCGCGTGGGGCTGTTGAAGCCCGGCGCGAACATCGGATGACCTCTGAAATCGACGGCCATGTACCAGCCCCTTTCAGTTGAATGCCCGTAAGTGTACGCCGGTTCCCGGCCGCACCGAAAACACCGCGTCTTGGCCCGAAACGTGGATTCCGAGGGCGTAACCGCCCTGCTCCAATTGACTCGCGACGTATCGGGGCCGTTAAGATCGGAGTCGCTGCATGGCAATGGCGTCCAAGGAGCCCGACGGAATGGAAGCGCGAATCGCACGTCTGGAGTCGGACATGGCGCATGTCCGCAGCGACGTGGCGGAGCTCAAGACGGACGTCCGCTCATTGCGGGACCGGATGGACATCAGGTTCGACGCCATCGACGCCAAGTTCGACGCCGTGCACAAGTTCGACGCGAAGTTCGACGCCGTGCACACCAAGTTCGACCGCGTCGACGCCAAGTTCGACGGCAAGTCCGACGCCACACTTGCGAAACTAGACAAGCTTGCCGAGTCCCTGGCCTCCGCCAAGGTCTGGGCGCTGACGCTCTACATTGCTCTGGCAGGCGCCTTGTTCGGCGCGCTGGCGCGCGGTTTCGACTGGATCTGAAATCGGCCGCTCGGCGCTAGATGCCGAGCGCGGCGACGGCGAGACCCGCGAGCACGGCGCCGATCACGGGGCCAAACGACGGGGATCGCCGCATAGTCCCAACCCGAGCTGCCCTTGCCCGCGATCGGCAGCAACGCGTGCGCGAGGCGTGGCCCCAGGTCGCGCGCGGGATTGATCGCGTAGCCCGTCATGCCGCCGAGCGACAAACCGATGCCCCAGACGAGCAAGCCGACCAGGAACGGTCCGAAGCCCGGCGCCAAGCCGTTCGGCGACAAGTTGTCCGACGAGATCGCAGCGGCGACGAACACGAGCACGAACGTGCCGATGACCTCGCTGAGCACGTTCGACGGCACGTGCCGCACGGCCGGCGACGTGCAGAAGCATGCGCGCTTGCCGGCGGCGTTGTCGGTGTTGCCGCCAGAGCGGCAGGTAATGCAGCCAGACGAGCACGGCGCCGAGCAGCGCGCCGCGAAACTGCGCCGCGATGTACGCCCGCGCCTGTCTCCCAGTTACCGGTCGCGACGCCGACGCCGATCGTGACGGCGGGATTCAGATGCGCGTTGCTGCCAACCGCGAGCGCGACGATCACGGCGCAGATCACGGCGATGCCCCATCCCGTCGTGATCACGATCCAGCCGCCGTTCTCTCCGTACGAGCCCTTCAGCGCGACGCAGGCGACGACGCCGTTGCCGAGCAGGATCAACGTCATGGTGCCGATGAACTCGCCGAGAAACGCTTGCATGCCCCCTCTCCTCGCGGCTCAAGCCGGCCGGTCTACCCAATCGAACGAGCGCTGCACGGCTTTCTGCCAAGCGCCATAGAGTCGGCCGCGTTCCGGAGCCGCCATCTGCGGTTGCCAGCGTTTGTCGACTCCCCAATTCCGCACGAGCTCGGCCTTGGTCGCCCAGTACCCGACCGCGAGCCCGGCCGCGTAGGCCGCGCCGAGCGCCGTCGTCTCCGTCACGCGCGGGCGCACGACGGGCACGCCGAGCTGATCGGACTGGAACTGCATCAGGAGCTCGTTCGCGACCATGCCGCCGTCGACGCGCAGCTCCTTGATGCCAATCCCTGAGTCCTTCTCCATGGCTTCGACCACGTCGCGAGTCTGATAAGCCACCGCCTCGAGCGCCGCGCGCGCGATGTGCCCGCGATTCGCATAGCGCGTGAGACCCGTGACCACGCCGCGCGCCGTGTCGCGCCAGTACGGCGCGAACAAACCCGAGAACGCCGGCACGAAATACACGTCGCCGTTGTCGTCGACTTGCCGCGCGAGTGCCTCGATGTCGGAGCTCTTCGCGATCAATCCCAGGTTGTCGCGCAGCCATTGCACGAGCGCGCCCGCGATCGCGATGGATCCTTCGAGCGCGTAGCACGGCGGCTCGTCGCCAAGCTGGTACGCCACGGTCGTGATCAGCCCAGCGGTGGAAGGCACGGGGCGCGCACCCGTGTTCATGAGCATGAAACAGCCCGTGCCGTACGTGTTCTTGGCCTCGCCGGGCTCGAAGCACGTTTGGCCCACGAGCGCGGCTTGCTGATCGCCGAGAATTCCGGCGATCGGCACTCCTTTCAGAGCCGAGATCTGCGCCGTGCCGTAGCTCGCGCTCGACGGCACGATTCGCGGCAACACGGCGCGTGGAATATCGAACGCCGCGAGCAGGTCGTCGTCCCAATCGAGCGTCTCCAAGTCCATGAGCTGCGTGCGGCTCGCGTTCGTGACGTCGGTGAGATGCACGCCGCCCGCGGCGCCGCCGGTCAGATTCCAGAGCACCCACGCGTCGATCGTGCCGAACAGCACGTTGCCGGCGACGGCGTTCGCGCGCGCGCCACGCACGTTGTCGAGCAGCCATTTGAGCTTCAGCCCGCTGAAATAAGTCGCGAGCGGCAGACCGGTGCGCTCGCGGAACCGATCTTGGCCCCCGTCGCGCGAGTACGCGGCCACGAGATCCGCCGTGCGCGTGTCCTGCCAGACGAGCGCATTGTGCAGCGGCACGCCGGTATTGCGGTCCCAAAGCACGGTCGTCTCGCGCTGATTCGTGATGCCGACGGCCGCGAGCTCCGCGGCGCGTACGCCGCTCTTCGTGAGCGCCTCGCCGATCACGGCCTCGGTGTTGCGCCAGATCTCGGCTGCATCGTGCTCCACGAAGCCGGGCTGCGGATAGATTTGCGCATGCTCGCGCTGCGCGGCCGCGATCACGGTCCCGCTCTGGTCGAACACCATGAAGCGACTGCTCGTGGTGCCTTGATCGATCGCGCCGACGTAGCGACTCATGCACTCTCCCAAATCACTGCGCGGCCAACGGCGGCGTCAGGCCGCGGTGGAACAGATACGCGACGCCGTACGCGATCGGCGCTATGACCACGACCAACGCGATGCCGTACAACAGCGCAACCTTGCCCATGCCCTTCAGCTTCGCGAAATCCGTGCTGACGCCCATCGCGACGAACGTGAGCATGAACAGCATCGTGCGCATCGGACTCTGCACGACAGCGGTGCCGGCATCGAGCGTCGAGGCGATCTCGCGCTCCTTGCGCCGCGATCGCGAGATACACGAACCACGCGATGAAATAGCCGAGCACGAACTTCGGGAAGCGGAACCAGATCTCCATGGGGCTCACGCTCACGGCGCCGGCACGGCCGTCGACCTTCCTGATCCAGACGAGCGCGAGAACGAACGCCCACACGCCGATGAACACGTCGATCCAGATCTTCGTGAGCAACGATGCGCTCAAGATCCAGCCAGCCTGCCACTGCTGGCCCGTCAGTTGCAGATTCCGCGCGATCATGAGCTCGTCGAGCAGCGCGCCGGCCGCGGCGTCGGCGCCGTCGGTCTTGACCGTCATGCCGAGCGCGGCGCCGTTCACGATCGGCTGATCCGGGAACGCCGCCGTGTACAAGCCCGGCAACACGATCAGCTCGATCATCGCGAAGATCACCACGATCATCGAGATCGCCACGGGAATCACGGGCTTCGCCCGGATCGCGCCGGCCGTAGCGATCGCGGCCGACACGCCGCACACGGAGATGCCGGACGCGAGCACGGCAGCGACATCGCGCTTGAAGCCGAATGCGCGCCGCGCGAGCG
The DNA here is from genome assembly GCA_963741255.1 of uncultured Gammaproteobacteria bacterium. Taxonomy (GTDB): domain Bacteria; phylum Pseudomonadota; class Gammaproteobacteria; order Steroidobacterales; family Rariloculaceae; genus FEN-1219. Next base: position 6,046 of record CAVUHM010000007.1, on the reverse strand, counting down.
CATAGACGATCGGCCAGAAAAACAGGTACGCGACGAATGTCGCCGCGGCGCCCGTCAGGATCAGCTCGATCGCGAAGCCGCTCGCGTCGAGCGTCTGTGCGCCCAAGTTGACGCCCAAGAACACGATCGCGGTCTTGATGTACCACTCCGGCCTCGCCGCTTCACGAAGGCGGCCGGCAAGGCCCTTCGCGAAGTTGCCGATCGCGAGCCCCGCCGCGAGCGCGAGCAGATACGGAGCGCCTTCGCCGAGCTGCAAACCCCACGACAGCGCAGCCTCGGCGTAGCGATTGCGGCCGTCGACGCGTCGCATCGACCATCGTCAAGTGCAGCTCGTTGCCGAGCACCCACGCGGCCCACGTCAAGACGAACAGCGCGCTGAAACCGAGCACGAAGCGGCGCACGTCCAATCTCAAGAAACGCGCGCCGATCGCGAACAAGCCCGTGAACACTGCGTAGGTCGTCAGCCACGCGACGAGCAGGATGCCAGCTCGCGTACCCGGCGCCGGCCGGTGCGAACAATTTGCTCCACGCGAATTCGCCCGCGACGTTCGTCCACTCCCAAGGTCGCGGGCGGACCATCCAACCGATGGCGTCCACGCCTGCAAGCGCAAGCAGGCTCGCCGCGAAAATCGCGAGCCCAATCCACACGCTCCACCAATCCTCGGTGGCGAGCATCCCGCTGTGCCAGCGGCGGTTCGCGCTCGGCAACCCTATCCCCGCCCGCGTCATGGCCGCGCGCCGCGCCGCGGGACGTACAGCGTGTAGTTGCAGTAGTGGCCGTGATACTGGCGAAGCCAGCTCGGCAAGCCCGTCGTATCGAACTTCAAGCTCACCTCGACGACCGAGCCGCCGGCGCCAACTTGGGCTTCGATCAGCTCCTCGAGACCGCGCAACTCGCGATGTGCGACGTCGATACCGGCACCGCGCGCGCGCCAGCGGTCGCGCTCGAACGTGAGCACGAGATCGCGGCGCATCATGACAGGATGAACCGATCGACGAGCCAACCGAGCAGCACGAGGCCGACCACGCCGAGCGCGATGCTGCCGAGCACGAGCGTGGTCTCCCACCGCTCCCACGGTTCCGGCGCGCCCGACAACACGTCTTCGCCGGGCGTTGCCGGCGACGGCTCGTGCGACATGCTAATCCCCCGAATCGCAATCTGTGCTGCGTTCGCTTCAGAGCATAAACTCGTTCGGCGCGAGGGCACAACCTTGGTGCAAAATCCCTCCGCGGAGGGATTCTTCTCTGTTCAAGAACGTGAGCAACCACTGGGAAGATGTGCTCGCGAGCGGTGGCACGCTCGTGCTCGATGGCGGCACGGGCACCGACCTCCGCCGGCGAGGCGTGAGACTCGACGCTGCGACCTGGAGCGGGCTTGCGTCACTGACGCACTACGATGTGCTGCGAGCTATCCACGCAGACTACATCGCCGCCGGCGCCGACGTTGTCACGACGAACACCTTCGCGACCACGCGCTTCGTGCTCGAGGCTGCAGGCCGCGGCGCAGAGTTCGCCGCCGTGAACGCGCGCGCGGTCGCCGCGGCACGCGAGGCGCGCGATGCGGGCGGCCGCGATGTCGCGATCGCGGGTTCGATCTCGTGCTTGCCGCCGCGCTTCGACCCGCAAGCGTATCCCGACGAGCGAACGGAGGTCGCGGCCTACCGCGAGCTCGCCGACACGCTCGCCGAGGCCGGCGTCGATTTCTTGATCCTAGAGATGATGCAAGAGACGCGGCATGCGCCGCTCGCGTGTGAGGCGGCTCGACGCACCGGTCTACCCCTTTGGATCGGTGTGAGTTGCCGTACCGGCGCGGGAGGTGTGCTCGTCGGCTTCGACTTTCCGCTCGTGCCGTTGAGCCACTGTCTCGAGGCGTTGCTGTCTTTCGAGCCGGCGGCGGTCGCGGTCATGCACACGCCGATCGCGACGATCGAGCCGGCGCTCCGCGCGGTGCGCGCGCACTGGCCAGGCCCGCTCGCCGCCTACCCCGAGATCGGCGACGGCGGCGCGCCAAACCCGGTCAGCCCCGCGGAGCTCGCCTCGTATGCCTTGGCCTGGCACGCGCTGGGCGCACGAGCATTCGGCGGTTGCTGCGGCACCACTCCCGATCACATTCGCGCGGTCGCCGCGGCCGTCGCCGGTCAAGGCGGCAGCGGAATCACGGCGGCACCGACGGCCTTCGGAACCTGATAGCCGCGCTGCACCGCGGGCCGCGCCGCGATCGCTCGATACCAACGCTTCAGATCGGGATACGACGCGAAGTCGACGCCCTGCCATTCGAACCGCGCGATCCACGGCCAGGTCGCGATGTCCGCGATCGAGTAATCGCCGGCCAGGTACTCGGCTTCACCGAGCCGTTTGTTCAACACGCCGTAGATCCGCTTCGCCTCGTCGCCGTAACGCTTCTCGGCGTACTCGGACTTGCCGCGATTGAACTTCAAGAAATGATGCGCCTGCCCCAGCATCGGGCCGACGCTGCCCATTTGCATCATCAGCCACTCGACGGCCTGCCAACCGTTCTTACCGCCGCCGCGCAGGCGCCCCGTCTTGTCGGCGAGATACAAGAGGATCGCGCCGGACTCCATCAGCGAGAACCCGGTGTCGTGATCGACGATCGCCGGGATCTTGTTGTTGGGGCTCACGGCCAGGAATTCGGGCTTGAACTGCTCGTTCGCGTTGATGTCGACCGCGATCGCGCGGTACGGCAAACCAACCTCTTCGAGCATGATCGAGACCTTGCGGCCGTTCGGGGTGGTCCAGGTGTACAGATCGATCATCGAGTGTGCGCTCGGTCACAACGGAGCCGCGATTCTACCCGTCTGTGCTTGCCAGGCGCGCGCCGCTCGCGAATCATGGGCGCCGTCGAAAACGAGATGGTTGTGCCATGCCGTTCGGCCTCCTCACCGTCGCGCTGCAGGTCCTTGCCGCCGTGCATCTGTTTCGGACGCGCGGCGACATGCGCTGGCTGTTTCTGATCATCCTGGTGCCGGGAATCGGGGCGCTGATCTACTTCTTCGTCGAGGTAATGCCCTCGCTCGGCCAGAACCCCGCCGCGCGCAAGGCGCTGCGGCGCGCGAAGCAGGCCATGGACCCCGGCCGCGGTTTGCGCGAAGGGTCGCTGAACTACGAGCGCAGCCAGAACGTCGACTCTGCGATTGCGCTGGCCGGCGAGCTGTCGAAAGCCGGTCGTCATGACGAAGCGATTCGTGTTTGCACGGAGGCGCGCACGGGGCTCTTCGAGGACGACCCGAAGATCTTGCTCGCGCAGAGCAGAGTACAGTTCGCGGCCGGCCGGCACGCCGAGGCGATCGCGACGCTCGATTACTTGCGCGAGAAGAATCCGGGCTTCCGCTCCGCCGACGGCCATCTCGTCTATGCGCGCGCGTTCGAGGAGAGCGGCGCGACGGCGCGCGCGCTCGAAGAATACGCGGCGCTCGTGAACTACTATCCGGGCGCCGAGGCGCGCGTGCGACAAGCAATGCTCTACAAGAAGCTTGGCGACAACACACGCGCCCTCGAGCTGTTCGCGGCTCTGCTCAAGGACGCGCGGCTCGCGCCGAAGCACTTCCGGCGCAGCGAGCGCGAGTGGATCGAGCTCGCCGAGCGCGAGAGCCGGGACATCAAGGGCTAGTCCCCTCCGCGGTCGCAGAGCTGCGACAAGCGTTCGGCGCGAGCCGCGGTGCGCGAGACCGAGCGCCCGGGCGGGTCGACGCGCGCCACGCGCGTCCCTGTCGTGCCGCCTTCTGACGCACACGTCTCCTTTGACCGACGTCCGCCAGCGAGCCCTCGCGCGGGTTCCGCGTTGCGGGCCGCGAATGTGTTGGGAATCGTGGACGGTTTGCGCGCACGACTCGACACCTTACGAACCCGTGAAGCGCGCCGCCGCTCGCGTCCTCGGTTGTGGCATGCAAGTTGTATCCGGTTCACGGTCAACACGGGGAACGAATCGGCATCCGCGCAATGCCCTGCTCGGGCAGCGCGGCGCCGCGTCGTGGAAGGACGACTACAACAGCGCCTCAAGGCGCACTCCAGGAGGGAGTCATGCACCAAACTGCTTTATTCCTAGCGGTGACTGCCGTGCTCACGGGGACGCTCACGACCAGCGCGGATGCGCAGTCGCGCCGCGAGCGATTTAGGCTGCGGGGCCAGACCGATACCGAGCTCGGCGCCACGGTCGACAGCCGCGGCCGCCCGCTGCCGACACCGCGCGTCACCGAAGCGCCGACCGGCTTCGACAATCTGACCAATGGCTTCCTGCCGCAGGGCGCACCGTTCGACACGATCGAAGAGGACAACGTCGTGCCGCTGCGCTCGTTCAACGACAACCGCTTCATTTTCGAGGAGGTCGAGCACGTCGACGATGGTCTCGGACCGACTTACAACGCGCAAAGCTGCGGCGAATGCCACCAGAACGTCGCGACCGGAGGCGCGAGCCAGATCGCCGAGCACCGCACCGGCACGACTGATGGGGGACGAGTTCTTCGAGTCGCTGGGCGGCTCGCTCATTCACTCGCGCGCGACGCATCCGGACATCGTGGAGCGCGTCGTCTACGAGGACGGCATCCGCACGTTCCGGATCTCGACGAATACGCTCGGCGCCGGATTCGTGGAAGCCATCGCGAACACGACCCTGCTCGCGATTCGCGAGCAGCAGCCCGCCGCGATTCGCGGGTCGATCGCTATTGGTCCCGGTGCTCGAAGCGGACAGCCGGCCGCGCATCGGCCGATTCGGCTGGAAGAACCAGCATGCGAGCCTCGTGTCGTTCGCGGCCGATGCGTACCTGAACGAGATGGGCATCACGAGCCCGCTGTTTCCCGACGGAAAACACCTCGAGCGGACGCGACGTCACGGACTACGACCCGGTACCGGACCCCGAGGACGACGGGGTCGACATCACGGCGTTCGCCGACTTCATGCGCTCGACGAAGGCGCCGTCGCCGGGGGCCGATCACGCCGAATGTCCGGCCGGCGAGCAGCTCTTCACCAGTATCGGTTGCGCGGGTTGCCACGTCGCCGTCGATCACGACGTCGCCGCCCGGGCACGCCGATCAACGGCGGCGCGTTCATCGTTCCCGCGGCGCTCGGCAACAAGATCATTCATCCGTACAGCGACTTCCTGATGCACGACATCGGCACCGGCGACGGCATTCCGGTGCTGCCGACGCCGGAATTCGCGTCGACGTGCCGCAGATTCGGACCGCGCCGCTGTGGGCCCTGCGCACGCGCAACCGGCTGATGCACGATGGGCTGTCGTTCACGAAGCGTGAGGCCATCCAGCGGCACGCGGGCCAAGCCGCGCCCACCCGGGATCGGTTTCGGGCACTGAGCGCAGCGGAACAACAGTTGCTGCTCGATTTCCTGATCTCGCTGTAGCAAGCGCCAAGCATGAATGCGCGGGGCGCGCGGTAAGGGAGTGGTATCGCGCGCTTCGCGTCGAGGCTAGCCGAGCAGCACGAGGCTGATCTGCGGGAAGACCATCAGCAAGATCGTCACGGCGAGCGTGATCAGCACGAATGGGAACGCGCCGCGGAAGATCGTCGCGAGCGTCATGGTCGGATCGTTCATGCTGGCCTTGATCACGTAGACGCTGAGCCCGAACGGCGGCGTCAGGAGCCCGATCTCGATCGCGATCGTCGTGACGACGCCGAACCAGACCAGGTTCGCGCCGAGCGCGGTCGCGACCGGCAGCGCGAGCGGCAACATGATCAGCATGGTCGACGTCGAATCGAGCAACATGCCGAGCAGCAGCAGCAACAGCAGATACGCGGCCAGGAATCCCGCCAACCCGAGGCCTGTGCCGCTCAAGAAGGCGGCCATGTCTTGCGGCAACCCCGTCAGCGTCAGCATTCGGCTGAACATGCTCGCAGCGATGATCAGAAACAGGATCGAGACCGAGACCTGGCCGGTCTCGCTCATCACGTGCCACAGCTGCGACCAGCTCAAGCGGCGCTTGATCAGCGCGATGACCATCGCGCCGAGCGCGCCGGCCGCGCCCGCTTCGGTCGGCGTGAAGATGCCGCCGTAGATGCCGCCGAGCACGAGCACGAT
>CAVUHM010000006.1:0-38773 GCA_963741255.1 uncultured Gammaproteobacteria bacterium | reverse complement strand
CGTCGTCGCCGTAACGCTTCTCGGCGTACTCGGACTTGCCGCGATTGAACTTCAAGAAATGATGCGCCTGCCCCAGCATCGGGCCGACGCTGCCCATTTGCATCATCAGCCACTCGACGGCCTGCCACCCGTTCTTACCGCCGCCGCGCAGGCACCCCGTCTTGTCGGCGAGATACAAGAGGATCGCGCCGGACTCCATCAGCGAGAACCCGGTGTCGTGATCGACGATCGCCGGGATCTTGTTGTTGGGGCTCACGGCCAAGAATTCGGGCTTGAACTGCTCGTTCGCGTTGATGTCGACCGCGATCGCGCGGTACGGCAAACCAACCTCTTCGAGCATGATCGAGACCTTGCGGCCGTTCGGGGTGGTCCAGGTGTACAGATCGATCATCGAGTGTGCGCTCGGTCACAACGGAGCCGCGATTCTACCCGTCTGTGCTTGCCAGGCGCGCGCCGCTCGCGAATCATGGGCGCCGTCGAAAACGAGATGGTTGTGCCATGCCGTTCGGCCTCCTCACCGTCGCGCTCCAGGTCCTTGCCGCCGTGCATCTGTTTCGGACGCGCGGCGACATGCGCTGGCTGTTTCTGATCATCCTGGTGCCCGGAATCGGGGCGCTGATCTATTTCTTCGTCGAGGTAATGCCCTCGCTCGGCCAGAACCCCGCCGCGCGCAAGGCGCTGCGGCGCGCGAAGCAGGCCATGGACCCCGGCCGCGGTTTGCGCGAAGGGTCGCTGAACTACGAGCGCAGCCAGAACGTCGACTCTGCGATTGCGCTCGCCGGCGAGCTGTCGAAGGCCGGTCGTCATGACGAAGCGATTCGTGTTTGCACGGAGGCGCGCACGGGGCTCTTCGAGGACGACCCGAAGATCTTGCTCGCGCAGAGCAGAGTACAGTTCGCGGCCGGCCGGCACGCCGAGGCGATCGCGACGCTCGATTACCTACGCGAGAAGAATCCGGGCTTCCGCTCCGCCGACGGCCATCTCGTCTATGCGCGCGCGTTCGAGGAGAGCGGCGCGACGGCGCGCGCGCTCGAAGAATACGCGGCGCTCGTGAACTACTATCCGGGCGCCGAGGCGCGCGTGCGACAAGCAATGCTCTACAAGAAGCTTGGCGACAACACACGCGCCCGCGAGCTGTTCGCGGCTCTGCTCAAGGACGCGCGGCTCGCGCCGAAGCACTTCCGGCGCAGCGAGCGCGAGTGGATCGAGCTCGCCGAGCGCGAGAGCCGGGACATCAAGGGCTAGTCCCCTCCGCGGTCGCAGAGCTGCGACAAGCGTTCGGCGCGAGCCGCGGTGCGCGAGACCGAGCGCCCGGGCGGGTCGACGCGCGCCACGCGCGTCCCTGTCGTGCCGCCTTCTGACGCACACGTCTCCTTTGACCGACGTCCGCCAGCGAGCCCTCGCGCGGCTTCCGCGTTGCGGGCCGCGAATGTGTTGGGAATCGTGGACGGTTTGCGCGCACGACTCGACACCTTACGAACCCGTGAAGCGCGCCGCCGCTCGCGTCCTCGGTTGTGGCATGCAAGTTGTATCCGGTTCACGGTCAACACGGGGAACGAATCGGCATCCGCGCAATGCCCTGCTCGGGCAGCGCGGCGCCGCGTCGTGGAAGGACGACTACAACAGCGCCTCAAGGCGCACTCCAGGAGGGAGTCATGCACCAAACTGCTTTATTCCTAGCGGTGACTGCCGTGCTCACGGGGACGCTCACGACCAGCGCGGATGCGCAGTCGCGCCGCGAGCGATTTAGGCTGCGGGGCCAGACCGATACCGAGCCGGCGCCACGGTCGACAGCCGCGGCCGCCCGCTGCCGACACCGCGCGTCACCGAAGCGCCGACCGGCTTCGACAACCTGACCAACGGCTTCCTGCCGCAGGGCGCGCCGTTCGACACGATCGACGAGGACAACGTCGTGCCGCTGCGCTCGTTCAACGACAACCGCTTCATCTTCGAGGAAGTCGAGCACGTCGACGACGGTCTCGGACCCGTCTACAACGCGCAGAGCTGCGGCGAATGCCATCAGAACGTCGCGACCGGCGGCGCGAGCCAGATCGCCGAGCACCGCACCGGCCGACTGATGGGCGACGAGTTCTTCGAGTCGCTCGGCGGCTCGCTCGTTCACTCGCGCGCGACGCATCCGGACATCGTGGAGCCCGTCGTCTACGAGGACAGCATCCGCACGTTCCGGATCTCGACGAACACGCTCGGCGCCGGCTTCGTCGAAGCCATCGCGAACACGACGCTGCTGCAGGATTCGCGAGCAACAGCCCGCCGCGATTGCGCGGCTCGACCGTACTGGCCCCGGTGCTCGAAGCGGACAGCCGGCCGCGCATCGGCCGATTCGGCTGGAAGAACCAGCATGCGAGCCTCGTGTCGTTTGCCGCCGATGCGTACCTGAACGAGATGGGCATCACGAGCCCGCTGTTCCCGACGGAGAACACGTCGAGCGGACGCGACGTCACGGACTACGACCCGGTGCCGCGATCCCGAGGACGACGGCGTCGACATCGACGGCGTTCGCGGACTTCATGCGCTCGACGAAGGCGCCGATCCGGGGCCCGATCGACGCCGATGTCATGGCCGGCGAGACGATCTTCAACACATCGGTTGCGCGGCGTTGCCACGTCGCGTCGATCACGACGTCGCCGCCGGGCACGCCGATCAACGGCGGCAAGTTCATCGTTCCCGCGGCGCTCGGCAACAAGATCATCCATCCGTACAGCGACTTCCTGACTGCACGACATCGGCACCGGCGACGGAATTCCGGTGCAGCCGACGCCGGAGTTCGCGTCGACGGCGCCGCAGATCCGAACCGCGCCGCTGTGGGCGCTGCGCACGCGCAACCGGCTCATGCACGACGGTCTGACGTTCACGGAGCGCGAGGCCATCGAGCGGCACGCGGGCCAGGCCGCGCCCATCCCGCGATCGCTTTCGGGCACTGAGCGCAGCGGAACAACAGTTGCTGCTCGATTTCCTGATCTCGCTGTAGCAAGCGCCAAGCATGAATGCGCGGGGCGCGCGGTAAGGGAGTGGTATCGCGCGCTTCGCGTCGAGGGCTAGCCGAGCAGCACGAGACTGATCTGCGGGAAGACCATCAGCAAGATCGTCACGGCGAAGGTGATCAGCACGAATGGGAACGCGCCGCGGAAGATCGTCGCGAGCGTCATCGTCGGATCGTTCATGCTGGCCTTGATCACGTAGACGCTGAGCCCGAACGGCGGCGTCAGCAGGCCGATCTCGATCGCGATCGTCGTGACGACGCCGAACCAGACCAGGTTCGCGCCGAGCGCGGTCGCGACCGGCAGCGCGAGCGGCAACATGATCAGCATGATCGACGTCGAATCGAGCAACATGCCGAGCAGGAGCAGCAACAGCAGATACGCGGCCAGGAATCCCGCCAACCCGAGACCCGTGCCGCTCAAGAAAGCGGCCATGTCTTGCGGCAACCCCGTCAGCGTCAGCATTCGGCTGAACATGCTCGCGGCGATGATCAGGAACAGGATCGAGACCGAGACCTGGCCGGTCTCGCTCATGACCTGCCAGAGCTTCGGCCAGCTCAAGCGGCGCTTGATCAGCGCGATGACCATCGCGCCGAGCGCGCCGGCCGCGCCCGCTTCGGTCGGCGTGAAGATGCCGCCGTAGATGCCGCCGAGCACGAGCACGATCAGCACGACGACCGGAACGAGCCCGTGATCACGCCGAGCGCGCCGCCGTCGCCGTCGGTGCGCGTGTCGCGATGCACGTTGCCGACGAAGCTCGGCCAGAGCCACGCCATGAGCACGACGCCGACCGCGAACGCGACCGCGAGCAAGATCCCGGGCAACACGGCCGCGAGGAACAGCGCGCCGATCGACACCTCGGCCAGCACGCCATAGATGATCAGCAGCAGGCTCGGCGGAATCAGCATGCCGAGCAGCGACGAGCCGGCCGTGAGCCCCACGGCGAACCTCGGCGTGTAGCCTTGTCGCACCATCTCGGGCACGGCGATCTTCGTGAAGATCGCGGCGGCCGCGATCGAGATGCCCGTGATCGCCGCGAACACCGCGTTCGCCGCGACCGTCGCGACACCGAGCCCGCCGTAGATTCGGCCGAAGATCTTCTGCGCCGCGCGAAACGCGTCGCGACCCACGTCGGACACGTTCACGAACAAACCCATCAGCACGAACAGCGGCACGGTCGCGAACACGTAATCGGAGACCGTGCCGTCGGCCGCGAGCGCGAGCGTGCGCGCCGCGATCGTGACGTCGTGCTTGATCAGCGCGAGCCCGAGAAAACCCGTCGTCAACAGCGCGAACGCGATCGGCAACCCGAGCACGATCAGCACGACCACGAGCACGATCATCGCGATGCCGACCGTGCGCGGCTCGGCGTCGGCCGTCCACAGCGCAGCGACCGCGAGCGCGCACGAACGCGAGCACGACCACCGGCACCGCTTGCGCCGCGCGCCGCGGTAGCGCCCGAGCGCGCGAGCTGCTGCACGAGCACGAGGCCGGCAATCGTCGAGCCGGCGACGATGATGAGCTTGATCGGCCAGACCGGCACCGTGAAGATGCCTTCGACGCCGGCGAACTCGGCGGTCGGCCATGCGCCGATCAAGTCGGGCCAGCGCGCCGACCACGAGCGCGCCGAGCAGCGCACACACCGACCAATGCGAACAGCGCGTGCCAAGCGCTCGCGGCCGCCGGCGCGCGCCGCTCGAGCGGCGTCAGGAACATCTCGACGCGCATCAGCCGCCCGTGCAGCATGGCGTGCGCGAGCTGCAAGAACACGCACGCGACCAGCGACAGCGACACCATCTCCGTGACGCCCGCGATCGGATCGTCGAACACCGTGCGCGCCGTGATGTCGGCCACGATCAAGAACATCAGCGCGAACACCCAGACGACGCCGGCCGCGTTCAGTGCGCCGACGAGCGTCGTGAACGCCGCACGTGTCCGCATCAAGGAGCGCGATCCCAGTCGCGCAACGGCTGGCCGCCGCGCGCGCGCAGCGCGCTCATGTACGCGCGCAGCACTTCGCCGGCAGGATGACCGCGGCGCTCGGTCGCTTCGATCCAGCGCCCTGCGATATCGGGCATCGCGGCGAGCCATTTCTGTTTTTCGGCGAGCGGGAACTCCGTGATCGTCGCGCCTTCGCTGCGCATGCGCGCGATGCTCGCGTCGTAGCGCTTGGCGATATCGTCCGCGACGCCGCGGCTGTACTCGGGCCCGAGCTCCTCGAGCACGGCACGCACGTCGGCCGGCAAGCGGTTCCACGTGTCGAGATTGATCGCGAGCGCGCCCGTGGCTTGGCTGCCGATCCCGACGAGCGTGACGTACGGTGCGACCTCGTGCAGGCGGTTCGGCGCGGCGCCCGTGAGGATCGTGATGACGCCGTCGGCGACGCCGGTTTGGATCTGCTGGTAGTACGTCGTGAGGCTGCCGTCGACGGCGACCGCGCCCGTGCCCTCGAGCCACGCCGCGGACGGCCCAGGCGCGAGGATCTTGCGGCCGCGCAGATCGTCGACGGAGCTCACCGGGAACGTCGTCATCAAGTGATACGTATCGAGCGCGCTCGCGCCCAAGAACTTCACGTTCTGCGCCGTCCATGCCTCCGTCATCGCAGGCACGGTGCGATGCATCTCGTTGACGATGTCGACGACGGTGCGAAAGTCGTCGCTCGCGAACGGCGCGTAGAACGTCACGTTTTGCAGCGGCAGCTTCGACAGCTCCCACAGCGTGCCGACCCAGCCCATGTCCGTGAGCCCAATCTCGACGGCTTCGAGCGTGTTCTCGTATTTGTACAGCGAGCCGCCGTACGCCTCGGTCCAGCGAATATGCGCGGCGCCTCGCCGCTTCGGAGCTCCCACAACGTGCCGACCCACCCCATGTCGGTCAGGCCGATCTCGACGGCCTCGAGTGTGTTCTCGTATTTGTACAGCGAGCCGCCGTACGCCTCAGTCCAACGGATTCGCGCCGTGCTGCCGCGCGCGGCAAGGCGTTTGTCGACCTCGGGCACGACGAGCGTATGCATCGCGCCGACCCACGCGAGCGTCGTGGCCTGACTCGACGCGACCGTGAGCCTGATCGGATCGTCGCCGTCGGCGCGGGCGGCCGCAACGATCCGGTCGCGAACGCAACCACCGCCCAAACGCGTATTCGCATGACGCGCCAGCCCCCCGAGTGCGGAAACGGTACCACACCGCGTCGACCGCGCGTGCGACAGCTGTCGAATCCGATAACGCGCCCGTCAGAGCACGAGGCGCCGCTCGAATCCGTTTGCGAACTCGCAGCAGAGCTGCCACGCGCCGTCCTCGGTCGGCGACGGGTGCAACAACAATGCGCCGTCGTGGCTGTCCGGTAGCTCGGCTTCCACGACGCACCGAAAGTGCGCGTCGCCATACTTGAGCTCGATCGTGTCTTTTTCTGCGAAGTCGCTCGGCAAGCTATTCGCGAACGGAAACGGCGCATACGCGGCAGTCGTGTGGACTGAGTGCACGCGAGTGAGGGAAGCACCTGTTTTCGCGTCGAATAGCTCGGCGCTCGCGATGCAGCCGCGATGTTCGTCTCCGGACAGGAAGACGACGTGCTTGATCTTATGGTGCGCAATGAAACCCAGGATTTCGAACAGCGTTTTCGGATAGCCGTCCCAACCGTCGGAGTGCAACGCACTGAGGTTGACGCCATTCTTCCCGCTAGTCTCGTCCTGTGCGGCTCGGCGATGGCGCGGCAACAGGATCGCCGGAGTCACGACGAACTTCGGAATGTCGCGATGCTCCTCCTTCGTAAGCCACGCCTTTAGAGCATTTGATGTCTCGTCGTCGAACAGAGTCGCGTCCTGCAATAACGCGATCGTGCGGGGAGCGCGATTGCTGCGCGTGTCGAGCATGAAGAACGGAAAGCCGTCGAAGCGAAACTTGAAGGACTGGTTGGAGCTGCCACTGCCTGGCGTTGCGTCACCGATAACACTGGCGCGTTGATAAGTTCGGTAGGCATCCACACCTTCCTGCACGAGCTCCCCGTTTAGCTTCAGCTCGGCCAAAGACTGCGGATCAGTCTGCTGACGGTTTCTCGGTTGGCTCAACGGCTCCCAGTTGTCGTCGATCTCATGATCATCGAGCAGCATGAACGACGGGATGCGTCGCAGCACGTTACGCACGTCGCGCTGGCGCAGCCATGTCTCGTACGGTCGGCTGTAACGCGCGTCCCGAGCGCTCGGGTCGTAGAGCCCCGCGGTGGGATCGACATACACCTGATCGCCCGTGAGGACGAGGAATCGCGGTTGGCTCCCATCCCGCCGGTCGATGCGCTCGGCCAAGTGCCGGTACGATGCGTAGGCGACGGGCTCGTCGAGGAAGCCGGCCGGGTACTGGCACGACATCAGCGCAAAGATCGTTCCCGTGGCCGCAGGCTGCGTCAGCGGTTCCTGCGGCGAATCGTACGGAATAACGCCGTCCCCGCAGCCGGCATCGAGATCGGCAGCGCCGACAACGGCGGCGCCGGCGGCCGTGTTCGTCCCGAAAACGAGCCGCGCGGTCGAGGGTAGCGGTGGAACCTTGGAGACCGGTGGTTGCGGCAGCTCGAGGCGGTTCCAGTCCTCGGCGGCGATCAACACCGGATGACCGGGACGGTCGCGCGCCGGCACACCGGTCAGCGCGGGTTGCGCTTGCGCGACTAGCGCCTCGACGACCGCGCGAGCCACTTGCGTGAAAGTGTCGATGTGGAGCTCTACCGCTTCGAGGTTGGTTTCGCCGACGTCGATCAGCGGCAGAAACTCTTCCGCCCGCGTCCCGTCGGCGCTCGCCCGAAAATACGCGTACTCCCGGCCGTCCTGGGCCAGGAACGGCGACTCCGAATAGACCGCCAGCACCAGTAACGCGTCGCCACGCGTTGCTTCGGTATGGCCCGGCATGCGCTCCGGCAGCGGCACGGGGAACGCGCCCCAGCGTTGGGACGTGAAATCGTTGGACTTGAGGAACGCCATGCGCGACTTCACGAACTCCTCGTTCCAGGTCGCGTCGCGATCATCGGGCCGCACGAGGCGATCGCCAACGCGATCGACGCGAATCATCGCGAGGCCTTGGACGGCGCGGTGAGTCGGTGCCGCGGCAAGCCGCATCACGAGCGCGGGAACGGCCGCGCGATCCTCCGGCAGGTCTTCCGCGAAGGTCGGAAGAACTTCCGTGATTACGGGTCCACTCCACGGCGCATAGGCGACGAGCTCGGTTTTCGGCTTCCGTACGGAGTCCTCTCGCTTGTCGTCGAGAAACTCCTCGATCTTCTTCAGCGCCTCTCCACGCTTATCGCCCACCAACGCATCTTGGTGCCCCGCGCCGTCGACCACGTGCGGCGACCGGTATGCGCAGCCCGCGTCCTCGAAGATCAGCGCATACGATCCACGGTCGAGACGTGCGAGAGGCCGTTCTCGGCGCCGTGCACGCTGAACGTCGGGAACTTCCAGCACTCCTCGAGCGTGCTGCGCGAGACGAAGTCGTTGTGGCCGGAGAGTTCGTGATCATCGAGTACCGGACGAAATGCAGCGTCTGAGCGACCGTGCGCAGCGACTGAGCGTCCGAAGTGGTCGTCGATGTAGTCGCAGCATCTCTCGGCTCATGTTCGCGACGTTGAAGTCGCGGCCATACAGCGCATCCATACGGTGGCGCGTGCGCGTCCACGGCGTGCGTTCGCCGACGCCTTGACGTCGGGTTCTCGATGTCGAATTCCTCGACGGGGTACGGCAGCGTCGCGAGCAATCGATCGAAGAGAGTCGTCGGCGAGCGTCGGCGTTCGGGGCTTGAACGAGTAGCCCTCCGGCAGGAACTCGAGGAAGTAACGAAGCACGTACGCGCGGAAGATGTTCGCCGGCGAGAACACGACGAGTGGCCCGACCTGCGTGAACGCTGCGCGCCGACCTGTGATCGTCCGTACGATGGGGCCGCCGAGCACCGCCATGCCGAAGACGACCGTCCCCATGCAGTGCGCGATCACGTCGATCTTGTCTTTGGCCCGTCGCTGCTTCGATCTCGGCGAACACCTCCGGGATGTCCGTCGTGCCGATCTGCTCGAAGCTCCACGCGCTCGCTCTGCGCACTCGTCGGGTTCTGCCCTGAGCTCGTACGCAAATCGGCGATCCATACGTCGCGGCCGGACTGCCAGAAATCGCTCGCGAAGTTGTCGGGCACGGCGTGGTGCGCGAACGTCGTGCCGCTCGCGCTGTAGCCGTGCAGCATCACGAGCGGCCGCTGCGTCGAGCGGAGCTTGGCGCTCGTACCGCGTTAGCATCGACGTTCCCCGTGAACGGCGTCTGATCCGTCCGCCGCCCGCGGGCTTCTCCGGCGGGAGGGGAATCGAGTGCCGTTGCCCTTCCGGCGCACCTTCGAGATTGACCGTCGGCAGTCGGTCATCGCGGCATCAGTTCCGCGTTTCCGCCCGGGATCCTATCGGTCCGGCGCGCGGAAGCTCCAGATGTGCATGCCGAGCAACAGGCGCGCGAAGTACCCGAAGAACGACACGAGCTCGGCGAGCGCGGTGACGCCATCCTGTTGCTTCGTGATCCGGAACAGCGGGACGCCGATGCGCACGAGATAGCGTGCATCGAGCCTCAGCACCCGCTTGGCGTCTCGCGCTGTCATGCCCGGGAACTCGTCGAGCGTCGACCTCCATGAGCTGCCGCCACGGATTGCGCGCCGGCCGTACGTGAAGCGCTTCTCGGCCCTTATCGCGCGATTCGTACCGTGCGAGCTGACACGGCGGATTACCCGGGATCCGCCAGTGCCGACCGTCGAGGTCGTACGATCAGCGCCGCGTATCTCGCCGGCGCGGCTTCCGAGCGCCCAACCGGATTTCGCTCGCTGCCACGAGCCCGGTCCGTGGTCGTGCGATGCCTGTCGACGATGGCTTGCATGATGTCGCGCTTGACCCGCGGTTTGCGAGATCACGCCCAGCCGGCCGCACGAATTCTGCGCGCAATGGTCCAGCTACGCGTTGGCGCTCGAACACGCGTACGGTTCCCGATCACCGGCGCGCTAAAAAGCGCGACGGCGTCGAGCTCGCGCTCGAGCGGCTTCGCCGGCGTCCAATGCCGCTCCTGGCTTCTCGCGCACAGCGGTCTGGTCGTAGATCCGGATCTGGCTCCTGAACTCGCGCCCGACGGATGCGTCGGTCGCCACATCGCAGCACCGCGATCTCGCCTCCGAATTCGCGGCGGTCGCAGAGATCCTTGATCAGCCTTCGGCGTGAAGCGCAGCGTCATCTCGACGATTCGCGTCTTCGGCTCGCCTGATCCGGGCCTTGAACTTCACCGGACCCGCGAGCCGCTCGATGATCTCGACCTCGGTCGGCGCGGGTACGAAGGCGCGATCCGTCGTCGCGGAACACAGGCCGCACGAACGCGAGTCCTGGCGCGGGACGCGGCACCGATTCGCATCGCGGCTGCGCTCGTTCTCGACGTCGCATTGGTCGTCGGACGCTCGTACTTCCAATTCACGGCTAGCGCTTCGCGGCTCGCATCGCCACGGCCGCAGATCGTCAGCGCCGGATTCGTGCCGAGCGCCGTCGGGATGATCGAGCCGTCGAGCACCACGAGGTCCTCGTACCTCGCTGCGGCGTTGGTCGCGGTCGCGCCGCTTTGCGATGCGAACACACGCCCGATGTCGTCGACCACGCCGTCGATCGACATGCGTCGGCCATCGCGCAACCGCCGAGCGGATGCACCGTCGTCACGGGGCCGCGCTTGCCTTCGAGCAGCCACTCCAGGTCTTTCGGCAGCAGTTTCCACACCGGGTTCGGCAATGATCCGGCCGCCCGTCTGGGCGTTCTTCGCGGCATCCAGCCAACGTGCCGCCACCCCCTGTCGAACAATCGGCACGTCGAATGCCGCAGGCTCCTTCGGTACGGTCGTGTCTGTCTCCGGCGCCAACGAATGCGCGCGACGCCGTCGTCGCCATCAGTCAGATCGACGTGCGCGCGTCGGCAGATCGATCGCTGCCGGCGGCGCCGTCGTCGCCCATGACGGCGTACAGCGCCGAGCGTTCGATGCGGTCGGCTTCGGCACGGCGTAGAGGTCGTCGGTCGGGAACTCGCGACTTGTGCCTCGACGCAGTCTTCCTCGTTGCAGAGCGTGCAGCGTGTTGACGCGTCGAGAACAGCTCCGTGAACGCGAGGCGCAGCGCCGGCCGGCACCGACATTTCCTCGATCACGACTTCTTTCGTCGTGCGCAGGTCGACGACGCCGGTAATCGTCGGTCCAATCCCGCGGTCCGACGGCTTTACGCGTCTCGTCGGCGACGGTGTTCACCGTGTCGTCGGTGTCGTAGTCGACGACCAGCATGTCTCCGTTCGTCGAGCAGCGCTTTCCAAGTTACGGTCGGATAGCGTGAGTCCCGCGTGTTCCGAGCGCAGCAGGATTTCGGTCGAACCGAGCGTGCCTGCCGCCAGCACGACATTGCCGCGCGCGGATCTACAGTCACCTCATCGGCTCGCGCGCGCAGCTTTCCATTCGTATGCACGCAGTGCACGAGCCAAATTCCACTGGCTCCTCGTCGCTCGACCCGGAGCACCGTGGCGCCGCTGTAGATCTCGCGCTCCGCGTTGCTGTGCGCCCGCCGAGCAGGTTCACGTCGAGCGAGTTCTTGGCGCCGAAGTTGCAGCCCGTCGCGCAATCGCCGCAGCGCTTGCACTTGTTCAACGCCACGTTGCCGCGTGCTCACGGTGTTGTTCATCGCTACCGTGATGGCGGCCGGATGAAAGCTTGCGCGGGGTCGAGTGCCTTGAACGCGACGAATTTTTGCGGCAAGGCATCGACGGGGTTGCACGATCGTGTTTGGTACTCCACCGATCGTCGAGCCCAGCACCTCGCGCGCCGCAGTCGAAGTAGTCCTGCCAGGTCGGTACAAGATTCGAGACGCAGCTGGCCACCCGTTCGCGAACACCGCTCGCGAGCGGCTGTTCCATGACGCCGGCGTTGATCAGCGATCCGCCGCCGACGCCGTTCGCGACGACCGTGTTCACCTCGGGGCCGAGTCGGATGTCGAACAGGCCTTCCTTGTTGCTCTTGCGGCGCACATGGCGTGGGATTTCGCGCACGCCCGTCGGAAACGCGCCCGGCAGGTACTCCTTGCCGCGCTCTAGCACGCCGACTCGAATTCGCGACGCGTCGCGGCGACCTGCGAACGTTGGCGGCGATAGCGCCGCCATAGCCACTGCCGACGATCAGCACGTCGAAGTGCGGTTGCGCTTCATCGACGTGCTGCCGCACGCGGTTGGCCAGCACCTCGAACCCTTGCGAGATCCATGCAGGCCCCGGGGCGTCGGACTTGGGGTTGGCTGCCATGCGAATGGCTAACGGGACGATCGAATCGAAGGCGCGAAGGCCGGCGAAGTCCCGGCAGAAACCACGCCCCAGACTCTCGAACCGCCGCTGCCTTTTTTGTGCTTATTCGGCAAGGCGCTCTCCGAAGACACGCCGTACAGCTCGTCGATCGCGGCGCCAGTGTAGCCGTTCCCAGGCGTTCGTCCAGCGTCTTGTCGACCATACGATTCAAACTGCGCTGGGCGCTGCCTGTCTCGGGGATCTGCCGTGGTTGATACCGGCCGCGTGTGGCGTATGCTGCGTGTGTTCTTTGCCCGTCACCGCAACAAGGTGTCGCAATGGGCCATAGATCCCGACGCGCCGCTAACGCGCGGCTCCTCGCGAATACGCCGGATCGCGTCGTACGCCGGATGCGGCGCTCGACACTCGCGCTGCTCGCACTAGCAGCGACAACCGCCGGCAGCGCGCAGCTGACCATCGAGGAGCCACGACCGGATTCCTTGGTGACCTCCGTCAGCACTTCGGTTCGAGGCACCGTCACCGGCAACGCTGACGTGGCGTTGCTGGTTGGGGAGCAGCTCATACCTGTCGAGTCGGGCGGTGGCGCTTGGTCGGCGAGCAACGTTCCGCTCCCGGAGACGTTGAATGAGCTGACGGTAACGGCCGGCGCTCTCGATGACGCGGTGCTGGTGACGAAGGCGACGAGCTTACCCGAGCGCCCTCCGCAGGTGGTCATGCTGAACTGGTCGCTTGCAGCGACCGAAGAGATCAAGAAGATCGCCGTCGGCACGCGTCAGGCCACGTTGGACGCGGACCAAAAAAACGCGTTCGCGCAAGCCGTGAAAAGCAAGACGGAATTGCTCATCGCAAAGAGCTTCGCGCCGTTCGCGATCGAGATCACGACTGCAAGCACCGGTGCCGGCGCTCACGTCGTGAACTTCTTGGGGATGTCGAACGGGTCGACGTATGGCGAGACCGCCGTCGACTGCGGCAACTCGAACCCGGCGGGAACGAGCAACGTTTGGGTCGGGTCGCTAGGCGCCTCGATGGTGTCGAGCCTTTCGGCCTGGGCGCCGATGAAACGTGGCGACAAGCTCGCAGTTCGCATCGACGACGTTGCCTACGCGCTCGCGCACACGGCGACGCACGAGATTGGTCATGGGTTGGGCCTCGTCGTGTCGTCGACCCCGTTCATATGTCGGTGGATGAACGGCTGCAGCGGCGATCACGACTCGCAGCACCTTCGACTCGTCGCACGAGCTGGCGGATCGCTTCGACAACGGGCGTTACATCATGGATCCCGGCGGCGTCACGCCAAAGAACGTGCGGATCGGAGAGGCCAGCAAACAGTCGCGCGGCCAGAAACGCGCGCCGGCCACTTTCAACGCGTTCACGGACGCTTATTTGTCCGTCATTCATCCGCGCTGAGAGCCGCAATGAACGGACTCCTCCGGACCGTCGCGCTCGTGGCCGTCGCGTCGAGCAGCGCACCGATCCATGCCGTCGATCTGATGTTCGGGGCGGACGCGTTGCCCGAGTTGATCGATGCATCCGACTCGGTCGTCGAGGCGAGTCGGCTCGAGCTCGTCCGCGGCGACCACGACGCCGTTCTCGTGTACCGCGCCGTTGTCGAGGACACCGTGGCCGGGATCAAATCGAGGCCGGCAATCGCGTGTTGATTGGCGTACCACGACTGGCAGCGATCGAGGACAGCGCGCTCGGCGGCGCTATGCACGTCCTGTTTCTCAGCGCGCCCGTCGAGGCGGAGACCGCTCGCTCTATCCTCGCCGGCCAGCGTGATGCGCTGCATTGGCTCACGAGCGGTCCCTTCGGCCGCATCGATAGCACCACCGAGCGGCTCGATGCGATCCGAAGCTACAGCAGGCTCGCCGACGACGAGCGCAAGGTTCCCTGGGCGGCGAGTATCGTGCGAAGCCGCGACGAAATGCTGCAACGCTCGGCGCTCTTCGAGCTCGCGAAACCGCTCTATGCAGAAGACGGGAACAAGTACGCGCTGCTCGGCGCGACGGCCATCGACGACGTCGCGACGGAATCCACGAAGGATCTCGCCGTCGAGCTCTTGGAGCTGGCGGAGTCGCCGCGAGCCTTGACCCCGCTCCGAGACATCGCGATCGCCGGCGCGACACCCGCGGGGCGGCGCCTCACTGCGATTCGTTCGATCGGCCGGCTACCCGGCGGTGAAATGGTGCTGGCCGATCTGCAACGACAGGCCGACACGACGATTCGGAGGTTCGCGGAAGCCGAGATCCAGCGGCTGCTCGGTCAGGATCCGGCCATGCCGACCCCGGTAAGCGTGCTCGCGGGACTCGGCTCGACGGACGTGGCGACTCGCTCCCGTGCAATCTACGACCTCGGCCGCATACCCAACGTGCCAGGGACATTGCCCGACGTCATTCGCCTGCTGGAAGCCCGTGCGAGCACGAACGCCGGGGAACGCATGGCGTTGGTCGAACACCTCGCGGAGCTGAACACGGCCGAGTCGGCGGAAGCGCTCGGCAAGGTGGCGCTGGATCGGACTCAGCCCGAAGCCCTGCGAAACGCTGCGATTCTCGCGCTCGCCAACATGGGCTCGAGCGCTTCGAGCGCAGCGCTTCGTCAACTCGCCGCGAGCCTCGAGGACGGCACGTTGAGGCAGATCGCCGAGCTGCTCGTCGAGTAATAACGCCGCCCCCACCGAACGGCCGCAACGGTATCATGGCGATACGACGCGGAGGTGAGCGAATGGGCTTGCTCGTCGACGGTCAATGGCACGACGTGTGGTACGACACGAAGGCGTCGCAGGGTCGCTTCGTGCGCACCGAAAGCCAGTTTCGCAACTGGGTCACGGCCGATGGCTCGCGCCGGCCCGACCGGCCGACGGCGGATTTCGCGCCGAGCCGGGCCGCTATCACCTCTACGTCGGCTTCGCGTGCCCGTGGGCGCACCGCACGCTGATCCTGCGCAAGCTCAAGGGGCTCGAGGCGCTGATCGACATCTCGGCCGTGAACAGCTTCATGGGCGAGCAAGGCTGGACGTTCGCGCCGGGCGCCCGAGACGATCCCGGACTCCGTGAACGGCGTCGAGCACCTCTACGAGCTGTACACGCTCGCCGACCCGCAGTACTCGGGCCGCGCGACGATCCCGATCCTCTGGGACAGAGAGAAGCGCACGATCGTATCGAACGAATCGGCCGAGATCGTACGGATGCTGAACAGCGCGTTCGATGCCGTCGGCGCGAACGGCAACGACTACTATCCGGGCGAGCTGCGCGCCGAGATCGACGAGCTGAACGCGTTCATCTACCCGAACTTGAACAACGGCGTGTACCGCGCGGGCTTCGCGACGACGCAAGAAGCGTACGAGGAAGCCGCGCGCGCCGTGTTCGCGGCGCTCGACACGCTCGAGGCGCGGCTCGCGACGCGCCGCTATCTGTTGGGGCCGTGGTTGACCGAAGCCGACGTCCGGCTATTCACGACGCTGATCCGCTTCGACCCCGTGTATCACGGCCACTTCAAGTGCAACCTGCGCCGCGTCGTCGACTACCCGAACCTGTGGGGATTCGTGCGCGACGTGTATCAGCTGCCCGGCATCGCCGACACCGTGCACATCGACGTGATCAAGCGCCATTACTACCGCAGCCATCCCACGGTGAACCCGTCGCGAGTCGTGCCGATCGGCCCCGCGCTCGATTACGCGGCGCCGCACGGCCGCGAACGGCTCGCGGGCTGACGCGCGTTACAAGCGTCCGGCCTGATAGTCCGCGAACGCCTGCCGAATCTCGTCGGCGGTGTTCATGACGAACGGGCCGTAGCGCGCAACGGGCTCGTTGAGCGGCCGCCCACCGACGACGATCAAGCGCGCACCCTCGGCGCCCGCAGTGATCGGGAGCGAGGCGCCGCGCGTCGTCATCGCGAGCTCGCCGCGTTGAATCTGCGTGTCCGCCGCGCCGATCTTGGCATCGCCGACGTAGACGTACGCAAACACGTTGTGCTCTTCGGGCACCGTCGCGGTGTAGCTTGCGCCGGGCGCCAAGTGCAGGTCGAAGTCGCGCTGGTGCGCTCCGGCGTGGTCGGCGATATGATGCCAGCTCTGCACGAAAGCAAGCTTTGGGGGTAACGCGTGATCACGAAAACAATGATGCTCGGTTCCGCGGCGGGTCTGATGCTCTCGGCGTCGGCGCTCGCGCAGGACGACTTCTCCGCGGCGACGATCCAGACCGACCCGGTCGGGAACGGCCTCTTCATGCTGACGTTGGTCGGCGCCGGCGCGGGCAACATCGCGCTCTCGACCGGGCCCGACGGCTCCGTGCTCGTCGACACGCAATTCGCGCCGCTGAACGACAAGATCCGCGCAGCCGTGCGCGCGGCCGGCGGCGACGACGTCAAGTACGTGATCAACACGCACTGGCACTTCGACCATACCGGCGGCAACGAGCCGCTCGGGCAAAGCCGGGGCCGTAATCATCGCGCACGACAACGTGCTCACGCGCATGAGCACGGAGCAGTTCCTGGCCGCCATGAATCGGCGCGAGCCGCCGGCGCCGGCTGCCGCCCGTCCCGTCGTCACGTTCCCGTCGCGCGCGACGTTCCATTTGAACGGCCAGGTCGTCAACGTGGTCCACGTCGAGAACGCGCACACCGACGGCGACTCGATCGTTCATTTCCCGAACGCGAACCTGATTCACACGGGCGACACGTACATGAAGGACGTCTATCCGTTCATCGACGTGAGCAGCGGCGGCTCGATCGACGGGTTCATTGCGTCGTCGGCAGCCGTGCTCGCTCGCAGCGACGCGAACACGAAGATCATTCCGGGTCACGGCGCGCTCGCGAACAAGGCCGACCTGCAGCGCTTCCACGACATGCTCGTGAAGGTGCGCGCCAACATCATGACGCTGATCGAGCAAGGCAAGACCGAGGACGAGGTCTTCGCGGCGAAGCCGACCGAAGAGTTCGATGCCGCTTGGGGTCAGGGTTTCATGAACCCCGAGCAATTCACGCGTTTCGCGTACCAGAGCCTGAAGCCCTAGACGCTCGCAAGAGGCGCCGCACCGCCGTCGTGGCGACGACACCGCCCCTGATCACGCGCCGCGGCGCGCTCGCGACAGGACTCGACTTGAGTCTCGTCGCGTGCCTCGCGCCGGCACTGTTGCGCTCCGGAGCAGCGGCGGCCCAGACGACGGTGCCGACCACCGGCACGCATCTCGTTCTGCTCGGCACGCAGGGCGGACCGAACTTCAACGCGGAACGCAACGAAGCCGCGAACGCCGTCGTCGTCGACGGCAACGTCTATCTCGTCGACCTCGGCGAAGGTGGGCTCGCGGCGCTCGGCAAGGCCGGCTTGAGCTATCGCAACGTCGCGCGCGTGTTCATCACGCATCTGCACGACGACCATCACAGCGACTTGCCTTCGCTGCTCACGCACCAATGGACCGACGGCCGCACGCAGCCGACCGTGGTCGCGGGCCCGTACGGCACGCAGCGCCTCGTCGCGGCGGTGCTTCAATACGCCGAGGCCAACGCCACGATCCGGCTCGCGGACGAAGCGCGCAGCGTGAAGCCGGCCGATATCTTCAGCGGCGTCGACATCGACGCGACCGCCGAGCCGCGCGAGGTCTATCGCGACGCACGCGTGACCGTGACGGCCGTCGAGAACACGCACTTCCCCGACGAGGCCAAGCGCGCGTTCCCGTATCGATCGCTGTCGTATCGCTTCGACACGGCGACGCGTTCGATCGTGTTCTCGGGCGATACGGCCTACTCCGCGAACCTCGTGCGGCTCGCGCGCGGCGCCGACGTGTTCGTCTGCGAGACGATCGAGGTCGCCGCGATGCGCCGCGCATTCGAGCGACGCGTCGCGCAAGGCGCGTACGCCGACAATCCCGAGGGCGTTTGGAAACACATCGTCGAGACTCACGTCAGCACCGTCGACGCAGGGCGCATGGCGAAGGAAGCCGGCGTCGGAATGCTCGTGCTGAGCCATCTGGCGCCCGGCGCGCTGCAACCGCTGACCGACGACGACTATTTGAAAGGCGTGCGCGAGCAATTCGACGGCCGCGCAATCGTCGGCCAGGACCTCATGGTGCTCTGAGCCCGCGCAGTACGTCGCGCGACGGAAAGCGCGGAGCCAGCGTCGTGCCTAGCTCCGCGGCCCGACAATCAGTAGCTGAGCTCTGGAATCACGCGCCTAACGATGTTGCTGTGGTTCGTCCGCAGCTGCGCGACGTTCTGATTCAGCAGTTGCAGCTGCCCCTGCTCCAGCAATTGCCCCGCGAGCCCGCCCGCGTCGAGCGCGGCGGCGTTCGGCAGATAGGTAGTCTGGATCCAGAGGCCAGGCTCCGGAGCGCCGTTGCCGGCGATCGAAACGCTGGCGCCGAGGATCTTGCCCTCCTGCACACCGCGGCTGTTCAACGGGTTCCCGTAGTCACGGAGAAACTGTCGGTACGTCGGGCCCGCGCCGGGATTGATGCGATACCGGACCGTGACGAAGATCGGTCCGCGTCGTCGCGCCGACGTTGAACTCGTTCTGCCGGTTGATGATGTAACGCTGCGTCGAGACCGTGCACGCGGCCAGCTTCGCCGCGAGAGCGGCCGCAGCCCGCTCACCGAGCGCCGCCGCGAGCACACCGTCGCCGTCGAACTCCCCGAAGCTCGGTAACGGCCGAAGGCTCACGTACTCCATGCGATCGCCGAACAAGGTCTCGAGCACGGTGCGCTGCGTGACGCCGGCCTTCTTGAGCGCCGGTACCACCTCGTTCTGTTGCAGCGCGCGCCACTCGGCGACGCGTTCCGGCTTCAATGTCGATACCTGGACGAGGATGCGCGTGGTGTCCTGTGCGCTTACGGCGCTGCAGAGTGCGACGAGCGCGAACAGGACGGTCGCGCGAACGCAATTGGAAGATCGCGTCGAACATGATTTCCCCCGATTATTGGTTGTTGTCGTTGCGGAGAGCGGCGGCTCGAGCCGTCGCCCGATGCATGGGCACTCGGTGTGCGTTGCGGGCGAGTCGAGATTGAAGGGCGGCTCGACGATAGGCCCCGCCCGAGCGGATTGCAATGCGCGGCTTGCTGGACCGAGTCTCAACGCCACGCGTTTGCTGTGATACCGTGACCGAAAAAGCCGAGGGGCGTGCATCATGTGTAACGGGTCCAGCAAGGTCCTGATCTTCGTGGCACTACTCGTCGCCGCGAGCCCCGCGTTCGCGCAGCCGCCGGCAACCCCTGCTCCGCCACCGGTCGTGTCGCCCGAGATTTCGGCGACTCGCGACGTGACGCTGCGGCGTGCGCGCGCCGCAGGCGGACAAGGTGGCGTTGATCAGCGGCGGCGACATGGCCGCGATCCCGTTCGGCGGCGGACTGCCGCATGAGCAAGGGCGCGGACGGCGTCTGGCAGGTCATGATCCCGAACGTCCCGGCCGGCGCTTATCGGTACCGATTCGATATCGACGGCGTCGCGACCGGCGATCCCGTGAACCCTCTCACGAGCCAGTCGAACAGCAACGCCTGGAGCCTGTTCTACGTGTCCGGCGCCGAGTTCATGGACGCGCAGCGCGTCGCTCACGGCGCCGTGGCCGAAGTCACGTACTACTCGACCGCGCTCGGCCGCGATCGCCGCATGCACGTCTACACGCCGCCCGGCTACGAACGCAACCGCGAGAGCTTCCCCGTGTTCTACCTGCTGCACGGCGCGTTCGACGGCGACGATTCCTGGTCGACCGTCGGCCGCGCGGGTTTCATCGTCGACAATTTGATCGCCGCGAACAAAGCCGTGCCGATGATCGTCGTGATGCCGGACGGCCACACGTCGCGCTTCGCCGGCGGCGGCGCCGGCGGGCTGAACATGGCGGACTTCGTTCGCGAGTTCAACGCCGACATCAAGCCGTACGTCGAGGCGAACTACCGCATCCGGACGGGCCGCGCCTCGACCGCGATCGCGGGCCTCTCGATGGGCGGGGCCCAGACGCTCGACATCGCGACCGGCGACCTGGGCAGCTACGCGTACGTCGGCGTGTTCAGCTCGGGCGTGTTCGGCATCGCCGACGGCACGCAGTGGGAGGACGCGCATCGCGCGCAGCTCGACGACGCCGCGCAGAAACGCGGGCTCGAGCTCGTCTGGTTCTCGACCGGCAAGGACGACTTCCTGATCGAGACGACGAAAGCGACGGTCGCGATGCTCGAGAAGCACGGCTTCGACGTCACGTACGAGGAATCGCTGGGCGGCCACACGTGGATCAACTGGCGCGAGTACCTGAACAAATTCGCGCCGCAGCTGTTCCGCTGCCCGATCTTCAAGGCCGTGCGTACTCCGACGCCACGCTGCGCCGCCAAACTAGACATTTCGCCGCTTCGCCGGCACCGCGACTTCCGGCTCGTGTTCACCGGCCAGCTCGTGAGCTCGTTCGGCAGCTTCATCACCTACGTCGCGTTGCCGGTGCAGGTCTACGCGCTGACGAAGTCGTCGGCCGATCGTCGGGCTGATCGGCGCCGCCCAGCTCGTACCGCTCGCCGTGGCCGCGCTGTGGGGCGGCGCGTTCGCCGACGCGATCGATCGCCGCACGCTGCTGCTGCGCTGCGAGGCGCTGATGGCGTTGGGCTCGCTCGCGCTCGTCGTGAACTCGCTGCTGCCGCATCCGAGCGTCGCGCTGCTGTTCGTCGTCGCCGCGTTCCTGTCCGCCGTCAACGGCTTCCATCGCCCCGCGCTCGAAGCGCATCACGCAGAAGCTCGTGACGCGCGACGAGCTCGCGGCCGTGTCGGCGCTGATCGTCGCTGCGCGGCACGATCGCGGCGATCGCCGGACCGTCGCTCGCCGGCGTCGCGATCGCCGACGCTCGGGCTGCCGACGACGTATCGCGATCGAGGTCGGCGACGTTTGCCGTGTCGTTCGTCGCGCTCGCGGCGATGCGCGCGATGCCGCCGCCCGAGACGGCGCAGCGCGCCTGGCATCGGCACGATCCTCGAAGGGCTGCGCTACGCCGGCGGCCGTCCCGAGCTGATCGGCACCTACGTCGTCGACATCGTGGCGATGACGTTCGCGATGCCGATGGCGGTGTTCCCTGCGCTCGCCGAGCAGCTCGGCGGGACGGCCGCGGTCGGTTTCCTGTACTCCGCGATGAGCGTCGGCGCGTTGCTCGTCACGTTCTTCAGCGGGTGGACGCGCAACGTCGACCGACGCGGCGCCGCGGTCGTCATCGCCGCAGCGCTGTGGGGAGTCGCGATCGTCGGCGCTCGGCTTCGCGACGTCGCTGCCGGTCGCCGTCGGCGTGCCTCGTGCTCGCCGGCGCCGCCGACATGGTGAGCGGGTTGTTTCGCATGACGATCTGGAACGAGACGATCCCGCCGACGCTGCGCGGCCGCATGGCGAGCATCGAGCAGCTCTCGTACATGACCGGGCCGTTGCTCGGCAACGCTCGCGCGGGCTTCATGGCCGAGCACCTCGGGCTCGCGCGCTCGATCATCTCGGGCGGAATCATCTGCGTCGCCGGCGTCGCGCTATGCGTGCCGGCGCTGCCCAAGTTCTGGCGCTATCGCAAATCCGAATCGAGCTGTGGAAACAGCGAGCACGTGACGCGGCGATCAGCCCGCCGGCTGCCAGCCGCGCGGCGAATGCGCGCGAGCGAGCGCTCTCGCCCTAAGATCGCGAGCGCGTCGTAGAGGCCGAGACCGACCGTCCTGCCGGTGACGGCGAAGCGCAGCGGATGCACGAGCGCGCCGACCTTCACCTGGCGCTCGGCGACGAACGCCTTGAGCTCGTTCTCGAGCGGCGCGGGCTCGAACGGGCGGAGGTTCGCGATCCGTGCGGCGAACTCCGCGACCAGCGCTGCGGCGCCGGGTGCTTTCATCGCCTTGTCGAACTCGGCTCCCTCGATCGGCAACGCGTCGTCGGCGACGAAGAACTCGCGGAACATCAGCACGTCGCCGGTCGTCTTGATCCGGTCGCCGGCGGCCGCGATCACGCGCGCGACGTAGGGCCCGATGTCGCGCGGCGCCGGCTCCGCGACGAGCTTCGGCCTTCTGCAAGTACTCGAGCGCCGCAGGCACCTTCTGCTCGACCGGCACCGCGCGCATGTGGCGATCCTGAAAGGCCCAGAGCTTTTGCGGGTCGAAGCTCGCGGGCGATTTGTTGATGCGATCGAGCGTGAACAGATCGATCATCTCGCGGCGAGTGAAGTCCTCTCGCGAGTCGTCGAGCGACCAGCCCAGCAGCAACAAGTAATTGATGATCGCGTCCGGCAAGTAACCCGCGACGCGATAGAAATCGACGACGACGGGATTGAACGTCTCGGGCGTCGTCGCATGGCCGATCTTGGTCGCGATGTCGAGCGCGTGGTCGTAGAGCCGCTTGAAGTCGGGTTGCTTCAGGTACTGAGCGATCTTGCGTTTGCTGAGCTTGTTCTGGCTGCCGGGCTCCGCGACATACGGCAGATGCGCGAACTCCGGCAGCCGGTAGCCCAAGCTTTCGAAGATGAAGATCTGTCGCGGTGTGTTCGAGAGATGCTCGATCGCGCGAATCACGTGCGTGATCTTGAAGTCGTGATCGTCGACTGCGCTCGCGAGATGATAGAGGCACGTGCCGTCCGCGCGCTGCACGACGTGGTCCTGCTCGTTGGCCCAATCGAACGCGACGTCGCCGCGGATCAGGTCGTGGAAGCGGCACTGACCCTCGCGCGGCATCTTGAGTCGCACCACGCCCTTGCGCCCCTCCGCCTCGAAGCGCTTCGCGTCCCCGTCGGTCTCGGCCATGAAACGACGGCTGTACAGAAACGCGCGCTTGTCCTTTTCCGCCGCCGTGCGCTCGGCCTGGATCTCTTCGGTCGTCGCATAGTCGCGATACGCGCGGCCGGCTTCGAGCAGACGTGCGACCGCGGCCCGGTGAGCCTCGTGACGCTGCGATTGGAAGTACGGCGCGTGCGGTCCGCCGACCTCCGGGCCCTCGTCCCAGTCGAGACCGAGCCAACGGAACCCGTCGAGGATCGGCTGCAAGGCTTCCGCGATATTGCGCTGCTGATCCGTGTCGTCGATGCGGAGCAGGAACTGCCCGCCGTGCTGGCGCGTGAACAGCCAATTGAACAAAGCGGTGCGAACGCCGCCTATATGCAAGTAGCCCGTGGGGCTTGGAGCGAAACGAGTGCGTACCGTCATGCGGACCTCAGCCGACGCGCGGCACAATGTACGGGTTTTCGCAGCGAAGTACACTGAAGCCTACGGAAAGCCGCGCGCGGCACGACACGGACGAGGACATCGTTGAGCACGGCACACGCACCTGGATTAGCCGTACGGGCAGCTGCGCTCGCGGCGGCGTTCGTGCTCGCGATGCCGGCCGATGCCACCGTGGAAATCGTCGGCATCGATGGCGCACCGGCCTCCAACGTTCTCGCCTACCTCGACCTCGACGAGGAGCCTTGCGACGCGCCGCGTTGGCGAATCGAGCAGCAACTCAGGCGGACGCCGCTGCGCGTTCGCGACGCGCTGCAAGCGCTGGGGTTTTACGAGCCCACCGTCGCCACGGAGCTCACGGACGGCGCCGCATGCTGGCACGTCACGATCACGATCGAGGCCTGGCGAGCCCGTTCGGATTCGCAACCTCGACATCGCGCTGACCGGAGAGGCCGAGCGCGATCCCGCGTTCATTCAGGCACGCGAGCAAGCCGCGCTGTCGGACGGCGCGGTCCTGAACCACGGTGCGTATGAGCTCTTGAAACGGTTGTGGGCGGACCTCGGCCGTGAGCGCGGCTACCCGGAAGCCGAGTTTCTCGCGAACCGCATCGACGTCTATCCCGACGAGCGGGTGGCCGACATCGAGCTCAAGTTCGATTCGGGGCCTCGCTACTCGTTCGGCAAGCTCGAGCTCGACCAAGAGGTGTTGACCGAGCGGCTCACGACCTCGTACATCACGTTCTTCGAAGGCCAGCCGTACGATGCTCGGCAGCTCTCGGACGCGTACACGGAGCTCGCGGACAGCGGTTTCTTCCGCACGATCGACCTGCACCCGCTCGAGCCCGACCCCGTCACGCGGACGATCCCGATCGCCGTGTCGCTGACGAGCGCATCGCGCTTGCACATCAACTATGGTGTCGGCTTCTCGACCGACACCGGCCCGCGCATTCGCTTCGGCCGCACGAACCGTCGATTCAACGAGCGCGGCCATCAGTTCGGCGTCGACGCGCAACTCTCCCCAGTCGTGTCGGAGTTCACGGCCAACTATCGACTCCCGTTGCGCGACTCGCGCCGCGACTGGCTGAACTTCAACACCGGTGTCGAGAGCCAGGATACCGAGACGGCCGAGAGCGATCTGTTCGAGATCGGCATGCGGCGTGTGCTCGAGCGCTCCGACGACTGGACCCGAACCGAGATGCTGAGCTGGCGCCGTGAGCGTTACACGATCGCGGACGAAGAGGACGACTCGGAGCTGTTGATGCCCGGCGTCAATTGGACGCGGCTGCGCGCCGACAGCGACATTCGCCCCCGCAACGGCTCGAAGCTGTCGCTGGAGCTGCGCGCTGCCACGGACGCTGTAGTCTCCGACGCCAGTTTCTTGCAGCTGATCGTCCAAGGTAAATGGATCTGGTCGCTGCAGCGCGGCCGGCGGTTCATCGTTCGCGGACAAGTCGGCACGACGTCGACCGACGATTTCACCGACCTACCCGCGTCGGTGCGGTTCTTCGCCGGCGGCGACAACAGCGTTCGCGGCTACGACTTCGAAACGCTGGGGCCCGTCGACGAGAACGGCGAGGTCATCGGCGGCGCCGAGCTCGCGACCGGCAGCTTCGAGTTCGAGCAGCCGCTGCGCGACCGCTGGTCGCTCGCGTTGTTCGTCGACTCCGGCAACGCGTTCGACGGCTCCGACATCGACGCGAAAACCGGCGCCGGCATCGGCGGTCGCTGGCAATCGCCGCTCGGACCGATTCGTATCGACTTCGCCCACCCGTTCGACCACCCCACCGACGACTGGCGCGTGCACATCACGCTGGGGCCGGACCTATGATCTGGCTGCGGCGAACGCTCTGGCTCGCGCTGGTGCTGGTGATCACGGGCGCAGCGCTTGCGACGATGTGGATCGTCGGCACGCAGGGAGGCGCCGAATGGGTCATTGCGCGAGCAACCGCGGCGACACCGAGTCTCACGATCGCGAGCGTGCGCGGCTCGCTGCTCGGCGGTCTCGTGCTCGGGGATGTTCGCTGGCGCTCGACCCGCGACGAGCTCGATTTCGAGTCGCTCGTGGTCGACTGGAACGCCGGCGCGATAGTCACGCGCACACTCGCGCTCGACCGGGTTGTCGCGTCGCGCGTGAGCTACCGTCGGTTGCCCGCCGTCGGCGTCGCGACCGGTCGCGCGCCCGTGCTGCCATGGCCGGTCCGCATCGCGCAAGCGAACATCGATACGCTCGACATCACGGTCGGCAATGGCACGCTGACGCTTAGCGATACGGAGTTGGCGGCCACGCTCGTGACCGGGCTGGTCACGATCGACGAAATCGCAACTGAGATCGGCGACGCCGCCGTGTCGGGCAATGCATCGGTGGGCTACGGGGACAGCGTCGAGCTAGACGTCACGGGCGACTGGTCGGCGCCGATCGCGGGCGTTCCGTCGAACGGCGCGGCGACGTTACGCGGCACTTGGCCCGAGCTTCGGATCCAGCACGCGCTCGTCGCGCCGTTTTCGGCGACGAGCGAAGGCACGCTCGAGTTCAGCGACGGGCCCGCGGCGGACATCACGACACAATGGCAGGCCCTGGCCTGGCCCGGCGTCACCGCGATCGCGAGCCCGAGCGGCACGTTGACGCTGGCGGGCAAGCTCGACGCATACACCTACGAAGGCACCGGCATCGTCGACACGCTCGGCCGCAGCGCAGCCTTCGCGGCGCGCGGCACCGGCGCGCGCCTCGAGCTCACGATCGACGAGCTCGCGCTGTCGGCGCCGCAAGGCGACGCGGGAACCTTACGCGCGCAAGGCACCGCGAGCCTCGAGACACGTGACGCGCAGCTCGCGATCAGCGCCGAAGGCTTCGACCCAGAGTGGCTGTTCGCGGCGTGGCCCGGAAGGCTCGACGGCACGACGAGGCTCGCGGCCGGATTGGCGCCAGCGCCGAACGCCGCGTTCGACGCGATCGATCTCACGGGCGAGCTGCGCGACTATCCCGTGACGCTGCGCGGCGCGGCCGCATTCGCACCCGGCAGCGCGCGGCTCGACGCGCTGCGCCTCGACTCCGGCACCAACTACGTCCTGGCGACCGGAACGTTCGACGCCTCGAACGTCGATCTCGCCGTGACCGCGGACCTCGTGAACCTCGATCTCGTCGTGCCCGACGCGGGCGGCAGCGTCGAAGGAGAGATCGCTCTCACCGGAACCTGGGCAGAGCCGCACGCCCGCGGTCGATTGGCTGCGCGCGAGCTCGTGTATGCCGGCGTCACGATCGCGGAGCTCGACGTCGACGGCGCGATCGGCCTCGCCCCGTCGACACCGCTATCGTTGACGATGACGGCGGACGGAGTCCGGCGCGACTCGGTCCGACTGGATCGACTCACGACGACGCTCGTCGGCACGACTGCGATGCACACGGCGACCATCGAGGCACGCGGCGACCAATGGCGCGCCACTGCGGTCGCCGACGGAGGATGGAACGAGCAACTCTGGAGCGGCGTGCTGCAGCGCGTCGAGATCGACGAGCCCGTGCTCGGCGCATGGGAGCTCGATACGCCGGCCGCGATCGCATTCGGCGTGGGCCGCGCGGGGATCACCACTGGCTGCCTCGTTCACGTCTCGCAAGCGCGGTTGTGCGGCGAGCTCGACTTGCAAGGCAATCCGACGGATCAGCTCGTCGTGTCGGCGCAGAACTTCGAGCTCGAGACGCTGCGGCCCGTGTTGCCACCCGAGCTCGCCGTCACCGGCGTGTATCAACTGTCGGCCTCTCTGCTCGACGTGCTCGGCGAGCCGCATGGGGCGCTCGCGGTCGCCAGTGGCATGACGCGCGTGCGCGTCGAGTATGGGGACGCGCAAGCCTTCGCCACGGAGCTCGACGACGTGCGCGCGGGCGTAACGCTCGAAGCGGGCAGACTCGAGCTCACGGCCAATCTCGCGAGCACGGCGGGCGGCGTCGCGTCGCTGAACGCGCAAATCGCAAACCTGCGCGCCCGCGATTCGCCGGTCGACGGCTCGTTGAGAATCGAGTGGCCCGATTTGAGCTTCCTCGCGCTGCTCTCGCCGAACCTCGAGCGCGTCGCGGGTCGGCTCGGCGTCGACCTCGAGCTCGGCGGCACGGTGTCCGAGCCAACCGTCGACGGTCGAGCCACTCTGCTCGAGGGCAGTGTCGGCCTGCCCTCCTATGGCTTGGTCGTGGACGGCATCGAAGCCACGGCCACGAGCGCGGATGGCCGTATGGTCGACTTCGCCGCGACCGGGCGCGTGGACCAAGCGGTGCTGACACTCGCGGGCGCCACGGTTCTCGATCCGGCCGCCGGTTGGCCGACGCAATTGACGCTGAAGGGCGAAAGCGTGCCGATCGTGCGTCTGCCGAACGCCGAGATCTTCGCGACGCCGGACCTCGCGATCGACGTCGCATTGCCGGACGTCACGATCACGGGCTCCGTGCACGTGCCGCGCGCGTCGCTCGAGCTCGAGGCACTGCCGGAACAAGCCGTGCCGCCATCGCCGGACGCAATCGTGCACGGGCAGACGCTTGCGGTCACACGCGGCGAGCCGTTGCGGATCGCGACAACCGTCGACGTCACGTTCGGCGACGATGTCCGCTACGCGGCGCTGGACTTGAACACGCTGATCACGGGTCGGCTGCGCTTCGAGGCCGAGCGGAGTCGCTCCGCGACCGCGATCGGAACACTCGATCTCACGGGCACCTACAACGCGTACGGCCAAGTCCTCGAGCTCGAGCAAGGGCAACTGTTCTTCACGGGGCCGCTCGACAACCCGGGCCTCAACGTGCGCGCCGTGCGCGACCTCAACGCGTTCGGCCTCGATACGTCCGTGACGACGGGCCCCGTCACGGAAGTCGGCGTGGAGATCACGGGCACGGTCCAGGCGCCGAGGACACGCGTGTTCTCGGAGCCGGCGATGAACGAAACCGACGCGCTGTCGTATCTGCTGTTCGGCCAACCCGCGCGCGGCGGCGGCGGCGGGCTGGACAACGAGCAGGCTTCGACGCTGCAAATCGCGGCGCTATCGCTGGGGCTGCAACAGGCGCTGCCCGCGTTCCAACGCATCGGCACGTCGCTGGGACTGGACGAGCTCGCGGTGCGGAGCACGACGGCCGACGCCGGCGAGGTCATGGCCGGCAAATACTTGAGCCCGAAGGTCTACATCCGCTACAGCTACGGGCTGTTCAACCGGATCGGCGGCTTGTTGCTGCGGTTCAAGGTCAACGACCGCTGGAGCATCGAGACGTTGTCCGGCGATCAGGAATCGATGGACCTGCTGTACACGGTGGAGAAGGACTAGCGGCTGCAGCCCTGCGCCGTGGCCTCGAAGCCGTCGAACAATCGGCTTGCGTTGGCGCCGGCCAGCGTCTCGAGCCGATGCGGCTGGCCCTGCTCGACCGTGTAGCGAGCGACGCCGCCTCGCGAGCTCAAGAACTCGGCCTCGCGCCGCATCTCGTCGTGCCACCGATACTCGTCATGCTCGCCGACGTAGAGATAGACGCAGAGTTTCGTGAGCGCGAGCAGCTTCGAGTCGCTTGGCCGCCACAGATAACCCGGGAACGCCGTGACCGAAAGGAAATAGTCGGGATTACCTGCGGCAACGTGCATCGCGGCGATGCCGCCGTTCGACGGCCCCGCGACGTGAAACTTGCCTCCGGCGACGCGGTACGTCGAGCGCAGCGACTCGAGCAGCTCCGGAAAGACCCGCTCTCCGCCCTGGAAGAACAGCTCGCCGTCCGGCGCCGCGACACCGAACACGAGATAGCCGCGGCGCTCCGCCTCGGCGCGAAAATTGCGCTCCAGCGTGCCGTCGATCGTATTCATGGTCTGAGGACCGCCGCCCATGACGAGAATCGCGGGGTACTCCTTCGCGGCGTCGTAGTCGTTCGGCAGCACCACCTTGTAGTGGACCGACGTGCCGGCGACTCGGGCGATCCGCTCGACGACGTCGGCCGCGGCCGGAGCGGCGGTTCCCGCAACCGAGGCAAGCGCGGCAACGGCGACGGCGCGGCGTACGGTCCTCGGGGTGTGCTTGCCCATGCCGGCATCTTAAGTCCTGGCGGCCCCGTTCCGAAAACCCCATCGGCCGTGTCATGCTTGCGCCCGCATTAGGCTCGGAAACAAGCTGCCCATGGCGAATCACCCACCCATCACGTTGCGCTATTTCGACGCTCGCGCACGCGCACAATCGATCCGCTACTACTTCAAGGCCCGCAAGATCCAATTCACGGATGAGCGCGTACCGTTGAGCGCGGATTTCAGCGCGTGGCGCGCGATTCGCGACAATCGCTCGCTGACGGGTCCGTTCCAGAAGCTGCCGATCTTGCATTTTGGCGGACGCCTCGTCGCCGAGACGCTGATGATCGCGGCGTTCGTGCACGAGGCATTGGGCGACGCCGCGTCGCTGTCCGACGATGACAATCTGCGCCACGGAATGCTCACGTCGAGCCTGTACCAAGACGTGGCAACGCCGCTCGCGATATTGCTGTGGGCCGAGGTCCGATACCCCGGCGTCGATCTAGGCGCGTTGGCGAAGAGCACGCTGGAGCGGCTGCAACTGCATTGCGCCGCACTCGAGCAAACGCTCGTCGATTGGCGCTGGATCGATCGCGCGCGGAACCGACGCGTGATGCTGGCGGACTGCCTGCTCTGGGAGGAGCTCGACGTCGCGCAGCAGATTTTCGGCACGCACTGGTCCTTGGCCGCGACGCCGACACTCGGCAGGTTCTACGAGGAGTTCCCGGGCCGCTCGAGCTGCGAAAGCGCGCTCCGCGAGCAGCCGTGCCCGATCACGGCACGGCCCGAGGAGGCTTCCGTCATAGCCAAGATCCAAGAATTGCTGAAATAGCCATGCAAAAAAACGGCATCTGGGTGATCGAGCAGACGGAGCTCACGGCATGAACAAGACAGCGACTATCCTCGGAGTCATCGCACTCACGGCCACAGCGTGGATCGCGGTGAACGGAGTCGTGAGAACCAGCGAGGCGCAAGACGGCGCGAAGCCGCTCACGGCGCAAGACATCGTCGACATCCGCGCGTTGATCGATGGCTACCCGCACCTACTCGACCATTGCCGCAACAACGGCAACGACTACGCGGATCAATTCACAGCCGACGCCACGTTCGGGGTGTCGCAAGAATGGGGAAAGGCGAAGATCTGGTTCAGCGGCCGCGAGCAACTGCGACGCGCCGGCGGCGGCACGGACACGGCGTGCCGGCCGCAATCGATCGAAGGCCAGGCGTTCCACCTCAACATCAACCCCGCTATCACACCGACGGCGACCGGCGCGCATGCGGTCTCGACGTTGCTGACGATCACGAACGACACGAACGGCCGCGGCGACATCGTGCACTGGGAAGGCGGCTACGAGGACACGTTCGAGAAGACGCCGGCCGGCTGGCGCTTCAAATCGCGCGTGCACGTGTGGCCCGAGGTGCAGTGGACCGACCGCGTGCAGGACATGCCGCCGCGCAAGTTGGAAGACGAGTAGAACGACGGTTCGTCAGTCGCCTTCAACGTCGTTCGGGAGACGCACCGTCGGCCCCGGGATTCGGTCGTCAGCGCGATAGCGCACGTCCGTAAACCGCACGAGCGTCGTGCCGCCCGGCCCGGGCTCGACGTCGATCGCCGGGAATCGCGACCAGACCAGATACTTGCGTGCGTCGGGCACGCGCGCGGCCGCTTCGAAGATTGCGCCACGCGGCCGCGGTATGCGCTCGTCGGCTAGCCGCAAGCGCGGCTGCGCGAGCCAGTCGAAGTCGCCGGTGTAGTACTCGTCACGCGTCATGACGACGACTTCGCCGCCGAAAGGATCGCCGGCCGCCGGCGCGACCATCACGACCTCCGCCACGATGCCGCGCGCCGCGAGCGCGGCGCGAACGTCGGCGCGTGCCGCGGCGCTCGACGACACCATCACGACGATATAGGCGACCGTGACGACGAGCGCGCCGACGGGCCGCACGCTCGAGAGTGACCGGCGCTGCATCGCGTAGCCACCAGCGCGCGGCAAGCAGCGCGGCGATGCCGGCGGTCCAGAGCACGCGTGTCGGCAACGGCACGAGCCTCGGCGGTTCCCACGACGATCCCGCTCGCGACGAGCGCGAATACGGCCCAGCGCACGCGCGCGAGCTGGCTCTTCGAAAACGTCAGAAACGCGGCGCCACCGAGGATCAACCACACCCACGGATCCACGATGAACAACGCATCGCCGTAGGACCAGCGGCCATCGAACGGCATCAGCCAGCGCAATCCGTAGTTATTGAGCCAGTCGAGCGCGGGATGCGTGACGACGGCCAGCGCAGAGACCGCGAGCAACGGCCCGGCACGGGCCGGCGCGGCACGCGGGATCGCGCCGGCGCCGAACCCAGCGGTCCCAGGCGAGCAAGAGACCTGCCAGCACGAACGGCCAGAGCGCGAGCGCGAGCACGCCGTGCGTCAAGCCGCGCCGAAACGCGATCGCGTCATAGCTCACCGGCGAAATACGCGAACACGTCGACGTCGGGCGCGTTGGCGCCAAGAATCAAAGCGGCGCCGGCCAGCGGCGTCGCGCGGCGCAACCCGGCGGCCGCTAGCGCGGCGCCGGCAAACGTGTGCGCGACCGGATCCATCGAGTCGGCCGCCGCTCCTTTAGATCAGCCTTTTCGTCCGAAGTTGAACGCCGCGGACACTCCGACGCAAGCCGCGATCGCCGCGGCCCAGCTCGCGACGATTTGCACGCGGAACGCCGTGCGCTCGGGCACCGTGAAGTTCTCGGCGAGATCGCGCAGCGCGTCGCCGAGGAATATCGCCACGGCCGCCGCTCCCGCGAGCACGAGCAACGCCACGAGCGCGCGGCCGAGCCAGACTTCGACGTGCTCGTTGCCGGCGCGCGCCTTGCGCTCGACGCGCGCGGCGACTTGCGCCGCGAAGTCGCTCGGCATTCGACTCAGCGGCGGGTTGCGCAACGCGCGCTCGATCAGCCGGTACTGCGCGACGGCCGGGTCGTGCCCGACTCGATCGCCGAGGCGCTCCGCGCGCACCGCGCGTTCCTGCGCTTCCCACTCGCGCTGCTCGCGTTCCTTGTCGATGTCTCGCTCCGTGCTCATTCCGTTACTCCTACGCGTTTTCGAGCCGGTCTCGCAGCCGCGCGCGGCACCGAAACAGGTGGCTCTTGATCGTGCCGGCCGTGAGACCCGTGATGACCGCGATCTCCGGAATCGGCACCTCATCCAAGTGATACAACGTCAGCACGGTCCGCTGCAAGGGCGGCAACGCCTCGATCTCGGCTTGCAAGATCTGCGCCGAGCTCCGCGTCCGCGCTGGCCTCCTCGAGGTCGAACCCGTCGGACACCTGCTCGACCAGCTGAGCGCATCGTCGTCCGAGTCGACGTGGACGACGGGTATGCGCTTGCGCTCGAGATGCCGGCGCGCGACCGAGTACGCGACCTGCCCGATCCAGGACTTCAGCGCGCTCTCGAACCGGTACTGGTGCAGGTACTGGTGGACCCGCAGGAACGTGTCCTGGCAGAGCTCGCGCGTATCGTCCGGGTGCCGAACCATGCGATCGATAATGTGCCAACAGAGGCGCTGGTAGTCGCGGACCAACGTCTCGAATGCCCCGGGAGTGCCCGCCAATACGGCTTCGACCAGGACGCGGTCGGCGTCGATACTCGGTGGCTCGCATTGACCCATCCTGTAGTCGATACGCTGAGGCCTGAAACCGGTTGCAACCCCATCGGCAGCGACATCTGCAACGTACTTCGCGTGCGCCGGCCTTGCAACCGGCGCCGGGCGGAGCGTATCTCCTGTCACAAGCCCAGCCATATCGGCCCGGAGCACAGATGCGAGAAACCCACGATGCGCTTCGAAGTTCTGATCCCGATCACGTCTCTTCCTCTGCATCACCTACGCGATCAAGGCCTTAGTCGACGCGCGCATGCGCGGCAAGCTGATCGCCGCGAACAGCCTCCGAGGAGCTGATCCGCTCGCTCGTGCTGAACGAGGAGCAGCAAGCGCCGCCACGCCTCGCTGCGCTGGGGCGTCGTGTTGACGTCGCTGGCCGTCGGCTTCGCGCTGATCGAGATGTTCGGCTGGGACGACGTCACGCCCGGGCGCGATCGCCGTGCTGCTCGGCGCCACCGGCGTCGGCAACCTCGCGTTCTACTCGATCGCGCGTAACTCGCCGCAGCCGCCGCATGAACTACGTCATCCTGATCGGCATCGCGTTGTTCTTCATCGCGACCGCGGTCCGCGACGGCGCGATCGGCTGGGATTTCGGTAGCGACCGGCTCGATGAACTTCCGGATCACCGTCGACGGCGAGCACGCTGCGCGTCCGCGGCGAAGGCGACGTCGACTCGGCCCCCGACGGCAGCGGCGTCGCGGCGCTCGACGACGACGGCTCCCTCGACATCCGCATGACGCGCGACGGCGACGAGCTCCGCGCGCCGCTTCACGAGCATCGAACGGCGACGATCGTACGCGCAGTTCTTCGTCGACGGCGACGAGCAGCCTTGGGGTCCCGAGGCCGACCGCTTCGTGGCCGAAGTCATGCCGATCGTGCTCCGCGAGACCGCGATCAACGCGCGAGAGCGCGTCGCGTGGCTGCTCGCAGAACCGCGGCCAGACGGGCTTGCTCGACGAGATCGCGCTGATCCATTCGGACTTCGCACAGCGCCTGTACACGGTCGCAGTACGCCGAGACCGCCACGATCGCACCCGCCGACTTTGCAGGCTGATGCGCTCGCCGACGACAACATGGCTCCGACTTCGACCTGCGCACCACGCTGACCGCCGTGCACGACCAGCAGCATGCCGACCGGCGAATCGTTCGTCGCGCTGCTCGAAGCCGGCACGCGACTCGGCTCGGACTTCGACGCACGCATGCTGCTCGAGCCCGTCAGCTCGCTGCCGAACACGCCGAGGCGGCGACGGCCTATCTCGACGTTGGCCGCTCGATCGGGTCGGACTTCGACCTGCGGCTCGCTCTGATCGCCGGTCGTGATGAACGACGCTTTGAGCGACGAGGTCGTCGGCCAAGCGATCGAGGTCGGGGCCAGCCAGGTCGGCTCGGACTTCGAGCTGCGAACGCTGCTCGCTCCGAGCCGCGTCGCGCGTCGGCGCGATCGGACACGCTGGCTCGCGCCTACACGACGGCCTCCAACATCGATCGGCAGCGACTTCGAGCTTCGTAACGCGCTGACGGCGCTGGCCGACAGCGCCGAGCTCACGCCGGTCGGCTGGAAGGCGCTGCTTACGACCGGGCAACAGATCGAGCGGCGACTTCGACTGCGCGACGCTGCTGATGGCCGTCGCGCCAGCTTGCCGCAAGACGCGGACGTGATCGCAGGCCTACCGAACGACGCTCGCGACGATCGGCAGCGACTTCGAGCGGCAGCGCGCCGCTGCGGCGCTCGACGGCGCGACGCGGTAGCGGTGTAACGGACCCTCCCCGGTCCAAGGACGGCCGGGCTTTTGTCTCAGACCTGGATCTTCGAGAACGCCCAGGCGCCGAGCACCAAGAACAGCGACGACAGCACCGCGAGCACCGACACGTCGAGCAGCACGCCGATGTGGCTGACCCCGATGAACGCCGAGCGCAAGCCGTCGACGCCG
Organism: uncultured Gammaproteobacteria bacterium; assembly: GCA_963741255.1. Lineage (GTDB taxonomy): Bacteria > Pseudomonadota > Gammaproteobacteria > Steroidobacterales > Rariloculaceae > FEN-1219. Next base: position 3,746 of record CAVUHM010000006.1, on the reverse strand, counting down.
TACGACAACGGGTCGAGCCGCGTCGCGACCGTGAGCGCCGTCGGCAGGTTCTCGAGCGGAAACAGCGCACCCGACAAAAAGAAGATCGGCATGATCAGGAAGTTCATGATCAGCTGGAAGCCCTGCATGTCGCGCAGCGTCGAGCCGATCGCAGTGCCGAGCGCAGCGAACACGATCGCGATCAGCGCCATGAACATGAGCGCGAGCGGCACGGCGGCCCAGCTCTCGGGTCTGAAGCCCGCGATCATGCAGACGACGAGCACGAGTGTGCCCTGGATGATCGCGATCGTCGCACCGCCGAGCGTGCGGCCCGCCATGATCTGCAGGCGCGGCACCGGCGCCACGAGCGTTTCCTTCAGGAAGCCGAACTGCCGGTCCCAAAGCAGGCCGATCCCGGAGAAGATCGACGTGAACAGGATCCCCATCGCGATGACGCCGGGCGCGACGAACTGCAGGTAGCTGCCCTGCCCCGCCTGCTGGAACACGGCACCGAAACCGAAGCCGAGCACGAGCAGATAGAGCAGCGGCTGTGCCAGCGAGCCGATGATCTGCGCGCGCGACCGCATAGTAGCGCTTCACCTCACGCAGCCACAACACGAAGATCACGTTCATCGCCGACCCCTCTGCCACATCTTCGCCATCTGCCGCATCTGGTCCGCGCTCGTGCTCGCCTCGTCGCGGATCGTCGTGCCCGTGAGCTTCAAGAACGCACCTTCGAGCGAGTCGGCGCCTGTCTGCTCGCGCAACTCCTGCGCGCTTCCCTGCGCGACGATGCGGCCGTGGTCGATGATCGCGACGCGCTGCGCCGTCCTCTCGGCCTCGTCCATGTAGTGCGTCGTCAGGAACACCGTGACGCCCTCGGTCTCGTTCAAGTGCTTCACGTGCGTCCAGAGCTGATTGCGGCTCTGCGGATCGAGCCCGAGCGTCGGCTCGTCGAGGAACAGAATCTTCGGCGTATGCAGCAGACCACGCGCGATCTCGAGCCGGCGCCGCATGCCGCCCGAGAATGTCTTCACGAACGAGGTGCGCCGTTCCCAGAGCTCGAACAGCTTGAGCAACGCCTCGATGCGCTCGCTGCGAATCTTGCGCGGCACGTGATAGAGCACGCCGTGCAGATCCATGTTCTCGTACGCCGTGAGCTCTTGGTCCAAGCTCGGGTCCTGGAACACGATGCCGAAACGCTTGCGCACCTCGAGCGGGTGCGCGACCGGATCGAGACCGTCGATAGCGATCTCGCCGCTCGTCGGCTTCAGGAGCGTCGTGAGCATCTGGATCGTCGTTGTCTTGCCGGCGCCGTTCGGACCGAGGAACGCGAAGATCTCGCCGGCCGGACCTCGAACGTCACGTCGTTGACGGCTCTGACGGCTTTGTCGGACTTCGGATCGCCGAAAATCTTGCTCAAGCGTTGCACCTTGATCACGGCGCTCCCCCTTCGCCGCCGCCGGCGCATTATGCGCCCGATAGCGGACAGCCTTTGTCGTATTGGCTCCGACCCGCTCAGTCGAGGAAATCGGCGCGCAACGCGCTCGAGTCGAGTAGCACGCGCGCGAGCGTCAACGCAGCGTCGGCTTCGACGGCATCCCCGTCCTCGATGCTCGCGATCGCCGACAGAACTGCTTGCGCGAAGCACCAACCGCGCGCGCGACTGACGTCCAGCCCAAGCACGAGACCGAACTGCTCGAGCCGGCGCTCGACGACAGCCGAGCGTCGCGAACAGGTCCGGCCGATCGATCGGATTTCGCAGCACTGCACCGAGCTCGTACTCGAGCTCGCCGACGACGCCCTTCGGATCGATGGCGCACCAGCCGCGCGCGCGATCCGACAACACGTTGTAATGATGCAGATCGCCGTGCAGCAGCGCGGGCTCGCGCTGTGTCCGCACAAGATCGGCGTAGATGCGTTGCGCGGGATCGAGCAGCGTGCTCGGCAGCCGCGCGTCGCCGAGCGCCGCGCCGCGCACGAATCCGCCGCCCCATTGCTCGACGGTTGGGCAACCTTCGGGCGGATCGCCCGGAACCATGCGGCCGAGCATCATCGCGAGAATGTCCGTGGCCTCGTCGTCGCGGCCGGCGAGCGTCAATGCAGCGAGCGGCTCGCCGGGGTCGAGCTTCTCGAACAACGCGGCGCCGGCCATGTGCTCGTAGACCTGCACGACGCCGCGGCCGCCGAACTTTGCGGCGATCTCGCCGCAACGCCATTCGTCGCCCTGCTCCTTGACGATCTTCAGCACGATGGGCTTATCGCCGCGCTTGCCGTGCACGATCAGCGACGTCCGCGTGGTCGTCGTGCGCTCGATCGTGATGCCCCAGCCGCGAACGCAGAACAGGACGCGGTCGTTCAATTCCTTGCTCAAATGGCTCGCAGCTCGCTGATGTCTCGGGATGAGCGCAGGCGCGACAGTATCTACGCTTCGTCGCGTTTTCGGAACTCGCCCGCGAATTCGGGACGCGGCCTCGGATGTTGCGTGGCCGAGCCAACGCGTGCCGCGAGTAAATTCAGTGGGTTGCGCTGGCGTCCAGCGCTGGCATGCCGGTTGCACTATCGTGGCCAAATCGCCTTCGCGGGGATGGGACGATGCTGCGCCACACCATTCGTGCCTTGCTGCGAACGCCGACCTTCGCGCTCGCGACCGTAGTCACGCTCGCGATCGCGATCGGCGCGACGACCGCGATATTCAGCGTCGTCAACGGCGTGTTGCTCGAGCCGCTGCCGTTCCCGCAGTCGGACCGTCTCGTCGCCGTCCGCCACCTGATGCCCGCGGTCGACGACGACGAGCACGACGCGTCGCCGGCGCTTCTACTTCACGTACCGCGATAACAACACGACGTTCGAATCCGTCGCGCTTTGGAATTCGCGAACACGGCAACCGTCACCGGTGGCGGCGACCCCGAGGAAATTCAGGCGGTCCGCGCGACGTTCGAATTCCTGCCGACGCTGCGCGTCGAGCCCATGCTGGGCCGGAGATTCACGGAAGCCGACGACACGCCCGGTAGCGCGCCGACGGCGATGTTGTCGTACGGCTACTGGCAACGCCGATTCGGTGGCGCGCGCGACATCGTTGGCCGCACATTGATGCTCGACGGCGCGCCGACCGAGATCATCGGCGTGCTGCCGCGCACGTTCCGATTCCTCGAGGAGCAGGCCGAGCTGCTGACACCGGCGCAAGCCCGTGCGTGCCCAGGTCGTTCGCCGGGCCGATTGGCGAAGAGAGTCATCGCGCGCCTCAAGGACGAGCGCGACGCTCGATGACGCGAACGCCGACGTCGCACGAATGATCCCGATCTACTACGACACGTTCGCGCCCTGCCGGGACTGTCGCGCACCACACTCGACTCGATCCGGATCCAGCCGGGCCTGAAACTGCTCAAGGATCGAGTCGTCGGCGACCTCGACCAGGTGCTGCTCGTGCTGATGAGCACGATCGGAATGTTGCTGCTGATCGCATGCGCGAACATCGCGAACCTGCTGCTCGTTCGCACCGAAGGGCGTCGGCAGGAGCTCGCAATCCGCGCGGCGCTTGGCGCCTCGTCGCGCGCGATCGCGCGAAGCCTGCTCGGCGAAAGCGTCGTGCTCGCGGTCGTCGGCGGCGCTGCCGGATTGCTGCTCGCCACCGCGACGTTGCCGGCCCTGTTACGTTTGGCGGGCAGCGCGCTGCCGAGTGCGCTCGAGATCAGCATCGACGCGAACGTCATGATATTCGCGGTGGCAGTGTCATTGCTGTCCGGCGCGTTGTTGTGCTTGATCCC
>CAVUHM010000005.1:0-201911 GCA_963741255.1 uncultured Gammaproteobacteria bacterium | reverse complement strand
ACCGATGCTGCGACGTTGTCTGCGCGCCCGCGGACTGGCCGAGCGCGAGCGGTACCGAAGCAGCGAGCACAAACAGGATCGCGTTTGCTTTTTGCATGTGCGCGAGAGTAGCGCAAGCGCCCGCGTTTTTCGTCAGCCACAGGCGCTTTCAGTCTTTTTCGGCGATTTTCGGGAGCTGTGCGCGACTGCGGTCCAGCCGCGTTGCTACGATCGGTAAGCGGCAACAACACAGGGGGAAGCGCCATGTCGATCGTTGGTTTTCGGGCCGTTGCAACAGGCACGCTGACAATCGCCGTTGCCATGATGGCCGGCACGGCGCTATCGCAGTTCGGCAACCCACCGCAACCGCGTCCGGACGCAACGCTGGCGGCTGCGCCCGCTGGGTTCGACGCGCGTCGCGAAGGCGTGCCCGCGCGCTGGCGCACTTTACCAGTTCGACTCAAGGTCACGCGGGACAGCGGCTGGCTTCGGCGACCTGCCGCCGGGTTACTCGGCGGACAAAAATACCCCGTTCTGTATCTGTTGCACGGCATCGGGGGCAACGAGACGCATTGGCCAGGCCCTGGCACTGCCGGTGCCATCCTCGACAATTTGATTGCCGACGGCAAAGCCGTGCCGATGATCGTCGTGATGCCGAATGGACGCGCGTCGAACGCGCCGTCGACCCTGTTCGCCGGCGGTCGTCCTGGTGGTGCCGGGCTGGGTGCAGCGGGTCCCGGCGGCGCGGCTCCGGTGGCGGCGGCGACGGCCGGCGGTCCCCCTGCGGGCGCACCGCCCGCCCGCAGCAGCCGGTCCGCGCGGTGGGCCCGGTGGCCCTGGCGGCGCTGCGATGGCCGTGGAGTTCGAGGCCTACGCGGCGTTCGAGCGCGAGCTGATCGGCGATTTGATTCCGTTCATCGAGGCGCGCTATTCGGTCTACGCCCGATCGCACGGAACGCGCCCTCGCCGGTCTTTCGATGGGTGGCGGCCGAGTCGTTGAACTTTGGGCTCAACAACGTCGACACGTTCGCTTGGGTCGGCGGGTTCTCATCGGCGCCGAACACCAAGCCACCGGCCGAGCTGGTGTCGGACCCGGCCAAGGCGCGGCAACGAGCTCCTGTGGGTGTCGTGCGGCAACGAGGACGGGCTCTTCAACATCAGTGCCGGCGTTCACGAGCAACTGGCCGCGCAGAACGTGCCGCACAAGTGGTACATCGATGCGGGTGCTCACACGTTCCCGGTTTGGAAGAACGATCTCTACCACTTCGCAGCGTTGCTGTTCCGCTGAGCCGGGTTATTGGGCGAACCGCTCGCGCCAATCGCGGTAGATGTGCGGCGGGCAACCCGGCACCGGGCGGCCGAGCGCGGCTAGCTCGATCGCACCGAGCCAGCGCTCGCGGCACGCCTTCCGCGATCCATGCCAATGTCTGCTCGTGCGTCATCGGCCGCGCGACATGATTCGGGGAGACCATCTCCACTTCGAGCCCATAGTGCTCCAAGTTGTCCTCGTAGGCTTCGGCCCAGAACGAGAATTGATTGGCGGGCGTCGCGAGGTCGGCCTCGATGAAGGTGCGGCTCTCCGGCGCGTAGGCAAGTACCGCGTTGGCCATATGGTTGTGCTTGACGACCTCGTAGAGGTCGAGCGTCATGCGTTCATCGCTCAGGCGCAAATGGCCATCGACCGGGACGAACTTCAGCGGTACACCGTTCGGGTTCTGGTACTAGCCCCAACAAGTTCGGCGCCGGCCGCGCGGCCATGTCCGTGAGGATCTCCTCGTTACCCCGGTGCGAGATGACGGTGAGCCCTGCCTCGACGGCCGTACGGAAACCGAGCGTGTGGTCGAAGTGGTGATGCGACACGATGAGGTGCGTGAGCCGTTTGCCCGGCACGAGCGTGTTGGGAACGCAATGGCGGCGCGCGCCTGTGCGACGGTGCCGCTCATCTCGAAGATCACGAGATGATCCGCGAACTCGATGACCGTGTGGCCGCCCGGATTGATGTGCCACAAGCCGTCGGCGACCTTCGTCGCCGTGATCGGTGCGGCCGGCGGCGATGCCGCGGGGGCGGCGGTTGCGCGAGCACGGCGGCGGGCGCCGCGATGTCCGGTGTTTTCTCGAATTGATGTAGTAGCCGTCGAGAACTCGCGTTTGAATCACGGTGTCGCGCCAGTCGATGCTCGATGACCATGCGAACGGCAACTGCACGCCGTCCCAGCGGTGAACGTCTCGTCGTGATCACGACCTGGCCGAGATTCTGGTGCGGCGCGGTCCAACGGACCGAGCGGGGCAAGAGCGTCCGCGGCTCGATGCCCCAGGGTGACATGGCCATAGTCGATGATCAGATCGACGACCGATACGTCGCCCTCGATCCGCAAGTTCTCCGTAACGGCAGCGCCCGCGAGCACCGCACGCACGGCCGCCAGCGGATGGCTCAGCGAACCACCAGCTGAAGATCGTGCCGTCGGGCTTGAACCACGCTCCACCCGTCGTCCAATCGGCGAGGCGAGTGCCTGGGCGGCTGCGGAAATCGTGTAGCCGACGCCGCCATCGATGCCCCAAGACGACAGCGAAAAACTGTGCCCGAATGTTCCGCCGAACGGAAACAGGAAGTTGTGGCGATACTGCGTGCGGTACCGATCGTTGGCGAAATCCCAGATCGACGAAAAATTGGGGTTCTCCGCCCACTTCTGCGGGGCATCGGGGTCGGCCGTGGCGTCCCCACCGCCCAGAAATACGCCTCCATTCCGTAGCCATCTGCTTGCAGATACGGATACCTAGAATGGCCTCGGCGGCCGTGCGCGACGCGCAACCTCGTCCATCAGGCGCTCGGCCTCGGGTGACGCAGAGGCTGTTCCTTGCAGCGCCGCCATCACGATCGCCGCCATCGCAACGAGCCGCGCCCGTAGAGCGCCCCCGCTAGCCGCCGATCGGAACGGAGACATCGTCGGTCAGTCTTCCCACGCGAGCGGACAGCCCGGCATTGATAGCTGTCTCGCCACCCGCGCACAACTGCTCGGCGTTGCGCGTTTGCTCGGCGAGCTTCGCGCGCACCTCCGAGAGCGGCAGCACGCGGCCGTGGTAATCCGGCACGTCGCGCTCGACGTCGATCTTGCGATGCGCGACGTTGTCCTCGTACGTGTTGCCCCAGAGTAGACTTCCCAGTTCAAATCGAACAGGTCGCCCTGGATCAACAACCGATGCTCGGGGACGTACGCCATCAAGCCGTGGGCCATGTGGTTGTTGAACACGACGCGTATAACACGTCACCGTGAGCTTCGAGTCGCTGAGGCGCAGATGATCGTCGACGGCACGCGTCTGAAGCGGCCGCGGATTGCGGCTCAACGCATCCGGAAACGCCTCGACGCCGTCGCGCGAGCTCCTCGAACCAGGCGACGTTACCCGTTTGCGTGACGATCGTGAGGCCTTCGGCGATCGCGGTCCGCAACCCGCCGGGTGATCGAAGTGGTGGTGAGAGGTGATGGCTTCGGTCACCGGCTTCCCCGGCACAGTGCTACGCGCTTTCGCGATGAGCGCCGCCGTCCACGCTCGATTCGTCGGTACCTCGAACAACGTCAGGTGATCCGCGAACTCGAGCAAGACCGAGTTCGCGCCGCCGCTGCCCGACAAGAACCACACGCCCTCCGCGACCGGCGTCGCCTCGACGGTATACGTGGGCGCAGCGTCGGATGCCGCGCGCACGGCCGCCGGCGCGGCAAGGTCGCCGACGTCGCCGTCGAGCACGTAGCGGTCGACGTGTAAGCGCTGCTGCACGTTGTCCCTGAAGTCCGACACCGTGTTGAAGCTCATCGGCACCCACACGCCGTCAACCGGCTCGTACCCGCTGAACTCGGTGCGGTACGTAATGTCGCCGAGTTCTCGTGCGGCCCAACCCACCGCACCCAAAGCGGGAGGCCCGTGGCCGTCGTCACGGCGAGCGTGAACGAGTCGCTCGCCGCCGTCGCCACGTCGACGAGCGTCGCCGCGCCTTCCGTGCGCCGGTTCGAGACACGGCTGCGCGAATCGAGCGCCGTGCGCACGGCGACGATCGGATTCGCGAGCAGCTCCATGCGCCGTTGCGTCGCGGCTTCCTTGGAAGCGCGCCGCGCTGCGCCGCCAGGCGCCATGTCGAACGCGACGTCGCCGTCGAGCGCCTGGTCGATGGGGCGGCCCACCATCATCGCCTCCGCGGCGAACACGAACGCGCGCGACTGCTTCGCACGCACTCGCGTGCGGCCGTTTGCGAGATCGATCACGCGCTCGTAGGCCGTGATGATCGTCATCTTCTCGGGCGCCGTCGGCTCGGTCGTGATCAAGCTGCCGCCGTCCTGATACGGGTCGTGCCCGTAACCGCGCAGACGGATCGTTTTGAGCGCCTGAATCCGGTCGATGCCGCCGAGCGCCTCGGCGGCGCCGGTCACGACTTGGCGCGCGTCAGCGGCGGATTGCGCTTGCGCCATGCCGCCGGCGCACAGGCCGACGGCGAGAAATGCGGCCGCGAAATGTTTGGTCAATCCGCACTTGAGCTTCCTCGGAATCAGTTGACGTTCGGCGCGAGGGGCGACGGCCGCTCCCAACCCTGCTCGAAAAATTTCTCCCAGTTCTGCGCCCATGGGCGGCCCAGGAAATCGATGTAGCCTTCGTCGAAAGGCGTCACCTGCGACGGCCGCCCGTCCGGCCCGAGCACGATCCCGTTCGACGCGGCACTCGACGAAGTTGTAGCGTCGCTCGGGGCTCTCGATGCCGCCCGTGCGCGTCCACGGCGTCACGATGCGGAACGGTCGAGCGAACGCTTCAGCGTCGTAGAACACGGCTTCGACCACGAGCCCCTCGCCGTCCGGCGCGCGGCGGATGATCTCGATGACCTCGAGCTCGTTGCTGAACTCGATCATCGAATGGCTCGTCGTCCAGCCCTGCACGTTCGCCGTCCAAGCAATCAATGTCTCGTCGTCCCAGAACCCGACGGTCTCGCCGTACCACTGTGGAAGCAGCTGCGTGTGATTCTGGCCGATCAGTACCTTGCGGATGAAGTTGTCGGCGACGCCGGCGAGAAATTGCACCTGGTTCGGCGTCACGAGCACTTCCATGTCGCGGATGCCCCAAACGTACCACCAGCGCATGAGCCCTTCGGGGTAGCAGAACGACGCCATCCACTGCGGCGCGTTGTTGACGGCCTCGTGGTAATTCATCTGCGTCATGCGCGCTTGATACTCGGGCGTCAGCAGCGACAACATCGTCGCAGCTTGCGTCAAGTTGCCGTTCAGCCATTGCCCTTCGGGCGGACGCTGAAACGTGCCGCGGAAATACCAGCCATCCCAGTCGGGAAGCGTGGCGCGCGTATGCGCAGTCACGCCGCCGTCGCGATCGGCTTGCGCTCGCAGCGCCTCGTAGTGTTCCTTGGCGGTCTCGTAAGGGTATGGGCTCACGAGCTCGTCTATTTTCATTCCGTACGAGCAGTCGCCCCAATGCCCGACGCGCTGCCCCACCCACATGTTCGTCAGCTGAGCGGGCGTGTTGCAGCGCGCGTAGCGGGGGTCGGTCCAGTGCTCGCGGTCGAGGTAGTAGTTCTTGGTCGTGAATAGATCGACCGGCAGCGGCTCGATGCCTGGAGGCGGCTCGACGCCGGAGTAGCGTTGCTGCGCGCTCGCTAGGCCGGCGAAGCCGAGCGCGGCGACAACGACAATAGTCGACTTTCGCATTGCGTCCTCGTCCTTCAGTCGTTCTGCCCGAGGAACGTACGGCCGGTTTCGACCGTGCAGCCACCCTCGGGCATCGTGGTGCCGCAATGCACGATCGGAGTGCCGTTCGGCATCGCGCCGAACGTCTTACCGTTGCGCAGCGGATTCAGGCTCACCGTCACGATCGTGCCGGGCGGGAAGTTGTCGGGTGTCACGCCCTGCTGCGCAATTCGCGCGGCCGGCCCCGTCTCGACGCCCCACAACACCGGCTTGCCGGCTGCGTCGAGGATAGGCGTGCCATCCGGCTCGAGCAGCTCGAAGATCAGTTGGGCATGGTTCGCGCCGGGAATGTAACGAGTCAACTTTCCCGTCAGCGTCTTGACTTGGGCTTGGTCGTACATCGCGAACGAATGGTGAGCCGCGGCACACGCGGGCCACGTGCCTGCCGCGATGACGGCTGCCATAGCGGCACCTGTCGTTCGATTCCAGAATAGTCTGTGCATCCGTTCTCTCCGTGCCTCGTCGACGTGCGTCATTAGCGAGTGTCCTGCGTCTGTCCTTTGTCGATCGCATCCTGCACACGGTCGCGAATGATCGTCATCATGTCACGATACTCCGAGCGAGTGCGCGAACGCGCAACTCGCGCGCCGCTAGACGCGAGGGCTAGCGCGCGGGCGGCGCCGCCGGCTGGCCCGTACCGGCCGGATCGCGAATCAGCCGGTTGAACGTATCCACCTCGTCGACGGGAGCGCACAGGTCCTCGAGCAAACCGCTCCAACCCGACGATTTGATGAAGTCGCGCGGGATCAGGTGCATGCGCTTCGTTTCCGACACCCACGGCTTTAAGTAGTACACGGGATCCGTCAACGTCATCGTGAGCTCGAGCGTGTCGTAGTTGACACGCGTGTAGCGCTCCTCGAGCACCATCATGTCGCTGTGCGGGTAGCCGAAGTGATCGATCCAGCTCCGTCCGTCGTAGCCGGTCGACGTGACCACGAGCGTGTTCCCTTCCCAGCGCCCGACCGCGTAGCCCCACCAGCGCGCGATGTCGACTTCCTCAGGTCTACGGCAGCGGGCGGCCATCCATCCAAATCGTCCGCAGCCCGTAACCCCATTGGAAATGCTGCAAGATCCGATCCGGCAACACGATGAATTCCTCGGGATCCGGATACAGGATCGCCCGCGGAATGCCCATCGGATTGCACTGCTGATAGAGATCGTTGCCTAGCGCCGGCGGCTGCGCGCGCCGCCGGCCGATGTGCTCCTCTGGGTGCGCCTCGGCGTCAGCGGTGCCGAGCGCGCGGCCGTACGACGGAGTGTTTGCGTCGAACGCGACCTGCCCTTCCGGTGTGAACACCGGAAACTCGTGACTGAAGCCGCGATCGCCGCAGTCGCGGCAGCGCCCGCCGCCGCCGAACCCGACGGCGTTCGGCGTCCAGATGCCCGCAATCTCCTTAGAGTCGAACGGCATGTTGGGGTCGTAGACCTGCGGGTAACCCGGGCCCGTTCGCGGTGGACCAGGCGGCGGCTGAGCCGAAGCGGAGCCGACGGCGAGGAGCATCGCGGTGGCTGTAACTACGAGCGATGTGCGGGCGGTGAGCATTGGGCGGCGCTCAGGGCTGGGACGCCGCGCGCGGCAGGCGCCTCGGGATACGGGACCGAATCGGACACGACGTCGGCACCCTCGAGATTTCGCATCCTGAGCACCAAACCGACGACACCGCCCGCCCGGGCCGGCGCGATCGTGATGTTGATTTTGTTCCCCGGGGCGAGCGCTTGCAGCGACCGCGACTTCGTCCAACCGACGCGCAACAATCCGGCCGGGTTCGGCAACAGCTCGCCCGACCAATGGACGACGTTGCCGGCGTCGTCCGTCACGTCGAAGAAGATCTGCGGATGCGGATTCGCGTAATTGAAGCGTGTTACGACCACCTCGCGCGTCCACTGTTGGTCGCGGTCGTACGACACGAGCGTGCCGTGGTGCGCGACTGCGGGTAGCGCCACCGCCACGAGCCATGCGCCGAGCAAGGTGCAAGACAGCGCTGTGCGTTTCACGACGCCTCCGTACCGCGAGGAAACCGTCGTCATCGTTGGACCCCCCGCCTGCGTTGGGAAATGAAATCGGCGAATACCGACTATCGGCGGTACCGATACCTACGCCGGGGCTAGGCTCGGAGCGCCTCGTTCAGAGCGCGTGCGCGACGTCGGCGATCCGTACGCGAAACCACGCGTGTGCCGGACTCGCCGTGTAGCGCGGGCTCCAGATCAGCTTCTCGCGCAGGGGTGGGATGTCGAGCGGTAACTCGATTAGCCGAATTTCGGCGGCTTGCTGCAGCCGCTCGCCCAGGCGGCGCGGTACGAGCGTCGTGAACGGCGTTTCTCGTAACAAGAACGGCGCCATTGCGAAGCTTTCGGTGGAAGCGACGATCTTGAGCTCGAAGCCGAGTTGGGCGAGGTAGCTCTCGGCGATGGACCCATGGTCTGGACCGGCAAGGCGAAAGCTCAAGTGCGGGATCGCGAGAAACTCGTCTAGCGTGAATTGATCGCGCGTATGCGGGTGCCCCGACCAGATGGCACAGACCCATGTGTCCTCGAACAACGGCAGCGACGGCAGACTCGGCTCGAGCTCCGCCGGTAACACCGCGAAGTCGAGCTCGCCGGCCGCGAGCCGTTCGCCGGCGCTCGGCTCGAGCGCGAGAAACCGTACCGAAATGTTGGGCGCACGATCCGTCAACGATCGCAACAAATTGCCAAGCAGCAGAAAGACAACGTAGTCGCTGGCCGCGACGCGGAACGACCAGCGCGCGCTCTCGGGCTCGAACGGCCGACGCAGGTTCAGCAGATCCTCGACTTGACGGACAGCGTCGTGCACGGGTCCCGCGAGATCGGCCGCGAACGCCGTCAGCTCGAGTGTTCGGCCCACGCGCACGAGGAGCTCGTCCTGAAATGCGTGCCGTAGGCGCGCGAGGATGCCGCTAACGGCGGGCTGGCTCAGGAACAAACGCTCGCCCGCCCGTGTGACGTTTCGCTCGGTGAGCAACACGTCGAGCGCGACGAGCAGGTTGAGATCGAATTGGCGAAGGTTCATGGAGCTCCGGGCAGCGTCTTCGCGACCCGGAACCCTAGGTAGTTTCTGCCCCGCTGCGTCGCGGGATACGGCGCACCGCGTCGCGCCGAACGCTGCATGTAGGGGTTGCTCATGAACGTGCCGTTGCGAAACACACGGTTCGCGCAGTTGCCTTCCTTGTTGGCCGTCCCATCGGGCGGCGTATGCGCGCGGTCGGCTTCGTAGCAATCCTCGGTCCATTCGAAGATGTTGCCGTGCATGTCGTAGACGCCGAAGGCGTTCGGCGGAAACGACGCGACGGGTGCCGTCTCGTCGACCCAAACATCCCGTCCTTCTGCCTTCCCGCCGAGCCCGCCGTCAGCCTGGCCGAAGTTGCCGTAGTCGTGATCGAGCTCCGTGCCCCATGGCCACGCCGTCGTCGTGCCGGCACGTGCCGCGTATTCCCACTCGGCTTCGGACGGCAGGCGGTACGCGTCGTCTTCGCCCGTCTTCCAGTTCAGCCAACCGACGAAGGCTTGCGCGTCGTACCAGCTCACACCGACGACCGGCCGTGTGCCTCGTCCCCAGTCTCGATACTCGGGATTCGGCTCGCCGTTCTCACCCGTCCGGAGCGCCGTGTCGATCGCGATGCCGTCGCACCAACGATCACGCACGCAGGCTTCCCATTGATTCCAAGTCACTGCCGTCGTCGCGATCGCAAATGCACGCGCGAACGTGATGTCCTTCCGCGACTCATTTTCCCGGCGCATCGGTTCCTCAAGCGGCGAACCAATCGTGACCTTGCCGGGCGGCAGCACCGTCATGTCAGGACAGTTGCGGCACTCTTGGAACGTCTGACCCGGCTGAATGGAGCCACGCAACCCGTCGTCGCTTTGGCCCAGCGCCGCCGGCGAGGTGAAAGCCGCAACCGTCGCCGCGACGATCACGAATCGTTGCCATGCACGCACTTGGTGCCCCCCCTTGCTCTCGACTCCCCGTTGATCATGGACACCGTCGGCTGCGACGGTCAAGCCGTGGAGCACCGAGCACCGGGAACCCGATTTGAAGGACGAAGGCACGTGCGCTTCCGCACGACTTGGACTCGCCGGAGAGGGTTACTGGAGGCTAGGAGCGGAATCGAACCGCTGTACACGGCTTTGCAGGCCGCTGCATGACCACTCTGCCACCTAGCCCGAGAACGGTGCGCAATTTAGCACAGGCGCCGCCCAAACTGAGTCTAGAAGGCGCTCTGCCCCGTGATGGCTCGACCGACGATCAGCTCGTGGATGCTCTCGGTGCCTTCGTACGTCACGACGGTTTCGAGGTTCAGCATGTGCCGCATCGGGCAGAGATCCAGCGTGATGCCGGCCGCACCGAGCATGTCGCGACAATCGCGCGCGACGTCGAGCGCCATGCGCACGTTGTTCCACTTCGCCAGCGACACCTGCGCACTCTCGACTCTGCCCTCGTCCTTCAATCTCGCGAGTCGCCAGGCCAGTACCTGCGCGCTTGCGAGTCCGCGGACCGCATTCGCTAGCCGCGACTGGATCAGCTGCGTGCTGTTCAACGAACGCCCGAACAGCTCGCGGGACTCCGCGTACTTGAGGACCGTATCGATACACGCACGCGCCGCTCCCAGCGCGCCCCACGCAATGCCGAAACGCGCATCATCGAGGCAACGCAGCGCGGCCTTGAGCCCTCGTGCTTCGGGTAAACGCGCGCTGTCCGGCACGCTCACGGCGTCGAACATCAGCTCCGCGGTGCTCGACGCCCGCAACGACAATTTGTTCTCGATCGACCGCGCGGCGAATCCGCCGGTGCCCTTCTCGACCAGGAATGCGCCGATGCCTTCGTCGGTCTGCGCCCACACGATAGCCACGTCGGCGAGCGCGCCATTCGTGATCCACATCTTCGAGCCGCTCGATGACCCAATCGCCGCCGCGTCGTCGCGCGCGCGTGCGCATGCTGCGCCGGATCCGAGCCGCCTTGAGACTCGGTCAGCGCGAAGCAGCCGAGCTTCGCGCCGCGCGCCAGCGCGGGCAACCACTGCGAACGCTGCTCGTCCGATCCGCACGCTGCGATGCAGCCCATCACGAGACTGCTCTGCACGGACACGCAGCTGCGTATGCTGCTGTCGCCGCGCTCGAGCTCCTCGCAAATGAGCCCGTACGCGGTGTAGCTCAAGCCGGCGCAACCATGCCCCTGCAACGTGGCGCCGAACAAGCCGAGCTCCGCGAGCCGCGGCACGAGCTCGATCGGAAAGCGCGCGGCGGCGAAGCAGTCGGCGATGATCGGCAGCACTTCGCGGTCGACGAAGCGCGCGACGGTATCCTTGATCAGCCGCTCGTCCTCGCTGAGCAGCGCTCGGATGTCGTAGAAATCGAGCGGATCGAGCGGGCTCATGAAACACGTCGGGCGGCTACCGAGGCCGCCCAACTCGTTTACCGGTTGTCGTTCTAACGCAGCTCTTCGTTGACCCAGAACTTCGTGCCGCTGACGTCGGCCCAAGCCATGAGGCCCTTGTCGGTGACCTGGAAGATCGCCATACCGTCGATGAAGCTCGACCGGAACGCGACGCCCTCTTGCCCGGCAACTGCTTCAGCCGTCGCGCTGGAGTCCCAGCCGCCAGCCACGAACTTGTTCAGGCGATCGTCGGTTTCGAACAGGACCACGAGATTGTAGCGTTGGCCGCCGATTCCGAGCCCAACGCCCGCCATCCCCATTCGCATGTAGGTGCGCTGCGCCGTGGCTTTGTTCACGGCGACGCCGTTGCCGCCGCCGCCCGACACGATGAATCCACCCTTCGTGACCGTGAACACCGCGTAGCCGGCTGCTCGCCCATACAAGTCCCGAACGCCCGCGTCTTTGCTCATGAGGTCGTCGAGCGTGGTCTGAGCCGCGGCTGTCGATCTCCTGTCGACGCTCCTGGACCTCGGAGCTCGCCTGCGCGAACACGAGTCCCGTGGCGAGCGACAGAACGGCCGCCACAGCTAATGAACGACGAGTATGCATGGTGATCACCTTCCGTTTTCCGAAAACCAAGTCGAACCAATTGACGTGCGCTAGCTGACGAAGTATCCCGTCAATTGAAAGCCCGCCAGCACGAATCCCGCGATCATCAAGACGACGTTGCCCGCGAACGCGTGGCGCAGAAACCCACCGGTTCGTCGCCACACATTGAACGCGATCAAGATCAACCCGAGTGCCAGCAACTGCCCGATCTCGACACCGATGTTGAACGAGACCATGTTCGTGACCAGCCCATCCTTCGACAACGCCAGATCCTGAAGTTTCGTCGCGAGCCCCAAGCCGTGAAAGAAACCGAAGAACAGCACCGCGGCTTTCGTGTTCGGCTGGAAACCCAGGTGCGTGAACCCACCGAGGTTCTCGAACGCCTTGTAGACCACGGACAGGCCGATCACGGCATCGACGAGGTAGGCGTCGACATGCCATCCGCCGAGCACGCCGATCAACAGTGTCGTGCTGTGCCCGATCGCAAACAACGTCACGTACACCGCGACGTCCTTGAGGCGATACAGGAAAAAGATCACGCCGGCCAGAAACAGCAGGTGGTCGTAGCCGGTCACCATGTGCTTCGCGCCGAGATAGATGTACGGCCCGATGTGAGCGCCGGTCGCCCGCAGAAGGAAAGCCTGGTCGTCCCCGGCGATTCCGTGCGCCTGCGCGACGCCCCAACCGACCCACCCGGTGGCGCAAATCGCAAGCCAACCAACGAGGCGTGGCAGCAGGCGGCGCACGCGACCCACCGCCCGGGCTATCGCCGACGGCACGCTTCGATACACTGCGACTCGTGCACTCGAGACCGTCATCGAAGTTCATTCCCGCCGGATTGCTGCGCGCGACTGCTAGCACCCGCATCGCAACCCTGTCATGGCGTTGAAAACGCGGCGCTATTCACCTGCTACACGCTCAGTCTCGGCTGTTCGGGTACGACGTTCTTTTCGAGTATTTTTGTCTTTACAAAACAACTATATGAGTACTACTTGAAATGTCGTTTCGAGTAGCTACAACGACCGGCGGCGCAGCGATCGTGAATGCGGCGCGCGCGCAAGGCATGACCACGATCTTCGGTGTGCCCGGCGTGCAAACCTATCCTCTGTTCGACGCACTGCACGGCAGCGACGTCGAGCTGATCGTGCCACGGCATGAGCAAGCCGCCGCGTACATGGCGATGGGCTACGCGAAGTCGACCGGCCGGGTCGGCGTCTTCACGGTCGTGCCCGGACCGGGCGTCCTGAACGCGGCCGCCGCGTTGTGCACCGCGATGGGCAACTGCGCGCCGGTCGTGTGTCTGACGGGTCAGGTGCCAGCGTCGTTTCTGGGGCGGGGCCGCGGTCATTTGCACGAGCTCGCCGACCAACCAGGCACGTTACGCACGTTCATCAAGGACGCCTGGCGAATCGACACCGTGGCTGATACCTCCGATCTCGTCGCGAAGGCGTTTCGACTGGCTGCCCGTGGACGCCCCGGGCCCGTCGCCGTCGAGATGTGCTGGGACACGATGGCAGCCACAGGGACGGCTGCACCGGCAGCGGCCCGCTCTGCTCCGGACCCGGTGCCGGAACCGGACCCCGACGCAATCGCAGCCGCGGTGCGCCTGCTCGCGACGGCGAAGAGGCCGATGATCATGTGCGGA
The DNA here is from genome assembly GCA_963741255.1 of uncultured Gammaproteobacteria bacterium. Taxonomy (GTDB): domain Bacteria; phylum Pseudomonadota; class Gammaproteobacteria; order Steroidobacterales; family Rariloculaceae; genus FEN-1219. The sequence goes on along the minus strand of CAVUHM010000005.1, from coordinate 188,554 downwards.
GCCGGCGCACAACACGCCGCCGACGAAGTTCGCGCGCTCGCGGAGACGCTGCAGGCACCGACGACGGCGTTTCGCAGCGGCCGCGGAATCGTGCCGGAGGATCACGCGCTCGGCGTCGCAAGTGTGGCCGCGCGCGAGCTATGGGACGACGTCGACGTGCTGGTCGGTATCGGCAGCCGCCTCGAGATGCCGTACATGCGTTGGGGCGACGCGATGCGCTACGAGCGCAAACCGTCATACGGACCCAAACTGATTCGGATCGACATCGATGCCGCCGAGATGCTGCGCTTCGAGCCCGACGTCGCCATCGTCGCCGACGCTGCAGCCGGGTGCCGCAAGCTCGTGGAAGCACTCGCTTCGCGAGTCTCGCCGGACCCGGCTCGCCGCGAGCAAATCGCTGCCGCAAAGCGTGTCGCCGCCCTCGCCTTCGAGCGTATCCAACCGCAGACCGCGTACCTGCAGGCGCTCCGTGCGGTGCTACCGCGTGATGGAATCGTGGTCCCCGAGCTGTCGCAGGTCGGGTTCACGACGTACACGGGCGCGCTGCCGATCCTCGGCCCGCGAACGTACATCTCGGAGGGATTTCAAGGCACGCTCGGCTTCGGGTTTCCGACGGCGCTCGGCGTCAAGGTCGCCCATCCGAGCAAGGCCGTGGTCTCGATCACCGGCGACGGCGGGTTCATGTTCGGCCTTCAGGAGCTCGCGACGGCCGCGCAATACCGCATCGCGCTCGTGACGATCGTTTTCAACAACCACTCCTACGGCAATGTCTTGCGAGACCAGCAGCTGCAATTCGGCGGGCGCACGATCGGCTCGCGTCTCACGAACCCCGACTTCGTGAAGCTCGCCGAGAGCTTTGGCGTTGCCGCGCGGCGGGTCACGAGCCCCGGCGAGCTGCGAGCTCGCTCTCGAAACCGAGCTCGCGGCGGCGCGCCCCGTCCTGATCGAAGTCGCGGTCGAACCGGGCACCGAAACATCGCCGTGGCCTTTCATTCACATGCGCAAGCGCCCCAGCGAGATCTTGCGTGGTTGAGCGTCGGCGATGATGCAGCTATTCACGAGCATCGAGCACAGCGCTCTCAGCGTCTGGGTCCGCGAATCCCCGTCCCTGCTCGCGTTCCCGTTCATCCTGTACCTGCACACGCTCGGCCTCGCGATGCTCGCGGGTATCAATGTAGGCATCGACGTGTGGTTGCTCGCCGCGCGGACGGTGCCGCCGATCAGGATGGTCGGGACGTATCGCGTGATGTTGCTTGGCTTCGGCATCAATGCGCTTTCCGGCCTGGTACTGCTGTGGGCCTATCCCGCAAAGGCGCTGACGAACTGGGTGTTCTTCGCGAAGCTGCTGATGATCGCAATCGCGATGTGGGTGCTCGCGCTGGTCAAGAGGGAGATGCTGGCGGCGGAGACCGGCGGTGCACGCGAAGTCAGCGCACGCATGCGATGGCTCGCGGCGGCTTCATTGATCTTGTGGGCGGGGACGATCTTCGCGGGCCGCCTGCTCGCGTATACGCACAGCATCCTGCTCGCGAGCGAGGGCTACTGAATGGACGCCCTGATCGACTGGATCGTCACGACTCGGCTGCATTTCTTCGTGATCGATTACCGCTGGGTATGGCCGATCAGCGAGTCGCTGCACTTCTGCGGGCTCACGTTGATGGCCGGAACCGTCGGGTTGTTCGATCTGCGTGTGCTCGGCCTGGCCAAGGGCCTCACACCCGGTGCGATCCATGCGACGTTGCGATGGGGCCTCGCGGGATTCGCAGTGTCGATAGTGACCGGCACGATGTTCATCGCCGGTCAACCGGACCAGTATTTCTACAACAATGCGTTCAAGCTGAAGGTCGTGTTCCTGGTCTTGATGGGGCTCAACGTCGCGTGGTTCTACTGGCGCGAGTTCGATCGCGTCCGAGCGCTCGGCCCGCACGACGATGCGCCGCGCAGCGCGAAACGAGTCGCAGCCGCCTCGCTGGTATTTCTCGTCGCCGTCATGCTGTGCGGCCGCATGCTGACGTTCTTCAGACCACCCTTCTGACGGTCGAAGGATCTTGCCACCCGAGCTTCGGCAGCTCAGCTAGCCGACCGCGCCGCAACCCGGCGGCGTGCGACGCCGCTCCACCAGTAGATGAAGCCCGTGATGAATAGGATCGCCGGCAACAACCCCAGCGCGACCCACAGGAATCGAACCCAAAGGCCGCCGAACCTGCCGAAGTGGAGCTCGATCAACCTCAGCACCACCCATTCACCGGGGCGCTCTAGCATCGTTGAGATCCGGGTCGAAGTAGTCGATCGTGCCTTCGAAAGGTGCCGGAAACGCGAAGTAGATCGCCGTGATCGCCCACACGAACAAGAGCAAGAACGACGTGATACCGAGGACGTTGTGCAACTGACGCACGAACCGCCGCGACGCCTGCGGTCTCCCGATCTTCAAGCTGCGGAGCACGTTGCGCCGGCCCGGCCACCAGATCCATGCGCCGGTCACGAGCAGCACCAAGAATAATGCTCCGCCGACGCCGTTGATCGTGCGGCCGGTGTCTCCGGCGAGCAGGTTGTCGTGGAGATCCACGAGCCACTCCACGGCACGCAGGAACGGGGGAAACGTCTCGCCGAGATCCCGCACCGCATAGGGATCGAACAACCGGTCCGTCCGGACCGCATCTTCGCGCTCGAGCACGACGAGCACCGGACGCTCGGGCCGGCGCGGTTCACGGACCTCGACGACGGTAGCGCCCGGATAGGTCGCGGCCACGGCGCGCGCGAGCTCGTCGCCGGTCAATCGCACGCCATCGGTCGAGGCGACCGTGCGCGGCACGAGCCAGAGGTTGAACTCGCGGCGGAACACGACGGCGCTGCCGCTCAAGCTGATCACGACGATGTACACGCCCAGGAACAACGCGAGCCACAGATGAACACGCCCGACGATATAACGCAGGCGCGCTCGCGACGGCGCAGTGGAGTCGACGTCCTCGGAGCGGGTCGTGGTCACGCGCGGACTATATACTGCCGCCCGGCTCAAGTTCAGCGACGGATCGCCCGCCCTGCTCGGTTGCCGCGTCCGCGACGGTCACCGATGATGTGGAGCATGACGAGCTGGCTTCGATACGTGCGCACGGCGGCAATGGTGCCGATCGCGGCGCTCGTCGTTGCCTGCTCGTCGCCGCCGCCCGTGACTCGGACGATCACCGGAGTCGCGCAAGGCACGACCTACTCCCTGCAATGGTCCGGCGGTGGCACGGAACCCGTGGTCGCCGCCGCCGCAGAGGACGAGCTCGCCCGAATCGATGCCCTGCTGTCGAACTATCGCAGCGATTCGATTCTCGAGCAGTTCAACGCCAACACCAGTCTCCTGCCGATCGAGCTCCCGGCTGAGCTGATCGGCCTATTCAGGCTAGCGAAGGACGTGCACGAAGCCAGCAACGGCTGTTTCGATCCGACCGTCCGCCCGCTGGTGCAGGCTTGGGGGTTCGATACGGACCAGCCCGCGATCCCGTCGCCGTCGGCCCTGGAGGAGGCTCGCGCGCTCGTGGGCATCGACCGTCTCGAGCTGGTCGACGAAACGCACGCACGCAAGGCCGTGCCCCAGCTCGCGCTCGACATGGCCAGCATCGGCCAGGGCTACTCGGCTCACCGCCTCGCGGCGGTGCTCGAGGAGCACGGCAGCGCGGCCTATCTGGCCGAGATCGGCGGCGAGATCGTCGCCCGCGGCGCCAAACCCGACGGAACGCCGTGGCGGATCGGCGTCGAGCACCCATCATCGACGGAGCTGACGCCGGGACCCGCGCTCACGATTCCGCCCGAGACGCGCACGGCCGTGATCACGAGCGGCGCCTATCGGCATTTCTTCGACGACGGCGGCCGCCGCTTTGGTCACGTGATCGACGCGCGAACGGGATGGCCCATCGATCACTCGCTGTTGGCCGTGACCGTCGTCGGGCGCGACGCGGCGACGACTGCGGCTTGGGCGACCGCGCTGCTCTGCCTGGGGCCCGACGATGCCGCGGCGATCGCCGAACGCGAGCAGCTCGCTGCGCTCCTATGGATCCAAAACGCAGACGGATCCGCGACGCTGCAACGCAGCGCCGTATTCGAATCCGAGTGGCAGCGACTGCTCGACGAGCCGCGCCGCGCGTTAGAGCCAACCGCGCCGTTTGAAGTACCAAAACGGCAGCACCGCCGAAGCCACCATCAGCACGAGCGCGAACGGATAGCCCCACGGCCAATCGAACTCCGGGATGAACTTGAAGTTCATGCCGTAGATCGAGGCGATCAGCGTCGGCGGTAGGAACACGCCGGCGGCGATCGAAAAGATCTTGATGATGTTGCTCTGCTCGATGTTGATCATGCCGAGCGTCGCATCGAGCAGGAACGTCACCTTCTGCGACGAGAACGACGCGTGATCGCCGAGCGATCCCAAGTAGTGCTCGAGCGTCTTGACCCGTCCACGCAGCTCCTTGGCGTTGCCCCGGTCCACCAGCACCTGACCGAAGAACCCCGCGAGGCGCTGCAGCGACACCAGGCAATCGCGAATGTTCGAGCACATGTCGCCCTTGCGCCCGATCAGCTGCAGCGTGGTCATGAGCTGCCGTCCGCCGCGCCGCGGGTCCTCGCTGCGGAAGATGTCGCGCGAGATCCCGTCGATTTCTTCCTCGGCGCGCTCGAGGATGTCCGTGATCCTGTCGACGATGGCCTCGAGCATCGCGACGAGCACCGCTTCGCCGTCCGCACAACCGAGGTTCGCCTCACTGGCGCGCTGCGGGAAGGTCTTGAACACCCGCGGTTCGTGGTATCTGACGGTGATCAGCTTGCCGTCCGTGATCACGAACGCCACGGGCACCAGCAGCAAGTCGTCGCTGTCGGTGTGCGCGGCCAACGTCGCCGTCATCACGACGGCATCATCTTCCTTGTAGAGCCGGCCCGAAAACTCGAGGCGTTCGACTTCCTCGCGTGTCGGGACGTCCATGCCAAGACGAGCTTCGAGCAACGTCTCTTCGTCGGCCGTGGGGTTCAGGAGGTCGACCCAAACGAGGTTCGCGACTTCGGACAGGGCGTCGTCGATCTTGCGGAGCCGGCCACCCTCGGCAACAAAACCCGTGATCATCGGACCACCTTCCGCATCTCAAGTCAGGCGGACTCTAGCATGCGAGTTGGAGAGGGGGCGGACACAGGTGTCGGCGGGAACGCACGCGCGTTCCCGCCGGGCTAGAAGGTTATGCCTGGTTGCGCTGGACGTTGTCAGCGAGCATAGACTGGCTTTGCTCGTCGAGAATCTGAGTGACCGAGCGCGACAGCGCCGCGAGACCCGCGTTGATGAACAACAACGGGATCGCGATGCCGAGGCCGAGCACGGTCGCGATCATGGCCTGACCGATGCCCTGCGCCATCAGCCGCGGGTCGCTCGTGCCCGACGCGACGATCGCTTTGAACGTGATGATCATGCCGATGACCGTGCCGATGAGGCCGAGCAACGGGCCCGCGGCGACCGCGAGCCGCAGGAACGCCTGGAAGCGCTCGAGACGCGGAACTTCGCGCAACACCGCCTCCGAGATCCGGAGCTCTGCGAGCTCCGAGTTGGTGATGCGCTTGCCGTCGCCACGGAACGCCAGCAACACACGCCCGAGCGGGTTGTTGGGCTGCGGCTGATTGAGATTCCTCAGCTGTGCCGAGACCGCGAGCCGCGTCATCACGAGATAGACCGCCTGGAACACGGCGAGCAGCACGCCAAGGGCACCCACGGCGATAATCACGTAGCCGACCACCTCGCCTTCTTCGATGCGCTGGAGCGTGTTTGGGCGTAGGACATAGAGTCCCAGCAACGCGCCACTGGCCGGATCCACGACGGCTCTCTGGTAGCCGCTGCCGGCCGGTGCGGATTGAAGCGTGCGCCCGATGTTCTGGAAATCGTTCGGCATGCACGCCGTCGAGTACCGTCAGCGCTTTCTGGCTCGGGAGATAACCCAAGTACTGGCCATTCGAGCTGGCGGTGAACGGTCCGACACGGACCACATCCATCTCGACAGGGCTTTTGCTCTCGTCGTCGGGCGTGTCCGGATTATCGAGCGGCGCCACTCCGGTGCGGTACTTCGCGACCTTCGCGGTGTCGGTCATCTCGCGAACGATCTCGTACCACAAACGCTCGAGCTCGACGATCGACGGCAGCGCCTTCGCGCCGGCCAGCCGCCGCATGAACTCGGCTCGTTCCTCGCCCTCCGCCGGCACGCCGTACTGCGTGCTCAGCAGCGACTGCTGCATCACGGTCGCCGAGTCGCCGGCCACTTGCCGCGTGACGCCGAACAACTCACCGAGATTGCCCAATCGCTCGTTCAATAGCGTTTGGACCTCGCTGATGCGTTGCTCGTTGTTGTTCCACTCGCGATCGAGCGCGTTGCTGCGGGCTTCGGCCGCATTGCGTCGTGCCACGGCCTCCTGAGCTGCCCGCTCCTGGCTTTGCAGCAGGGCACGAAACCGCTGCTCGCGCTCCTGTGCCAACTGGCGCTCCTGGTCGCGGAGCCGCTGCACGGCCTGGCGAAGGCTACCGAGATCCACCGACTGCGCCGCAGGCTGTTGCTGGGCCGGCTGCTGGGCTGCCGGCTGCTGAGCTGCTGGTTGCTGCTGCGCCGCGCCCTGACCGGCCATCAACGACGCCGCGATCAATGCGCCGAACAGCGCGCCACGATTGCTCTTCAGTGCGCCGCTCACGATCGGCCTCCTTGCGGCGCCGGCACGGGGACCGTGATCAGATCGGGAGTCCGCTCCTCTTTGGCGATGCTCAGTGCTTCCTCTATCACGGCCGCCGCATCCGGATCGGCGACCCACGCTTTGCTCGTGTTGTCCCAATAGCCCGTTTCACCGCCCTCGACCGTGCGGTACATCAGCGACACACGTCCGAGACGCACCATCTCGGCCTCGCGACCGTCGGTCAGCGTCTGCTTGTAGGAGCTCATGGTGCGGCCGTACTCCATCTCGATCTGATAGGCCTCCATGACGCGGCGGAACTTCTCGGAGGGCGTTGCGTCGACTTGTCCCATGAGGTCGCGCAGACGCGCGATGCGCGTGTCACGCTCCTCCTTGAAGAACGGAACGTCGTTGGCCACGAACTCGACGAGCTGATCGAACATACGCTGTAGCAATGGCTGGACGTCGACGGCAGTAGCATCGAGGGCCGCGATCTGCTCCTGGATCGAGGCGATCTCTTCCTGCTGCGAACGCAGCTGCTGCTCGATCTGCACGTTGTAACGCGCCGTGATGTCCGCTTCTGCCAGGACTCGCGCATAGCGATCCCCGGCGGTCTGCTGTTGAGCAACGGCGTCGCTCACCGCTGCCAGCGCCAGCAACCCAACGGCGACGGTAGCGAGCTTATTCTTCGAAATGCGCGTCATGCAAAATTCCTAACCAAAAACAATCAACCCTGCGCCCGAATGGCCTGCAGGTAGCTGTCCGCGATCTGCCGATGCTTCTCGGACTGCCGCGCACGCTCGAAGAACGGCCGTGCCGCCGCGTAGTTCTTCTGGCTGTAATGCGCGATACCGAGCATCAACTGTGCGTTGCCGGCATCCTTGAGCTGGCCCTTGTCCACACCGCGTTGAATCGCAGTGATCGCCGCCGGCCAGTCCTCGCGTTGCACGTGTACCTCACCGAGGCGCACGAACGTGTCGCCACTGGCGGCAAGCTCACCCGCACGCTGCAGCGGCGCGATGGACTTATCGAATTCGCCTGCGGCGATCCAACAGTTCGCGAGCTTCTCGTACAGCTTGTCGTCGAGGTTGACGAGCTTCCTCTCCATCGCCGCCTCGATGACCTGCGCGCCGCGATAGGGCACGTCGTTGAACAGCAGCAAGTCCGCGAGTCGCCGAATCTCACCGTCTTCCGTCACGAGGCCTGCCGAGTTCGCGAGCTGCATGATCGCGAGCGCGTTCGGATAGTCCTCCTTCTGGCCATAGATCGACGACAACTGCATCCAATACGTCTTCTTGCTAGGTGCGACCGACACGAGCTGTTGCAAGATCGGAATGGCTTTGTCGTACTGCTCCTCCTGCAAGTACAGCGCCGAAAGCATGCCGAGCCAATTCTCCTGCGGCTTGTCCATCAGCTCGACGGCTTTCTCCGCCGGCGGCAACGCGCGCCTAAAGTCCTCTTGCTGGTAATAGGCAACCGCGAGCAGGTAATACGCAGCGGAATTCGGATTGGTCGCCGTCTTGAACCACTCTTCGAGCGCGGCAGCCCCTTCCTTCCACTTCTCTTCCTGCATGAAGAGCTGTGCCGACTGATAGCGAGCCGAATCGATCTCTACGGCGTTCAGGCCGCCGGAGTCGATGGCCTTCTGGAGGTGACCGCGAGCTTCCTCGTAACGTTCCTGCGAGTACGCGATGTTGAACATGATCTGCTCGACCTTGCCCCGCTCGTAGGGGCTCAGGTTCTCGAGCTTCAGCGTGCCGAGCTTTTGCGACGCGCCGGCGTAGTTCTCCATGTTCATGAGCTCGATCGCTTCGTTCAGGATCTTGCCCGTCGCTACGTCGATATTCGTGGGAGGTGGCGCATCTCCCTCGGCAGCCCGCTGTGCGAAGCCGGCCGTTCCGAACATGAGGCCGGTTGCGAGCGCGAGCCCGCTCATGACCAAACGCAACGATCCGTTAGCTTGCTGTTCCATGTCTACGTACTCCAGCTCCTATCGGATGAACCAATACCAACCCGGGCTACTGCTCGAGTTGGAAACGAATGATCGTCTGCACGCCGATCCGTTCGACCGCCACGCCGCCTTCGACCTTCGGGTTGTAACGCCAGCGCGCGATGGCTTTCAGCGCCGCGTCGTCGAAGATGTTCTTCGGCTCGGCGTTGACGACCACCGGGTCCCTGACCGTGCCGGTCGCCGTGATCGTGAACTGCACCTGCACCCAACCCTCGAGGCCGCGGCTCAGTGCGCGCGGCGGATAATCCGGGTTGATTCGGACGAGCGGGATGACGTCGCGGTCCGACCCGGCGCTCATCGACATACGCGACATCGCGCCACGCGCATCGACGATCGGCGTCAATTGCGCCACGTTGTTCTCGATGCCACTGGCAGAGAAGGCCATGCGCGGCGTCTCCGGCGTGGGCGGCGGCCGTTCGCGCTCGACCTTCTCATCGCGCTTGGTCGCGACTTCGGTATCGCGGCGCATGCGCGAGAACTCGATTCGCGCCGCCGTGGCTCGGTCACCGACGTCGAAGGCCGTGCTGACGAGGCTAAACAGCACCCAGAACATGGCTGTCGTGAACAGCGCGCCGACGAACACTGCAACGGGGACTCTCAACGCGTGCATGATTAGGTTTCCTCCGTTTTCCCTTAGCCCGCCGGATCGGCCGCAATCGACACGATCGTTATGCCGGCGAGACGCACTTCGTCCATTACTTTCGCGACCATACCCGCATCGGACTCCTTGTCCGCGATGATCACGACGGTGTCGTCGGGGCGCTCGATGTGGAGCCGCTCCATCTGCGGACGCACGTCGCGAAGCTCGATGCGCCGGCGATCCATCCAGATGTCGCCGTTCTCGCGAATCGCAATCAGCAGGTTGCCGGAATCGCGGTTGATGGCGGTCTCAGCCGACGGCTTGAACACCGTGACGCCGGCCTCTTTGATGAACGACGTCGTGATGATGAAGAAGATCAACAGATTCGTCGTGAAGTCGAGCATCGGCGCGAGGTCGATTCCGGTGTCCTCGGTCTCTGGCGCGTGTCGTCGTGACTGCATGGTCCCTACTCCGGTCGCCTACTGCGTCGTCGTGAACGTGATGTTGTAGATGCCGCCGAGATGCACCTGATCGACGACTTCGACCAGCGTGCCCGTCGGCGCCTGATCCTGCGCGAGGATCAGCACACCACTCTCGGGGTTCACGGCGCTCATGCGCTCGACGTTCGCGCGGACCGCGCGCACGTCGACGGCCCGGTTGTCGACCCAAATCTCGCCGTCGGAGAGGATTTGGATCTGAATGCTTTCGTGCGTCCGACTCGTTCTGCTCGAACGACGTCGGCCGATTGACCTCGAGGCCGGATTCCTTGACGAACACTGCTGTGATGATGAAAAAGATCAGCAGGTTCGTCACGAAGTCCAGCATCGGCGCCAAGTCGATGCCGGTGCTTTCCTGGTCGCTGTGTCCGGAGTTTCTTCGCTTACGCATGGCTTAGAGGCTCAGTTTGTCCGCCAAGAGCTCCGTCTCGCGGACCGCTCGGGTACGGAAATAGTGGACCGGATATAGACCCGTGATGCTGACCGCGAGACCCGTCATCGTGCAGATCATGGCGGCGGACACGCCGCTCGCCATGCTGCGCGCGTCGGCGTTGCCGCGCAGCGCCATCGAGTCGAATACCTCGAGCATGCCGGCCACGGTGCCGATCAGGCCGAGCAGCGGCGCCATCGGCACGAGCACCTGCATGACCGGGAAGCCCGTGGTCATCGACCCGTTCAAGCGCGAGATCATGGCCGTGCGAATCTGCCGAGCGCACCAGGAGGTGCGATCCGTTCGCTTCAGCCACTCGGCCTGCAACGCCGCCGCCTGTTTCGGCAACACCATCGAGAAGTACCAATAGCGCTCGATGATCAGCGCCCACATCAGCACGCCCGAGGCGAAAATCCAAATGACCCACGGCCCGCCGTCATTCGACAGCGACATGACCCCGCGAACAAATGGAAGTTGCTCAAGCACGGCGCTTCTTCTCGATGCTCTCTGCCAACATGCCGGCGCTCTGCTCGTCGAGCACTTGGACGAGACCGCGCGACAGCGAGTTCAACAACGAGTTGCCGAACAGCAGCGTAATGGCGATGAACAGACCGAGGACGGTCGCGATCATGGCTTTGCCGATACCCGCGGCCATGAGCTTCGGATCGCTCGAGCCGGACTCCGTGATGCTCTGGAACGTCTCGATCATGCCCACGACGGTGCCGATCAGGCCCAGCAACGGGCCTGCCGCCACACAGAGGCGCAAGAACGCCTGGAACCGCTCGAGCTTGGGTACCTCGCGCAACACGGCTTCCGTGATCCGCAGCTCCGCGACGTCGGCGTCTTCTTCGATCTTGGTCTTGTCGCCCTTGAACGCCAGCAGCACGCGGCCGAGAGGATTGTTCGGCGTCGGCCGATCCAGGTTCTTCAGCTGTTTGCTCACGCCGAGCCGCACCAGCACGAGGCTAATCAGCTGGTAGAGCCATGCGAGGGCGCCGAGAATGCCCACGAAGATGATGATGTAGCCGATCTCCTCGCCGAGCTCGATACGCTCTTCGAGCGTCGGGCGCTCGACGTAGAGGCCGAGCAGGACACCGCGATTCGAGTCGACCACGGCACGCGCGTAACCCGTCGTCGCGTTCATGAAGTCGCGCGCGATGTCCATGAAGTTCGGCGGCAATTGCCGCGGCAGCACGTTCAGCGTGCGCAGACCCGGCAGATACGCAAGGAACTGGCCGTCCGCCGTAGCCGTGAACGGACCGATCCGAATCACGTCGGACTCGACCAACTCGCCGCCGGGCTGCACGACCGGGATGCGATACTTCGCGACTTGGCCGGTCGCGGTCATCTCGCGCTGGACCTCGAGCCACAGGCGCTCGAGCTCCGCAGCAGTCGGGGTCTCACGCGCCGTCGAGAACGTGCGCAGCCACTCGTCGCGCGCCGGCTCGCCGTCGGCCGGCGGGAACTGCGTCGTGATCAACGACTGCTGCAAGATCGACGAGGTGTCGTTCGCAACCTGACGCGCCAATCCGAACAACTCGGCCAAACCGAGCGCGGTCGCCTTGTCGCGCAACTGCTTGGTTCAGGTTGTTGATGCGGACCTCGTTCGCCGAGTAGGTGTCCGCGAGCCGCTGCGACGCGGTGTCGAGCGTGGCGCTCTGCTGCTCCGCACGCTGCAGCAACGCCGCCTTTTGCGCCTCGGCCGTGCTGTCGTACTCGCCGCGTCGCTGCTGGAACAGCGCGTTCTCGTCGGAGCGGACATTCCTGACCTGATCGAGCAACTCGGCGTGCGATGCGGCCTGATTCTGCTGCGCAACGCCGGAACGGCGAACTGAGCAACGACTGCCGCGAGCGGCAGTAATGTTCTTGTTCTAATCACGACCGCACCTCCTGCGGTGCTGGAACAGGTACGGTCAGCAAATCCGGAGCGCCGTCGCGCTTGGCCACGCGGATGGCCTCTTCGACGGCCTCCCGGTAGCTCTCGTCGACGACCCACGTCTTCTGGTTCGCGTCGCAGTAGCCCGTCTCGGTGCCATCGAGCGTGCGATACATCAGCGACACGCGGCCGAGCGCGCGAACTCGACCGTGCGGGCGTCGGCGCCGGTGCCGAGGCGACCCTCATAGCGCTTCGAGCGTGCGGCCGTACTCGAGCTCGATCTGGTACGCCTCGAGAATAAGGCGATACTTCTCCGAGATCGTGATGTCGGCGCGCGGCATGATGTCCTTGAGCTCCTGGACGCGAGCCGTGCGTTCTTCCAGCAGGAACGGCACGTCGAGCTCGACGAACCGCGCGAGCGTATCGACCATCTGCTGCATCAACGGCTGCACTTCGCGGTTGGTCGTGTCGATGTCGTTGCAGCTGCTGCTCGATCGACCCGATCTCCGTCCTCTTGCGACCGCACCTGCTCTTGGAGCTGGTTGTTGTAGCGGTCGAGGCTGTCGACGTCGGCCATCGCCTGCGCGTAGCGACCCGCAGCGTCCTGAGTGCGCTCGCGGATCTCGTCGATTCTCGCTTGCGACGCAGCCGCGTCGCGATCCACCTGAACTTGCGCCGTCAGGGCTTCTTGCAGCTGCGCGCCGGCCGGTGCGGCGAGAGCGGCCGGCAATAGCGCCACCATGCAGGTGGACCCAGCGCGGGCCAGTAGCTCTAGCTACTTTGGTTTTGAAAGGAATCATGACAACAAGCGCCTCCTGAAAATGACCTGCACACGACTCAGACCAGCATCACTGGAAAGAGCCATCTCGTTCGACAAACCCAAAACAATTAGGCAGCCCCCGCCTCAGCGAGTGCCGCTCCGCAAACCCAATGATCCCCCAAGGGGAAACGGCCCACAACCGCAAGCTGCGGGCGGCGGCGACAGCCGCTAAGAAGTACCGATGAGCAAAATCACCGTACACAAGTTCCCCCTGCCCAACCGTAAGAGGTGTCTTACCTCTTCGCCCGAATCTCGCGGGTCTCGGTCATGGCACCCAATCTCGTTCGAGTTATTCGCCCCCTGCGCAGGGTCGTAGGCGCCGGCCAGAGTTACCCGACCCATCCGCCGCCGACTAGACAAGCTCTACGCGGGCGATGGGGTCGTAGTGTAGACAAATGTCCGCGCCGATGCCTAGGGGTTTTTAAGACGAAAGTGTCGGCATCGTAAAGGTGCGCAAACTCCGAGGCGACGGTCGCCGACCGAGTGGCGCGCCGCCGCTCCGTTGTAGGCGAACTTGCCAGGACGGCTTTTGGTACCGCGCGGCCTGCGAGCATCCGTACTGCGAGTTCCGTAGCCGTCCGCCGCTGCGCCGAAAATGCGCGCCAGTTATGTCACGCGCGAAGTCGAGGCGATTGCGGCTATACATATTAATGATGCGAGGCTACGCCTTGGCCACGCGCGCGGCGGCGACGTTCGGCAAGAACGCCGCGAGCAACCCGATCACGGGCAGGAACGAGCAGAGCTTGAAAACGAACTGTATGCCGGCCGCGTCCGCGACCTGGCCCAACAGCGCCGCCCCGATTCCGCCGAGCCCGAACGCGAGGCCGAAGAACAACCCGGCGACGGTGCCAACACGAAATGGCACGAGCTCTTGGCCATAGACCACGATCGCCGGAAACGCCGAAGCCAGGATGAGACCGATCGGGACCATCAAGACACCCGCCCAGAACAGGTTCGCGTACGGCAACACGAGCGTGAATGGCAGTACTCCGAGGATCGAAAACCAGATCACGAATTTGCGACCGAACCGATCGCCGAGCGATCCACCGACCAACGTGCCGATAGCCACGGACGCCATATACACGAATAGATACAGCTGAGCGGTGCGAACCGGGACAGCGAAGCGATCCGTCAAATAGAACGTGTAGTAGCTCGTCACGCTTGCCGTATACACGAACTTCGACAACATCAGCGCGACGAGAATGCCGAGCGTCACGATGACTCGGCGGCGCGACAGCGCGTGAGCGTGGTCGCGAGACGTCTGGGCGCGAATGCGGGCCATGCCGTGGGACGCATACCAACGGCCGACGCCGAACAGCAGGACCATGCCGAGCACCGCCGCGAGCGCGAACCAGGCTACGCTGCCTTGCCCGTGGCGCGACACGACGACGGCTGCGAACAGCGGGCCGATCGACGCTCCGATGTTGCCGCCCATCTGAAACAGCGACTGCGCGAGGCCCGGCCGCTTCCCGGCCGCCATCCGCGCGACGCGCGAAGACTCGGGGTGCAGCACCGCCGAGCCCAAGCCGATCAGCGCCGCGGCCATCAGCAACAGCGCGTAGGTCGTTGCCTGCGAGAGCAGCAACAATCCGGCGAACGAAAACCCCATGCCGACCGCCAACGAATACGGCTGCGGCCGCTTGTCGGTGAAGAAGCCGATCAAGGGCTGCAACAGCGACGCAGTCACCTGGAACGTGAACGTCAAGAACCCGATCTGCCCGAAGGTCAGGCCATAGCTCTCTTTGAGGTTCGGGTAAATCGCCGGCAGCAGCGACTGCATCATGTCGTTCAGCAGATGGCAGAAGCTGATCGCCGCGAGCACCGAGAACGCGGTGGTCGTCGCATGCTGCGAGGCGGTGGCGGGCGATGCGCTCAAAGGTAGGCTCGGCTTCGTATGCGGAACTAGCCTAACAGACGCGCCCGCGCGCTCGTGAGCGCACGCGGGCACCCCGACCGCCATTTATAATCCTCTCGTGACACACGTGATCGAACCCGCGTCGAGCGGCCGCGCCAAGTGCCGCGGCTGCAACCGTCCGATCGCGAAGGGCGAGCTGCGACTCGGCGAACGGCTGCCGAATGCGTTCGGCGACGGCGAGATGACGCTTTGGTTCCACTTGCGCTGCGGCGCCTATTTGCGGCCCGAAACATTGCTCGCGGTCATCGGTGAAGCACCGGCCGACCAGTTGCTCGCGACGCTCGGCACGCAAGCCCGCTTCGGCATCGAGCATCGCCGCGTACCACGCGTCCATGGCGCCGAGCGCGCGACCTCGGGCCGAGCGCACTGCCGCGCATGCCGGGAATTGATTGCCAAGGGCGAATGGCGGATTGCGCTCGTGTTCTTCGATGAGTACCGGTTCGACCCCGGCGGATATCTGCACGTCGGCTGCGCGCGCACCTACTTCGAGACGACGGACTTGCTCGATCGCATCTGCCACTTCAGCCCGGAGCTCGGCGACGCAGATCGCGCTGAGCTGGGCGCCGCGCTGGCACAACAAAACTAGCGATTCGGCGCATGGAGGACGCGGAGTCGATGGCCTATTCTTTCTGCTATCCATCTCTACGCCCTGTATCCGAGGAAACAGCATGAAGCGTTTCGCCCCGCCTCTCTTGTGCTCATTGGCTGCTTGCATCGCGGTGGCGCTCTCGACTCCGGCCGGCGCGCAAGGTCGAGCCGGCGGCGGACCGTCGATCGCGCCGTCCGCGGCGCGCGCGGTTCCCGCGGAGACGACCGCCGCGGCCGCCAAGGATCCGAAGTGGAAGGCGCCGCGCACGTCTTGGGGCGACCCGAGCTTCGAGGGAGTCTGGAGCACCGACGACATGCGCAGCGTGCCGACGCAGCGTCCCGAGGCGTTCGGCACTCGCGAAACCTTGACGCCCGAAGAATTCGTGCAGCGCGCCAGCCGCGACGAAGGCGGCAAGGATGCCGCGGCGAATCGCGAGACCTTTCTCCGCAACGAATGGGGTATCCGCACGTTCGGATATTCGTCGCTCGTCGTCGACCCGCCGAACGGCCGGGTTCCGGAAATGACGCCCGCCGGCCGTGCCCGCGCCGCGAACCGCGATCGAGGCACGTTCGGTCCGGGGCCGTTCAACGAGTTCGAAGACTTCACGCTGTACGATCGCTGCATCACTCGCGGCGTCCTGGGCTCGACGCTGCCGGTGATCTACGGCAACGGCATGCGGATCATCCAGAACTTAGGCTCCGTCGCGATCAGCTACGAAATGATCCATGACACACGGATCATTCCGCTCGACGGACGCCCGCACTTGGACGGCGGCATCCGGCAATACATGGGCAACTCACGGGGTCACTGGGACGGGGACACGCTCGTCGTCGAGACCCACAATTTCACGGACAAGACGAGCATCGGCGGCAACGGCAACGGCACCCGCCACAGCGAAGCCATGACGTTGGTCGAACGCTTCACGCGTGTCGATCCCGACATGATCGAGTACGTCGCAACCGTAAATGATCCAATAGCTTACACGGCGCCCTTCACGTTCCGTCTCATGATCACGACTCAGCCGAACTATGAGACGTTCGAATACTCGTGCCACGAGGGCAACGGGGCCGTGGGTCATTCGCTGAGCGGCGAGCGTGCGTTCGACAAGCAGGTCGCCGATGCGATCGCGCGCGGCGAGCAGCCGCCCCAGCGTGCTCAGGGGCTCGGGATCTACGGCCGTCCGAGCGAGGGCGCCGAGGTCTTCGACATCAACGCCGGCGAGTAGCGGCGATCCCGTCAGGACGAAAAAAAGCGCCGCGGTGAGCCCACCGCGGCGCCGTCTCTTTCTATTCAGTACAAGCGGGCTAGTTCGCGCTCGGCGCGGCCGCCCCGCCCTGACCCATGAACAGCGACGTGCCGTCCGGCAGCGTGATGTCACGGCCGCTGGCGCGGAACGAACGGTCCTTGGCCTGGAAGCCTTCGACGTGAACCTTGGTGCCCGCGGGCACCGAATTGCGATTCCAACCGTGGCGAATCAACGCGTTCGGCGCGCCGCCTTCGACCTGCCACTGCTGTTTCTCGCCCGACTCGGTCGTGACCTCGATGTGCAACCACGAATGTGGATTGCTGAACTCCATCTTCGTGACGACGCCGTCGAGCTTGATCGGCCGATTGATGTCGAACTCGGCCGCGAACGAATGGTGCGCGATGACGGGAGCGGCTACGGCAGCCAACAGGCCGCCACTCAATACGCCCAACCAACCACTGATTCGCATTGCCTGTCTCTCCTACTTCCTTGAATGATTCTTCGAGCGCGGCCTACGGCAGCGGCTCCTTCAGAAATTCGTTGTACAGCAGATTCTCCGAGAACTCGACGCACTTGAACTCGAGCAGCTCGGCGTTCGGCTCCGTGTTCCGGTACAGGTGCATCGAGATCGTCCACGGCGCCGTGAAAGTCTCCGGATCGTCGATCGTGGCCTCGTACTGGATACGATTCTGATCGAGCAACGTGTAGCGTTCCGTGACCTTCATCTGATTGCTGTGGTGATTGCCGGCGCGATCGAACCAGGTGCGATCGTCGTTGGCAATGACTTCGACGACGAGCGTGTCGCCGTCCCAACGCCCGTTCGACCAACCCATCCACAAATCGACCGGCACCTCGTCGATCGTGCGCGTGTCCTTCATGTGAACCGCGCGATTCGCGTTCGCGAACGAATACACGAACAAGATGTCGTCGTCGCCCTGCACGATCTGAAACGGATACGGCAGGTACGTCGCGCGCGGAATGCCGGGAAGATAACAGGCGGCTTCGGGATCGGTCTTCGGCCAACCCTCCCGGTTCGCATCGCGTTTCGCGAGCGCTTCCGGGCGATACGGGATCTTGCCTTCCTTGACGACACTTTGACCGGCCGGGATCGTCGCCGATCGAGCCGAGTCGCCAGAACTCTTTGAGCTGCGTGGCCGCATGGCTCTCGAGATTCCAATGGGCGGTGCCCATCGCTTGCCAGATGCCATTCAGGTTCGGATGGCCCCCGATGCGGCGCGGCGCTTGCTGTGCTGCGGCTATGGAAGGAAGTGCTGCCGCAACAGCCAAAACCGCTAACCACTTGAGTACGGAAACCTGCCGCATCTTGCCCCCGAACGAATGCTGAATCCTCGCCGAACGCCGGGAATCATAACGGAGTCGCCAATTCCACGCAGCGCCGGAATCCAAATTTCTCTGGGGTGCAGCGACCGCGCGCGTCTTGGGGCTTGAGGGTTGTCGCCCTATACTGCGGCCTTCAACTTGGGGGTGGTTTTCATGGCTATCGCTCGCTTTCCGTCCGCGGCCGTCGGTCGCTCATTGATTCTCGCGTTCACGGCACTCGCGTCGCAGGCGGCGCTCGCACAACGCGAGGTCCCGTTCCGCATGGGCATTCCGGTCGCGCCGTCGGGCCTGGCCGACAAACCGCTCGGCGCGGGCCCGTTCGACTACGCGACCGGCGAAGGCCAGAACATCCGCGTCACGGTGCTCACGAAGGCGCTGTCGTTTCCGTTCACGCTGACGTTTCTGCCCGACGCGCACGATGCTGATCACGCAACGCGACGGCAAGCTGCGCGTCATGCGCAACGGCGTGCTCGATCCGAATCCGGTCGCGGGCGGCCCGGCATCGTTCTCGACCGGCACGTCGGGACTGCCCGGCGCCGTGCACGGTTACATGGATATCGCGCTGCATCCGCAGTTCGCGCAAAACCAATCGTTGTACCTGAGCTACACGAAGCCGCTGTCCGACAACCGCACGACATTCGCAGTCACGCGTGCACGTTGGACTGGCAGCGCGTTGGCGGATGCGAAAGACGTCTTCGTCGCCGAGCCCGGCGACAGCGGCCCGACGCTGCTCGCGTTCGGCCGCGACGGCATGCTGTACATCGCGACGAGCGGCGGCGACGCTCAGGCGCCCGGCAACCTCGGCGGCAAGGTGCTGCGCGTGCGCGACGACGGCAGCGTGCCGAACGACAACCCGTTCGTCGGCAAGCAAGGCTTCAGGCCGGAGATCTACACGCTCGGCCATCGCAACTCGCTCGGTATTGCGTTGCATCCGACCACCGGAGAGATCTGGCAGAGCGAGAACGGCCCGAACGGCGGCGACGAGCTCAACATCATCCGCGCCGGCAAGAACTACGGTTGGCCGCTCGTGAGCTACGGCCGCACCTACCCCGGGCCGTGGCAGGCGAAGCTGCCGACGCACGAGGGCTTCGAGCCGCCGGCGGTCTACTGGACGCCCGCGATCGCGGTCGCGGGCTTCACCTTCTACACCGGCGACAAGCTGCCGCTTTGGACAGGGCGACATGTTCATCGGCGGCTTGCGCACCGGTGAGATCCCGGGCACCGGCAAGCTCGACCGCGTCCTGTTCAACGCGAGCATGGAAGAGCTGCGGCGCGAGTCGCTGCTCGTCGATCTGCGCCAGCGGATCCGCGACGTGCAGCAAGGGCCGGACGGGCTGCTGTACGTGATCACCGACGAGGACGAAGGCGCGGTGCTCCGCATCGAGCCTCGCTAACGGAGGACCGCATCGTGCAGCGCAGCCGCCGATGCCACGGTTGGCGCTGGACGAGCAGCGATGCCTTCGCGCGATTCGCGAGCCATGCGCCGCGGTCGCCGCATCGGCGGTTCGCCGCGCTTTGCGCCGCGGTTCGCCCGGCAACGCGCAGGAAACCGGCGCGAGCAAACTACTAGCTACACCGCGCCGCGAACGCCATGGGGCGACCCGGACTTGCAAGGCAAATGGCCCGGCACCGAGATGGTCGGCGTGCCGATGCAGCGCGACGAGAACGACTCGGCACGCGCAACGTGCTCACCGATGAAGAATTCGCCGAGCGCGAGCACGCGCCGTCGCGGCAAGACGAGCTCGACAACGCCGACTTCGAGCTCGAAGACGCCGCGAGCACGCCGGGTGGCGACGTCGGCGGCGCCGTGTCCCCTCCGCCGCACTGGCTCGAGCGCGGCGCAGCCGCAGCGCCAAGCGTCGCTGATCGTCGATCCGCCGAATGGCCGCATGCCGGCGTTCACGCCGCAGGCGCAAGAACGCCAAGCCGCGTTGCGCGAGTATCGCGAGAGCCGCGGACCCGCCGACTCGTACGCGGACCGCAGCAACTACGACCGCTGCATCACGCGCGGTCTCGCCGGCTCGATCCTGCCCGTCATCTACAACAACGGCACTCAGATCGTCCAAGCGCCGGGCTACGTCGCGATCGTCAACGAGATGATCCACGAGACACGCATCGTGCCGCTCGACGGCCGGCCGCACGTCGGCTCCGACATCAAGATGTGGCTCGGCGACTCGCGCGGCCGTTTCGAAGGCGACACGCTCGTCGTCGAGACCGACGAACTTCACGGACCGCACCGGCGTCGGCGTCAACGGCGGCGGTCAGCGGCATAGCGCAGCGCTCAAGATCACCGAGCGCTTCACGCGCGTCGCCGACGACGCCATCGACTATCAGATGACGATCGACGATCCGCAGACCTGGACCGCGCCGTGGACGATGCACTTTCCGCTGAAGCGCGACGACGGCTACGGCATGTTCGAGTACGCGTGCCACGAGGGCAATCTCGCGATGTTCAACATCTTGAGCGGCGCACGTGCCGACGAGCGCGCGGCCGCCGGGCGACGATGAGTCCGTCTGGCGTCGAGTCGTCCAGTACGCTCGCAGCGCTCATGCTCACGAGCCTGGCTGCGCATTGCGGCGCAAGCCCACCACTCGTGGGCACGCTACGACGGCGACAACGTGATCACGATCGACGGGCACCATCACGTCCGTCGAATGGGCGAGCCCGCACGTCGTCATGCATCTCACGGTGCCGTCCGACGAGCGGCGAGCCGACCGCGTGGACCATGGAGATGGACCCGCCGACGCTGCTGAATCGCTACGGCCTGCGGCACGACACGCTGAAGGCCGGCATGCGAGTCAAGCTGACGGGAGTGCCGGCGCGATCCGGTGCGCCGATGATGCGTGCGGTCACGATCGAGATCGAAGACGGCACGGTCTACCGCGTGTCGAGTCGGGTCTAAGAGCGATGCGCGCGAGCTTGTCGGCGCTTCGATTCTCGTCGCTGCCACCTCGGCATCGCTCGCGCAAGCGCCGCCGCCCGCCAATTTCCCCGGCACTCCGCCGCCGAGCCCGGCGGTCGTGATTCGCGAGCTTGCGGCCGAACCGGCCGCGATCGAGCCCGGCGAATCGACGACGGCTGCGCTGGGAAGCGCTGAACGCGTACTCGCTGACGCTCGAGCCCGACGTCGGCACGGTCGCGACGCGCGGCACGCAGACGCGTGTCGCCCGACCGCGACGACGACCTACACGTTGACGGCCAACGGCCCCGGCGGTGCGACCACACGCACGATCACCGTGAACGTCGCCGGCACGCTCGCCGCGACAACCCGAGACACGACGAAAACGCCGGACGCCATCCCACGCCTTGCCGACGGCAAACCCGACCTATCCGGCCTCTACATCGCCGAGCGCAATCTGCGCCTCGTCGGCAACGTCACGCTCGTGACGCGGCGCCGAGAGTTTCCGCGTCGCCGAGGCAACCGAGCGCGACGCCGGCACCGGAGCCGATTGCTTACCGCCCGGCGTGCCGGCCGCGACGATGCTTCCGTTCCCGTTCCAGATCGTGCATCACGCACGACGTGCTCGCGATCCTGTACGAGGCGTATCACCAGTTCCGGATCGTGCCGATCGGACAGCGAGCATGCCGAGTATCTGGCGCCGGCGTGGATGGGGCACTCCGTCGCACGCTGGGACGGCGACACGCTCGTCGTCGACGTGCGCGGCTTCAACGATCGAACCGTGATCGCGGGTCATCGGCCACACCGAGGATCTGCGCGTCGTCGAGCGTTACCGACGAACCGCGTACGAGCACGATCGAGTACGACGCCTACGTGTCGAGACCCGAATGTGTTCGCGGCGCCGTTGCATTATTCCGGCACGCTGACGTTGCATCCCGAATGGGAGATCGGCGAATACGTCTGCGCCGAGAACAACCAGGACTACGACGAGCTGTTCGAGGAGGAATAGCCAGTCCGGGCCGGTGCCGAGGTCCTAAGCGCTCGAGGGGGATGCCATGCGCAACCGCCGGGCGTAGACTCCGACCTTACGCCCCGGGAGTCTCTGACGAGTCGGAGGTACCCATGGTCCCATTCGGAATCCGCCTGCGGCACGGGCTAGCCCCCGTGATGCTCGCGCTGGCCGCTGCCCCTTACGCGGCCGCGGTCGAGCCCGAGCTGGCCGTCGACCCCGAGCAGCAAGCCCTCGAGAAAGTTCAGGAGGTGTTGGCTGCGAGCGGGCCGAACTCCCCGGACCTGATGGAACCGTTGACGCGGCTGATCGTGCTCTACATCGAGGACGGCAAGGAGGACCTCGCGGCCGTCGCAATCGAGCGCGCCGTGGAGGTCATCCGAGTCAACAACGGTCTGTATACGCTGGACCAGGCGCCGTTGATTCAGGAGTTGATTCGCGTCGAGGAAACACGCGGCAGACATGCGGCCGCATGGGACCTCGAGCAGAGCCTTCTGACGTTGCTGCGGCGGCACCCCGACGACGTGCGCACGGTGCCGTTCCTGCGCGACATCGCAGACAAATACATGGTCGTGCTCGACGATTTCGTCGCAGGCGAAAAGGCGCCGCAAGTCGAGCTCGGGTGCTTCTACAAGGAATCCATCAATAGCGAAGGCAGTTGTGCGGCCGGCAGCCGCAAGACCGTGATTCACGGCTTGCTCGGGGAGGCGCAACGCCATTACTCGGACGCGATCGCAGTGCTGTTGCGGAACGGGCTCTACGGCAGCGACGAGCTGCTGGACCTCGAGATGCAGCTCCTGCGTGTCGTGGCGTCCTTGCGGTTGTTCGACGCCGACCCCAATCAGTCGCACCTGACCTTCGTGCCGCGATTTGCCGGCCCTGGGTCCATGGAGCCGTGGCGCAGCCGTACGGCGGCGATCACGCAGCTCGCAACGTGGATGCCCCCGTCGACGACCGATGCCCCGGCCGAGGAAGCCAACGCAGCGGCTTGGCTCGAGCCGCGCAGCGGGCGCCTCAATCAGTCGTACTACCGCGGCCGTCAGAGTCTCGGCCGCTTGTATTCCTATGCCGCCACGACGGCGAGCCCGACGCCGCGGCTCGCGGACGCGCTCGTGCAATTGGCCGACTGGGAGCTGCTGTATTCACACCACGGCCAAGCCGTGGAGCTGTACGCCCAGGCGTACGCGATGCTCGAGGACAATGGCGCCGCGCACGAGCCGATCGAGCAGCTATTCTCGCCGCCGCTACCGGTGGTGCTGCCGGCGTTCGAGCCGAATCCGCTCGCGGTTGACGATGCGCGCGAGCCCGTCGGCCACATCGACGTCGAGTTCGAGATCACGAAGTACGGGCGCTCACGCCGCATCGAAATCCTCGGCGCGGAGAATGCGGCCGATGCCGACCTTGCGCGCCTCGACAGGCTCGTGGCAACCAGTCGGTTCCGGCCGCGATTGACCGAGAGCGGCTCGCCCGACGCCGCGCCCGTCGTCGTACGCTACTACCTCTACGAATAGGCTCGCGGGGGGAGTCTCCAACTCCGCTCTGCTCGCGTGCCCAATCCACGGCCTGACGGCTCACCGTGCTACATTCAAGCGCGTGCTCCGGAGAACTCGCATGGCGCCGTCCAGAACCGTCCGCAGTCTCGGTCTCGTGCTCGCGACCGCGACGATTGCCTTCAGTAGCTCGCGGTTTGGCATAGCTCAGCCCGAAGACGCGAACCCCGTGCCACTGCGAACGAGTATCAACGCGCTGATGGTCGCGCTCGTCGATCATGCCGCGCATGAGATCTGGGAGGCCGCGTCCGCGGAGCGACTGACCGGGCGCGACTGGCAGAACGTCGAGCAACACGCCACCCAGCTCGTCGCTTCCGGCGCGCTGTTGTCGCTCCCCGGAACCGGTCCAAAGGACCCAGAGTGGGTCGCGACATCCACGTGGCAGGGCTGGGCGAGGAAGCTCACCGACGGTGGGCTAGCGGCGCTCGCTGCTGTCGAGAAGTCCGATCAACGCGCGCTCCACGTCGCCGGCGAGGCGATCGTCGATGCGTGCTTCGGTTGTCACGAAGCGTTCAAGCCCGACGCACCAACGGAGGGCCTCATGCATGTTCCGCACTACGAAGACTAAGCCGGGGAATTCCATGGCCTGCCGTGTCGCCCTGTGTCTTTTTATCGGTTGTTTCGCACTGAGCTCCGAAGCACAGGACCTTGTCACGCTCAAGTCGGCCGTAGTCACCCTCGCCGCGCAGCCGCAGCTGCGAGCCGAGTTTGAAAATGGTCTCGTCCGCAAAGCGCGCGAGCTCCAGTACAACGCCATCCCGAGCTACGATCTCGTCGCCCGACGTAACCGATGTCGACAATCGCGACTTCATCAAGCGCATGTTGACGAACGGCGTCGGCGCCGTACTCATGGTGAGGCCCGCAGCTGTCGGAGCCGACGCGTCGCTCGACTCCATCAAGGACGCCGTCTCTCCAACCGTCTACGCGAACATGCGAGCGTTCGCCCGCGAGCTCAGTCCCTCCGGCGAGGAGGACATACTCGCCGTCGTGCACTTGGCGATTTACTTGATCAGCATCGACGGCGCCGAGCTAATCAGCTCCGGCGCGGTTTGGCTCGACGAACCGAACCCGAGCCGCGAGGAGGGGATCGAGCGCCTGCAGGATCTGATCGTAGCCAACGTCAACGGAGTCCGCCCCGCGATTCGGCAGCATCTCGGGTTGCCACCCATCCAGTAGCGATCGGCGGAACACCGGGCCGGCGCGCCGCGACAGTCATGGGAAGGAAATGGAGCGGGAAACGAGACTCGAACTCGCGACCCCGACCTTGGCAAGGTCGTGCTCTACCAACTGAGCTATTCCCGCTTCGAGGGCGCCATTCTACAGGCCGGCTGATGGAGCCGGCAACGGCTGGTTCACATTAGTCGTTCGCGCGAATCACGGGCCCGGCCGCTCGCAAGTAGTCGATCATCGACCACAACGTGAGCGCGGCCGCGGCGTACACGAGCCACTCGCCGATCCGATACGACGGCAGCCCGAACAACGGCTCGCGGTACAGCATGAAGCCGATGCCGACGATCTGAACCGTCGTCTTCCACTTGCCGAACATACTGACCGCGACGTGCGCACGCGCGCCGATCTGCGACATCCATTCGCGCAACGCCGAGACTGTGATCTCACGGCCGATGATGATCGCCGCGACCAGCGCGAGCACGATCTGCGGATCGGCCTGCACGAGCAACACCAGCGCCGTCGAGACGATCAACTTATCGGCCACGGGATCGAGAAACGCACCGAAGTTCGACGTCAACTTCAGGCGCCGCGCGAGATAGCCGTCGAAGAAGTCGCTGATGCCGGCCAACGCGAACAACAGGCCGGCCGCGGGCCGTGCGACGGATTCCGACCACCCGAACAGCTCCGGCGCATAGAACACGACCACGATCAGCGGGACCGCGACGACGCGGAACCAAGTCAGTGCATTTGGCAGGTTGAACTTCATGCTCGCGCGGCACCATTAATTGGCATGAAATCGCTCATAGATCGCCTCGGCCAACTGGCGGGAGATCCCTTTCACTCGCTGCAAGTCGTCGATTCCGGCACGCGTCAGCGCCTGAAGGCCACCGAACTGTTTCAACAATTCGCGCCGCTTCTTCGGCCCGAGCCCACGCAGGTCCTCGAGCGGCGAGCGAGTGCGCGCCTTCTGCCGCCGCGTCCGATGCCCGGTAATCGCGAACCGGTGCGCCTCGTCACGCAGCTGCTGTATCAAGTGTAATGCGGGCGAGCTCGGCGGCAAACGCAGTGGTTCCGCCCGCTCGGGCAAATACAGACTCTCGCGCCCCGGTTTGCGGTCCTGGCCTTTAGCCACGCCGACGAGTCGCAAGCCTCGAATCCCGAGCTCCTCCATGACCGCCACCGCACGCGCCAGTTGCCCGGGACCGCCGTCGATGAACAACACGTCCGGCAACGGCACCTCGCCCTGCTGCACGCGCGCATAGCGCCGTCTCAGCACCTGCGTCATCGCGCCGTAGTCGTCGCCGGGCGCGACGTCCGCGACGTTGAAACGGCGATACTCGGACTTCAACGGTCCCTCGGGACCGAACACGACACACGACGCCACGGTCGCCTCGCCGCCGGTATGACTCACGTCGAAGCACTCGAGCCGCGTCGGCGGCTCGTCGAGCTCGAGCGCCTCGGCCAGCGACTCGAGTTGCCCTTGCAACGACGCGCTCGCCTGGTACTTGAGTTGTGCTCCATGCAGGGCGTTCGTCACCGCCACGGCTACGAACCGCGCGCGGTCGCCGCGCACTCGCGATTTGATCGCGACCTTGTGCCCGGACTGTTCCGACAACAACTCGGCCAGAGTCCCGGCCTCGGGCACGGCACGGTTCACGAGTATCTCGCGCGGAGCCTCGCGACCACCGTAGTACTGCAGCAGGAATGCGCGAACGATCTCGTCTTCCTCGGCGCCCTTCACGACCTTCGGAAAGAAATTTCGAGTGCCGAGCGACCGCCGCCCGCGGAAGAACATCACGGCGACGCAGTAGATGCCGTGGTCCTCGGCGATGCCGACGGCGTCGAACTCGCCGCTCTCGCGCGCCATCAGCTGCTGCGATTGAACGTTCTTGAGCTTCGCGAGCCGATCGCGATATAGCGCCGCGCGCTCGAACGCGAGCGCCGCCGACGCCTGCTCCATTCGCTCGGCGAGCCGCGCCGTGACGACATCGCTCTGCCCTTCCAGGAACAACACGGCGTGCTCGAGGTCCGCGGCATAGTCGGCTTCGTTGATCAAGCCGACGCACGGTGCCGTGCAGCGCTCGATTTGGTGCTGCATGCACGGTCTGCTCCGGTTCTCGAAGTAGCTGTCCTCGCATTGGCGCAGCTGAAACACCTTCTGCAGCTGATTCAACGTTTCGCGCACCGAGCCCGCATTCGGATAGGGGCCGAACAGCCGGCCCTTGGACGTCCGCGGGCCGCGGTAGAACGTGAGGCGCGGGAAGCGGTGTTGCATCTCGAGCAGGATGTACGGATAGCTCTTGTCATCGCGCAGCATCACGTTGAACCGCGGCCGATGCTGCTTGATCAGGTTGTACTCGAGCATCAAGGCTTCGACTTCGGTGCGCGTGACCGTGACCTCGATGCCCGCGACCGACCGCACGAGCGCGATCGTCTTTGCGTCGTGCGCGCGACTCCCTTGGAAATAGCTCGTCACGCGGCGCTTCAAGTCGCGCGCCTTGCCTACGTAGACCACGGCTCCGGCCGCATCGAGCATCCGGTAGACCCCCGGCCGATGCGTCAGGTGAGCGAGCACCGTCTCGGGGTCGAAAGCCACCGACACCGCGGTGTCGGCTATCTCGTCGCGTATATCGCGGCTCATGACCGCATTTTAGAACTAGTCGTGCGTGCGCAGCCGCCCGCCGATCAGCATCGCGATTTCCATCGCTTGCTCGTAGTTCAAGCGGGGATCGACTTGCGACTTGTAGGCACGCGCGAGATCCGATTCCTTCAACCCACGCGCACCGCCGATGCACTCGGTGACGTTCTCGCCCGTGAGCTCGAGATGCACACCGCCCAGGATGCTGCCCTGCTCCTGATGGATTCGAAAAGCGGAGCGCAGCTCGGCGCGAATGTTGTCGAACCGGCGCGTCTTGACGCCCTCGGCCGTGGTCTCGGTGTTGCCGTGCATGGGGTCGCAGACCCAGAGCACGTTCGCGCCGATCTCGCGCACGGCGCGCAGCACCCGCGGCAGGTTCGCTTCGATGTGCTTCGACCCGAAGCGCGTGATCAACGTGAGGCGGCCCGGC
The DNA here is from genome assembly GCA_963741255.1 of uncultured Gammaproteobacteria bacterium. Classification (GTDB taxonomy): domain Bacteria; phylum Pseudomonadota; class Gammaproteobacteria; order Steroidobacterales; family Rariloculaceae; genus FEN-1219. The sequence goes on along the minus strand of CAVUHM010000005.1, from coordinate 160,880 downwards.
TCGTTGTTCGGGTTCAAGACCTGCACGAGCTTCTGCAACTGCTCGTCGGATACGCTCGTGCCGATCTTCACGGCCATCGGATTCGCGATGCCGCGGAAGTACTCGACGTGCGCTCCCTGCAGGTCCGCGGTACGCATGCCGATCCACGGATAGTGCGTCGTCAGGTTGTACCAGCGCTGCCGGTGCCGCAGGAAGCGCGTCTGCGCCTGCTCGTACGGCAAGTGCAGTCCTTCGTGCGACGTGAAGAATTCGACGCGATGCGTCTCGTGCATCGGCTCGCCGCTGATCGCCTCGAAAAACTGCAGCGAGTCCGACACGGACTGCACGAGCTTGTGATAGTCGGCCGCGAGCGTCGATTCTCCGACGAACGACAGATCCCAATTCTCCGGATGGTGCAGGTCCGCGAACCCGCCGTCGATCAACGAGCGGACGAAGTTCAATGTCAGCGCGGCGCGCTCGTAGCCGCGCAACATCAAGGCGGGGTCGGGCTCGCGCTCGGCGGCCGTGAACCCGGGCCGGTTGATGATGTCGCCGCGGTAGCTCGGCAGCGACACGCCATCCTTGGTCTCGAGATCGGCGCTTCGCGGCTTCGCGTACTGCCCCGCCATGCGGCCCACGCGGATGATCGGCTTCTTGAGTCCCACGAGCATCACGAGCGACATTTGCAGCAGGATCTTCAGTTTCTGCACGACGTTGTCCGACGTGCATTCGTCGAAGTTCTCGGCGCAGTCGCCGCCTTGCAGCAAAAAGGCTTCGCCGCGCTGCGCTCTCGCCAGCTGGCTCTTGAGGTTCTCGATCTCCCAGGTCGTGACGATCGGCGGTAGCTCCGCGAGCTGCGCCACCACGGTCTCGAGATTGCCGCGATCGCGATAGGTCGGCTGCTGAGCCGCATGGCGGCTCTGCCAACTCGCGGGGTGCCAATCGGTCGAAACGTGTGCTTGGGTCATCGAAATGCCGCGCTCGTAATGCGAGTCGGCACTATACCGCCCCGGGGACGCAGCGGGCCAAAAATCCCGCGAAAACAGCCGAAAACGAGCCTCGGCACGCGAGGCCAATCTCGTTAGGTTGTCGGGCAACTCGGAGACCCAAGCGCATGCCCTTCGCCATCGCCCTACTCCATCATCCGGCCGGCATCTACGTGTTCCTCGTGGCCGCCATCGTGGCGTCGTTGTATGCCGCGCAAAGACCCGCGTTCGTGCCGACGTTCGCGGGGCTCGCGGCTTGCTTGCTGGTCCTGCTCGGTTTCGTCGCGGTGCCGCCGAGCTACGCCGCGTTGCTGTTGCTCGCGACCGGAGTCGTGCTGCTGCACCTCGAGTTCCTGCTCCCGACATCGGGCTTCGCGGGTACGCTCGGGCTCGGCGTCACGGCGTGGGCGTCGCTGCTGCTGCTCGCGCCGCACGGGATGCAACCATGGGCGGGTCCGAGCCGTTTCGCCGTCGCAATCGTAGGGACGCTGGTCGTATTCGGCGCCGTGGCACACACGATGCGTCTGCGCACGCTCCCCAAGAACTGAGGCGACGCCCACGATTTTGGGGCTACCATAGCCGGCGGTCGAACGGATGGGGTGGTGCGTGAAGGAAACGTTCTCGTCGATGCTCGCGATGATCGCAATCGTGTGCGGCACGGCCCTTCCGTCGGCAGCCAGCGCCGACACGGTGTTGATCACAGGCGCGAACTCCGGCCTGGGCCTCGAGTTCGTGAAGCAATATGCCGCGAAGGGTTGGACTGTGATCGCGACTCACCGTCGCGACGGCGTCCCCGAGTCGCTGGCCGCGGTCGTCGCCGAGCATCCGAACGTGCGCGTCGAGCGCATGGACGTCGAGAGCGCCGAGGAAATCGGCGCATTGGCCGCGAAGCTCGCAGGCGTCCCGATCGACGTGCTGATCAACAATGCCGGCATCTACAGCGACCGTAGCGTCTGTAGCGACGACACTTGTCGCGGCGCCGGCGACACGCAGAGCTTCGGCAACACGAATTACGAGCTGTTCGATCAGATCATGGCCGTGAACGTGCGAGGGCCGCTGCTCGTGTCCGAAGCGTTCGTCGACAACGTGCGCGCCGGAACGGAGAAGAAGATCGTGTCGATCAGCTCGACCAACGGCTCGATCACTTTCACGCTCGGCGGATCCGGTGCAATCGCGTATCGCGCGAGCAAGGCCGCGTTGAATCGCGAGATGCAGCTCGTAGCCGTGCACCTGAAGAATGAAGGCATCACGGTGTTGTTGCTGCACCCCGGCGCCGTGCTCACGGAGCGACAGGCGGACCTGACATTTCCCGGCATGATCGAGATGCAACCGAGCGTCTCGGGCATGATCGAGCAGATCGCCAAGGCCACGATCGCGGACACGGGTCGCTTCATCCAGTACGACGGCGCGACGGCGCCGTGGTGACAGCGCACGAGGTGACACCCATGAGCTCGGTACGCATTCTCACCGTCGCCTGCATCGCGATGCTCGCCGCGAGCTGCGGCCAGCCGCAGCGCCCTTCCTACGACGAGGACGTCGCGGCGATCACGGCGTTCAACGCGCGCTACGTCGGCGCCATCAACGACGGTGATGTCGCTACACTGAGCAGCCTCACGACCGACGGCCACATCATGCTGATGCCGGGTCGCGAGCCGCTGATCGGCAAACAAGCGAACGACGAGGCCAACGCCCGCGTGGCCGAGCGTTTCGACATCGATGAGACCTGGGCTCCGATCGAGACCGTGATCGACGGCGACCTCGCTTTCCAACGCGGCACGTTCGTCGTGATCGCGACTCCGAAAGGCGGTGGCGATCGCAACGAGGTCGGCGGCAACTTCATGCGCATCTATCAGCGTCAGCCGAACGGCGAGTGGCGCATGACGCGCGACATGTTCAACACGTTGACCCCGTCCGGTCCGGGTCTTTCGGGGCAGTAGTCCTACGCGCTCTCGAGCGCCTTCCGCCACGCCTGCTCGACGCGTTTCGCCGACACGGGGCGCGCGGTTCCGAGCTGCTGCGCGAACAACGACACGCGTAGCTCCTCGATTAGCCAACGATAGTCGATGATCCGGCTCGGCCACGGCATTCCGTCCGGCCGCGTCGCTCGCCAGTGCGCGAGGCGCTCGACCGCAACACGGACCTGCGCCGCGTGCTCGGCTTCCGTCCGCTGGCCGCGTTTTTGCCAGCGCAGCTCGGCAGCCGCGAGATAGCGCTGCAAATGCGGCCGCCATTCGCGCGGAGTCCTCGCCAGCATGTGCGGCCCCACGAGCTCCGCGAGTTGTGCTTGGAGATCCGCTCGCACGGCCGCATGCGCCTCGTGCTTCGCGGCTTCGTCGAGCGCACGCTTGAGGCTTCGGTACGTCGGCAACAACGCGCGCAGCAATCCGCGCAGCTGCTCGGCCGTCGCGACGAGCTCCGCGCGGCCGCGCTCGAGGCATGCCGCGAACGCGGCCGCGGTCCGGACCGGCGGATCCAGCTGGAACACGTCCTCGGCCGCGGCCGACAGCACATCGTCGACGAGCGCGGCACTATCGCCGACACCGTGGTACGCGAGAATCAGCTCACGGTCGGCCAGCGTGCGGTCGCGGACCAGAGCCGCTTGCTGCGGCAGGGCCTTCAGCAGCAAGCGCCGGACGCCGGCGCGGTGCAGTGCCACGGCCGCGGCGCCCGGAGGCTCGAGGCGCAGATCCACGCGGCCCAAATGGTCGACGAGACACGGATACAGCTTCAGATCGCGCGGCCGCTGCGCGACGATGACGGTCTCGGGCAAGTCGCCGACATCCCAGCGGGCTAAGCCCAAGCGCCGCCATTGTTCGGCGCCGTCCGGTGCTTCGCTTGCCACGCGCGATGCGCCGAACGCTCTCTGCAGCGCCCACAGGTCGCGGCCCGCGCCACGCTCGACGCCGGCGGCATCGACGACCGCGATCCGCATCTGCAAGTGCGCGGGCAGGGAGCGGTCCGCGAACGCGGTGGGCGGCAACTCCACGCCTCGAGCCGCCCGTAAACCTTCCGAGAGCGCAATCGCCAGCGGCTGGCTGCCAATGCGCGGTCCCAGCGCTGCGAGCACGGCGCTAACCGTGTCCGGCAACGGCACGAGCGCACGCCGCTGGTCCTTCGGTAGCGCCCGCAACAACGCGAGGATTTTTTCCGGCAGCCAACCCGGCACGAGCCACTCGAGCTGCTCGGGCCGAATCGCGCCGAGCAGCGATTGCGGCACCGTGACCGTGATTCCGTCGGCGTCGGCACCAGGCTCGAAGACGTACGCGAGCGGCAGGCGCTGCCCGGCGAGCTCGATCTCGCTCGGGTAGCCCAACGCTGGAAGATCGCCGGGATCGCGGCTCGCGATGTCGGTCGGCGTCATCGAGAGCTCGGCGTCGGCGCCGCGGGCGCAGTGAGACTTCAGACTCGCCCGGTCGTGAATGCCCGGCGGCAGACGGTCGTCGTAGAAGGCCGCGACACCGGCCTCGCCCACGAAAAGATCGCGCTTGCGCAGGCGTGCCTCCGCGTCGAGCACCGCGCGCCGCGCGGCGCGATTGGCGGTCAGGAACGCGGGCTCCGCGCCGTCGAGGCCGACCTGATCCGCCGCGAGCGCTTCGGCGATGAACAACCGCCGCGCCTCTTTGGCATCGACGCGCCCATAGTCGACGCGCTTCTCGCTCGCGAGCGTGAGCCCGAACAGCGTGACGACCTCGCGAGCCGTGACTTGCCCGCGCTCGACGTTCCATTGCGGGTCGTGATGCTCGAGCCGTACCAGATGCGGCGCGACGCGCAATGCCCACCGCGGATTGACCTGCGCGACGGTGCGCAGGTACTGCCGCTCGGTCGCAACCCGCTCAGCTGCGACGAGCCAGCGCGGGCGCTTCCGCGCGAGCGGCGTGCCGGCCGCGATTTGCGCACGCGATTCGCGCATGCCGCGATACACGAGCCCGTCGTCATGCACGGCGATGAAATCGATGAACGCCGCGAGCACGGCCTGGTGGATCGCGCGGTAGTCGGCCGCCTCGTGACGCGTGCGCCAACTTAAGGCCCGCACCAGGTCGTGGAGCTGATCGTGGACGTCATGCCACTCGCGAAGCCGAGCGGCGGACAGGTAGTGCTCCTTGGCCCATTTGCGCAGCGAGCGCTCCCCGCCGCGGCGCTCGCGCCGGTACGCGGCCCACAGATTCAGGTAGCTCGTGAACTCCGACCGCGGATCCGCGAATACCTCGTGCTTCCGCCGCGCCGCATCGGGATCGACGCCGTACTCGCGCGGGTCCACGACACTGAGCGCGGCGCCGATCACGAGCGCTTCGTGCAACGCACCGTTGCGATTCCCCACGACGAGCAAGCGCGCGACGCGCGGGTCCGCCGGTAGGCGTGCCATGAGCTCGCCGTCGGCCGTGAGCCGCCGCTCGTCGTCGACGGCGCCGAGCAAGTGCAGGAGCTGGTACGCGTCCGCGACCGCCTTCGCGGGCGGTGCATCGATGAACGGGAACTCGTCGATCGGACCGAGCCGCAGCGCCTCGAGCCGCAGCAGCACGCCGGCCAGCCCCGTCCGCAGGATCTCGGGCTCCTGAAAGGCGGGCCGAGCGTTGAAGTCGTCCTCGGCATACAGGCGCACGCAGACGCCGGGCGCGAGGCGGCCGCAGCGGCCTGCGCGCTGCACGGCGTTGGCCTGCGCAATGGGCTCGACGCCGAGGCTCTGCACGCGGTGCCGAGTGCCGTAGCGGCTCACGCGCGCTACACCTGAGTCGATCACGTAACGAATCCGCGGAACGGTCAGCGACGTCTCGGCGATGTTGGTCGCGAGGACGATCCGGGGCGCCTTGCCGGGCGCCAGAATTCGTCGCTGCCGCGCCGTCGTCAACCGCGCGTACAGCGGCAGCAGCTCGTAACCCTTCGGGCCGAACCTCTCGAGCGCGTGCTCCGCGTCGCGGATCCAGCGTTCGCCCGGCAGGAACACGAGCATGTCGCGGATGCTGTCGTCCGCGTCGATGGGCTCCGCGGCGAGCTCGCGTGTCGCGGTGACGACGGCGGTCGCGAGATCCTGGTCGTCGGCCCGAGGACTGTAGCGCACGGTCACCGGGATAGCTGCGCCCCGCGATCCGCACGATCGGTGCGCCGCCGAAATGCGCGGCGAAGCGCTCGGGGTCGATCGTCGCGGAGGTGACGATGATCTTCAGGTCCGGGCGGTCGCGCTCGATGTGCTTCAAGTAGCCGAGCACGAAATCGATGTTGAGGCTGCGCTCGTGCGCCTCGTCGATGATCAGGGTGTCGTAGGCCTCGAGCTTGCGGTCGCTGCGAATCTCGTTCAGCAGGATGCCGTCGGTCATGACCTTGACGAGCGCGGTCGGGCTCGTCTGGTCCGTGAACCGCACCGTGAGACCCACGGCTTCGCCGACCCGCACGCCGAGCTCGGCCGCGAGCCTGCTTGCAACCGCTTGTGCCGCAATGCGGCGCGGCTGCGTGTGACCGATCATGCCGGCGATGCCGCGGCCGGCCTCGAGGCATAGCTTCGGCAGCTGCGTCGTCTTGCCGCTGCCCGTGTCGCCGCACACGACGATCACGCGATGCGCGGCGAGCGCGGCGAGTAGCTCCTCGCGCGCCGCCGCGATCGGCAGCGCCGGGTAATCGAGCTGATAACGCGTCGCCCGCCGCGCGGCGACGATCTCTTCGCGAGCGCGGCTCACAGCAGGCCGGCGCGCGCGAGCTCGACGCGCAACTCCGCACCGCCGAGCGCCGACCGTCCGACGTCGAGCGTGCCGCGATAGAGCTCGACCGTCTCGCGCACGACGGCAAGGCCGATGCCCTGCCCCGGCACGGATTCGTCGGCCCGCTTGCCGCGCTGGAACAACCTCGCGGCCTCCTCGGCCGTGATACCGCGGCCGTCGTCGCCGACGGTGATCACGAGCCGCTCCGAGGTCGACGTCGCGGTCACATGAACCTTCGTGCGGCAATACTTGTAGCCGTTGTCCATGAGATTGCCGAGGATCTCGGTCAGATCGCCGGGGTCGCCGCGGAACACGGCGCCCGGCGCAACGTCGACGGTGCACCTGACGCGCTTGTCGCGATAAACCTTGTCGAGCGTCTGCTTCAAGTCGTCGACGATCGGGGCAACGGCAACGGGCTCCGTGCCGAGCCCCGTCGCACCGGTCGCGCGCGCGCGCCGCAACTGATACGACACGCGCTGATCCATGCGCTCGAGCTCGCGGTTCAGCGCCTCGTGCGTGGGATCGGCCCCGCGGGCATGCCCCTCGGACAGCAGCGTCCGCATTGCGGCAAGCGGCGTCTTCAGACTGTGTGCGAGATCGTCGAGCGTGTTGCGATAGCGCGCGAGTCGCCGTCGCTCCGTATCGATCAGCGCGTTCAGGTTGCCGGCGAGCCCCACGAGCTCCGACGGATAACGGCCCGTCAGCTTCACGCGCTCGCCGGCTTCGACCTCTCGCACCTGCCGCTCGAGCCGGCGCACCGGCAGCAGCAGGAACGTCAGCAGCGTCCCGATCACGACCATCATCGTCAGCGTGACGCCGCCGAACCAGCCGATCAGGTTGCGGCGAAACGCGGCTTGGCGGGCGTTGTACGGCTCGAGCGAGAGCGCAATCGCGAACGTGTAGTCGGCCTCCGGGCCGTCCGCCCACGTCAAGGTCATCAAGAACGCCTCGAGCGGCGGGAATCCCGGCACGTCGAGCGTCAGGAGTTGCTCTTCACCCGGAGGCGGCAGGTCGTCGACGGGGAAATCGCGCCCGAGCAGCGACAGCGACTGCCACAACGCGCGACCGTCGGCCGCGAACAACGCACCGTAAAGGCCGGAGTTCGCGAGCTCGAGCTGAGAGTCCAGCGCGTCGGCCGGCAGCGTCAGCTCGCCGCTCGCGTCGCTCTCGGCGAGCGCCACGAGACCGAGCACCTGGACCTCCAACAGCTCGCGGCGTGCAGTCTCGGTGCTGTCGCGAAATGCGATGTCGAGACCGACGATCGTGACCGCGAACAACACGATCAGCGCGACGCTGACCCAGAGCACGACGCGCGCACGAAGGGAGCGAACGAGCGCCATGCGTCAATTCACGGTGGGTCGGTATCCGTTGCGCCGCGAGCAACGGCCAGGCGGTAGCCGCGTCCGCGCAGCGTCTCGATGGGCTTCAAGGAATTATCGGGGTCGAGCTTGCGGCGCAGCCGGCCGATGAATACCTCGATCACGTTGCTGTCGCGCTCGAAGTCCTCGTTGTAGAGCTCCTCGGTGATCTTCGTCTTCGACAGCACCTCGCCGGCGTGCAGCATCAGGTACTCGAGCAGCTTGTACTCGAAGCTCGTGAGATCGAGCTTCGCGCCGCTGAGCTTGACCTCCTGCGTGCGCGTGTCGAGCGTGATCGGCCCGCAGACGAGCTCGGACTGCGCCCATCCCCCCGCGCGCCGCAGCAGCGCATCGACGCGAGCCAGGAGCTCTTCGACGTTGAACGGCTTCACGACGTAGTCGTCGGCGCCGAGCTTCAGCGCCTCGACCTTGTCCTGCCAGCGGTCGCGCGCCGTCAGCACGAGGATCGGATACGCCTTGCCGTCGGCGCGTAGCTGCTTGATCAGCTCGACGCCCGACATGGTGGGCAAGCCGAGATCGACGATCGCGAGATCGACGGGGTACTCGCGCGCGTAGTACAGCCCTTCGCGGCCGTCCATGCTGCGCTCGACCGAGTACCCGGCCTGTTCGAGCTGCGCCGCGAGCGAGCGGCTCAGGTTCGGATCGTCCTCGACCAAGAGCAGGCGCATGGCGGCGCCCTATAAGAAGGAGCCCGTCTGGGCATCGATGCGGAACGTGCGGACGGTGCGGCCGTCCTCACCCAAGATACGGATCTCGTGAACCGTGCGGTCGCCCATCTGGATCGTCGCGGCACGCACGACGCGCCCCGGAAACTGGCTCTGCGCAATCGCGGTGGCCTGGCCGAGCGAAATGCCGCCGCGCTGCGCGGGCGCGAGCTCGGAAGCGGGCTCCATCTGGACGAGATCGGCGGACGCGCGCGGACGCGCGATAGCGGTATCGCCAGCGCCGAGCAACGCGGCCGCGGCCATGCCGGCGGCCACGAGTCGCGCCCGTTCGATCGTCCCTGCGTAGCGTTTGTTCATCGTCATCGTCAAAGCTTGGAGGCGCGCGGCAGCGTTCGTCAAGGAACGTGCCGCGCGCAAAAGACGGGCGGGCCCGTCGGCCCGCCCGCGATCGCGTTCAATACCGCACTCGGTATCCGACCGGCCGCGCGTCCAACGCGACTTGGATCGTGTCGCCGGGATGCCGGTCGGTCTGAACCGTGTAGTTGCGGCCGTCCAGTCGGTACGTGACGAGATAGCCGTCGACGACCTGCTCCGTCACGCGATCGTTCACGACCTCGCAACGCTGCACCGCGACCTCGCGCGTCGCACCCGCGCCGTTTCGCACGGCGCGCTGATGCGCGACGGTGCCGCCGGCAACGGCGCCGATAACCGTCATCGCGTCCTGCCCGTCACCGTCACCGAACTGCCGGCCGATCGCGGCGCCGATGACGCTGCCGGCAATCGTCGGGCCAGCCACACCGAACGGGCGGACGGGCTCGTGGACGACCTCGTTCCAGCATTGTTCGCGTGGGCGATTGACCGTGACGTGACGCACCAGCGGGTCCACGTCGACGACGCGCGCGTAGACGACGGCCGGCGCATAACCGGCTCGGTACGCATGACCGTAGCCGCGGCCGCGATGGCCGTGATCGGCCAACGCGCTCGTGGCGCCGAGAAACCCCAACACCGCAGTGGCCAGAACCGTTTTCGTCACCATGTCAGCTCTCCTTGCCTTCCGACCCCGTCAGCGGGATCTTGGAACGCAGGTTAGGGCCGCCGCGATGAATCGAACCTGAATGGTCCTAGCGTTGAGCGGGTTCGGTCGATTTGCCGTAATTCGCCACCCTACAGCGGGTACCCGAGCTCCCGCTGGTGCCTAATCGCCAACACGCGGACTTCCTCGAGATGGGGCAGGAAGCGGTACAACGCCACGTACCCCGTTTTGCCGTAGGAGATCACGAGCTCGCGCAGCCCGCGCTCGATGGCCCGGCCAATGAGCGGATGGTCGGCGAGCATCGTCACCGATGACTGGATGGCCATCACAGCACGGACTGCCGCTTCGGGATCGTGCTCTCTTAGGAACTCGAACGATCGCTCCAAGTGCTCGAGTGCCCGACGCGAATAGACTACCGCCGCCACGGCTTCGGTCGAGCGGCGCGGCCGCCGCGCGCCAGTCTCTTCAACCAGGCGTGCACTTCTTCCGCCTTGAAGACTTCACCGGTCCGCTCGATGTCGGCATCCGCCGCGAGCGCTTCCTTCACGAAACTCTGCGTTCGCTCTTCGTGATCGGCAAGCCGCTCGACGGCTTCCACGACGAAGCTGTGAGTGGATCGCCCCGTCTTGCGCGACAAGGCAGCGACCCGCGATTTGAGCTTGGGGGGTAACTTGATGGACGTCGTATCGGCCACTGCTAGTCTCCGCAGGTGTTACTAAGGTAACACCCCTGCGACGAACCTGGCTACGCCGTTCGCAGTAACACAGACTCTCCGGGAAGCGTTGGACCAGGGGTCACCGCGCCCGTGTCACCCGTCGTCCGCGTGAGCCGCGCTCAACGCGAACGGTAACACCCGCGTGCAGAGCCTAGGCGGCCCGAGTGGCGGCGGCAATTGCGCCATTGCCTTGTCCTGTGCGCTGGCGTAGCGTCTTTGCGATCGCCTCGACCAACCACAATTAGCGATGTGGGGGAACCATTGCGATGAGGCATCTCTTCGCCGCGTTAGTGCTCGTACCCTTCTGCGATCCCGGATTCGCACAGGAACGGCCGAATATTCTGCTGCTGGTTGCCGAAGACCTTAGTCCACGTATTGGCAGCTACGGGGATGCGATTGCGCAAACGCCGAATTTGGACGCGCTGGCGCGCGCAGGTGTCCAATACACGCGCGTCTTCACGGCTGCTGGCGTTTGCGCACCGAGTCGTGCTGCGCTGATAACCGGCTTGCATCAGATCTCTTTCGGCGCGCAGCACATGCGGTCGTGGAACGCGGGTTACTTCGCTGTTCCTCCCGAGGCTGCGAAGGCCTTTCCCGAGCTGTTGCGCGCAGCTGGCTATTACACATTCACTGATTCCAAGCTCGACTATCAATTTAGCGAGCTGGCAGCGGGAACCGGCCCGTTTACGATTTGGGACGCCGAGGGCGCGGGATCCGACTGGACGCAACGCGACCAAGGTCGGCCGTTTTTTGGCCTAGTCAATTTTCAGGACACGCACGAGAGCCGCATTCGCCGGGAGTGGCGTGAAGCGGGGAATGCGATCGCAGAGGAAGTCACGGATCCGGCGAAGATCCGTCTCCCGCCGTACTACCCGGATATTCCCGAGGTAAGACGTGATCTCGCGCGTCATTACGACGATATCCATCAGATGGACCAGAGGGTTGGCGAGATCCTCAGGAGGCTCGAAGAAGGCGGTCTGGCCGACAACACCATCGTGATCTGGACCACGGACCATGGCGATGCCTTGCCGCGAGCTAAACGAGAGCTTTATGACAGCGGAATCCGCGTACCCATGCTGGTGCGACTCCCCGCAAGCCTTGCCCCAGAGGGATGGCAGCCGGGCAGCATCCAATCGAAGCTGGTTAGCTTCGTCGACTTGGCGCCGACGATCCTCGCGCTAGCCGGGGTGACAGCGCCAAGCTATCTGCAGGGCGTTAATTTTCTGACCGATGAGCGCTCATACATCCATGCGTCGCGGGATCGCATAGACCAGGTCCCAGACCGGCAACGCGCCGTGCGGGACCCGCGATTCAAGTACATTCGCAGCTGGTATCCGGACCTTCCCGGCGGGCACGCTCTCGCCTATCGCGATACCATCGATATGGTCGCTGCAATGCGAGCGCTGCATGAGCGCGGGTTGCTCGACGAGACGCAGAGCCGGTGGTTCGAACCGGCGGGCAAAGAGCAGCTATACGACGTGATGGCAGATCCATACGAGGTACGCAATCTCGCCGACGATCCGATGTACACAGCAGAGAAGCAAAGAATGAGCGCCGAGCTCGACCGATTCCTCACAGCGGTCGGCGACTGGAGCGAAGAAGACGAAGGCCTGATGCGCCGCAGGCTCTTGAGCCCTGCCGGTGAAATTCGCACTACGCGCGATCCGGCCATCGCCATTGGAGCAGATGGAGTCCTCATCTCTGCGGACAACAACGCTTCGATAGGTTACCGGGTGAACGGTGGGCCATGGCGGCTCTACACGCGAGGGATGCAAGGGCTGAAAGGGACCATCGAGGCAAAGGCGATCCGTTACGGCTGGAGAGAGAGTGCCACCGTAGCGCTCGAGTTGGAGTGAGCAATCGCGTCCGCTACGGCGGTCATGCTGTGCGAGCGCAGAGGATCAAGGCCCAGTATCCGACGTCGACCCAGCGGTCGTGCTTGAAGCCGACTTCGCTGAAGTGGCCGATCTTCGTGAAACCGAGTTTCTCGTGCAGCGCAACGCTCGCGTCGTTCGGCAACGCGATGCCTCCCACGACGTAATGCGCGCCGCGCCGCTTGAGGTCCGGTAGCAACTCGCGGTACAACGCCGCGCCGATTCCGCGGCGAATTTTGTTTTCGGCCACGTAGACGGTGCTCTCGACCGAGTACCGGTACGCGGTGCGCTCCTTCCACAGCGTCGCGTACGCGTAGCCCGCGATCGCCCCCTGCTCTTCCCACACGAACCACGGCCATTTTTCCGTGACGGCGCCGATCCGACGCGCCAGCTCCTCGACGGACACCGGCGTCTCCTCGAACGTGACGACGGTATTCAGGACGTGGTGGTTGTAGATGCCGCAGATCTGTTCCGCATCGGACAACCGGCAAGGCCTGATCATCGCTGCACCCTCACTCGCGCTCACGGCTTTGCACTCCGCGCCACACTCGTCGAGCGCGGGCCGCCGAGCGCATGCTCGTCGAGAATGGTGCCACGAGGATGGCCATGGGGCACGCATGCCGACGCGCGATCTATTCGTCTTCGCCAGGTTACGAAACCACGAGATCGCGCCGTGCCACTGGATGACACCGCTCGCGAATTGACTTATTTTGACTCGCGTTTCGGGTTCCATGCCCTTGGTGCCCTTTATTCGGATCTGCGAATGTCTACCGACTTAGTGATCATTCTGAGCTCCGACTGGGTGGGATCGACCGCGACACGCGCGGAGCTCGGCGAAGACACTGCGGACGCGTTGCAGGAAGCACACGACGCAGTACTGCGGCGTATCGTCGAAGCGGCGGATGGGCGTGTCGTCAAACACTCGGGTGACGGTGTTCTCGCCATCTTCCATTCCGCCACGTCCGCGATCGGTGCGGCGTTGCGGATGCATGCCGACTTTGCGGCGATGGCCGACTTGCCTGCACCGATCCGATTGCGGGTCGGCCTCGCTGCCGGCGACATCAAACACCAATCCGGTGATGTATTCGGGCTACCGGTCATAGAGGCCGTGCGCTTGCAGAGCATCGCGCGGACCGGCGAGACCCTGTGCTCGGACCTCGTTCGCGTGTTGACGTACGGTCGCGGCAGCTTTGAATTCGAAGCCGCGGGATCGCACGCGCTCAAGGGCCTGCCGAAACCCATCGAGGCGCTACGCATCAAACACGCAGCGCAGCAGCCAGCGACGAGAACCGCGCCTGCCACGGCGGCGACGAGCGGGCCGATGAACCGCGCGCGGTACCGCCGCTACGCGCTTGCAGCGTCCCTGATACTGGTGGCCGTCGTCGTTGTCGGATTCTTCACGTGGCGCGGCAATGGTCCGGCTATTCAAGCGATTACCTCGTCCACAGCGGCGTCCGCGCGCAGCGGAAGCTCCGGGACAGTGTCAACAGCCGCCACGGAGTCGATCGCCGTATTGCCGTTTACGAACTCGAACCCGGAGCCGGACCAAGACTACTTCGCGGACGGCATCAGTGGAGCATTGCTGGACGCACTCTCGGGTGTCATGGGCCTGCAAGTGACCGGCCGGGTGTCGTCGTTTCGTTACAAAGGCACGACCGAGAGCTCTCGCGCGATCGGTGAGGCACTCGGAGTCGAGCACCTCCTGGCGGGGAGCGTGCAGCGAGCGGGCGACCGCATGCGTGTGACAGCCGAGCTCACGAATGCCGCGAGCGGCTACCAGCTCTGGTCCGAGGTCTACGAGCGCCCGGTCGGCGACATCTTCGAGGTCCAAGACGAGATCGCAGAGAAGGTGGCTACGGCGCTCCAGGTGACGCTCGGGCTCGTCGACAACAGCGAGCCGGGCATGACGCGCAACGTCGCAGCCTACGAGGAGTACTTGCTGGCTGGTTCGGTATTGCAGCAGTTCCGACCCGAGTTGTTCCAATCAGCCATCGAGCATGCACAACGCGCGCTCGCCATCGACCCGTCCTTCGCGCTCGGATGGTTGGAGCTGCGAGAGATCTACCTCATCGGGGGGGCCGCAGCTCCGGACCGCGCAGCGGAGTGGGCGAATCGCGCCGCTGACGCGCTTGAGCGAGCGCGGAGCCTCGCGCCCGACTCGCCGAGCGTGCGGATAGCCCTCGTCGGGGAGGCAACCGCACGCGGAGATTGGCTCGAGGCGGCGGCGCTGCTCGATAACATCGACAAGCTGCCGGCCGACATCGAAGGCTCGCTGCAAATGGGCGTGGGCAACGTTGGCGCAGCCGTGGAAGCCTACGAGCGCATGCGTGCGGAGGACCCGCTCTCCCCAATAGTCTCGTTATTACTGGCCGAGGTTTATGACGTCAGTGGTGACTACCGCGCTTCACTCGAGGAGTTCGATCGCGGCGCCGCGATCGGAGACCTGGACTTGATCATTCGCGGCAACGTGATCATGCCCGTGCTCGCGGCCCGTGACCGTCCCGAGCTCGAGCGGCGGTTGTCGGTGATGACGGAGAACCAGCTCGGCGAGGATCTGCACCTCGCGATGGGCAGGTTTCTCGACGATCCGGCCGCTGCCACTGCCGAGATTCGACGCCTCGCTGCCCTTCCTTCGAGCCAAGGCTTTGTTGGCTCGCTGGTGCTTGCAAGCTGGGCGGCCTACTACGGCGATGCGGCGCTCTCGCTCGAGCTTCTGGACCCGATCGCTGCGACACAGCAAACCACCACTCTGTTGTGGCGACCGATTTTTCGCGACGTGCGCAAGCTGCCGGGCTTCAAAGCCATCGTCGAACGCATGGGACTCGTCGCCTACTGGCGCGAGCGGGGCTGGGGCGATTTCTGCCGCCCGACGACCGGCGACGACTTCGAGTGCCGATAAACCTGGGCTAGATCTCGCCCGCAGATTTCGCGCGCTGCCAAAGGGCATCCAGCATGGCGGCATCGTGTTCACTCCACGGGCGCCCCGAGCTCGCGACTGAACGCTCGACGGCGCGGAACCGTGTCGTGAACTTCTCGTTCGCGGCGCGCAGGCAGGTCTCGGGGTCGAGATCGAGATGCCGGCACCAGTTCGCGATCGAGAACAACAGGTCGCCCATCTCGGCCGCGACCGCCGCGTCCGTCGCGCGCGACGCGGCGTCGAGCTCGGCGAGCTCTTCGTCGACCTTGGCGCGCACGCCTGCGACGTCGGGCCAGTCGAACCCGACCGTCGCGGCGCGTTTGCCGAGCTTCGTCGCGCGCGTCAGCGCCGGCAGCCCGACGGGCACGTCGTCGAGCACGCCGCTCGGCCGGGACGCCGCGCCGGCCGGCCGCACGCTCCTCACGCTTGATCTCCTCCCAGCGCTCGTCTGCTCGGCGCCTGCCAACTTGCTGGTCGCCGAACACGTGCGGATGCCGCCGCAGCATCTTGGCGCAGATCGCGCGCGCCACGTCGGCGAACTCGAACGCGCCGGCCTCCTCCGCCATGCGCGCGTGGAACACGACCTGGAACAGCAGGTCGCCGAGCTCGTCCTTGAGATCGCCGAGATCGTCGCGCTCGATCGCGTCGGCGACCTCGTACGCTTCCTCGATCGTGTACGGCGCGATCGTCGCGAACGTCTGCTCGAGGTCCCAGGGCAACCGCCGCTCCGATCGCGGAGCCTCGCCATGATCCGCAGCAGCTCCGCGAGCGACGCCATAGTCAGTTCGCTTTCATCGAGTATCACGTCCCGGAAGTTGCGGAGAATCGCCGCCGTGGCGCCCCAGATGCGGTGGCGGTCCGAATGGAGCTCGTAGGTGCGAAAGCGCGACGCCGTGCCGCTCGAAGTAGCCGACCCCATGGCGCTCGCGATCCAGGATGACGCGAGCGGCACCTCGAACACGCTCGCCGACCTCGCGCGGATCGGGCATCGCGACGAACGAGGCAGTCCGCGACGTAGCCGACCACCGGCGTGATCGTGAAGCCGGTGCCCGTCAGGAAGCCGATCGAGCGAGCCGAGCACTCGACGGCCGTCGGGCGCAGCCCGACCTCCTCGTGCGCCTCGCGCAGCGCCGCGCCGCCGACGTCTCGCCGGGCGCGAGTCGGCCGCCGGGCAGGCTGATCTGGCCCGCGTGATCCTTCAGGTGCGCCGCGCGCTCGGTGAACAGCACGGTCGAGCCCGCCCGGCCGCTCGAGCAGCGCGAGCAGCACCGACGCGGGCCGCCCCGGGCGCTCGAGGATCGCCTGCAGCGCCGGCGACAACGGGCCCTCGATGTTCGCGCAGCAGCCGCTCGCGCGGATCGCGCGGCGGGCGCGCCGCCGCGAGTCGGCGGCGGATGACGCTCGAGGTGTCGCTTAACCTTTGATTCCACCCTTGGTGAGCTCGAGCGGATCGAGCAGCTTGCGCAGCTGCTCGGGCTTGCGAGCTCGGTCTGCTCGGCCGCGACCTCGCGGATCGCGCGTCCTTCCTTGTAGGCCTGCTTCGCGATCGCCGCGCCCTTCTCGTAGCCGATGACCGGATTCAGCGCCGTGACGAGGATCGGGTTGCGCTCGAGCGCCTCGTCGAGCCGCGCCTTGTTGACCTTGAAGCCCTTGATCGCCGAATCCGCGAGCGCAGACGACACGTTCGCGAGCAGCTCGATGCTTTGCAGCAGATTCAGCGCGACGACGGGCAGCATCACGTTCAACTGGAAGTTGCCCGACTGGCCCGCGATCGTGATCGTGGCGTCGTTGCCGATGACCTGCGCCGCGACCATCGCGGCCGCTTCGGGGATCACGGGATTCACCTTGCCGGGCATGATGCTGCTGCCGGGCTGCAGATCCGGCAACGCGATCTCGGCGAGGCCCGCGAGCGGGCCGCTGTTCATCCAGCGCAGATCGTTCGCGATCTTCATGATGCTCACGGCCGTCGTCTTCGAGCTGACCGGACAGCTCGACCGCCGTGTCCTGGCTGCTCAGCGCCTCGAAGTAGTCCTCGGCCGGATGGAAATCGACGCCCGGTCTGCTTCGCGAGCACCGCCGCGAACTCGGCGCCGAACTTCGGATGCGCGTTGATGCCCGTGCCGACGGCCGTGCCGCCCTGCGCGAGACCCGTGAGACGCGGCAGCACGCCCTGCAAGCGCGCACGTCGGCGCGCAGCTGCGCGGCCCAGCCGCCGAGCTCCTGATCGAGCCGCACCGGCATCGCATCCATCAAGTGCGTGCGGCCCGTCTTCACGATGCCGGCGACCTCGCGCGCCTTCGCGTCGATCGTCGCGGTCAAGTGCTCGAGCGCCGGCAGGCAACAGCTTGGCCTTGAGCTCGAGCGCCGCGGCGATGTGGATCGCCGACGGGATCGAGTCGTTGCTGCTCTGGCTCATGTTGACGTGGTCGTTCGCGTGCACCGGCGAGCCGAGCGCTTGCGTCGCGAGCCGCGCGATGACCTCGTTCGCGTTCATGTTCGAGCTCGTGCCCGAGCCCGTCTGAAACACGTCGATCGGAAACTGATCCTCGTGCATGCCGTTCGCGATCTCGAGCGCGCTCGCCTCGATGGCGGCCGCGATCGGCGTCCGGCAACAGACCCAGGCTGTCGATTCGTGCGCGCCGCCGCCCACTTGACGAGCGCCAAGCGCGCGAATGAACGCCGGCGGCATGCGCAAACCGCTGATCGGAAAGTTGTTGACCGCGCGCTGCGTCTGCGCGCCCCACAGCGCCGACGCGGGCACCTGTAGCTCGCCCATGCTGTCGCGTTCGACACGAAAATCGGCCGCCATGCACACTCCTCGATGAACGACTGGATCGAGCCCGCCTAAGCCGGACTCGCGGTGTATGATGCGCACTCCGAAAACGCTTGTATAGGCTTCGGCGGCCCGTTGGACTCATCGACGCTTCTCGCACTCTCGCCGCTCGACGGTCGCTATGCGCGCAAAGCCGCGCCGCTGCGCGAGTACCTCTCCGAATACGCGCTGATCCGCTACCGCACGTTGATCGAAGTGCGCTGGCTCCAGCATCTCGCCGACGAGCCGAGCATCGCCGAGCTCGCCGCCGCTCGAGCCGCCGCATCAAGGACGTGCTGAACGAGATCGTCGACGAGTTCAGCGTCGACGACGCGACGCGCGATCAAAGCGCTCGAAGCCAAGACCAATCACGACGTGAAAGCCGTCGAGTACTTCCTGCGACAGAAGCTCGAGGGCGTCGCCGAACGGCTCGGGCAACCTCGCCGCGTTCATCCACTTCGCCTGCACGTCCGAGGACATCAACAACCTCGCGTACGCGCTGATGCTGCGCGACGCGCGGCAGCGCGTGCTGCTGCCGGCGATGCGCGACCTCGGCGATCGAGCTGCGCAAGCTCGCGCACCGCTTCGCCGACGTGCCGATGCTCGCGCGCACGCACGGCCAACCGGCGACGCCGACGACGCTCGGCAAGGAGATCGCGAACTTCGTGTATCGGCTGCAGCGGCAGAGCCGAGCTGTTCGCGGCCGTCGCGCATCGACGGCAAGTTCAACGGCGCCGTCGGCAATCACAACGCGCACGTCGCCGCGTACCCCGACGCCGACTGGATCGCGATCACCGATCGCTTCCTCGACTCGCTCGGCTTGACGCCGACGCGCTACACGACGCAGATCGAGCCGCACGACTGGATCGCCGAGTACTGCCAGGCGCTGTCGCGCTTCAACACCGTGCTCGATCGATCTCACCCGCGACTTCTGGAGCTACATCAGCCTGGGCTACTTCCGCTCGCGGCCGGTCGCCGGCGAGGTCGGCTCGTCGACGATGCCGCACAAGGTCAATCCGATCGACTTCGAGAACGCCGAAGGCAATCTCGGCGCTGGCGAACGAGCTGCTCGGCTTCCTCGCGACCAAGCTGCCGGTCTCGCGCTGGCAGCGCGACCTGACCGACTCGACCGTGCTGCGCAACGTCGGCGTCGCGCTCGGCCACACGCTGATCGCGCTCGAAGCGACCGGCAAGGGGCTCGGCAAGCTCGACGCCGACCTCGCCGCGATCGCCGCCGACCTCGCGGACCGCTGGGAAGTGCTCGCCGAGGCCATCCAGACCGTGATGCGCCGCTACGGCCTGCCCGACGCCTACGAGCAGCTCAAGGAGCTCACGCGCGGGCCGCGCGATCGACGCCCAAGACGCTGCGCGAGTTCATCGCCGGCCTCGACCTCCCGGCCGCGGAACGCACGCGCCTGCTGGCGCTCGATCCCTCCTCCTATACCGGCCTGGCCGCCGAGCTCGCGCGCCGCATCTGACGCCGCGCCTCGCGCGGCTCGCCGAAAAACCGTGACCGACGGCACAGCCCGGCTCGTGAGGGGTTAAGTAAACTCCTGCGCAAAGCCGATCACGTCGCCCATGTCACAGGCCCAAGAGCAGATCAAGAACCGGGGCGTCCGTCAGGTGCTGACGAGCGTCGGCCGAGGTGCGCGCGGCCGTGATCCAGGTCATCGGGCGTCGCGAACCGCACGCTGTCGATCCTGACCCACGACCTCGAGCCCGACGTCTACGATCACGACGATTACCTCGAGACGCTGAAGCGCTTCATCCTCGCCCGCACGTTCGCGCGCGTCCGCGTGCTGATCGTCGAGCCCGAGCGCGCGTCTTCTCGGCGGCAGCCGGTTCGTCGCCATGGGCCGGCGGTTGAACAGCTACATCGAGTTCCGACGCATGCGGCCGGAGCTCGGGCCCACCCCGAGGCGTTCTTCATCGCCGACGAGCAGGCGCTCGTGTATCGTGCGCGCGCCGAAAGCTGGGACGGCGATGTCCGACACCTACGAGCCCGCCGTGGCGCGCATGTATCTGAGCAAATTCGAGATCGCTGTGGAACGCCTGTGAAATCGAACCCGAAGTCCGACAACTTCAAATATAGTCGCCGCACTGGCGCGGGGCATCGACGTGACCGTCGCCGCCATCATCGAGCGCGACGGTCGATTCTTGATGGTCGAAGAGCGCGCGGCCGGCACGCCTCGTGCTGAACCAGCCCGCCGGGCATCTCGAGCAAGGCGAATCGCTGCTTGCGGCCGTCGTCGCGCGAGGCGCTCGAGGAGACCGGGCACCATTTCGAGCCGAGCCACGTCGTCGGCTTCTATCTGTGGCGCAGCGAAGAAGCCGGGCACCACCTACCTGCGCGTCGCGTTCTGCGGCGACGGCCGAGCCTCCGCCGACGTCGCAGCCGCTCGACGACGGTATCGTCGCCGTGCACTGGCTGTCGCGCGCGCAACTCCTCAGCACAGCGCGTCAGCTGCGCAGCCCGATGGTGCTGCGCTGCCTCGACGACTACCTCGCGGGTCACCGCTACCCGCTCGACTGCCTGACCTACCTCGACCCGCGCGCGCTCGACGTTCGACCAACCCGCCTACGGCTGACGCGGCGCCGCGCACCGGGCTGCTAGAATTCCGGCATGCTCGCCGGCCCCTCACCGTCGTCGCCCTCTCGGGCGGCGTCGACTCCGCCGTCGTCGCGTTGCTGCTGCGCGACGCGGGTCATGCCGTGCAGTGCCTGCACATGAGCAACTGGGAGGACGACGGCTACTGCGACAACGCGCGCGAGTTCCAGGATGCGCGCCGCGTCTGCCTCGAGCTCGGCCTCCCGCTGCACCGCGTGAACTTCGCGCGCGAGTACCGCGAGCAGGTGTTCGCCGACTTCCTCGCCGAGTACCGCGAGGGCCGCACGCCGAACCCCGACGTGCTCTGCAACCGGCAGATCAAGTTCGGCGTCATGCGCCGCTACGCGCAGCGGCTCGGCGCGACGCAGATCGCGACCGGCCACTACGCGCGCGTCGTCGACCGTCGACGGCGTGCCGCAGCTGCGGAAGGGCGTCGACGCCGGCAAGGATCAGAGCTACTTCCTGCACGCCGTGCGCGCGCCGAGGATCTCGTCGACGTGCTGATGCCGCTCGGCGAGCTCTCGAAGAGCGAGGTGCGCGACCTCGCGCGTCGCGCCGGGCTCGCCGTCGCCGAGAAGAAGGACAGCACCGGCATCTGCTTCATCGGCGAGCGGCCGTTCGCGGAGTTCCTGCACCAGTACCTGCCGGACACGCCGGGCGTCATCCGCGACGACTCAGGGCACGAGCGCGGCCGGCATCGCGGCCTCGCCTACTACACGCTCGGCCAGCGCCACGGCCTCCACATCGGCGGCGCGGCCGACCGGCCCGAGGACGCCTGGTACGTCGCGGCCAAGGACGCCGAGCGCAACGAGCTCATCGTCGTGCAGGGCCACGAGCACCCGCGCTGCTCCGCGAGCGGCTCGCGCGCCGACCGACGTGCACTGGATCGGTGCGCCGCCGCGCGAGTGGCAGCGCGGCGAGCCGCTGCGCTGCCACGCGAAGATCCGCTACCGCCAACCCGATCAGGCCTGCACGGTCGCTGCGCACGGGCGAGCGACTCGCTCGAGGTGCACTTCGACGCGCCGCAGCGCACGCCGACGCCGGGCCAGTTCGTCGTGCTCTACGACGGCGACCGCTGCCTGGGCGGCGCCACGATCGAGCGCGGCCTGGCGGCCGCGACGAGCGAGCTCCGCGCCGCGGTTTAGCTCGCCGTCCGCGCGCAGTTTCCCGCTTATAATCCGCCCGTCCCTCAGCCAGCCCTCAGAGGTTCCAATGACCGACAGTTTCGGCGCCCGCAAATCGCTCGCCGTCCGTTCCGCGAACTACCGAGATCTACCGTCTCGACGCCGTCAAAGGCGCCGTCGACACGCTGCCGTACACGCTGAAGATCCTGCTCGAGAACCTGCTGCGCTTCGAGGACGGCGAGAACATCACGGCGGCCGACATCACGGCGCTCGCGAACTGGGACCCGAAGGCCGAGCCCGACCGCGAGATCTCGTTCACGCCGGCGCGCGTCGTGCTGCAGGACTTCACGGGCGTGCCGGCCGTCGTCGACCTCGCCGCGATGCGCGACGCCGTCGTCAAGCTCGGCGGCAAGGCCGCGATGATCAACCCGCTGTCGCCGGCCGAGCTCGTCATCGACCACTCGGTGCAGGTCGATCACTTCGGCACGCAAGGACGCGCTCGCGAAGAACAACGCCATCGAGTTCGAGCGCAACCAGGAGCGCTACGCGTTCCTGCGCTGGGGCCAGAACGCGTTCCAGAACTTCCGCGTCGTGCCGCCGAACACCGGCATCGTGCACCAGGTGAACCTCGAGTACCTGAGCCGCGTCGTGTTCGAGAAGCAGGTCGGCAAGCGACCGCTTCGCCTACCCCGACACGCTCGTCGGCACCGACTCGCACACGACGATGATCAACGGCCTCGGCATCCTGGGCTGGGGCGTCGGCGGCATCGAAGCCGAGGCCGCGATGCTCGGCCAGCCGATCACGATGCTGATCCCGCAGGTCGTCGGCTTCGAGCTCAAGGGCAAGCTCGCCGAGGGCGCGACGGCCACGGACCTCGTGCTCACGGTCACCGAGATGCTGCGCAAGCACGGTGTCGTCGGCAAGTTCGTCGAGTTCTTCGGCGACGGCCTGGATCATCTGCCGCTCGCCGACCGCGCGACGATCGGCAACATGTCGCCCGAGTTCGGCAGCACCTGCGCCGTGTTCCCGATCGACGCCGAGACGCTGCGTTACCTCGAGCTCTCGGGCCGCCCGCGCGAGCAGATCGATCTCGTCGAGGCGTACGCGAAGACGCAGGGCCTGTGGCGCGGCGCGAAGGTCGCGCGCTACAGCAGCGTGCTGTCGCTCGATCTTGCGGCGCCGTCGAGCCGAGCATCGCCGGGCCGAAGCGCCCGCAAGATCGCATCGCGTTGAAGGGCGCCGGCGCGCAAGGTCGGCGAGCTGCTGAAGGCCGCCGGCAAAGGCACGAAGGCGCCCGTCGACGGCCGGCTCGCAGAAGTTCGACCTCGAGGACGGCGCCGTCGTGATCGCCGCGATCACGAGCTGCACGAACACCTCGAACCCGGCCGTCATGGTCGGCGCGGGCCTGCTCGCGCGCAACGCCGCGGCGAAGGGCCTCACGCGCAAGCCGTGGGTCAAGACGAGCCTGGCGCCGGGCTCGAAGGTCGTCACCGACTACCTGAAGGCCTGCGACCTGCTCGACGACCTCGACAGCGATCGGCTTCAACCTCGTCGGCTACGGCTGCACGACCTGCATCGGCAACTCGGGCCCGCTGCCCGACGAGATCGCCGACGGCGCTCGCAGAAGAGCGACGTCGTCGCCTGCGCCGTGCTCTCGGGCAACCGCAACTTCGAGGGCCGCATCCACCCGCAGGTGAAGATGAACTTCCTGGCGTCGCCGCCGCTCGTCGTCGCGTACGCGATCGCGGGCAACATGAAGCTCGACCTGACCAAGGACCCGCTCGGCATGGGCAAGGACGGCAAGCCCGTCTACCTGAAGGACGTCTGGCCGTCGACGAAGGAGATCCACGACCTGATCGCGAAGCACGTGACCTCGACGCAGTTCAAAAGAGCTACGCGAGCGTGTTCGACGGCGACGCGAACTGGCAAGTCGGTGGCGACGCCGAAGGGCGAGAACTTCACGTGGTCGGACGACTCGACCTACGTGAAGCACCCGCCGTACTTCGAAGGCATGACGCTGACAACCGGCACGCCGCAGAACATCAAGGGCGCGCGCGTGCTCGCGATGCTCGGCGACTCCGTGACCACGGATCACATCTCGCCGGCCGGCAACATCGCGTCGACGAGCCCCGCCGCGAAGTACTTGGAGAGCCTCGGCGTCACGAAGAAGGACTTCAACTCCTACGGCGCGCGGCGCGGCAACCACGAGGTCATGGTGCGCGGCACGTTCGCGAACATCCGGCTGAAGAACCTGCTCGTGCCGGGAATCGAAGGCGGCGTCACGGTGCACATCCCGAGCGGCGACGCAGATGTCGATCTACGACGCGTCGATGAAGTACCAAGCCGAGAAGACACCGCTCATCATCCTCGCCGGCAAGGAGTACGGCGCGGGCTCGTCGCGCGACTGGGCCGCCAAGGGCACCGCGCTGCTCGGCGTGAAAGCCGTGATCGCCGAGAGCTACGAGCGCATCCACCGCTCGAACCTGATCGGCATGGGCGTCGTGCCGCTGCAGTATCGCGACGGCGAGACCGCGGCGAGCTCTCGGGCTGACCGGCAAGGAGACGTTCGACATCGAAGGTCTGGGACTTGCGCGCGCGAAGGAAGTGAAGGTCACGGCGACCGGCCCCGACGGGACGAAGAAGACGTTCGCGGCCATCGTGCGCATCGACACGCCGAAGGAGCAGGACTACTTCATCCACGGCGGCATCCTGCAGTACGTGCTGCGACAGCTCGCGTCCGGCAAGCAGGCGGCCTGACGAGATGGACGCGCCGACGGAGCCGGTGACGGCGGAACCCGCGCCACCGCCTCCGTCGACCGAGGCACCGCCACCGCCTCGCAAGCGCCGCCGTGCTCGGTGGATCCTCGCGCTGGCAATCGTCCTCGGCGCGATCGCATGGGGCGTGAGCTTCTATTGGTCGCGCGAGCCCGAAGTGCTCTGGGTCGTCGCCGAGACGCCGGAAGGCGAGCGACTGCCGTCGTCGGCTACTCGACCGTGCACACGTTGATCGACGTGCTCGACTGGCTGCTCGAGAAGCCCGGCGGGTACCTCAGCAACGACGTGACGCCGCCCGGCCTCTGGCTCGACAACATGCCGAGCTTCGAGCTCGGCGTGCTGACCCAATGTCGCGATCTCGCGCGCGTGCTGCGCAACTACCATAGCCGCTCGCAGTCGCAATCGATCGAGGACGACGATCTCGCCGCGGCCGAGCCCGCCCTGAACACCGACAGCACGTCGTGGCTGTTCCCGGCGGCCGAGGTTCGTTACCGCGAAGCCGCCGATGCGCTGACCAGCTACGAAACGCGTCTCACCGATTCGAATCCCGCAGACGCGCAGTTCTATGCGCGCGCCGACAACCTGCGCGAGTGGCTCGCTGTCGTCGAGCTGCGCTTGGGCAGCCTGTCGCAGCGTCTATCCGCGAGCGTCGGCCAGACACGCGTCAACACCGATCTCGGCGGCGCGCCTTCCGGCGCGGCCGCGCGCGAAAGCCCCGGGGAAGTGATCGTGAAGACGCCGTGGCTCGAGATCGACGACGTGTTCTACGAAGCGCGCGGCACTGCGTGGGCGCTGCTCGTGTTCCTGCGCGCCACGCAATTCGACTTCGAGCGCACGCTCGAGGACAAGAACGCCGTCGTGAGCCTGCGGCAGATCATCCGCGAGCTCGAGGAAGGCCTGGCGCCGATCCGCAGCCCGATCATCCTGAACGGTCAGGGCTTCGGCATGCTCCCGAATCACTCGCTCGTGCTGGCGTCATACCTGTCGCGCGCCCACTCGGCCGTCGCGGACTTACGGTCGCTGCTCGAACAAGGATAGAGCCCGATGGACTTCAAGACTTTCGCTGCCGTGTTCGGCACCGTGTTCCTAGCCGAGCTCGGCGACAAAACGCAGCTCGCAACCGTGCTGTTCGCCGCGAAGGGCACCGTGAGCCTGTGGACGATCTTCGGCGCCGCTGCAGCCGCGCTCGTTCTCGACGTCGGCGATCGGCGTCGCGGCCGGAGTCGCGGTGTCGCAGTATCTGAACCCGAAATACCTATCCTACGCGGCCGGCATCGGCTTCATCGCCATCGGCGCGTGGACGCTCTACCGAGCGCAATGAGCCGGGCCCGATGTCGCTCGAGAGCCCCCAACAAGAGTGGCGACGCAAGACTCTCCGAGTACGCCGCCGCAGTCAACGACTACGTTGCGCGCGGCCTAGAGCGTGGTTGCAACGCTGCCGGCGCACAGCCCGCGGAACCCAGCCTCGAGCATCTAGTGCCGGCGGCGCTCGCCGCGGTTCGCGAGGCGAACTCGCGCGGCGCGTACGACGAACTACGCGAGCAATGGCCACCGGCCTACGAACCGTTTGGTCCGCGGCTGCAACGATCCGGCCAGAGCATTCCGGTGCTCTGCATCCTCGACGACGGGTCGATCGTGCTGAGACTCGGAGCTCCGTACGAATCGGGACGCACGGTCCGCATCATTGGCGACCGGGTCGTCGATCTCCCGCACGTTGGGTTTTTCGGCCGCAGCCCTGACCTCGATCTCTTCGCCGTGGCTCGACCGGAGGGCGTGCAGATCGTCCGCGGTTGGGGCGGCCCGCAGCTCGCGATGTGCCCGTGGCCGACCGGTTGCGAGGACCTGCCGGAAGGCATAAGAATCCCTGCTCTCAAACAGCCGCCCCTCCCGGAGCGGCTGATTCCTTTCCCGGACGGTCAACGCGTGTTGTTGGTCTCCGGTGACGGAGTCTTCGTGCTCACGCCCGAGCGCGCGCACCGGCTCTTGCCTACGACCGACATGCTGATCGATGCCGTCGAGCACGATGACAAATCGCTCGCAAGCGACGGGCTCGCGCGCTCGACAGACATGGCCCACGGCGCCGTATCGCGGGACGGGCGTCGAATCGTCGTGGGGGAACAAATCGGTTCGCATCGGATCTTCGACGGGGAGCTCCGTCTCATTGGCAGAGTCGGAACGCGAAGCGAGTATGCGCACTATGCGCTCTTCAGCGCCGACGAACGTGTACTCGCCCTAAACTCGTGCCACTTCTACAACGGAGTGACCATCGGTGTGCCGATGGACGAGGCGCTCGTATCCGAGGAGGAGTTCGTCGACTCGCGATTGCCCACGCTTCAAGACGGCGCTCGCGTCTACTCGGGCGTGGCTTGCAACGACGAGTTCATTATTGGCGACGCCTACGGCTATCTGAGGGCATTCAGCACCGCAGGCGACTATCGCGGCCAGCATTTTATTGGCAGTACTGTGCAAGCGATGGACCTCTCGCGCGACGGCCACACATTGGTGGCCGCGACGTTCGCGGGGTTCGTGTCGATCATCGACCCCGATGCCGGCGTGCAAGCACCGCACCAGATTGGCAATGCAAACTACCTGGAAACGCGGCGCTGGTTGTTCTGGCGCGATGAGCCGCAGCCGTTGATCTGGTGACGCCAGTGCAATCCCTCCGCGGAGGGATTCTGCACCGTCGCGGTGCGAAATCCCTCACGTGAGGGATTTCGCGACGTCAGGGCGCAGCCGTGAGCTGCGACGTGTCCCAGTGCTCGTCGGCGCGCCCATCGACGATCCGCCACTGGTCGTACCAGATCGTCGTGTATTTCTGACCTGGCTTGGTCGGATGGTCGTACTCCATCCGGAACACGACGCCGACGATGTCGCCGCTCGTGAGCACCGTGACGAGCGGCATCGTGAGCTTGTCGCAGCTCTCGGCGCGCTTGCCACTGCTGAAATACTTGACGATGTTGTCGCGCCCCGACTGCACGGCGGGGTGATGTTGGATGTAGCGTTCGCTGAGCCACTTGTCGGCCTGCTCCCAATAGTTGCACTGCAGAAGCTCGCGCAGGACGTGAAGCACGACCTGCTTGTTCGCGTGCAGACGCGGGTCCGGATCCGTGAACAACGCCTCGGGGTCCGGCGCGGCCACGACGGGCTCTTGTGCGAGCGCGGGGCCGAACGCACCCACGCACAGCATCGATAACAAGACGCGGATTTGCATTCGGCACTCCCGTTCCGGCGACACGCCGCAATGTGAGCGGCCAGCCGCAACGTGTCAACCGTGTCGCCGTGCGCGAGCGTTGACGCGCGCGAACGCCGCCGGCATCGTGTGCACATGCCGAAGTTGACACTCACGGTCTTGAGCTTGCGTTACTCGTCGTGGTCGATGCGCCCGTGGCTCGCGCTGACACACGCGGGCGCCAAGTTCGAGACGGAAACCGTCGCGCTGCCACACATGCAGGGGCAAGCAGAGCAGACGTCGCTGGCCGAACGTCGCGCCAAAGGCAGCGTGCGGGGGCTGTTTCCCGTGCTGCGCGTCGACGGCACGCCGATTCACGAATCGCTCGCGATCTGCGAGTACGTGGCCGACACCCACCCATCGGCCAACCTCTGGCCCGCCGACGCTCTGCGCCGAGCCGAGGCGCGCGCGATCTGCGCCGAGATGGTCAGCGGCTTCACCGGAATGCGCGGGGAGCTTTCGTCGCACCTGTTCGGCCGCGTGCGCGGCTTCAAGCCGGGCGCTCGCCGCGCAAACCGACATCGACCGCGTGCTCGAGATCTGGAGCGAGAAGCTCCAGCGCTCGGGCGGTCCGTTCTTGTTCGGCGCGTTCTCGATCGCGGACGCGATGTATTTCCCGGTGCTCGGGCGCTTCCGCACGTACGGAGTCGAGCTCCCCGCTTCGCTCGCGCCGTACGGGCAGGCCCTCGAAGCGCACCCGGCGGTCCGGGCGCTGATCGAGGTCGCGCGCACGGCGCCGCGGATTCCCGGTTTACGACGACGCGCTGCGGCAGCGCGGCGGCGAGCCCGACGCGGCATTGCCGAAGCGCTGACCGCCTCGACCCGCCGCTCCATGAACAAGACGATGCCGCCTCGCGACCGCCTCGTGGCGGCGCTCGCGATCGTGTTCGCGATCGAATGGGCCGTGCTCGCGATCTCGCCGAACGATCGCGCTGCGTGGGCGCTCGAGAACGTGCTCGTGGTCGTGGCAGTCGTCGCCCTCGCGGCGTCGTATCGGCAACTCAGGTTCTCGTGGCTGTCGTACTTGCTGATCTTCGTGTTCCTGTTCATCCACGAGATCGGCGCCTACTACACGTACTCCGAGGTCCCGTACAACGACTGGTTCGCGGCCGTGACGGGCCGGACGTTGAACGAGCTCCTGGGATGGGAGCGCAATCACTTCGACCGCGCCGTGCATTTTCTGTACGGCCTGCTGCTCGCGTACCCGATTCGCGAGATTTTCTTCCGCGTCGCGGCCGTGCGTGGGTTCTGGAGCTATTTCCTGCCGCTCGACCTCACGGCGTCGACGTCGATGTTGTTCGAGCTGTTCGAATGGATCGCGGCCGAGATCGCCGGCGGCGACTTAGGCCCGGCCTATCTCGGCACGCAAGGCGACGTGTGGGATGCACACAAAGACATGGCGCTCGCGACGACGGGCGCGTTGATCGCGATGCTCGCGACGGCGGCCGTGAACTACTCGTTCCAGCGCGATTTTGCGCGTGAATGGACCGAGAGCTTGCGCGTGAAACGCGTGGAGCCTCCCGAGCAATCCCTCGGCCGACGCCCGAAGAAGAAGTGACTCAAACAACGCGCATCGTGATCGTCGGCGCGGGGTTCGGCGGCCTGTTCGCGGCACGCGCGCTGGCAGGCGTCGGCGCCGAAATCACGATCGTCGATCGCCACAACTATCATCTGTTCCAACCGCTGTTGTATCAGGTCGCGACGGCCGGGTTGCCTCCCTCCGACGTGGCTTGGCCGATCCGTTCGATCCTGCGCCGGCAACGCAACACGACCGTGCTGCTCGGCGAAGTCACGGGCGTCGATCGTGCCCGACGCGTCGTGCGGCTCGCGCAGCGCGAGATCCCGTTCGATCAGCTCGTGTTGGCGACGGGCTCCACCCACTCCTATTTCGGACACGACGATTGGCAACGGTTCGCGCCGGGCTTGAAATCGATCGACGATGCGACGGCGATCCGGCGCCGCATCCTGCGCGCGTTCGAGGCGGCCGAGATGGCTGTCGACGCGCAGCAACGCCGGCGACTGCTCACGTTCGTGATCGTCGGTGCGGGACCGACCGGTGTCGAGCTGGCAGGCACGATCGCCGAGCTCGCGCGTTTTACGCTGGCGGCCGATTTCCGACGCATCGATCCGCGCAGCGCGCGCGTCGTGCTGGTCGAAGCCGGTCCGCGCGTGCTCGCGGCGTTCGCCGAGCCGCAATCGACGTACGCGCAACGCGCACTCGAGAAGCTCGGCGTCGAGGTGCGGCTGAACGCCCGCGTGACCGGATTGCGACGCAGCGGGTGTCGATCTCGGCGGCGAGCGGCTCGATAGCGAGACCGTGATCTGGGCCGCCGGCGTCGCAGCTTCACCGGCCGGGCGATGGCTCGGAGTGCCGACCGACCGAGCGGGGCGCGTGATCGTTCGACCCGATCTCTCCATTCCCGACGATACGCGACGTGTTCGTGATCGGCGATGCGGCCGCGGTCGCTTTACCCGACGGCAAGCTCGTACCGGGCGTGGCGCCGGCCGCGAAACAGCAAGGTCGCTACGTCGCGCGGGTGCTCGCGGCGCGAATCGCGGGACGCCCGCCGCCGCCGCCGTTCGCATATCGAGACCCCGGCGCGCTCGCGACGATCGGCCGAAAATGCGCCGTGATCGAGTTTCCGTTCGCAACGTTGCGGGGCTGGCTTGCGTGGTGGATCTGGGGCATCGCGCATATCTATTTTCTGGTCGGGGTGCCGAGCCCGATCATGGTCTCGCTGCGTTGGATGTGGGAGTACCTGACCTATGGCCGCGGCGCGCGCCTGATCACGGGCAGCGAGCACGCGGACTAGCGAGGAGGCGCCTCGGGGGCCGCGGCGCTGAGCTCGTCGGCGAGGCGGTGCTTGTTGATCGAGCGCGCGTACTCGGCGAGCTCGGCCGCGAACGCGGCTGGCGGTGCGAACTGCGGCGATAATTTCCGGCAGCGCTGTGCCAGGTCGAGCGCATCGAATTTCCTACCCTCGTCCCACAGTCGCCGCGCGAAACGTTCGCCGAGCAACGCGGCGTGGTGCTGCTCGTCCCAAGCGAGCATGCCGTTGAATGTCCATTGATAGACTTCGAGGCTGTCGCCCTCGCTCGCGATCAGCTCCTTGATCGTGCGATACCCTTGTGCAGACAAGCCGCTCCGGACCGACGCGTAGGCGCGATCGAGCGCCCTCTGCCACTCGGCCTGCCGCTCGCGCTCGCTACGTTGGTCGGCGTCGTCGATACCTTCGAGCAGATCGAGCTCGAACCGATGCGCACGCAACGTAACACCGGCTGCTAGGAACAAGGCCAGGCTCGTCCAGACGGCGACGATCTCCGCAACGATCCCGAACCCCCACCCTGCGCTACCGGCGTAGCCCGTAAACAGGCCGAGCAACAAGCCCACGCCGACCAGCTTCACGTAGTCGATCCCAAGCTCTCGAGCCAGAGTCGAAATGCCGACGGGGCTCAGCGCAGCGCCTATGTTTCGCGTCATCGCCATGATCGCCACGGATGCGGGCACGACTCCGAGCACGATCAGGAGCAGCAGCCAGCGGAGCGGCCCCTCGACGAACGGGGTCGTGGCCAACAGATACAGAAGCGAAGAAAACAGGAATGCATGCATCACGACCGCGAACTGCCCCACCGGGTTCGTCGACTCGACGTCGGGCGGCGGGAAGTGGTTCCAACCATTCGCGACGTTGCGCAGCACGGTGTAGCCGTAGCGCCAAAGGGAAAGCGTCACGAGTATGCGGAGCAGAATCCCGAAGAGGCCGGCAAACTCCGCGAGTCGCAACAAGAACCCGTAGATCACCGCAGTGACGAGCACGGTCGGGTTCGCGAGAGCGCTGAACCTGATCGCCGCCATTACCGAGCCGCCGCCGGGTGAGCCCAGAGCGGAATGTCGTTCCAGGCCGCGGTGAGCCGCCGGTCGAGCAGCTCGTAGTCGGGCTCGAATCGTGCCACGGCCGACCAGAACCGCCGGGAGTGGTTCATCGAGATGAAGTGACAGAGCTCGTGCACGAACAGGTAGCGCACGATTTCGGGCGGCAGGAACAGCAACGCCGCGTTCAGGCTCACGGTACCGCTGTTTGAGCAGCTGCCCCAACGCGTGCGCTGCAAGCGGACTTGGACGTTCGTGGGTCGGTGGCCAACGATCGCGGACTCGCGCAACAGCCACGGTGTCAGGTAGTAGTCGGCCTGATCCAGCAACCAGCCGCGCAACGACGCTTCGGCCCCGCGCCGGCTGGCGTCGTGCGTGTGCACCTCGAGCGTGGAGCCGGCCATCCGATACCCCGGCACGGCTTCACGGTCGTGGCTGTAGTCGACGGCCCAACTCTCACCGATCGCTTTGAGCTCGATCCGCGCAGGTAATCCTTCCGAGCGGATCGGACGGCAGCGCTCGAGAACGCGCTTCGCCT
Organism: uncultured Gammaproteobacteria bacterium; assembly: GCA_963741255.1. Lineage (GTDB taxonomy): Bacteria > Pseudomonadota > Gammaproteobacteria > Steroidobacterales > Rariloculaceae > FEN-1219. Next base: position 128,687 of record CAVUHM010000005.1, on the reverse strand, counting down.
TCTCGATCCAGCCCCGTTGTGCATGCACGAATGCCGCGACCTCGGCCGCGCGCGTCCCGCGCGGCACGACGAGCTCGAGCGTATGAGGGGGCAACAGGCGCAGCGTGAGGCGGCGTGCCCGCGCGCTCTCGCGCACGGTCAGAGGCGCGTTGGCGATTTGCGCGGGGTCGCGCGCCACGCGCGCTTCGAACAGTCCGAGCTGCTCCGTCACGGAGCGTATCGTAGCGCTATGCGCTACGGCGCGCGATTGCCCTGCAATTTCGCACGCAGCTCGACGGCGAGGCGATAGTCGGGAGCGATCAGCAGGGCTCGCTCCATCAGATCGCGCGCAGCACGCGTCTCACCGCGTGCGAGCGCAACCTGCCCAAGTGCCACGAGGGCCTCGGCATTGCCCCAGTCGGGATCGTCGATCGACGGCGTCCAGGCATCGAACGCGGCGACAGCAGCCTCGAATGCGGCGCCGACCTCCGAGTTGTCGGCAGCTTCCGTGCCGGCCTCACGCTGCACCCGCCATGCTTCGACGAGCGCTACGCGCGGGTGATCGTCGTCGTTGGCCCGCGCCTGGTCGAGCGCCTCGACGACGCGGCGGTCGTCGTCCGCGACGAACGCGCAGGCCGCGACGAGCACCCAGGCCTCGGCGGCCGCGACGCCGTGAAGCTCCGCGTCCACCTCGCGATCCGCGCATTCCTCCAATCGTTTGGACGCATCGCGGTCCGCGTTGCCGAGCTGGACGCGCCGCAGCGCCGCGAAGTCACGGTAATACAAGGCTTCCACGGAATCCGCCTGACGGTCGAGCCCAGCTTGTGCGGCTTCGATCGCGCGCGCGTCACCGTTGTAGAAACCGTAATGAACACGCCCGGCCAGATCCGCAAGCTCCGGCGAGGTTGCCGCGATGGCGAGCGGCGCGCACAGCGTTGCGACTGCGATCGACGCGAGACTTTTTGTCAAACGCATGCCGGCAGTCTAGCCGACACCGTTGCCGCGTGCGGCGCGCGTCGTCACAATCCGGCGGCAAATGCGAGATCTGATCGACATTGGTGCAAATCTCACGCATGACAGCTTCGACGCCGACCGTGACGAAGTGCTGGCGCGCGCAGCAGCGGCCGGTGTACCGCGCATCATCGTCACGGGCACGTCCGTCACGAGCAGCGCTCAAGCCGCAGCGCTGACGGAACGGCACCCCACGCGGTTGTTCGCGACGGCCGGCGTGCACCCGCATCATGCAACCGACTTCGACGAGCACACGGGCCAGGCGCTGCGCGCGCTGCTCGCGAATCCTGCGTTCGTCGCCGTCGGCGAATGCGGCCTCGACTTCTTTCGCGACTACTCACCGCGTCCGGCACAACGCGCGGCCTTCGAAGCTCAGCTCGAGCTCGCGAGCGAGCTACGCAAGCCGGTGTTCTTGCATCAACGCGATGCGCACCAGGAGTTCGTCGCTACCTTGATGCCGATGCAAGGCCGGCTCGTCGGCGGCGTCGCGCACTGCTTCACGGGCGGGCCCGCGGAGCTTGCGGCGTACCTCGACCTTGGTCTCTACATCGGCGTCACGGGCTGGGTGTGCGACGAGCGTCGCGGCAGCGAGCTGCGTGCTGCGTTGCCGAGCATCCCACTCGATCGGTTGCTGGTCGAGACAGATGCGCCGTATCTGTTGCCGCGCGATCTTGCGCCGAAGCCAAAGACGCGGCGCAACGAGCCCGCGTACCTGCGCCACATCGTCGAGCGCATCGCCGCCGCAATGGGTAAGCCCGTCGAGGCAATTGCGGACGCGACGACGGCGAACGCGGAGCGGCTGTTCGGTCTCGTTCGCTAGCGCGCCACACCCGGCACGGGCTCGATGGCGGCCTTGACGCGGTCCCAATGCGGGGCAAACGCCACGACCAGCTGCTCGAGCTCAACCTTGTCGGGCCGCTGGTAGCGCTCGATGAGCTCCGCGGCCGAGAGCACGTCGCGCGGCCGGCCTTTGCTGAAATCCGCCGTGCCACCGAACAGCACGAACCCCTCTACCGGGATGTCGCGCACGAGCTGCCGCAGCGCCGCCACGCGGTCGTACAGCGTGCCGAGCGGGTTCGGAAACGTGAAACGGCCGGTCTTGCCGATCACGGTCCACTCGGCCATTCGTTCGCCGGCGAAGATCGTGCCCGCGAACGACTTTGCGTCGATCACGAGCAACCCCTGTCCCGTCAGGATCAGATGCTCGACCTGAATCTGGCCGCCCATGCCGTCCGGTAACAGCACGTTTTGCAGCCGCTCGATCGCAACGGAATTCAGCGCGTGAGCGATCTCTGGGCCGCGTCTGCGGCGCCACAGCACGATCCCCACCACGATCAAGAGCAGGCCCGCGGTCACCGCGGCGGCTGGCATCCAGTACTGAGACATCACATCCAATTAAAAACCTAACGCTCTGTTTAGTCTAACCTTAAATCCAGTCATTTAGCTCTGCTGCCAAATGCTTCAGCTGCGGCTCGACCCGCGTGCATTCGGTCGGGCGCTTAAGCAATGCGGCCAGCGCCGCAGGTATCGGAACCGCCTTGCCGATCACGGGCTCGACGATACCCTCGAACTTGGCCGGGTGCGCCGTCGCGCTGACGATCCACGATCGGCCCGACTTTCGCGCGGGCGGCAGGTGGTCGTAGACCCAAAAGCCGGTCGCCGTATGCGGGCACCAGATCTCGCCATAGCGCGCGAAGTCCTTCGCGATCTGCACGCGAATCTGCTCGTCGTCGACGGGATACGCCTCGACGCTGGTGCGCAGCTCGGCAAAATCCGGGATCAGATTGCGCAGCCGCTCCATGTTGCTGGGATTGCCGACGTCCATTGCGGATGCGAGCGTAGCGACACTCGAGCGCGGTTCCCATTGCCCCGTCGCCAGGAAATCCGGAATCGTGCGGTTCGCGTTCACGGCCAATACGATCTCGCGGATCGGCAAGCCCATCGCACGCGCCCACACGCACGCCATGCCATTACCGAGGTTGCCGCTCGGGATGATCGAACCCGCGGCCGTGCCGTGCTCGCGCCAATGCCAGAGGCTCCCCGCAACGTGATAAGCCACCTGCGGCAGCAGGCGCCCGACGTTGATGCTGTTCGCCGCGGTGAGCCAGTGGCGGGCCCTGAGCTCCGGATCGGTAAAGGCGGCCTTCACGACCGCTTGGCATTCGTCGAACGTCCCATTCACCTCGAACGCGCGAATATTATCGCCCCAGCAGGTGAGCTGATGCTGCTGGCGCGGCGAGACCTGGCCCTTCGGGAACAGCACGCCGACACGGATGCCCTTGCGGCCATGGAACGCTGCGGCCACGGCGCCGCCCGTGTCGCCCGAGGTCGCGACCAAGATCGTCAACGGGCGCGAATCTCTTGTGTCGCGAATCGCGCGCTCCATCAGCGCCGCGAGAAACCGCGCGCCGACATCCTTGAACGCGGCCGTCGGGCCGTGAAACAACTCGAGCACCGATAGCTCCGCATTCGCGGCGACGACGGGCTTCAGAGGCAAAGGGAAATTCAGGGCGTCGCGACAGATCGAGCTGAGCTCGGCCGAGAGGTCCGACCCCGCGAAGAACGGCGCCAGCAGCTCGGCCGCAATGTCGGCGAGTGTCTCGCCGCGAAAGTCTTCGGGCGCGAACCGCGGCAACTCCTCCGGCACGAACAGCCCGCCGTCGGCGGCTAGACCGCTCATCACGGCACCGACGAGATCCGTTTCCTCACCGCCGCGTGTGCTGAGATACCGCATTGCCGCTAATTGTGATTGCCGCTCAGCATGCTGCAAAGCCGCAATAGGTCCGCGAAGATCCCGCCCGCGGTGACGGCCGGTCCGGCCCCGGGACCTCGGATGATCAGCGGATTGTCGCAATACCTGCCCGTCACGAATTGCACGATGTTGTCCGTGAGGCTGATGTTCGCGAACGGATGAGTCGGGCCGAACGACTCGAGCCCGACGTTGGCCTTGCCGGCCTTCACGTCGATCGTCGCGACATAGCGCAGCACCTGCCCCGCGCGCTTCGCGGCCGCCACGCGCTCGGCCATCGGCGCATCGAAATCCGGCAGGCGCTTCAGGAACTCGTCGACGGACGCATTTGCGAGCGCGCTCGGCACGAGGCTCTCGACGACGATGTCGTCGAGCTCGAGCGCGAGCCCGGCCTCGCGCGCGAGGATCACGGCCTTACGCGCGACGTCCTTGCCCGACAGATCGTCGCGCGGATCGGGCTCGGTGTAACCCTTGGACTTCGCCTCGCGCACGATCTCCGAGAACGGCCGAGTGCCGTCGAACAAGTTGAACAGGTACGCGAGCGTGCCGGAGAAGATGCCGCTGATGCTCCGGATCTCGTCGCCGGTTTCCACGAGATCCTTCAGCGTCTGGATCACGGGGAGACCCGCGCCGACCGTCGCCTCGTAGAGAAAGTGCGTGCGCGAGCCGCGGCTCAGGCGCTTCAAGTCCTGGTAATAGGCGATCGGGCCGCTATGCGCACGCTTGTTCGGCGTGATCACGTGAATGCCGCGCTGCAGCCAGTCGGCATAGCGATCGGCGACGGCTTGGTTCGCGGTGCAATCGATCAGCACGGCGTGCGGCAGGTGATCGGCTTGGACGTGGTTCACGAACTTCTCGGCGTCCATGGCAGAGCCGGCGTTCAACGAGTCGCGCCATGAGCGCAACGCGACTCGCTGCGGATCGAGCGCCATCTTCTTGCTGCCGCCGATCGCGCGCACGCGCAGATCGAGATTGAACTTCTCGCGCAGAGCCGGCGCGGCGCTCGCGAGCTGGTCGAGCAAGGCGCCGCCGACCAGCCCAGGGCCGAGCACACCGATCGAAACCGTCTTCGCCGAGAGGTAGAAGCTGCTGTGGACCGCGCGAATCGCGCGCGTCATGTCTTTCGCATCGATGACGGCCGAGATGTTGCGCTCCGAAGCGCCCTGCGCGATCGCGCGCACGTTGATGCCGGCATTACCCAGCGTGCCGAAGAAACGCCCCGCGCTGCCCGGCATGCCGGCCATGTCATCGCCGACGACGGCGATGATCGCGCAGCTCTTCGTGACGCCGACGCGCTGAACCTGTCCCTCGCTGAGCTCCACTGCGAACGCGCGCTCGACGACGTTGCGCACTTCGTCGGCTGCGTCCTCGCGCACGGCGAAGCAGATCGAGTGCTCGGAGCTGCCCTGCGAGATCAGCATCACGGATACGCCCGCCTCGCGCAGCGCGCCGAACAGCCGATCCGCAGTGCCGGGCACGCCGATCATGCCGGCGCCCTCGAGGTTCACGAGCGCGACCTTGTCGACGCCGCTGATGCCCTTGACGGCAGCGGCACGCGAGCCCGACGACGCCGAGATCTTCGTGCCGGGGTGCGTCGGGTTGAACGTGTTCCGGATCCAGAGCGGGATGCCTCGGCCGACCGCCGGCGCCATCGTCTGCGGATGGATGACCTTCGCGCCGAAGTACGCGAGCTCCATGGCCTCGCTATACGACATCTCGTCGATGATCTTCGCTTCCGGCACCTGCCGCGGATCGCCGCTCATGACGCCGTCGACGTCGGTCCAGATGTGCACCTCGTCGGCATCGAGCAAGGCGCCGAAAATCGACGCCGAGTAGTCGCTGCCGTTGCGGCCCAGCGTCGTCGGCAGCCCATCCTTGTCGGAGGCGACGAAACCCGTGATCACGACGACACCGTCGAAATCCTTCGGAATCGCGGCAGAAACCTTCGGCCGTGAAAGGTCCCAGGCGGTGATCGGCCCCATCTCGGTATGCTCGATCACCAGCACGTCGCGTGCGTTCAAGAACATCACGTCGCGCGACTTGCCGAACTCCTGTTTGAAGAACGCGGCGATTTGCCGCGCCGACCAGATCTCGCCGTAGCCCGCGACGAGGTCGCGGCTCCGGTTCGAAGCCGCACGCACGAGCGTCAGGGCCTGCAGGATCGATTCGATGTCGGCGAGATCCTTGTCGAACTCGTTCATCACAGCTTTGGCGCCGGCGGGTCCGAGCAACTCGACGTTGGCCTTGTCGTGTCGTGCACGCAGGGCCTTCAGCGTCGCTTCGACGGGCTCGCGCTTGGCAGCTTTTTCGACGAGACCGAGCAGATCGTCCGTGACGCCTTTCATCGCCGAAACGACCACACCGAGATTGCCTCGACGTTGTCCGCCGATGATGTCGGCCACGCGGCGAATACAGCTCGCATCGGCAACGCTCGTGCCGCCAAACTTGTGCACAGTCCAAGTCATGACTCGATACTCTGGGGATGCGGTTTTAGGCGGCGGCGAGCATAGCAGAACGGCCTTTGGAAGCGAGTGGCGGCGGTCACGGCCGACGCGCAGCTCCTAGCGGGCCGCCGCAATCTCGCGCCGCATCGCGGCGATAGTCGCGGCGTAGTCCTTGGCACCGAAAATCGCCGAGCCCGCGACGAACGTGTCGGCTCCGGCCGCGGCGATCTTGCCGATGTTGTCGACCTTCACGCCGCCGTCCACTTCGAGCCGAATCGGACGCCCTGCCCGGTCGATCAAAGCGCGGACCGCCGCGATCTTCTTCAACGTCGACTCGATGAACTTCTGCCCGCCGAAGCCCGGATTCACGGACATCAACAGCACGAGGTCGACCTTGTCGAGCACATGCTCGAGCCAGTTCAACGACGTCGCGGGGTTCAGCACGAGACCGCTCTTGCAGCCGCTCTCGCGAATCAACGCCAGCGTGCGATCGACGTGCTCGGTCGCCTCCGGGTGAAAGCTGATGTAGGTAGCGCCCGCCGCTGCGAAGTCCGGGACGATGCGGTCGACGGGCTTCACCATCAAGTGCACGTCGATCGGGGCCTTGACGCCATGCTTGCGCAACGCCTCGCACACGAGCGGGCCGATCGTGAGATTCGGGACGTAGTGATTGTCCATCACGTCGAAATGCACGAGGTCCGCACCGGCCGCGATGACGGCATCCACCTCTTCGCCAAGGCGAGCGAAGTCGGCCGACAGGATCGACGGGGCTATCCAGCAATCACGCATTCAAGATCGCTCCACCATGCTCGAGCGGGCCGTCAGGTCCCGCCGGCCGGCTCGCGGCCGGCCATCACTCTACCCCGCAACGCGACGCTGAGCACCAAAGCCACGGCGCACGCGGCGACGACCGCGAGCAATGCCTGACGATAGCCGGGCAGCACGTCTGCCGCCGAGCCGACCACTCCGCCGATCACGGCCGAACCGACGAGCTGGCCGACGCTCACGCACAACGTCAGCAGCCCTTGTCCCGCGCCGCGGCGCCCCTCGCCGGCTTCCTGCAGCACGATGTATCGCAACGGCGCACCGAGCAGCGAAGCCAAGCCGAGCCCCACCATGACACCCGCGGCATAAAACGTACGCCAATCGAGCGGCAGCAAGGCGAGCGACGCAAGGCCGGCGACTGTCAACACCAATCCGATCTGGACGACAATGCGGGCACCGATGTGATCGAGCAGCCAGCCCGCCAGCGGCGCTCCTGCCGCGAGCGTCAGCACGAGCGGCAGCATCGCGAAGCTCGCGGTCGCGGCATCGACGCCGAAATTCCAGACGACGATGTCGGGCAGGAACACCATGCCGGCCTCAACACCGCCGACTGCAAACGCAATGATTCCGACGATCCGGAGTTGCGGCAGTACGAACAGCGAAGGCGACAGCACGGGATCCGCGGCCCGCTTCTCGACCAACTTCAGCAGCGGTATGCCGATCGCGAGCACTACGAAGCACGGCCAGACGCGCGGCGACGCGAGACTCGCGGCGAGCTCGTGCGTATCGATCTGCGCGATGCCGACGACTCCGGCCGTGAGCAGGATCGCCAACAGCACCGCGCCGGCAGCGTCGAACGGCGCGGGCCCGGTGCGGGCCGTTTGAGGCAACACGCGCGACCCAACCGCCATCAAGAGCAACGCGATCGGGATGCCGATCACGAACAACCCGCGCCAGCTCCACTGCAGCAGCAATCCGCCGAGCAATGGACCGAGCAGGAACGCGACGCCAAACACCGCGCCAATCAAGCCCAGCGTGCGCCCGCGGCGCTCCACCGGCACCGTTTCCGCGATCACGGCCGCCGCGACCGGCAGCAGTCCACCGGCGCCGAACGCTTGAATCGCGCGGCCGAGCAGCAGCGCCGGGAACGACCACGCCAGGGCGGCGAGCAGTGACCCGGCTGCGAAAACGGCCAGACTCTCGAGGAACACGCGGCGACGACCCCGGCGGTCCGAGCGCTTGGCGAGCAACGGCGTCCCGATCAGATAGAACAGCACGTAGACGCTGAATACCGTCGGCAACCACCGCTGGCCGACGTCGAACGTGCCCCGAATCGCGGGCAGCGCCGGCCCCACGATCGCGATGTCGAGAGCCGCGATCAAGACGCCGACGAACAGCACGGCCAGCGTGGCCTTCTCACGTGCCAGACGCACTCAGTGTGCCCGCAGCAAAAGACCGCGCAGCGCGTCGCGGAACAGGGCGGCTGCGGCCGGGTGGCCGTCGTACACGCGCAAGAGCTGCACGGCGGTCCGCGCGATCACCTTCAGCGAGTACTGCGCGCTGCCGTTTCGAAGCAGGTCGGCACGCTCGACGGCGAGCAACAAGTCCAGCAACGCATCGTGCAGCGCGCGATGCCGCGCTTCGAAGTGCTCGAACGTCTCCGGGTCCACGAGCGGTATGAGCAGCAGTCCTTCCCGGTGCGTCGTCCACAGCGACCAGTACACGTCGACGAGACCGTCGATCGCTTCGGCTGCCGGACGCGCGGCCAATGCCCGAATCGCCTCGGTCGCAACATCGAAGACGGGGTGAAGGATGCCCTCTAATAGGCTGTATTTACTCGAGAAGAAACCGTAAAAGGTTGCGCGCGAAACATCGGCTTCCGCAATCAGCTCCTCGACGCTGACGGGACCTATCCCGCGGGTCGCGAACTGTCGCGCGCCGACCGCGAGCAACGAAGCGCGGGTGCGCTCGCGTCGTCGTTGCACCCGGTCGCTGGCGCGCGTCGGGCGCGTGTGGTTGGTCCGCGGCTTCACGGCTAAATCATACACGAGTATCTGTTTTCGAACACGCCTATTCGTTTATACGGGCTGCATGCACCTCTACCGTCGCGTGCACGATCCCGAGATCCGTGGGGAGCAGGGTCTTGTAGTGCTCCGGCGAGCGCGGCGTCGGCGCCACCACGGTCAAGACCAGCGAGTACAGGTTCAGCCCGATACACCAGACATGCAGGTCAGCCACCCGGTTGCCGTCGACGGCTTCGATCCGCTCGCGAACCGCTGCGCAGACTTCCGGATCCGCGCTGCGATCCAGCAACACCGCGCTCGTGACCCTGAGCAGACCGAACGACCAACGAGCGACCAGCACGGCCCCTACGAGACCCATCAGCGGGTCCATCCAGGTCAGGCCGAAGTACTTCGCGGCCAACAAGGCCGCGATCGCGAGCAGCGAGGTCAACGCGTCGGCCAACACATGCAGATAGGCCGAGATCAAATTGTGGTCGTGCTCCCCACCCCGCTGGTCATCATGGTGGTGGTCCTCGTCGTGGTCGTGGTCGATCGGTGATCGTGGCCATGATGGTCATGGGCATGGCCATGACCGGCACCCAAGATCAGCATCGACACACCGTTCACGACCAGCCCCGCGACGGCAACCCAGATCGCCTGGTCGAATGCGATCGCAACCGGCACAACGAGCCGCTGGATGCTTTCGGACGCCATCAGCAGCGCGAAGCCAGCGAGCAGCACGGCGCCGGTGAAACCGCCGAGCGTATTGACCTTGCCGGTACCGAAGCTGAACGAGGCATCGTGCGCGTGGCGACGCGCATAGGCATAGGCATACGCGTTGATGCCGAGCGCGACCGCGTGCGAGGCCATGTGCAATCCGTCGGCCAACAGCGCCATCGACCCGAACGCAATGCCTGCCGCGATCTCGACGACCATCATCGTGGCCGTGATCACGATCACGAGCTGGGTCTTGCGCTCGCCAGCGCGGCGCTGGTCTTGGCCGAAAGAATGATCGTGCTGCCAACGAGCGAGAGGGTTCTGTTGCATAGCGTTGCTCTTGTGGAGGCGATACGGGCGCGCTGGACGATCAGTGAACGCGCAGAATCAGCCCTTTCAGGTACTCGGACTCCGGAAACTCCGTCGCGACCGGGTGGTCGCCCGGCTGGGAAAGACGTTCGAGGATCTGCGCGGTTCGTCCCGAGTCGACAGCCGCACCGGCCACGATCTTCTGGAACAATCCGGCATCGACGTGGCCCGAGCACGAGAACGTCGCGAGCACGCCGCCGGAGCGCACCAGCTGCAGCCCGAGCAAGTTGATGTCCTTGTAACCGCGGCTGCCGGCGGCCAGCTGCGGAGCCGAGTGCACGAACTTCGGCGGATCGAGCACGACGAGCCCGAATTGACGCCCCGCTTCGCGCAATGCTCGCAGCTCCTCGAACACGTTCGCGACGACGAAGCTGCAGCGTTCCGCGACTCCGTTGCGAGCCGTCTCGCGCTGCGCGAGGGCTACTGCCTCCCCGGATGAATCGATTAGCAGCGCGCTGGCCGCGCCGCTGCGTAAGCATGCGATCGAGAAGCCTCCGGTGTACGCGAACGCGTCGAGCACGTCCGCGCCGCGCGCATGCGCCGCGACTCGCTTGCGATTGCGCTGCTGGTCAAGGTAAGCGCCCGTTTTCTGGCCGTTGACGATGTCGACGACGAGCTTCAGCCCGCTCACGACGACTTCGAGCTCGCGCGGCGGCTCCACACCAGCCAGCACCCCGCGGCGCGACGCGAGCCCTTCCTTCTTTCGACCCGCACCCTCCGAACGCTCATAGATGCCACGCGGTGCGCAAAGTTGTGTCAGCAGGTCCACCAGCGTCTGCCGCCACAACTCGGCGCCGGCCGACAGAAACTGGCAGACGAGGAAGTCCGCATAGCGGTCGACGATCAACCCAGGCAGTCCGTCGGACTCGGAGAAAACGAGCCGACACGCGGCCTCGGCATCGAGCAGCCCGAGGTGGCGACGCGATTCGATCGCGCGCTCGAGCCGTGCTCGCAGGAACGCGGCATCCACCGCCTCCGCCGCATCGCACGTCCAGAGCCGCGCGCGGATCTGGGACGCCGGCGAGTAAGCCGCGCGACCCAGGACCTCGCCGGAAGCGGCGCGGACCTCGACGGTCCCCCCAGGCACCGGCGAACCCTCGACGCGCTCGATGGCGCCCGAGAACACCCATGGGTGACGTCTCAAGAGCGATTTTTCGCGTCCTTGCTTGAGCCAAACTTTCGGGAGGGATTCAGCCATCGGGCGGGCGTGGTCGGCACTATTTTCGTCCGGCATTCTAGCGCGCTCGATTTGGCGCTCCCGCGATCCGGCATAATTCGCGCCCATCGGCAGGCATTTGGAGAACACCCATGGATCTCGGTTTGCGAGGCAAGAACGCGGCGATCACGGGCTCGAGCCAGGGAATCGGCTACGCGATCGCGACCGCGCTCGCGAAGGAAGGCTGCAACGTGGCGCTGTCGGCTCGGAATCCCGAGCGCCTCGCCGCGGCGGCCGAGACCCTGCGAGGCCACGGCAGCAAGGTCGTCGGTATCGTTGCAGAGCTCGCGACCGAAGGCGGCTGCAAGGACTTCGTGGAGAAAGCGGCGGCCGAGCTCGGCGGTCTCGACATCCTCGTCAACAACGTCGGCGGCATGATCCCGGGCACGCTCGAGACGCTGAATGCGGAAACGTGGACGAAGGCGCTGAACGTGAACTTGATGGCCGCCGTGTACGCCACCAAGTACGCGCTGCCGTTCATCAAGAAGAGCCGCATGGGCCGCATCCTGAATGTCTCAGGCGTGTCAGGGAAACAGCTAGTGCCCGGCGCGCTGACGACCACGATCCCGAACGCGGGCATCATCGCGTTCTCGAAGCTGATGGCCGGCGATCTCGGTGCGCAAGGAATCACCGTCAACAACATCTGCCCCGGCTTTACGAAAGTCGACTCGTGGGGTCCGCGAGCGGAAGCGATGGGTAAGGTCCGCGGCGTCACGGCGGATCAGGTCCGCGCCGGCATCGCGAATCAAACGCTGCTCGGCCGTTGGGCGGAGCCCGAGGAAATCGGCAACGTCGCCGCGTTCCTGGTGTCCGACAAGAACAGCTACATGACGGGGACGACGGTCGAGGTCTGCGGCGGCTTCAACCGCTATATCTGACTGGGCCATGCCCAGCCCGAGCGGCGCCGCACCTCGGCTAGCGCACGCGTAGCGTCGTCGACTACGTCTGCGACGTCGACCTGCGTGAGGCGCCCTCCTCGTTTGAGGACGCGGCCATCGACGACCACCGTGTCGACGTTCGCCGGTTGCGCCGCTTCGACGAGCAGGTGTGCCGGCTCCGTGAGCACGGCCAAGTTCACGGCGCGCGTATCGACCATGATCAAGTCGGCGCGCTTGCCCGGAGTCAGCGAGCCCACGCTATCCCCAATCCCCATCGAGCGCGCGCCGTCGATCGTCGCAAGCTCGAGCACTCGACGCGCCGTCAGCTTGAACTCGTTCAGCGCCCGGCCGTTCTCGATGTTCTGAATCGCCTTCATGATCCCGAACATGTCCGCGTTGCCCGACAACGCAGGCGTGTCGACGGACAATCCGACCGTGACGCCGGCCGCGAGCAGCTCCGCGACGATCGGAAAACCGAACCCGATCCGCATCTCCGAATACGGGGAGACGCTGACCGTTACGCCGTTGTCGGCCATCGCGCGGATCTCCGCCGGCGTGCACCACACGGCGTGAATCACCTGCATACCGGGACCGAGCAGCTTACGGTCGGCAAGCTGCTGAATACCGCCTGCGCTGGTCTGATAGTTGTTCGCGTGCACCGAGATCGGAAGGCCAAGGCGTTTCGCGACCTCGTAGTCGCGAAGCGTCGCCCCGGAGGCTGCGCCGCGCCACGCGAGACCGAGAGTCAAAAGCCCGCCGTTCGAGTGGTCGCTCCAGCGCTCGCGGAGACGCGTGAGATCGTCGAGATCGATCGTGACGTCGCCGCTCGCGCCGGTCGGCGAGCCGTATGAGAATCGCGCACGGATGCCGGATTCCGCCAGCGCGCGCATCGCGGCCTCCGCGTACGCGGGGCCGCGCACGTTATGGCACCAGTCGTGAACGAACGTGATGCCGGAGCTCACGGCTTCCGCGGCCGCAAGCCGCCCGGCAACGTACATGTCGTCGGCCGTGTAGAACGCGCCGACCGTGCGTGACGTCGGAAAGTAGCCGTGCTCTTGCGCGTCGCCGGCCAACGAGCGCAGCAGCGTCGTCCACATGTGCCAATGCGTTTCCACGAGGCCGGGCAACACGAGCATGCCCGCGCCGTCGATAACCTCCGCGCCGGGAGCCTGTAATCCGCGGCCGACGGCCGCGATCGTGCCGGCGCGGATGTGCACGTCACCGTTCGCGATGTCGCCCACGGCCGCGTCCATGGTGAGCACGTAGGCGTTACGGATCAGGAGCTCGCCTTGAGTCATGTTGCCCGTGCGTTGCCCCAAGGACCCCTCGAACGGAGCCGCAGCCAAGACGCCGCTGGCGAGCGCGCCGCCAAGGACCTCGCGCCGGCTCCAGCGTTGTGCCTTCACTTGGGCCGTAGGAACGCCTTCATGAAGTCGTCGACCAACGGCGAAGCGATCTCCGTGATCTCAGCCGCCGTGGGTGCCGCACGCACGGCGCACTGCCGCTCGAGCGTGACGCGCCACGACAGAAGCGCGGTGAAGTGTCGCGCCAGCTTCGGAACATCGAACTCGCTGCGATGCGGGTGCGTCTCGAGGACGCTTTCGATGACCTCGTAGGCGCGCCCCGGCCCGATCTTGTAGTAGTGCTGCCCGATCTCGGGCGAGCGTGTCGCCTCTTCGAAGATCAGCCGACGCAACGCCAGCGTGCGATCGGTCGTGATCACGCCGAGAATCGTCTCGGCAACCGTGATCAGCGCCGAGCGTAAATCCATGCCGCGCAACATCGAATCCAGCCGATCCAGGCTCCGCCGGTATTCGACCAGCTCGCGGCCGATCACGGCTTCGAACAACTGTTGCTTGCTGCTGAAGTAGCGGTAGATCGACTCCTTGGAGATACCCGAGCTGCGCGCCATCTCGTTGATGCTGGCGCCGAGGTAGCCATGCTTCAAAAAATACTCGGTTGCGACGTCGAGCACTTCTTGCTCTTTCGCTTTGGGCTTGAGACGCCCTTCCGCGAGCACGCGGACCAGGCTGTTCACCGCGCCGTTGCCATTGGTAGCGCCGCGCTCCGCCGTCTCGCGTCGTCCCGTGGCGTCCTTGCTGCGAATATCTGCAGAGCTCATCGCTACTCCCGAATCACACGAGCATGCACACGGACTTCACTTCCGTGTACATCTCGATACCCACTCGGCCGTGCTCGCGGCCGATTCCCGAATGCTTGAAGCCGCCGAAAGGCATATTCGCGTCGACGAGGCCGTGCGTGTTGACCCAAACCGTACCGGCCCTGATCTTCGGGATCAGCCGATTCACGGCGGTCAGGTCGTTCGACCAAATGCTCGCGCTCAATCCATACGGCGTGTCGTTCGCGAGCGCGGCCACCTCGTCGAGGTCGTCGAAACGTTGCGCGACGAGCACCGGCCCGAAGATCTCTTCCTGGACCACGCGCATCGAGCGCTTGACGTCCGCCATGACCGTGGGTTTCACGTAGAAACCCTTGTGCGTCGGCGCGTCGCCGCCAGCGATCACCGAGGCGCCCTCTTTACGGCCGGACTCGATGTACCCGAGCACGCGCTCCTGCTGCTCGCGCGAAACGAGCGGCCCCATTTGCGTGTTCGGGTCGAGGCCAGGACCAAGTCGAATCGCCTGCGCCGCGCCGCCGACGCCTTCGACGACGCGGTCGAAGATCTTCCTGTGCACGTACAACCGCGACCCGGCGGCGCACACCTGCCCCGCGTTGAAGAAAATTGCGCCGGCCGCGCCGCCGATCACGGTTTCGACGTCCGCGTCTGGCAGCACGATCACGGGCGACTTGCCGCCGAGCTCGAGCGACACTCGCTTCAACGTGTCCGTGGCGGTCTTGTTGATCGTCTTGCCGACCAGCGTCGAGCCCGTAAACGCGACCTTGTCGACGCCCGGATGCGCCACGAGCGCAGCGCCCGCGGTTTCGCCATAGCCCGTCAGAATGTTCACGACGCCGGGCGGGAAACCCGCTTCGACGATCAGCTCGCCCAACCGTAGCGCCGACAGCGGCGTCTGCTCGGCCGGCTTCAGTATGCACGTGCAACCGGCGGCCAAAGCCGGTCCCAGCTTCCATGCGGCCATGACGAGCGGGAAATTCCACGGAATGATCTGCGCGACGACGCCGACCGGCTCGCGGCGCGTGTAGGCGTGGATACGCCCACCGTCTCGGGCTCCGATCGACACGTCGATCGTCGAGCCCTCGATCTTCGTGGCCCAACCGGCCATGTAACGGAAGTGATTGCGCGCGCCGGGCACGTCCACGACGCTGGCCATGAAGCGAGTCTTGCCGTTGTCGATGCTTTCGAGCTCGGCGAGCTCGTCGGCGTTCTTGTCGATGAGATCCGCGAGCCGCCAGAGCAATGCCTCGCGCGCCGCGGGCAGCATCGTCGCCCATGCCCCTTGCTCGAATGCCTTGCGCGCCGCGGCGACCGCTTTGTCGACGTCGGCCGCGTTCGCATCCGCCACCGACGCGACCTCGGCGCCGGTCGCAGGATCGATCACGGAAATCCGCGCGCTTGATGCAGACGCGACCCATTCGCCTCCGATCAACAGCCTCGGCGGACGCCGGAGAAATGCTGCAACCCCGGCCGACGGGGCCGGCTGGGCAGCAATCGCGACACTCATGCTAGTCCCCGACGAATGTTCGAATTATGGCTCGGAGTGTAGAACCCGGCGCCGGAGCGCCGCAAGATTTCGAGCCCGAGGAAATCTCAACGTTGCTCAAGAACCCAGCTTCAACAAATCCATGGCGTTGCGCTTCAGGATCAACGGCCGCACCTCGTCGCGAATGTCGATCTTCGCGAAGTCGGCCAGCCAGCGCTCGGGCGTGATCAACGGATAGTCGGTGCCGAACAAGACTTTGCGCTTCAGCTGCGTGTTTGCGTATTGCACGAGCTGCGGTGGGAAATACTTCGGCGACCAACCCGATAGGTCGATGTAGACCTGAGGCTTGTGCAACGCGATCGACAGCGCCTCGTCCTGCCATGGCCACGAAGGATGCGCCAAGACGATCGGCATCGTCGGAAAGTCCACGGCGACGTCGTCGACATCCATCGGGTTGCCGTACTTGAGCCTGATACCTCCACCACCAGGCATGCCAGTACCCATTCCGGAGTGACCGGTGTGGAACAGCGCCGGCAGCGAGTGCTCCGCAATCACCTCGTACAGCGGATACGCCATGCGGTCGTTCGGGAAGAACTCCTGGAATTGCGGGTGGAACTTGAAGCCCTTGACGCCGTAATGCTCGATTAGCCGTCGCGCCTCGCGCACACCCGCCGCCCCGGTCGCGGGATCGATGCTCGCGAACGGAATCATCACGTCGGCATTCTCGGCGGCGACCTCCGCGACCTCCTCGTTCGAGACGGGCTTGATGCCGCGCGCACGCAGTCCGTCGACCGAGAAAATCACGCACGCGATCTTGCGCTCGCGGTAGTACGCCGCGATCTCGGGGAGCGTCGGCTGAGTATCGTGAGAGTGCTTGAAGTACTTCTGTGCGGCTTCTTGGAAAACAGTCGGAGGCTGCGGATCTCGGACCGAGATCTCCGCATGCGTGTGGACGTCGATCGCGACGAGCTCGTCGACATTCATCTTCTTGGCGTTGGGGCTCGACATCAAACGAGCATCCCCGACCTTTGCCTTCGCTTCGTCCGCCTTGCGGATCATCTCCTCGAGATCGACCGGCACCGGCACGTCGACACCGCGTTTGACAGCCGGCCGCTCCCCGATTGCGAGCATCCAACGCTCGACGTTCGGCAACCCATCGAGCGTCACGCCCGACCACTTGTAGCCGCGCACCCACGACCAATTCGCGATATCGGCGATCGAGTAGTCGCCGGCCAGGAACTCGTTATCGACGAGACGCGCTTCGAGCACCTCGAGCAACCGCCGGACCTCGCGCTGATAGCGGTCGATCGCGTACGGAATCCGTTCGGGCGCGTAGCGGTAGAAAACGTTGGCCTGCCCCATCATCGGCCCGATGCCGCCCATCTGGAACATCAGCCACTGGATCACGAGCGAGCGGCCTTTGACGTCCTTCGGCAGCAGCTTCCCGGCCTTCTCGGCGAGGTAAATCATCAGCGCTCCCGACTCGAACACGGCGAAGTCGTCGTTGTCGTGGTCGACGATCGTCGGGATGCGGCCGTTGGGATTGATCTTCAGGTACCACGGCTCCTTTTGCTCTCGCTTGTCGAAGTCGATCCGGCGCACCTTGTACGGCAAACCGAGCTCCTCGAGCGTGATGGACGCCTTCCAGCCATTCGGAGTGGCCGCCGTGAACAATTCGATCATTTCGCAACCTCAAATCGACGCCGCATCATACCGTGCGAGCAGCTCATGCGCCGCGGAGCGTTGCGACCGGCGATTGATTGATGACCGAGCGTACGGCGAGTGTGCCGCTGACGCCGACGACGAGCGCGCCCGCCACGAGCCCGCCGAGCCACAACGTCATTCCCGGCACGAAGTCGAGCTGAAACAGCTGCGTTGCGACGACGTACCCAATCGTCGCGGCACCCACTGCCGCGAGCGCGCCGGCGAGCAGCCCGAGCGCCGTGAATTCCGCCGCGACTCCTTGCAGAACGACGCTGCGCCGCGCGCCGAGCGTGCGCAACACGGCGCTCTCGAATAGCCGCTCGTCGCGCGTCGATTGAATGGCCGCGAGCAGGACCATGATGCCGGCAGCAAGCGTGAACAGGAACACGTACTGCACCGCGAGCGCCGCGCGATCCATCGAACGCCGCACCTGCTCGATCACCGCGCCGATATCGAACACCGATACGCTCGGAAACCGGCGCACGAGATCCACGGTCACAGTGCGCTGCTCGGGGGGGACATGGAGACTCGTAATGTACGTGTGCGCGAATTGCTCGATCGCGCCGGGGCTCAACACCATGAAGAAGTTCGGGCGGAACGAGTCCCAGTGCACGAAACGCGTGTTCGTCAGCGTTACGGTGAGACTGTCGCCGCCGATCGCATAGGTGATCTCGTCGCCGAGCTCGAGGCCGATCTCGACGCGCAGATCCTCCTCCAGCGAAAGCTGTGGAGTCTCCGCGCCTTCCGACCACCATTCGCCTGACGTGAGCTCGTTCGCGGCGGGCAGCTCCGCGGACCAAGTCAGGTTGGTTTCATCATCTAGCTCATCGCGACCGCGCGGCGTCACCGCGGGATAGTCCGCGACCGGCACTCCGTTCACGTGGGTGATCCGCGCGCGCACGAGCGGCGTGAATAACGGCGCCGGTATGCCGGCCTCCACGAGCGTCGCGCCGATGGCATCGCGCTCCGCCGGTTGGATATTAATGAGAAAGTGGTTCGGGGCGCCCTCGGGGAGCGTCGCTTGCCATTCCGCCATGAGCTCCGTGCGCACCGACGTCAGCAGCAACAGCACCATCAACCCGATGCCGAATGCGACAACCTGCACGCTGCTCTCGTGGCCGCGCCGCGCGACGTTTGCGATGCCATACCTCCAAGCCACTCCGACGCGGCCGCGCACGCGCTGCAGCGCGAGCACGAGCAACCGGCCCGCGAAATACAGCACGAAGAAGGTTGCGACGGCCCCGATCAGCAAGTACGCGATGAGCTCGACGTCGCCAAACAGCGCGTACAGCAACGCGGTGACGGCCACCGCCGCGACGCCGTAAATCGTCGTGAAGCGCAGCGGCGGCGGGCCGACGTCGTTCCGCAATACGCGCGCGGGTGGTACTCCGCCGAGTTGCAGCAATGGCGGCAACGCACAGCCGATCGCGACAGCGAACGCCGTCAGCGGTCCCAGTGCAGCGCCCTGCAGGCTTGGCGGCGGCAGTTGCGCCTCGACGAAATCGGCGAGCAGCGCCGTCAGGCCGAACTGCGCGATGAACCCGATCGCGGAGCCGATCACACCGGCGGCCGCCACCAGGATCATGAGCTGCACGACGTTCAGGCGTAACACTTCGCGATGCTGGGCACCGAGGCATTTCATCAGCGCAACCGCGTCGAGTCGGCGCGCCACGAAGCGCCGCGCCGCCATCGCGACGGCAACTCCGCCGAGCAGCACACTGACGAGCGCCGCGAGCACGAGGAATCGTTCGGCGTTGGCCACGGCGGCGCGTACCTCGGGCCGCCCGTCGCGAAAGTCCTCGACCTCGTCCTGCGGCCGCAGAAGACCCGCGAGCTCCGCGCGAAACGCGGCTAGCGCATCGCTGTCGCCGGCGTACAGACCGGCGTGCTCGGCGATGCTGCCCGGGGCCAACAAGCCTGAAGCGAGAACGTCCTCGCGATTCATCAGCGCCGTCGGCGCAATCTCCATGAAGCGCCAACCCTCGTCGGGCCGGAACTCGAGCGTCGCCGCAATCCGCAGGCGCAAGCTGCCGACCTCGAGCTCGTCGCCGACCGTGGCACCGAGTCGCGCCAACAAGCTCGGTTCGACCCACGCCTCCCCGCGCGGTGGCACGCCGCGCACTTCCCGAGGCATACCGCCCAATTGCTCCGCGACCTGCACGACGCCACGCAGCGGATACAAGTCCGTAACGCCGCGGATCTCCGCCAGCGATGTCGCCTGACCCGCGAGCACGACGCTGCGGAAGCTGATGACGTCGGCCGTCGCAAGCCCATGCCGTTCGGCGAGCGCTCGCATCGTGTCCGGCAGTGCATCGACCGACTCGACGCGGAGGTCCGCGGCCAGCGCCTCACCGGCCTGCTGAGATACCGCTGATCGAACGCGATCCGTGAAGAAAGTGACCGCGCTCATCGCGGCCACGGCCACGACGAGCGCCGCCAACAGAACCAACACCTCTCCCGAACGCCAGTCTCGCGCCAAGAGGCGCCCCGCCAACCGCCATGGGGTCTTGATCAACCTTCGTCTCCGTTCGTGTTCCCGCGCTTGCATTCCACGGCCCGTACACGATACTGAGGTGAAATTAGAGCGGCAAACTATCCGCCCTACACTACATGCGACAAACCACTGCCAACGACGACGGCCCGGCGCTTCCGCACCTGAGCGCCAAGGCGGTATTGAGGCACAACTATCTGTTCCGGGGTCTTCCGGACGCCGCGCTCGAACGCATCGCCGCACTCGCGACGCGACGCGCCTACTACAAAGGCAGCGTAGTCTTTTCTCAAGGGGATGTCGGCGACGCTCTCTACGGAGTTGCGTCGGGCCGGATTCGGATCAGCGCGAGCGCAAGCGATGGCCGCGAGGTGTTTCTCAACATCATGGAGCCCGGCGACACGTTCGGCGAGATCGCGGTGATGGACGGCCTGCCGCGAACCGCGAACGCCGTGGCGCTCGAAGAAACGTCGCTGATCGCCATTCAGCGCAACGACTTTCTACCTTTCCTGGAGCGCGAACCGCAGCTCGCGATCCACCTGCTGAAACTGCTGTGCGAACGGCTGCGCTGGACCAGCGACCTCGTCGAGGAGTCCGCATTCCTTGCGGGACCCGCGCGGCTCGCGAAACGACTGCTGATACTCGCGTCGTTGCACGGCCGTGCGGCCCGCGTCGGTCACCTCGAGCTACGGATCTCGCAGATCGAGCTCGCGCACTTCCTCGGCTTCTCGCGGCAGATCGTCAATCAGCACTTGACCGACTGGCGTCGACAGGGCTGGGTCGAAACCGGACGGAATCAGATCGTTATCCGCAACACCGAGGCGCTGCGGACCATGATCGCCGAGGTGGCGCGCACGTAACCCTGCTATCAGCAGGGGTAAGCCCACCAACGCCCGCCCATGTAAACAAAGCAGGTGCCGGCGACGCTGGGCGTCGACACGGTAACGTCGACCTGCGCTGCCGTCGGCAGCGAGCTCGCATTCAGCGAGAACACCGGGATCGTCAACAATGCGGCGGCAAGAAACGTTCGCAACTTGGTCATTTCCGCTTACTCCGTATCGATTGAAGGACACAGCGGTGCCTCGCACCGCGGAGTAAGCCTGGCGCGTTTGCCGCCGCACGTTCTGTCAACAAGTCGACACAACTCGTGTTTTTCTTACTTTTCTGTGAGAAGTGTCCGGTACCTGACATATCGAGCCTCTTGGCTCTGCTACAGATGACAGTCGTCATTGCCATTCGAACCGAGGTGATCGACATGTCAGTCTCAGAGGACGTGTTGCGTCTGGTACGCACCGTGGAACGGCTGCCGAGCGAAGACCAGGACAAGATCCTGCGGATGGTCGATTTGCTAACGCTGGTACCGGTCCGCGTGCAGAACAAGACGCAGCGCATGCTGCGCGAGCTGCTCGAGCGGCAACCGGACACCAAAGGCGAATGCGTAGCCGGCGTCGACGATGTGCTCGCCTATCTCGAGCGTAACGCCGAGGCGATGCCGCGGGCGCGCAACGTGGTCGCTCCCTTGGAGTTCGGCGCGCTCGGCAAGATCCGGCCGTCTTAGCCGCGCTATTTCGTCGTGAGGCGCACGGCACCGGTCCAGTCGTGCGGCGGGTCCAGCCGATGGCGCGCGCTGAGCGTTTCGTAATAGCGGCTCGGCCCGTCATCGGGGAACCGCGCGGCCAGCGCGGCGAAGCGCTCGTGCGCCTCATTCCAATTCGCTGCCCGGAACCCGGAAAGCGCGGCCGCGAACTCCGCGAGTGCTCTCTCATCCAGCGAGACCGTGGCGGTTACGAGTGGCTCGCGAACCGCGACGGGCAACCGTTTGCCGCGCAGCACGAACGTGCCCACATCGCGCGCGGGCGGTCCCTGCGCACCGTCGACCGTCGCCGCCGACATCAGCACTCGCGTTCCGAGCATCGAGTTCAGACCTTGGATGCGCGACGCCGTGTTCACGATGTCGCCGATTGCACGGTACTCGTATCGCTGCTCGGCACCGATGTTGCCGAGCAGTAGCTCGCCCGACTCGAGCCCGACACGAGTCGGCAACCGCCCGACCCTTTGGTCATTATTGAACGCATCGACTGCGCCGAGGAGCGCAATCGCGGCGCGCATCGCGCGTGACCGCGCCTCGGGGTCAGGCTCGGCGCTTGCCCAGACGGCGACCATCGAGTCGCCGGCCGTGTCCGAAATCTCGCCTCCGTGTTCTTCGACGACGCGGAACAGCGCGCGGTAGTAGTCGTTCATTAGCGCTGCGAGCGCATCGGGACGCAAGCTCTCCGCCACGGCCGTGTATTGCTCCGCATCCGTGAACAGGCATGTACCGTGGAGCAGGCGGCGATTCGCAGCCCATCGACACGGTCTGCTGCGCGAGTCGGTGTGCCACCGAGGATGGAACGTAGTAGCCGAGCGCCGTACGAACGCGTTCGCGCTGCAAGTTGAGGTCGCGGTAGTTCCACCACAACGCCGCGGCGAACGCCGCCGGAGCCTGCAACAGCACAGGCACGACCAACGGCAACCAGACGTCGTGGGCAACGAACAACCAATAGGCGAGGCCGAAATACGTTGCGCAGCAGGTGACCGTCAGCATCGCAGCCCGCGTCGTCGTCAAGCTCACGATGCCCACACCCAACGCGGCGCCGAGCGCGAACAGCAGTCCAAGATGCCAGACCATCGGCAACGGCACGAGCGTGCGTTGCTCGAGAAGGTTCGCGACTCGCCGTGGCGCCGATCTCGACGCCGCTGAGGTTGATTCCGGTGTGCTCCGAGAACACCGAATAGAAGTCGTCCTGCTGCTCCGATTGGCGAGGCTCCGAAACGCCGATGAACAGCACCTTTCCCGCCACGTCGAGCGGTCGCGAGGATCCCCGACGGCGCGATCGAACGGCAGCGTCGGCACGGCGCGCGCCGGCCCGTACAAATTCAGATAGCGGCTGCTCGGCCCCGAATACACGTCGAGCAACACCTCGATCGCTCGCCTGCTCTCCACCGACGAAGTGACACCGCCAATCGTGCACGAGCAGCGTTCGCCAGACCTCGTCGCTCAAGAACGTTCGCGCGGATCGCGCGCACGGTCAGCTCGAGGCTACGTCGTTGTACCGCGGCCGCGCGCGACTGCGGCCACGACGCGGTCGCGCCCGGCCGCGCTTGCTCCACGAGCGCGACGAAATCTTCGTAATACGGCAGCAGAGTGCGCCTGCACGGCGATGACGGGCAGCGACGGCATATCGTCGTCAGCCGACCGAACGTCCAGAACCGTGCCGACGCGCACGGGAACCGTTGGCAGCGCGAACGGCGCCGACGCCAGCGCCCCGCCTTGAACTGCTCGAGTGGCGGTAAGCGAATCTCGACCGCGTCCCTCGAGATCGACCGCGAGCGGCACGCGCTCGTCGCGCGTTCCCTCGACCAAGCAGCACGTTCCCGGCACGTTCAACGGACGCAGCGAACTGGCTGTCGCCTTCGGCATCGCGGGGCTCGTAGAACATCAAGTCGAACGCGATGGCGCTGGCTCCGCCCGCCATGAAGTTGTCGATCGCTCGCGCATGCAAACTCCGCGGCCACGTATCGATCTCCGTGGTCTGCCCCACCGCGAGCGCCGCGTCACGCGAAATACCGACCACGGCCACATGCTCCGGGGCCGGCAACGGACCCCGCGCGGCGAACAACAGCCCGAGCCCCAGGCCTTCCTCGAGGGCGAACGTGAGCGGCAGGAATCCCAGCGATCAGCCCGCTGAGCCCCAACGCGAGACCGAGCGTAAGCGGCCCGACGGCGTCTGCCCGGATTCCTCGTCGGCGACAGCGTCTCTGGCCGCTTTCGTTTTGCACTTGACAGGTCACCACAGTAGCTTGATCGTTAGCTTGCACAGCCAGTGCGAGCGTCACGTGGGGCGGTCGTCCGCTGTCTCGTCCGCGCACACAATAAGGTCGTTGATGGCCGTTCCGCCACAGCAAGTAACGCCGCTGCAACCGTGTCGATCCCGAGCCCCGCGCCGAAACGCGGCGGGCACGACTGCAATTGCAATGTTCGCGCTTCTCGGGCTCACGGCCACGCGCTCCTGCTCTACGCGGCGCGCAGCTGCGATGAATGGTCGGCCGAGATCGTCACTGTCGAGGGCACCGCGGAGATGCTTCGCAGCGGCAGCGAGATCTGGACGCAGGCTCGTGACCGGCGATCGAGTCTGTTCGGGCGAGACGATCAGTGTGCAGGGTGCGAGTCGGGTCGCGGTGACGTTGCCCGACGAAACCTCACTGCAGGATCGACGAGCACACGACGCTCGTGGTCCCCGACCCGCCGTCGGGCAACGGCACGCTGGTCGAGCTTCTGCGCGGCGTGATTCACGTGATCAGCCGCGACCCGACGCCTGTCTGCTGTTCACGACTCCATACGCGAATGCCGGCCTCGAAGGCACGGAGTTCGACATACGCGTCGACGACGTGGCACGACGCATGGAAGTCGTCGTGCTCGAGGGCGAAGTCGTCGTTACGAACACCGCGGGCACGATCGGTGTCGCAGCGACCACATCGCGACCGTCGATGAGGGCCGGCGCGCCGTCCGTCGCACCGATCCTCGAGCCGATCGAGCTCGATGCGCTGGGCGAGCTACTACCCTTCTCTTGTCGAGTACACACTGCCGGGCGCCGAGCAGGAGCCGTCGCCGGCACAGGTTACGGATCCGCAGTTCTTTGCGGACCGCGCCGCTGCGCGCCTCGTCCACGGCGCGCGTCGACGCTGCGCAAGCGGACCTCGACTCGGCGCTGCGTCTCGAGCCGGTCCAACGTGACGGCCCTATCGCTGCAGGCGATGCTCGCGCTCGCCCGCGCCGACCGCGACAACGGCGCGCGATCTCGTCGCTCGGGCGTTGCAGGCCGAGCCGGACGCGGTCGTCGCTCTGTTCGTCCGCTCGCACGTCGAAGAGCGCTCCGGCAAGATCTCGCGGCCGCGGAGCAAAGCATCCGCGCCGCGCTTGAAGTCGAGCCCGAGCAACTCGCTCGCCCTGACCAGGCTTGCCGAGCTCGCGCTCGCGCAGGGCGACGTACCGCGCGCAATCGAGAGCGCGACACGCGCACGCGACTCTGGCTCCGGCACGCAGCGCCCCGCTGGTGGTCCTCGGCTTCGCAAGCCTGCGCGCGTTCGACACCGCGCGGCACAAGCCGCGTTCGAAGAAGCCGTGGCGCTCGAGCCCAGTGCACCGTTGCCGCGCCTAGCGCTAGGCCTGACGCTGATACAGCGCGGCGAGGAGCTCGAAGGCCGGCGGCAACTCGAGCTCGCAGTCACGATGGACCCAACGAGTCCTTTGATGCGAAGCTACATGGCGAGGATCTACGACACGGAAAACCGCGTCCCGCTCACGGTGACCCAGCTCGATCTCGCGAAGCGATTCGATCCAGTCGATCCGACCGCCTCGCTGTACTCCGCGCTACGCAATCTGCGCAGCAATCGACCGGTCCTGGCTCTGCAGGACCTGCGCGGCGCCACGGAGAAAAACGGCGATCGGCCCGTGTTCCGCTCGTCGTTCGGATTGGACGAGGACGTCGCCACGAGCAGTGCCGCCTTGAGCCGCGTCCATACCGAGCTCGGTTTCGATCGCCTGCGCACTGCTCGACGCGTGGAATGCCTTGGCCGACGACAGCTCCGACTACGCGGGCATCGGTTGCTCGCCGGCGCGTATTCGACGCAGCCGCGGCACGAGATCGCGCGCGTCAGCGAGTTGCTCGTCTCCCAGCTGATGCAGCCCGCGAACGTCAGCCGATCAAGCCGCAACTCGCGCAGCCCGATCTTTTCATCTCGCAGCACGTGAGCCCCGCCAGCGCGTCATTCGACGAGCTCGATTCGCCCGTGTTAGCGAACGGCTTGAAGCTGCGGGCGTCCGCGGTCCGCGGTGGCAACGACACCGCGAGTCAGGACGTGACGCTGGCCGGTCTCCACGACCAAGTGTCCTACAGTGTCGGCTACTACGACTTCGCAACCGACGGATTCCGCGAGAACAACGACGTCGACCAGCGCGTCGCGAGCGCCTTCATTCAGGGCCGGCCGAATCACGCAACGAACTTGCAAGCAGAGATCCGGTCCGTGCGTACGGAGCAATGGCGACCTGACGATGCGCTTCGATCCCGACGCTCTACTCGCCGCTCCTACGGCTCGACGAAGACGCGAACTCGATCAGGCTCGGTGCAAAGCAACAGCTCTCGCGGAAGGACGCTCTGGTCGGTTCGCTGATCGCCCAAGACGTCGTTACCACGCTCGCCGACGGCGATCGACTTCGATGCCCGCCTGGACGAGCCAAGGCTACAGCCTCGACGTGCAACACATTCGTTCGGTCGCGGGCATCCCAGATCCAGAGCGGCATCGTGGTTCGCGCAGCAGGACGAGGACTCGGTGACGCGAATTGCGTTCCCGGGGTCGCCCTCGATCGATCTGAGACCAACCGGGAGAGAGTCCCGCAGATCGGTATCTACAGCTACGCGCACTTCAACCCGACGGCGACGTTGACGCTGACGGTGGGCGCGAGCGTTGGACGAGATCGACGACGCCTTCGTCGAGGACGAAGCCGGCTGGAGCCCGAAGCTCGGGGTGATCTGGCGACCGACGTCGCGCACCACGTTGCGCGCTGCGGCCTTCGAGACGTTGTTCGGCTCACTGACCACGTCAACGCAAAATCCACAACCTCGCCTCGAGCCCGTGCAAGTCGCTGGTTTCACGCAACTATTGTTCGGCGGCAGGGCCGACAGCTCCACAGTCAGGGGGCTAGCGGTCGAGCACGAATTCACTTCGCAGAGTCTCTTCGTCGGCTGGGAAGCGTCCGGCGCGAGACGGATCGCGTTGCAATCCAGCTCTTGGCGCAGCCCGGTGACCCGTCCTATCGAGATCGCGCTCAGTGAGCGCGTGCAGCAGGCGTATCTGTACTGGACGCCGGACGACCGCGTCAGCCTCAGCACG
Organism: uncultured Gammaproteobacteria bacterium; assembly: GCA_963741255.1. Lineage (GTDB taxonomy): Bacteria > Pseudomonadota > Gammaproteobacteria > Steroidobacterales > Rariloculaceae > FEN-1219. The sequence goes on along the minus strand of CAVUHM010000005.1, from coordinate 101,811 downwards.
CGGTACGAGCAGGGCCGCTTCGACAAGCGATTTCCTGGCGACGTTCTCCGGCTACTCCGAAATGACGACGCGGCGGCTGCCGATCGAGATCCGCTACTTCGCACGTGGTGGTCTGACGTTCGGTGCGCGAGCCACCTACGTCGAGCAGGAAGGCCTCTTCCAGACCCCATTTGGCGCAGCCTGGACGCCCTCGGCGCGCCCGGCGAGGACGATTTGCGGTTCTCGATGCATTCATCGGCTATCGTTTCCCAACCGCCGGGGACTATTGTCGCTGAATGCCGACAATCTGCTGGACGAGAAATTCCGATTTCAGGACATCGATCCCACGAACCCGAGTATCATGCCCGAGCGGTTGGTGTCGTTTCGTTTCACCCTCGCGTTCGACTAGACGCTGCGGGAAAGTGATCCCAAAACAGGTTTAGGTTACTTGGCAGGCTCTACAATCTCCTGCGATCGAGCTACCAATTAGAAGAACTACAAGCGAGGTAAGCGCATTCATGTCGGTTCAAGGACCGCCCACGGAAACGGACGCCCGTTCGGAGATTGCCGCCTTGCTGCACGAGCAGTTCGCGCGCCTGACGCGTCAGCTGCGCACGCTGGAGTTGCCGCAGGGCATGACGCCCGAGCGCCTCAGCGCGTTGTCCGTCATCGAAAAACGCGGCCCGATCTCCGTCACGGCATTGGCCGATAACGAGATGGTGCGGCCGGCGACAATGTCGAGAATGGTCTCGGCATTGGTCGACGAAGGGCTGGTCAAGCGCACCGAGGACAAGACGTGACGGCCGAGGCGTGCTCGTGAGCACGACAGCCAAGGGTCGACGCGCATACCAACGGGCCCAGGAACAACGGCTGCAGCACTTCGCGGAAGTGCTCGAGTCGCTGAACGCCGATCAGGTGGCGGCGATGCGTGGCCTCACGTCGGCGCTGGAACGTCTCACAGTGCTGCTCGATAAGACCGCGCACACCTAGGGCGCGGCAACCGACGCGTCGAGCGTTCGACGCACCGTGCCTGCAAGATCCGCCAGCGAGAATGGCTTCGTAAGCGACGCCACCCCGACGAGCGTGATTCGCTCTGCCACGCGTCCGGGATCGGTCGTGGCAATGATCTTGAGCTCCGGCGTCACCGCGCGTGCGCGGATCAACACGTCGGCGTCCCCTCGCCCGAGACCGTCGACCACCAACAAGTGCGTCTGCTCAGCGGCGACGGCCGCCAAAAGGTCCTCGGTACCGGATGCAACGCGGACGCGATAGCCGAGCACCTCGAGAGTCTGGTGAATCGTCGCTCGCAACGCGTCGTCGAGCGCCAACACGACGACGCGTTCGTTGCCGGTCGGAAGGATCGACAACGGCATCGTCTTGTCGCCGGCATCGGTCGCCTGCTCTGCTTGGCGCGGCAGCAACAATGTGACAGTCGTACCCTGGCCGACGACGCTGTCTATCGCTGCCGAGCCGCCGCACTGCTCCGCGAACCAGCGCACCATGCTGAGGCCGAGACCCGTGCCGCCACGGTCGTGCTTCGTAGAATAGAACGGCTCGAACACATGCCCTAGCACCTCGGCCGGGATCCCACCTCCCGTGTCGCGCACGCTCAGCACCACGTAGCGACCGGGCCGCGGCAGTCCGTGTAGCGCCGTTTCCGCCTCCGCGACATCGCGACTCCCGACGTCGATGGTCACGCGACCCTTGCCGTCGATGGCGTCGCGAGCATTGACCGCCAGGTTGACGACGACACTCTCGAGCTGCGCCGCGCTCGCGCGAATGGCGCCCGCATGTCTCCTGCAGCGCCGTCTCGAGCGAGATGCGCGCGCCTAGCGCACGGCGGAGCAGCGGCAAGACGTTCGCGATGACTTGGACCGGATCGATGTTGCCGACGTCGAGCTCATCGCGGCGGGCGAAACTCATCAACTGCTTGATTAGCTCGGTGCCGCGCTTCCCGGCGTCACGCGCCGCCTTCAGCTTTGCGAACACCTGCGGCTGTCCGCGCAGGTCCTCTCCGAGCAGATAGAGATTGCCGACGAGCACGGTCAGCAAGTTGTTGAAGTCGTGCGCGATCCCCGCCGTCAAGCTGCCGAGCGCTTCCATGCGTGCGCCGCGTTGAACTGCTGTGCGCAGCGCACGCTCCTGCTCGTCGTCGACGAACACGCCGACAATCCGCCGCGCCGCGCCGGTGCCCCGCGAATGAATGTCGCCGCGAAACCACTTTGCGGAACCGTCGCCGGCACGCAATTCGAGCTCGACCGCGCGTCCTGTGTCGTCGACGTCGCGCCAAGTCGGCCATGACGTCGAATCGATCATGAGGTCCGTGAAACGCGGCGCGATCGCCGAAGGCACATCTCGCAAGCCCGAGCAGCCGGCGCATCCGCGGATTGGCGCTCATGATCCGGCCGTCCAGCGTAAGAACAACAGCCGCAACAACGCCGCTCACCTCGAGATTGGCGAGATCGATATCTGCGGGAACCTGCACGGCCTCCCGCCGACTCGTTGGCTGCGGCATGCGTTACTGTCCTGACAGCGGGCCTACGCGCTCTTAAGGAGCGACCATGTATATCGACAGGCTAACGAGTCGGCCCACGAGCACTGTTGACTGAGATCACACTTCCGGAGCCGATGCGGCTGTCTGCAACGGCGAATGCCCGTATAACCGAGACGCCGCTCACACGACGGAACACCGCACGGGGCTACAGTAATCAAGGTCCAATCCTTGCCGGGGCATTCGTGAGCGACACCCCACTCACCAAGACAATCGCCAGCACTGCGACGTTGAAGATCGCGAACATCCACTCGCGCGATCTGTTCTACACGCCGATCGAAGAACGTTTCGAGCGAATAACACGCATTGCCCGCCGTGCGCTGCAGGTGCCCGTTGCCGCCATCTCGCTGTTGAACGACGACAAGCAGTGGTTCAAATCGGCCGCCGGTTGGGGCATCTCGGAGCTCTCGCGCGACCAGGCCATCTGCAAGGTGACGGTCGAGACCGGAGAGCTGGTAGCGATCGACGACACGCTGAAAGATCCGCGCGTCGCAACCCTGAACGTCGTTGTCGCAACGCCGAAGTTTCGCGCCTACGCGGGCGTTCCGTTGGTCGACGAGCACGGAGGCGCCGTCGGCACGTTCTGCGTGTTCGATCTGAAGCCCCGCGATTTCACGGCAGCAGATCGTCAGACCGTCATCGATCTCGCTGCGATGGCACAGCGCGAGTTGCTCTCCGACGAGCTGAGCACCGCGCACGCCGCGTTGACCTCGAAGCTCGGAATGGCTCGGCGCGAAGCATTGATGGACCCCCTCACACATCTGTGGAATCGCCGCGGCGCATCGGTACTGCTGAAGGGTGCGTTCGCTGCTGCGGATCAACGCGGCACACCGCTGGCGCTGGCGCTGCTCGATCTCGACAACTTCAAGCGTGTCAACGACAACCACGGCCACAACACCGGCGACGAGGTGCTGCGGCGCGTCGCCAGTCGTCTGCTGAGCAGCGTTCGCGGCGACGATGCGATCTGCCGCCTCGGCGGTGACGAATTCTTGGTCCTGATGACCGACACGGACGCGAACATCGCGTCGCGCGTCGCGGAGCGCATTCGCCACACCATCACCGACACCGTCATTCCGACGCGCGACGGTGCAGTGCCGATGAGCGTCAGCGTGGGATGCACCGTGCGTCAACCTCGCGACACGAGCACGGTCGAGGCGCTGCTCGAGCGCGCGGACAAGGCTCTGATGTCGTCGAAGGCCGCGGGACGCAATCGCGTCCGAATGACCAGCTGATCGACTCTGGCCCGCTGGCCTCGGCCACACCGGGCTCGACCGCCGGGATGGCCGCGGTGCCGCAAGTACGGGAACCCCTTGCGACGCGACGTTTCTCGTCGATCCCGTTGCGGTATCATCCCCGACAGGAATCTGGCAGCCGTTTTGCGCGGCGTGCCACGAATCGATGGGGGATGCCGTGGCCAAACGAGTCGATGACGCGACGACCGATACGGTCGATCGCCGCAAGTTTCTGAAGGGCGCGGCCGCCGGTGCCGCAGGCGCCGCCGGAGCGCTGGTTGGCGAATCCGCAGGCGCGCAGCAAAATACCTCCGCGACGCCCCGCCCGAGCGTCGCTAGACCGACGGAAGCTACCGCGCGCGCCGACTTCGTCCCGCCCGAACCGCGAATCGGAGCGTCGTTCATCGCCCACCCGGGCTCCGACTATATGATCGACGTGCTCAAAGCGATGGACTTCGACTACGTCGCGGTGAATCCCGGCTCGGCATTCGAGGGCCTGCACGAGTCGATCATCAATCACGGCGGCAATCGCAAGCCCGAAATCCTGACCGTCTTGCACGAGGAAGCGGGCGCGGCCATCGCGCACGGTTACGCGAAGGCGGCCGGCAAGCCGATGATGACGTTGATGCACGGAACGGTCGGATTGCTGCACGCATCGATGGGCCTGTTCCACGCGTGGTGCGATCGGGTGCCGGTGTTCGGCATCGTGGGTCACAACCGAAATCCGACCAGCGTGATCAACCGCCCGCATAGCGCTCAGGACATGGGCGCGATCGTGCGCGACTTCGTGAAGATGGACGACGAGCCAACGGAGCTCGAAGTGTTCGGCAACATTGCGATGCGCGCGTACACGATTGGCCGCACGCCCCCGATGGGCCCGACGCTGCTCGTGGTTGATTCGGAGCTGCAAGAAGCCCCGATCGCCGATCCAGCGAAGCTCACGGTTCCGCGTCTCACGATGCCGAGTATCCCGCAAGGCGATGCCGCAGCGGTGCGCGAAGCGGCGCGCCTGCTTGCGGCAGCGGAACGTCCGTTGATTAGGACCGGCAAGCTGGGTCGAACATCGGCTGGGTGGGACCTGATCATCGAGCTTGCCGAGCTACTGCAAGCGCCCGTCGACGTCGGCACCTACGGATCGTGGCAGGACTTTCCTTCCTGGCATGCGTTGTATGGCTCCGGTGGGCTCGACTACCGACCGGACGTGATCCTCGGCCTCGAGCTGAACGACATGACCGCGTCGGTCAGAGCCGTGCGCGCCAGCGGCGGCAAGACGATCAGCATCTGCTCGGAATATCTCGCGCAGGGTCACAACATTCACGACTTCGGCAACTACTCCGAGGTCGACGTTGCAATCGCCGCCGACGGCGAGACGACACTGCCATCGTTGATCGAAGAGCTTCGTCGCCAGAGTCCAACCGCGGCGACGCGCACGCGCAGCGCGCGCGGCGCGACGATTGCCGAAGCCCACAAGAGAATCCGTGAGCGCGAGATCGACGACGCTCGTTACGGCTGGAATAGCAGCCCGATCAGCGTGCCACGAATGATCGCCGAGCTCGGACGTCAGATACAGAACGACGACTGGGCCATCGTGTCGGGCCACCAGTTCACGGGGCAGTGGCAACGACGGCTGCTGAATCACGATCGCTTCTATCGCTATAACGGCGATTCCGGCGGGTTCGGCATCGGTTACGACACGCCGGCCTCCGTCGGCGGAGCCCTCGCTCACAAAGCCCATGGACGCCTACCGATCGGCATCGTCGGCGATGGAGACTTCAATTTCGTCGGAGCCGGCGCATTGTGGACCGCGGCACACCACAAGATTCCGCTGCTGCTCGTGATCCACAACAATCGCGCGTATCACGCCGAGGTCATGCTCGTGCAGCGTGTCGCGGCCCGCCGCGGCCGCGGCAACGACAACGTCGACATCGGCAATGTGATCCGCGATCCCGCGCCCGACTACGCGAAGATCGCCCAGGGCTTCGGCGTCTATGCCGAAGGCCCGATCAGCGATCCGAATGCGCTCGGTCCCGCGTTCGAACGCGCGCTGGCGCGAGTTCGCGCAGGCGAGCCCGCGCTCGTCGACGTGATCTCGCAGCCGCGATAGGCGACGTCGATGAGGCACAACTCGCACTGCGCGGCTCGCTCGCGTATCGCACTCGCGTTGCTCGGCACGCTCGCGGCCGCCGTGTTGTCCGCGCAACCGCCAGCCCGGAAACACAGCGATCGTCGGGGATGCCGCCCGCGGACAACCGCTGTTCGCGGACACGTTCAACTGTTACGCATGCCACGGCTTCGACGCTCAGAGCGGCGAGCGGCGTCTCGTGCCTTTGAACTACACGCAGGACGGCTTCATCACGTTCGTGCAGAGCTCGCCGGTGCCGAACATGCCGGCGTTCCCGGACGCCTCGGCCCAGGAACTCGCCGACATCTATGCGTACATTCGCACGATCCCCGTCGATGCGCCGGCCGTAGACGACCTGCCGCTGCTACGTGACATATTGGAACGCAAGAACCGCGTCGCAGCGCGAGTAGAATCCGCTCGGATTCCGCGCACCGCACGTAGGCATTAGAATGGTACAGACGACTAGTAAGGAGATGGCCATGAGGAAAACCTTGGCATGCTTGCTCGGCAGCGCGACGTTGCTCGCGACGCCGACGTTCGCCCACCACTCGGCGGTCATGTTCGACGACGCCAAAGAAGTCACGGTCACGGGCACGGTCAAGGAGTTTCAATACACGAATCCGCACTCGTGGCTGCTGGTCGACGTCAAGAACGACGATGGCACCGTCACGACATGGGGCTTCGAGGCCGAGGGCCCGAGCACGCTGACGCGCGCCGGTATTCGCAGAAGCGACTTTGCGCCGGGCACCGCGATCACGATCACTGGCAACCCGATGCGCGACGGCCGCCCCGCGGCCGCGTGGGTCAAAGCCACACGCGGCGACGGTAAAGAGTTCAATCCGCGCGCGGGCTTCGCGATCCGGTAGCCGTCGCGATGCAATCTCGCGCGCTCACGGCGCGCGCGAGTACACCGAGCGAGCCCAGCGCCGTGCATGCCGCGTCGAGATCGCGCGGTGCAACGCTGACGCGGTCGCTCCAACGCGTCGTCGCCAGCCATTCGACGACGTCGGTGACCAGTAGCCCATATCGATCGGCGATCAGCGATGCGGCATCGGGCCGCGCGCGCAACGCGCGAGCCTCATCCAGCACGAGCCTGAGTACGCGCGTGAACGCGGCGCGTTGGTCGGCACGTCGCGGCATCGGCCACACACGCGACGAACGCGGGCCACGGCGCCGCGAAATCGCCGATGCGTCGGAACTGGCCGGCGTCGACTAACGGCTTGGTCATGAACTTTTCCCAGAAGAACACGTCCGCGGCGCCTGCCGCGAATGCATCGACCGCGCCCGCAAGATTGCGCACGATTACGAACTCGAGATCGTCGGCCGTCCAACCGCGATCGCGCGCGTGCACGACGGCCATCAGGTGCGAGCCGGAACCGCGACGACTCACGGCATAGCGTGCACCGCGAATCTCCGCCACGGCGCGGAACCGCGACGCGGCCGGCACGTGGATTCCCCATAAGAGTGGCGAGTCGGCGTAAAGGCTAACGATCTGAAATCCGCCGCCGTCGGCGACTCCGGCAATGGCTCCCTCGGTCAGCAACAACGCGGCGTCGAGCTGACCCTCCCGCAATGCCTTGGCCATGGCACCGGAGCCATCCGGAAAGTCGCGCCAACTGACCTCGATGTCGAATGCCGCAAACCGTCGCGCCTCGAGCGCCAGGTGCCACGGCAAATTGAAGTGTTCTGGAACACCTCCAATGGCCAGCTTAATCATGTAGTTACGGAGTCTTTCTCAAGTGTACAAACAGATAGGAACTGGCGTCCACGGCGCGCCCCGGACGCTACCGCCGTTAGTCGACGAGGCTACGGCGTCTTGGGCGCGAGATACGCCGCGAGCGCCGCGAGATCAGTGTCGCTGATTTCGGTTTTCCGAAACGGCGGCATGACCGACACGCCCGTGCGGACAAACGCGCGGGTCAGTTCCGGAACGAGGTCGGTCCGTTGCTCGAGCGCTGCCGGCTTCGCTCCCTTGTACAACGCCTCGAGAGCCTGAGTGCCGGGATGCCGCGCGCCCGGCGCGTGACAGGCAGCGCACCAGCGCTCGAACACCTCTTGCCCGCGCGCAGCGGCCGCCGCGTCCTGGGCATTCGCGGTGAACGACATCCCCGCAACGACGACGGCTACGAGCCCCTCGGGGATTCTCGTCATCGCTCCACCCTTATGCGCGTATCACGGGTGCAATGACCCACGAGAACAATGGCTCGCCAACCGGCGACGTGGAGGCGTGCTTCGTCAGCGCACTCGCGGTCGATCGCTCCGGACGAGCCAACGGACATCGACCCACGATGTCCGCCATTGCGGCGGCCCAGCCCGGTCCTGACGCCGCGTCGACTGCGGCCGACATCAGAGCCGTGGTGCCGTCGAACCGATGTGCGACGCATCCGTCGTCACCGACGGAATGCTCGGCGCGAAACACGACGCGCATACGCTGATCCCAGGCCAGCTGCTCGAGACAGAACAATGCTCCGCGCGCCGTAAGCCCCGCGATCGCGGCCGGGCCATGGCGCCAACGATGGTAGAGATCGTCGTACCAGAAGCGCGTCATATCGCCGTCGATCGCGTGCACGGCGTGCCCTCGGGCCGACGCGCGCCGCGCGAACTCGATGCTGGGGAAAAACCGGGTGTCGTATACGACCTTGTAGAGCGGCAACGCGTCCGCCGACGCGGACGGAGCGACAGCAGCAGCGTACGCGGCCCATGGCAATGCCGACGCGGCAACGCCAATTTGGAGGAACTCTCTGCGACTGGTCATGGTGCCCCCGCTTGCCCTACTCGTCCGTATCATACGACGCGCCGCCGCCGACCGCGCAAGAGGGCGGCGAGTGCCGGACTCGCGATCGCTGCTACACTTTGGCGCGCACCGAGGAGCACGCTCGACATGACCCGACGGTTGTCCCCGCTCGCGATTACCGCGTTGACCCTGTTGGCGTCGAATGCCGACGCGGCAGAGTTCGTGCCCGTCACGGACGCAATGCTCGAGAATCCCGATCCCGCCGATTGGCTCATGTGGCGGCGTACGGTCGACAGCTGGGGTTACAGCCCGCTCGAGCACATCGATCGCCGCAACGTCGCGCAACTGACGCTCGCGTGGTCGGTCGATCTCGACGACGCACCATCGCAGGAGGGAATCCCGCTCATCTACGACGGCGTGCTGTACTTCCCGAGTCCCATGGACGTCACGACAGCCTTTGAAGCCGCGACCGGCAAGCAACTGTGGCAGCACCGTCGCGCACTGCCCGCCGACCTAGGCCAATTTGTGCCGTTCCCACAGACGAACCGCAACCTCGCGATCTACGACCGGTTGATCATCGATAACGGCGCCGACGACTACATCTACGCGCTCGACGCGGTGACAGGTGAGCAAGTCTGGGAAACCAAAATCCTCGACTACAAGATCCATCACGTGAAGCAGGGCTCCGCGCCGCTCGTCGCAAACGGCGTGCTGATCGCGGGCCGCAACTGTCAGCCGAACGGCGGCCCCGATGCCTGCGTGATCACGGGCCACGACGCGCGCACCGGCAAGGAGTTGTGGCGCAAGCGCACGATTCCGAAGCCTGGTGAGCCCGGCGGCGACAGCTGGGGCGACGTGCCCGACGACAGGCGCTGGCACGTCGGTGCGTGGATGATTCCGAGCTACGACCCCGCGCTCGATCTCGTGTACGTCGGCACATCCGTGACCGCGCCCGCGCCGAAATTCATGCTCGGCGGCAACGACGCGCAGTACCTGTACCACAACTCGACGCTCGCCCTGCGGCCGACGACCGGCGAGACCGTGTGGTACTACCAGCACGCGGTCGATCACTGGGACCTCGATCACCCGTTCGAGCGGATTCTGATCGACACCGCGGTCGCGCCCGATGCGAACGAAGTGCCGTGGATCAACCCACGGTTGCGGAACGGCGAGCAGCGGCGAGTGATGACGGGCATCCCGGGCAAGACGGGGCTCGTCTATACGCTCGATCGTGCAACCGGCGAGTTTCTCTGGGCGCGGCCCACGATCACGCAAAACGTGATCGACCGCATCGACGGCGCGACCGGCGCCGTCACGATTCGCGCCGACGCTGTGTTCACGGGCCCGGACCAAAGCCGCTTGATCTGCCCGACCACGAACGGCGGCAAGAACTGGCCCGCGGGCGCTTACAGCCCGCGCACACGAACGATGTACTTCGCCATGGCGAACACGTGCGCGTGGACGACGTCGGTATCGGGCCCGGCGACACCGGAGATGCTGTACGCGATTCAGACGCAAAACGTGATCGCACCCGATGCCGCCGGCAACGCCGGCACGCTGCGCACGATCTCCGTCGAAACCGGCAAAGAGTCTTGGCGGCACGACCAACGCGCAGCGATGATGGCGCTTCTCGCGACCGGCGGCGACCTCGTATTCGGCGGCGACCTCGCCGGCATGCTGCGCGCCTTCGACGCCGAAACCGGCCAAGTGCTGTGGGAGACGAACCTCGGCGCGCACGTGACGGGCCACCCCGTGACGTTCGCCGTCGACGGCGAGCAGTATCTCGCGGTGAGCACAGGCCGCTCGAACGTGACCGGCGGCCTCTCACGGCTCACGCCCGACGCCATGCCGGCCGAGAGCCAGAACAAGCTGTTCGTGTTCGCGCTACCGGACTAGCGATCGCTATAGCCGCGCGCCGAAGACTTGCGTCCAGTAGATATCGGGGCTCCCCGACGCCGCCAGCGCGAACGCGACGCCCATTTCGTTGAACGCGCGGTCCATGAGATTCGCACAGTGCTCGGGGCTCTCGAGCCATGCGGCCACGACCGTTGCCGCTGTGCGTTGGCCGGCTGCGATGTTCTCGCCGGTCGAGCGCCACCGATAGCCGGCCGCGGCCACTCGTTGCGCGACTCGCTACCGTCCGAGCCTTGATGCCGGAATGTGCCGTTCAGAGCCATATCGCCCGCATGACGCGCCGCGGCCACGGTCAGCTCGCTGGCAAGCGTCAACGGCGGCGCCGCGACGAGCTCGCGGTCGCCGCACCGACGAGACTGTGCGCGCGCCGCATTCACGAGCTCGAGCACTCGCGCTTCGATGATTGCAGTGTCTCCTATCGCAGGCTTCGCGATCGGTCGCGCCAACACGATCCAAGTCTCGAGATGGAAATGATAGACGCCGATCTCCGTGAAGCCCTCGTCTCTAACGCCGACGCAATACCGATCCGCGATGATCTCTTTGATTGCCGCGTCGTCGGCCAGGACTTTGAAATACAGCGACGTCGACTTCTCGGCGAGATAGCCGACGCGCTGCATCGCGTCGTCCAACGGAGTGTCGTACGAGACCTCGCGCGCGACTTTGTTCAGCGTGTCGTCGAGCTCAACGGGCGACGCTCGGACTCGCTCGGCGCTGCACGCGTCCGACACCGCGGCCGTCGTCGCCTGACGCCGCCGGCAACATCGGTCCCGACTGCGATCGGGCATAGCGCCGCGTGTATGAGCACGGCCCAACGCAACAACATGCGGGCGGTCATCGTTCGCCCTCGAGCTTCGCGAGGTGAGTCGCGCTCTCCGCGACGCCGGCCGGCGCATTGCTGCTCGCGTACAAACGGTGCGCCTCGGTCCAAAGCTCACGCGCCTCTGCAGGGTCGCCGACGCGTTCTTTCAGCAGCGCATACGCACGAACCGCATTCGCGAGATCCAGGCTCCGCGCGGCGCCGCTCTCACGGTACAACGTCAGGGCCTCGCGATAGCATGCGTCGGCCTCTGCCAACTGATCGAGATCCTGATGCACGTCGCCGAGGTGTCGGAGCGTGTGCGCCAACAGCACTTTGTCGCCGATCGAGCGGCAATCGGAGACCGCTTCCCGATACAGCGGCACCGCAGCAGCGGTGTTTCCGGCGTCGCGCTCGATTTGCGCGAGACCCTTGAGGCACGGCACCAGGAGCCGCTTCGACCCGCACCGCCGCGCAAGCTCTGCCGCTGCGCCGAACTCGCGACGCGCTTCCGGCAGGCGTCCGGCCCGCCGAGCGAGCAACCCTCGACGAAACTTCAGAAGGACTCTGATTCTCTGCAGCATCGCCAGCACTCGAAAACCGCCGGAGCTTAGCCGATTCCGGGCTCATGACGATTCGGCCAGGGGTCCCTACCCGGCTTGACAGCCACTATTACAGGTGTATTTTGAATATCAAATACACGTGTATCAGGTCATGAAGATCAGCGAAGCCGAAGGCAAGGTCATGGACGTGTTCTGGCGAGCCCAAGGGCCGCTCAGCGCCGACGACGTCGTCGAGGCGATGGAGAACGATCGCGACTGGACGCCCGGCACGATCCGCACGTTCCTGACTCGCCTCGTGAAGAAAAAGGCGCTGGCCGCCGCGCCGGACGGGCGGCGCTACCTCTACAGCCCGTTGATCCCGCGCGAGGACTACGTCCACGAGCAGAGCCGCCGGTTGATCGACACGCTTGTTCGGCGGGCGCATTGCGCCGTTCGTTACGCACTTCTCGGACCGCCACGATCTGACGCCGCGACGAGGTCGACGGAGCTGAAACGTCTGATCGAGAAGTTCGAGCATGAACGCTGAAACGATTCTCGCTAGCATTGATTCGCGTGAATCGTCGTCGCGAGTGTCGCGATCCTGCTCGTGGTCGCGCTGCGCCCTTTCGTGCTGCGTCGGCTCGGCGCCAACGTCGCGTATTCGTTGTGGTTGGATCGTGCCGATCGTTGCCGATTGCCAGCTTCGTTCCCGCGCGCCAGCAGATCGTCGTGATCCCAGGGATATGCGAGTCACCGCGTAGTCGCTGCGAGCGCTGCGATGCGCCGACGAGTCGATCGACTCCGGCCGCAACCTTGCCGCTGAGCATCGAGCAGATCGCGGTCTCGCCGCGCCGAAACGTCGCTGCCGTTCCGACGCTCGCTGACGTGTCGGATCGTGTTCTGGCTGCTCGGCGGCAGTCGCGTTGATGGCACGATCGATCGTCGAGCACCCGTCGGCTCGCGCGCGATCCTTCCGTCGGGCCCGCGCTGGTCGGCGTGCTGCGGCCCGAGGCTCGTTCTGCCGCTGATTTCGACCATCGCGCTTCGACGCCGCACGAGCGCGCACTGATCCTCGCGCACGAAGACATGCATCGAGTCTCGGGTCACACCCTCGTCAACGCGCTCGTCGAGGTCGTGCGCTGCGTGCAACTGGTTCAATCCGCTCGTGCATCTCGCCGCGAATCGCGCTCAGGACAGATCAGGAGCTCGCGTGCGACGCTGCCGTGATCGCCGCGCGACCGGCCGCGCGCCGTACGTATGCGCAGCGCCCTGTTGCAGACGCAGATTTCGGCGGCGATTCCTCCCACTCGGCTGCACCTGGACGAGCCGCTCGGGCGAAGCGCCTCGCAGAGCGTATCGAGCTGCTGGGCCGCGCCTGTCGGTGAGTCACTGCGGCGCAGTCGCGGGCGGCTCGCACTCGTCACCGTGCTCGGCGCCGCGCTGGGCTACGCCGCTTGGGCACAACAGCCTGTCGCGGCAAGTTCGTGGAGGTCGCCCCGCCTTCCGAGCGTTTGGACGCCGTCAGCGCCGACGCACCCGCGAGCACGCTGACGCATGCGCTCGAGGCGGCACCGGCACGACAGGTTCATCGACCTCGCGCAGCAAGCCGGCGACATCGACTTCGTGTTCTTCGGCACCACCAATACCGAGATGTGGCATTGGAAGGAACGCGGCCTGACCACGTTTGGAATCGCCGGTTCGGCTCCACTGAAAGCCGCGAACTTCGGCTCGCAAGGCACTCGCCCCTCGAGCTTCGTTTGGCGGATGCAGCACGGCGAGCTCGCGGGCTATCGCGCGAAGCTCGTCGTGCTTCGTGCCCTTACTCCGGGGCCGGCGTCGCCGCCCGACGTCGCGCTTCGACGCCGACCGCGCCCGTTCAGCTGATCACTCGGTGTACGAACGCCGTGATCGCCGAGATCCGGCGCGCGCCAGCCGCAGGCCAAGATCCTGCTCCTAGCGCCGTTCCCGCGAGGACTTCGCGACGCTCGCGAAGAATGGCGTGAAATCGCCGCAAGACACAGCGGCTGTGTGCTCGCGAGCTGATCGACGACCAAACGGTCTTCTACGCCGATTTCGGCGAACGCTTCTACCTGCCAGACGGCACGCACAACACGCACCATGTGGTCGCGGTGGGGTGCGAGCGGCGGCGATTCGGAATACAGCCGCCGGGGTTCGATGTGTGGGCCGAAGAGCTTCAGCCTTGGCTCGACCGCTTCGTTCGTTAGGCACAGCGCGCAAGCGGCGAGCGCGGTCAGCTTCCGGGACGCTCGGGCCGCACGATCGTGATCGCGCGCAGTGAGTCGCGGTCGATCGGCAGATCGGCTTCGCCGCTCGGCATTCCGTACACGCTGAAGATGTACGCGAGCACCGCGGCATAGTCCTCGGGATTCAGCGACGACGGGTCGTCCTCCGGCATCTCGGACCACACGTATTCGAACGTGTCCCAGAGCGGTTTGCCCTCGACTTCCTCGAGATAGGCATCGGGCCCCGTGAACTCGGCCATCTCGTGGCAGTTGATGCAGATCGACTCGAACAGACGTTCGCCGCGCGCGGCCTGTGCCGGAGAGAACACGCCGTCGCGAAGCGTTCGCCGATTGTCCTGAGCCGTAACACTCGAGACTGCAACCACCGCTACCACCGCGATGCCGAGCACCGCGGCCGCCGGTCGAACCTTGTTCATCACGCCGCTAGATGCTCGAGCCGGCCCGTGCTTGCGCCAACGAGACCGTGCTCGCGAGACCGGCGACGGCGACGCCGACCGACATACGACCCGACGACGCGAGCGGTTTCATTCCGCCCCCCAGTCGCACGCAGCCCGATCTTACCAGCCTGTCAGACGTCAGTCAATCCGCGGTCGCGGCGATGGGTAACACACCGCTGGCGACGAGCTCGTCCTGGAACCCGAAGCTCGTCATGTCCTCGATGCGTTGCGGGTACAGGATGCCATCGAGGTGATCGCACTCGTGCTGCACGACTCGGGCATGAAAGCCCGTCACCGTGCGATCGATCGGCTCGCCGAGCTCGTCGAACCCGCGGTAGCGCAACCGGCTGTAGCGCGGCACGAGCCCGCGGAGGCCGGGCACGCTGAGGCAGCCTTCCCAACCCACCTCTCGCTCGTCGCCGAGGAAATCGATCTGCGGGTTCACGAGCACGGTCAGCGGCACGGGCGCGACATCCGGATAGCGCGGATTCTGCGCGACTTCGAACACGACCACGCGCAGCGGCACGCCGATCTGCACGGCAGCGAGGCCGGCGCCATCATTCGCGCGCATGGTCTCCAGCATGTCTTGCACGAGCTCGCGCAGCGCCGGCGTTGCGAACTCCGTCACAGGTGCCGCGACCCGAGTCAAGAAAGGGTCGCCCATGCGCAATATCGGCCGCACCGCCATTCGCGGAATCACCCAGCTAACACGTTGATCCAGTCCTAATTATAGGGAACGCGAGCGATCGAGCGCAGCCCGGGTGTGTTTTGCATAAGTTGTGACGGCGCTTCACGAACCATGCCCCCATAAGGGGTCAAACTTTCCCGCATTCCAATCCGAAGGCAGACCCGGGCGCCATGTATCACCCACACTTCGGCCTTACGAAGAGCCTGTTCCACGAAGGCATCTCCTTGGACACGGCTGTGTACTTGAGCGCCCAGCACACCCGTCTGATCGCCAGCTTCAAAGTCGCGCTCGCAAGCCCAAGCTCGGTGATCGTGGTGACAGGCCCGGCCGGTGTCGGTAAGACCACCCTGACGTCGACCGCCTTGCGCGCGACCACGACACGCCTTGCGATCGCGTGGCTGAACGGCACACCGACGAACGCATCGGAGCTCCTCGAGCTGTTGCTGATCGAGCTCGGCATCGCGACGCTACGAACCACGCGCATCGAACGCCTGCAGCTGTGGCGACAATTTCAGAGCGAGATGAGCACGACCGCATCGCGCCTATTCGTCGTCGCGGAACGCACGGAAGATCTCTCGGCCGAGGTGCTGCGAGCGCTCGATTCGTTGACGTCGCCTGACGCGGCCGGCAACACCGGCGCGAACGTGGTGCTGCTCGGTCAACCGGGGCTCGAACGACATCTCGGTGCGTCGTCGCTCGACGCGCTGCGCCAGAGGGTTCGCCTCAAGGCACAGCTCGACCCGTTCACGGAGGCCGAGCTCAACGACTACCTGCGGCACCAGGTCGCCGGCGCGGGCGGCCGCTTCGATGCGGTATTCGCGCCCGGCGTCGCCGCCGCGCTGTACCGCTACTCCGGCGGCATCGCGCGGCTCGCGAACAATCTCTGCGAGACGGCTCTGACCCTGGCAGCGACGGGGCTCGAGAAAACACTGACTGTTGCAACGTTGTCGAACGCAGCGACGATGCTCGGCCTCGCCGAAGTGACGCCAGCAGCGGCGACCCCGACGGCCCCGCCGAAGCCCGCCGCGGCGGCACCGGCGCCGGAACGCGTCGAGCCCGCGCCGCGCGCGGAGCCGATCGTCACGATGCCGCCGCCCGCCGCCGCTCGTGTCGCGACGCCGTCGACAGCACGTGCCACGACGCCAACGCCAACCACTGTCACGCCGTCGGTCGCAATACCGACACCGGTCCCAGCCGCCGCGAGCCCCCTGGTGGCACGCACGACGCCGACAGCACCAGCTGTTCTGGCCCCGCAAGCGATACCCGGCCCGCTGCACCGGTGCCTGTCGCACCGCCTGCCGCTTCGACGACGGCACCGACTCGCACCCCGTCGGTCGCGATCGAGTTCGACGGCGGCGCGACCGACCTCCCGGACGTCCCGAGCAGCGAGTTCCCGATCCTCACGGATGCCGTCGAAGTGCCTTCGCCGGCGCCGGTCCAGCAGCAACGAGCAGCGACGACGACGCCGGCCGCCGCGAAGCCTGCGGCTACCGCGCCACCGGCAGGAACGCCACGGCCCGTGAGCGGTGCTGCGGCACCCTCACGCCCAGCGGTCGTCCCGAGCTCGCCACCCGCTCCTGCGCCGTCACCGCCGGTGAAGCGCCTCGAGACCGCGTATTCGACCCCGAAAACCGCGGCGCCGCCGAAACCCGCAACGCCTGCCCCCGTTTCGGCTCAGCAACCGCCGCCCCCGGCGCCCGCTGCGAAACCCGCCGCCGCGGCTACGCCGAGCGTACCGCCCAAGCCCACACCTAGCGCACCACCCAGTCCGCGCCGGCCGAGGACGAGGACTTGCTGCGCCAGACACAGACGATGCGTGCGATTGCGGTGGCCAAGTCGATCGACGACGTCAGCGACTCGATGGCCGAGACACTGTTCGGCGACGCGGAGCTCGATCTGATGACCGCCGCGCTCAATTCGTCAGCGAGCTGGGAAGACGAAATGCCCGGCATGCAGGAGTCGCCGCCGGTCCCGAGCGCGCCTCCGCTTAAGCCCGCGGCAGCGGCGCCCAAGCCGAGGCCCGCCGCGAAACCGGCCGCTGCGGCTCCGCCTGAGCCGAAGCCGGCCGAGAGCGACGACCTGCTCGACCTGCTCGGTCTGTCCGATGCGCCACTCGAGCTGATCGACGACTCCACGCTGCCGCCGACCGGGCCGTCGCACAAGACGGCGGCACAACGCTAGCGTCGTTTCTTCCGCGCGCGTTTCTGCTGCCGCGTCTTGTCGTTCGTCGCAAACAGCGCATCGAGCCTGCGCTCGTAGTCGTAGTAATCGAGCACGCCGTACAGTTCTTCGCGCGTTTGCATCGCATCGATGACACCGCGCTGCGTGCCTTCCGAGCGGATCGCCGCGTAGACGCGCTCCGCTGCGCGACTCATCGCGCGAAACGCCGACAGCGGGTACAGCACGAGCTTCACGCCGGCTTTCGCGAGCTCGTCCACGGTGAAGTACGGCGTCAAGCCGAACTCCGTGAGGTTCGCGAGCACTGGAACCCGAACGCCACGTGCAAACGCGGCGTAGTCGTCGAGCGTATGTAGCGCCTCCGCGAAGAGCATGTCGGCGCCGGCAGCGACGTATGCACCGGCGCGCTCTAGCGCCGCCTCGCGGCCTTCGCGCGCGAACGCATCCGTCCGCGCCATGATCACGAACGCGTCATCGTGGCGCGCGTCGACAGCGGCCTTGAGGCGGTCGCACATCTCCGCGACGTCGACCGTCGCTTTGTTCGGCCGGTGACCGCAGCGCTTCGCCTGCTCCTGGTCCTCGATGTGGATCGCCGCAACACCGGCGCGCTCCATTTCGCGCACGGTGCGAGCAATGTTGAATGCGCTGCCGAATCCCGTGTCGACGTCGACGAGCAACGGCAAGTCGACGGCCGCCGTGATTCGCCGCGCATCCTCGAGCACGTCGCCGAGAGCCGTGATCCCTAGATCCGGCAGACCGAACGACGCGTTCGCGACGCCGGCACCCGACAGATACAACGCCTCGAATCCCGCGCGCTGCGCGAGCAATGCGCAGTACGCGTTGACCGCGCCCGGGATCTGCAGCGGCGCGCGCTTCGCGACGAGCCGACGGAACTTCTTGCCGGTGCTCACGACTGCGGCACCCACAACGCGATGAACTCTGCGACGGGCAGCGCCTCGAATCGCGCCTGATCCACGCAGGCGTCCGTGATCCGCGCGCATTGCTCGGGCGCGAGCCGCGTCGCGAGGCTGCGCTCGAATTTGTCGACCAGCAAAGGAATTCCCTCCTCGCGCCGGCGTCGATGACCGACGGGATAGTCGATCGCGATACGTTGCGTTTGCGAGCCGTCCTTGAAGAAAACCTGCACGGCGTTGCCGATCGCGCGCTTGTCGGCGTCCAAGTAGTCACGGCTGAACCCTGGGTTCTCCGCGACGACCATCCTCGCGCGCAACGCATCGATACGCGGATCGCGCGCGACTTCGTCCTCGTAGTCCTCGGCCGTCAAGCGGCCGAACACGAGCGGCACCGCGACCATGTACTGCAGGCAGTGATCGCGGTCGGCGGGATTCGCGAGCGGACCCGGTCTTATCGATGATTCGCACACCGGGCTCCTGCGTTTCGATCGCGATTCGCTCGATGTCATCGAGCCGATCCGCGACGGCCGGATGCAGCGCGAGCGCGGCCTCGACCGCTGTCTGCGCGTGAAACTCGGCCGGGAACGAGATCTTGAACAGCACGTTCTCCATGACGTACGAAGCGAGCGGGCGCTCGAGCGCGATCGTGCGCCCTTTGAACAACACGTCCTGAAAGCCCCAGCCCTTCGCGGTAAGAGCCGACGGATAACCCATCTCGCCAGTCAATGCCATCAGCGCATGCCGAACACCGCGGCTCGTCGCGTCGCCCGCGGCCCAGCTCTTGCGCGAGCCCGTGTTCGGCGCGTGGCGGTAGGCTGCGCAGCGCGCCGCCGTCGAGCCACGCGTTCGACACCGCGTTCACGATCTGGTCGCGATTGCCGCCGAGCAAACGCGTCGGCGACGGCCGTGCTCGCGACGCGCACGAGCAGCACGTGATCGAGGCCGACGCGGTTGAAGCTGTGGTTCAGCGCGAGCACGCCCTGGATCTCGTGCGCTTGGATCATGGCCGTCAGCACGTCGCCCATCGTCAGCGGCCGCGCGACACGCTTGCGTGCGAGATAGTCTGCGACCGCGAGTATCGCGCCGAGATTGTCGGACGGATGACCCCACTCGGCCGCGAGCCACGTGTCGTTGAAGTCGAGCCAGCGGACCATTGCGCCGATGTTGAACGCGGCCGCGACGGGATCGAGCTCGTGACGCGTGCCCGGAACGCGCGCGCCGCCCACGAGCTCCGCGCCCGGCACCACCGGGCCCGAGCAGTTTCGTGCAGGCCGGAAAGCCGAGCGCGAGCATGCCGCAGCCGAGCGTGTCCATGAGGCAGTAACGCGCGATCCGCCGCGCTTCAGTGCTGTCGGCGCGGAAGTTCAGCACGTAGTCGGCGATTTCGGTCAACAGCCGGTCCGGAGCCGGTCGTTCGGCGCTGCGGACGTCGTGTGAGCTCATGTCTTACCTCGCGTTGGAGGCGGCAATATAACCCGCCATGAGAAGACGCGTCGCGTGACACGCTCGGCGCGTCGGTGTCAGTATCGCGCGCTCGCAACGGGAGAAGCTTGCGGATGCTGAGCTACCAGCACGGCTACCACGCCGGCAACCACGCCGACGTGCTGAAGCACACCGTGCTCACGGCGTTGCTCGCGCGGCTCGTCGCGAAGGACAAAGCCGCTGCGCTACATCGACACGCACGCGGGCGCCGGCGGCTACGACTTGCGCGCGGCGCCGCGCGCAGGAACCGTGAGCACGACACGCGGCGTCGGCAAGCTCTGGGGTGCGCGCGATGCGCCATCCGCCGTCGCGCGCTGGCTCGAGCTTGGTCGAGCGCTACAACGCGGGCGGTCCGCTGCAGGCGCTATCCCGGGTCGCCGTGGCTCGCGCGCGAGATCGCTGCGACCGATCGACAAGCTGTTCTTGTTCGAGCTGCATCCGGCCGAGCACCGGGCGCTCGTGCGCGCGACCGACGGCGATCGCACGCGTCAAAGTGCTGCGCGAGGACGGGCTCCTAGGCTGCATAGGCCTCGTGCCGCCACCCGACAAGCGCGCGCTGCTGTTCATCGACCCGTCGTACGAGATCGACAACGAGCACCGCGCAGGTCATCGACGCGGCCGCGAAGGTGCATCAAGCGCCTCGCGACTGGCGTGATCGCGATCTGGTATCCCGTGATCGAGCGACACTGGGTCGACCGCTACGAGCGCGCACTGCGTGCGGCGTTCCGCGCCGAGATCGCGACTCTACGAGCTCTGCGTGACACGCCCCGGCGCCGAGCGCGGGCTCGTGCGGCAGCGGCGTGTTCGTCGTGAACCCGCCGTGGCAGCTCGACGACGAGCTGAGAGAGGCCCTGCCCTGGCTCGCTGCCCGACTCGGTCGAGACGGCGCCGGAAGCTATCGCTAGCCCTTCGCCGTACGCGCTCACGAAGGTTGCTCCCGAGACACGCCGGAAGACCGTCCCTGGGGCTCGTCTGCGCACATCGCCGCCATGCGCATGGCGGTCGTGCAGGAATTGCAGGAGCGAATTCGTGAGCGCCTGTGCGCGAGACCGTCGGTCGGGAGCAACCTTCGTGAGCGCGTACGGCGAGACCGTCGGTGCGGCCAAGCAAGCGCGCGGCGCGCTACGACCCGACCGCGGCGAGCCACACCGTCGTCGTCACATCGATCGCAACGAGCGCCGTCGCTCCGAACAGCGATACCGGATGCGGGCGCCCACGAGCCCACACGTCGTACACCGCATTCGCGAACGCGAGCGACGCGTATGCGAGCAGATTCAGATGCGACAAATCCGAGGTGCGCGAACAAACGGCCGATCGCCGGCGGCGTGAGCACGACCGCGGCCAACAGCATCAAGCGTTTGTGCCGCGCTGCCACGCGGCGTTGCCACAGCCCCGCGCGCAACGAGCAGCGCGAACGCGGTCAGTGGCGCGCCATTCGTGAACAGTGCGCCGCAAGCGCCGCGCCCGACTCCCCGATGTGAGCGCCCTCGAGTCCCGCGATCACGGCAATGCCACTCACGACGAAGGCCATCGCAAGCACGACGCCGAACACGCCGAGGCGACGGTGCCACTCCACCCGACTGGTCGCGATCAAGACGCACTGGATCGCGAACAGCGACAGCCATGCGGTCCCCGCGATACCGTGCAGCAACGCCGCGCGTCGGCAACGGCGGAAGATCGGAGGCCGCGCGCATAGAACGTCGGGAGCGAAGCCGGCCGCGAGCACGATGATCGCGAGCGCCATCGCCGAGTAGAACACTCGATCCTGCGACGACCTCGCTCGACCATGGAGCCGCCCTACGAGGCAGCACGGGCGGCACGTATGTCAGCGTGTAGTTCAGAGCCCAGACGAGAAACAGCACGAGCGGCACGTGCACGACGAACTGCAGCATCGAGTAACCGACGATGTCACGTGCCTTGAGCCCGAGGATGCCGACGAGCGGCAGCATCCAGAACGGATGAATCAGATTCGCGAGCGCCTCGGTCGCGTTGTACGTCTGCACGACCCAGCCCAAGTGCACCTCGAGCTCGATGGCCGCGTCGAGCAGATACGGCGCTTCGATCAGCCATTTGCCACCGGCGGACGGAATGAACAACCCCGAGGAACGCCGAGTAAATTCCGACGAGCACCGGATACGTGTGCTCGTTCGCGATCGACACGAAAAACCGCGACAACTGCTCCGCGAGACCCGACCTCGTCAGCATCTCGACGATGCCCGCGTACATCGGATACTGAATCAGTACTCCACCGACCGGCGTGACCGACGCCGCGATCGCCTGCACGAACGACCGCGGCCGCCAGTGCAGCAACAAGCCGACCATCAGGAACAGGAAGATGTAGTGATTCAGCTGCAGCAAAACGCTGAGCCCGTTCGCCATCACCTCGCGCAACAGATAGCCGAAGCCGAGCACGCAGACGACGATCGTCAGCAGCGGGCTGTACTCGAGCCACTCGCCCGGCGTCGTTCGCCGCCCGATGTCGCCCGTCGCCGGCGCGTAGCTGACGCCCATGTCGGCCATCGACTTCGCGTGAGCTTGGCTCGGCGCGGAATAGTACGAGACGGCCATCGAGACCACGATCAGCAATCCCGCGATCGTCAAGCTCTGCCAAAGGCCCGAGCGTCTGGCTGAGCGGAATGATGCCCGTGACGTTCTCGATCGAGTCGGGCAGCGAGGCCGGCGTGGCCATGATCAGCGCCGCCGACGACGACATGCCGAGCGCCCACACGCTGCCGACGCCGAGATAGGCGGCCGCCCCGATCGCGCGATAGTCCGAGCCGCGCACGCGATGTGCGATCTCGCGAGCCAGCAACGCGCTGAAAATCAGGCTGAAGCTCCACGACACGAGCGACGTGAGCATCGAGAACAACCCGACGTATGCGGCCGCGCCGCGTCCCGTCGTCGGCACGGCCGCGAGCAGCCGCACGACCTTGTAGACGGGCGGCGACGTCGCGACGGCGTAGCCCGTCACGACGATCATCGACATCTGCATCGTGAATGCGACGAGGCCCCAGAACCCGGCGCCGAACGCCTCTGCCGTGTCGAGCACCGAGCTGCCGGCGGCGAGGCTCGCGAGGAATACGATCGCGACGGCCGCGAGCGCGAGCACGAACGCGTCGGGAAACCATTTTTCGAACCACTCGGAAAGCCGCAAACCGACGCGGGCGAGCGCGGTGTTTTCGACGGACTGCGAAGCGGCGGCCATTCGGCGGCCGACTATAGGCGACGCAAGGAGAGCATGGCAACAGCGCGAAACATCTAGATTTTTCTTGGGGCTCGCGCACTGGACAGCCGCACGGGCTTGCAGCTAGTCTGGCCGCATAACAATTTGAACAGCGCGTGTTGGGGGATTCTCCGTGGGATTTTTAGAAGCCGTCGGGCTCGCCGAATGCGTGCACGGGGTAGAGGCCACGCAGGCGGGATTCTTGGGCTGGCTCGAAGCCAGCGGTCTCGGCGAGTGCGTACGCAGCTCGACGCCGGGCTACCCATCGATGATCGCGCTGCATGCGATCGGCATGGCGGTCATGGTGGGTCTGTCGCTCGTGATCGATCTGCGTGTGCTGGGCTTTTTCTCCGGAATTCCGCTGCCGGCCTTGAAGCGGTTCTTCGGGATCGCGTGGATCGGCTTCGGCATCAACTTTTTGTCGGGCAGCGCGTTGTTCTCGGCGCAGGCCATCTCCTACATGGTGGACTGGGTCTTCTTGACGAAGATGGGCCTCGTGCTCCTCGGCGCAGTCACCGCGGGGATATTGCAGCCCGCGGTCGCGAATGCAGGCACCGGTCCACTCCCGGGCAGCACGAAGGCGATTGCTGGGGCCGCGATCGTGATCTGGATCGTCGCGATCATCATGGGCCGCCTGACGGCCTATCTATAGGAGCCGAACATGGATGCCCTGATGGATTGGATGCTCAGCACGCCGATCAACCAGCTCGTGATCGGCTATGCGTGGAGCTGGCCGACGCTCGAGTCGTTGCACTTCCTCGCGCTGTGCACGTTGATGGGCTCGTTGCTGATCATGGATCTGCGGCTGATCGGCTTGCAACGCATCATTCCGCTGTCCGCAGTGCACAGCCTGATGCCGCTCGCGATCGGCTCGTTCGCGATCAATCTGATCTCGGGCCTGGGATTTTTGTTCGGCGACCCGAATACGTATTTTCAGAACTACGCGTTCTGGGTGAAGATGAGTTTCATCGTCCTCGCCGGCATCAACTTCCTGGTCTATTTCACGAAGGTCGAGCCGCAGATCTTGAAGCTCGGCCCTAACGACCCGACGCCGGGCAGCGCAAAAGTCGTCGGCGTTCTGTCGCTCGTGTTCTGGTTCGGCGTGCTGTCGTACGGGCGCTTGTTGCCGTATCTCGGCACCGGCGGAGGCTGAAAAAAGCCCACTTTTCCGTCCCCCGCCCCATGGGCGGGCAGGATGTGTGAAGCCCAGCACTCCCCCGGCGGAGGCCCCCTCGTAGGCTGGCAGTTCCACTATGGGAAACTGCGCCCAGCCAATGGACCGCTTCGCGCGCGCTTCAGCCGCGCTCCTCATTCTTTGCGTGGCCGGCTGCGCGAGCGTCGAGCCGCCCCCGCCCGTCGAGGAGCCGCTGCCCGTAGCGATCGCGGAGCCCACTCCACCCGAACCGATCGTCACCCCGACTCCGGTCACACCGACACGGCCGCGCCCTGCGCCGACGAGAGCTGAGATCGCGCTCGTCATCGACTCGAGCGCACCGAGTCACGCCGTGGTCGCGGCCGAGATCGCAGCGGCGCTCGATCCGCGGCTCTACCGCGTCGAACAGATCGTGAGCGACGACACGGCCGCCTTCGAGCCGCTTCGCGAGCGACGCGTGATCGTGGTCGCCGTCGGCTCGAACGCCGTCACGGCCGCCCGCGCGCAATTGCCGAGCAAGCCATTGGTGTTCTGTCAGGTGCTCGCGTCCGAAGAGCTGCTCGCCGACGGCGAGAACGTCTGGGGCGTCCCTTCATTGCCGCCGCTCACGCTGCAACTATCGACGTGGAAGGCGATCGATCCCGCGCTGCGCACGGTCGCGCTGATCGTCAGTAACGCGAGCGCCGCGCTCGCGACGGAAGCTCAACAGGCCGCGCGCGACTCGGCGACGGATCTCGTCCTCGAAGCCTCGTCGTCGGATCGCGAGACGATGTATCTGTTCCGCCGTCTCGCCGCCGGCGTGGACGGGCTGTGGTTGCTCCCGGACACTGAGGCACTGAGCCCGACCGCGCTGCGCGAGATACTGAGCTACGCGTTGGCGCGCGGCATCGGCGTGCTCACGTTCAACGAGGCCCTGCTGCGGCGCGGTGCGTTGTTGAGCGTGACGAGCGTCCCTGCCGATGTCGCCTCCACCGTCACGCGGATCGTCGAGCGCGTCGTGGCGGGACGTACCGATGATCTTCACCCGATGACGCCGCTCTCGGCCGCCGCGTTCGAGGTCAATCAGAGCGTCGCAACGACACTCGGCCTGCCGCCGATCTCGATCTCGCGCTGGGTGACCCGTGAGCCCGACTGAGCGGCCGGCGGCGAGCGGCAGCCGCAGCCTCGTGCACGAGGTGCTCGGCGCGCAGCTCGCCGTGACTGCGCTGGCCGGCCTCGTCGCCGTCACTGGGCTCGCCTGGACTTCCGGATCCGTCGTCCGCAACAACCTCGAGCACTGGGCCGGGCAATGGGCCGACGAGCTGAACGAGCTCGGCGCGCCGTTCTATCTCACGGACGCCGGCGGCGCGTTGCTCGACGTCGAACGCTTCATCGCGAAATACCCCGAAATCGAGCGCGTGACGTGGTACGGCGCCGAGGGCGCGGCGTTGTTGTCGCTGGACGAGACCGGCACTTCCGCGAACGTTGCGACCCCGCTCTCCGCCGACATCGCAACAGAGCTCGCGGCACGCGCCGGCGAGCAGAGCTCCTACCTTCTCACCGAGGATGCGAACGGCGGCCAGCGGTATCGGCTGTCCGGGCCGATCTGGACCGAGACGCTGCCCGAAGGAGCCCTGTTCGCCGACGACCCGGCGGCCGTCGAGGCGACGGTTCAACTGCTCGGCTTCGTCAGCGTCGACCTCGACTTCTCCGCGTACGAGAGCGCGTTGTGGCCGCGCCTCGCGGTCGCCAGCGGTGTGCTGTTGCTGCTGCTGGCCGTATGGTGGATCTGCGGCCGGTGGTTCCTGAAGAACGCGCTCGCGCCGCTTTCTGCGCTCCAACAGTCGCTCGGCGAGCTCGCGGCCGGCGACACCGAAGTCCGATTCCCAAGCTCCCCGCACTCGGAGCTGCGCTCGATCGTCACGGCGCTCGAGGAGACCACGCTCGCGCTCCGCAAACGCGAGCAACGGCTGCTGCACCTCGCAAACCACGACCAGCTCACGGGCCTCGCGAATCGGCACCGGCTCGTCGCCGAGCTGAATGCGGAGCTCGCGCGCTGCTCCGCCGAGCACGCCCGCGGCGCTCTGTTCTTCATCGACCTCGACCAATTCAAGTATGTGAACGACACGTGCGGTCATGCGTCCGGCGATCACCTGCTGCAGCTCGCGGCGCAACAGCTGCGCTACGCGATTCGACCGCAGGACTTCCTGGCGCGGTTCGGCGGCGACGAGTTCGTCGTGCTCGCGCGCGATGTGTCGCGCCATGAGGCCAAGGTCCTCGCGAGCAAGGTGCTCGAGCTGATGCGCGGCTTGAAGCACGTCGAGAACGAACGGGTGTTCCATTTGCAATGCAGCATCGGCGTCACGGCGTTCCACGGCGACCGGATCAGCTCGCACGAGGTGATCGCCCAAGCGGACATCGCTTGCCAATCGGCGAAGGTGCGCGGGCGCAATCGCGTCGAGGTCTACAGCCCGGCCGGCAAGCAGAGCGAGCAGATCTCGAAAGACGTCACGATGATGAATCTGCTACGCGACGCGCTCGAGCACGATCGGTTCCAGCTGTACTACCAGCCGCTGATGCACATCAAGACCGGCACGATCTCGCACTACGAGACGCTGCTGCGCCTGCCGACCGAAGAAGGGATCATCGGTCCGGACTCGCTGCTGCCCGCGGCATTCCGCTTCGGGTTGATGGCCGACATCGATCGCTGGGTGCTACGCCGCGTGGTGCGCGCTCTGGCCGAGATCGGGCCGCAGGCGAACGTGAAGCTCGGCACGAACGTCACGCGGGTACGCGTTCGAGGACGAGCACTTGGGCAGCTACCTGCGCACGCAGCTGAACGATCACGGTGTCTCCGGCGATCGGCTCGTGCTCGAGATCACCGAGCAGCTCGCCGTGCGCTTCGCGGCCAACACGGACCGGCAGATCGTGGCGTTGCGCGATCTAGGTTGCCAGCTCGCGATCGATGACTTCGGCAGCGGCTACAGCTCGTTCAGCTACTTGAAGCGGCTGCCGGTCGACTATTTGAAGATCGACGGGTCGTTCATCAAACAGCTGGCGCGGGACCGTGTGGACCAAGCCATGGTGCGGATGGTCGGTGAGGTTGCCAGGGCCGCGGGCATGCAGACCGTCGCCGAGTACGTGGGGAGCGCCGCTACGCTCGAGCACCTCGAGAAGTACGGCATCGACTACGCGCAGGGCTACTACATCGGCGAGCCGTCCGCGGAGTTACCGACGGCCACGGTGCAGCGAAAGCGCGCACGCGGCTGAAGCCGAGAAACGCCATTTCGCCCTATAGCGTGCGGATTACGCCGACCAAAGCGCCCGCGATCAGGACCAAGTTCACGATGCCGCTGATGCCGGCGCCGATGCTGCGCTTCTCGGCCGCGCTGATGTAGCCGATCGCGTAGATAGCGCGTCCGATCACGAACAACGCGCCGAGCACGGCGGCCCACGTCGCGCTCGTGTACTGCCCGAAGATCCACACAGCCGGCACGAAGATGATCAGGTTCTCGAGCGTGTTGACGTGAACGCGATTCACGCGCTCGAAGACCGGGTTCCCGGTCATTGCCGGCGCGGCGATGCCGTACTTCGCACGCGCGCGGCCCACGAGCGCGGCCATGACGCAGTACTCGACCAACGCCGCAAGGATCGTCAGGTAAACGAGCTCCATCGAAGCACTCCCCTACGCCGCTCGCAAACCGAGAATTCGGCGCGCTTCGGCCGGCGTCGCTACCGTGCGCCCAAACTTGCGCGTCAGACCTGCGACGCGCTGCACGAGCTCGGCGTTGCTGACCGCGAGCCGATCCTTGTCGAACCGCACGTTGTCCTCGAGACCCGTACGGCAATGCCCGCCGAGCTCGAGCGCCCATTCGTTCACGGTCAACTGATGCCGGCCGATGCCGGCCGCCGTCCACGTGGCGCCCGGCAGCATCCGTTCGAGCTGCGCGATCTCGAACTCGAGCACCTGCCGGTCCGCCGGCAGCGCGCCCGGAATGCCGAGCACGAACTGCACGTGGGCGGGCGCCTTCAACAAGCCATCCGCAACGAGCTTCGCGGCGTTGTAGAGCATCGCGAGATCGAAGATCTCGACCTCCGCTTTGATGTCGTTCGCGAGCATGCCGGTCGCGAGATCATGGATCAGCGTCGGGTGGTTTTCGTAGATGATCTTCGCGAAGTTCACGGAGCCAGTCGTCAGCGACGCCATCTCGGGCTTAAGGTGCAGCATCCCACCGCGCTCCTTGCCCAGGCCACTGCGCCCGCCGGTCGAGAACTGCACGATCATGTCCGGGCAGTGCTGTCGAATGCCGTCGAGAAACCGGCCGAACTTGTCGGGATCGGAAGTCGTAGTGCCATCGTCGTTGCGCACGTGTACGTGCACGAGCGCGGCCCCGGCTTCATAAGAAGCATGCGTCGACTCGATCTGCTCCGCGACCGTGATCGGCACCGCCGGGCTGTCTTTTTTCGTAGGCACCGAGCCTGTAATGGCGACGGTAATGATGCACGGCGTGCTCATGATCGGATCGGGTCTCCTTACTTCCGGCGCGAGCGCTCGGAGCGGCCACATTACTAGACCGCGCTCGGGGTGCGCCACTATCACCCCGCCTTGCCAACGCCGAAACCGCCGTTATGCTGCGGGCCTTGAGCTCATTGCCGGAGGACTTAGAGATGCTGACCCTCGCCCAAGCCAACCAAATCGTCGCGAAGGCCCTCGAGAAGGCGCGCGCGATGAAGATCAAGCCCGTGACCGTGGTCGTGCTGGACGAGGCCGGCCACTTGAAGGCAATGCAGCGCGAGGACGGCGCCAGCATGTTCCGCTACGACGTCGCGACCGGTAAAGCGTGGGCCGCTGTCGGCATGGGAGCATCGAGCCGCGCGCTCGCCGGCCGCGCGAAGGACAACCCGAACTTCTTCATCACGCTGGCCGCGACGGCCGGCGGCAAGTTCTTGCCGCAGATCGGCGGCGTGTTGATCCGCGACGCGAGCGGCGCGATCTTGGGCGCGGCCGGCGCTAGCGGCGGCACGGGCGAAGAGGATGAAGCCGTCTGCATTCACGGCATCGAGCAAGCCGGCCTCGTCGCCGACGCCAAACCCTGACGAGGTGCCGGTGTTACGGTTCGGTTGAACCGAAACACCGGCACTTCGGTTGAGCCGAACCGTAACACCGGCACCTACTTCAGGCGGGGCGGCACTCGTACGCGCCGCGCGTGACCTCGGGGCGCCAGATCCAGCTTTTTGTCAGCTCGACTGCGGATATGAACGTCGAAGCGTCCGTCACGCTCAGCCTGTAATCGAGTCGCGCACCGTCGGCGCTCGGCGTGAAGTGCTCGACCATCACCGCGTCGATCGATAGCGGAATACCGACGCTGTCGAAATGCCCCCAGGTCGAGCGCGTCGTCACGACGACGAGCGTCGCACCTTCCCAGCGCCCCACGGACACCCCGAGCGGCCCCGGTGTCGACACCCCCGTCGGCCGCATGTTCACGATACGGCGCGTGTCGTATTCCTCGATCAGGAGCTCGATCGTGGCGCCGCGATCCACGATCTCCATCGGATACGGCTGCTCCATGATCGTCGGCATGCCTTTCGGCGTGCAGTTGTTCGGTCGGGTCGTCGCTCGCGAAGTCGAACGACTCGAGCGTGGCGCGCGCCGCGGGGGTCAACGGATAGCGGCTGAAATCGAAGTTCGCCTGCACGGCCTCCGGGAACAGCACGCCGTTGACGCCGCCGGTGCTCCAGGTCCGGAACAGGCCGAGGTCGGGCCGCGACGCATCTCCCTCGCGCGCCTGGAGCAACTCGCTGCCGCGCAGCGTGTCGCCGGACCAACGAGCATTCGCCGCCGAGCACGATCTCGCGGCCGTTAGGCAGCAGGATATTCCGCACGAACAGGCTATTCGCTTCGCGGCGCGCGGGATTGCCCGCGACGCGCAGCCGATCGCCGACGGCAATCAGATCGCGCGTGATGCCCCAACGGCTGATGCCGCTCGTGGACAGCGTCTCGATGCTCCAGTCCGCGTCATCGACGCGCAGCGTGAAAATCACGTGCGGGTTCTGCCAGCGGAGCTCCGTCACGACGCCTTCGACCTCCGCCATCTCGACCGTCGTGTCGAACCACGCAGACACGCTGTGATGGGCCTGCGCGCCGGGGCCTGCGATCGAAGCGGCGCCGAGCGCCGCCGTCCATGCGTATCGATTCATGCGTGCAAGTGTAGTCGGTCGAGGATCGCGTCGGAATCGCTGAAGTCGTCGAACGCCACGGGATGGCTGACGCCGCGGCCGATTGCGACGAAGTCGTAGCCGAGCTCGCGGCTCGCGTGTTGGTCCCACGGCCCGTCGCCGAAATAGGTGGCTCGCGACGGCGTCGCTCCGCGTAGTGCGCGTTGCGCCGCCAATTGCATGATCTCCGTCCGCGCGCGCGCGTCCGAGCTGCTCGCGAAGCCGAGCGCGCCCACGTCGATGCCGACGTGCGTAAGCTTCATCCGAGCCGTCGGCTCCCAACCGCCGGTCGCGATCGCGACGCGAACATCCGGCAGCCCGCGCAATCGCTCTACGAGGTGTTTCGCGCCCGCAATCTCGCGGACGGTCTTCGGCTGAGCCTCCAAATAGTTACGCACCGAGCCCGACGAAATGCTGCTGCACGCGCGCCGCGAGCGCCGCGCGGTCGCTGTCGAACCGTGTTTCGCGAAGCACCTGCTCGAGGATGCCGCTATCGCTGACGTGCTCGTAGCGACCCCACTGCTGATCGAGCTGTACGCCGGTCACCTCGCGCACGGCCGCCGCGTACAGCTCGCCATCGAACCCGGCCGAATCGACGAGCGTGCCGTCGATGTCGAACATGACGACGTGCATCTAGGCCGCGCGTACCCACTTCCAGAGCGTCTTGAAGTCCGGCGGCTTGCCGAACATCAGGAGGCCGATCTGGAATACCTTCGCGGAGAACCACACGGTCGCGACCACGCCTGCGACGCCGATCGCGATCGACAGCCACACTTGCCACGCCGGCGGCGGGCTCGTCGAGGCGAGCCGCAGCAACATGGCGAACGTGTTCAGCGGCGGCACGAAGCTCGAGATCACCGCAAGCATCGAATCCGGATTCGCGCGAGATCGGCATCCACAGGATCCACGGCAGCATCAAGAAGATCGACAGCGGCATCATGAACTGCTGCGCCTCGCGCATGTCGTTGACCGCGGCACCGGCCGCCATCATCAGCGAGCCGATCGTGAAGAACGCGATCAAGAAGAAGATGAACAAATAGAGCAGCAGCGACAGGTCGAGCAGGCCGAACAGCGAGAACGACGCGAGCGTCGACGAGGCCGAGGGCGATATACAGGCTCATCGCGATCAGGCTGATGCCCATGTGGCCGATCAGCTTGCCGCCCATCAGCTGCATCG
Organism: uncultured Gammaproteobacteria bacterium; assembly: GCA_963741255.1. Taxonomy (GTDB): domain Bacteria; phylum Pseudomonadota; class Gammaproteobacteria; order Steroidobacterales; family Rariloculaceae; genus FEN-1219. The sequence continues at coordinate 70,230 of CAVUHM010000005.1, read as the reverse complement.
GCGACACGGCCGACAGCAGCACCTCGATCACGCGGCTCGACTTTTCCTCGATCGTCGTCGTCAACATGCCCTGGCCGGCGCCCATGACGCCCATGAACAGCAGGAACATGAACGCGACCGGCACGACGAAGTTGAAGCCGCCCACGGTGCCGCGCTCGCCTTCCGCGCTGACGGAAACCGAGCGCACTCGCGCGACCGTGACGAGACCTGAAACCGCGTCGCGATCGAGCCCGCGCGCGCCCATGCGCGCGCCGATGATCGCCTCGCGCAGCGCTCCCTGCACGGCGATCTCGACGCGGTTGTCCTGACCGGACGGAATGTACAGATCGTAGCTGCCGAGCTTCGACTCGCCGGCTTTGGGCTCGACGGCGTCGGTGTGCACGACGACGAGCGCGAGATGCGGCGCACCGGGCTCTGTCGACGTTCAGCCATGCTTTCTCGCGCTCGACGTCCGCGTCGGGCGGTCGCTCGACGAGCGTCAGATCGGTGAGCGACTGCAACACGCTCGCGGCGGCGTCCTCGGCGCCGCCGGCACGCGCACGCTCGACGAGCTCCGAGACGTTCGCACCGGAGCGGCCTTCCGTCAACGCGGCCTTGCACCTGCGGAAGCACGACGCCGGTGGGATCGATCACCGCAAGCTGCCCCTTGACCGAGAAGTCGCGATGTCGCCGAACAAGCGCGGCCCGACCACGGCCATGATCGCCCAGTATGGTCGGAAAGATCAGCAACCCGATGATGAATGCCTTCGTGAACACCGTCGCGACGAACTCGCGGACCGCGATGAGCCAAACCTTGCTCATGGAGCCACCGTGGCACGAGTGCCGGTCACGAGCGCTGGGCGGCCCTCACGGTCTATTGCGGAACGCCCGCCGTCGTCCGCGATCTGCACGAACACGTCCTCGAGCCTCGGCCGCTTGAGCTCGATGCGTGCGACGGGCACGGCCGCGATCACTTGCTGCATGGCCCGGCCGACGTCGGCGCCTTCACGCAGCGCGATCTCGTAACCGCCGTCGACGGCGGAGCAGCGCTCGACCTCGGGCAGCGCCTTCACGGCGCTGACGCTCGCGCTCGCATCGAGTGGCTCGAAACGCAGCACGCGCGAATCGTAGCGCCGCAGGATCGAGTCGACGGGATCGTCGAGCACCTTTTGGCCGCGATGGATCATCACGACGTGGTCGCAGATGTCCTCGGCCTGCGGCATCACGTGCGTCGAGAACAGCACCGTCGCGCCGCGGCGATGCTCGGCGACGATCTGCTCACGCAGCAAGCGCGTGCTGACGGGGTCGAGCCCGCTGAACGGCTCGTCCAGGATCAGCAGGTCCGGCTCGTGGATGATCGCGGCCAAGAACTGGATCTTCTGCGACATGCCCTTGGAGAGCTCCTCGCAGCGCTTGCCCTCGACGCCGGCGAGGCCGATCCGCTCGATCAGCGCCATGCACGCGCTCGCGCAAGCCCTTCTCGGCCACGCCCTTCAGGCGCCCGATGTACGTGAGATAGGCGCCGACCTTCATCTTGCGATAGACGCCGCGCTCCTCGGGCAGATAGCCGATCCTGTCCTTCGCCTCGAGCGCCGATCCGTGGCCGAGCACGCGCAGCTCGCCGGTGTCCGGCATCAGGATCGACATGATCATGCGGATCGACGTGGTCTTGCCGGCGCCGTTGGGGCCGATGAAGCCGTATAACGCGCCGCGCGGAATGGTGAGATCGAGGTGCTCGACGGCCTTCAGTGAACCGAAGGTCTTCGTGACTCCCTTGAGCTCGATCGCTGCACTACTCGGCTGCATGCTGCTTGAGACCCCCATCCGCTCGATCCCCAAATAGCACTACGTGCCGCGCGGCGCACGTATTACAGCGCAAACGCGACCAGCTCGGCCGGCGTATCGCGGCCGACCGCGAGCACGATGTACTGCTTACCGTCCAATAGGTACGTCATCGGCTTGCTGCTGGCCGCACCGGGCAAGGGCAGCTCTGCGATGACCGCGCCCGTCGCCTTGTCGTAGGCGCGAAACACCGGCGCCCCGCCATACCCCTCGCCCGCGAACAGCAGCGTCTTCGTCACGAGCAACGTCGCGCGGCTGGCCTTGCCGGTCGGCGGAATCGTCACGCCCGCGAGCGCGGGGTTGTTCTTGATCTCGTCGGGCGTGTCGCCGTTCACGGCCATCCAGCGGTGGTCGCCACTATTCATGTCGATCGCCGTGATGCGCCCGTACGGCGGCTTCACGAGCGGTAGACCCATCGGCCGCGGGGCCTCGCCGTTCACGAACAGGTAACGAATGTCGGATCGATCTCCTGCCGGATTCACGGCGAACACCGTGAGGCTGGTCTGCGAGCCGACGTACAGCATGCCGGTCTCGGGATCGGCCGCGCCGCCTTCCCAGTTCGCACCGCCGCCGTAATGCGGCAGCACGAGCGTGCCGCGCGTGCCGTCCGGCGCTTCGATCAGCGACGGCGGCGTGTACATCGGCCCCATGCGTAAGGTCTTCACGGACTCGAGCGCCGCGGCCTTGATCGCGGGCGTGAAGTCGACGAGATCGTCCTCGTCGACGCCTTGGCGATCGTACGCGGCCGGCTTCGTCGGGAACGGCTGCGTCGGCGCCGTCCACTCGAAAGGCACGTCGGACTTCGGCACCGGGCGTTCCTCGAGCGGCCACAGCGGCTCGCCGGTCGCGCGATCGAACGCGTACGCGAACGCCTGCTTCGTGAGCTGCACGACGGCTTTCACGGGCCGGCCGTTCACGTTCACGTCGAGCAGGATCGGCGCGGTCGGATTGTCGTAGTCCCAGATGTCGTGATGGACGAGCTGCCGGTGCCAGACGCGCTCGCCCGTCTTCACGTCGAGCGCGACGAGGCTGCACGAGAACAAGTTGTTGCCGTGACGCTCGCCGCCGTACATGTCGCTCGTGGCGCCCTCGACGGGCAGATACACGAGCCCAAGCTCGGGATCCGCCGCGAGCGGGCCCCACGCGCCGCCGTTGCCCGTGTACTCGGCCGAGCCCGGCGTGAGCCAGGTGTCGTAGCCGACCTCGCCCTTCTCCGGAATCGTGTGGAACGTCCAGAGCAGCTTGCCGGTGCGCGCATCGAACCCGCGCACGTCGAGCTTCACCTGCGTCTTCGCGTTCGGCCGCGCGCCGACTCCACCGGCCGGGCCGACGACGACCACGTCGCCGACGACGAGCGGCGGCGACGACGAGCCGGCCTCGACGTTGTCCATCGGGGCCGCGCAACCCAATGCGCAGATCCACGGTTCCGGCTTCGCCGAATTCGCGCTTCGGCAGACCGGTCTCCGCGTCCAGCGCCCACAGATAGAAGCCCGGCGTCACCGTGAAGATGCGCCGATCTTGATCACCATCGTTCCAGTACGCGACGCCGCGCCCCGACGTGCGGCGCGGGGCCGTGCGGAACCGGTCGCCGTCGCTCGGGCGCCAGATCCACAGCGTCTCGCCGCTGCCGGCGTCGATCGCGACGACGTTGCGCGTCGCGCCCGCGGTCGCGTACAGCACGCCGCCGATCATGATCGGCGTCGTCTCGCTCTTCATTTCCGGGTTCGGACCGAAGTTGCCGGCGTACCAGCGCCACGCGACCTTCAGGTCCTTGACGTTCTGCGCGTTGATCTGATCGAGCGGCGAGTAGTGCTGGGCCGCGAGACTGCCGCCGTACACCGGCCACTCGACCATGCGCGCGCCCTGCGCGTGCGCGATGCACTTGCCGCGAGGCTGGCCCACGCGACGCACAGCCGCCGCTGTTCTCGAATAGCGTGTTGCACGACTCCCCCCATTGCAGCAGAACAATCAACCGCCGGAACGGATACTACGGATAAATGGCGGCTTCTTCGAGATTGGCGGCTCGCTCATCCCCGGCGCCAGTGTTCTCATTGCAGCGAATCGGGTGGCGCCTTCGTTTTCGATTCGATGCGCGCTATCGTTGGACAACCGCAATACGACGCATCATGAGCGCCCAAACAGAAACCTGGCCGAAGCCGCATCGACTCACGGTCGACGACTACTACCGCATGGCCGAGACCGGCGTGCTCTCACCCGACGATCGCACGGAGCTGATCGAGGGAGAGATCATCGACATGGCGCCGATAGGCAGCACGCAAGCGGACGTCGTCAGGCTGCTCACCCAACGACTGGTGCGCGCCGTTGGAGACTCGGGTGTGATCAGCGTCCAGTTGCCCGTCCGCTTGTCGACGCGTTCGGAGCCCCAACCCGATCTCGCGGTCCTCAGGCTCAAGGCCGCCGGCTATCGACGGTCGCACCCATCTGCGGACGACGTCGTGCTCCTGATCGAAGTCAGCGATTCGACGTTGCGTTACGACCTCGACGTGAAAGCACACCTCTATGCCACGCATGGAGTTGCCGAATACTGGGTCGTCGACTTGGTCGCCAGTCGCGTCTGGCGACACCGCAAGCCTCGCGGCACGCAGTACTCTGAGCGCGTCGAGATCGCGTCCGGCGCGCTACCGCTCCCCGAGGGACTCGGCGAGATCTCGCTGGCAGAGCTCTTCTAGCTCTGCGTCAGTTCAGGTCGACGGCGAATTTCTTCAGCAGCTCCAGCGGCACGATTTCGAGCGCGCGCGAGTGCGTGCCCCTCAGCAGGACGCGCGGCGCCATACCGGATTGGTGCGCTTCGAGCCATCGCGCCGCGCACAGGCACCAGCGATCGCCGGGCTTCAAGCCCGGGAACTGAAACTCGGGGTGCGGCGTCGTGAGATCGTTGCCGCGGAACCGCGAGAACTCGAGAAAGTCCTTCGTGACCTCGACGCACACGGTGTGCGAGCCGACGTCCTGGTCGCTCGTATTGCAGCAGCCGTCGCGAAAGAAGCCCGTCTTGGGCTTGTCGTTGCAGTCTTGCAGACTTTCGCCGAACACGTTGACCGACGGATCCACGGTGGTGCCTTAGGGTTGCGGAGTGCGCTGAGCGTAACGCGGCCGCAACCGCACCGCTAGCACGGCATCGCCGGTCAGGTGCGCAGCACCTCGAGAAACCGCTCCCCGTAGCGTTCGAGCTTCGCTTGCCCGACGCCGCTGATGCCGAGCAGCCCGTCGCGGTCGGCCGGCCGCTCGGCGAGCATCTGCCGCAGCGTAGCGTCGTGAAAGATCACGTACGGCGGCACGTTGTGCTCAGCCGCCAGCCGTCGCCGACACTCTCGCAGCGCTTCCCACAAATTCTGATCTTCAGGCGCCACGTCCTGTTGCGGGCTCCGCGACTTCTTGCGCGATGCCGGAGCCTTGGTGTCCTCCCGCACGCGCAGCGTCGTCTCGCCACGCAGCAGCGCGCGGCTCGCACCCGCAAGCGTCAGCGCGCCAAAACCCTCGTGATTCACATCCACATGGCCCTGCGCAATCAGCTGCCGCAGCAGCGAGCGCCATGCCGGCGCCGCAAGCTCCGTGCCGATGCCGAACACGGATAGCTGCTCGTGACGATGCCGCTGCACCTTCTCGGTGACGTTCCCGAGCAGCACGTCGATCACGTGCCCCGCGCCGAATCGTTGGCCGGTGCGATACACCGCCGACAACAGCTTGCGCGCGGCCTCGGTGCCGTCCCACGTCGCGGGAGGCGACAGACAGTTGTCACAGTTGCCGCAGTCCGTGGCGCTGTGCTCGCCGAAGTACGCGAGCAGCGGCCGGCGGCGACACTCGGTGAGCTCGCACCAGCCGAGCAGCGCGTCGAGCTTCGCGCGCTCGCGGCGTTTGTGCTGCTCGTCGGCATCGGACGCTGCGACAAACTGCGACAGCTGCACGACGTCTTGTAGCCCGTACACCATCCACGCGTCCGCCGGCTCGCCGTCGCGGCCGGCGCGACCCGTCTCCTGGTAATACGACTCGATGCTCTTCGGCAGGTCGAGGTGCGCAACGAAACGCACGTCCGGCTTGTCGATGCCCATGCCGAACGCGATCGTCGCGACGATGATCAGCCCGTCCTCCGCGAGGAAGCGCCGCTGATGCGCTGCACGCGTGTCGGCCGGTAACCCTGCGTGGTACGGCAGGGCCGCAAACCCCTGCTCGGTCAACCACTCGGCCGTGCTCTCGGTCTTGTCGCGCGACAAGCAATAGACGATGCCGGACTCGCCGCGATGCGACTGCAAGAACGCGGCGAGCTGGCGGCGCGCGTCGGTTTTCGGCTGCACGAAATAGCGGATGTTCGGCCGATCGAAGCTGCTCACGAACACCCGCGGCGAATCGAGCTCGAGCCGCGCGACGATCTCGCTGCGCGTCGGCGGCGTCGCAGTCGCCGTCAACGCCATGCGCGGCACCCCCGGCAACCACTCCTTGAGCACGTTCAGGCCGAGATACTCGGCACGGAAGTCGTGGCCCCACTGCGATACGCAATGCGCCTCGTCGATCGCGACGATCGAGACCGTGACGTCGTAAAGCAGCGACCGCGTGTCCTCTTGGAGCAGGCGCTCGGGCGCCATGTACAAGAGCTTCAGCTCTCCGTGGCGCAGGCGCCGAATGACCGCGTTCTGCTCGGCCCGGCTCAACGTCGAGTTCAAGAACGCGGCCGCGACTCCGGCCTCACGCAGCGCGCCGACCTGGTCTTCCATCAACGCGATCAACGGCGACACGACGATGCCGACGCCGTCGAGCACCAACGCCGGCAGCTGGTAGCACAGCGACTTGCCGCCGCCGGTCGGCATCAATACCAACGAGTCCGAGCCCGCGAGCGCGGCGGCGATGATCGCCTCCTGCTGGCCGCGGAACTCCGCATAGCCGAACACGTCGCGCAACAGCGCGCGCGCGCGCTCGATCGAATAGGGGGACGGCATGCGGCGATGATCGCACAGGCCGTATGTCGGCGCGCAACCGACTTGCCGCACACCGCCAGACCTGGTTAGCTACGCGCCCCCGATGTCGACCGCCACCGCAATCGCCAGCCGCCTAGCGTTCGTGCTCGCCACGCTGCTCGCATCGCGCGCCGGAGCCGCGGACGACTCTGGTCTAAAGCCCACGATCGAGCTCTCCGGCAGCAATCGCACGCGCTACGAGCGCCTGGCGCCGCAATTCAGGGCCGGTTTGGGCGGCAGCGACACCGTGCTCGCGATTCAGACGAGCCTCGCGCTTACGGCCGAGTGGCGGAGACTGTCCTTCGTGGGCGAGATCCTGGATGCGCGCGGCGAGCTCAACGACGAAGACTCGGTCACGAGCGGCGTCGTGAACACGCTCGAGCCACTGCAAACCTATCTGTCGTGGCGATTCGCCGGCGTCCCAGAAAGCGTAGGCCAAAGCTCGCTGCGCGCGGGTCGCATGACGATCGATGTCGGCAAACGCCGGTTGGTCGCTCGAAGCGGCTTCCGTCAGGCGATCCAATCCTTCGCGGGTGCGGACTGGGAGTGGCGCGGCGCGAACGGGATGCGCGCGCGCGCGTTCTATGTCGTGCCGATGCGGATCCTGCCCGCGACGCGCGACGAGATGCTCGACAACGATCAGGAATTCGACCGCGGCGCGCGCGACGCGGCCTTCTGGGGCGCCTACTACCTGTCGGCGCCGCTGCCCGGCCGAACGCAGGTCGAGCTGACGGCGCTCGATCTCGAGGCGCCGCACGGCACCGGCGAAATGCTCGGGCCAGTCGATTTTCAAACCTACGCGCTGCGGGTTTTCAGGCCGGTCGCGCGCAGCGGGTGGAATTACGAGGTCGAGGGCGGCACTCAGCGCGGCACGTCGGCGGCCGTGGCCGGCATCGGGCTCGATCACGACGCCTACTACGCGCACGCGGAGATCGGCTATTCGTTCGACGTGCAGTGGGCACCGAACGTGCTGCTGCAGTACGACCGAGCGAGCGGCGACGCGGACCCCGCGGACACGCGCACCGAGCGGTTCAACCCGTTATTCGGCGAGCGGCGTTTCGACTTCTCGCCGACGGGTATCTACGGCCTCTATCCGCGCAGCAATCTCGAGAGCGTAGGTGTTCGGGTGACCTACAACCCCGCTCCGCGCTGGCGCGGCATGGCCGCCTTTCGCGACTTTCGGCTCGCCGCGGCCCGCGACGCCTGGGTCGGCTCCGGCTGGCGCGATACGACCGGCCTCGCCGGCCAGTCGCTCGGGCACCAGATCGAAGCGTCGTTCACGTTTGCCGCGATCCCGGACCGGCTCAGCGTGGAGACCGGCTTCGCGTTGGTCGACTCGGGCCGATTTCCGGAACAGACCGCCGGCAATGCGTTCCTGGGCTCACCGCGCTACTTCTACGCGGCCGTCACGACGGCCTTTTGAGCCGGCCTGCTCCGAAGCGAAAGCCTGGGGAACGCGGTCACAAGCACTGACTTATCAGGGTATTGCGGCATATTTCGAAGTCCCTACCGAGCTGCACGAGCCGTCGCGACAAGACCTCCGCTGCGCAAGCGCGCCGGCGACAACGCGGCCGCGCGCGCGTGGGCCGACTGGCTGCACAGCCCGGTCGCGACCACGTCATCGAGGGCTTCGGTTACCTGACCCAGGGTGTCGGCGGTCCGAGAGCTGTTACCCCTTTAGTCACCGCAAGCTAACCCCGAGCCAAACCCTAATCGCTAGAATCGAGTCCGCCTTGGTGAGGCTTGGAGACTCTGTGACGCCCTACAGGATTGTTCTCGTATTTGCTGCCGGCCTGTTGCTTGCGACGTCGGCGCCCGCGCAGCCCACTGGAAGCTTCACCGGCTCGGCAGCCTGCCGCGACTGCCACGAGAACGAGTACGTGCGCTGGCAGAACACACGCATGGCCAATGTCATCGTCGACGCACAGGCGCATCCCGAGGCCGTGCTCGGCGACTTCGACACACCGAACCCGCTCGTGACGTTCGACCGCAACGACATCGTCTTCACGTACGGCAGCAAGTGGAAGCAACGCTACTTCACGAAACGCGGCGACGACTATTTCGTGTTTCCCGTCCAGTGGGACGTGCTCGCGAAGACCTGGCGACGCTACTACGTCGAGAACGGCACGGACTGGTGGGCGGAGCACTATCCCGCAGACCAGATGCAACGGCCCACCGGCCCGCTGTGCGACGGCTGCCATTCGACGAACTACGACATCGCCACCAAGCAAGTGACGGAGTGGAACGTCGGCTGCGAGAAATGCCATGGCGCGGGCGAGCAGCACGTGCGCAATCCGCAACTCACTAATATCGTCAACCCGGCTCGGCTCGATCATGCGCGCGGCGTGGACGTGTGCGTGCAGTGTCACTCGCAAGGCCAGCCGCTCACGAATCCGATCGCCGGCCGTTACTTCGACTGGCCGGTCGGCTATCAACCCGGTCAGCGGCTTGCCGACTTCTGGCGCCTCGAGGAGCACACGCTCGGCGAAGAGACGTTCACGCACTGGCCGGATGGCTCCGCGCACAAGAACCGCATGCAGGGCAACGACTACGTCACGAGCGCGATGTATCGCAAAGGGCGTCGCCTGCTGGGACTGTCACGACGTGCACGGCACGAGCAATCCGGCGGATCTGCTCAAGCCGGCCGAATCGCTCTGCGGCACGTGTCACGGCCCCGAGAGTCCCGTCGGCCCGCCGGGAACGACGGTCGAGCACACTCATCACAGCGTCGGCAACGTGCAGTGCGTCGACTGCCACATGCCGAAGATCGCGCGCACGGTCGGCGAAGTGAACGTGCGCAGCCATACGTTCCGCTTCATCTCGCCGAGCGCCACCGAGCATTATGGAATTCCGAATCCCTGCACGTCGTGCCACTCGGACCTGACGCCAGCCGCTGCCAAGGAAGCCATCGTGAATTGGCCAAACGTCTCGGCCTGGAGATTCGACTAACCATCGGCGGCGCGCCCGCGTCCTAGTACCTTGCCCATGCAACGGCGCGCGCCGGCCCTGACCCAAAAGGAGCTGCCATGACGCGTCGCTACCCGTCCCTCGCTCTGGTTAGCCTGCTCGCACTGCCCACGGCATTGGCCGCGCAAACGGCGGCCGACGAGCGAGTCGCGGCACTCGAAACACAGCTGCGCAATGCGCAAGCACGCGTGGCCGAGCTCACGGCGACGCTCGACGATCTCAGTGCTGCGGTCGCGGCCGTCAAAGATGCCACCGCGGGCCAGCGCGACGTGCTACCGACAACGACCAACGAGCTCTCTGACGCTGCCGAGAACACCGTCGCCGGCGACATCTCCTTCGCGGAGCGCATCATTGTCCCCGACCTCGGCAGCGACCAGCGCGGCGACGAGCTCGAGGCGAAACCCGAGCTGTTCGTGCAAACGGCGTACTTCGCGAACCGCATCGACGGCGCCGCGACCGAGGATGCGGCTGTCAATTTCGGTATCAACCGACTCGAGCTCGCGTGGGGCGGAAGAGTCAGCGAACGCGTCGGCATGGGCTACGAGATTCAGTACCATCCCGCTCCAGATGGTGCAAGCGAGGAGCTGATCAATGACGCGTTCGTTGAATACTACGCGAACGACGCACTCACGCTGCGCGCGGGGCAGTTCGTCAAGCCCTTCGGCTTCGACATCCAGCACTCGAGCAGCGAGCGCGAGTCTCCCGAGCGCAGCATCTTCGCAGGCTACTTCTTCCCGGGGCAGCGCGATCGCGGCTTCATGCTGCGCGCGGATCTCGGACAGCTCGGCTGGCTCCGCGGAACGACGCTGTATGCCGGCGCCTTCAACGGCAATCGGTTCTTTGCCGATAGCAACGACGAGTTGAACTACAACCTGCGTCTCCGCCATGAGTTCGCCTCGGGACGCCTCGCGGTCGGCGCTTCGTATCAGGCGGGCACGCAACTCTTGCCGCCTGGGGTGACCGGCGACGCCGACGAGGACGCGGCCGGCGTCGATGTGCAGCTCGTCGCCGGACGGCTCGGCATGCGCGCCGAGTACGTGCGCGGCAACACGCCCTCGACGCTCCTCGGCCTCGATCCGGAGTTCGCTCCCGCGTTTACACCCGGCGAGAAATCCTGGGGTGCCACGGCATTTTTCGATTTCAACCTCACGCCGCGAGATGATGTTTATTGGCGCTGGGATCGATTTGACAACGATCCCGTGACGGGGGAGAACCCGCGCGCCTTCAATGTCGGCTACCTGCGCAGAATTGGCTCGAGCTCGCGGCTCGCTATCGACTATCAGTGGAAGGACGACGTAACCTTCAACGATGATGAGCTCAACACGCAGCTGTCGCTGCGTTGGGACATCGTTTACTAGGGGGAACATATGCGCCTGCTCAGCGGACTTGCCGCGCTGATCGCCACCACGGCGATGGCCGACGAAGGCATGTGGACGTTCGACAACTTCCCGAGCGCGCTCGTCGAGCAGCGCTACGACGTCGAGATCGACCAGGCGTGGCTCGACCGCGTGCGCCGCGGAGTCGTGCGGCTCGCGGGTTGCACGGCGTCGTTCGTCTCGCCGGACGGGCTGATCCTGACGAACCATCACTGCGTCGCGAGCTGCCTCGCGCAGAACTCGACGCGCGAGTCGAGCTTGCTCGACACCGGCTACGTCGCCGACGGCAGGCAACGCGAGCTGCGCTGCCCCGTGCAGATCGCGGACGTGCTCGAGAAGCTCACGAACGTCACGGACAAGGTCGCCGACGCGCTGCGCGGCCTCGACGAGCGCGCGGCCAATGAGCGCCGCCGCCAGACGCTCACGGCGCTCGAGCTCGAGTGCGAGGAGACCGCAAAGCAAACCGGCAATCCGCGCAAGTGCGAGGCCGTGACGCTGTACGGCGGCGGCCAGTACTGGCTGTACGAATACCGCCGTTACGACGACGTGCGGCTCGTGTTCGCGCCGGAGGCCGGGATCGCAGCCTTCGGCGGCGACCCCGACAACTTCCAGTTCCCGCGCTGGTGCCTGGATTTCTCGCTGCTGCGCGCCTACGTCGACGGCCAGCCGGCTTCGACACCGGAACACCTCACGATCGATTTCGCGGGCCCCGAAGCCAACCAACCCGTGTTCGTGATCGGGCACCCGGGCTCGACGGATCGGCAGCTCACGGTCGCCGAGCTCAAGACGCTGCGCGATCGGATCCTGCCGCCGACCCTGCTGCGCGGGTCTGAGCTGCGCGGCCGCTACATCCAGTTCGGCAAGACCGGTGACGACGCGCAAAGCGATCGTCCAGGACTCGCTGGACAGCCTCGAGAACACGATCAAGGTGCAGCGCAAGCAACTCGATGCGCTGCTCGACGACACGCTGATGGTCGCGAAGCACGACGCGGAGGCGGACCTGCGCCAGCGACTCGCGCGCAATACGGCGCTCGCAGCCGAAATCGGCGACCCCTGGGCGCGCATCGAAACGGCGCAGGCGGCCGAGGCCACACGCTGGCTACCGTACCAATTCATCGAGGGGGGCACCGGCTTCAACAGCCGGCTGTTCCGGTCCGCGCGGCAGCTCGTGCGTGCCGCGGCGGAACGCGAGAAGCCGAACGCGGACCGCCTGCGCGAGTACACGGATGGCTTCCTGCCACGACTCGAGCAGCAGATTGCGGCGCCGGTGCCGATCTACCCCGAGCTCGAGCGGCTCACGCTGGCGTTCTCGCTGGAGCGCATGCGCGAATGGCTCGGTCCCGATCATCCCGTCGTCCGGCGCCTGCTCGCCACCGAGAGCCCGGACGAGCTCGCGGCGCGCCTGGTGGCTGGATCGGTGCTGGCCGAACCCGCGGCACGGATGCAGCTATGGTCCGGCGGACAAGCCGCGATCGACGCCTCGACCGATCCGTTCATCGAGCTTGCGAAGAGCCTGGACGGCGAGGCGCGCGCGTTGCGCAAGTGGCACGAGGAGGAGATCGAGGCCGTCGTCGAGGTCGCGCACGAGCAGATCGCGCGCGCCCGCTTCGCGGTCTACGGCACGAGCGTGTACCCCGACGCGACCTTCACGCTGCGCATCAACTTCGGTTCCGTGCAGGGTTGGAGCGAGAGCGGCGTGCCCGTCGAGCCGTTCACGCGCCTCGACCGGTTGTTCGCGCGCGCGACGGGCCGACCGCCGTTCGCGGTGCCCGTCGATTGGACGGCCGTGCAACCGACGCTCGACCTGTCGACGCCGGCCAACATCTCGACGAACAACGACATCGTCGGCGGCAACTCGGGCAGCCCGTTGATCGACGCGGAAGGCCGGATCGTCGGGCTTGCTGTTCGACGGCAACATCCACTCGATCTCGGGCGCCTACTGGTTCGACACGGCGAAGAACCGCGCGATCGCCGTGCACCCCGCGTTCATCCGCGAGGCGCTGACGAAGGTCTACAAGCCGCGCGCGCTGCTCGACGAGCTGGGTCTCAGCGACTAGAGCCGAGACCTCACTCGTTCTGATCAACGAGCGCCTGCATTACGGCGTTCTCGAAGTCGGCCGAGAACGTTCGGTTCGGTGTCTGCGCGAGCAGAATTCCGACGAGGTTCTCCTTCGGGTCGACCCAGAAGTGCGTGCCGTAGGCGCCGCTCCAGCCGAACGAGCCCTGCGACAGCCACGTGCCGCGCGCCGCAGAGTTCGTCACGACGCGGACACCGAGCCCGTACCCCTCGCCCGCGGGCCTGCCCGGCAGCGTCGACGGAATGAACTCGGAGCCCATCAGCTCGACCGTGCGCGGGCTCAGGATCCGCACGCCGTTCAGCTCGCCGCCGTTCGCGAGCATCATCGCGAACTGCGCGTAGGTCTCGGCCGTGGTCATGATGCCGCCGCCGCCACCGTGGTACCTCTCGCCCGACATCGAGTCGGGGTTCTCGCCGGCGACGAGCTTGCCGTCGCGGCGTTGATAGACCGTCGCGAGCCGCGATGCGCTGCTCCGTGCTCGGCCAGAACGTCACGTCGCGCATGCCGAGCGGCCCGAACAGCCGCTGCGCGAGGAACTCGCCGTACTCCTGGCCCGGACGCGATCTCGACGATGTGCGCGAGCGCGTCGAAGCCGGCCACGGCGCTGTACGCCCAGCGCGTGCCGGGCTGGAACTCGAGCGGCGACGTGCCGAGCTCCTCGGTCCACTTCAAGCCGATGTCGTGGCGCTTCACGAACGCCGCCTGCGCCACGGAGTTGCCCATCGGGCCGCTCATCAGGCCCGAGGTGTGCGTGAGCAGGTCGAGCACGGTGATCTCGCGCGTCGCGGGCGCCTTGTAGTAGGCGGGTGCCGGCGCGCCGGGGCCTGCCGCCGGCGCAGGTGCCGCACCGGGCGGGCCGGCCGGCGCGGGCTTCGCGACGCCGACCTCGAGATTCGCGTACGCCGGAATGAAGCGCGAGACGGGGTCGTTGAGCCGAACCTTGCCTTCCTCGGCCAGCATCAGAATCGCGACGGCCGCCACCGGCTTCGACATCGACGCGATCCGGAACATCGAGTCGGGCTGCATCGGCTTCTTGGACGTGAGGTCCATGACGCCCTGCGCCTCGAGATAGGCGACCTGGCCGTTGCGCGCGACGAGCGTCACGGCGCCCGCGATCTCGCCGGCCGCGATCGTGCGTTCGACGAGCTCGTGCACGCGCTGCAGGCGCTCCGTGGACAGGCCGACGCTCTGCGGCGTGGCCGTCTCGGCGTGCGCGAATAGAGCCGGTGCAACGGCCAGCAATGCGCCGGCGAGACCTGAAGCGAATTTGCGAATCGACATGATCTTCCCCCCAAAATTGCGTTAACGACGGTTCGCGTCGAGATACGTTCGCGAGTCCGCGGCGTTCATCAGCGGCACGACCTTGTCCGGATCGACGCGAATCATCAGGTACGTGATGTGGTCGTCGATCTTCGTGAACTGGTGCCCCGTGCCCGCCGGGATCACGAGCACGTCGCCGGCCGTGAGCTCATGCTCGGTCGGATTGCGAAAATCGGTGCCGTTCGCGCCGGGGCCGTTCAGGAGTCGCACGGCACGGTCGTCCGGCGGCCGGCGTTGCGGGTCCACGACGTCGGGGCCCGTGCGATTCGTGCCCGAGCCGCTCAAGATGTAATAGACCTCGCTGACGAGGTCGTGCGTCGCGACCGAGCGCGGCGTCGGCGCATCGAGCTTCGTGCGGTGCACGAGCGCGATCTCGACCTGTGCCTTGCCGATGTCGATCGAGCGCATCTGCTGGTCGATCACGTTCGTCGCACGCCCGATCGCTTCGTACTCCGCGATTTCGCTGCGCGGAATGTAATCCGAGGGACAGAAGCGGCACGACGCCACGCCTTCTTGTGCCGACAATCGACCGATCACGAATGCCGCCGTCACGACGACCCCCGCGGCCACGCATCCTAAGATCGTTCGCATGACTCCCCCTATTGTGATCTCGTTAAACCGTGGCGATGAACTCGCGCATCCGCTTGCGCTGCGCCTCGCTCGGCAACGCTCCCGCCGCCGTCGCGAGGTTCTCCTCCATGTGCTTCGGATTGCTGGTCTCCGTCAACACGCAGGTGAAGTGCGGGTTCGCAAGGATGTATTTCAGCGAGAACTGCGCCCACGTTTCGCAGCCGAACTCTTTCGCCCATTCCGGCAGTTCCTTCCCCTCGAGGCGATCGAAGTACGCGCCATTCATGAACGGCCGATTGATCACGACCGCGACGCCGCGCTCGGCCGCGAACGGCAACAACCGGTCCTCCACCGCGCGTTCCGTGATCGAGTAATTCATTTGCACGAAATCCGGCTTTTCCCGACGCATGAACGCTTCGAGAGCGTCGTGCCGCGCGTCCTCGGACACGGTCACGCCGATGTAGCGCGCATGACCCTCGGCTTTGAGCTCCTTGAGAGTCGGCCAGTGGGTTTCGAGGTCGGTCAGGCTGAAGATCTGCACGAGATCCAGCACTTCGCGCTGATACGCCCGCTGTGCGCCCCGGAACTGCGCGACGCCGACGTCCTTGCCCACCTGATCGATCTTCGTGGTCACGAACAGCTTGCCCGTGAATTCGGGTGCCGTGATCACGCGCCCGAACGCCGCATCGTTGTCAGGATTACGCGGCCACGTGTCGACGAGCTTGCCGCCGTGCGCGACCAACGCGCGCAGCACGTTCGCGAGCGGCTCGGGGCCGTTCGCGGCAACTTCCGACACCACCTTGCTCGAGCCGAGCCCGATCACGGGCAGCTTCTCGCCGGTGCTCGGAATCGCGCGCTCGGGAACCGCGTGCTGCGCGGAGACCGCGAATGGCGCACGCCCCGGCGAAACTGGCGGCTGCCGCAGCGGCGCTCGCGCGTGCGATGAACTCACGGCGCGTGGATGTCTGCTCACTCATATCGATCCCCCAATCAAAATCAATGTGTCATCGAATGCACGACGTAGTTCGTGCCCATGCGGAAAGCGTCGGTCGATGGCCGCAGCGGATACTGCGGGCTGCCGTACCACTCCCAGAAGTTCGCGAGATCGTTGTTGTGGCACGCGACGACCGCGATGTGGCCAGCGGCGTTCACAAGGCCGTAGTAGGTTGGCGTCCCGCCCTGCGTGTACGGCGCCATGCTCTCGAGATCTCTCGAGCGTGTATACGAGGTCGAAGATCGGATTGTCGACGCTGAGCCGCTCGAACACGCGCTCCGGAAAAACCCGCAGCATCTCCTCGCGCAAGTTGTCCATGTGCCACGTGTCGAAGTCGTCGATGAGAATGAAGCCGCCGCGGTCGACGTACTCGCGCAAGTTCACGACCTCGGCCTCCGTGAGCTCCATCTCGCCGGGCTCGGAGACGTACGCGAACGGGTACTCGAAGATCTCGGGGTCGGAGAGCTCGAGCAGCCGATACGAGGTGTCCTCGACGTCGACGCTGGTCGTGCGGCCGATGAACTCGTTCAGGTTCATCTCGGCGTCCGGGTAGTTGTGCGACCAGCCGTAGTGGCCGATCGTCGCCGTTCGTGCCGTACTTCCAGCGCGCGACGACGAACTCCGTCGGCGGCGGGATCGTTGTCCTCGATCACCATCGAGCGCCGGCGGCGGAACTGACCGGATGCGAGCCCCGCTGCAAGCGACGCCAGCACCGCGACGACGATCAGGGACGAGCGCTTCACTTCGGCTCCACCCTCGCCTGCGACGTCGCCGCTAACGCATCTCGTTGATCAGGCCGTCGAGCGCCATCTGCACGTGGAAGTCCTGCCAGCCGAACTCCATGCGCATCAGCGCCTCGACGTCGGCCCGGGACTTGCCGGCCTTCACAGCCGCCGTGACGAGCTGCGTCAAGCGCTGCGTGCTCGTGCGGAACGACTGCATGTCGGCCTTCTTCACGACGTTGCCGTGACCCGGCACGACAGTGTCGAAGTCGAGCTTCAAGACCTGCTCGACCGTCGCGGTCCACTCCTTCGCGCTGCCGCCGCCGTTGTAGTCGATCAGCTGCGGCGTGCCCTCGCCTACCGTGAACATGTCGCCGGCCGCGAGCAGGCCGTCGTCAGGAAACAGCACGACCACGTCGCCGTCCGTGTGTGCGCGGCCGAACCAGTAGATCTCGGCCGATTTGCCGCCCAGGTGAATCGTGCCGCGCGGCGCGATCGTGATGTCCGGCTGGCCCGACTGGTTCGCAGCGACCATGCGTGCGCGCGCCTGCGCGGACGCAACCGCGAGCGTGCCGCTTGCCTGCAGCTTTGCGTTACCGCCGCTGTGATCGCCGTGGTAGTGCGTGTTGATCACGTACTTGATCGGCTGGTTCGTGACCGTCTTGACCATCGCAGCGATGTTGTCGGCGTCGATCTCGAACTTGTCGTCGACGAGGATCACGCCCTCGTTCGTGATTACCACAGTCGTGTTGCCGGGAACGTATTCGTTGTGGATGACGTAGACGTCGTCCTTAAGCTTGATCAGCTCGAGCTTCGATGGCTCATTGCCGAACTGGGCGTGGGCCGACGCGGCGACGCCGCCGAGCAAGAGACCGAGCCAAATATTCTTGTGCATGCGCGAGGACTCCGGGGTGCAAATGGGGCGAGCGCAGATGGTACTACACGGCCACGACGGCTCTCCAAGGCTGCCACCGAGCATAGGCCGTTGCCGGCCGCGTGGTGGACGCCGGGCCGCCGTCCAACGAAATCTTATGAAGATCGGGGGTAGCGCCAGCCGCCGAGTCAACGCAGATGCGTGGCGAAGAAATAGGCGAACCCGAGCAGGACGGCCATCTGACCCAGAATAGCCAGGTACATCTGGCGCGTGACGCCGCCCACGCTGATTGCGATCTGCGCTCGCACCTCGGCCAGTCCTTTCGCGAGATCGGTGTCGAACTTCGCGCCGAGCTTTACCATTTCGCCGCGCAACTCGACATCAAGCTTGGTCATATCGCCGCGCAGCCCGGCTTCAAGCTTGGTCATATCGCCCCGCAGCCCGGCTTCGAGCTTGGTCATATCGCCCCGCAGCCCGGCTTCGAGCTTGGTCATCTCACCGCGCAACCCGGAGTCGAGCTTGGTCATCTCGCCACGCAGATCCACGCGCAACGCGTCAAAATCCTGTCGCAGCAATAACAGGTCGTGCTTCGTCGCGAGCGTGTCCTTGGCTCCGGCGATCTCGATTTCGATCGCGCGCACGAACGCACGCGCTTGCGCCGGTGCAACGCTGGCTTTCTCCAGAACCTCGAGCGATTCCGCCTGCATCGG
Organism: uncultured Gammaproteobacteria bacterium; assembly: GCA_963741255.1. GTDB lineage: Bacteria > Pseudomonadota > Gammaproteobacteria > Steroidobacterales > Rariloculaceae > FEN-1219. The sequence goes on along the minus strand of CAVUHM010000005.1, from coordinate 51,831 downwards.
CATTGGATGATAAGCCCTGCTGAAAGCTCGCAGTCAAGCCGCGCGAACAGCATCGCAACGAATGATCGAACAGAACCATCCGCGAATGGCGAGCTTTCGCGCAGTTTTTCGGTCCGCCGGCTCGATTACAATGGCGCCGTGGCCAGCCTACCGCTCGACCCCGACACCGCGAATGCGGCTCGCAGCCTGCTCAAGGGCGCGCTCGAGCTGCGCTCGCGGGCCTTCAAAGCGATCCTGACTCTGCTGCTGGTGTTTCTTGCATTGCTGCCGTTCGCCGACCAAGTGTTCAGCATCGTCGCCGGGCCGTTGATCGCAGCGATGCCGGAAGGCTCCAGCCTCATCAGCAAGCAAGTCGCGTCGCCATTTCTGACGCCGATGAAGGCGACGTTCTGGGTTGCGCTGTTCCTCGCGATGCCGCTGCTGCTATACCACCTGTGGAAGCTCGTGGCGTACTGGCTGCCGGCCACCAAGCGCCGGATTGCGCTGCCGTTCATCGCGTCGAGCGCCGCGCTGTTCTACATCGGCGCGGCGTTCGCGTTCCTGCTCGTGCTGCCGATGGTCTTCCGGTTCTTCGCGAACATCGAGCTGCCAGGCGTCAAGGTCATGACCGACATCAACGCGTTCCTGAGCTTCACGCTCGGCATGGTGTTCGCGTTCGGCCTCGCGTTTCAGGTGCCGATCGTCATCATCACGATCGTCTGGACGGGGCTCGTGTCTCGCAAGACGCTCGGAGGCGCGCGGCCTTACGTACTACTCACGGCGTTCGTTGTCGGCATGCTGCTGACTCCGCCGGATGTGTTCTCGCAGACGCTGCTCGCCGTGCCGATGTACGCGTTGTTCGAGCTCGCGCTATTCCTCTGCGCGCGGCTTATGCCAGACCGATAGCACGGGTCGCGGCGCCCGCGCCGCACCGCGCGGCACGCGGATCTCGAAGCACTGATGAATCCGCGGGCTGCGCGCGAAATCCTTCGGGATCGTGGTAGGCGTGACGTCCTTGACGTCGAGGTCCGCGAGCCCGGCCGCATCGAGCCGGAACTTGCGAAAGTTGTTCGAGAAGATCAGAAGCCCATCCGGCGCGAGCTTCAGCAACGTCGCCCGGATCAGCTCGACGTGGTCGCGCTGCAAATCGAGCTCGGCGTCCATGCGCTTGCTGCGCGACACGGTGGGCGGATCGAGAAAGATCAGGTCGTAGCGCTCGCTCGTGCGCGTGTCGAGCCACCGTAACGCGTCCTCCTGCAACAGCACGTGACGGCTCTGGTCGTCGAAACCGTTTCGATCGAGATTGCGGCGCGCCCAGTCCATGTACGTGCGCGAAAGATCGACACTCGTCGTCGAGCGCGCACCGCCCGCGGCCGCGAAGACCGAGGCGGTGCCCGTATACGCGAACAGGTTCAAGAATCTCTTGCCTGTAGCGAGCTCGCGGATGCGCGCACGCGTTGGACGATGGTCGAGGAACAACCCGGTATCGAGGTAGTCGGTGAAATTCACCTCGAGCTCGAGGCCGCCTTCCGTCACGACGTCGAACTCGCCGCGCTCGGCGAGCTTCTCGTATTGCGCGCCGCCTTTCTGTTTGCGGCGCGTGCGCACGTGCACGCGCTCGGGCGGCACGCCGAGGATCTCGGCTAGCACGCTGAACGCCTCTTCGCGACGCGCGCGCGCCTTCGCGGGCTCGATGGTCTTCGGCGGCGCGTGCTCCTGCACGTACACCCAGCGCTGCGCCTCGGGCTCGACACCCAAAGCGTACATATCGATCGAGAACGCGTACTCGGGCATGTCCGCGTCGTAGACGCGATAGCACGCGATACCTTCTCGGCGCGCCCAATCGCCGAGCGAGGCGAAGTTCTTACGCAACCGATTCGCGAACATCGCGGCGCCGGGCCGCGCACGCGCAGCTTCGGCGTCGAATACCGGCAACGCGCCCGGCATTCGCTTCGTCTCGAAGTGCTGCGGCTCGACGTCGAACCGGAGCAGCCGGCACTCGATCGGCCCGTTGAACATCACGTGCGTGCGCTTCGCCCGGATCTTGAGATCGCGGCCGAGCGGCGGATTACCCGTGAACACCGCGGCCTGCCATCCCACGAAATTCTGCTTCAGCTTCTCGCCGAGCAGCGCGTACAGCGGCGCGAGCGTTTCGGCTTCGCCGAGCCGCTCGCCGTACGGCGGGTTCACGGCGACGAGACCGTGCGGCGCCGGCGCCGGCGGCAAATCGGCGAGCTCGCGCCGCTCCGCATGAATGACCTTCGCGAAGCCCGCACGGGTCGCGTTCTCGAGAGTCGCGCGCACGGCCGCGGCGTCGCGGTCGTAGGCGCGGAATGCGATGCGGTCGACGCGCGCCGCGGCGCGCCGCTCGGCCGCCTCCGTCAAAAGGCGCTGCCACAGCGCCTCATCGTGCCCGCGCCAACCCAGGAACCCGAAGTAGTTCCGGAGCACGCCGGGTGCGACGTCGGCCGCGATCAGTGCGGCCTCGATCGTGAGGCTGCCAGCGCCGCACATCGGATCGACGAAGCCGAGCGGGCCCTCCGTCGTCGCAACGAGCTTGGGCCAGCCCGAGCGCAGCAGGATCGCGGCCGCGAGGTTCTCTTTGAGCGGCGCCGCACCCTGCGGCCCGCGATAGCCGCGCCGGTGCAGGCTCTCGCCGGAGAGGTCGATCGAAAGCGTCGCGACGTCGCGGTCGAGGTGCAGATTCACCCGCACGTCGGGAGCGGCCACGTCGACGGACGGCCGGCTTCCGGACTGCTCGCGAAACTGATCGACGATGGCATCCTTGACCTTCAGCGCAGCGTATTGCGTATGCGTGATCGCGGACCGACTGCTCGTGCAATCGACGGCCAACGTGTCGTCGGTGCCAAGATGATCGCTCCACGCCACGGTGCGTGTACCTTCGTACAGCGCCTCGGGGGTCGGGGCCGCGAACTCCGCGATCGGGAGTAGCACGCGATTCGCGACGCGAGACCACAGGCACGCGCGATACGCTTGCTCGAGCGACGACGTGCAGGCGACGCCGCCACGCGACACCTTGACCTCGGTCGCGCCGAACGACGTCAGCTCGTCCCGGCGAGCTCCGCGGTACCGGCCGGCGTGGTCACGTAAAGGCTATTCACGGCGCCACCTCGAAGCGTTCCGCGGGGGATCTAAGGGCCGCAATGGTAAGCGATGCGCACCTTCGGGCGCACGCCGTGCCAGGCGTCAGTCGAAGTAGCGCGCGCCGAGATAACCGAGATAGTCGGGGTCTACGCCGGCGGTCGCGTGCAGCGCGCGATAGACGTCTTGGTACGTCATGACACGCAAGTCGATCTCGGGGACGACGCGCGCCACGATCCGCTCGAGCTCGCCGCGATGCGTCGCGGCCTCGCGGCCCGGGCAGTCGAAGTAGAGGTACACCAAAGTGCACTTCAAAGCGCCGCTCTTCGCCAAGCCGAGCGCGTGCTTCAGCAGCTGCGCCGCGTGCAACAGTTTCGGCCGCTCGCGGCCTCGCTGCAGATCGTCGGCGAGCGCCTGGCAACGAGCCAGCCCCGCGGCAGACCACACCGGCGCGGGCGGAAAGTACTTGTCCTTGAACACGCTCTTGTTCCGCGGCCGCCGCACGAGCCACTCACTGAGCTTGCTCTCGATGGCGACGAGGCGGCCATTGGGCCACCGCAACGCGACGTCGACGAGCGGCGGATCGCCGGCGAGGCCCGTCGGCAGCGGTTCTTCCAACGTCAAACGCGCACCGTCGCCCTCGTCGAGACCGAGCGCGGCGACGAGCCCGCTCAAGTCGTGGTCCCGCCACCACCCGAAAAAATTCTCGACGAGCGCCGCGGACGAGGTCAGCGAGTGCATTCGCGGCGGCCGTGTGAGAGTGGCCGTCAGCTCCGATCCGCGCTTGTGTTCCGCGAGCGCGGCCTCCGTCAACGGCGCTCGCAGGTTTTGAGCGAGCTCCTTAACGAAGCCACGCGCGTCATAAGGGATGCCGTTGAGGTCGGCCCAGCGTCGCTGCTTGCGCGTGAGCGCCGTTCGACCAAGTGCCACTAGGGCGCGTGTTGAACGGCAGGCTCGCTGAGCAGCGCGGCACAGGCACCCGCCTCGATCGCGGCGCCGCAGAACGGCCCCTGCACCGCGGCGCAACCCAGCACCGAGAGCCAATCGGCGTCCATGGCGCTCACGATACCGCTCGCGACGATCGTGAAACCGAGCGCCTTCCCGAGTGCGACGATGCCCTCCGCATAGGCCTGCTTCTCGATGTCCATTGCGACGCCGCGCAAGCGCTCGCCACTGACCTTCAGCACGGATATCGGGAACCGCTTCAAGTCCGCGAGTGCCGCTCGACCCATGCCGAAACCGGTGAATCCGATCACGACTCCGAGCGCCTTGATGCCCGCAAGCGCCGCTGTCGCGCGCTCGGGATTACCCAGAACCACGCTCTCGGTCACATCCAGCTCGAGCCTATTCGGCGCGAGCCCGCTCCGCTCCAGCGCATCGCGCACGTCGCCAACGAATCCATCGTCCTGGACTTGAGCGTGACACACGCGAACCGCGACGCGCGTGGTCGGCAGCCCGGTTCGTTCCCACGCCGCAGCCTCCTCGCACGCGGTTCGCAGCGCCCACCGATTGATCGGCACGATGAGCCCCGAGCTCTCGGCCACGGCCAGCCATTTTTCCGCGGGCACGATGCCGAGCTCGGGGCTCGTCCACACGATTCCGGCTTCGACGGCGACGACGCCGTGCGTCGCAGGGTTCAATACGCGCTCATAGCGCAACGCGAGCTCGGTGCGGGCGAGCGCACCCTTCAAGTGCGTCTCGAGCGCCCGCCGCTCGGCCGCGAGCTCCCCGAGCTCGTTCATATAGACGCGGCAGGTGTTCTTGCCCGCCTGCTTCGCCAAGTACATGGCGACGTCGGCATTCTTGAGCACGGCGTGGTCTTCTTGCGCGCCGTCCGGATGCAGACAGATGCCGATGCTCGCACCCACGGCACACGAACGACCACCGATCTCGATGGGCCGGCCCAAGGACGCGAGGATGTTGTCGGCAATTCGCGTAGCTACCGCGGGGTCGCCGGTCTCCTGCAGGAGCACGACGAACTCGTCCCCGCCGAGCCGCGCCACGATGTCGCTGCTCCGCACGCAGCGGCGCAAGCGCGAGGCCGCTTCGCGCAATACGATGTCACCCGCGTCGTGCCCGAGTGTGTCATTGATGAACTTGAAACGATCGAGATCCACGAATAGCACCGCGAACCTGCGGTCGTAACGACGCGCCGTCGCACACGCGGCATTCAGCAGCTCGGAGAAGGTCGCCCGATTCGGCAGATTCGTCAGCGCATCGTGGCTCGCGAGGTACTGGACGCGTTGCTCCGCCTCCTTGCGCGCCGAGATATCCTCGACGACCGACACGTCGTAGAGCTTGCGGCCCTCGCGATCGCGTTTCAGCGCGATCGTGAGACCGGCCCACATCGTCGTCCCGTCCTTGCGCAGGTAGCGCTTCTCGATCTTGAACGACGGAATCGTTCCGTCGCGCAACTGCGTGGACAAGGCTACGGTGGTATCGAGATCGTCCGCGTGCGAGATCTCCTTGACGCTGCGGGCGAGCAACTCTTGCTCGGTATAGCCCAACATCGCGCACAGCTGTGGGTTCACGTACAGGAATCGCCCGGCGTCGTCGACGTGCGAGATCCCGATCGCCGCCAACGCCATCGTCGAGGCGAACCGATCTTCGCTCTCGCGCAGGCGCTCGATCTCCGCGAGCAGCCGGGCCGTCTCCGTGTCGGGCGTGAGCAGCCGCTCGACTTGCACCTGCATCTCGTTGTCGGCCGGAACTTTGGGCCGCGGGGCGGCGGCCGTATCACGCGCAGCACTGGCCGGCACGCGCTTGCGCGCGCCGCTCTTTGCCGCCCCCGATTTCTTGCCAGCCATGCCCTACCTCAGGATCGAAAGACCTCGCTTCCGGAGGATAGCCGCGCCCACGTGCCGCGAGCCCCTGCGCGCGTCTCATTCCGCACGGGCCGAGCATGACGCGGATCACGCACGCCGCGCGGCGCATTCAATCGCGCAGACCCTCCGTCAACTCCACGACAGTGCCCCAAGGATCCGTCAGCGTTGCGACGGCCAGGCCGGTCTCGTCTTCGCGGCGATACGGCGCCGTCAGCGCGATCCCCTTCCGCTCGAGCTCCTCGCAGAACGCTTCGAGATCCCGGACCTCGAAGCCCACGTGGTCGACCGCGCGGCCGGCGGTCCCGACCAAATTCTCGGTCGGCAGCCAGCTGAAGAAGTTCAGCATGTACCCGACGCCGGGCAGGTCCGCGCCGATGAAGAAGTCCGTCTGCCCTTCGCGCAGCGTCGCGTTGAATGCCTTCATGTACCACTGCTGCATCGCGACGAAGTCACGGTTCACGAAGTGCACGTGGTGGTGCTTGATCGGCGGCGCACCGGCGTCGGCATTCGTGACGAGCTCGACCTTCACGCCGTCGGGCCCGACCAGGTACGAGAATCGGCCGTAGTTACCGGCCGTCGGCGGGCTCGCGGTTTCGCTCGGCGCGGGCTCGCGCCCCACGGTCAGCGCATAGCCGTTCGCCACGACCTTCGTCGTGAGCGCCGGCACGTCCGGGACCGCGAACCCGATGTGGTCGAACGTCGTGCCGCGCGTCGGCCCGCTCGGCGTTTGCACGTGCAACAGCAGGTAGACGTCCGGAAACTCGATCGCGTCGACGGTTCCAACCTTGACGGCCTTGCCGCCGAGCGTGTCGACCCAGAACTTCCGGTGGTCCGCGACGCTCGTGACGTTCAGGTGGTAATGCCCGACGATCACGGGCGCGGCTTCGTTCGTGAGCTCGGCCCTGCCGGTCGCAGCTACGACGACCCACACCAGGCCGATGGGCCGGGCCCACCGGGACAATTCGCGCATCGATGCTCCCCCTTCGCGGATACCGGCGTCGTGCGCCAGCCTCTCAATAGTAGTCGTCGCAGAACGGATCGTCCTCGCAATCGTCGATCTCCTCGAGCACGAGTCCGGTCAGGATCACACCGCCGATCACGCTGAGCGTGATGATCGTGGCCTTCTTATCGGTGGTCTTCCGCTCGAGAACCGTGAGGTCCGCAGGGTTGATGGTCTCGCCGTCCGAAGAGGTCAGCACGCCGTTCTCGACGCCTGCAACTCTGAATCGCTGTGCTTCGCCGTCGCGCTTCACAACGCGCACATCATCGCCGACCAGCACGGCGCCGCGCGGCAGAACACCGTTCGTCAGCGGCACCGGTTTGTACGACACACATCCGCACGCCAGAGCGGCGGCCAATAACGTCAGAGCTCTCATCATGGTGGTGCTCCCCTTGGGACCCGGCCGCAATTTACCACGCGGTTCGGTGGTCCGAATGCGACGCGCGTCAAGAGGTGCCGGTGTTACGGTTCGGTTCAACCGAAACACCGGCACTTCGGTTCAACCGAAACCGTAACACCGGCACCTAATTCTCGCGGCGCGTGTCAGTTGGCGGAGAGTTGGGCGGGCGGCGGGTGCGCGGCCATCAGCTCGCGCAGGACCGCGGCGGTCTCCTCGTGCGGCTCCGCGGCCTGGCGCAGGAACTGCTCGTTGTAGTTGCCCTCGGCGAGGTCGAGCGCCGTCCGCCCGTTCGCGTCCTTCGCGTACAGGTCCGCGCCGTTCTCGGCCAAGAACTTCACGATCGGCGTGAACCCCTTCATCGCGGCGCCGTGCAGCGCCGTTCGATGCGGGATTGCGCGCGCGCTCGGCACCTGCCGGCCGCGGTAGTCGTAACGATAGTCGGAGAGACGCTGCTCGATCACGAGCAGGTGTGCCGCGGCGTCGCCCTGCGGCTCCACGAGCATCCGCGCGTTGATGTCGGCGCCGGCATCGAGCAGCGCACGCATCGTCGTCAGCACGCCTTCCTCGGTCCGATTGCGGCCGCGCGTGACGCGCAGACCGTACTCGACGCCCGCGGCGGCCATCAGCGGCGTGACGCCCTGATTGCTCGGCAGGTCCACGAGCGCGCCGCGCTCGATCAACAATTTCACCATCGGCGTGTCGCCGGCGCGCGCGGCACGCAGCAACGGCGTGGCGCCCATCGATAGGATCGAGTCGCCGCCGCGATCCTGCGGCACGTTGCGGTACGGCGGCCGGCGCTTCAGCTGCGCGTTGACGTTCGCACCGCTGTCGAGCAACAGGCGGGCGACGTCGATGGCCTGCAGCTTATCCATGCTCGGCAACACGACCATCGAGCCGTTGCCTTGCACAGGAATCGTGCTCGTATCCACGGCCATGTACAGCGGCGAGCGGCCGTAGAGATCCCACTTGTTCACGTCGGCGCCGGCTTCGATCAAGTACGCAGCGAAATCGAAGTGCAGGTTCAAGAGCGCCATGATCAGAGGCGTCACGCGATGCGGGTCCGGCAAGTTCAGATCCGCCCCGCCCGCCACGAGCTCGCGCGCGCAGTCGATGCACCCTTCGCGCGCCGCGTACAACAGCGGCGTGAAGCCGCCCTGATTCATGTCCTTCGGGCGCGGCTCCTTGATGACCTTGCGCTCCCAGTTGCGGACGGCGCCACGAGCGTCGACGTTCGCGCCGCGCGCGATCAGCAGCTTGATCATCTCCGGCTGCTTCTGTGCCGCGGCCCACATCAGTGCGCTTTGCTGTCCCCAGAGCTCGATCGCGTTCACGTCCGCGCCAGCGTCGAGCAGCAGCGTGGCCGCCTCGACGTGGCCGGTGCGCGCCACGGCCATCAACGGTGTCTCGCCTTCGGGATTCGTGATGTTGGCGTCCGCGCCACCCTCGAGCAGCGCCGCGATCACGTCCGCGTAGCCGCCGATCGCAGCCTCGGATAGCGCCGAAGCGCCGAACGCGTTCTTCGCGTTCGCATCAGCACCGGCGTCGACCAGCTTCTCGACGAGCGTTGCATCAGCGTTGTACGCGGCCCAAATCAGCGCCGTCGTTCCGTCCGGTCCACGCGCATCGACGTCGCCGCCCGCTTTCAACGCGGCGAGTGCCGCGTCGTGGTCGCCGGCCTCCGCGGCTTCGAGCAGCGATTGACCGGCCGCGGTCGCTGCCGCGCCGAGCAGGGCCAATGCCAGAGCAGCCGCCCGGACCGTCATGCTCAGACCTCCGACAACGTGTTGTCGCTGTCGCCGATCGACTCGACCGGAATCTCGGTGCGCTCGAGCAGCGTCAGCAACAGATTCGAGTGCTTCGCGTCCTGCGGATAGTGCACGTGCGTGCCGCCTTTGATGCGGCCGTGCGCATGACCCAGGATCGCCGACGGCAACGGATCGTTGTTGTGGCGGTTGCTATCGCTCATGTTGCTGCCGTACAGGATCATCGAGTGATCGAGCAGCGAGCCGTCGCCCTCCGGCGTCTTCGCCACGCGGTCGACGAAGCGCGCGAACACCTTCGTGTGATACGTCTGGATCACCGCGAGACGATCCTGCTTGCCGGGGTCGTTCGCGTGGTGCGACAGCGGATGGAACGCCTCCGAGATGCTCAAGTTGTTGTACGTGCGCATGCTCGCTTCACGGTCCATCGAGAACGTGATCACGCGCGTGAGATCGGCCTGGAACGCGAGCGCCATCAAATCGAACATCAGCGCGAAGTGCGTGTCGAGGTCGTTCGGCACGCCAATCGGCGCCTCGGGAATGTCGAGGTTGCTCGTGTCCTTTTCCTCCGCCATCTGAACTCGCCGCTCGATCTCGCGTACCGAGTCGAGATAGACACCGACGGCTGCGCGATCCTGACCACCGAGCTTCGCCTGCAAGCCATTCGCCTGCGCCATCACGCGATCGAGGATGCTGCCGGTCTCCTCAAGGATGGCCGCACGCTCGGCCTCGTCGTCGCCTTGGCCGAACAGCCGGTAAAACACGGCGCGAGGATTGCTTTCCTGCGGCAGCGATTGGGTGGGCGTGCGCCACGCGAGCTGTGCACCGCGTCCCGACGTCGTGAGCTCCAGAGACGGTATGCGGGTCTCTTGGCCGATGTGTCGCGCTGCGAACTGGTCCGCCGTGACGCCGGCGTCCGGCCCGATCACGCCGGCTTGTTTCGGCGATACGCACGACAACCAGGTTCGCTCGATGAACTCGTGCGGCTCCGGGCTCTCGGCCGGCCTGTTGCGCAGGCCCGTGACGATCGTCATGTGCTCGCGATAAGGTGCAAGCGGCTCCAAGATTCTCGTCATCGTGTAGTCGCTGCCCGTTTGCTCGGGTTTCCAGTGCCGCATCACGGCGCCGTGCGGGAAGCCGACGAACGCGAGCCGATGCGGTGTCTTGCCCGCAGCGGTTTGTGCCCAGGCAACGCCCGCGGGATTCATGGCGTCGAGCAACGGCAGCGCGATGGCCGCCCCCGCTCCCTTCAGCACCGTCCGACGCGAAAGATGTTTCTTCGTGATGAACATGACTCTCTCCTACTCCCCCGCGTCGGCCGCGGCTTGCGCGACGATGGGCGCCGGCGGTGCGGGAAGCTCCGGCGCCACGCGCATACGGAACGGCTCGCTCGCCACCACCTGCCAGACCAATTCCGAGAAACGATAATCCTCTTTGCCCGCCTCGCGCACGATCTTCCGCACGGCCGGCATGTCGCGGTAATCCGTCGTGCGGCCGAGCGCGTATATGAGGAAGCGCTCGGCAAACGTCTGTACGAACTGCTCGGGGTTGCGCATGAGCGCTGCGCGCAGATCGTCTGGCCCGGTCACGGCAGTGCCGTCGGGCAGCTCGGCGGCCGAATCGATCGGCGTGCCCGCGTAGCGATCGACATCGCGCCAAACACCAACGGCATCGAAATTCTCGAGCGCGAAGCCGAGCGGATCCATGACCCCGTGACAGGCGAAACACGTTGGATTCGCGCGGTGCTGCGCCATGATGTCGCGCACCGTGCGCGCCTTCGCAGTACCGATCTCGGCCTCCGGAAACGCGTCGACGCCCGGCGGCGGCGTGGCGGGCGGCGCACCGGCGATGTACTCGAGAATGAACGCGCCGCGCAGCACCGGCGACGTGCGGTTCGGATACGCGGCCGCCATCAGGATCGCGCCCTTACCCAGCAATCCCCATCGCGTCGAGTCTTCGAGCTCGACGCGCTGGAAGCGATCGCCCTTCACGCTGTTGATGCCGTAGAGCAGCGCGATACGCTCGTTCACGAACGTGTGCTTGGCCGTCATGAACTCGACGACGCTGCGGTCCTCGTCGAATAGGCTCTTCGCGAACAGCGAGAGCTCGGTCAGGTAGTCCTCGCGCGGATCGCCGCTGCCGGAGGCGTACGGGAAGATCGACGTGTCGGGCTCGACTTCCTCGAGGCGCTTCAGGTCGAGCCAGTGATAGACGAAGTTGCTCGCGAGCGTCTCGGCGCGCGGATCCTTGAGCATCCGCTCGACCTGCGCGCGCAGCACGCGCTCGTCGCTGAGCTCGCCGCGCACGGCGAGGTCGCGCAGCTCGTCGTCGGGGATCGTGTTCCAAAGAAAGAACGATAGCTTCGACGCGAGCGCCACGTCGTCGATGGTGTACGTCTCGCCGGGGGCAATGTGCTCCGGCGGCATTTCGATGCGGTAGAGGAAATACGGGCTCGCGAGGATGCCCGTGAGCCCGCTCCGGATGCCTTCCTCGAAGCCGTTCGTAGCGACGCCGTCGCGGTAGTACGCGAGCAGCTCTTGAAGGTCTTCCTCGGTGAGCGGCCGCCGATACGCGCGTGTCGCGAGCTCGCTCAGGATGCGTTCGGCGCAGAGCTGGTCGTCGGCAGCGTTCGACGGTTCGCAGACAAAAATGCGGTCGCGGCTCGGGGTCGCGCTCAAGCCCGTGGGATTGTACGGGCCGCTGACCTCGAACGACTGCACGCGGAACACGCGGTCCTGGCCGCCGCCGGGCACGAACGCCTGAAGCTGATCGTCGGACTCGGCGAAGGTGCGGCGACGGAACGTGACTCCGACCTTGTGCGGGCCCGCCGTCGCCGTGAAGCGGATGTCCTTCAGACGCGCGTTGACTTTCTCCATCACGCCGTCTTGCACCTGGTCGTAGGCGCGCATGTCCTCCTCGCCTCCGACGACCGTCTCGTACACGACGCGCCCGTCGACGGTCACGACGACGGTATTCTCGAACTCCGACGTGTTGCCCCAGATGTGGTTGAACATGTCGGCGATGTTGACTTCGTACTCGCCGTCCGAGGGGAACAGATGCGTGGCGGCGAAGCCGCCGCGAGTGCCGAGCGGCAGCCCTTGCACGTGCGTCTGCTGGCGACCCGGGCGGCGCGAAATACGTCTGGCCGCCCGTGCGCGCATCGGGCCGGCCGACCGCCCGAACCGCGATCTGCCGAGCCGCGCCGACGTACTGCTCGATGAACGACGGCGACACCTGGAGGCCGCTCGCGATGTTGTCGAAGTGTTTGACCTCTTCGTCCTGCGGCAGGAACTCGACGGGATCTATTTCGAGCGCGAGCAGGTCGCGGACTGCGTTCGCGTACTCCTTGCGATTCAGTCGGTGCGGCACGATCGGCTCGTAGCCGTGGGTCGCGGCGGCGGCTTCGTCGAGCGCGTCCTCGAGCCAGGAGATGAACGCCTGGAGCTGCGGCTCGTCCGGCCGCGGCTCCTTCGGCGGGGGCATTGCATGGCTGCGCAGCTTGCGCACCGCCATCTCGAGCTTCTCGGCGTGCGCGGCAACGTTATCGGGGCCGATGCGCTCCAAATCGAGCTCGCCCGCGAGCTCGGCGCCGTTGTGGCACTCCGTGCAATAGCGATCGACGAGCGGCCATTGCTCCGGCGCGCGCTCGGCGACGGAAGGCTCGCCGATGAAACCGCAGCCCGCGAACACGGTCGCGACGGCAGCAACGCCGACGGTTCGTAGCACGAGCGTGGATAATCCGTTACGTGTCATCGTGCAATCTGTCCACTAGGCATCCGGAGATAGATAAGCCCACAGGCTCTGGAATGCGCGTTCCACGAAGACGTCCGACGGGCCCATTATGGCATCGAACTCCTGCGTAGGCTTCGCGGCCAACGCTTCCTTCGGGCCACCGCCGCTGTACAACGTTTTCACGAGACGCTCCCAAATCACGCTGTACATGTCGTAGTGCTTGCGCAAGTCCGCGTGCGTGAGCACGGGACCTCGAGCCGGCACGATCCGCGTGTCCTTGTTCGCGACGTAGAACAGCATGTCGAGGCCGCCGACCATGCCGCCGATCCAGCCGCCTGTCCACCAATCGATCGACGGCCAAGCGGCACCGTTGACTGCGTCGCCGACGGCGAGCACGTTGTCGTCGGGAAAGAACACGTACTGATCGCCGTCCGTGTGCGGGCAGTCGCGTAAGTGCCCGCACTTCACGCGGCGGCCCCCTATGTTGAGCTCCGCCTCGCCGAAAAACGTCTTGTTCGGCAACGCCACCTTCGGCAGCGGCTTCACGGTCTCGTCGTTCCATGGCCAGGTGACGTCGGTCGTCAACCATTGCTTCGTGTTTTCCTGCGCGATGATCGTCGCGCCGGCTTCACCCAGCGATTCATTCGATCCCGTCTGCTCCGGATGCCAGTGCGTGTTGAACAACGTGTGGACCTTGCCGGCATTCGGCAACGCGCGGAGCATCGTCGTGAGCGCATCGGCCTGCGCGGCCGGGCCACCGTCGACGAGCGTGATTCCGGTCGGGTCCGTGGCCGCGAGCACGTTCGTCTCGCCGAGCGTCAGCACGTGGAAGCTGTTACCGAGGTCGCGAGTCTCGCGGCGCACGGCCGCAGGCTGGGCCAGCAACGAATCGACGCTCAAAGCGGCGCCCAGCGAGGCTCCGACGAAGCCCCGTACCGCGGTATCGATCAATGTCCTGCGCGAAACCTGCGCCAACACTTGAGCTCCCAACCCGTTGGCCGCCGACGCGACGGCTAACTCATTATATTGGCGTGACTTCGGAGCCACATCCGAAGATTCCGCAACCTTTCGTCAAACGCTCGTAAGCTCGTGCCGATAAGGCGTCATGCATCACACGCACTTGTGCATATAACTGGCTGATATTTAACACAACGTCATCCCCTATTCCGCGCCTTCGCTCGCGAACGCGTCGACGACGTAGGAGGCCACCGCGTCGGATCTGTTCCGGCGTCAGCAACGCGGTCAGCGCCGGCATGTAGTTGCGCCCGTTCGTAACGATGTCGACGACGCTGTCGACGCTTTGAACCTTGTCGAGCGGCGCGCCGCCGCCGTGCCCACCCATGCCGTCCTCGCCGTGGCAAACGACGCACGTGGAGTCGTAGACCTGCCGGCCGGCTCGGATCTCCTCGGCCGCGGCTGCGACCGCGGTCGCAGTCGTCGTCGCGACCGCGAGCCTCGAGACCGGCGCACCGGCCTCGACGGGTGGCAACGTGCCCTCGAGGCCGAACAACCACACGCTGTCGCCGCGCGGAGAGCCGATCAGCGCATTGCCGCCGGAATACGCGAGCACGTACTGCTTGCCCTCGTGCTCGAATGTGCTCATGGGCGCATGCATGCCCGCGCCGGTCTGAAACTCCCAGAGCTGCTGGCCGGTTCGCGAATCGACTGCGGTCAGGCGTCCGTCGTTACGGCCGACGAACAGCAGATCCCCGCCCGTCGCGAGCGTGCCGCTGTAGCACTGCTCCTGCCAGCGATAGCGCCAAGCCAGCGTGTTCGTCGTCATGTCGAGCGCCGCGAGCACGCCCGTCCGCGCCAGCGGCGTGCCGCGCGTGTTGCCCATGCCGAAGCGCTCGCCCTCGCGCGGCGCAACGAACTCGGCGTTGACCTGCCCGGTGAACCCCCCGGCTACCGATGACGCGCAGACGAACAGCCACTGCTTCGTCGGATCGTACGAGCTCGGCGGCCAGTTCGCGCCGCCCCAGATGCCGGGCTTCACGATCGTCGGATCCTCGCCGACGAACGGCGTGAAGATCCGCCCTGAGTTCACGAGCTCGAAGCCTTCCGGTGCAATCTCGACCTCGTGCGGGACGACCGCGTCGCCGCGGGGGAAAGGCTGCGTCGCCGCGGTCGCTTGTTGCGGCTCTTGCATCACCGGGCGCTCGTCGATCCCGACGATCGGCTCACCGGTCTCGCGATCGAGAACGTACGCCCAACCCGTCTTGCCGACCTCGACGATCGCCTTGCGCTCGCGTCCGTCTAGAGCCAAGTCCATCAGCACCACGGGATTGCTCGAGTCGTAGTCCCAGATGTCGTGATGCACTTGTTGGAAGTGCCAGCGGTATTTACCGGTCTTAAGCTCGATCGCGACGATCGAGACCGTGAACAGGTTGTCGCCGGCACGCACCGCGCCGTTGTAGTCGGGGCCTGCGTTGCCCGTGGAGAAATACACGAGCTGCAGCTCCGGATCGATCGCCGGTGTCTGCCAGACCGCGCCGCCGCCGTATTTCCACGAATCGTTGTGCTGGGGCCAGGTCTCGTGGCCCGGCTCACCCGGACCTGGGATCGTGTAGAAGGTCCAAAGCAGCTCGCCGTTGTCGGCGTCGTAGGCCTTCACGCGCCCGCGCGTACCGCGATCGGCGCCCGCGAAGCCCGTGATCACCTTGCCGTCGAAATAGACCGGCGCGGGCGTGATCGAGAAGTTCTCTTGGGGCCGCTCGGCTTGAATCGTCCAGACCGGTTCACCGGACGCACGATTCAGAGCAACGAGCTTGCCGTCGAGCCGGCCCATGAAGACCTTGTCTTCGCTGATCGCCACTCCGCGGTTGTTCCAACCACAGCACACCGACGGAAGCTCCGCCGGCAGATTCGCCATGTATTGCCACAGGATCGCACCGGTCTCTACCGACAATGCGAACACGTCGTTCGCGCCCGTGCTCACATACACGACGCCGTCGTAAACGAGCGGCTGCGCCTCGGCGGAATACTGCGGCGCGAGGCCGGAACCGTTCAGTCGTGCGCGCCACACACCCTTCAGCTGCGCGACGTTGGTCGTATCGATCCGATCGAGCGGCGAGTAGCGTTGGTTGTACAGGTTGCCGCCGTTCGTGGGCCACTGGTCCGTCGGCGGCGCGACGAGTCGCGCTGCGGAGAAGTCACGCGCCGAATGCCGGGATCCGTTCTGCGCCAGGCTCGTCGTCGCGGCAAGCACCATCAGCGGCGCCACGACGGCGGCGACGCGCACGAACAACGCCATGATCTCCCCCACTCCTTGACCTTCAGCGTAGTGTAGTGACGAGATCAGATCACTGGAATCCATTCGAAGGAGCGAGACCCATGACCACGATCGTCGGAATCTCCGGCAGCCTGCGGGCTGCTTCGTTGAACAGCGCTTTGCTGCGCGCCGCCGCGGCAACATGCCCTCCGGCGCGACGCTCGAGATCGCGACGCATCAAGGGCATCCCGCTCTACGACGGCGACGTCGAGGCGGCGCAGGGTCTCCCGCGCGGTCGTCGACGCGCTCAAGGAGCAGATCGTGGCGGCCGACGGACTGCTGCTCGTGACGCCCGAGTACAACAACTCGATCCCCGGCGTGTTCAAGAACGCGATCGACTGGCTGTCGCGGCCGTCGGAGGACATCGCGCGCGTGTTCGGCGGCCGGCCCGTCGCGCGTGATCGGCGCGTCGCCGGGCGGCTTCGGCACGCTGCTGTCGCAGACCGCCTGGCTGCCGGTGCTGAGAACGCTCGGCACGGAAGCCTGGTTCGGCGGGCGCTTGCAGGTCTCGCGTGCCGGCGACGTGTTCGACGAGTCGGGCGCGCTCATCGACGCGCGCGTGCGCGAGCAGCTCAAGACGTTTCTCTCCGGATTCTGCGCCTTCGTCGGCTCACGCCGGCGCAGCTATCCGTGAGCAGCGCTCCGGCGCCTTAGAGATCCGCGAGTATCCCTGAACGGTGCCGGTGTTACGGTTCGGTTGAACCGAAGCACCGGCACTTCGGTTAAACCGTAACACCGGCACTTCGGTTGCTCGTGCCGGCGACGTGTTCGACGAGCAGGGCGCCCTGATCGACGCGCGCGTGCGCGAACAGCTCAAGACGTTTCTGTCCGGATTCTGCGCCTTCGTCGGCTCGCGCCGGCGCAGCTATCCGTGAGCGGCGCCGCGGTGCGCTAGAGATCCGCGAGCGTCAGCGTCGTCGTCGCGTCGCTCCACGCCGCCTTGAACTGGTTCTCGACGAGCCGCGCCTCGCTCGGTCGTTGCTGCGCCAGCAGCGTCTGCCAGAGGCCGAACAACAGTCGCCCGTCCCGCGGGTGCTTCGCGAGCGCCTCGCGAAACACCTTCTCTGCCTCCGCGGTCTGTCCGTTGCGCAGCAACGCGGCCGCGAGACTCTGGCGCAACGGATAGAACCACGCCGGCGGCTCGTCGTACTGCAACGCCGCCTCGGCCGACAACGCGTTGCGCCACGCTGCGATCGCAGCCGCGGAGTCGCCGCGCGCCTCTGCGATCTGCGCATCCAGCGACGCGGACGCCAGCGCCAGGAGAGGAGCCGCTTTGTTGTTGGTGAGATAGGTCAACTCGGGCGCAAGCCGACCGCGAAGCTGCTCGAAGCGCCGTTGCTCCGCGAACGCCTCGCGCATCTTGCCGGTGCCGGCATACGCCATCGCGCGGGCGAAGCGCCAGAACGCGCGGCTCAACGGCCGCTGCGCGACCGGCTCGCGTTCCGCGAGGATCGAGTCCCAGCGGTGGAATCTCAAGTCGACCATCAGCGGATACAGCCTAAAGCCTTCGAGCATCTGCATCTCGAGGTCCGCGTCGCCGACGTTGGCGACCATGTCGAGTGCCGCCCGTTTCGACTCGTCGTAGCGACCCTGCTGCGCGCGCGCGTACGCGATGAAGTGAATGTTGTGAGTCCAGTACATCAGCGGATAGACGCCGGTCGCGCCGGTCCGGTCGACGAACGCCTTGTCGGCCGCGGAGGCCTTCACGTTCGTATCCGCCGCCAGATCGAAGTCGCCGGTCTGCAAGAAGATGTGCCCCGGCATGTGGACCAGATGGCCGGCGGCCGGCGCGAGCGTCATCAAGCGCGTCGCGCTCGGAATCGCGCGCTCGAGATTCCGCGACGCCTCGACGGCATGGATGTAGAAGTGGTTCGCGCCCGGGTGCTCCGGATTGCCCTTCAGCACGGTCTCGAGCACGGCCACGAGCTCGAGCGTGCCCGGCGCGGGCTCACCGTCCGGCGTCCACAGCTGCCATGGCCGTAGCATCATCAGGCTCTCGGCGAACATCGCGGCCGCGTCGAGGTCGTCGGGGTAGCGTGCGACCAGCGCGCGCATCGCATCGCTGTAATCGCGGTGAAACGCCAGCCAATCACTGTTCGGGTCCGGCGACGGATAGCGCTTCGCGAGCGCCGCGATGTACGCCTGCTCGCGATCGCTCGCTGCGGCGGCTCGTTGCTGCGCGTTGCGCACGGCATCGTGGGTAGCGCGAGCCCGCGCCTCGTCGACGGCCGCGTCGTTGTAGTTGGGCCCGATCGACAACGCCAAACCCCAGTACGGCATCGCAGCCTGCGGATCGAGCTCGGCCGCGCGGCGGAAGTAGCGCGCCGCCTCGTCATGGTTGAATCCGTACAAGAGGCCGATGCCGTGATCGAAATACGTCTGCGCGTCGGCGTTCGCGGTCGTGATCGGGAAATGATGCCCGCCGAGGCCGGGATAAGCCTCCGTGGCCGCGGGCGGCAATGGCGCGGAGTGACCCGCGTGCTGTGCGAGCGCTGCCGGCGAGCAGCCGAACGCGGCCAACACGCCGAGGCACAAAGCCCGGCGCATGGACGGGATCGAGACGGTCGACGAATCAGATCTGGCCATCGTGGAGTCCTCACGTAATTTGCGCGCCATTCTGGCGCACGTCGGCAGCCGCCGCTTTGCTCGGGCGCCGCCAAAATTGCCTGGGCGGCCGCCTATTTTGTAGTTGCAATCCTACCGGCTAGCATATTGCTCCGGCCAGAGCCGTTTTTGACCATCGCCGTGGACGCACTCTCCGAGTTCCTGCGCACCGTCAAGCTTTCGGGCGCATTGTTTTACGACGCCCGTTGCTCGGCGCCGTGGTGCATTCGCTCGCCACCGACACATCGATTCAGACAATACGTTGCGCCGGCCGGCAACCACGTGATCGAGTTCCACCTCGTCACCAGCGGGCGGTGTTACGTCCGCGTCGGCAACGACACGACGGCATTGTCGGCCGGCGACATCGTCATGATGCCGCAAGGCGACGAGCACTACATGGGCAACGGCGTCGGCAGCCCGGTCATCGACGGCGAAGCCGCGATGCACAAGCTCGTGACCCGCGAGATCGAGCTCGAAACGCTCGGGGGCGGCGGCGAGGAGACGCAGCTCGTCTGCGGTTACCTCGCGTGCGATGAGCGCCTCATGCAACCGATCCTCGCGGGGCTACCGCGCGTCGTGCGCGTGCGCCTGCGCGATGACGCGGCGGGAACCTGGCTCGAAAGCACGATTCGGCACACCGTCGATCAGGCGGCGAGCGGCGCGCCCGGCAGCAACGTCGTGCTCGGCCGGCTTGCAGAGGTCGTGTTCGTCGAGGCGCTGCGGCGCTACGTGGTGCAGTTACCGGCCGGACACACGGGCTGGCTCGCGGGTGCGGCCGACCCGGCGATCGGCCGAGCGCTCGCCGCGCTACATCGCCGGCCCGAGCATGCGTGGACACTCGACGAGCTCGCACGCGACGCGGCGTTATCGCGCTCGGCCCTCACCGAACGCTTCGCGCGGTATCTGGGCCAGGGGCCGATGACTTATCTCGCCGACTGGCGGCTCGAGCTCGCGGCCGAGGCGTTGCGCACGACGACGCTCGGCGTCGCGGAGGTCGCGGTGCGCGTCGGCTACGAATCCGAGGCCGCGTTCAATCGCGCGTTCAAGCGGCGTTTCGAGCTGCCGCCGGCACGCTATCGACGCGACCGGCGCGACCGGCGCGCCGAGCATGAGCCGGCCGAAACCGGCACCTGACGCACAGCCGAATCGAGCGTAAGTTATCGCTCATGCCGGAGCCAGCCGTGTTCGCCCTCAAACGCGTGCTCGTGCCGACAAATCGCGGCGAGCCGTCGCGCGCCGCGATCCGCTACGGCGTCGCGTTCGCACGGCAATTCGGCGCACGGCTGTTTCTACTGCACGTACTGCCACCGAGAGATCTCGACGCCGCAATCGAGACCGAGCGCGTGCTCGAGGTCTTCGACGACCTCGACGCCGCCGAACCGACGCCCGCGAACGTCACGCGCAATGCCGCGCGCCAAGACCTCGAAGGCATGCTCACGCGCGAGGACGAGCGCGACACTCGAGCCGAGTACTTGCTGCGGGCCTCCGGGATCGGAGGCGCCGGCGACGCGATCGTCGCCTGTGCGAACGAGCTCGACGTCGAGCTGATCGTGATGGGCAAGCACCGCCTCGGGTTCGTCGAGCACTTCCTCGCGGGCAGCGTCGCGGAGAGGGTGATCCGGCAAGCGCCCTGCCCCGTGCTGATCGTTCAACACCCCGAGCATGAGTTCGTCGTACCGGCTCCGAAGTGACGCGAATCGGCAACACATGGGCATAGCGCCACCACGCCCCTAAGCTTGGGGGATGGCCAAGGCGCGACCACCGCCGCCGTGGCGCGACGACTGGGCTCTGTTCCTGGATGTCGACGGCACGCTCGTCGAGATCGCCGCGACGCCGGCGGCGGTTCGCATGTCCGGCGGCGTCTGATTCGCGGCTTTGACGACCGCTCGCGACCGGCTCGGCGGTGCGATCGCGCTCGTCTCCGGACGAGACCTGGCCGATCTCGATCGCCTGTTCGCGCCGCTGCGGCTGCCCGGTCGCCGGCGTGCACGGTGCCGAGCGGCGCTCCGCGGACGGCGCCGCGCACGTGAAGCCGCTCTGCCGATTCGCTGGCGCCGCGCGGAGGCGTTTCTGGTTCGCTTCGTCGCGGCAACACACGGGTGCGCTGCTCGAGGACAAGCAGGGATCGCACTCGCGCTGCACTATCGCAACGTGCCGTGAGCTCGAGCCCGCAGCACAGCGCGTCGCGGCGGCAGCCGCGGCCGTCGTCGGACCCGCGTTTCACGTCCAACGCGGCAAGAAGGTGTTCGAGATCAAAGCTGCGTCGGTCGGCAAGGGTCGCGCGATCGCGGAGTTCATGGCGGAGCCGCCGTTCGCGGATCGCCTGCCCGTGTTCATCGGCGACGATCGTCACCGACGAAGACGGCTTCGAGGTCGTGAATCGCTCTCGGCGGGCCACTCGATAGCCGTAGGAGCGCGCGCGCAACGCTTGCGCGCGTTGGCAGCTGCGCCGATGAAGCGGCATGTGCTGCGATTGGCTCGAGATCCTGCCGGTCCGTGCCGGAGCGCCGCCATGAGCGACCTCGACCTCGCGTTGATCGGCAACTGCCAGATCGCCGCGCTGCTCGATCGGCGCGCGCGGATCGTGTGGGCCTGCGTTCCGCGGTTCGACGGCGACCCGACGTTCTGCTCGCTGCTCGCCGGCGACGGACGAGCCCGACGAGCGGCTTTTACGACGTCGAGCTCGCCGGCTTCGCGCGCAGCGAGCAGCGTTACCTGCCGAACACGGCCGTCGTCGAGACGGTGCTGCGCGACGGCGAACGGCGGGGCCGTCAAGATCATCGACTTCGCGCCGCGATTCCAGCAGCACCGGCGTTTCTTCCGGCCGATGATGCTGGTGCGAATGATCGTGCCGCTCGCCGGCCGCCCGCAGCGTGCGCATACGAGCTGCGGCCGCTCGGCGACTACGGGGCCGCGCGCCCCACCCTCACGCACGGCAGCAACCACATCCGCTACGTGCTGCCCAACATCGCGCTGCGTCTGACCACGGACGCGTCGATCACGGCGCTGCTCGAGGAGCGCGCGTTCGTGCTCGATCACCCCGTCGCGCTCGTGCTCGGCCCGGACGAGACGCTTGCTGGACGCGCCCGCCAGCATCGCCCGCAACTTCCTCGCCGAGACGCAGAGCTACTGGGAAGCCTGGGCGCGCGGGTTGTCGATCCCGTTCGAGTGGCAGGACGCCGTCATTCGCGCCGCGATCACGTTGAAGCTCTGCACGTTCGAGGACACCGGCGCCGTCGTCGCCGGCATCACGACGCTCGATCCCCGAGGCGCCGAACAGCGGGCGCAACTGGGACTATCGCTACTGCTGGCTGCGCGATGCCTACTTCGTCGTGCACGCGCTGAACCGGCTCGGCGCCACGGCGACGATGGAGCAGTACCTGCGCTACATCATCAACGTCGCGACCGAATCCGCGGGCCACGACCTGCAGCCCGTGTACGGCATCAGCGGCGAGGCCCGGCTGCCCGAACGAGACGTGCCGAGCGCTGCCGGGTTATCGCGGGCATGGGCCCCGTGCGCGTCGGCAACCAGGCCTACGAGCAGCGGCAGAACGACGTCTATGGCTCGGTCGTGCTCGCGGCGACGCAGTACTTCTTCGACCAGCGGCTCGTCACGCGCGGCGACCTCGCGTACGTTCGAGCGGCTCGAGCGTCTCGGCGAGCGCGCGCGTAGCCCGTTTCGACACGCCGGACGCGGGCCTCTGGGAGTATCGGGGCCGGCAGCGCGTGCACACGTTCTCGGCGGTGATGTGCTGGGCCGCCTGCGATCGCCTTGCGCGCATCGCGACGCACCTCGGCGTCGACGATCGCGCGAGCCACTGGCGCGCGATCGGCCGATCGCATGCACGCGGAGATCGAGCGCCACGCCTGGAACGCGAAGCTCGGCTGCTTCACGGAGAGCTTCGGCAACGACGACGCTGGATGCGAGCCTGCTGCTGCTGCCGCACCTCGACTTCGTTCGCGCCGACGATCCGCGGTTCGCGAGCACGCGTGCGCGCGATCGAAGCGCGACGCTGCGGCGCGGGCATCACCTGCGCCGCTATCACGCCGCGGACGACTTCGGCGCGCCCGAGAACGCGTTCAACATCTGCACGTTCTGGTACATCGATGCGCTGGCCGCGACCGGCCGGCGCGAGCGAGGCGCGCGAGATCTTCGAGAACATGCTCGCGTGCCGCAACTCGCTGGGGCTGCTGTCCGAGGACATCGATCCCGTCACGCACGAGCTGTGGGGCAACTTCCCGCAGACCTACAGCATGGTCGGGATCATCAATTCGGCCGATGCGCCTCAGCCGCTCGTGGGAGGAAGCGCTGTGACCCGAATCGTCGCCGTCTCGAATCGCGTCGCGGACGCCGCGACAGAGCGCGACCGCCGGGCGGGCTCGCGATCGGGGTGCTCGCGCGCGCTCGAGAAGGGCGGCGGGCATCTGGTTCGGCTGGAACGGCGAGCTCGCTGAAGGCGAGCCGCAGCGATCCGCGAGCGTGCGCGTACGCCGCGGCATCACGTACGCGACGATTCGCTCTGAACAAGGCGCTGTTCGAGCAGTACTACAACGGCTTCTGCAACAACACGCTGTGGCCGTTGTTCCACTACCGGCTCGGGTTCTTCGAGTACGACCGCGCCCAGTTCGACGCGTACTTCGCCGTCAACGACGCTGTTCGCGCGCAAGCTCGCGCCGTTGCTCGAGCCCGACGACATCATTTGGGTGCACGACTTCCACCTGATCCCGCTCGGCGGCGTGCTGCGGCGGCTCGGGCACGACGCAGCCGATCGGCTTCTTCCTGCACACGCCGTTGCCGCCGTTCGAGGTGCTGCGGGCGCTGCCCGTGCACCGCGAGCTGCTGACGCAGCTGTGCGCCTACGACGTCGTGGGATTTCAGACGGAGCGCGACCTGCAGCGCGTTCCGCGGAGCGCCGCATCGCAGCCCGGACGTCGGCGGCGTCGCTGCTGCCGGACGGCTCGTTGCGCTTCGGCGATCGCATCGTGCGGACGCGGGGTCTTTCCGATCGGCATCGACGTCGCAGCGTGCGACGAAGCTCGCGAGCGCGGGCGCCGATTCGCGCAGCTCGAGAGCATTCGCGCGAGCCTGCGTGACCGCGCGACTCCTGATCGGCGTCGATCGTCTCGACTACAGCAAAGGCCTGCCGAAGCGATTTCAGCGCCTACGAGACGCTGCTCGAGCGCTACGAGCAGCACCGATCGCAACGTCGTGTTCATGCAGATCGCGCCGCGCGACTCGCTCCGGCGTGCGTGCCTACACCGAGATCCGCCACGAGCTCGAGCGCATGGCCGGCCACATCAACGGCAAGTTCGCCGAGATGGACTGGGTGCCGCTGCGCTACCTGAACCGCGTCGTCGACCGCGGCACGCTGCATGGCGATGTTCCGCCTCGCGCGGATCGGGTTCGTGACGCCGATCCGCGACGGCATGAACCTCGTCGCCAAGGAATACGTCGCG
This sequence comes from uncultured Gammaproteobacteria bacterium, assembly GCA_963741255.1. Classification (GTDB taxonomy): domain Bacteria; phylum Pseudomonadota; class Gammaproteobacteria; order Steroidobacterales; family Rariloculaceae; genus FEN-1219. Next base: position 27,701 of record CAVUHM010000005.1, on the reverse strand, counting down.
GCGCAGGATCCGGCCGATCCCGGCGTGCTCGTGCTGTCGACGATGGCCGGCGCGGCGGAGGAGCTCACCGACGCGGTCCTCGTGAACCCGCACGACGTCGACGCGGTCGCCGAAGGCCTTCATCGCGGCCTCACGATGTCGCTCGAAGAACGGCGCGAACGACATCGCGCGATGCTGAAGGTATTGCGTCAGAACGACATAGGCGCCTGGCGCAGCAGATTCATCGACGAGCTGGTGGCCACGTCGCAAGCGCCGGTGCTGGAGCGTCGCCGATCCGTCTGAGCCTTAGACTTCGGCCCACATCCGCAGCAGGTTGTGATAAGTGCCCGTCAGCGCGACGACGGACGCGTGCCCTTGCCCGACCTCGCTCGCGAGCCGTTGCACCGCGACGTCCAAATCGAACAGCACGCGCCGCTGCGTGTCATCGCGGATCATGCTCTGAACCCAAAAGAAGGACGCGACACGCTCGCCCGATGTCACCGGCGTCACATGATGCAGGCTCGAAGCGGGATACAGGATCAGGTCGCCGGCTCCGAGCTTCACGGCGTGGGCACCGTAGGTGTCCTCGACCGTCAGCTCACCGCCTTCATAGGCGTCCGGATCCGTCAGGAACAGTGTCGCCGACAGGTCGCTGCGGAGCCGCTCGACACCACCGCGTTTGACTCGCACGGCGTTGTCGACGTGCAGGCCGAATTGCTCGCCGCCCCCGTAGCGGTTGAACAGCGGCGGCCAGACTTTGGCCGGCAACGCCGCTGCCATGAACATCGAATTGCGGCCCAACGCGTCGAGGACGATCTCCCCGGCCTTTTTGGCCGCGGGGCTGTCCTCGGGGAGCTGGCGATTATGCTTCGCGAGCGGCGGCCTGTGCCCCGCTCGTGACGTTGCCGTCGACCCATTCCGCACGCTCGATGAGGCGTCGCACCTCCGCAAGCTCGGCGGCCGTAAGAACTTCGGGTACTTGGATCAGCATCAGCCGAGACTGTAACGATGACTTACAGTCTCCAGGTCACGCTGAGGACGCCGGTCCGAGCCGCGCCAGGAGTCGCCCAACCGTTGGCGGCGTTGTTGCGAATGCGCTCGTAATAGACTTCGTCGGTGACGTTGTCGATGTTGAGCTGCAGCGCGATGTTCTCGTTGATCTCGTACGCCGCCATCGCACGGTGCAAGATGTAATCGGGCGTGAAATAGAGATCCGCCGTCGCGCTCGTACGCGCGAACGTGTACTCGCCCTGGTACGTGAGGCCGTAACCCACGGAGAACGCATTGGAGATCTGCCAGGTCGTCCACACGCTCGCCGAGTGCTCGGGCGTGTTGGGCAGCGGGTCGCCGGCCAAGATGTCGATCGTGCCGCCGGACAGCACGTAATCCGACACGCTCTGCAAGACTTCGCTGTCGAGGTACGTGTAGTTCGCGAAGATCGACCACTTCGAGCCGACCTGACCCACGGCACCCAGCGCGACACCGTCCACGCGCGAGTTGCCGTCGAGCTGCTGCTCCGGAATCGTGGGGTCCCCCGACGCTACGCGGAAATTGCTGCGCTCGTTCCGGAATACGGCGGCTGTCAGCGACAACCGACTATTCACGTCGACCTTGCCGCCGAGCTCGAGCGTGTCCGCTTCCTCCGGATCGACATTGCAGTTCGTCACGATGTCGCACGTTCCGTTCACCGTCGATTGCGACGGCGTCTCGGAGTTGCCTTGCGCGAGGTAGACGCTCGAGCTCTGGCTCGGCTTGAACACGAAGCCGAGACGGTACGAGCTCAAGTCTTCCTCGTTATTCGCGTCCGGAGTCACAGTGACCACCGGTTCTGCCGGCGGCGCCGGATACGGCACCGCGATGTTCGACAGCCGGCTGAACGCATCGTTGTTCTCGTAGCGCAAGCCCGCGTTGATCTCGAACTTCTCCGTGAGCTGCACTCGATCGAAGACGTAGACTGCTTTGTTGTTCACCTCGCCGTCGGCCGTCTGCGAGATGATGATGTTGACCGGCCCCGTGTACACATGGTCCGGATTCTCGATGCTCATCGGCGGCAGAACGGGATTCGGCGTCGTACCGAGCGGATTGCGCAGGCCGTTGCCGTTCTCGCGGTAGTAGGTCTCCTTCGACAGCGAGAAGCCGGTCACCAGCGTGTGCTGCACCTCGCCGGTCCCGAACTCGAGCGTGAAATCCGTCTGATTGACGAGGATCTCGTTGGTCGTATCACGCACGGTGCCACCGCGGTTCGGCACGAAAACGCCCGGCGTGGCACACGCCGCACCGGTCCAAGGATTGATCCCGGTGTCGACGCACCACGTACCCTGCGGCTGGTCGGCAAAGGTGAACTGATCGACCTCTTGCCAACGCGTGAGGTTGCGCAACGAGAGATTTTCGGCGAACTCGTGTGCCACGATCGTAGTGAAGGCATCGAGATCGATGTCCTGAGCATCGAGGTTCGAATAGCCGTAGTAACCGCTCGTCGGCACACCCGGCAGCGGCCCGTTGTTGAAAGCATTGAGCGCGTATGGCACGCCGTATTGCGGCACGTTGTCGTCTTCTTGGTGTACGTACGCGAGGGTGACCTGCGTGTCCGTGTCGGCGCCGAACCGCACCGAAGGCGCAATGCCCCAGCGCTCGTATTTCTCGACGTCCCTGCCCGGCACGTCGTTGCGATGGGTCATTAAGTTCAGACGTAGGTTCGGGCCATCCCCAACCTGCATCTCGCTGTCGAGCGTCAACCGCGCATATGAATCCGCGCCACCGGCGACGTCGAGCACGGTGCCTTCCATGCCGGTCGGCGTCTTCGTAACGAGGTTTATTGAACCGCCGACCGAGCCCGCGCCCGTGTACACGGAGTTCGCGCCCGAGACGAGCTCGAGCTGTTCGAGGTTGAACGGATCCGTGCGGCTGTACTGCGCACTGTCGCGCACGCCGTCGGTCGAGATGTCGTTGGTGGCCGTGTAACCACGCAGGTTCACGCCGTCGCCGTAACCGCCGCCGCCCTCGCCGGCCGTGAACGTGATTCCGGGCAGCGTCGACAAGACTTCGCGCATCGTCAGCAGATTCTGCTGCTCCATGATCGCGCGCGGTACGAGCGTGATCGTCTGCGGAGTCTCGAGCAGCGGTGCGGTGTAGCGCGTGCCCAAACCTTGCTCGAGCCGTCGTCCCACAACCTCGACGACGTCGCCGGTCGAGGGTTCGTTGGTGTTGCCCTGCGGCTGCTGCACCGGCTGCTGCGCTTGGACTACGCCTGCCGCCATGGTCGCCGCACCCAACAATGCCCCTGCCCGCAACGCGCCGCGTGCGACGCTCCGCACGCCTCCTCGTTTGGAACTCACGGGTCGATCTCCTCAATCGTAAATGCGAGTGGCTCTCATTATCAGAGAGCATCAGGCTAAATGCAACTCATTCTCAGTACGCTTCTGTTAAAGGCTTGCGGCTGTAAATGCGAACGATTTGCATCCGAATGCTGTTTTGGCTAACGTTTCCGCCATGATTCGCAGCACGATCTTCTGGATTCACCTGGTCTGCGGCGTCGTCACCGGCGGCGTCGTCTTGATGATGTCCGTGACCGGGGTCCTGCTCACCTACGAGCGGCAGATCCTCGCGTACGCCGAGCGCCAGGGCTTTCCGATCGAGACCAACGGCGCCCCTCGCATGTCTTTGGAGGCGATTCTCGCCACGGCGCGGCAGCACCGCCCCGAGTTCGCGCCGGCCACGATCATGGTCCGCAACGACCCCGATGCGCCGATCACGCTGGCTGCAGGCCGCAACGGCAGCTTGTTCGCGAATCCGTACACGGGCGCCGTGGCCGAGCCCGGCGCGGAGGGCCTGCACGCCTTTTTTGACGACGTGACGGGCTGGCACCGTTGGTTCAACGTCGAAGGCGAAGGCCGCGCGACCGCGCGTGCGATCACGGGCGCGAGCAACCTCGCCTTCCTGTTCCTCGTGTTGAGCGGCATGTATCTGTGGCTGCCGCGCGTCTGGAAGTGGGCGGCCTTCAAGGCGCATCTGCTGTTCAACGCGAAAGCGACGACCAGCAAGGCGCGCGACTTCAACTGGCACCACGTGTTCGGAATCTGGTCGGCGATCCCGCTCGCCGTGGTCGTCGCGACGGCCACAGTGTTCTCCTATCCCTGGGCCAGCAATCTCGTGTACCGCGCGTTCGGCGAGGAACCGCCCGCACGCGGCGGCGGCGGACGCGGCGGAGCGCAGGCGGCAGCGGCCCCGATCGCGGATTGGGGCCAGGGCACCGGCCCCAGCGTGCTCGGGCTCGACGAGTTGTTCGAGCGCGCCGCGGCACACGGCGAGTGGCGCACGCTGACGCTGACGCTGCCGACCGACGCCTCCGCGACCACGGCGCGGTTCGCGATCGACCAGGGCAACGGCGGGCAACCCCACCTGCGCCACACGCTCACGCTCGACGCGACCAACGGCACCGTCGCGAGCTACGCCCCGTTCTCGAGCCAGACGCCCGGCCAACAAGCACGCTCCTGGGTCCGCTTCCTGCACACGGGCGAGGCGCTGGGCCTCCTCGGGCAGACGATCGCCGGGCTCGTCTCGCTGACGAGCGTGCTGATGGTCTGGACCGGCATCGCGTTGGCCTGGCGGCGCCTGGTCTCGCCACTGTTCCGGCGCCGTCCCGCCGCGCAATAGTCGCACTCGACAGCCTGAAGCGCCGGATCCGCGCATTGGGCGACACATTGTCTCCGCGCCTTTGCGCGGGTAGGCTCGCGCGCTAGCAAGTACGGAGACGTTAAGCATGGACGCTGACGCCAGAGAGCTGATCGAGCTACGCCGTCGATTGGCTACCCTCACCCAAGAAGCTCGCACGAACGAAGAAGCCTGGCAGCGCTCCCAGCGCCGCGAGATGGAGTTGCTCGAGACCGATACGCTGGCGGCCCTGCTCCGCAAGCTCACGAACGGGCTACGAGAAAGCTATCAGCTCGCGGCCGTCACGCTGGTGCTCGCCGATCCGGATCACGAAGTGAGGCATCTGTTGATGGCGCAGGGCGAGCCGCTCACCCGATTCCAGCACGTGCTGTTCGTCGATTCGGTGCACGCCCTCGCACCTCAACTGGCCGCCGGTCGGCGCCCGTGGTTGGGGAAGTTCACGCGCTCGGACCACGCGTTGCTGTTTCCGGCAGACGCGCAGCCCCACAGCGTCGCCCTGCTGCCGCTCACGCGGCAGGAGCGGATCATCGGCAGCCTGAACATGGGCAGCAGCGAGAGCCGACGGTTCTCGCAAGAGCTTGCAACCGACTTCCTGCATCACCTTGCCGTGATTGCGGCGTTTGCCCTCGAGAACGCCGTGAACCGCGCGCGCCTCGTGCGCAGCGGACTCGACCGACGTGCTGACGGGCTGGCACAACCGCCGGTACCTGCAGACGCGTTTGCACGAAGAGCTCGCGCGCTGTCGGCGTGATCTCACACCGCTGACGTGTTTGATGATCGATGTCGATCACTTCAAGACGATCAACGATCGGTTCGGCCACCTGGCCGGCGACGAGGTTCTTCGCCAGCTCGCGCAATGCATCAATGCCGAGGTTCGCAGCAGCGACGTGTCGGCCCGCTATGGCGGGGAGGAGTTCGTGATACTCCTGCCGAACACCGGCGCAGAGGCCGGTACGCTGCTTGCGGAACGTGTACGCGAAGCAGTCGCAGTCGAGGCGTTCAAGCTGGACGACGTCGAGCACCCGCTGCCGATCACGGTATCGATCGGCGTCGCCGAGCATCGACCGGAGCGGACCGAGGTCGACCTCAAGTTGGCCGGCGAACGCCTCATCGCCCTGGCAGATCTCGCGCTCTATGAAGCCAAGGCGGGCGGACGAAACATCGTCGCCCAAGCGGCCAACAGCTGAGCCCACCCGCGCGCTAGCGCGGCCGCCGTCTTGATGACTCTCAAGTCCGTGCGGATGTTCCGGGCCGGCCATCGCCAAGCCACGAAGCGCTCGTAGGACGCGTAGCCGAACACCTTGATCCAAAGCCGCTGCGGAATCGTCTTGACGGTCGAGCCGAGCGATAGGTACTGCGACACGAGCTCGTAACGATGCTCGGGCAGCAGGCTGCCGTCCACGATCTGGTTCGTGAAGAACAGCGAGAAGTGCTTGACGTGCGTGGGATCTATCCACGAGTCGCGCGACGAATAGTGCGGCGTTTCGATGTGCACGATAGCGCCGTGCTTCGCGACGCGATGAATCTCGACGAAAAAGCGCAGCGTGTCGTGCAGGTGCTCGATCACGTGACACGCGTGGATATACGAGAACGTGTCGTCCGGAAACGGCCACGGCTCCTTGGAATCGAGGTCGAAGACCACGTCGACGCCGGGGAACGCCCTGTAATCGACGCCGATCGCGTTCTCTAATTTTTGCGCACCGCAGCCGACATCGAGCCGTGCGTTCTCGCCGTATGACTTATTCATTCGAATTCGAAGATCGACTCGCCCGCCGGCCGTTCCATTCCTTGCTCGAAGTAGCGCTCCCAGATCTGTGCCCACGGGCGGCCGTACATGTCGGGCACAGTGTATTCGATCGTGACGCCGGGGCTCAGCGGCTGCGGACGACCCTCGACCGGGAAGATCGTCTGGATGCAGCGTCCGTAGATGAAAGGATCGACCTCGTCGATGTCGCCGGTCTTGATGTGGACCTGAACGAGGCGCAGCGGCTCGACCAGCGCCTCGGCGTCGTAAAACACGATCTCGTGCTCGATGCCCGCGAGCTCGCCGTTCGGACCGAATCGCGGAGAGAAAATCTCGACGGTCTGCATCTGCGCCGAGTGCTCGAACACACCGTGCGTGATCCATGGGATCACGTTCGACGTCCATGCGATCAGCGTGTCGCGATCCCAGAACGCGATGCTCTCGCCGAACCAGCGCGGCACGTCTTGACCGAGCCGCGGCACCGCGCCGCCCATGTTGAACTCTCGCCCGACGTTGAAGTGCCGGATGAAATTCTCGGCGCTGCTGGCCATCAGCTGCAGCCGCTCCGGCGTCGTGACGAAATCCATCGTGAGATGCGCTTGGCGCGAGAACAGCCTCAAGAACCCGTCCGGCCAGCAGAACTGCGCGGGCCATAGCGGCGCGTTGTTCACGGACTGGTGGTAGTGCATCTGTACCGTGCGGCGGCGGTATTCCGGCGTCAGCAGCGACAGGATCGTCGACGTCTGATTGATCGACGTGAAAAACCACTGCGGCGGCTCGGACACATACTCCGGTGTTTCGTACGTCCGACCCTCGCGCTTCGCTATGAATTGCAGCGAGATCGCGCGGCTGTAGCGCCCATTCCAATCGGGCGGCGGATCCTCGCGCGTATAAACGCTGGGACCTCCGTTCGTTTTCGTCTCCGTGAGCAGCGCCTCGTAATGCTCCTGCGCGGTCTTGAACGGATATGGCGACACGATCGCTTCCCGCGGATAGTCGACGTCGCAGTGCCCCCACGACGCGCTCGCGGGCGGCGCGGTGCCGATCATCACGCGCCCGTCCCGAGGTCGGCGCCCCACATCGCCTGTAGTGTCGACGGACTGTTGCAGCGGAAATATCGCGGATCCGCCCACAGCTCGACGTCCTTGTAGAAATCCTTCGTCGTGAACAGGTCGACCGGCAGAGCCACGACACCGTCGGGCACATTGCCGTCCCACGCTGCCTGCTGGCCCTCCCCTTCGAGCCCGCCGCCGACGAAATCGAACTCCGTGAGAGCGACGGGCCAGCCCCGGCCCACGCTCGAGTCGTCGGCCTCGCGAGCGACGCAAGCGAATAGCGACGCTGTCGCGACGATGGCTGCAAGACGGAGCCCGCTCGGGGTGGGTTTCATGTCCGCGGCAGCCAGCCGCGACAAAGAATGTCGCAGTTGATCGTTGCATCCGGCCGGACGGTTTGAAACATGTTGGTGTCACGCCTAGAGCGCGCAGTTCTCGGCGCGCGACGCGAGTATAACGATTGCAGCGACTGGCTAGGGCACCTGCCCTCGTTTGGCGCGATCGACGCCCCGGATGCGGACAGAGGGCACCACGGCAATCGACCCTCGTCGCCACCGTGCACCTGTGGCGGTTAAGCGACGCCGACGACATGCTGCCGCGGGCGCGATAGGGGGGCTTGAAACGCGAAGCACCCTGCCCATACGTCAGGGCCTGTTCACTCAACGCTCAACCAGTGAGGAGGCATCATGAAGAGCGAATCGAGTCTGTCAGCGAAAAAGATGTCGGCTAACGCGAGTCGCTTCGTCTGGAGCGGTATCACGGCGTGTGCGATGGCCGCGATTGCCGTGGCCGCGCTACACGACGCCCATGCGGCACCGGCCGTCGCTGCGACTTACACCGCCACCACCGCGAACATGACGCCGGTCGGCACGCAGCTGCGAGTTCAGGTCATCCGTTGGCAAGACGCCGACGCACGCGCCGAAGTCGTCGCGACGCTGGCCGCAGGCGCCGACGCGCCGACGCCGCTCAGCAAGCTGCCGACGGTCGGTTACTTGTGGCCGCAAGGTAGCCCCGTCGGCTACGCGCTGAAGTACGCCCACACCACGCCGTCGCCCGATGGCGGCGAGCGCGTCACGCTCGTCACCGACCGTCTTCTCGGCAGCTACGACTTCCGAGGCTGGTCCGTGCCGAGCGCGGTCGCACAGCCGGCCTTGCCCTACTCCGTCGTCGAGCTGTACGTGAGCGGAACCGGCGCGGGCACAGGCAACCTGTCTCTCGCAGCGCCTGTTCGACTCGACGAGCAGGCTGGCGCTGTGTCTCTCGACGAAGCCGGCGCGGGGTCACACGTGCTGACGAATGTGAAACGCGAGGCGGCAACGCGATAACACCGTGAGCGCGCAGGGCGGGCTTTGTCTCGCCCCTGCGCGCCCGCATCAACCGTTCGCGCGATCACAGAGCCTAGCGCCACTCCGCGCCCACAGGCGCACCGGCACGATGCGGCAAGGTCGCTGCCTGATCCGGGCGCAGCCGCATGCCGAGCGCGTTGTACACCGTCGTCATCATCAAGTAATCGCCGATCAGCGCAGCGATCTCGACCGTGCCACGAACGCCGAACAGCTCCACGGCTTTCGCGAACGTCTCCGGACGAACCGCCTCCTCGCGAAACAGCTCGCGAGCGATCGTGATCGCGACGGCGTCCTTGTCGTCGAGTCCCGCAACGGGACCGTCGTCGCGGATCGCGTCGAGCACGTCCTGGCCTGCGCCGGCCGCTGCGGCGCCGGCGCCGTGAACGGTCCACTGATATTGGCTGTTCATCTCGCGACCCGTCGCCGCAATCACGATCTCGGCGAGACGCGTGCCGACCACACCGTTCACGCGCAGTGCGTTGTTGATGTCTTGCACCGGCTCGACGAGCTCCGCGCTCAGGAACGTCATGCCCACCGGGCCTCGCGGAGTCGTAGCGCGGTCGGCGCCCACGACTCGGTCGAATATCTCGCGGGCCCGCGGTGCGAGCTCCTGCCTCGCGAGCAGAGGGAAGCGATAGTACGAGTCCTCGTAAACGTCGCGCGGTAGCGGCGGCCGCTCCGCGAGTGGCACGAAGTCTCCGACGCGGCCCGTCGGTGTGCCGACTTCGGCGATTCGCGGCAGCCGTTCTGGGTTCCAGCCGACCGGCGGTCGCTGATCGATGGCGCGTTGCAGGACGCCCGTCATCGCCGGATAGGCGAGCAACATGATGGCGTCGAACGCGCCTTGCCGGCCAAACCGGTCGACGAGCGCCGCGAACGTCTCGCTGCGCACGTGTCGATTGCGGTAAAGCTGACGGCCGAAATCGATGAGCAACGCATCGTCGCGTGAGAGCCCATTGAGCGGCTCGTTGCGACGGACCACGTCGATGACCGCCAGCTCGAGTCCCGACGCGCGTGCCGCGTCCTCGCGGATGCTCCACTCGTACGCAAGGTTCATCTCGCGGGCCGTGATCAATGCCAACAGCCCTGCGATTCGTCCGCTCAAAGCGCTCTCGGTGAAGAGGTATCGTTCGATGCGGTCAACGCCCGCCGCAGTCGCGGGGCTATGGAGAGCGAGAAGTGGCCGCGATTCCCCGACCGGAGACGTGCCCTGCCCCCAAGCCCCACCGAGCCCGGCCACCATCAGCGCAACGACAATGACTATTCGCATGAGTGCTGACCCTACTGCCGCAACCGCCGGCGCGCCAACTCCAGGTTGGCCGCCGCACTTGTTACTGCCGCAGTCGCGTCATTGGACTCTGCGGTTGCGGCGTCGAGCCGAGCAGCCGCGCGCTCGGCGTGCTTGCGCGCAACCTTCAGTGCTCGCTCGGCATCGCGCACGCCAGCTTCGGCCGCGGCAAGCGTTTTCTTTCGTTCTTCTTCGGCACGGCGCGCGGCGCGCTCAGCGCTGCGCTGCTCCGCACGCGCGGCTTTCGTCGATTGCGCCACGGGCTGTGAACGCAGGGGCGCGGCGGGCTCGTGCCCAACGCGTTTCTTGCCACGCGATGGCAGTCCAACCAGCGCTTCGAATCCCGGCGGGTCCACATCGTCCGTCAGGCGTCCGGCAGAAGGCGCATTGGGCAACGAGCCGTAACTCGAAAGCGCTTCGAGCGTGGTCGTGACGCGACGCAGCATGTCGCGCGTCGCGCCATAGTCGCCGCCGAGCAACAGGCCTTCGGCGATTTTCGTGAGCGCCGTCAGTACCTCTCGTCGCGTGTTTGCCGCCTCGCGCGCGGAGTCGCCCGCCATTTGCCCCGCCTGAGCCCGACGCATGCGGTCGCCTGCCTCGATCAGCCGGTCGAACAATCCGCGATGCCGCCAATAGAGCTGATTGACGGCCCACGCCGAGATCGAGGGTTTCACCAGCGCCTTCGCCGCGCTCGCCTCGGCCTGCTGGCCGGCCTTCTTGAGCTCTACGGCGAGAGCGTTGCGTGCGGGCGTGAACTCGCCGAGCGGCAACTTGAACAGCGCATCGACCGCGGTTGGGGCGCCGGGTGAGCTCATGTCTCGCGAGCCACGCTTCCCGCCCACGACCGCTCGTGTGGCGAGCGGCTACTGCGGGGCGCCGACGCCGGTATCCGTCGCGTTCAGCGACGAGCCATCGGGCAACGTCACCGAGCCGCCGCTGGCCGATAACGAGCCATCGCGCGCGCGATAGCCGAGAACAGTCACGACGGTGCCGGGTGGCAGCGAGTCGCGGTTCCAGCCGCGCCGAATCAGCGCGTTCGGAGCCCCGCCCTCGATCGACCACTCCTGCACCTCGCCGCTGTCGGTCGTGACCTTCAAGAAGATCCGCGAGTGCGGGTTCGTGAACACCATCTTGATCACTTCGCCCTTGAGCTGCACGGGCTGATTGATGTCGAACTCGGCTGCGAACGAGTGGTGCGCCAATGCCGGCGCAGCGACAACGGCAAGCGCGGCGCCAAGGAGAATGTGTCGTGACATTGAATCGCCTCGCATGGATGACCTCGACATTCCGGCTCGTAGTCTAAGGACTGCCGGACGGCCGCGCCGCATCCCCGGCCTCGAACTCACTGTAGAGCAACCGTTCGGCGAACTTCACGCAATTGAATTCGAGTAGCCGCGCATTCTCCTCGGCGCGTCGATAGAGCGGCATCCGAATCGTCCACGGCCGGCTGAAGGTTTCCGGATCCTCGATCGTGGCCTCGTATTGCATGACGTGCTCGTCGATCAGCGTGTAACGCTCGGTCACGATCATGGCCGCGCTGTGGTGATTGCCCGCGCGGTCGAACCAGGTGCTATCGATGTTGGAGTTCACTTCGATGACGAGCGTGTCGCCGTCCCACGCGCCGTTCGATCGTCCCATCCAGAGATCGACCGGCGCTCGCTGATGGTCGCGCATGAAAACCGGACGATTCGCGTTCGCAAACGTGTACGAGAACAGAATCTGGTCGCCCTCCCCCTGCACGATCTGGAACGGGTACGGCATGTACGTCGCGCGCGGAATGCCCGGCATGTAGCACTTGGCTTCGGGATCCGAGGCCGGCCAGCCCGCGCGGTTCTCGGCGCGTTTGGCGAGCGCTTCTGGAAGATACGGGATCTCGCCGCCGACGACGACGCTCTGCCCCGCCGGAGTGGCGCCGATGGCGCCCATTTGCTTCGCGAACTGCTCGAGCGCCTGCGCGGAATGGCCCTCGAGATTCCAATGCGCCTCGTTGACGGCTTGCCAGATGCCGTTGAGGTTCGGCTTGCCGCCGATGCGCGCCGGCCGGCCGCGTTCCTGCGCGAGCGCCGGTTGCCCGAGAACGGACAAAAACAAGATGCAGGCGGCTAAGGCTGGTACTTTCTGGCGCATTCAAATTACTCTACCTGAAAATCCGCAGCTGGAGTCCACATGCACACGCGCATCGAGGCAATCGACGACAGGACAGCTCCCACGCTTCGCTTTGGGTCTGCGCGCCTCTCGCTGCTCGTGCGCGCCGGTCTCGGCCTTTCGATTGGCCTCGCGTGCACCGTGAACGCGGGCGCCCAGAACGCGGCGGGTCAATCGGTCCCCGCCGAGCAGACCGCGGCCGCGGTCGCCGAGCGAAACTGGCGGGCGCCGCGATTCTCGTGGGGCGACCCGAGCCTCGAGGGAACGTTCACGAGCCGCGACATGGGCGGCATCCCGATGCAGCGGCCCGAGCAGTTCGGCACGCGTCAGCACCTCACGGACGCGGAATTTCGCGAGCGCTTGACCGCGGGCCCCAGCGGCTTCGCGGCATTCGTCACTCAACAGTCGGAGAACGCGAGCAGGATCGAGCTGAGCGCGCTCGACTCGACCGAGACCGGCACTCGCGTGTTCGGCTACACGTCGTACGTGATCGAGCCCGAGAACGGCCGCATCCCGGCGTTCACCGAGGAAGGCCGGCAGCGGCAGCAAGACCTAGGTCAAGCGAACGGGCCTTTCTTCACGACGGAGGACTTCTCGTACTACGACCGCTGCATCACCCGCGGCGTGACCGGCTCGATCATGCCGTCGCTGTACGGTGACGCGATGCGCATCGTGCAATCGCCGACCGAGATCGCGATCAGCTACGAGATGCTGCACGACACGCGGATCATTCCGCTCGACGGACGCGCGCAGGCGAGCGCGGGCGTGCGCCAATACATGGGGTCGTCGGTCGGCCGCTTCGAAGGCAACACGCTCGTCGTCGAGACCACGAACTTCACGGACGAGCTCAGCGTCGGCCGAATGCCGCACAGCGAGGACCTGAAGCTCACCGAGCGCTTCACGCGCATCGACCCCGACATGATCGACTACGTCGTCACTGTCGACGACCCGAGAACCTATCAGGCGCCGTGGACGTTCCGCCTGACGCTGACGACGCAGCCCGACTACGAGGTGCTCGAGTACTCGTGCCACGAGGGCAACACGTTCATCCGCACGGCGCTGCGCGCCGAGCAGCAGTATCAGCAGCGTGTGGCCGACGCGCGCGCGAAGGGCGAGCCGATACCGGAGCGACCTGTGCCACGCAACACGGGCGGCGGTATCGGGATTTTCGCGCCGCCTTCCGAGAGTGAGGCCGTGGATATCGGCACCGTCGAATAGGCGGGACGCCGTCGGTCGCTGACCGCTACTCCAAGGCGTCCTCGACGCTCATGTCGCCGCGGCGGCAGAACGATGCGGAGACCGGTGCGTGGACGGGGTCTGTGATACCCGCGGCTGCCAGCTCCTGTCGATAGGTCGGCCACAAAGTCCTGGCCGTAATCTGCTGACGGTCTGGCGGGAGTATTCGCAACAGGCCAGCTTCGCGCTCGCGCGCGTTGTCGTCCCACGCGAAGCCCCCTGCCACGTTCACCGCTTGGTGCAGGGCCGTGCGATGCACAGCGCCGACGAAGTTCTCGGTCATCGCGATGAGGAAGATCTGATCCGCCTGCTCACGCGTGCAAGTCTGAGTCCAATAGAGGTAGTCATGCACGACGGCTGGCAGAAGATAGAGGCCGTTCTGGCGAATGATCGACTGCAGCGCCGGCGGGATACTGGCAAAATCCGTGACGAATCCCACGGGCACGGTGAGCGTGTCCTGCGAGTTTCCAATGCGGTACGTCATAGGCTGACGCACGATCCAATGCGCTCCGTCGACGAATGGCCTGAAGTCCACCGGGTCGATGGGCTGCTGGCCGCTCGCGCGGAACAGAAACATCAGCGCTAAGACTGACAACAAGAGGTGACAGTGGCGACTGAAAGGACGCGGTTGGCTCATCATTAGGTGTCACCCCGGTTCAGCCCCCAAACCACGCGGCGAGATTAGCACGCTCGCTTTCACTTCTGCGCGGTCAAACGCGGCGTCAATTCGATCGCGATGGTTTCAGTGTCGGACAGCATCTGCACTTCACCGTCCTGGATGAAGCATTGCAATTGCATGCCACGTTGCGCGAGCGCGGCCAGCGCTTTGCTACTGGAGGACGCGATGTCGATCACGGACAAGTTACTGCAACGCTGCAGCGACTCGCCCGCTTTGCTCCACCACACCTGCGCGCTGTTACCGCTATAGGTATAGACGAACACCTGTTTCGCGCGGCCGCAGGCGCGACGCAGCGATTGCTCGTCCGGCTGGCCGATCTCGATCCACAGTTCGATCTGGCCGGTCAGGTCTTTGCGCCACAGATCCGGCTCTTCAGAGCTGAGCCCACGGCCGAGCGCCAAAGCAGAATCGGCATGCAGGGCGAACACCAAGAGACGCACCATCAGGCGCTCGTCCGTCTCCGAGGGGTGCTGCGCGAGCGTGAGCTCATGCGTCGCATAGTAGTTGCGGCCGAAGTCGCTGACTTGCAGCTCGGCCTTGAACACCTTGGCCTTCAGCGCCAAGACTAGCTTCCCGCTGCTGCCTGCGCGTCCAGCCTGAGTTGACGACGCAACGCTTCTTCGCGCGCATCGTCGATGGCCTGCATCACGACATCCAGCTCAGGCGAAGCCTCATCCCGTACGAACTCACCGGTCAGTTTGCTGTCGGGCCGCAACTTGCCTTGCGAAAACAACGCCCACATTTCCGGAGCGAATTGGGTGCGGAGCAACTCGGGAGCAAAACGACCGAGCGTGTCGCGAATATTCGCGACGTCGCGCTCCAGCATCGCGAAGGCGTTGTTGTTGCCGGCGGCATTGACCGCCTGCGGCAAATCGATGATGACCGGCCCGGATGCATCGATGAGGACGTTGTACTCGGACAGATCGCCGTGGATCAGCCCAGCGCACAACATGCGAACGATTTGCTGAACGATGACGCCGTGAAATTCACGCGCTTGCTCGGGAGTGAGCTCCGACCTCAGCCTAAGCGAGGCGCAGACTCCCCCTGGCGTCGGTCACCAGCTCCATCACGAGCACGATCATTGAAGTAGCCATAGGGCTTGGGAACTCGGACGCCGGCGGCGGCTAGTTGATAGAGCGCGCGTGACCTCGGCGTTCTTCCAGGCGCTCTCCTGTTCCTTGCGCCCATAGCTCGTGCTCCGGCTCATCGCTCGCTCTTGCCGGCTGCCGCGCACCTTGCGTCCTTCTGGTATTGCGCGCGTTTTTGAAGCTGCGCTGCCCCATGTCTTTGTAGACCTTGGCGCAACGGACCTCTGCGCCGCAGCGCACGACGTAGACCGACGCCTCCTTGCCGCTCTTCAGCGCGCGGATGACTTCATCGACGATGCCATCGTCGATGCAGTGGCTGTAGGCCAGCGGGTGTTTTCATGGCGTCCAAGGAGCTGCGTGGGTGCGCACGATAGCATCATCGCGCGAGGCGCAGCTGTAGAGCCGATCGGTGTCCAAAATCTCGGCGACGTCCACGGGCCGTCGCTCGGGGCCTGAGCGCTCCCATAGCGCGCCGACCCTCCGATCGCGAAGATTCGACTGCCGACGACCGCCGCCGAGGTCCCTGCGAGGCGTCTGCATGCGCGTCCGAGATGACCATGTCTCTACGGCGGGTCGTGTCTCTCCGCCGTCCGATGTGCCGGGAGTCGCAGTTCCGAATCCGCCCAGCAGGTACGCGGCCCATCGACGGTGCGCGAATCGGAGGCGTAGCGCGCGTTGGGCATCGGAGATTTCGCAGGTCCACGCGCTCGACGTCGTGCCGTACGTAAGGATCGACGGCTTCCGAGCCGACGGCGCTCGCCCCCCGAACGCGTAGATCGGTCGCCGAATACGCAAGCACTGCCTCGAGAGAGCCCGCGGGAATCGGTGCCCCCGTCGACCAAGGTCGGCCGTTGGGTTGACGAAGCTCGACCCGCCCAGGTGAGCTCGCCGCTGAGTCCGTTACCGGGTCCGTTGCGGACTAGGAGCAGGATCCGCCGATGACTGGAGCAGATCGCTGAACCACATCGCCAGATCGGCAGGATGATCAGCCCTATCGCGAGGATCCGTTTCCACGACCTTGATCTGCAACCGGGTCCAGGTGCATCCAGCGTTTGGGCAGGGGCTGGTCCGGTGGTCATGCGTGACCTCGCAGCGATCATGCGCGGCTCACGCTAGGGCGGCGACACCCGCGGTAAAGAATGGTATCTGCGGCAACGGACGCCTGGCGTCCAAGGGTTGGATACCGGGTCGTACGCCGCTACCAACTCGTCGATTATAGCCACGACGCGTGAGTCGAGGCCGCCAAGCCCGTAGATCTTGCCAGAGAGCACGGTGGTGACGTGGCCAACTCAACAGCCGATGGCATCGACGCGCCGGCGCTGCCAGCTGACAATCGAACCCCGGCATGCTGCTCAGCAAAGACCGAGATCCTCAGGGAAGTTTGGCGAGGGCCTTGCGGATCAGCCGACCGAACGTCGCGAGCGGAGATTCGCCGAGATCGTCTCCGGGGCTCAAGCTCCGAATTGCCGTAACGCGAACTCTCGGATCGAACGGGCCCGGCTGGAGACGGCCGTCGTCCTCCAAGTCGTCGGAGACTCGGTTCAAGACCAGCGTGAGCTCCGCGTCCGTCGCGGTGCCGAACTCCTGCGCCTTGGTCTTCGCGTACTTGTAGAAGCCGGTCGACAGCGCCAGCAGATAGGCGTTGCCGAGCGTGTTGTTTTGCGCCGTGGCCGAGTCGTACAAGCTCAACGCGGAAAACTTGTTGAGATCGGGGATCGCGAGGGCGTCCGATAGAGCCGCGATGATCTCGTCTTCGGCTTGCGTGATCGCCTCGCGGAGAGTGGGTTGGCCATCGGCGATGAGATCCAAGACGCGATCGTTGATCAAGTGCGTCAGGATGTTCACGTGCGCGATCTGGCGCGTATCGGTGCCGACTTCGTAGAGCGCCTTCAGCGTCAATTGGCCGTCCGAGATTTGGCCCGTCAGCTCGCTGAAGTAGTAGCCCGTCGCGACGATCTGAACCGGCCCGCTCTCGGTGGTCTCGAAGGAGAACGAGCCGACGCTGTCTTCGATCTCGGCCAGCAACGTCGAGGGCGTCGAGCTGCACCGTGGCTCGTCGAGCCGATTGATCAGTACCGTGGAGCCCACGATGAACGGGCCGTTTTGGACCGCCCCTTCAACCAACACCGAGGACGGAGGCGTCACCGCCGACGGCGTTTCGCCACCGCCACCACCTCCGCAGCCGGCGAGTGCGAGCGCCGGCGCAGCAGGCACATGACTCGTGTCGATACCATGAACGAAGTCCTCGTGCGCTCGCCGGTCTTGTTCTTGTTCGACGGACAGAAAGGGACGCCTACTTTCATACCAGACTATGAGAACACTCACAACGCGGCAGCGACATAATCGCGGACGACGTCGGTCAAGTTGGCCTTGCAACCGCGCCCCATCTCGTATCAATGCCGCGCATTGCGAGCTCGCGCCGCGCTCAGCGGCGAACCGCCCATCTGCAGCCGGTCGCCCGACCGGCCGGGCTTCCGCTACAAAAAGTTAAGGGACAAAGAGCCCTGCTCTCTGTCCCTTAACGACTGCTCTTGGTCAGAAGTTAGTGTCGAACCTGACTCGTGACGTTGTCCGTCTTCGTACACTTCGCAATTCGCGCGCTCTGCCGGGATTCTGTCGGCAGCCGCTCCCTGGGCCAGCGTCAGCACGCGCGTCGGCATCACCCAGGGCTCGAGAAACACCTCCGGATCTTCGATCGTCATGTCGTAGCGGATCTCGTTGCCGACACGCGTGAGTCTCTCGACGATATGCATGCTGCTGGAGTGGAAGAGGCCGCCTCGTCCCAACCACGTACGAATCGTCGAAGTTGATCGAGTCGATGACGAGCGTGTCGCCTTCCCAGGTTCCTAGGCTCTCGCCCATAGAACGTCGTGAGGCTCACATCCAGCGCGCTGCGCTCGCGGCCGTCCGTGGGGATGTCGCGGTACTCGTTGTTGCCGCCGCCGTAATCGGCATTGATCGGATAGAAGAAGACGACGTCCTTATCCGTTTGGACGATCCGCGTCGGCGTGCCGTGCCGCGGCAGTCCCAGCGGCTTGCACGTCATGACGGGGTCGTACTTGTTCGTCCACATATCGAGCTCTTGGATCTGGTCCCAGAACTCGGGTTTGTAGTTCGGGCGGCCGAGGATCCCGAACCGCGACGGCGAAATCCACGCGTATTCGATCCAGAAGTTGTCTCCCCCGCCCGTGCAGCCGTACTCGGGGTTGATTCCGCCGCCCTTCACCTGCGTCGGGCCACAGCGGCGGGCTCCATTACCCGAGACTGGATTGAGCGCGCGATTCCAGTTGCCGGAGAAGTCCGGCTTCCCATCGGCGCGGCGCGGCGTGGCAGCGGCTGCAACCGGCGCGGGCGGTTCGCGCGGCGTCAGCGTCCAGTTCGGAGGCTGATGCGTCGGCTTGATCGCCGCCTTCACGCTCGCCGGCACGGGCATCACGACATACAGCTGGCCCGTTTCCGTCATCGTCGTCGTGATGTCGCGGACGACGGTGCCGTTTTTCTTCTCCGTGATCTTGCCGGTGTAGAACGCCTCGGCAGGATGGAGCGGGTTGTTCCAGTCCTTGTAGTTGCCGTACGTGAACTCGTACGTGTCCGCGCCGTTCTTCACCACGACGCTCTCGGCCATGAACTTCGCGTCGAGCGTGGCGGTGGCCGTTGCAGTGGGGACGCCCGGGATCGGGAACGTCACCACCGGCTTGTTGCCTGACCATGTGACCGACGTTTTGTGTACCTTCGCCACGTCGGCGGGCACGCGTTGCGGTCTCGCTGCCATTTGCGGCGCGTTCGTGTCCTGAGTGCCGAACATTGCGGCCTTCCACGCACCCTGCGGGTTGGCCCACAGGCGAATCATCCGCTCCTCGACGGCGGCCGGCATCGGCGTGGCTTTGCCTTGGCCCGCGACGAGCTCGGCGCCCATGATGTCTTCGTTCCAGGTGTACGCGCCGCTCAAGACTTCGATCGTGTTGCAGCTCTGGCCGTTCGGCCGAGTGCCGGTGATGCGGATGCGCTCGCCCGACGTCTGGTAGCTGATGTCGGAGCGGTACATCGTCACGTTGCAGGGCTGACCGCCCACTTGGACGGTGCCCGTGCCCTGATACACGAGCGACATGAGCAGATCGTATTCCTCGGTGCTGCGCAGCATGCCCATGTGCCAGGCCCAGTTGAACAGCACCGACTTCAGGTCCTTGGCGCCGGGGGCAGGCGTGTACGCATCGCCTTCGCCTGCGCCGCGACGTCCTGCGCCGGTGGGCGGCGCCGTGCTGATCTGGGGGCCGAATTCCGAGCCTTCGTCTTGAGCGCTAGACACGGACGGCACGCCGATCATGAGCGTCGCAACGATGGCGACGCCTGAGCACATCATTCTTGTTCGAGAAGCCATGGTGATCTCCCCCCGGTTCACTCAATTGCCGCCGGTGTTGCCGAGGACCGTGCCATCCGCCCGCGTCAGCGACTTGAGGCCTGCCAATGGACTCCCGTTCCGTGCCGGGGTGCCCAACACGGTCACCTCTTCGCCGATCTTGAGCGCGTTCGGGCCGACCTTGGTGATCCCCTGCGAGGCGAGCGCCGTCGCCGAACCGGTCGTGAACGTCCAGTCGGTCGTCGTGCCGTCGGCGTTCTTCACCGTCACCACGATCGAGCCGTGCGGATTCACGAACTGCAGCTTGGCCAGCGCGCCCGTGACTTTCACCTCTTTCGCCCGGGTCGTAGACGCCGGCGGTGGAGTGATGCGCCTGGAGCGACGCACTGGCCATCAGACACCCGAACACGACGACACATCCCAAAGTTCGCTTGATCATTTCATTCCCCCGCAAAGTTGTGATCGGCACCAGGTGCCATCCAGCATCGAAAAGCGTGCCGCAGGCCCCGGCTCGAATCAAGGCGTGGCGCGCGCGGTTCACTAATCTTGGTACGAGCAGCGCGGCCGCACCCTAGGATTCCGTCACGGGCTTCCCGGCCGCGACAGTGCGAACCCGCATCGTGCCGAGGTATGACCCCGCGATCACCAGCGGAAAGCCGATCGCCATTCCGATCGTGAGCGGCTCGTGCAATACCAGCGCGCCCAACGCGATGGCCACGGCGGGATTCACATA
Organism: uncultured Gammaproteobacteria bacterium; assembly: GCA_963741255.1. GTDB lineage: Bacteria > Pseudomonadota > Gammaproteobacteria > Steroidobacterales > Rariloculaceae > FEN-1219. The sequence goes on along the minus strand of CAVUHM010000005.1, from coordinate 7,380 downwards.
GGTGATCACCGTGGCGCGCGCCGGACCCACTTCCGCGATCAGCGCGAAGAACACCATGAATGCGCCGGCCGTACACAACACGCCGAGTCCCACGACCGACCACGCGGCCGTTGCGCTGATCTGCGTCGGCCACAGGAACGGAACAAACGGCGCGTAGATCAGGGTGGCGACGACCAGTGAGGCGGTGATCACGCCGATAGCAGGCACGTCATTGAGCTTGCGGTCGATGATGATGGGGCCGATGGCGTAGCACAGCGACACCACAATGGTAGCGCCCACGGCGAGCAGGTCCGTGAAGTGAATGTCGAGGCCAACGAGCAGTGCGACACCGGCGAAACCCAACCCCAATCCGAACATCCTGCGCGGCTCGAGACGCTCGTGCCCGAGCTTCGTGACGATCAGCGCGGCGAACAATGGCACGACCGCGATGAGCAGTCCGGCGGTCGAGCTGTTGAGCCGCGTCTCTGCATGCCCCAACAATACCCACGGCACGCTCATCTCGATGAGCGTGAATGCCAGCAGCCACTTCCATTTGCGAAACGCGGGGGCGAGCGCGTTGCGATGCAACGCGATCGGCAGCAGTAGCAATGCGCCGATCAGCGTGCGTCCACCCGCTACGACCAAGGGGTCGATCTCGGCGACGGCAATGCGAATCAGGAGATAGGGCATGCCCCAAAGCAAGCCCAATGAGAGAAACAGAATCCATCCGCGCTTTGTCATCGCCGAATTGTAGAGGACGTATTGCAACCATTCTCATCTTGAGCCCGGTCTCCGCGGCCGCGTGATCACCGTGGAATCGAATGAAACGGTGCTCTACAGTCGCTCCATGGAGCGCTTCGAGATCGTCGACCTCGAGACGGCGCGCGGCGCGCGCGGGGTGCGGATTGTGTCCGCGTCTGCGATCGCGAGCCCTTGGAGCGAGGCCGCGAAGGGCCTGTTTCGAATCGCCGAGGTGCCGGTGAAGGTCGTGCGCGCGACGCGCGACGCGCAATCCGAGATCTCAGCCTGGACCCGCACCCACAACAGCCCCGTCGTCTTCCACGATGACGATCTCCCGCGGAGCTCGTGGGCCGACATCCTCGCACTGGCCGCGCAGCTCGGCGGCGAGCGCGTGATCCCGGGCGGAGAGCGGGTGCGCACATTCGGGCTCGTGTCGGAGCTCGCCGGCGAGGACGGCCTCGCGTGGAGCAGTCGGCTGCTGATGATCGACGCATCATTGCAGAGCGACGGCGCGCGAGGCTTCCCGCTGCCGATCGCAAAGTACCTCGCACCGAAATACGGGCACTCCGTACGCGCAGTCGAGCGGGCGCGCCCGCGGATCGGCGAGATCCTCGCTGCGTTCGAGCGCGAGCTTGCCGATCGCGAGTACCTCGTCGGCGATCGGGTGAGCGCAGCGGATGTCTACCTCGCGACGTGCCTCACCCTGATGGTCGCGCGCCTCCCGGAGGAGTGCCCGCAGATGCGCCCCGACCTGGTGCGCGCGGTGACGGCGCTCCGCGAGGACATGGGCACGCCCGTCCCGGCGAGCCTCGTCGCTCATCGCACCCGCATGTTCGAGCGCCACCTCCCGACGCCGATCCCGCTCTGAGCGCCCAGCGAATGCGGCGCGACGTTCCTGATCACCAGTAGACGAGTGTCTTGAAGCCGCCGAAGGCCATGCGCTTCATATCGAACGGCATGCTCCTTGAGCCCAGGTTGTTCATGCGCGGATCCTTCATGACCCTCGCATTCACGCTGTTGCGGTGCTTCTTGGAGCGGTAGACGATCCAGGAGAAGACTACCGTCTCGCCCTTCTTGAGGCGCGCGAGTTTCGGGAACGGCATCATGCCGTACTGCGCCTCGAGGTCCTCGCCGATACACTCGTAGTACTCGAGCGCGCCGTGCTCCTTCCGAACCTTCGCGCCGAGCCTCGCCATTTTGCGGTAGGCGCCCAGCTTCTTTTTCGGAACAGCAATTACGAATCCGTCGACATAACGCGCCATCGGCTTCTCCTGCGACCTAAGTCTTCATGACGTACCGCTGACGGGAATGAGACTCGTCCGCGCCGTCACCAATGCTACCCCATGGATTTCACGTGAAAAATTGGTGGGCCGTGCTGGAGTCGAACCAGCGACCAATGTCGTTCGGCCCGCGCAGCTTTTCCGCTCAGCGCACTTCGAATCTACGAGCCTCCCAAGAGTTGGGCGCCGTCCAGCCTTGCCGCTTGCGCATCGAACGTGACCAGCGGCAGCCGCTCGTGGGTGACTGCGCAACCCAGATGCAGACATTCAGCGAAGTCTGCGTTCTTCGATCTGTAGAAAAAAAGCGCGCGTTCCACGGACCCTTCGTCTTGGAATTCGATCTCGCGGGTTTCAAGCAGGTTTACTAGCGTTGCGAGAACGGCGTCTTTGGAGAAGCGATATCTTGATCGCAGCACCCACTCCAGCTCCAACGTGACGGTCAGGGGGACGAACAGCGCCTCGGCCGCTTCTGCGCTCTCTCGTGCCAGCGCTTCCGCATGCGCAGCTTGTCGCAAGTCGTCGCCAACCAGTAACCGCACGAGCACATTGGTATCGAGGGTTGGCAAAGATTAACGCCGCCCGATCCGCATCTTCTTCACAGATAGTCTCTTCCCCGTTCGCTTGAGCAGGCCTGCTAATGTGTGCAGCGACCGCGTCTTGGCCCGCATGACCGTGGTGCCATCAGGCATGACCGTGAAAACGACCCGATCCTGGTGCTGCAGCCCCATGGCTCTTCGTACCTCGGCTGGGATCGTGATCTGCCCTTTACTGGTTACTGCTGATTCGGCCATTGTCGTTCTCCTTACTTCTGCGTCGATTGTAAGGCACGCTCAGGCGCCTCGCAAAGGATGCTCTAAACGAGGCGGCATGCGGGAGCCGGATCGCCGCGTGACAAGGGCGTGCGTCACTGCAGACAGCATTTCTTGTATTTCTTGCCGCTGCCGCACGGGCACGGCTCGTTGCGCCCCACGCGCAACGACGGACGCGCTTGCCGCGCGAGACTCTGCGTCTCCTTCGCGCGCCGTGCGAGCCAGTAGGCGTGGAGCGCCCGGACGTTGGGCGCAATGGCATCGCGGAACTTCGCGGCCAGGGGTTCGGACATCTCGTGCGCCTGCCAGTCCGTCGCGGCCGTGAACGCGCGGATCGGCGCGAGAAGATCGGCGATCTCGGGCCCTCCTGCGCGCCATTCATCGGCCGCTAGACCGACGCCCCGCATATAGCCCTCGCACCATTCATCGACGACCAGGACGGCCTTGCCCTTCCAAACGTGCTCCAGATACATCGGCTCAAAGGCTTCAGGCTCTTCAATCAATGTCTCGGCGATACTGTTCATGTGTCGCATCAGCATCGACATGAATGCCCCGTAGTCGTCAACGCTGTGCCACGTTGGCTCGAAGTCACCCCAGACTGCCGGCAGCCAGCGCGAGGGCACGATCGTCACCGGCCCACCAACCACCGCTGTCAGCAAGCCGTCGAGCTCGGAGACATCGAGGACACCTTCGTCTTTGCCGTCGGTTACCGCATCCTCGTCGACGCGATCGAGCAGGATTGTCTGCAGGCGTTCGAGCTCCTCGTCGCTCAAAGGGTCAGAAAGGTCGGTGATCGCGGCCATACAACGAGCAGATGAGCCTGAACACGACGAAACCGCAAGACCAATGTCCCTGCAAATGTTTTTGGTAGCAAAACAGCCGAAATGCGCACGAGAACACCACAGGTATCGGTGATATGTCATTGAAAATTGGTGGGCCGTGCTGGAGTCGAACCAGCGACCAATGGATTAAAAGTCCAGTGCTCTACCAACTGAGCTAACGGCCCGGGTGCTCTGAAAGCGAAACCGCGAAATGTTTCCGCGGTAAGCGCGCGCCGCGGCTGCGGCGTGGGCGACATTATAGGGGCCTGAGACCAGAGAACCACGTCATCGCTTCGCGGGCCGCGGTCCTGAGCTAATAGCGGCGCGGGGACCCGACGATGCTGCTGAATTCACGCGATCCGAAACGAGACCCCACCGGCGCGGCGCCGGCTGGTTGATGCTGTTCGCGTTGCCGTTCGCGGCCGTCGGCGTCGGTGCGCTGTTCTGGAGCGGCTGGACGCTGCTCGAGTGGCGCGAGATCGCCGGCTGGGCTCCCGTGCCGGCCGAAATCATCGAGGCGGATCTCGAAGAGCACACGGACAGCGAAGGCGACACGACCTACGAAGCGACGGCGATCTATCGATACGAGTACGCCGGCACTCCCGTACGAGGGCACACGCGTTGCGGTCGACACGGGCAGCGACAACATCGGTCGTTTTCAGCAGGAGATCTACCGTGAGCTGCGTGCCGCGCACGACAACGATACGCCGGTCACCGCTTACGTCGACCCTGAGGAACCGTATCGCGCCGTGCTGAATCGCGAGCTGCGGCCCGGGCTGTTCATCTTCAAAGGCGTGTTCGCGATCGTGTTCGGCACGGTCGGTTTCGGGCTGCTGTTCGGCGCGCGCTACGCGGGCAAGCAAAATGGCTGCCCCGAACGAAAAATTGCGGGCCCCATTCCCCGACGAGCCATGGCGCTGGAGAGCCCGAATGGAAGAACGGCCGCATCGCGGGCTCGACACGCGCGGGCGCGTACGTCGCGATCGTCTTCGCGGTGCTCTGGAACCTGATCTCGCTGCCGGCGGCGCTGATCGTTCCCGGCGAGATCGCCGAGGGCAACACTGCGGCCGCCGTCGCGCTTCTGGTTCCCTCTGATCGGAGTCGGTCTCGCGGCGTGGGCACTTCGCGCGTGGCTGCAGCTGAAACGTTTCAAGATACCGACCCTTCGTCTTGCAGCGTTTGCCCGTCCCGCTCGGCGGCCGGCTCAAGGGCACGATTCGTGTCGACGCAGAGATACCCGTGACGGCGGACTTCCACCTCGAGCTCGAGTGCGTCGAGACCGCGTACGCGCCGCGGTGGCAACAAAAGAGCAGCACCGAAGAGAAACTGTTGTGGCAGAAGCAATGGCGCGTACCGCGCCACCAATGCCAGATCGCCCCGCTCGCCACGATCCCCGTGGACATCGCCATGCCGGCCGGGCAACCACCGACCACGATGGAGGAAGGCGACGACAAGGTCTCGTGGCGCCTCGAAGTCGCCGGCGCCTGCCCCGGCCCCGACTTTTGGAGCCGTTTCGAGCTGCCGGTCTTCGACACGGGCGAAGCGGCGCAGCCGGCCGCCGAGACGCCGACGGCGGCGCTGCCGGCGACCATGGCGCCGGCGCTCAGCGAGCGGCCGACAAATCACGAGCTCGCGGCGCTCGGCATCGATTACGCGCGTACGGCGCAAGGTGCAGAAGCATGGACATTTCGCCGCGGTCAGAACAAGGGCGCCGTGGCCGCGCTCACGCTCTTCGCGGCGATCTGGGGAATCGCAGGCGTCGTGCTGTTCTTCAGCGACGCGCCGATCTTGATCCCGATCGTGTTCATGCTGCTCGACGCGCTGCTCTTCTGGTGGGTGCTGTCGATTTGGTTCACGGAGTATCGCGTGACGCTCGATAGGGGTGTGCTCACGCTCGCACGCCGCGGCTTCATGGCACGTAAGCCGATCGAGATTCCGCGGCAATGGATCAAGCACGTGCACGCGAAGCGCGGCATGCAGGCCGGCAACAAGCTCTCTTACGACCTCGAGGTCGAGACTGGCGACGGCAAACACACGGCGGCGAGCTCGCTCGCCGACTACGATGTCGCGAGCTGGCTCGCGCGGTACTGGGCGGGCGGCGCGCGCTGCCCTCAGACGTAGCGCGTGGGGTCGGGCACGCTGGCGGCGGCGAAGCCCGCGCGCCGCAGCCGGCAGGAATCGCAGCGCCCGCAGGCGCGCCCTGCGCGTCGGCCTGGTAGCAGGACACCGTCAGCGCGTAGTCCACGCCGAGCTCGCATGCCGCGCGCGGATGATCTCGGCCTTGCGTCAGCGCGATCAGCGGCGCACGCGACGTGGAGCGCCGCCCTCGACGCCCGCCGCGTCGCGAGGTGCGCCAGCGGCTCGAAGGCCGCGATGAACTCGGGGCGGCAGTCCGGGTAGCCCGAATAATCCACGGCGTTCACACCGATAGATCTCCGTCGGCGCCGAGCACCTCCGCCCACCCAGCGCCAGGGACAGGAAAAGCGTGTTGCGCGCCGGCACGTAGGTCACCGGAATTCCGGGCCGGGCGGTCTCGGGCACGGCGATGCGCGGTCGGTCAGCGCCGAGCCGCCGATCGCGGCGAGGTCGACCGCAGCTCGCGATGCTCCACCGCGCCGCAGCGACGGAGATCCGCCGCGCGGCGGCGAGCTCCGCCGCATGGCGCTGGCCGTAGTCGAACGCCAGGGTGTGGCACTCCAGTCGCTGCGCGCGCGCGCGATGGCCAGCGCAGTGGCCGAATCCAGGCCGCCGGAGAGCAGCACGATGGCGCGGCGCACTCGCTCAGCGCCCCGGCTCATCGCCCCACAGAACCTTGTGCAGCTGCACCTGCAAGCGCACCGGCAGGCGGTCCGCGAGGATCCAGTCGGCGAGCTGCCGCGCCGCGCAGCTGCTCGTGGCTGGGCGAGAACAGCACCGTGGCACGCTGCTGCAGGGCGCGCTGCGCGACCAGCGCGCGGCCCACTCGTAGTCGCCGCGATCGCAGATGACGAACTTGACCTGGTCGCTGCGCATTGAGGCCGTCGAGATTCTCCAGCAGATTGCGCGCGCCTCGCCGGAGCCGGCGTCTTCACGTCCACGACGCGCACGCACCCGCGGATCGACGCCGACCGATGTCAGCGCGCCGCTGGTCTCCAGCGAGACCTCATGGCCCGGCGTCGCACAGCGCGTCAGCAGCGGCAGGCAGTTCGGCTGCGCCAGCGGCTCGCCGCCGGTGACGCACACGTGTCGCGCGGCAAAGTTCGCGCACCCGCGCCAGGATCTCCTCCAGCGTCCACCACTGTCCGCCGGTGAAGGCGTACGCCGTGTCGCAGTACTGGCAGCGCAGCGGGCAGCCGGTCAGGCGCACGAACACCGTGGGCAAGCCCACGGCATCGCGCCTCGCCCTGCAGCGAGCGGAAAATCTCGGTGATGCGTAGTGCGGACAAGGGCTTCTTCTGGGCCGGGTTCGGGCCGGGGCGGCGGACGGGCAGTGCTAGAGGCGCTTCGCCGGTCATCCGCTCGAGCCGCTGGCCCGCAAGGCGCGCCGCGGTGGTCTCCGGGTAGTTCGCCACCACTGCCTGCAGGGATTTGCGCGCGGCGTCGAAGCGCTTCAACTCATAATTGGCAGTACCCGATCTTCAGAAGCGCATCGGGAAATCTTGGCGCGATTTCGGGTACTTGTCCACCACTATCGTAAAAGGCCGGCAAGGCTTTGGTCGTAAGGCCTGGCTGACATAGTGGGTCTCGGCGAGCCAGTACTGGGCGTTGTCC
>CAVUHM010000004.1:0-79195 GCA_963741255.1 uncultured Gammaproteobacteria bacterium | reverse complement strand
GTGTCACCCGCGTCCTTGCCTACCCATCTTGCACCGCTCGTCGTCGGAGTCTCTGGCCACAGGGACATCCTCTCGGGACGCGCCGAGCACGCGGGGACCGAAGCCGCCGAGTTCCTCGACGAGCTCAAGAGGCTCGTGCCCAGCACGCCAATCCGCGTCATGGTCGGTATGGCCGAGGGCGCCGACTTGTTGGTCGCGGAAGCCGCCCTCAAGCGCAACCTGCCGGTCGATGCCGTGTTGCCGATGCCGCTCGACGAATACTCGAAAGACTTTGGACCGGAGTCGCTCGCCTTGCTCAGGCGGCTGCTCGCGCACCCCGCCACGCGGCAGAGCGTGCTCCAACTCCCCGAGGGCGTGGAGCCGGCGCCTCTCGCCGGAGCCTCGGGAACCCAGGCTCGCGATGCGCTCTACGCGAATCTCACGAACGCGCTGGTTCGCAAGAGCAACCTGTTGGTCGCGCTCTGGGATGGCGAGTTCCGACGTTGCCGGGCGGAACAGCGGATACCGTGATCAAGTACCTCTCGGCGCATAGCGGCTCGCCCGGCACGAACCACTTCTCGTTCACGGAAGAGCACCGAGACATCCCCTGGGGCCAGCAGACCGTCTACTGGATCCGCGTCGAGCGCGATAGCACGCCGCGAGACAGCGAACGCCAACCCCCTTGCTATCTGTCGGGCGTCGGCGAGAACGTGCTGCGCCGTCAGACGCAAATGCCGGCAGAGCTACGCAACCAGCTCATGGACCTCGATCGCTACAACAGTGAGTTTGCGGCTCTGCAGAGACAACGCGACTTCAGGGCGACCAGGCCGCTCATGGGCAGCCTGCCCGACAGCGTCTCCACCGAGGAGCGCGAGCGCATCCGCATGACATCGACACGCAGTACCGCCGATCCGATGCGCTCGCCGTGTTCTATCGACGGCATTCCCTGCGTCTATTCAGATGGTTCAGCTACATGGCATCGGCGATGGGCTGTCTTCCTGGCGTATGCGAGCTCGTCCCCGCTAGGGTCTTCCTCGTGATCTACTTGCGCATCTTGGTGTCGGGCTGGCGTCTACCATGCGGTGAATCGCGCCATTGGTTCTCGAAGCATCTTGCGTACCGCGTGCTCGCCGAGACGATGCGTACCGAGTTCTTGCTGCGGTTGACCGGAACAGACCGACACGTGAAAGCCGAACTTGATCAAGCTCACGGCATCGATCAGTTTCCACGCTTCAGCTGGGTTACGAACGTGCTGAAGAACGTGACGCCACTGACAGGACGGCGAGCACTGAGCCGAGAAACGCGAAACGCCAATCTCCGCTCCGCCGAGCGAGTATGGATAGAAGGGCAGCAGTCGACTTCAACTCGAAGGTCAAACAGCTCGAGCGAACGCACCACAGATTCGCAGCGACTCAATCCGCGCTGCTCGACGTGCTCGCGTTCATCACCGTGATCCTGCTCGTCTTCGCAAACCGCTCGGAAGCTCTTTCTGACGCCGGATTCAGCGCCAGACATGTCCTGATGTCCTGATGGGCCTCCTTCCTGTGGCTCGGCATCTGGGAGCTGTATCAAGCAAGCTCGCGACTCGGGAGCTGCTTGGCAGTACCGGGATCAGCTCGCCACTTCTCGCGTGCCAAGATCGAGCTCGCGGAGGCCGGCGACGGCGACGGACCCGTCTCGACTTCTCGCGGACTTCGGCCGGGACTCGTTGATGGAGAGCTATCTCTGGACGATCGACCGGATCACCGCGAGCACGAGCCGCCGTCCCGCGGATGAGCCGGCGTCGGCTCGCAGCGTCGAGTTCGGCCGCCGGCCATGCCCGGCGGCCGCGACACTCAACGTGTCAAAGGAAAACCTTCTCTGGATCATGAATGATGTTCACCGTGCGCATCCGCAGATCGCCGTCGTGGTTGAAGGGCGTCGGGACGACAGCGTCCTCGAGCTCGAGCGAAATAGTTGCAGCGTGAGCCACGAGAGGGCGTACTGGCGGCGATCGAACTGCCTGACGGCGGCATCCAGACGTCATCGGTGCTTCAGTAGTCCTTGTTGCTGATGACGCGGTCATTCTGGCTTCAGCAGGGCCGCGCCCAGCAGGTCGAGCTTGTATCTCGTCAAGGCTACGAAGCCGTCGACGACCGATCGCGGGTTCGTGTTCCACAGGTTCGCGCTGTATGGACCGAAGGCAATAGGCCGCCGATCACGTGGTACGACGCGCTTCGGACGACACCGCGCCCGCCGCCACAGCCGTGGTGAATTCGCCCGCACTACCCGCATAGGCGAATCCTGTCGACGAGGCTGCAGAGAAGACTCCTCCATCTGCGAGGGATCGCCGAGTTCGCCAGATGACGACAGTCTGCAGTTGCGGATCGCCCGTGATCGGCAGCTACGCGCCGTCCGCGAAATCGCCGGCAGCACTTCGTCCAGATCGTTCTCGACTTGGACCACACCCTGCTTGACGTCAAAGCTCGGCGTGGTCGACGACCAGGAAATCCGGCGAGCCGCAGCAAGGTCGGCGGAATGACCAACTGTGGGATCCCGCCGAATTGAAGAAGAGCGGCAACGGCGCTACACCGCATCGACTATCGAGATCGGTGATCTGCTGCGTCGTCACGCCAATCGAACCGCCCAGAGGCACGGAGTCGCTGCGTAGGTCAGGGTTTCGACCGTGCACGATCTCGCAGCCCGCAGGCGTCGCGCACTGCGCCGCGTCGATTGGAATGTCGATCGACGATATAACCGCTCGATGTTCCCGACGTTTCGTTCATCATTACCATCCAGGCGTGTCGCGAGGCCGACACCGAGAGTAGATCTCGCGGGCCGCCGGCGTCGTTCGGCTCGCCGGCCTGCCAGTTCGTGTAAGCCGGCGGCGCTATCGGCTCCTCCGCCGTTGTCCCAGATCCAGCCGCATCCCGTGACGGCAGCGCGCAGGCTACCTGCCGACCGCCGACCCAAGCCTCCTTGGGCGTAACCGCGACTCGCGGACCTCGATGAATTGATCTTCCGTACCGGTGGTGATCGTCGCCAGATGGCCGTACACGTTGATCGCGCACGACGACGAACCGCGCCGCGGCCGCGGCTTTGGCCACCTCCCACGTGACGCCGGGCGCAGCGACGACCTCGCAGGAATGGCCGTTGCCTCCGAACGTGGTGGTGTCGCCTTCAGTACGACGGTGCGAGACCGGCCAACAACGCGAGCAGACTCGACGCACGGGCTTGATTCTTCATGATCTTCTCCCGGTCTACGGCATCTATCGAGACTCACGTGGCCGACGACGGCAGGCGCACAACAGCTTGCAGCGACCTTATTTATCGACCCGAAGAACAACTACTCACTGCCGAGAGCTATCCGCTTGCGGGCTGGCCGCACGAGACGCAGAATAGCCTTCATCGATTCTGGTTCTGCGCGAGAATGGCGATGTACTTCGTCGCCTTTTCCGGCTCGCCGAGGCGTTGATACAACTCCACGGCCCGCCTCGTCGCATTCGTCGTGAAGTACGGCAGGCGCGGTCGTCGTTCAGCACGTCGAAGCTCTCCAGCAGCAGCGGCTCGGCCTCGGCGTAACGATTCAACCCGTCGACGCAGCGCCTTCGGCGCTGGTCGCGCTCGCGGTGCGCCAATGGTTCTTTGCGAGCGCCTTCTCGAAATGGCCTTCGCCCCGGCAGCCATTGTGCGCGCCTCTTCGTATCGACCGGTGTCGACCAGCAGATCAGCGAGCGAAGTCATGCTTCCGCGACATCAGCGTGCTCGTCCCCGAGTAGTCGTCGACGTAATTCGAGCGACTCCCGTAAGCAGCGACTGGCCGGCTATGTAGTCCTGTTTTGTGTCAGCCACATGCCGAGGTTGGCCGATACCTGCGCCACCGACGGATGCTCGTCGCCGACGGTTCGCCGGAACATCTCGAGAGACTGCCGCGACATCGCGATCGCGCCCTCCAAGTCACCCTTGTCATGCAACAAGAAAGCGAGGTTGTTCAGGGCCATCGCGACGTCCGGGATGTTCCTCGCCGAGCAAGCGACGCTGCATCTCGATGGCATCGCGATACAGAACCTCCGCCTCGTCGTACTCGCCTTGGTCATGCAGAACGAACGCCACGTTGTTCAGCCCATCGCGATTTCCGGATGAGCGTCCCCGAGCAGGTACCGGTTCATGTCGAGCGCTTCGCGGTACAGGGCCTCCGACTCGCGGTACTCGCCGACGGCCGCAGCACGAAGCCAAGATTGTTGAGAGCCTCGGCGAGGTCGGGATGCGGCCCGCCGTGAAGCTTGCGCCGTAAGGCTACCGCTTCGCGGAGTAGCGGCCGGGATCGGAAAAATTCCCCTGGTCATAGAAGTTCAGCGCCAAACCTTCGAGGCTCTGTGCGACCTCCGGGCTGTCGTTGCCGAAGAGCTCGCGCCGCAACTCCAGTGCGTCGCGAAATAGCGGCTCGCGCGCCTGAAAACTGCCCATGCGCTCGAGCAGGTCCGCGAGCTCGTACCGCGTTCGCGCGACGTCGGCATTGTCGTGCCCGAGGATCGGCTCGCGAACGGCGAGAGCGCCGCGGTACATCGTTTCCGCGCTCGCATAGTCGGCCTTGAGCTTCAGCACTTCACCGAGCCGCTCGAGCGAGCTCGCAACTTCCAGGTTGCGCTCACCGTAGAGGGCGCGGCGCTTTTCGAGAGAGCTCGTGAGCAACGAAGTCGCCGGATCGTAGAGTCCGAGGCTCGTGTAAACCGTGCCGATCGTCTCCATCAGCGTCGCTTGAATCGCCGGCTGCTCGACGAGCTCGCGCTGGATCCGGTCGGCGCCCTTGTCCATGATCTCTCGTGCGGTGACAGTGTTGCCTCGCGCTTCGCTCGGGATCGGACACGCTGAAGAGACCCACCATGAAGTTGGTGGTCTGCTTCGCCGTTTCGGCCTCGATCTGCGCACGAGCCTCTGCTCCTCCGCCTCCGAGCGAGCCAACAGAGCGGCAACGGACAGGCCGGTCGTGACGATCATTCCGACTACGGAGGCTGCTGCGATGGCCGCCAGGCGCCGCTGCCGGCGGTGGAGCTCGCGTTGCCTGAGCGCGTCGAAGCCCACCCCGAGCACGCCGGCAATGAGCTTGATCTTCGCGTTCGTTCGACCGTCTTTGTCGTCTCGTGCATCGGCGGCGATCGGTTCCGCGCGCTCGCTGCCGAGCTTGCCGTCGGCGCCGAGCTTGTAGCGCAACGCCGGCGGAAAGCACTCTCTTCGTCGCTGTCCGGTCGATCAGACGCGTTGGGCTCGCCACCGACGATGAGACAGAAAATCCGATCTTCGCGGCCGAGGCGCTTGAAGGCGAGGATTTCTTCGTTGACCCATTTCGACGTTGCGGCGGCCGGCGAGCAGATCACGATCTGGCTCGCGGACTGCTCCAGCGCGTCGTTGATGACGGACCGAGGTCCGTCGCGGTCGAGAGCTCTTCGCGATCGCCGAAACACCGGCGCGAGGCGCCGCGGTATTTCGCCGTGCTTGGTGGTTTGCCCAACCAGGCGTTTCGGAGGCTTGTAGGTCTCGATCGCGCGGTGCAACCACGCGGCCCACTTGTCGTCACGATGACTGTAGCTGATGAACGCTTTGTACCGCGTCTCTTGCATAGGGGAGGCGGGAATGCGGCGCTGCGTTCGCGCGAAGTCGGAGCAACGACGAGGTTAGGAGATGGGGTTACGCAACGCAAGCCGCATCGACGATCGCGCGTTACGCGATGATGACCACAGTGCGTGACTCACGCGAAGCAACGTCGAACGCTCGTGTCCCGACTCTCGGCACGCACCGGCTTGGTTCGCTCCGAACGCCGAGCGCACTGACACAGTGCACGTCGCGACGCACTGACTCAGCGTCGGCACGAGTTCGATTGAAACGACCGGATTCGCCGCTAGCCGGCGACCGAACACGCCGGCGGAACTAGGGAACGATCGGGCTCGTGCGATCGATGCTCGAACGCTCTCCGCCGACCATGAGCTCGACCGCGTAGTTGGCCTGCTGGCACGAGTACTCGAACAGCTCGACGCCGCGCTCGAAGTTCAAGTCGAAACCGCCGGTCCAGTCGGCCGTGTACGCGCCGGGATCGTGGACCTTGATCGAGTACTCGACCGTGTCCGAGTCCTTGCGAGTGAAACGTTCGACCGTGTGCAGCTCGGTCGTGTGCGGCATGCCGCGCCGATCGAGCCAGAAGCTTTCGTTGAAGCCCAAGCTGTCGATCACGAGCGTGTCGCCTTCCCACCAGCCGATCGAATGTCCGTAGTAGCTCGGCTCGAGGTCGCGCGGATGCGAACGGCCGTCCATGTAGACCGTGCGAAACGTGTGCGGGCCGCCGATATCGAAAATGTACAGCCGCTCGAGCTCCGCCATTTCGACGAACTCGACGCCATACGGCGTCTGGAATTGCCGCGCCGTGCCGCTCGCCTTGCAGCGCGTGTGCGGCTCGAGCTCGTGGATCTGGCGCGCATCGTAGAGCGCGCGCGCCCACGGCTGAAACGGCGTTTGATCGACCGGATTGATCGGGTCCGTGATGCCGAACATCGGCGTCCACACGCCCTTCTCGTCCGGAGTCGCGCCCCAGAGGATCGCGCGGCCATCCGCGTCACGCGGCGCCGGCCCCGGCGGCGGCGCGTTCGGATTGCGCCCGCGGCGTTGTGCGTCGGCCGGGTCAGCGAGGGCGAGCGCCACCAACACCAAGGCGGATGCGAGCACGATCTGCTTCATGAGCCTCTCTCCGGACTAATTGCCCTGGGTTGCGCTCGAATCGGCGTCGAGCGTCTGCCCGGGCCGGCCGCCCGTCGATGTCAACGTGACCGTGCGCGCGTTCATGCGGTTCTCGCCGTTGCGCGCCATGAATCCGTCGACGCTGACCGACTCGCCGATCTTCAACGTCTCGCGGCGCCAGCCCTGCCGCTGTAGTCCGTGTGGCGGGCCCATCTCGGCACCCCAGTTCGTGACCTTGCCGGTCGCCTCGTCCTTCACGTTGATGTAGAACCACACGTGCGGGTTCGTCCATTCGACCTTCGTCACGATGCCGGTGAGCTTGACGGGCTTGTCCGCATCGAACTCGGCCGAGAACGAATGGTGCGCGAGCGCTGCGCCGCTGACGAGCGAGCCAGCCAACATCACCGCGGCCAATTTACGAGTGTTCATGTTGCGATCCTCCGAAACTTTGCGCGGCGTGCGCCGCGTTAAGAACGATTGTCCTGACAGAAGTACACGGGCAGGTCTTCTCCGCCCACCCACTTGAGCTCCCAGCCGCTCGACCACGGCTGCGTGTACGCGCCGGGATCGGTGATCGTGACCTCGTAACGCAGCGTATCGAACGCCGGCCGCGTGAAACGCTCGACGAGCGACAACTGGTTCGTGTGCGGCAACCCGCCATTCGTGAACCAGAAATCCTCGTTGAAGCCCGTCGTCTCGACGACGAGCGTGTCGCCTTCCCAGTGCGCGACGGCGCGGCCGTAATACAGCGGATTGTCGTCGTCGCCCTGCACCTGGCCCGTCGGGCTGCGGCCATCCATGTAGATGATGCGGTAATTGCGATTGCCGCTGCCGATGAACACGAACATGCGATTGCGCGCCCTGTCCTCGACGAACTGCACGCCGTACGGCGACTGGAACTGCCGCACAGCGCCCGGATTCTTGCAATTCAGGAAGCCCGGGTCGTCGGCGAGGTGCCGCTGTTGACGGTGCTGATACACGCCGAGCGCCCAAGGTTGGAACGGCGCCACGCGCGGCGCGTCCGAGAGCCGAGCGAGCACACCGTCCGCGTTCATCTGAACGTTCGCGCCGGCCTGCTGCAGCACTGTGCTCGTCGGATAAGACCAGTAGCCGCCCGCGCCGTCGACCACGCCGAGCAGCGGCTTGCCGTCGCCGCCGCGCGGCGTCGGCCGCGGCGATTGCGGGGCTTCGGGACCCAAGTCCGTGACGTTGTAGACCTGGCGCTGCGTCGCGGACACGATCACACGCTCGCCCCACACCTGCCGCGAGCCGTCACGCGCTGCCGCGCCGCTGACCTCGACCGCGTCGCCGGGCTTCAGCGTGTCGTGCTGCCAACCACTGCGGCGCAGCAGCACCGTGCTTTCGAGCTCGACGGCCCAGTTCTCGAGGACGCCGCGATCGCGCGTCACGTTCACGAACACATGCACGTGCGGGTTGCGCCAGTCGACGCTCGTCACGATGCCGCGCAGGTCGAGGTGCTTCGCATCGTCGAACTTCGCCGTGACGGGATGATGCGCCGCGGCCAGCGACGCGCAGAGCGCGACACCGACACCGACGAAAATTTTCAGCGCGCGGCTCATTGCCTGCTCGCCGTGAACGCGCCACGGCCTTTGTTGCTCGACCACGTGCCGTTGATCGAGCGATTCGGCAGCTCGAGATTCTCGATCTTGCCCTCGATCACATAGCGGACCGCGCTGCCGTCTTTGTCCTTGCCTTCGGCTTCGAGCCTGACCACCCAGCCGTTCGGCTCGAGCGACGCCTTCGTGAGCGGCATGTTGTCGGTGCCGGGGTTGATCATGCCCGTGATGGCCTTGCCGTCCCAATCCAGGATCAACAGGATGTTGTCGCCGTGGACCGAGTTGCCGGCCCACTCGCCGAGCCACGAGCCCTTCAACGGGTGGCCTTCCTGCGCTGCACCGGTGCCCAGCAATCCGAACGCCAAGCAAGCCGCGGCGAGCGCGGCCGTGAGTCTTTTTGTCATTCTCGTTTTCTCGATCCGAAGGGACGAAATCATACGCATCGCCGCTCGGTGGCGCCTTGAAGAATTGTATGGCAGGAGGCCTCAATAACCGAGCCGCACGGTGCCCTTTGCCATACCTTGCACCGTGCCGGCCGTAAGCCATTCGAGGGAGGCCTGGAACAACAGCAGGTGGTTCGCCTCCCACATCGCGTTATGTGAGGCGCAACCCAAGTCCAGCAGCACCTTGCTCTCCGCGCCGAGGTCGGCGAAGTACTCGTGAACCCGCTCCGGCACGACTTGCTTGTCGTGGATGCCGGCGACCATCAGGGTCGGCGTCTGCATCCGCTCGACGGCCGCGCGACCAAATCCCCACGTGGTCGTGTTCGGCGCTCGCCGCACGCCTTGTCCCCAGCTCGCGCCCACGGGATCGGACGCGAGCATGTCCGCCCAAACCGCGGCCGCGGCCCCGGGCTCGTACTGATTCGGGCAGCCGACCTGCCGGTCCCAGTTTGCGGTGAAGTCGACATGCGACTGCGCGTTGAACGCGACGCCGGCGGCTGGACTCGGCTGCGGCGGCGTTTGTGCCGAGTCGCGCCGATAGCCCGGCGCGAGCAATACGAGCTTCGCGACCTTGTCCGGATTTCGGGAAGCGTAACCGCCGGCGCGCGGCCCGCCCTGCGACCAGCCGACTAGGCTCACGCGCGGCACGCTCGCGTAGCTCGCGGATGTACTCGACGACGGCGTCGATGTCGTCCCAGTCGGACGCGATCGTCGTCAGCTGCGCCGTGTGCGTCGCGTTGCACGGCGTGCGGCCGAGTGCCGTTTGTTGCTCGGCCGAGAGATTGCAGACGTCGTTCATCACGTGCGGCCGCGTCGAGCGGCCGTAGCCGGTCATGTCCATCGAGAACACGTCGAAGCCGGCGGCGGCGAGGTATGCCATCCAGCTGTAGTCCTTGTACGGCACGTCGAACGCGACCTCGGCCGGCGTGCCCGCGCCGTGCACGAACAGAACGACACGATCGTCGCGAGGAACGCCGCGCTGCACCGTCGCGAGCTTCACGCGCTCTCGCACGTAGAGCTGCACGGTCTGGCCGGTGATCGCGGGGACGGTCGAGACGTTCGGGACGTAGTGATCGACGGTCAGAATCTGCTGACTGTCCTCACCGGCCGTCGACTGCGCGTCCGCAAGCTGCCAGGTGACCGATGCCCACACGCTCGCCGTGACGAGCGCGACCCGAGTACTCGTGCGCATGGCTAACCCCCTTCGTCGAAGGTCTAATCGTGGCAGTTCTGCACAAGCGCGCCTAGAGCGACGCTTCCATGAGCTCCGCGAGCTCCGCGTCATGCGCGTGTCCGCTGGCCCGCAGCTTCGCGATCACGCCGTTGCGGTCAGCCGCCGAGCGATTCTGGCTGAGCTTGAACTTCCCCTCGATCGAGCGAATCCGGACCTCGATGCCGACGATTCCGCCAAGCCGCCGCGGGTCGTAATCGGGCACCCACGGCGAGGCGTTGCCGCGCTCGAACTTCGCCGCCAACGCTTCGACGTGCCGCGCTGTGTGCTCGAGATCGTCCACGACGCGCGCCGTGCCGTACACGTGCACGGCGCTGTAGTTCCACGTGGGCACGCCGGGATCCGTGTACCACGTCGGTGAGATGTAGCCGTGCGGGCCAGTGAAGATCACGAGCACCTCGGGCGCCGCCTCGAATTGCAGCCATTGCGGATTGGCGCGCGCGAGGTGGCAACTCAGGATGCCGTGCTCGATGTCGGCAAGAAACGGCACGTGACTCGCGTACGGCCGGCCTTGCGGCGCCGTGATCAAGGTGCCGAACGCGTGCGTGTCGACGAACGCCGCCAGCGTTTCGGGCGCCGTCTCTTCGAAGTGCTTCGGTATATACATGCTTGGTGCCGGTGTTACGGTTTCGGCTCAACCGAACCGTAACACCGGCACCTCCGCCTGGCACGTCCGCCTGCCACTCTCGGGTTGACCGCCGCAGGGCCGTTCGCGATGATCCGAGGCGCCTGCCATCCCGCCGAAGGACCGCTCCATGAACAAGCTCATCATCGCCGCCGCCGCGGCATTGGTCCTCGTGGCGCTGCTCGCGCTGCCCGCGGTCGTCGGCTCCATGACCGAAGCGCGCGTGCGCGAGCGCGTGGCGGCGATCGACGCAAGCAGCACGGCGTCCGCGGAAGTCACGGCGTTCGACCGCGGCTGGTTTCACAGCACGGCCAACATCGTCCTGAACTTCGCGCCGGATCCCGTGCAGCTCGGCGGCTTGCCGCCGGACCTCGTCGCGATGCAGAGCAACGTGCCTGCAATTCCGCTCGCCGTGGAGTTCGCGCATGGTCCCATCGCCGTGCTCGATGGCGTGTACTTCGGTTGGTCGAAGTGGGTCGCGCGGCTCGACATGCAGGCTCCGGGCGTCACCGAGCTCACGCAGACTTCGGGCGTGCCGTACGTGTTCGAGTTTCGCGGCCGGACCGGCTTCGGCGGCAATCTCGCATTCGATGCCGACGCGCCGGCTTTCGAGCTACCGATCGACGAAGCGCTCGTGACGTTCTCGGGCGCCACGCTCGACGGCACGTTCGACGGCCGACGCGCGCTCGTAGCTCGCACGCACGTTCCCTCGGTGGATTTCACTGCGCCCACGGGCACGTTCCTCGTCACCGATCTCCGCGCGAGCGTCGACAACGAGATCCGCTCTCGTTACGTGATGCCGGGCCAAGCCACGTTCTCGATCGACCGCATCGCGGTCAGCGACGCGTTCCAGGGCGGAACGCCGGTGTTCGAAGCCGCGAAGCTCCAAATCTCGAGCGAGTCGACGCTCGACGCCGCAGAAGTGTTGATCGACATGCATATCGCCTACGCCCTCGAGTCGATGCGGATCGCCGAGAGCCAGGTCACGGCCGCGGCCATCGACGTGACCGTGCGTAATGTCGACGTCGCTGCGCTCGACGCGTACGGCGCCGCGATCGAAGATGTCGCGAGCCAAGTGGACCCATTGACGACTCTTGGGCCGCATCTCGAGCGCGCGCTGAAGGCAGGGCCGACATTGGCTCTCGATCCGATTCGCTTTGAGCTCGACGGAGAGCCGTTCGACGGACGCGTGCAAGTCGCCGCGGACCCGGCGCGGCTGCCGCCTGCCGGCACGCTCGATATCGAGAACCCGCTGCTCGTGATCGGGCTACTCGACACGACCGCGGAAGTCCGGCTGTCGAAAGCGCTGGCGCAGAACCTCGCCACACTCGTCGCGCGGCTGCAGCTCGCCAGCGACGGCTCGGTGCCGGCGGATCGAGCTCGATTACCTGGCCGAGGCGCAGGCGGGCCTGACGCTGACGCTGCTGGTGGGCCAAGGCGTGCTGGTCGAGGACGGCGACGCGTACGTGAGCGAGGTGGAATTCAAGAGCGGCGCGCTGACGCTGAACGGCAACGCATTGCCGTTCGGCCTACAGTAGCCTCACTCTTCCTCGGCGCTCTCGTCCGGTGGCGGTTCCGCGGCCGGCTTGTCGAGCTCGACCGCCTCGGTTTCGATCGCATCCGCGCCGGCCGGCAGGTCTTCCTCTTGCCTCCGCAGGTCGTCGACCTCCTCGGGAGACAGCGGCACGAAATCGCCGAGGCCGCACGTGAAGCCGCTCTGCAAGCCGAACACGCTGTCCTCGATCACCGTGATCGAATCCGAGCTGCACAACCGGCCGCCGAACACGCGGTACGCGATGCGGTTTTCTTGCTCGAGGCGCGGACAACGCTGCGGCAGGTGGTTCCTGTAGACGTCGTCGCCACGCATGTGGAACAGAATGTTCTGGTCGTCGACGGCTTCGGTCTTGTCGATCGACGACACGCGTACGCAGTCGACCGGGGTTCGGTCGAACGGCTCGTTGTCTTCTTCGTCGTCCTGGGCGAATACGCCCGCGGACGCGAGCAGCAATGGCAGCGCGCCCATGGTGAACCGAGCAGCGAACCGAGCAAACGATGCGCGAATCATGGTTGCACCTCCGATGACCGCGTGTTGAAACCCTTTATAACGTAAGCGCGCCCGGCCACGAAACCCTAAGCACCAATCGTGAGCACGGCTCAAGTGTGAACGTCCTCACGGCCGCCCCGCGGCCCGACCCTTAGAGTGCTCGCTTGTGGACCGCAGTCCAAGCCCACGACTCTTCGATCCGCGGCCGTGACAGGTTGTTCCGCAAGACACCATGGCTCCGACCCCGAAAACCGCGGCCGCCGCGGCAAAGCCAACGCCCACCGACGACTCGCCGTCGGAGCACATCTATATCGGCGGCGACGACCTCACGGCCGACCCCGCCACCACCGCGAAGACGATCAGCCGCAAGGTCGGGCTGAATAACCCGCTGCGCCACGCCGGCGCCGACATTACGTTCTACACCGAGGGCGTTCTCAAGGTCGTAACGTTGCGGAAGGGCAAGCAGACCGAGTCGTTCTTTCTCGACCTCCGCTTCCTCGATCCCGTACCGAAGATCGAGCGAACGATCGCTGCGCGCTGGCTGTACGCGGCACTCGGCTGCGGTGCAACGGCCGCGTTGGCGGCCTTCCTTCTGCGGTTCGACGTGCTGTATGTCGCGGCAGCTTCGGTGCTCGGCATGGCCGTGCTCGCGGGTGCCGTGGCGTTCTACGTCGGCCTCTATTTGAGCCACGAGCGAATCGAGTTCTTCACGATGCACGGCCGCGCCTCGGTGCTGGCGCTGGTCGCGAACTTGGGCTCGCTACGCAAATTTCATGCGTTCCTGCCCGTTCTGAGCCGGGCGATCGAGGAAGCGTCCGAGAGCATCGGCGCCGACACATCCGCGTACCTGCGAGCCGAGATGCGCGAGCACTACCGGCTGCGCGGCGAGGACATCTTGAGCGCGGAAAGCTGCGCCGCCGGCACGGGGCGCATCCTCGCGCAGTTCGACGTGCAGCTCTAGAGGCGCCCCGGCGCCGAGCCGGCTTCCGGCTATCATGGCGCCGAATGTCAGCCCAGGACTTAAGTCCTCCCGACGCGGTGCTCGAAGCCTACGAGCTCGTCCGCGAATCTCTCGCGCGCGCCGCGTCCGGTCTGATCAATCCGACGTGGTTCGTACGATCGCGCCGCGGCGCGGCGCTCGTGCTGCAACGCGTGAGCCCGCTGTTCACGGCCGAGGTCAACATCGACATCGCGGCCGTGACCGAGCACCTCGCGCGCAAGGGCATGCTCACGCCACGTCTCGTGCCGACACGGGCCGGTGCGTTGTGGCTCGAGCACGACGGCACGCTGTGGCGCGTGCTCACGCGTATCGAAGGCGTTTGCCGCGACGCGCTCGAGTCACCGGCGCAGGCGCGCGCGGCCGGAGGCGTCGTCGCAGCGTTTCATCGTGCCGTCGGCGACCTGGATCACTCGTTTCTGCACCGTCGCCCCGGTGTTCACGACACGCCGCGCCATTTGCGCACGCTGCGCGAGGCCCTGGTCGAGCACCGCACGCACAGGCACTTCGACACGATCGCAGCGCTGGCCGAGCGCGTGCTCGAAGCCGCGGCGACACTGCCACGGCTGCCGAAGACCGCCGAGCGCGTCGTGCACGGCGATCCCAAGATCTCGAACCTGATCTTCTCGGCCGATTCCGATCGCGCCCTGTGCCTGGTCGATCTCGATACCGTTTCGAGGATGCAGATTGCGCTAGAGCTCGGCGACGCGCTGCGCTCGTGGTGCAATCCGGCGCACGAAGACGCCGCCAGCGCGCGCTTCGACGGGTCGTTGTTCGACGCCGCGATCTTGGGATACGCAGAAGCCGCCAAAGGCTTCCTGACTCGCGACGAATGGAGCGCGATCCCGCGGCGGAACGCTGACGATCACCGTCGAGCTCGCCTCGCGTTTTTGCACGGATGCTTTGCGCGAAAGCTACTTCGGCTGGAATCGGGCCCGCTACGAAAGCTCGAGCGTCCACAACCAGGCCCGCACCATCGGCATGCTCACGCTCGCCGCGAGCATTCGTGGCGCGCTTCCCGCCCTCGAGGATTCGACGGCCGCGGCATTCGACGCATAGAGAATCGTTCGCAACTGCGACTTGCCGCACCCGGCCGTGACACGGCTGTGACACAGCGGCGGGGCGTGGAGCTAGGCTTTTCCTCTCCCCTGTCACACGGTGCGTCGCGTGCTCGAGCACTTGGGTCTGGTCGGCATCTCCTGGCGGCAAGGCGGCAGCGAAGCGCTCGCCGAGTTCGCGCTGCACCAGGAACGAGCGGCGGACCTGCTCGCCGACTTCGCGCGCCGCCTCAAGCTATCGGAGCTCGCATATCTCGCGACATGCAATCGCGTCGAGATTCTGTTCGCGCGCAGCGAGCAAACACCCGCCGCGGATCTGCGGCGCGACGCGTTCAAGCTCTTGACCGGCCGCGCCGCGGCCGATGGCGAGGCCGAGCGACGGCTGCGCGCCTGGGCTGGCGAAGGCGCGGCCGAGCATCTGTTCCTGACGGCGGCGGGCCTCGACTCTGCGTGCGTGGGAGAGACCGAGATCGTGGGCCAAGTCCGCTACGCGCAAGAGCGCGCGCTCGAGCTCGGCCTGTGCGGGCCGAGCCTGGGATTGGTGTTCGAGGAGGCGCTGCGGATCGCGGGACGCGTCCGCGGCGGCACGAAGCTCGCGGAAGGCCGCGTTTCGCTGGCGGAGATCGCAGTGCAACGGCTTCGCGAGCGCATCGCGCGCACACCAGGGCGGATCGCGCTGATCGGTGTGTCGCCGATGACCGAGCGCGCCGCGGTGTCACTCGCGCAGGCGGGGCTCGATTTCACCGTCGTGAATCGCAGCGTCGACAAGGCCGCGTCGCTCGCGGCACGTCATGGCGCGAACCACGCGAGTCTCGACGCGTTCCGTCGCGATCCGCCGGCCGTCGAGGCGCTGTTGACCGCGACCGGCGCCGGTGAGCCGATCTTGGCCGAGGCCGCGCTCGAGCGGCTCGCCGCGCGCACCGCGTCCGGCCAGCCGCCGTTGATCGTCGACATGGCCGTGCCCGGCGACGTCGACGCCGCGCAGTGCGTGAAGCTCGCGATTCCGCGCGTCGGCATGGACGAGATCGTGCGTCACGCCGAGCAGAATCGTGCCGCGCGGCTGATGGAGGCCGGACCCGCGCGCGAGCAAGTGGATCGCGCACTCGACGAGCTGCAGGACCGCTTCACCGAGCGCTACTACGGCCCGCTGTTCGGCGCGCTACAGCAGCGCTATCGCCGAACGGCGCAGGAAGGCGTGAAACGCCTGCTGAAGAAGGATCTGAAGGGGCTCGGCGAAGCCGAACGCGCGGCGATCGAAACCTGGACCGAGGTCCTGGCGCGGCGCTTCGCGCACATCCCGTGCCTGGGGTTGCGCGGTCTGCTGCACGACGGTCCCGACGGTTCCCTCGAAGCGTTCTTGAACGGCCTCGAGCCCGAGTTCGCCGACGAGCTGCGCGCCGCGCTGAAAGGCGCGGTTGCCACGCCGGCCGCGGAAAAGCAGCGCGCACGTAGCGGCGGTGAGTCATGAGCAAGCTAAGGCTCGGCACGCGCGGGTCCGAGCTCGCGCGGACTCAGTCGGAAACGATCGCGGCCGCGTTGCGCGCCGCCGGCTTCGACGTCGAGCTCACGATCATCAAGACGTCCGGAGACCAGAATCAAACGGCGCCGTTCGGCTCGATCGGCCCGCAGGGCGTGTTCGTTCGCGAGATCGAGCAAGCGCTCGTGGAACGCCGTATCGAGCTCGCCGTGCATTCGTTCAAGGATCTGCCGACCTCGTCGCCGGCCGATCTCATCGTCGCTGCGGTGCCGGCCCGCGTCGACCCGGCGGATCTATTGCTCGTTCGGCGCAGCGCGCTCGTCGAAGGCGACGACTGGCTGCCGCTCGCGCGCGGCGCCCGTATCGGCACGGCATCGGCGCGCAGGCGCGTGTGGCTCCGGCATTTCCGGCCGGACCTCGCCACCCTGCCGTTGCGCGGCAACGTACCGACGCGCGTGCGCAAGCTCGCGGAAGGCGCGTTCGACGCGATCCTGCTGGCGGCGGCCGGCGTCGAACGGCTCCAGGCCGAAGGGCGCCTCTCCGGCCTCGATAGCATCGAGGTGCGGCGTCTCGACCCCACCCGGTTCGTGCCCGCACCCGCGCAAGGCGCGCTGGCCGTGCAATGCCGGCGCGACGACGACGCTGTGCTCGCGGCGCTGAAGGCCATCGATCACGCGCCGAGCCATGCGGCCGTGACGGCCGAACGCGATGCGCTGGCACGTGCCGAGGGCGGCTGCGATGTCGCGTTCGGCGCCTACTGCGTCCCGCACGGTGGTCTACACGGCGGCGCGCACGAGCTCATCGCGATGCATGAGCGCGCGGGCCGTGTCGGTGTCGCACGTGTGCAAGGCCACGACGTGCGCGCGCTCGGCGCAGCCGTATGGGCCAAGCTCGAGGCCGGAGCGCGCGCATGACTCCGCACACGCACTCGACGGCGCAACGGCGCGTGCTGCTGACGCGCAGCGAGGAAGACTGCGCGGAATGGGAGCCGCGGTTTCGCGAGCGCGGCGCGGAGCCCGTGTCACTGCCCTGCATTCGCTGCGAGCTCATCGACACGCCCGAGCTGCGAGCCCAGCTCGCTGAAGCGCTGCGGAACACGGATTGGCTCGTGTTCACGTCGCGGCACGGCGTCGAGTCGTTCGCGGCGCTGCAACCGACACAACCCGCGCGCTGGCGAGTCGCGGTCGTCGGCGCGGCGACGGCGGCCGCCGCGCACGCGGCGCTGAAACGCGTGGATCTCGTCGGCCGCGGCGGCACCGCCGCAAGCCTCGCCGACACGCTGGTCGACGAGGGCGATCTCACACACCACCCGCGCGTGTTGCTGGCGGTGGCGGAGAACGCCGGCGACGTGCTCGAACGCACCGTGGCCGCGGCCGGCGCACATTGCGTGCGCTGCAACGTCTATCGCACCGTCCCCACCGCGCCGACGGCGAGACGTCCGCTCTCGTCGCTGCACGTGGATAATGTCGTTCTCGCGAGTCCCTCGGCGGTTACGGGTTTCGTGCACCAGATAAGAGTCGACATCCCTGTGAACGTGTACACGATCGGGCCCTCGACCACGACGGCCGCGCGGAAAGCCGGGCTCGCCGTGACGGCCGAGGCGCGCGAGCCGAGCCTGGAAGGAATCTTGGAGGCCATGCAATGGCGGAATTGATCGTCACCACCCCCGGACGCACGCGTCTGCGCCGGCTTCGGCGCACGCGTGTGCTGCGGAACCTCGTCGCAGAGACCACCGTTGCCGCCGAGCAGCTGATCATGCCGCACTTCGTGCTGCCCCTTAAGCGCGGCAACGAACCGATCTCGTCGATGCCGGGCATCGCGCAGCAGGGGCTCGAGAACGTCGTGAAGCAGATCGGCAAGGATCTCGCGCTCGGCATTCGCGCCGTGCTGTTGTTCGGCCACCCCGAGCACGGCGGCAAGACGCTCGACGGCGCTGCAGCCGCCGCCGCGAACGGCGCCGTGCAGAAGGCGTGCGAGCGCTTGAAACGCGAGTTCGGCGACGAGCTCGTCGTCATGACCGACGTGTGTCTGTGCGCGTACACCGACCACGGCCACTGCGGCATCTTGGAAGGCGGCCGGGTGTTGAACGACGCGTCACTCGCGCCGCTCGTCGCGATGGCCGTGAGCCATGCACGCGCCGGTGCCGACGTCGTCGCTCCTTCCGACATGATGGACGGCCGCGTCGCCGCGATCCGCGACGGGCTCGACGATGCGGGATTCGAGGACACGGTGCTGATGTCGTACGCCGTGAAATTCGCGTCGGCCTACTACGGCCCGTTCCGCGAGGCGGCCGACTCGACGCCGGCGAGCGGCGACCGCCAGAGCTACCAGATGGACTTCAGGAACGGGCGCGAAGCCGTGCGCGAAGCGCTTCAGGATGTCGAGGAAGGCGCCGACTGGCTCATGGTCAAGCCGGCGCTGCCGTATCTCGACGTGATTCGCGCCGTCAGAGAAGCGAGTCGTTTGCCGCTGTCGGCCTACAACGTGTCGGGCGAGTATTCGGCCGTGAAGGCTGCCGCCGCGAATGGCTGGCTCGACGAAGCGCGGATCGTGCGCGAGAACCTGCTCAGCATTAGGCGCGCCGGCGCCGACCAGATCATCACGTACCACGCCCGCGACGCGCTGAAGGGGAAGTGGCTGTGACGCCGACCAAGGCGGCAAAAGGCAAGCGCCAGCAGAGCGACGCGTGGTTCGAGCGCGCCAAGAAAGTCACGCCGGGCGGCGTGAACTCGCCCGTGCGTGCGTTCGGCAGCGTCGGCGGCACGCCGATCGTGATCAAGTCGGCCGCCGGCGCCTTCGTCACGGATTCCGACGGCCGCGAGTACCTCGACTTCGTAGGCTCTTGGGGTCCATTGATCCTCGGCCACGCGCACCCGAAGGTTATCGCGGCCGTGGACGCCGCTTGCCATCGCGGCACGTCGTTCGGCGCGCCCTGCCAACCCGAGATCGAGCTCGCGGAGGAAGTCGTCGCGGCGTATCCCGGCATCGAGCAAGTGCGATTCGTGTCGTCGGGCACGGAGGCCGTGATGAGCGCCGTCCGCCTCGCGCGCGGCGCGACCGGCCGCGACCTCGTCGTGAAGTTCTCGGGCTGCTATCACGGTCACGTCGACTACTTGCTCGTGGCCGCGGGCTCGGGCCTCGCGACGTTCGGCCAACCGACCTCGAAGGGTGTACCGAGCGACCTCGCCGCGCTCACGCGCGTGCTGCCGCTCGACGACGAAGCCGCGGCCGAGAAGCTGTTCACGGCCGAAGGCGACCGGATCGCGGCTGTGATCATCGAGCCCGTGCCCGCGAACAACGGCCTGCTGCTGCAACGGCCGGAGTTCTTGAAAGCGCTGCGCGCGCTGTGCACGAAGCATGGTGCGCTGCTGATCTTCGACGAGGTCATCACCGGCTTCCGGCTCGGCGCCGGCGGCGCGGCCGAGCATTACGGAATACGTCCCGACCTCGCGACGTTCGGCAAGGTCATCGGCGGCGGAATGCCGGTCGGCGGCTTCGCGGGCCCGCGCAAGCTCATGCAGCACCTGTCGCCGGAAGGCGGCGTGTATCAGGCCGGCACGCTGTCCGGCAATCCGGTCGCGATGACCGCGGGCTTGACGACGCTGCGGATGCTGCAAAAAGAAAACGGCTGGAAACGGCTCGAAGCGCTCGGCGCGTATCTGGAGGAGCAGCTCACGAGCGTGCTCGCCGAAGCTCCGCTGAAGACGAAGCTGTGCAGGCTCGGCTCGATGTTTTGGATCGCGTGGCTCACGGATCAGGCGCCGCGCTCCGCGGAAGCGCTCGACCCGAAAGCCGCGAAGGTCTACGCGCGCGTGTTTCATTCGTTGCTCGAGCAAGGCGTCGCGCTCGCGCCATCGGCGTTCGAGATCGGGTTCCTGTCGCTCGCGCACACGCGCCGCGACATCGAGCGACTGGCCGAGGCGTTGCGCGTGGCGCTCGCCGCGTTGCCCGCGGACTTGGAATAGCGCGGGGCGGCTTAAGACTATGAGTGCACGACGCGATCCGACCCAGCTGATGCAGATCGGCTTCTTGCTATTGCTCGTGATTTCCGCAGCAACCGTCGGCTGGTGGATGTACGACCACGTGCGCTACGCGCGCAGCGTCGAGCAACGCTTCGCGGCGTTCGATCCCGCCGTCGTGGACGACAGCGAGGCCCGCGTGAACCGCATCCTCTGGGAAGGCGGATTCTTCCTGATCGTGCTGATCGGCGGCATGACCGTGCTGACGCGCACGCTGCGCCACGACGCGGAGCTGCGGCGCCGGCAGCAGAATTTTCTCGCGGCGGTGTCGCACGAGTTCAAGAGCCCACTCGCGAGCATCCAGCTCGCGGCCGAGACTCTCGTGATGCGTGCCCGCGAGGACGACAGCAAACGCTTGGGCGCGCGAATCCTCGAGGACGGCGAGCGCCTGCTGCGGATGATCGACAACCTGCTCGAGACGACGCGGCTCGAGGAAGGGCGGCAGAGGCTGAGCCCGCAGCCCACGAAACTCCACGACGCGGCCGTCGCGGCCATCGCCGCAATCGCCGAGCGCGCGCGCTCGAGCGGCGTGCGCGTGAAGCTCGCGATTCCTGAGGATCTGACGCTCACGGTCGATCCGCTCGTCCTCGAGACGGGGCTGCGCAATCTGCTCGACAACGCGCTGAAGTCCTGCGTCGCCGCGAAGACGCATAACATCGCCGTCGAGGGCATTCGCGACGCGTCCGGCGTCGCGCTCGCCGTGACCGACGACGGTTTGGGCTTCCATCCTTCGGATGCCGGCAAGATCTTCGAGAAGTTTCATCGGCTCGGCGACGAGCTGCAGCGCGCGACGCCGGGCACGGGCCTGGGTCTGTACATCGTGCGGCGGCTCGTCGAGCTGTCCGGCGGCACGGTCGAGGCGCGCAGCGACGGTCCTGGCAAAGGTGCGAGAGTCGCGCTGCGGTGGCCCAACGTAGGATCTGCGTAGTGAAAGAACCGGCACGCATTCTCGTCGTCGACGACGAGCAGCATCTCGCCTCCGGGATTCGCGAGAACCTCGAGGCGGAGGGCTATCGCGCCGAAGTCGCGTACGACGGCTTGGCGGGGCTCGAGCGGCTGCGCGCCGAAATGTTCGACCTCGTCGTGCTCGACGTCATGATGCCGAAGATGGACGGCCTCGAGCTCTGCGCGGAGCTCAGGCGCGATGGCGTGCAAACGCCGGTCCTGTTCCTGACCGTCAAAGGCGCCGCAGAGGATCGTGTGCGCGGCTTCGAGGCCGGCGGCGACGACTATCTTTCGAAGCCGTTTCACTTGAAGGAGCTGCTGCTGCGCGTCGCCGCGATCCTGCGCCGCAGCTCGTGGTACCAATCGGCCGGCGGCGCACTGACGTTCGGCGGCAACCGGATCGACTTCAAGACCTATGAAGCGCGCGCGTGGGACGGCTCACCGCACTCGTTGACGCACAAAGAGGCGATGATTCTCCGCGCTCTCGCCGATCGGCCCGGAGAGATCGTGACACGCGAGGAGATTCTCGACCGCGTGTGGGGCTACGAGGTATTTCCGTCGACGCGCACGATCGACAACTTCATTGTCCGCTTGCGCAAGCGCTTCGAGCGCAACCCCGAGGTGCCCGCGCATTTCCACACGGTTCGCGGCGTCGGCTATCGCTTCACGCCGGAGCCGCAAGTGGGCGAGTCGACCAACTGATAGGACCGGAATGAACAACGACAAGCTCCTGCTGAAGGCCTTTCGTCGCGAAGCCGTGCCGCGCCGGCCGCTCTGGATCATGCGCCAGGCCGGACGTTATTTGCCCGAGTATCGCGCGTTCCGCGAGAAGCATGCGTTCAAGGAGCTCGCGGGCGAGGCGGAGCTCGCGGCCGAAGTCACGCTGATGCCCCTAAAGCGCTACCCGCTCGACGCGGCTATTGTCTTTGCCGACATCATGAGCCCGATGCCCGCGCTCGGAATCGAGTTCGATTTCGCTCCGGGCCCTGTCGTCGCGAATCCGATTCGCGACGCGGCCGCGATCGCGCGACTGCGCCGCCCGGCGAAAGAGGAGATCGCGCCCGAGGTCATCGCGGCGCTGAAGCTCACGCGCGCGGCGCTGCCGAACGAGCACCGCACTCCTCGGCTTCTGCGGCGCCCCTTGGACGCTCGCGGCTTATCTCGTCGAGGGTAAGGGCGCGAAGGATTTCCCGACGTTGCGCGCGTTCGCCGCGGCGGAGCCCGCGCTGCTCGATCAATTGCTCGGCCGGTTGTCGAGCCTGATGGGCGAATACTTGCTGCAACAGGCCGCGGCCGGCGCCGATGCCGTGCAGATCTTCGATTCCTGGGCGGGTCTGCTGTCACGCGCGAGCTGGGAACGTCTGATCCGCCCGCACCTCGAATCGTTGCTGACGACGGTCGGTAAGGCCGGGATCCCAAGGATCTTGTTCCTGCAGAACGCGCCGCACCTGATGGATGCGTATGCGAGCCTGCCAGCCGAGGTGCTTGGCGTCGACTGGCGCATCGATCTGCCGGATCTGCAGCGCCGCTATCCGCAGCGCGCCGTGCAAGGCAACCTCGAGCCCGCGATTCTGACCGCGGGCGCCGAAGGCCACGCGCGCCGCCGCCGAGGAGCTGCTCGCGACGACGGCGGCGCGCGGCCATATCGTGAACTTGGGCCACGGCATCCTGCCGCAGACCCCGCTCGACAGCGTCGCCGCGCTCGTCGACGTCGTGCATTCGGAGGCAACATGAGCGAACGACCCACCGCTACCGAGAAAGCTCCGGAGATCGAGTCGCTCGATCTCGCCGAGAAGGGCCGCCGCGCCGGCCAGGTGATCTCGCTCGATCGCCGGCTATTCATGAAGTTCACGGCATTCGGCCGCTGCGCGGATCCGCACGCCGCGATCACGGCGCTGACGGAGGACGGCATCGAAGGCGCGTTGTACCTGGACGCGAACGACCCGCAAGGCATCGGCGTGATCGCGATGGCCGAAGATCCGAGCTATTTCGTCACGACGCTGCGTACGCTGTTCAACCATCGGCCGTTCGCCGACTACACGCACAAGTCGGACTTCGACATGCTCGGCCGCACGTACTCGATCGGCTACGAGCCCGACCTCGAGGACACGCTGTTCCAGCGCCCGCGCCGCAAGCTGCTCGAACCCGAGCAATCAGTGGGCGTCTGGTACCCGCTGCAGCGCGCGAAGAAATTCCAGACGCTGCCGCCCGATCATCAGAAACACATCCTCGCCGAGCACGGCACGCTCGCGCATCGCTACGCGCGGCGGCACGCTGCCGACGTGCGCCTGGCCTGCCACGGGCTCGACAAGAACGACAACGACTTCATCGTGGGCCTGCTCGGCGCGCAGCTGCACCCGCTCTCCGCGATCGTGCAGGAGATGCGCAAGACCGAGCAGACCTCGCAATACCTCGACAGCTTGGGCCCGTTCTTCGTCGGCAAGGCCGCGTGGCAAGCCAAACCCTAACGCCGCGACGCGACTACGACGCGCTGCTGGTCGTGTCGTTCGGCGGGCCCGAGGGGCCGGCCGACGTCGACTCGTTCCTCGACAACGTGTTTCGCGGGCTGCGCGTGTCCGCCGAGACCAAAGGGCACATCGCGAAGCGCTACGAGCAGTTCGGCGGCGTGAGCCCGATCAACGCGCACACACGCGCGTTCATCAAGGCGCTGCAGCTCACGCTCGACGCGCACGGCCCGGCGTTGCCGATCTATTGGGGCAACCGCAACTGGCATCCGCTCCTGTCCGACACGATCACGCAGATGGCGCACGCCGGTGTGCAGCGCGCGCTCGCGTTCGTGACGAGCACGTTCAGCTCGTACAGCGGCTGCCGCCGCTACCGCGAGGATCTCTACGAGGCTGCGAACGCGGTGCCGAACGCACCGCTGTTCGACAAATTGCGCGTGCCTTACAACCACCCGGGCTTCATCGAGGCAGAGAGCGACTGTGTCGCGGACGCGCTCGCGAAGCTGCCCGGCCGAGCAACGCGAGCACGCGCTGGTGCTGTTCACGGCGCACAGCTTGCCGTTGTCGATGGCGCGCGGCTGCCAATACGAAGCGCAGCTCGCGGCGAGCTGCCGGCTCGTCGGCGATGCGCTCGAGCATCAGCGCTGGCGGCTCGTGTATCAGAGCAACAATGCCGCGTACAGCCGCGAACCGTGGCTCACGCCGGACATCAACGACGCGCTTCGCGAAGCGAAGGCCCAAGGCGTGCCGGCCGTCGTCGTCGCGCCGATCGGGTTCGTCTGCGATCACATGGAGGTCGTGCTCGACCTCGACATCGACGCCACGGCGACCGCGCAGCGAGATCGGCTTGCCGATGGTGCGCGCCGCGACCGTCGGCACGCACACCGCGTACGTCGAGATGGTCCGCGAGCTGATCGTCGAGCGCCTGTCGCCGGACGCGCCGCGCCGCGCGCTGGGGACGCTCGGCGCCGAGCCACGACCGCTGTGCCGTCGACTGCTGTCTGTCCGGGCGTCCCGGCCCAGCCGAAGCCCGCGCTGTGCGGCGTCGACGATCCGTTGCGCTACAAGTAACGCGCCGTGGCCAGCACCGATCGCGATGTCGTCGTCATCGGCGCCGGGCTCGCGGGGCTGCATGCGGCGCGGCACGCTCGAGGCCGCGGGCGCGAGCGTGCTCGTGCTCGAGGCGCAGCAGCGCGTCGGCGGGCGCATCCACTCGATGCGGCAACTCGGCGGCACCGCCGAAGCCGGGCGGCACCTACATCGGCGCCGGCTACTCGCGCGTGATCGGCGCCGCCGAACGCCACGGCGTCGAGCTCATGGACGTCACGCCGGTTCTCGAGTTCTTCCGCGAGCAGGACCTCGTGCTCGAACGGCGAGATCATTCGGCAGAAGGATTGGCCCACGCATCCCGGCGAACGATTTTCCCGGCGGCCGACAAGGCAGCAGATGCCGTGGAACTACCATCGCGTGCTCACGATGCGCGACAACCCGCTCGCAGCACCCGAGCGAGTGGCTCGATCCGCAAGCACGCCGCGCTCGACGTCTCGGCGCACGAGTGGTTCAGGAGCTTGGGGTTGAGCGATCGAGCGATCGCGCTCGCCTACGGTTTGAACGTGAGCTTCGGTCGCGACGCGCACGACGTGTCCGCGCTGCTGCTGCTGTTTCGCGGCGCGTTCTCGAAGAGCCAACGCGCGCTCGCCCCGACGGACAGCCTGGGCTTCACCGCGCGGCACGGCGTGCAGCGCATTCCGCGAGGCGATGGCCGCGGCGCTCGCCGGCGGCGTGGAGCTCGGCCACGCCGTCACGGCATTGCGCTCGACGCGCGATCGCGCGTCGTCGCAACTGCGCGAACGGCCGGCGCGTCACGCGCGCGGCACGTCGATCGCGGCGGTGCCGACCGGCGTGCTGCGGCGAATCGCGATCGAGCCGAAGCTGCCCGCCGCGCAAGCCGAGGCCGTCGCGAGCGTTGCCGTCGCAACCGCTGACGCAGGTCTATCTCGCGCCGCGCAGCCGGTTCTGGGAGCAAGACGGCTACGCGCCGAGCCTGTTCACCGATACGCGCGCCGGCATGCTCGCGGCCGCGCGCAATCGCGACCGGCCGACCGAGGTCACGAGCCTCACGGCGTGGATCACCGGCGACACGGCAGCCGCGCTCGATCGCCTGTCACCGGCCGACGCGGGCCGCGCCGTGATCGCGGCGATCGAAACGATGCGCCCGGCCGCGAAGGGACAGCTCGAGCTGATCGGCATGCACTCGTGGGGCGCGGATCCGCACGCGGCCGGTGCCTGGGCCTACTTCCGGCCCGGCGAGGTCACGCGCTTCGCGGCGCGTGCTCGGGCAGCCGCATGGCCGGCTGCATTTCTGCGGCGAGCATCTCGCGACGACGAGCCGCGGCATGGAAGGCGCGATGGAGTCGGCCGAAGAGGCCGTCGCGGCGATCCTCGCAGACCCTCTGAAACCCGCGCCGTCGCTTGGGTTAGCGGCCGCTCGCGTCTTATGCGTTTTGGGCATAGCGGTAGAAGAACTTAACCGTTCAAGTTCATAAGGCCGGCCGCTTACCTTAGCCGCTCGCAAAACCAACACCGAGGCTCGGGCAAATCCGCTACGCACTCGGGTTTTCCGGGAGCCCGACTTATGAACGCAGCACTACAAGACGTTGCCGCACCGGTAGCCGAGCGAGGCGACGCGTTCGACGCGAAAGCGTACGACGAGGAAGCCAGCCGCGCAGCCGCGCTCGAGCACTGCAACCGCAAGTTCGCGGCGCTGAAGGCCGACCAACGCATCGAGTGGGCGCTCGAGAACCTGCCCGGCAATCACGTGCTGACCTCGAGCTTCGGCGCGCAAGCAGCCGTGTCGCTGCACCTCGTGACGCAGGTCAACCCGAACATTCCCGTCGTGCTCGTCGACACGGGCTATCTGTTCCCCGAGACCTATCGCTTCATCGACGAGCTCACGCAGCGCATGAAGCTGAACCTCAAGGTGTACACGCGCGCAGCGCTCGCCGGCCTGGCAGGAAGCGCGCCACGGCCAGCGCTGGAACCTAGGGCTTGCAGGCCTCGAACGCCTACAACCAAGAGAACAAGGTCGAGCCGATGCGCCGCGCGCTGCGCGAGCTCGGCGTCAGCACGTGGTTCGCGGGCTTACGCCGCAATCAGGCCGAGAGCCGCTCGCAGATTCCGTATCTCGAGTGGTCGGGCGGCCGCTGGAAAGTGCATCCGATCGCCGAATGGACCGACCGCGACGTGCACCGTTACCTCACGAAGCACAACCTGCCGTATCACCCGCTCTGGGAGAAAGGCTACGTGTCGATCGGCGATCATCACAGCACGAAGCCGATCCACGAGGTCGCAACGCTCGAGGAGACGCGCTTCGACGGCTTGAAGCGCGAGTGCGGCATCCACGAGATCAATCTCGGCGATCTGTAGCCGGGTTCGCCTAGCTCGCGCGCGTTCGCACCGACGCTTCCTGCTCGCAGCCGGCTTTGATCGGCAGCGGAACCTCGCGCAACAGCTCGTCGACTTCGTCCTGCGACTGCGCGTGCGCGGCGTCGCGAATCAGCCGCGTCGAGTAGTGCGGCGCGAACAGGTTGATGAAGTCCACCATGTAGCTGCGCAGCACCATGTCGCGCGGGAAGCCGAGCCAGGTCGTGACGCGCGGGAACAGCTCGCTCGCGTCGATCGCGACGAGATCCTCGCGGTCCGTGCACTCGAACGCCATCGACGCGATCACGCCGACGCCCATACCCATCCGCACGTAGGTCTTGATGATGTCGGCGTCGCGCGCCGTGAACACGACGCGCGGCTCGAGCCCGTGCTCGCGAAACGCGCGCTTGAACGACGACTCGCCCGTGCCGCTGAACACGTAAGTCACGAGCGGATGCTCGGCCAGCGCCTGCAGGTCGACCGGCGCGGCTGCTTCGTCAAGCGGATGACCCTTCGGCACGAGCACGATGCGGTGCCAGTGGTAGATCGGCATCAGCGTCAGATGCGAGAACAGATCCTGCGAGCCCGTCGCGATCGCGAAATCGACCTTGTTCGTGCTGACGAGCTCGGCGATCTGCTCCGACGTGCCTTGGTGCAGCTCGAGGTCGACGCGCGGATAGCGCTCGCGAAACGCGCGGATCACTTCGGGCAGCACGTACCGCGCCTGGGTATGCGTCGTCGCGATCGACAACGTGCCGTCGAGCTCGGCCGTGAGGTCGCTCGCCAGGCTCGTGATGTTGCCGACCTCGCGCAGGATCTTGCGCGCGCGCGCGATGACCTCGCGGCCGGCCGGCGTGATCGCCGCCAGGCTCTTGCCCTTGCGCGTGAACAGCTGCACGCCGAGCTCGGCCTCGAGCTGCTTCAGCTGCTTGCTGATGCCGGGCTGGCTCGTGAACAAGCGCTCGGCCGCGGACGTGATGTTCAAGCCGCTGTCGGCGATTCCGACCAGGTACTTCAGCTGCTTGAGCGTCACGAGCCGGCACCCTTCCGTTCAGATGAAAAGGCCGCTTCCTCGTGCTCGAGTCGGCGGCCTCGCGGGCCATATAACCATTTGTTAGATCGGAGTGTCAACGGCGCCGACGGCGTCTCCGCTGGGCTTGCGGGCCCGCAGCGAGTCGCGCGACCCAGCACCGATCGCTGAGTCGGCCCCGTTATGGCGGCGCGCTATAAACGCAGAAGGACTTGTTGTTGTTCGGGCGTTCGGCGGCGCGGTATCGTGCCGGCCAAGGTTTCCGTTCCATGCAGCACCTACCCCTCTTCGCGGATCTTGCAGGACCGCGCCGTTCTCGTCGTCGGCGGCGGCGCCGTGGCCGAGCGCCGCGTGAACCTGCTGCTCGAGGCCGGCGCGGTACCGACGGTTCTCGCACCGACGATCACCGAAACCCTCGCCGAGCTCGCCGCCGAAGGGCGGCTCACGCACGTGGCCGGGACGTACGCCGACGACTCGGTCGAGCCGTACTGGCTCGTCGTCGCGGCAACCGACGATCCGGCCGTGAACGCGAAGGTCGCGGCGGCTGCCGCAACCGCGAAGCGCTTCTGCAACGTCGTCGACGATCAGGCGCTGTGCACGTTCATCATGCCCGCGATCGTGGACCGCAGCCCGGTCACGATCGCGATCGGCAGCAGCGGGCTGTCGCCGGTGCTGTCGCGCTGGATCAAGGGCGTCATCGAGACGCTGTTGCCGGCGCGGCTCGGCGCGCTTGCGGAGCTCGCCGGCCGCTGGCGGCAGCGCGTGCGCGCCCAAGTGCCGGACGCGACGGAGCGCCGGCACTTCTGGGAACGCGTGGTCACCGGGGTCGTCGCCGAGCACGCGTTCGCGGGCCGCGATGCGGACGCGGAGCGCGCGCTCGAAACCGCGCTCGCGGCCTGGGGCAGCGACGACGTGGCCCTGGCCCGGCGCGGCGAGGCCTATCTCGTCGGCGCCGGTCCCGGCGGCATCGACTTGATCACGATCCGCGGCCGGCAGCTGCTCGCGACGGCCGACGTCGTCCTGTACGACCGGCTCGTAGCGGGCGAGCTGCTGCAGTACGCGCGCCGCGATGCCGAGCTGATCTGCGTCGGCAAGACGCCGCGCCGGCCGTCGATCTCGCAGAAGCAGTTGAACCGCTTGCTCGTGGGGCTCGTGAGAAACGGCAAGCGCGTCTGCCGGCTCAAAGGCGGCGACCCGTTCGTGTTCGGCCGCGGCGGCGAGGAGATCGAAGCGCTCGTCGAAGCCGGGCTCAAGTTCCAGGTCGTGCCCGGCGTATCGGCGGCCGAAGGCTGCGCCGCGTACGCGGGCATCCCACTCACGCTGCGCGGCGTGTCGCAAGCCGTGCTGCTGACGACCGGCCATACGCGCGACGACGGCACGCCGGACTTCGGCGAGTTCCGACCCGGCCAGACGCTCGCGCTGTACATGGGCGTGGCGCAGTACGCGGAGATCGGCGAAGCACTGATCAAGAACGGCCACGCGCCCGACACGCCATGCGCAATCGTCGAGAGCGGGACCACGGACCGGCAGCGTGTCGTCCGCACCGCGCTCCGCGACCTCGCGGCGGCGCAGGCCGCGCTCGACGTGCGTCCGCCGGCACTCTTGATCGTCGGCGAAACCACGCGCTATGCGGAACGCTACAGCTGGTTCGCGCCGAGCAAGGTCGTGCATTTCGCGTCCGAGTCGGCGCCTGAACGCGCTCGTGTAAGCTACTAACCAACACCAAGAAGGCACAGCCATGATCTACGAGAGCATCCTCGACACCATCGGCAACACCCCGGTCGTCAAGCTGAATCGGATCGCGCCGAAGCACGTGACGATGTACGTGAAGATCGAGGCGTTCAATCCGTTGAGCTCGGTCAAGGATCGCTTGGCGTTCGCGATCATCGACGACGCGGAGAAGCGCGGCGCGCTGAAGCCGGGCCAGACCGTCGTCGAAGCGACGTCCGGCAACACCGGGATCGCGCTCGCGATGGTGTGCGCGGCGAAGGGCTATCCGTTCGTCGCGACGATGGTCGAGACGTTCTCGATCGAGCGGCGCAAGATCATGCGCGCGCTCGGCGCGAAGGTGATCCTGACGCCCGCGGCCGAGCGCGGCACCGGCATGGTGCGGCTCGCGGCGGCGCTCGCCGAGAAGCACGGCTGGTTCCTCGCGCGGCAGTTCCAGAACCCCGCGAATCCCGCCTATCACCGCCAGACGACCGGCCCCGAGATCCTGCGGGACTTCGCGAATCGCCGGCTCGACTTCTGGGTCACGGGCTGGGGCACCGGCGGCACGCTCACGGGCGCCGGCGAGGTCATCAAGCTCGCGCGGCCCGAGGTCAAGATCATCGCGACCGAGCCCGCGGGCGCGTCGCTGCTCGGCGGCAAGACGTGGGCGCCGCACAAGATCCAGGGCTGGACGCCGGACTTCCTGCCCGACGTGCTGAATCCGAAAGTGTTCGATCAGCTCTTGCCCGTGACCGACGAGGAAGGCAAGAACATGGCGCGCCGGCTCGCGCGCGAGGAAGGCATCTTCGTCGGCATCTCGTCCGGCGCCACGCTCGCCGCCGCGTTCAAGGCCGCGGAGACCGCGAAGCCGGGCTCGGTGCTGCTCGCGATGCTGCCCGACACCGGCGAGCGCTATCTCGGCACGTACCTGTTCGACGACGTGAAAGACGGCTCCGACGACGAGTGGCTCGCGAGCCTCGACAAGAAATAGCCCGCCGTCGCAACGGCCCGCGCGCGGGCTAGGTTCGCCGTCTACTGCTGCGGCACGTGGGCCTTGTACCTGCGCGCGACCTCCGGATCGCAAGCCCCCGTGTCCTGCGAGAACTCGAGGTCGGGGCGGTGGTCCCACTGCTGCGCCAACGTGGCCGGCGCCGTGAGATACGTCGGGTCTTCGACGGTGGCCTCATAGCGCAGGCGCGTGCGGTCCTCAGTCAGCGTCAGCCGTTCGACCGTGTGCTTGCCCGCGCTCGATGGCACGTTCAGGCCGAGGCCGGACGGATTGGGCTCGAACGCGATCGTATCGATCACGAGCGTATCGCCCTCCCACCGGCCGATCGAGTGGCCGTGGTACGAGGGTTGAACGTTGGCCGGATGCGCCGCGGTCATGTGGATCGTGCGGTCGACACGGTCGCCCGTGTTGTCGAACCGCATCACGACTTCGTCTTCGCCGACCTCGATCGTGCGCAGCTCGTCGAGTATCGCGAGGACCGGTATGGGCTCGGCATAGCAGAGCCCGTCGGCGATTAGCTGCGCCTGAGCGGCACGGCCTTCCGGCGTGACCGGAAAGCGCGCCATGGCGCCGAAAGCCGCGCCGAGCGCAGCGCGAGCGGGCGCCCAGTGACCCTCGAGACTCTCGGCCGGCGTCAGCGTGCGCGCCTTGGTGTTGGCCGCATAGAACGGATGAATCTCGCCGTCCTGCGTCGTGACGTCGAGGATGCGGACCTGCTTGCCCCAGCCGCCGCGATTCGGATTCGCGCGCACGACGACCGGCGTGCCGGGCTTCAGCGCGTCGCGATCGAGGCCGTCGACGAGCGCCTGCGTGATCCCGAGGCCTTCGCCTTCTACCAGCGCCGGCTGACCGTCCGGGCCTTTGGTCGCGACGATCAGGTACATGTGCGGGTTCACCCAGTCGAACCGCGCACCGTGCCTTCGAGCAGGATCTCCTGGGACGTGTCGAACATGGCCTGGCTGTGGTGGGCGGAAGCGGGCGCGCCGCCCAGGAGCGCGGTCGCGGCGAGAATCGGGGTAGCGGCTGTCAGACGTCTCATGTGGGAACCTCGGAGCGGAAACGAAACCGAATGATACCCCGTCCACGCAAATCCGAGGGCGCAGGGACGCTGGGATAACGGTGGGATTGAAAGTACCATGCCTCTGCGCAAGCAACCCGGGGGTCTTGGCACTTGGCCACAGAGCTTCCACAACGGCTGGCCGCGATCCTCGCCGCGGACATCGCCTCCTACACCCGCCTCATGGAGCTCGACGAAGCGGCGGTCGTGGAGTCGTGGCGTCGCGCGCGCAGCTACGTGGTCGATCCTGCCGTGGCCCGTTATCGCGGCCGGCATCGTCAAGCTAACCGGCGACGGATTCCTCGCCGAATTTCCGACGGCCGAGAACGCAGTCAAAGCCGGTCTCGAGATGCAGCAGGCGTGTTGCTGCGTTGTTTTCGGATCAACCGAGCGAGCGGCGAGTCGCGTTTCGCATGGGCGTGAATCTCGGTGACATCTGGGTCGATGCCGACGACATCTACGGCGCCGGCGTGAACGTCGCTGCGCGCCTCGAAGGACTCGCGCAACCGGGCACGCTCTGTATTTCCGAGGCTGCATACCAGGCGGTCAATCACAAAGTCGCGGCGCGCTACGAGCCGCTCGGGCCGCAAACGCTGAAGAACGTGGCGCAACCGATCAACGCATGGCGCGTGCGCGCGATCGAGGTGCCCGATACAGCTGCGCCGCGTAACCGCACTTGGCTCGGAGCGCGTTTAGCGCTGGCGGCGGGTGCTGCGGCAGCGGCAATAGCGGCCGCTGCGGTGGCGCTTTGGATTTGGAGCCCGAACGACTCCACCGACGCGCAACCCTTGTCGATTGCGGTGCTGCCGCTCGTGAACCTGTCGGGAGATCTGGAGCAAGAGTACTTCGTCGACGGCATGACCGAAGCGTTGATCACGAGCCTCTCGAAGCTCGGCAGTCTCAACGTCATTTCTCGCACTTCCGTCATGCGCTACAAAGGCAATGACAAGCTCCTGCCCGAGATCGCCGCCGAGCTCGGCGTCACGACGATCGTAGAAGGATCTGCACAACTCGTCGGCGATCAAGTTCGAATCACCGCGCAGCTGATCGACGCGCGGAGCGATCGACACTTGTGGGCCGATTGCATACGACCGCGACTTCGCCGATGTCTTGGCTCTGCAGAGCGAAATCGCGCAGCGCATCGCGAACGAGGTTCGGGTCACCGTGACTCCCGCGGAACAGCAACTGCTCGCGGCGCGCCCGGTGAACCCGGACACGTATCGCGCGTATTTGCGCGGCATCACCATTGAACAAGGGGACGCCTCAGGAAATCCAAAAGGGGTTGGCTATCTTTCATGAGGCCGTCGATCGGGATCCGGGCGACGCGCTCGCGTACGCCGGGCTCGCACTTGGCTATGCGACCTTCGGCCATGGAGCCGAACCGCAACCGGACGTTTGGCCGCGCGCGCGTGTCGCGGCGTTGCGCGCGATTGCGTCGATCCGAACCTCGCGAAGCGCACGAGCGCTCGCCGACGTAAAGCTCTACATGGAATGGGACTGCGAGGGCGCGGAAGCGCGTTTCGGCGCGCCAACGAGCTGGCACCGAGTCTTGCGATGAACCACTACCACTACGCGTGGTATCTCGCGCTGTTCAGCCGTTGGACGAGGCCATCGCCGAGCACAAGCGCGCACAGCAGCTCGATCCGTTGACTCCATTGCACACCTATGGCTCGGCGGCTTGTATCTCGTCAGAGATTTTAGTCGCCATGCGCGGCCATCGCGGAGGTGCAACGCGCGCTCGCACTCGAGCCGAACAATCCTGGCGTGCTGATGGTGCTCGGGATGGCCTACAGCGCCGCGCGTATGCACGATCAGGCCATCACGACGCAGCGCGAGATGGTGGCGAGACCCCTCGCTCGAGTGGCAGTTCGGTTTGAGCTATGCGCGAGCCGGCCGCGTGGACGAAGATCGTGCGATCTTGGCCAAGCTCGCGGAGCAAGAGCCTACGTCGTGGACCGCGTTCGGCCGCGCGACGCTGCATGCCCAGTTAGGCGAGCTCGACGAGGCGTTTCACTCTGTCGAGCTACGAGCCCCCGCACGCCTGGGTACTGGTGGACGCGAGTCGATCCGTGGCTGCGTCCAAAAATCGAGCACGACCCGCGCTTCGACGAGTGGCTCGCGCGCGCTCGGCTGCCGCGGAGCGACGGACTCCCGAGCGAGGAGATTGGCGGAGAGAGAGGGATTCGAACCCTCGAAGGGCTTTTGGCCCTTACACCCTTAGCAGGGGTGCGCCTTCGACCACTCGGCCATCTCTCCGTGATGCGGGCAAGTCGTTTGCGGGAGTGATTCTACTGGTGGAACGCGAGAAGCGCGACGTCCGCGCAGCGGGTCGCGTGATTCCGAATCGACGAGCCGGGCGGTAGAGCCCGGGCATCACCCGCTGGTTACGGGTGCGCGGCGCCGTTCAGATGCGGTCGCGGTTTTTCTTCGGCTTGCTCGCGCTTGATGCGTTCGAAAATCTCTTCGCGATGCACCGCGACTTCTCGCGGTGCGTTCACGCCGAGACGCACCTGATTGCCTTTCACGCCCAAGACCGTGACGGTGACATTATCGCCAATGACCACCGTTTCCCCCACGCGTCGGGTCAAGATCAGCATTAGCCAACTCCTTCTCGGCCTGCTCGCCGTCCCGTAGCTCTCACCTTTTTTTGGCGGGCTCGTTGTTATAACGGGTACGACATTCGCCCCTTGCTCACGACCGACACTTCCGCACACCGTGCGGACCGCATCGACCCTGAACGTCCGTGGCTACCGGCCTTTTATTTTCTAATTCTGGCCAGTCCCCCCCGGTTGTAAGTCCCCCTGCGGCAACCTACGACCCGGGCTCATAGTAGCCCAAAACCTTGGACCTGCCTAAGTTTTCTGGGCACGGCCAGATTTAGACAAACTCCAGGGGTCAGGCGGCTTCGACCAACCCCGGAACGAGCGCGAGGGCGGCATCGATCTGGTCCGGCCGCGTGCCCCCGGCCTGGGCGAAGTCCGCCCGGCCGCCGCCGCGGCCGCCGCAAAGCTCGGCCACGGGCTTGATGATGTCGCCGGCCTTGAGCCTGCCCGCGAGATCCTTGCTGACGCTCGCGACGAGAAACACCTTGTCGCCCTCGACGGCGCCGAGCACGACGACACCCGAGCCGAGCTTGTCCTTGAGCTGATCGGCCGTGTCGCGCAGCGCCTTTGCATCGGCCCCGTCGAGGCGCGCCGCGAGCACGTTGATGCCGTTGACGACCTGGGCTTCCTTCAGGATGTCGCGGCTTCCGCCGCTCGCGAGCTTCTGGCGCAGCGCGGCGAGCTCGCGCTCGAGCGCGCGAGTGCGGTCGACGAGCTGCTCGACCTTGGCTCGACACGTCGTCGCGGCTGGCTTTGACGAGACCCGCGACCTCGCGCAGCACGGCTTCGTTCGCGTTCACGAGCTCGAGCGCACCCTGGCCCGTGACGGCCTCGATGCGGCGCACGCCGGCCGCGATGCCGCCCTCGGACGTGATCTTGAACAAGCCGATGTCGCCGGAGCGGTGCACGTGCGTGCCGCCGCAGAGCTCCGTCGAAAAATCGCCGAGCTTCAGCACGCGGACCTTGTCGCCGTACTTGTCGCCGAAGAACGCGAGCGCGCCCGCGGCAATCGCCTCGTCGTACGGCAGCACACGAATGTCGGCGTCGTGGTTCAGGCGCACTTGCTCGTTCACGAGCGCTTCGATCTGCTTCAGCTGCTCGGGCGCTCACCGGCTCGTAGTGCGCGAAGTCGAAGCGCAGCCGGTTCGGCTCGACGAGCGAGCCCTTCTGCTGCACGTGCACGCCGAGCACTTTGCGAAGCGCGGCGTGCAACAGATGCGTGGCCGAGTGGTTCGAGCACGATCGCGGCGCGCCGCGGCGCATCGATGCTCGCGGCCGAGCTTGTCGCCGACCTTGATCGCGCCCTTCTCGACCTTGCCGAGGTGCGAATGCACCGCG
Source organism: uncultured Gammaproteobacteria bacterium (assembly GCA_963741255.1). Taxonomy (GTDB): domain Bacteria; phylum Pseudomonadota; class Gammaproteobacteria; order Steroidobacterales; family Rariloculaceae; genus FEN-1219. The sequence goes on along the minus strand of CAVUHM010000004.1, from coordinate 43,460 downwards.
CCGCGTTTTTGCGTGTCGCCCACGACGAACCGCGCGCCCGCGCTGCCGAGCTCGCCCGTATCGCCGACCTGGCCGCCGCCTTCCGCGTAGAACGGCGTGCGGTCGAGCACGACCTCGCCTTCGTCGCCAGCGTTGAGCGCGTTGCACCGATGCTCCCGCCTTTCAGCAACGCGACGACGTGGCCCACGTCCTTCACCGGACTCGTAGCCCAGGAACTCCGTCTTGCCTTCGATGCTTGACGCCGGCCGAGAGATCGACGCCGAACTGGCTCGCGGCCTGCGACTGTTTGCGCTGCACGTCCATCGCACGCTCGTAGCCTTCCATGTCGACGGTCAGGCCGCGCTCGCGCGCGATGTCGGCCGTCAGGTCGGTCGGAAACCCATACGTGTCGTGGAGCTTGAAGACGTCGTTGCCGTCGATGACCTTGGTCGCACCGAGCTTCGCGATCGCGGCGTCGAGAATTTCCATGCCGGTCTCGAGCGTGCGCGCGAACTGCTCGCCTTCCTTGCGCAGCACGTCGCGGACGAAATCTTGCTTCGCCTTCGAGCTCCGGGTACGCATCGCCCATCGTCTTCGCGAGCGTGGGCACGAGGTCGGCGAAGAACGTCGGGTTCACGCCGAACTTGTAGCCGTGCCGCATCGCGCGTCGCGCGATCCGGCGCAGCACGTAGCCGCGGCCCTCGTTCGACGGGATCACGCCGTCGACGACGAGGAAGCTGCACGCGCGGATGTGATCCGCGATCACGCGCAGCGAGGGGTTCTTCAAGTCTTTGGTGTCGAGCAGGCGCGCGGCATCGCGAATCAGGTCGACGAACAGGTCGATATCGTAGTTGTTCGTGACGCCCTGCATCACGGCCGCGATGCGCTCGAGGCCCGCGCCGGTATCCACGGACGGCTTCGGCAGCGGCGTGAGCTTGCCGTCGGCCGAGCGGTCGAACTGCATGAACACGAGATTCCAGATCTCGACCCAGCGATCGCCATCGGCATCCGGCGAGCCCGGCGGGCCGCCCGCGACGCTCGGGGCCGTGGTCGTAGAAGATCTCGCTGCACGGGCCGCACGGGCCCGTGTCTCCCATCTGCCAGAAGTTGTCGGAGCCGCCGTCCGGCTTGTTGTCGCCGATGCGCACGATCTTGTCGGCGGGCAACCCGATCATCTTGTGCCAGAAGTCGTACGCCTCGTCGTCGGTCGCGTAGACCGTGACCATGAGGCGCTTCGGATCGATCTTCAGCGTGCCCGTGACGAAATCCCAGCCGAAGCGGATCGCATCCTTCTTGAAGTAGTCGCCGAACGAGAAGTTGCCGAGCATCTCGAAGAACGTGTGGTGGCGCGCCGTGTAGCCGACGTTCTCGAGGTCGTTGTGCTTGCCGCCCGCGCGCACGCAGCGCTGGCTGGTCGCCGCGCGCACGTAGTCGCGCTTGTCCTTGCCGAGGAAGCAGTCCTTGAACTGCACCATGCCGGCGTTCGTGAACAGCAGCGTCGGGTCGTTGCCGGGCACGAGCGATGAGCTCGACACGACCTTGTGGCCGTTCTTCGCGAAGAAATCGAGGAACGCCTGGCGAAGTTGGCTGCTCGTGAGACGCATCGATAACGCTCGATAATTCAATGGCTAACTTGAAGCTGCGAGGATGTGCACGCTAATCGGAATCGGCGTCGAGTTCCAGTGCGGCGCGGATCTCGGCGCTGCCGAAGCCGCGGTACTCCAGGAACCGTGCCTGGCGCGCGCGCTCGCGGTAGTCGCGCGGCACATCGAGCCCGAACCGCTTGCGGCGCGCCGCACGAATCGTCTCGAGCCAATCGACGTCGGCCTCGCGCAACGCGCCGTCGACATTTTCATCCGCGACACCGCGCTGCGCGAGCTCGGCACGGATCCGCGCGGGCCCTTGCCCCTTCGCGACGCGCGCACGCACGAAGCTCTCCGTGAACCGTGCTTCGGCCAGGGCGCCCGAGCTCTCGAGTCCGTCGAGCGCGGGCGAGATCACGTCGGCGGAAAAGCCGCGCGTGCCGAGCTTACGTGTGAGCTCGCGGCGGCTGTGCTCGCGCCGCGCTAAGAGCTCGAGCGCGGTGCGCGTGCAGGCTTCGGCGTCGAGCTCGCCCGAACTGCCGTCAGGCTTGGAGCGCCGCACCCTCCTCCTCGTCGATCGCCTCCGGGACCTCGGCCGGCCCCTTCTTCGCCGGCAAGAGCTCGGCGCGGATGCGCTTCTCGATCGCGGCGGCGACATCCTTGTGCTCGAGCAAGAAATCGCGTGCGTTCTCTTTGCCCTGGCCGATGCGCTCGCCGTTGAAGCTGTACCAAGCGCCAGACTTCTCGATGATGTTCTGCTTGACGCCGAGATCGACGATCTCGCCTTCGCGCGAGATGCCGACGCCGTAGAGGATCTCGAACTCCGCCAACCTGAATGGCGGAGCGACTTTGTTCTTGACGACCTTCACGCGCGTTTCGCTGCCGATGACCTCTTCGCCCTTCTTGATCGAGCCCGTGCGGCGAATGTCGAGCCGCACCGAGGCGTAGAACTTCAACGCGTTGCCGCCCGTCGTCGTCTCGGGGTTGCCGAACATGACGCCGATCTTCATGCGGATCTGGTTGATGAAGATCACGAGGCAATTCGAGCGCTTGATGTTGCCGGTGAGCTTGCGCAACGCCTGCGACATCAACCGCGCCTGGAGGCCCATGTGCGAGTCGCCCATCTCGCCTTCGATCTCGGCTTTCGGCGTCAGCGCCGCGACCGAGTCGACGACCACGACGTCGACGGCGCCCGAGCGCACGAGCATGTCCGTGATCTCGAGCGCTTGCTCGCCCGTGTCCGGTTGCGAGATCAAGAGATCGTCGACGTTCACGCCGACCTTGCCGGCGTACGAAGGATCGAGCGCGTGCTCGGCGTCGACGAACGCGGCCGTGCCGCCGAGCTTCTGCACCTCGGCCACGACTTGCAGCGTGAGCGTGGTCTTGCCGGAGGATTCCGGACCGTAAATTTCAACGATGCGGCCGCGCGGCAAGCCGCCGATGCCGAGCGCGACGTCGAGCCCGATCGATCCCGTCGACACGACGTCGATGTCGCGCGTGGCGATGGAGTCGCCCAAGCGCATCACGGAGCCCTTGCCGAACTGTTTCTCGATCTGCCCCAAGGCCGCGGATAGCGCTTTTTTGCGGTTGTCGTCCATTGTCCCGTCCAGTGAATTTGAGGATAGCCGGTACGTCCGGCGGCGGCGCGCGACGGGATTATTCCACAGGTGCCGGCGGCAACGAGTCGCGCGAATCGCCCCACATGGCACAGAAATTCCGAAGGGCTATTGAAGCTCGATACTGGTGTTTTGTCCAGTACTTCATTGAGGCGCGAGCGGCCACCGCTCGAGCACCTCGTAGTGGACGTTGCGCCCATCCGGGAACGACTCGACCAGCGCCAACTCTTCCACGCGCCAACGCACGGGCTCGACGGCCGCCTCGATCGGCCGCGCGCGCCGCGCGAGCGTGACATGCGGCCGATAGATTCGATCTTCGAAACGAAACCCTTGCTCCGCGAGGCGCTCCGACAGCGCGGCCTCGAGCTCACCGAGAGCCTCGGGCGGATCGAGCGGCGCAGCCCACAGGATCCGCGACTCGGGCCACACGCCGATCGCATCGATCGTAACGTCGAACGGACCGACGCCGATCGGCGGCACCGCGCGTGCGAGCGCGAGGCCGGCGTCCGTCAGCTCGCCGAAGAAACAACCGTCATGTGCAGCCGGTCCTTCGCGATCGGCCGGCCGCCGCAGGCTTGCACCGTCGCGCGTGTCGCGCGCGAGATCGCCGCGCGCGTCGCGTCATCGGGCCACAGCGCGAAGAACACGCGATGGCGATTCTGTGCAGGGTCAGCCGGCTCGCTCATCGCGCCACACGAGCTCGATCAGCCGTTCGAGCGCGAGCGCCACGGTCTGGCGCCGCACGGTATCGCGGCCCCCGGCGAATTGGCGGCGCAACGTCGTCACGCCGGCCGGCGTGGCCCATGCGAACCAGACCGTGCCGACCGGCTTGTCCGCCGAGCCGCCGGTCGGGCCCGCGACGCCGCTGACCGCGACGGCGAGCTGCACGCCGAATCGACCCCGCGCGCCCTCGGCCATCGCTTGCACCGTCTCCTCCGAGACCGCGCCGTGTACCTGAAGCACGTCAGCCGGCACCGCCGAGCAGCTCCGTCTTCGCCGCGTTCGAGTAGCTGACGACACTGCCGTCGAACCATTGCGAGCTGCCGGAGACGTCCGTCAGCGCCTTCGCAATCCAGCCGCCGGTGCACGACTCGGCTGCGGCCAAACGCCAGCCGCGCACCTGCAGCGCACGACCAAGCTTCAACGCCAACGCTTCGAGCTCGTCGTCTGCCGAGCTCACGGCATCACCGTCGGGGCCGCGGCCGCAGCCCGCGCATTCCGCACGTGGGCGTACAGGGATATATGAGCCTCGACGAGGCTTGCGACGTTGAAGCGGCGCTCGACGTGCGCGCGCGCCGCGACACCGAGCCGCGCGCGCTCGGCACGATCGCGCAACAATCGCGCGAGCGCAGCACTCAGCGCGCGGCCGTCGTCGGCCGGAACGAGCAGGCCCGTATGGCCGTCGTCGACGACGTCGGGCACGCCACCGACGTTGCACGCGACGACCGGAACGCCGGCGCTCGCGGCCTCGAGCAACGCGACGCCGAGACCCTCGCGCGACGCCGGATGCACGAGCACGTCCAGGCCCGGCACCAGCTGCGGCAGAGTCGGCGCGAAAGCCCGCGAACGTCACGTGGCGCGCCAGGCCGCGAGCGATGACGTCGGCCTCGAGCCGTTGCTCGAGCGGGCCTTGCCCGAAGCACAACACGCGCAGCTGCGGCAGCTCGCGCGCGAGCTCGGGCAGGGCCGCGAACAGCCAGGCGTGACGCTTGCGTTCGATCAGCTGCGCGACGACGCCGACGATCGAACGCATTGGCGGGTAACGCGAACGTTGCGCAAAGGCGTTCCCGCGCCATCGCGTCGGGCCGGTAACGCTGGCTATCGACCGCGCTCGGGATACGCACGACCGCGTTCGGACGGCACGCCCGCATCGGCGAGCTGCCGCTCGATCACGCGCGACAGCGCGACGACGAATCGATACGGCGCGTACCTCGAGATTGCCGAGCACCGCCGGTTCCGGGCTGTCGACGCGCCGCGTCAGCACGGCCGGCACACCTGCGAGCAGCGCGGCCCAGGCGCCGTAGAGATCCGCGCCGCGGCGCGAATGCACGTGCACGAGATCGGGCCGCCAGCGCGTCAGCTCGCGCTCGAGTCGCGGCAGCGCGAGACGTCGAGCTCGCCGTGCATCGGCAGCTCGACGACGGTTGCGGCCGGCGTCTCACGGCGCGAGCTCGCCGCGCCGCGCGCGCAGACGAGCACGTTGTCGACGCCGCGGGCAGCGAGCCCATCGACGAGCAGCGGCACCTGCGACGCGCCGCCGTAGAGATGACGGCCAGCTTCGATGTGCAGAATTCGCATGGTCGCAGGCGTGGCTCGGGCGCCGCCTCAGCCACCGGAGGCCCGCGCGGCATTCAGGGCTGCGTTGGCCCGGTCGATGATGTGAGCGCGAATCGCGTCGGCGCCGGCGGCATCGAGCACGCCGGCGTAGCCGGCCATGCCGTTCGCTGCACGCGCGCCGTCGAGCACGATCGCGGCAAACGCCTCGCGGCTCGCGAGCGCGGGCGAGTACGCGAGGTCCGGGAACAGGCCGCGCCGAAAGAAGCCGCCCGCGTTGCCCGGCGTGTCGTGACACAGCACGCAGTTCGCCTCGTAGAGCTCGCGGCCGCGCGCGATCTCGTCCGCTGATGCGACCGAGGCCGGCGGACTCAACGGCGGCGGAGTGAACTGACGGCCGCCGGCAACTGCGCGGTGCCGCCGCGGCGGAACACGAGCAGACGCGAATAGGTCGGCGCGTCGTAGTTGCCGGCCGCGAGCCCAGCCACGACGGCCACGTGCTGCACGCCGTCGAGCGCGAAACTGATCGGCCCCGCGACGATGCCGGTCAGCACGTCCTGCGACGACCAGAGCACGCGGCCGTCGTCCGCCGCATTCGCGACGAGCTGACGACCGTTGCCGCGGAACACGAGGCCGCCGGCCGTCGCGAGCATGCCGGCGGACGGCCCGTCCGCGCGCCAGCGCTCGCGCCGAGCGACCGGATCCCACGCGACCATGTACGAGCCGCGCGGTATTGCCGCGAGCTCGGCGCCGAGCGCGCTGCCGGCCGTGAGATCGATGCCGAGATTCGAGACGCGCGGATTCGGGTTGAAGTTTCGGTCCGGTGCGTACGCGAGCGCGTTGTTGCTGGCCGAGAAATACACGAGGCCCGTCTGCGGGCTGTACGCCATCGGGTGCCAGTTATGCGCGCCGGCCGACGATGGCTGCAGCACGACGGGACGGCCCGTCTCCTCGTAACGCGCTGCCGGATTTTCGATCGGGTCGACCCGTCTCGAGATCGACGCCGCTGGCCCAGTTCACGGCCGCGAACTTGTCGGCCGACACGAGCTTGCCGGTGGCCGCGTCGACCACGTAGAAAAAGCCGTTTTTCGGCGCCTGCATCAGCACGCGGCGCGGGGCGCCGTCGATCGTGAGATCGGCCACGACGATCGGTTGCGTGGCCGTGTAGTCCCAGCTCTCGCCCGGCGTCGTTTGGTAGTGCCACACATACGTGCCGTCGTCGGGGCGCAGCGCGACGATCGACGACAGGTACAGGTTGTCGCCGCCGCCGGGGCTGCGCAGCCCGCGATTCCACGGCGAGCCGTTGCCGGTGCCGATGAAGAGCAGGTCGAGCTCGGGGTCGTAGACGATCGAGTCCCACACCGTGCCGCCGCCGCCGAGCCGCCACCATTCGCCGTTCCACGTGCTCGCGGCGGACTCGAGCTCCGCAGTTTCGAAACCCAAGCTCGGATCGCCGGGCACCGTGAACCAGCGCCATTCGAGCTCGCCCGAAACCGCGTCGTACGCCGACACGTACCCGCGCACGCCGTACTCGGCGCCGCCGTTGCCGATCAGCACCTTGCCTTTCACGACGCGCGGCGCCCCCGTGATCGTGTACGCGACGTCGCGCCTCACGAGCGTGTCCACGCTCCACGCGACTTGACCCGTCGCAGCGTCGAGCGCGATCAAGCGGCCGTCGATCGTGCCGACATACACGCGCCCGTTCCAGATCGCCGCGCCGCGGTTCACGACGTCGCAGCAGGCGCGGCTGCCCCACTCGCCCGGCACGTCGGCATCGAAGCTCCAGAGCTCATCGCCCGAGCGCGCATCGAACGCTCTGACGTTGCTCCACGCCGTCGTCACGTACAGCACGTCGTCGACGTAGAGCGGCGTGGACTCTTGCGCGCGGCCGACGTTGAGGTCGCCGTACCACGCGAGGCCGAGCTCGGCGACATTCGCCGTATCGATCTGTGTGAGCGGGCTGAAGCGTTGCTCGCCGTAGGTGCGGCCGTGCGACATCCATTGCCCGGGTTCCGCGTCGGCGGCCACGAGCCGCTCGGCCGTCACGGCACCGGCGATGCTCGAAGCGGCTGGCTCGCTCTGCGGTACCGGTGCGTCGGCCGAGCCGCCACAGCCCGCGAGCGCCGCGAACAAGACGACGAAGACGAGGCGTATCGCAATCATGCCGCGAGTCTACTCAACGGCCGCGTGCTTCGTCATTCTCGCTGGCTCATAATCCGGCGAACATCAGGGGGTCCACATGATTCCGCGCGTCGGGTCTTTCGTGACCGTGCTGAGTCTCACACTGCTCGGCTGCAACTCGCCGTCCGACGACGACGGCAGGGCCGGCCGCCGTCGACGCCGCTCGCCTGATCGCGGCCGAGACCGAGCCGGGCCAGTGGATGTCGCACGGCCGCACCTACGGCGAGCAGCGCTTCAGCCCGCTCGACCAGATCAACCGCGCAGACCGTCGGCGAGCTCGGCCTCGCCTGGTTCGCCGATCTCGACACGCGCCGCGGCCAGGAAGCGACGCCGCTCGTCGTCGACGGCGTGCTCTACGTCTCGACCGCGTGGAGCAAGGTCAAGGCCTACGACGCGGCGACCGGCGCAGGCGCTGTGGGCGTACGATCCCGAGGTGCCCGGCGAATGGGCCGTCAACGCCTGCTGCGACGTCGTCAATCGCGGCGTCGCCGTGTGGGAAGGCAAGGTCTTCGTCGGCACGCTCGACGGCCGCCTGATCGCGCTCGACGCGGCGACCGGCAAGAGCTGTGGGACGTCAACACGATCGACCGCACGAAGCCGTACACGATCACCGGCGCGCCGCGCGTCGTGAAGGGCAAGGTGCTGATCGGCAACGGCGGCGCCGAGTTCGGCGTGCGCGGCTACGTCTCCGCCTACGACGCCGAGACCGGCGAGCTCGCGTGGCGCTTCTACACCGTGCCCGGCAATCCGGCGGACGGCTTCGAGAACGCCGGCGCTGGAGACGGCCGCGGCGACCTGGAGCGGCGAGTGGTGGAAGCTCGGCGGCGGCGGCACCGTGTGGGACTCGATGGCCTACGATCCCGAGCTCGACCTGCTCTACATCGGCGTCGGCAACGGCTCGCCGTGGAATCACAGGCTCCGCAGCGCAGGGCAAGGGCGACAACCTGTTCCTCGCCTCGATCGTCGCGCTCGATCCCGACGACGGCGCGTACGTCTGGCACTACCAGACGACGCCGGGCGAGACGCTGGGACTACACGGCGACGCAGCAGATCGTCCTCGCCGATCTGACGATCGACGGCGCGACGCGGCGCGTCGTGATGCAGGCGCCGAAGAACGGCTTCTTCTACGTGCTCGACGCCGAAGACCGGCGAGCTGATCTCGGCGAAGACCGTTCACGGCGATCAGCTGGGCCACGCACGTCGACATGGAGACGGGCCGGCCGGTCGAGACACCGCAGGCGCGCTTCTATCGAACGCGGCAAGCCGTTCACGCTCGCTGCAGACCGCCGAACGGCGCGCACACGTGGCACTCGATGTCGTTCAGCCCGCAGACGGGGCTCGTCTACATCCCGATTCACATGCAGGAGTTCATCTTCAACGACGAGCCCGCGTTCGCGCCGGCGGGCCTTGCGTACAACACTCGGCGTTCTCCGAGGTTCCCTGGCTGCCGACCCGGCAGTGCGACAAGCGGCGGCGCAGGCGACGCCTGGCGCAGCGCGCGCGGCCGGCTGATCGCGTGGGATCCGGTCACGCAGCGCGAAGTCTGGGGCGTCGGAGCGCGACGGCCCGGCGAACGGCGGCGCGCTGTCGACGGCCGGCGGCCTCGTGTTTCAGGGCACGGGCACCGGGCGGTTCACGGCGCTCGACGCCGCCGACGGCACCGAGCTGTGGTCGGCCGAGACGCAGACCGGCGTCGTCGCGGCGCCGATCTCGTACGAGGTCGCGGGTCGAGCAGTACGTCGCGATCATGGTCGGCAGCGGCGGCTCGTGGTCGATGGTCGGCGACGAGGCCAACACGAAGGGCAACGATCTGCCGAACATCTCGCGGCTGCTCGTCTACTCGCTCGACGGCACGGCCGAGCTTCCGCCGGCGCCGCCGCCTCCCGTCCGCATGCTCGCACCGCCGCCGGCGACTGCGCCGGCGGAAACGGTCGCGCACGGCGCAACGGTGTACGGCGCGTATTGCAGCCGCTGCCACGGCCGCGCCGACGCGGCGAACTTCGGCATCCTGCCGGATCTTGCGCTACAGCGCGATGCTCGCAACCAGCGAAGCGTGGGCCGCCGTCGTCCTCGACGGGCAACTCGCGCAGAACGGCATGGCGTCGTTCGCGTCGGTGATCAGCGCCGACGACGCCGACGCGATTCGCGCCTACGTGATCGCGCAGGCGCATGCCGCGAGTGCCGCTGCCGCGCTGCCCCGGTGAGGCATCACTCCAGCCGCAGCACGCCCATCGGATCGCGCCGTTTGTTTTCCTCACGGCGTTCACGCGGCATTGATCGAGTCCGTCACGGTCCGCTGCGCGTGCGCCGCTCGATCTCTGCCGCGAAGTTCTGCACGACGACGATGCTCGCGGGAGCCGACGCGACGCTCTGTTCACTCGGCATGATCATCAGGAAACGGCCGTCGCGGGCGACCGCATAGGTGCGGCTGGTCGGTAGGGGGTTCTGGACGTAGGGTCCCGAGAACAGCCGCTGCGGTGCGGCGAACGAAAACTCGGCGCCCGTCGTCTCGACGGCGACGGCCATGACGGCATCGCCCTGGCGGTAGAAGAGCTCGCGACCGTCGGCGGACCACAGCGGCTCGTGCCCGCCGGCGTCCGACACGCGCACGGGCACGCCTTCGGGATATGCCTGCACCCAGATCTCGCCGCGCCCGGTGCGGTTCGACAGATAGGCGAGCCAGCGGCCGTCCGGGGAGAGCGCGGGGTCGTTTTCGGTGGAGTCCGAAGCGACGATGTTGCGCACCTCGCCCGCCGGCCCGGTCGAAACCGCGACGATGTCGCCGGTGAGGGCGCTGGAGAATCAGGTCGCCGGCTGACGACCAGACCTGCGCTCCCCCAATGACATTGAGCGCGCAACGGCCGCGGCGCTCGCTCGCTGCCATCGGCTGCGATCATGCATCACCTGTCCACCTCCGAAGCGAGGTGAACGCGACCTGCCGGCCGTCCGGGCTCCAGACCGGGAAGCGCAGTGTCGCCCGGCAGCGCGAGCGGAATCGGCGGCCGGCCACGCAGGTCGTGAGCTCCAGAGATCGCCGGCAGTCGCCGTCTCCGTCCCGTCAGCAGCAGTAGCCGCTTGACCGTCGGGCGAGATACGCGGGTCGCGCGGGTTCGCGACGAGCTCGGGGATCGCGCGCGACAGAACCTGGCCCGTCCTGTCGACCCACACGAGCGCGCGGAGCGACTGCTCTTCCGTGGATCCCGGCACATAGACGAGCGTGCCGCTGGCCGAGAGCGCGTAGTCGGTCGCGCCGCCCGCCGGGCGCCGGATCCCTTGCACGAGCGCCACGGGCTCGCCTCTCACGGCGAGCTCCGATGCCTCGAACGGCACGGCCATCAGCGTGTCGCCGCGGGCGAAGACGAGATGGCCCGTGTCGAGGTACGCCGGATTCGACCCGCCCTCGATCAGCGGTCCTTTCTTGCCCGTGTCCAGGTCGAGCACGGCCACGCGATCTCCCGCGCCATCCCCGTAAGCATGGAACAGCACGGCGCGTCCGCCCGGCAGCAGCACGGGACCGGCGACCGAACCCTGTAGTCTCGCGGCATCAACGGTTCCGGCGTGCCGCCGCCCGCGGTGGACACGCGCTCCAAGCGCTGCAGCGACGAGAAGATCAACGTGTTGTCCGCGTTCCACGACCCGCCGAGGAATACCGGAGCGGCGTCGATCGAGCGATCCTGATCGTCGGCCGGCCGTCGATCGCCACGCTCACGACCCCGCGCCCGCCGCGCCGAACCGATCGACTTGCCGTCCGGCGAGAAGAACGGATTCACGGGGCTTGGCCGGTCCGCGCTGTCGGTCCCCGGAAGCGCGCGCGCTTCGAGCGCGTTGAGCTCGCGCACGTAGAGCTCGATGCTCGTCGTCTCAGACTCTGCGCGCCAGTAGGCGATGCGCTCGCCGTCCGGCGAGATCGCGAGATCGAGGCCGCTGAGGTTCGCGAGCGGCGCCGTCGCGGGCGGCGTGATCACGAAACGCGACACCGGCAGCGCGGCCGCCGCCTCGACCGGCGCCGCGAGCCGGCGGCAGCTGCTCGCGACGTACGCCGCCCGCGAGCACGCGCGCCGAGCACGAGCGTGGCCGCAAACGGCAGCGCGCGCCGCCAGAGCGGCTGCGCGCGGAACGGCCGCGGCGCGAACGCGCCGGCGAGCGCGAGCCGCACGTCGCGCATGTCGGCGAGGCGTTTGCGTGCGTCCTTCTCGAGGCAGAGCTCGAGCGTGCGGCGCACGGCGGGCGATACGCCCGCCGGCAGCGCGTCGCAGGTTCGCGCTCGACGCTCGAGCACGCGTGCGAGCGTGCTCGTGACGTCCTCGCCGAGGAACGCGGCCTGGCCCGTGAGCATCTCGTAGAGCACGCAGCCGAACGCCCAGATGTCGGTGCGCTGATCGACGGGTTTGCCGCGCGCCTGCTCCGGGCTCATGTAGGCCGCCGTGCCGAGCACGATGCCGGCCTCGGTCATCGCCGGGCGTCGTGAGCGCGGCCGGGCCCGGGCCCGCTCAGTTGCGCGCGTGTCGAGCGCCTTCGCGATGCCGAAGTCGAGCACCTTCACGGTGCCGTCGGGCTTGACCTTGATGTTCGCGGGCTTGAGATCGCGGTGCACGATGCCGCGCTCGTGCGCGGCCTCGAGCGCCTCGGCGATCTGCGTCGCGACGTCGAGCGCTTCGTCGACGGGAATCGGCCCTTGCGCGATGCGATCCGCGAGCGTCGTCGCCTCGATGAGCTCCATCACGAGCGCCGTCACGCCGCGTCCGGCTACGGGACCGCGATCGTCCGGAGCACAGCCGGATCCGCGGGCAACGCCTGCGTGCCTTCGGGATTCGCGCTGCGGCTCAAGAAGAACGCGAGGATGCTCGCGTACGAGTCAGGCGTGAGCCCGCCCGGATTCGCGGGCGGCATCGCGAGCGCAAACTGGTCGTAAATGCTCGCGAGCGTTTGGCCGGACCACTTCGCGCCGAAGTTCGGGCCCGTGTAAACGCTGGCCATGTGGCACGTCGAGCACTCGCGGTTGAAGACGGCCTCGCCCTGCGCGGCTTGCGCGGCCGTGTACACGCCTTCCGTGCTGGGCCGCGTCGGCCCCGCGCGCCGCACGCGGCGCGGGACTTCGGCGGGCTGCGCGTCGGGCAGCGCGAACACCCAGATCACGCCGGTGCCTTGCGGCACGTCGATGTCGACGAGCCGGCCGAGCGTCAGCGTCGGCGCCGCGCGGCCGCCCGCGCCGACCGCGACGTACTGCTTGCCTTCGTGCTCGAACGTGATCGGCGCGCCGGAGATGTCGCCGTTCAACCGCACCTGCCACAGCAGCTGGCCGGTGTCCGTGTGCAGCGCGAACAGCTGCCGGTCCGCGGTGCCGCCGAACACGATGCCGCCCGCGGTCGCGAGCGCCGACGCCGTCATCGGCGCGCCGCTCGGCGGCCGATACTCCCACGCGCGCGTGCCCTTCGCGGGATCGAACGCGACGAACTCGCCGACGTAGTCGTACCCCGGCGCCATCGCCGTCGTGTACGTGACGCCGGTCAGGCCGCGTTGCCCGTCGAACACCGGCGTGATGACTTGCGCGTTCATGCACGCGTTGTTGACGCCGAGATAGTAGAAGCCCGTGATCGGGCTGAAGCTCGGCGCTTGCATGTTGCGCGCGCCGTGCAGATGCGGGCAAACGAGAAACATCTTCGCGGAATCGAGGTCCTCAGGCTTCGGGACCAGCGCCGGGTTGTAGATCGGGCGGCCTGATTCGGTGAAGCCCGTGACCATGTTGTCGTACGCCGTGCGAAACGCCTGCAGGAACTCGCCCGTTTCCCGGTCGAGCACGACGCCCCAACCGATCTTGCCGGTTTGCACGAGCGCCTTGCGCATCACGCCATCGATCGGTAGATCGACGAGCATGCTCTCGTAAGCGGCGCGGTCCCAATCGTCGGCCGGCGAGAGCTGGTAGTGCCAGCGGAGCTTGCCGGTATCGGCGTCGACCGCGAGCACGGAGTTCGTGTACAGCGAGTCGCCTTGGCCACGCGCGGCCGTGCTCCACGGCGCCGGCTGCCCCGTCGAGAAATAGACGAGCTCGAGCTCCGGGTCGTAGCTCACGGTGTTCCACGGCGCGCCGCCGAGCGGCTCCCATTGGCCGTTCGGCGCCCACGTGTCGTAGCCGGGCTCGCCGGCGCGCGGCACCGTGTAGAACTCCCACACGAGCGCGCCGGTCTCGCGCGTCGCGCGCCTGGAACTTGCCGCGTGCCGCCAGGTCGCCGCCCGCAGCGCCGATGAACACCTTGCCGCCGACGATCAGCGGCGGGTGCGCGTGGCCTTCGCCGGTCTTGTAGTCGCCCGTCTGCACGTCGAAGCGCACGTCGCCCGTGCGCGCATCGAGCGCGACGAGGTGCATGTCCGCGGTGCCCCAGTAGATCGTGTCGCCGTGAATCGCCACGCCGCGCGCGCGTGGATAAGCCTCGGACGTGGCGACGTCGTCGGGGAACCTGCGCGTGTGAATCCACTCGACTTCGCCGGTCGGCACGTCGAACGCGATCACTCGGCCGCTGCCCTCGGCCACGTACATCAAGCCGTTCGCGACGATCGGCGTCGCGACCCAACGGCTGTTGTCGCGCACGGAGTAGCTCCACACGGGACGCAGCTCGGCGACGTTGCGGCGATTGATCTGCCGCAACGGGCTGAAGCCTTTGACGTCGTAGGTGCGCCGATAGCTGAGCCAGTCGCCCGGCTTAGGATTCAGCAGACGCTCGTCGGTGATCGGCTCCCAGTCGTCGAGCTCGGCCGCCGCCACCACGCTCGACGCCGCGACTGCCGTCGTCACGCCAAGAACTGCGGCGAGCCGATACATTACCCGTGCCGCGTTCTCGACCATTCTTCGGGTTCTCATCGTTCTGCCACTCGCTCCCCAGCCTCGGCAGCGAGTCTAGCTGGGTTCGGCGATGCCGTCCTACCGCGACGAGCTCGGCGCGCAAGCATGTACCCGTCGCCGAGCTCGAAACCCTAAGCGGGCTGCGTGGTAGTCCCTGTACCGTTGCCATGGTGACGAGTCACGGGTAGAAAGACGCCCGTGTATGGATACCCGCGGGTACCACACCCGTCGGTTTCGCCTGCGTCGAGTCCGACGCCCCCTATAGACGAGACGGACGAGTCAAGAGGTCATCAAAGCGATGAAGCGATCGAAGCAGGGGATCTGCGCACTGTTGCTTTGCGCGGCAGCCGGAGGTGCGGCGGGACAGAACAACGCAGTTCTCGAGGACCCGGGCCAGAAGAGCGTGCGCGTCGTACGCACGACGACGGCCGCCCGTCATCGACGGCGACTTGAGCGACGCGGTGTGGGCGAACGCGGCCGTCGTCGACGATCTGCACCAGGTGACGCCGATCGAGTACGCCGAGCCCGACGAGCGTACCGAGATCCTCATTCTCTACGACGACGATGCGCTGTACATCGCGGCGCGCCTCTACGACACCGATCCCGAGCAGATCACGGCGCGCAACATGCGCCAGAACGACAACTTGGGCCAAGACGACCGCTTCTACGTCACGATCGATCCTTTCAACGATCGGCGCAGCGGCTACTTCTTCGGCCTGAATCCGAACGGCGTGCGCGCCGACGGCCTCTATCGCAACGTCACGGAGTTCTACGGCGAGTGGGATTCGATCTACGACGCGGCCGCCGGCCGTTTCGAAGGCGGCTGGACGGCCGAGATCGAGATTCCGTACAAGTCGATCTCGTTCGACCCGACGACGGACACGTGGGGGCTCAACTTCTCGCGCACCGTCGTGCGCAAGAACGAGGTCATCGCCTGGGTCTCGCGCAACCGCGCCTACAACCCGGCGGTCTCAGGGCTCGCGGTCGGGTTCGAGGGGCTCGAGCAGGGCATCGGGCTCGAGATCGTGCCGTCGCTCGCCGTCAGCGACCGCAAGAATTTCCTGACGGGCGAGACGGACTCCGATACCGAGCCGTCGCTCGACATGGCGTACCGCATCACGCCGCAGCTGAACGGCTCGCTGACGATCAACACCGACTTCTCGGTGACGGAAGTCGACGATCGGCAGGTCAACCTCACGCGTCTCGGGCTGTTCTTTCCCGAGAAGCGCGACTTCTTCCTGCGCGAGGCCGACATCTTCGAGTTCGGCGGCATCGGCGGTCAGCGCCAGTCGTCGATTCCGGGGCTCAACACGCTCGCGCAGAACGGCCGGCCGTTCTTCTCGCGGCGCATCGGCTTGAGCAACGACGGGCGCAGGTCGTCGACCTCGAGTACGGCGGCAAGCTCGCGGGGCGCGTCGGCAGCTGGGAGGTCGGCGGCTTGTCGATCCGGCAGGACGAGCACTCCGTCACGGCGCTGCCCGGGCCGCGAGCCCGTCGGCGCGGAGTGCACGGATTTGGCCGCTACGGCCGGCGCGCACGCTCGTGCGTCATTCCGGCCGATACGCTGTCCGTCGCGCGCGCGAAGCTCGGCGTGCTCGAAGAATCGAACATCGGCGTCATCACGACGTACGGCAGCCCGACGTCGACGCTCGACAACTCGCTCGCGGGCGTCGACTTCCAGTATCGCAACACGCGCTTGCCGGGCGGCCGCGCGCTCGAGTCCGACGTGTTGTACCAGCAGAGCGACACCGACGGCGTTCGACGGCGACGACGATGCGTACGGCGCGAGCGTCCGCTTCCCGAGCTCGCAAGGCATGCGCGGCATCCTGCAATACCGAAGCTACGAGCGAGCAGTTCAATCCGGCGCTCGGCTTCATCGACAGCACCGGCATCAGCGATACGTTCTTCAACGTCGGCTACATGCTTGCGGCCGAGCGACGGCAAGCTCGAGTCGTGGCTCGCGAACTTCGACTATCAGCGCATCGACTACTTGAACGGCGGCGGGCTCAAGACGGAGGCGTATTTCCTACGGCCGCTCACGTTCGCGAACCGGACCAACGACTCGATGACGCTCGCGATTAGCGACTTCACGGAACGGCTCATCGAGCCGTTCCAGATCTATCCCGGCGTCATCGTCCCGGTCGGCGACTACGACACCGACAGTCGCGGCATTCAGGCCGGCACGGGCGGCCACCGCAAGCTCGCGGTGTTCACGCGCATCGTCGAGTACCCCGACGGCAAGTTCTACGGCGGCAACCGCTCCGATCGGTTCCTCGAGCTCACCTGGCGGCCGTCGGCGTTTTTCCGCGGCAGCCTGAGCTACGACTACAGCGACGTGGATCCACCGGTGCCGCAACGGCTCGTTCGAGGTGCGGCTCGTGCGCGCCGGCTTCGACTTCGCGTTCTCGCCGACGCTATCGTGGGTCAACCTGATTCAGTACGACAACGTCAGCGAGGTCGCCGGCATCAACATGCGGCTGCACTGGATTCCAGAGGCCGGGCGCGAGGTCTTCTTCGTCATCAATCACAACGTCGAAGACCTCGACCGCGACAACGAGTTTCCACTCGGCGTTCTCGGACGCGACCGCGAAGGTCAGCTACACCTTTCGCTTCTGATGCAGGATTGCTCGAGTAGACCGGAACGGCGTTAGACTGACGGACATTCCCGGGAGGAGCCATGCGCGCGATTGGCTGCCTACTGACTCTTGCGATGCTGACACCCGCGGGCGCTCTCGCTCAGACGACGCCCTGGGGTGACCCCGATCTTCAAGGCGTGTGGTCGAACCAAACGCCCGTTCCACTCGAGCGCCCAGCCGCGCTTGCCAATAAGCCGACCTTCACCGAACAGGAAGCCGCCGAGGCCGAGAAAAACGCGCTCGCGTCGACGC
This sequence comes from uncultured Gammaproteobacteria bacterium, assembly GCA_963741255.1. Classification (GTDB taxonomy): domain Bacteria; phylum Pseudomonadota; class Gammaproteobacteria; order Steroidobacterales; family Rariloculaceae; genus FEN-1219. Next base: position 26,101 of record CAVUHM010000004.1, on the reverse strand, counting down.
TCGCGAACGTCGCGGGCGCGATTCCCACGAGCGGGGAGTTCAACGAGATTTGGCTGGAGTCTGCGAAAGGCCGCGTGCCCCGGAATAGGAGCACGTCCCTGGTTGTCGACCCGCCGAACGGGAAGATCCCCTACACGGCTGAAGGCAGAGCGCGTTGGGAGGAGACGCCGCATCTGACGACGGAGCGGATCACCGGGCGCACGCTTCGCGCAGACACGTGGGAGGATCGCGCGCTGCAGGAGCGCTGCATCACGTCCGACACCATGTTCTATGCGAACGGGTTCTACAACAACTATCAGCAGATCGTGCAAGCGCCCGGCCACGTCGTGATCCTCGTCGAGAGCATGCACGACACGCGCGTGATTCCCCTCGACCGTCGTCCGCATCTCGGAGCGAGCATCACCCAGTGGATTGGAGACTCACGTGGGTGGTGGGAAGGCACCACGCTCGTCGTCGAGACGACGAACTTCAATGACAAACGGCGGTTCCACGGCGCGACGCGGAACATGAAGCTCGTCGAGCGCTTCACCCGCGTCGACAACGACACCATCGACTACAGGCTAACCGTGACGGATCCGGAGACGTTTACACAACCGTGGACGCTGGAGACCAACTTGTGGCGAAGCGATGAAGGCATCTACGAAGCGGCCTGTCACGAAGGCAACTCCGGGCTGGCCAACATCCTGTCGGGTGCGCGGGCGCAGGAGAAAAATGGGCTCTACTCCGACGACTGAGCCTCCGCAGCGGTTGCAAACGGATGCCACCGCGACGACTATCGCCCGGACGGTCACGTCCAAGGGGGCTCCCATGAAGCTGACAACGGCCACCGCGATAGCGGTCGCGCTCTTCTCCACGTTCGGCACCGGCGCGGCGACGAATCCCGAAGCCCTCGGCCTGTCGCGCGAACGCCTCGAGCGCATCGACGCAATGATCGAGCGTCGCATCGCGGCAGGCGATCTCACTGGCGCGGTGGCGATCGTAGCGCGCCGCGGGGAAGTCGCGCACATCACGATTCAGGGCGTCACCGACGTCGAGACGCGCCGGCCGATGCGCTCCGACACGTTGTTCCGCATCGCCTCTATGACGAAGCCCGTCGTCGGCGTCGGAATTCTCATGATGGTCGAGGAGAACAAGCTGCGCTTGAGCGATCCCATCTCGCGCTACATCCCCGAGTTCAAAAATCTGCGAGTCGCCGTCGCCCGGCCCGAAGGCGGCAGCGGTGCACCGGGATTCGATACCGTCGCGCCGCAACGCGAGGTCACGATCAAGGATCTACTCACGCACGTCTCCGGCTTGGGAAGCGGGCCGATGAGCAACGGCACGATCGACGCCATCGCACGCCGCGAAGGCGAGACGCTCGCGGATTACATCCCGCGGTTCGGCGGCACCGTGCTCGAGTTTGAGCCGGGAACGCGCTGGGCGTACAGCCCCGGCCCCGGGTTCGAGACGCTGGGCCGCGTGCTCGAGATCGTCTCTGGCCAGCCGCTCGACGAGTTCCTCGAGCAGCGAATCTTCACGCCGCTCGGCATGCGCGACATCATGTTCTGGCCGAGCGACGCGCAATTGCCGCGTGTCGCGACCGTCTATCGCCGCGAAGAGTCCGGCCTCGTGAAGCAGACGCTGCCGAACGACACCCTATCGCGCAACGTCTACTTCCGCGGTTCCGGCGGTCTCGTGAGCTCGGCCGAGAGCTACGTGCCGTTCGGCATGATGCTCGCGAACGGCGGCGAGCTCGGCGACGTGCGCCTCCTCTCGCGCAAGTCCGTCGAGATGCTCGGCGCTGTCCACGTGCCCGACACGTTGCCGGGCCGCCCGCCCGGCGAAGGATACGGCTTGAGCGTCCGCGTCGTGACGGACCACGCCGCGCGCGGCACGCTGCTGTCCGACGGCACCTACGGTTGGTCCGGCGCACAAGGTACGCACTTCTTCGTCGATCCGCACGAGCAGCTCGTCGGCGTGCTGATGATCCAGACGCCGAACATCGCCGAGATCCGCCTCGACTTCGAGAACCTCGTCGCGCAATCGATCGTCGACTGAACGGGTCGTGCGACAGCGTGGGCCGCGGTTCGCCTCGAGTGTCGCGACGGAGAGCCGCTGAGAACTCCACTCGTCGAACCACCGCCGCCAATGCAGTCGACGACCGGCGCGCAGTAGTGACCCGTCGCTCCCGATGATACGGCGGTGGCCTGAATCGATCGATGATGACTTCGGCGCGCTCGCGAAGCTGTCCGCAGATCGTCCGGGACGTTCTTATCGGCACTGATCCCAATAGCCGGTGCTGCGATCGCGGATCGGTCAATGCACTCGTCTGTCGAAGACCTCGACCGCGACAACGAATTTCACTCGGCCTTCTCGGATATGACCGCGAAGGCCAGCTACACCTTTCGCTTCTGATGCGCCTGACGTCCGCAAGAGCTCTGGTTGACGCCCCGAGAGTAGGCGGGGATGATCGCGCGAGCGAGCCAGGGACCGGCCGTCATTCAACGGAGTCCACGTCATGCTGAGCCGCCGCCAGTTCGCGCGTAATGTGCTTGCCGCCGCTACGGCGGCTTCGATCCCAGCCGGCCGTGCCTGGTCGGCGATCTTGAGCCCGACGTCCCGTGTCGACGGCGACCTCCGCGCCGTCACGGGCGACGGCGCCGAGGTCATGCTCGCGCGCGCGGACGTGCAGGCGCTCGGCGACGCGCTGCGCGGCAACCTTGTGCTTCGCGGTCACGCAGCTTACGACCCGGCGCGCCGCGTGCTCAATCGCCAGATGGACAAGCACCCGGCACTCATCGTGCAACCGCGCGGTACGGCCGACGTCAAGCTCGCCGTCGATTTCGCCCGCGCCTCGAACCTGCTCCTTGCCGTCAAGTGCGGGGGGCACAGCCCATCGGGCAACTCGACCTGCAACGACGGCATGCTCATCGATCTGTCGCTGCTGCGCGGTGTGCAAGTGGATCCCAAGGCGCGCGATCGCGCGCGTCGCCGGCGGCAGCCTGCTCGGCGACCTCGACCACGAGAGCATGGCCTTCGGTCTCGTCACGACGGCCGGCACCGTCTCGCACACGGGTGTCGGCGGGCTCACGCTCGGCGGCGGCTTCGGCCGCGTCGCGCGCCGCTTCGGCCTCTCGCTCGACAACGTGCGGGCCGTCGACGTCGTGACGGCCAGCGGCGAGATCCTGCGCGCCAGCGCCGAGGAGAACTCGGAGCTCTACTGGGGCGTGCGCGGCGGCGGCGGCAATTTCGGCGTCGTCACCTCGTTCGACTTCGCGCTGCACCCGATGCAGCGCCAGGTCATGGGCGGTCTCATCATTTTCCCGCTCGAGCAGGCGAAGCAGGTCCTGCGCTTCTATTCGGAGTACGCGGCGACGGCGCCCGACGAGCTCTACTTGAGCTGCGGCGTGCAAGCGGGCGCCGGAGGCACGGGCGCGGGCTTCATCATCTGCTACAGCGGCCCGGCGAACCGCTGGGACGGCATTGCGCGCACGCTGCGCAGCGTCGGCACGCCGATCCTCGACGACGTCAAGGCGATCGACTACGTCGCGCTGCAGAAATCGGGCGACATCTCGGAAAGTCGCGCGCTCGGCCTGTACACGAAGACGGGCTTCATCCCGTCGCTGCCGCCGGCGCTCATCGATGCCATCGTCGACGGCTTCGAGGCGCATCCCGAACGCGGCACGATGATGGGCTTTCAGCACTCCGGCGGTGCGATCGCGCGCGTGGCCGGCGATGCGACGTCGTTCCCGCACCGGCAGATCGTCGCAACGATGCTGCTGAACTCGGAGTGGGATGCGGCGGTCAACCAAGCCCCGCACATCGACTGGCTGCGCCAGTACTGGCGGTCGCTCGAGCCGCACACGCGCGGCTTCTATACAAACGACGCGATCGAGGAATCGCAACAGCAGATCGACGACAACTACGCCGGCAACTTGCCGCGCCTCGTCGCGCTGAAGAACCGCTTCGACCCGACCAATCTGTTCCGGTTGAACGCCAACATAGTGCCCACTGTTTGAGCTGCGCGAATCGCCTGGATTCGTGTCCGCTCAGTCGACTCGAGCCGCGCGCCGAGTCAGTGATGTAAAGCCCTACTCCGCCGCGAACGCGAGCAGCACGTTGCCGGGGCGGCCGACGAAGCCCGCGTCGCCGGACAGCACGTACATCATCCCTCCCGCAACGACGGGCCCCGAGCCGCTGAACGAGGCGCCGCGACCCGGCACGCCGTTCACGGTCGTGAACTCGCGGTTCGCGTCGAACGTCCAGATGATCTTGCCGTCGCGCGCGTCGTACGCGCGCAGGCCGCCGTCGGCGGAGCCCGAGAACACGGCGCCCGGAATCGCGGTCACGGCGGCCGCTTGAGTCTTGCTGCACGCGGCGCTGGCCGGCGAGCACAGCAACTCCTGCGGCGGCGTGTACCAGATGCGTTCGCCGGTATCGATATCGATCGCGTGCACTCCACCGGTCTCCTCGTTGCGATAACCGCCGACCGCCACGTACATGCGGTCGCCTTCGACAGCGCTGCCCCACACGCCGCCGACGGGGCTGCCGGGACCCGCGCGATATCGCCACAGTTCCTTGCCGCGCTCGGCCGGATCGAGCGCGTAGACCATGCCGGACTTCTGCGGAATCACGATCACGTCGCGGCCCGCGGAATTCTTCGTCAGGATCGGCGACGCCGAGAAGTCGAGATCGGGCCCGTTCGCCTTCGGGCAATTCGCGTTGCTGGCTTCCTTGCCGTCGCAGTTCATGAGCCACGTGTCCTTCGTGAACTGGTTGCTCCAGACGAGCGCGCCGCTCTTGATGTCGAACGCGATCACGGCGTCGGCCGTCACGGGATCGTCGCCGGCATAGGCCGGGCCCGTGCCGGAATAGATCACGCCGCGCTGCGCGTCGACGGTCGGCGCGTTCCAGATGCCGACACCGGCCGGCCCGTACAGCGCCTTGCCCGCGCTGCTCGTGCCGCGCCGTTGCGATTCCGGGATCGTGTGCGTCTTCCAGCGCACCGCGCCGGTCGCCGCATCGAGCGCCGTCATGCTGCCGCGGAACGTGCAGCACTCGTACTCGGGATTCGCGCCGCCCATCGCTTCGTTGATGCCCGTGATCGGCACGAACACCGTGCCTTCGTGCAGCGTCACGGCGCCCGTGCCGCGCACCATCGGATGATCCTCGACCCGCGTCATCCAAATCTGCTCGCCGTTGTCCGCATCGACCGCGTATGCGTGGCCTTTCGAGTCGACGAAATACACGGCGTAACCGTTGCGGCCGTTCGCGAACCGATGCGGCCCGACCGACATCGCGCTGCGTGCGCCCGCGCGCGGGAAGAACTGCCAGATCGTGCAGCCGGTCTTCGCGTCGAGCGCATACACCGCGCCGGCTTGCGAGCCGACGAACAGGCGGCCGCCGATCACGGCCGGCTGGCCGCGCGGCTGCTGCTCGTTCGGCAGGCCGTATGCCCACTTCAGCGTGAGGCGCGGCACGTCGGCCGCCGTGATGCCGCCGGCCGCGGCGGGTTGGAACCGTGTGTTTTGAGTGCCCGCGCCCCAGCCGTTCCAGCGCTGCGGCACTGAATCTTGCAGCGGCGCCGCCGCCGTGCAGAGGTTCTCGCGAATGCGCAGCGCGTCGGGGTTCGGCGGTGCGTTCTGCGCCTGCGCTTGAACCGCCAAGAGGGAAGCCAACAACGCCAGGATTCTTGTTCGCATCGATGTCTCGCTCGCTCCCCACAAGCCCGGCAGCGAGTCTAGCGTGGTTTGATGCTACGCGGACCTGTCGAGCGGGCCGGCCTGGGATTCCGCGGTACGGCGTGGCAGCCTTGACTGAAGGCCCGTGCCGGACCCGTCATGCCGCCACCGCACATGCACACCCCTCGCCGCACTCGCCGGGTCGCCGTCGCGGTCGCTTTCGCGTGCTCGGCGCTCTCGACACACGCCGTCGCCCAGCACGCGGGCTCGGACGATGACGGGGACGGCGCCCAAGTTTTTGCAACCGCGTGCGCCGAGTGTCACGGCGACGACGGCGCTTCGATCGCCGGCGCCGACATCGGTGACGACGAATCCTTGAGCGCTTACACCGACAACGAGCTCGCGAGCCTGATCGTGAACGGCATCCCGAATACCACGATGGTGCCGTCGACGCTCGAAGAGGAGCAGATCGAAGCAGTGGTGTTGTTCCTGCGCGAGCTCGCGCGCTACCGCGACGAGCCACGAATCGACGGCGACGTCGAACGCGGCAAGGCGCTATTCACGGGCAAGGGCGAGTGCACGAGTTGCCATCGGATCGACGGCAACGGGTCTCGCGTGGGGCCGGACTTGAGCTCGATCGGCGGCGCGCGCCGCGCGGCCGAGCTCATGACCTCGCTGCTCGATCCGGGCGCGGAAGTGCGGCCGAGCAATCGTTTCTACCGTGTCGTGACGAGCGACGGCGACGAGGTCGTCGGCCGCCTTCTGAACCACGACACCTACACGGTCCAGTTGCTCGACCTCGACGAGCGGCTACGCTCGTTCGACAAGGCCGATCTGCGCGAGCACGGCTTCGACGATTCGCCGATGCCGTCCTATCGCGACACGCTCGGCGAGCAAGAGATCGCGGATCTCGTCACCTATCTCGAATCGCTGCGCGCAGATTCGGCTAATTGAAGTCGAACAAGCCCTCGTCCTCCGCAGGCCTGGTCATGCCTTGCTCGAAGTACTTCTGCCAGATCTGGTCCCACGGCCGGCCGTACATGTCCGGGATCTCGTACTCGATCACGGCCCCCGGAGTCACGGGCGCGTTGTGCCCTTCGACCGAGTAGATCGTCGGCACGCACTCGATGAACACGTACGGCACCTCGTTCGCATCCGTGTAGCTGTTGATCTTGTGCAGGTTGCGCACGATCCGGATCGGCTCCACCAACGCCTCGGAGTCGTAGAGGATCGACTCGTGGTTCAGGCCGACGAACGCGCCGCCGGCGCCGCGGATCGGCGTGTAGATCTCGACGGACTGCAGATTGCCGGACCACTCGAACGACGAGTGCGACTTCCAGGCCTGCACGTTGCTGGTCCACGTGATCAGCACGTCCTTGTCCCAGAAGCCGATCGTCTCGCCGTACCAACGCGGCACGGCGGCGCCCAAGCGCGGCGCTCCGCCGTTCGCGACGTCCTGCATGTTGAACTCGCGGCCGACGTTCACGTTCGTGATGAAGTTGCGCGCGACGCCCGCCGTGACCTGCACGAGATCCGGCGTCGCGATCACGTAGTGCTCCCACACCGAGAACGGGTAGTAGCGCCGCATGAAGCCCTCGGGCCAGCAGAACGTCGACGGCCAAATCGCGTTGCCGCGGACTTGGTGGTACGCCTCCTGCACCGTGCGCTGCTGATACGTCGGCGTCAGCAGCGACAAGATCGTCGTGATCTGGCTGTGCGCGCCCCAGTACCAGGTTTGCTGATTACGTGGGCCGGCCACCGGTCGCTCGTAGACACCGTTCCACTCGACGGCCGGAAAATTTTCGAAGGTGTAGACGTTCGGGCCGCCGCGGCCGCGCGTCTCCTTCATCAACGCCTCGTAGTGCTCCTGCGCCGTCTTGAATCCGTACGGGCTCACGATCGCCTCGCGCGGATAGTCGATCTCGCAATGACCCCAAGGGCCGTCCTCGGTCTTGCCGGTCGTGACGAGCGGATTCGGAGTCAGAATGCCGCGCTGGAACTCGGTCGCCATCGGGCTGTTGCAGCGGAAGTAGCGCGGGTCGCTCCAGAGCGCCTTGTCGGCATAGAAGTCCGTGCTCGTGAAGATGTCGACCGGCAGCGGTTTGATGCTGTCCGGCAGCGCGCCGGGGCGAAAGCCGTCGAGCTTCTGATCGCTGCCCGCCGGCGAGAACGGGCCGCCGACCCAACCGGGGCCGACTTCCTTCTGATCGTGCACGCTCGCGGCCAACGGTCTGCCGCGGCCGACGCTTCGAAAGCCGATGTCCGGCATGTCCTGCGAAAACGCAGGCGCCGCGATCAGGAGGGCCGCGGCCAGCGGCCACGCTTGCAAGGGTTTGGTTCTCATGGAGCTCTTCTCTTCATTGAGGTCAATCGCGAACGTGGCCCAGGACTTGGAGGCCCGTCCAGTTATTTACGGTTCGGCGCACGTTAACACGCGCCGCGCACTACTCGCGCCCGACGGTCAGCCGCTCGACGACGTAGGCCGCGATGTCGCGCATCTGTTGCGTCGTGTACAGCTCGCCGAACGCCGGCATCGTGTTGCGTCCGTCGGCCATCACGGCGAGCACGGACTCGCGCGTCAGCGCGCTCGTCAGTGCTGCGCCACCGCCGGCTCCACCGCCGCCATCGGGGCCGTGACACGGCACGCACGTTTCTCGATACAGCTGCGCGCCGTTGTCGACGTCCGGGCCAGCGGAGGCCGCGGGCGCCGGAGCCGCGGCGGCAGTTGCGGGTGCCGCAGCCGGCGGCGTCGGAGCATTCGCCTGCGCGCGCGCGGCCGCGATCGCATTCGGTCCCGCCGCCTGCGGCTGTATCGACTCGATCGTGCCGTCGAGCGAGAACATCCAGATGCCGTCGCCGCGCTTGCCGTTCGCGAACACGCCGCCGCCCGCGTGCACGAGCAAGAACTGCTTGCCGCCGCGCTCGAACGTCGTGACGGTCGAGTTCACGCCGGCGTCCGTCATGAACTCCCAGAGCAAGTCGCCGTTGTCCTTGTCGAGCGCCGTGAGGCGCCCATCGCTGCGGCCGACGAACACGAGACCGCCTTTCGTCACGACCGAGCCGCTGTAGCAGTGGTCGCGCCATTCCTGGCGCCACGCGATCTTGTTCGTGCGCACGTCGAGCGCCGCGAAGATGCCGCGCTCGGTTCCGGGCATGCCGCCCATGTTGCCGCCGAACCAGGGCTGGTTGTCGACGGGCGGCTCGAGCGGCAGCGTGACCGCGTACGTGCTGATCCGGTCCGTCGCGCACACGAACAACAAGTTGGTCTCGGGATCGTACGAGCTCGGCGGCCAATTCGCGCCGCCGAGCGAAGCGGGCTTCACCATGATCCGTTCGGTCCAGAACGGCGTGAAGATCCGCCCGCCGTTCACGAGCCGCGCGTCGTTGGGCTTGCGCTGCGGCGCGACATCGATCTGCTGCGGCACGATCGCATCGCCGAGCGGATACGGCTGCGTGGCCGCCGTGAACTGCCGCGGCTCTTGCGGCACCGCGCGTTCTTCGATGCCGACCAGCGGCTCGCCCGTGGCGCGATCGAGGATGTAGGCCCAGCCCGTCTTGCCGACCTGGACGAGGGCTGCGCGGCGCCGGCCGTTGTACTCGGCCTCGAACAGCACGATCGGGTTCGGGCTGTCGTAGTCCCAGATGTCGTGATGCACCTGCTGGAAGTGCCAGCGGTACGCGCCCGTGCGCGCGTCGAGCGCGACGATCGAGTTGTTGAACAGATTGTCGCCGGGGCGCGCGGCGCCGTTCAGCACGGGGCCGGGATTGCCGGTCGAGAAATAGATCAGCCCGAGATCCGGATCGACGGCCGGCGTCTGCCAGACCGGCGCACCGCCGTGCTGCCACGCGTTCGTGTCGGCGGGCCACGTGTCGTGGCCGAACTCGCCGGGGCCCGGGATCGTGTGGAATACCCAGCGTTGCTCGCCGGTCTCGGCGTCGTAGGCCGTGACTCGAGCGCGGCGGCCCATCACGCCGCCGCTCAAACCCGTGATGACCATGCCGTCGTAGTACAGCGGCGCGCTCGTGATGCTGTACCCCTCTTGCCACGGCGCGACGACTTGCTTCCACACGACCGCGCCCGTGCGCTGATCCAGCGCGACCAAGTTCGCGTCGAGCTGTGCGATGTAGACCTTGCCCTCGCCGAGCGCGACGCCGCGATTCGAGCGGCCGAACGGGTTACCGGCGCGCCGATCCATGTTCGCGCGGTACTCCCACAGGATCTCGCCGCTGTCGAGGTCGAGCGCGAACACGTCGCTGTCGCCGCTCGACACGTACATGACGCCTTCGAACACGAGGATCTGCGCTTGGGCCGAGTTGCCGGGGCCTGCGCCGCTTTCGAGTCCCGTGCGCCAGACGCCTTTGAGCCCCGCGACGTTGCCGCGATTGATCAGGTCGAGCGGCGAATAGCGTTGATTCGAAATCGTGCCGCCGTTCGTGATCCATTCGTCGCGCGGCAGCGTGCTCAAGCGCTCGGCGTTGAACGCGGGCGCCCGCACGATCTCTTGTGCGCCCGCCGGACCGGTCAAGATCAGAAACGCGGCCACGAGCGCAGTAGCGCGTTGCGAAGCGGATAGCAGGTTCACGAAGCCCCCTTGCCGATACCGACGCTCATGCTACACGAGCCGTCCCGCCCGCTTGGCTGTAAGATCCCCGGGGATTCGGGCGCTCGGGGGGACAATGCCATGACCTTTCAAGATTCGATCCGTGTTTGCCTCAGCAAGTACGCCGACTTCAATGGCACGGCTTCGCGGCCGGAGTTCTGGTGGTTCATCTTGTTCGTGTTCGTCGTCGCGGTGGCGCTGACTGCGATCGTCCCGCTGCTCGGCAACCTCTTCTCGCTAGCGATGTTGCTGCCGCAGTTGGCCGTCGGGGCTCGGCGGCTACACGAGACCGGCAAGAGCGGCTGGTTGCAGCTGCTCCTGCTGCTGCCGGTCGTGGGCTTGATCGTGCTGATCGTCTTCGGGTGCAACCGCCCCGGAGCTGACGGTGCGACTCACTCCCAGCCTCCCGACCGGAGCTCGATTCGGGAGGATCTTCATGAACGCCTCGACGACGATTGCCGTGCCGGCCGATACCGCGCGTGAGTCCGTGAAGGCGATGCTACGCGAGCAGCCAGGCCGCAAATCCAATCTTCGGCTTCATTGTCTTCCCTCTGTCGACTCCGCGAGCAGCGCTTCGCGCCGCGACAGCAAGTAGCCGCGCAGCGTCGCCACGTCGGCGTCGGTGAGCCAATCGAACCTCGGCATGCCGAGCTCCGGTACGCGCCGTGCCGCACGATGTTCTCGAACGCGTCGAACGTGGCCGGCGCCGCGTAGCGCAGATCCGCGATCGAGCCGCCGCTCTGCGCGGCGACGCCGTGGCACATCGGCAGCGCTGGCCGAACAGCTCGGCGCCGCGCGCGATCTGCGGCCGGCGGTCGCCGAGCTCTCGATCGGCGTCGGCGCGGGACGCTCGATGCCGCGCACGGGCGGCACCGGCGCGTTTGCATCCAGCGCGAACGCGTACACGCGGCCCACGGCCTTGAACGTTGTTGGTCGGGTTGCGGCCATACAGCGCGCTCGCGCCGCCCATGCCCGCGAGCACGGCGACGTATTGCTTGCCGTCGAGCAAGTACGTGCTCGGCGCGGCCATGATGCCGATGCCGACGTCCTTCTCCCAGACCTTCTCGCCAGTGTCGGCGCGATGACGCCACGAGCTTGCCGGTGTCGAGGCCCTGGAACACGAGGTTGCCCGCCGTCGTGAGCATGCCACCGCCGACGGCACCGGTGTGCAGCACGCGACAGCGCGCACGACGCGCGACGGGATCCCACGCGAGCAGCGAGCTCGGCGCGCCGGCCGCCTCGCCCGTGCCGCCCGAGTACTCGGCCTGCGGGCGCGTCGGGGTCGTGCGGCCCACGCCGATGCTCGAAGCAAGGTCGATGCCGAGATTCCAGAAGCCGGGCCGGAACGTGAACGCCGTGTCGCGGCCGTACACGAAGCTGCTCTCGCTGGCGGGGATGTAGACGAGCCCGGTCGCCGGGTTGAACGACATCGGCTGCCAGTTGTGCGCGCCGCCGGGGCCCGGCGAGATCGTCGTCAGCGCTTCGGTGTAACGCGCCTGCGGCGTCTCGATCGGACGGCCCGTCTTGCAGATCGACGCCGGATGCCCACGTCACGCGCGCGATCGGGTCCGCGGACAGCAGCTCGCCCGTGAGCCGGTCGAGCACGTAGAAAAAGCCGTTCTTCGGCGCCTGCATGATGACCTTGCGGTCGCGGCCCGCCGATCGCGCAGCTCCGCGAGCGTGAGCTGCTGCACGGCCGTGTAGTCCCACGTTAGTCGCCCGGCGTCGTCTGGTAATGCCACACGAGCTCGCCGGTCTCGACGTTCAACGCGAGGATCGACGACAGATACAGATTGTCGCCGCCGCCGGGGCTGCGGATGTTGCGGTCCCACGGCGAGCCATTGCCGGTGCCGACGTAGAGCAGCTTCGCGTCGGCGTCGTAGGCGATCGCGTCCCACGCGGTGCCGCCGCCGCCCATCTTCCACCATTCGCCGGTCCAGGTTTTCGCGGCCGCCTCGAGCGCCGGCGACTCGAACGGCTTCGACGGATCGCCGGGCACGGTGTAGAAGCGCCAGACGAGCTCGCCGGTGCTCCGCGTCGTACGCCGAGACGTAGCCGCGCACGCCGAGCTCGGCGCCGCCGTTGCCGATGATGACCTTGCCGTCGACGACTCGCGGCGCGCCCGTGATCGTGTACGGCTGGTCGACCGGCGTCGTCTGCACGTCCCAGACCGGCTTGCCGGTCGCGGCGTCGAGCGCGGCCAAGCGGCCGTCGACGATGCCGACGTAGACCTTGCCGTCGTACAGCGCGACGCCGCGATTCACGACGTCGCAGCATGCGCTTCGCGCCGCGCACGCGGTTCGCGCGTGCGTCCCACTTCCACAGCTGTGCGCCGGTGCGCGCGTCGAGCGCGAACACGTCGCTCCAGCTCGTCGTCGCGTACAGCACGCCGTTCGCGACGAGCGGCGTCGCTTCGAGCCCGCGCAGCGCAGCCGTGTCGTAGCTCCACGCGAGGCCGAGCCGCGAGACGTTATCCGCGTCGATCTGCTCGAGCGGGCTGAAGCGCGTCTCGGCGTAGTCGCGCCCGTACGTGAGCCAGGTGTCAGCCGTGCGGCCGGCCGCGATCAGCGCCGCGTCGTCGACGTCCGGCGCGCGGGTCCGTAGCCGTGGCGGTCGACGTCGCAGCGAGCGACAGCCAGCGACACCACGAAAGTCACGCACGAGCGCAGGACTCGGTCGACAGTCGAGCACGGTCGCATGGTTCCCCCAGGATCACGGACGCATGGCCAAACCAATATAGCCGGGCGACGCAGCTCGGTCACCGGCCGCGCGGCTCAACGCTGCACGCGATTACGGCGGCGGTAGTGGAGAGGGACCCGAGCGGCGTGCGCACGCAGCGCAGCCGGCAACGTCACCGCGCAGCTCGTCGTGCAATTCACGCCGATAGCTGGCAGCCTTCTCGCGGCCGCATCTCGGCCGAGTTAAAGACGGTTGTTAGCCGTTAATGGTCGGCCGCTAAGGACTGAAGGCGGCGGTGGTTCAGCGACCCCCGAGCGCTTTTACCACACTTCGCGCAGCGGCGCCGGCGCCGGTTCCACATAGCCCATTTCGCAACGACACACCCGTCTTCGAGACGGGATCGAACGTGTCGCAGCACCCGACCGGTCACCCACAGATCCATCGAAGACCCGGTGACGATGGCGTCTCGCACGTTTCCGGCGGGCCGTGCCACAAGTAACGAAACGTTTCGCCGATTTGCCGCGGCTCACCCATGAGCTCGACCGTGCCTGTGTACGGCGGCTGCCAAGGCGTGGTCCTCACTTCCCAATCGACGTGCACGAGGGCGACGAACTTCGTCTGTGGTCCCAGCGCACCCTCGGGAACGCCTGCGTAGATCCGCTGGCGCCGCAGCTCGCGCGTGCGCGGATCCGACGCAGCGATCTCGCGCTCGATCGCTTCATGGATCGCGCGATCGCCGCCGCTGGCGTCCCAGTAGAATTGGGCGCTCTCACAACGAACGAAGCGTGCGCGCACGACCCTGGAGTACTCCAGCCCGCAACTGGCGTGGGCCGTCTGAGTCGAAATGGTCCCACCCACTGCCAGCGCGAGAATACGTTGCGCACGAATGCGGGCACGATCGTCCGCCTCAACTTTATTTCAGCAACGCCGCCAACACCAGTTCCGTTAATAGCACCGGAATATTCTCCGCCCGTCGTTGTGTGCCAAGATCGTCAAGAAGATAAGAAGAGGAACAACACGCGACCACGGTATACGCAGCGGCACACGAGACGCCGTGATCGCGTTTGCTGGGCGCGGCCTTTGTCACAACGGCGTGAAGCGCCGATCGCGAACCTTCCGGTGACGCGGCCCATCGCGGCTGACATCGGTCAGCCGGGGAACAGCTGCAGCAACTTGACGTACCAGTCACCGACCAGCGACCAGCTCATCGTGGTGAGCAGCAGGAAACCGAGCGCGGGCTGCGAGTCTCGCTGCCGACAACAGCTGCCGCGCAGCATCCGCGGTGCGTCGCAGATCTATTCCGTGCAGCCGGACGGCACCGCGCTGGAGCGGCTTACGCTTGCACCGGGCGCGCAGGATGCGCATCCGGCCTGGTCACCGGATCGCGGCTGGATTGCCTTTACGAGTGCACGTCTCTATCCGCGGGACGAAAGCGGCGCGACCGGCTCCCATCATTTCATCGGGCAAATATTCGTCATGCGCTCGGACGGTTCCGATCTGCGTCAGTTGACCGATACGACATACAACAGCGGTACACCTGCGTGGCTCGAATAGTTGCTAGAGATACCGTTGTTGCAAGCTTCGGAGGGGAAACCTTGTTCGCCAAGAAACTGCTTTTCGCGTCCGTCGGGTGCGTTGTTGCTGCGGCCGCAGCCGAGGCTCACCACAGCCCGGCCGCGTTCGACATGAGCAAGGAGATCCTGATCGAGGGCACGGTGGTCGAGCTCGACTGGAAGAATCCCCACATCTATCTCACGCTGGAGACCACTGGCGCTGACGGAGTCGTGCGGCAACAGGAGGCGGAGGCCGCTCCTGTCGGCAGCGTCCAGACCTACGGGGTGACCCGCGCGCACCTGGCGCCCGGTACCCACATCGTGCTGCGCGCCAATCCGAGCCGCCGCGAGGGTGGAATCGTCCGGGCGCTGTCACGCGCGGCGAGCGACGGCTCGGTGATGCTGCTCGATGCTGTCGGCTCTCGGAGCGTGAGTTCGCGGGCCCCGACAGTTCCGGCCGAAAGTGTCGCCGGCAAGTGGGCGCTGCCGCCGGCAGCGTTCATGGCGCGTGTGCTCGCGCCGCTGCCGCTTACCGAGGCGGCACGAGCCGCTCGGGCGCGCGCGATGCAAGCGCCCGCGCGCCGACGACGGTCTGCGGCAAGGAGATTCCGCCGCCGATTTGGGTCCCACGCTGTACGAGATCGAAGTGAGCGACGAAGCCGTCGTGATCCGCACCGACGGCGAGGCCGATGCGCCGCGTCGGATCAGCCTCGTCGAGACGGTGCATCCGGCCGGCCTCGAGCCCTCGGGCAAGGGCCACACGATCGGCACGTGGGAAGGCGAGACGCTGGTGCATCGACACCGTTGCCTTTGCGCCGCAGGTAACGGGGCGGGGGATCCCCGTTCGGGCCGGCAACGCGCCTGATGGAGCGCATCTCGCGCTCGGAGGACCGGTTGCATCTTGTGTACGACGTCAAGATCGAAGACCCGGACAATCTACTCGAGCCGGTCGTCTACTCGATGCAGTGGGACCATCGTCCCGAGCTGGAATTCTCCGGCCTCGAATGCGACGCGGAAATCGACACGCGGTACTGCAGGACCGGTAGGCACTTCCGGCCCTATCGCCAACCCGCCGGCTCAGCGCGTCGCGTCGACGAAGCGCAGGTTCAGCTCGCCGCCCAAGCTGACGATGTCGCCGTCGCGCAGCACGCGGCGCCGGATGGGCTCGGAGTTCACGAGCAGGCCGTTCTTGCTGCCGGCGTCCTCGATGATCGTGGCCTCGCCGCTGGTGCTGATCCGCGCGTGCACGCGGCTGACGAAGTGGCTCGCGATGCGGATGTCCGCGCCGCGCGAGCGACCGATCGTCATGCGGCTCTTGACGAGCGGGTAGTCGATCGCCTCGCCACCGATCGAAACGACGAGCTTGCGTTGCTCGTCCGTGAGAACGGGCGGATTCGGCCTTTCCGCTGCGGGCTTGTCGGCCAGAATCATGTCGATGGGCATCAGCTCTTCGTCGGCCGCCTCGGCCTCCGTCGCCACGGGCGCATTCTTGTCGTGCGCTGCCGCGGTGGCGGCAAAGTCCGTCACGCGCAGCACCGGTTTGTCGCCGACGGGCTCGTTGTCCTCGGCCGTGTGACGCATGACTTCGTCGAGCGCAGCGAGGCTCGCGCTGAGACCGTGATGCGGCCGACGCTTCGCTCGAGGAAGTCCGCAGCGACTTGTTTGGCGCCAAGCTCGCGCCGCAAGCTCGCGACGAGCTCGCGTTGCACGCCGAGCTCGGTTTTGAACCGTTCTGCCTCGGCGACGGCTTCCGTGCGCAGCTTGCCGAGCTCGGCCGCGCGCGCTTCGACCGACTCGAGCTCGCCGTGCAGTTGCTCTACCTCTTCGCGCACGGCGCCGAGATCGCTCGTCAATCGTTCAGCATGCCGGTTCTTCTGTTCGACCGACTCTTGGCTCGCGGCGAGCTGCTGCGTTCGCTCGGACAGCTGTTGCTGCACCGCGCTCAGCTGGTCGTAGCTGCGGCGCAAGTCGTCGCGCAGCGCTTGTACCTGCTGCGAGCGCTCCGCGAGGCTCTTATCGAGCTCGTCCACGCGCCCAGCCAGCGCGCTCTTCGAGCTCGTGAGCTCGTTAGCCGCGCTCTTGGCCTGCGTGAGCTCGGTGTTGAGCGCTTCGAGGCCTTGCTTGTGTCCTGCGATCTCGCTGGTCAGAGCTTCGACCTGGCGTTGCATCTCGAGCGCCTTGGCCGCGCTCTGGTCGAGCTGCTTGGCACGGCTGGCGAGCTCGGCTTTGAGCTGGTCGGTTTCCGCCGAGTGACTGGCCACCTTCGTTTCCAGTTCTGCGAACGTGGCTTCGCGCTGCTTGCGCTGCTCGATGAGCTCCGCAGCATTGGCGCTCGAGAGCGTCGATCTTGTCGGCGAGCTGACGATTCTCTTCGTACAACCGCGCCGCATCCGCTTCGTACGCTGCTGGCTCTCGGCGGCGCCTAGCGCGACCTTGTAATTAGCGACCTTGGCGTTCAGCTCGGCCCAGGTGTCGTGCCGGCCGTTGATGTAGATCTCGAGGTCCTGCACCTTAGCGAGCAACGTCTCTTGCTCGGCGACCAAGCGTTCGTTGTGCCGAACGACGCTGGCCTTCGTGGTTTGCTCGTCCTGGAGCAGTTCCGTCAGGCGCACGTTCTCGGCGGCCGCGTGCGTGACCTTTTCCAGCGACGATTGATGCTGAACCACGGCGTCCGCAAGCTCCGTGGAAAGCGCCGCGATGCGCTCGTCACGCGTACGGCGGTCCTCGGCGAGCGCCTTCAGCTCGTCCTCCTTGTTCGCGAGGCGCTCGTCGGCCGCTTTGATGGCCGACGCTTCGCGCTGCAGATCGGTCTTGAGCAGCGAAATCGTCGCTTCGCGGGACTCGATCTCACCCTGCAGCTCGATCGTGCGGGCGGCGCGGAGCTTGAACTCGGCATCGATGCTCTGCCACTTGGCGTGCAGTCGCGTGACCTCGGCTTCGAGGTGCGCCAGCCAGAACGACGCCTTGTCGGCTTCGACGTTGTCGGCAGCGCCACGCGGCGGCGACGGTACGAGCTTCAGCGCGACGTTTGCGGTCGTGGCGCCGTTGCTAGGCGCAGTGCCATTCGTGGGGCCAGGAACGGGAACGACATCGTGCTCGTTGAGGACAGGGTATTCACCCGTCGGCAGCTCTGTAATGTCCAAGGCTTCACTCTCTCTTGTTGTTGTTCGTGCGCTGAGCGGGAAGCGCGGCAGTGAGGACTAGGATCGAGTGTTGTTGGTATTCGTTCCCAGTATCACAGCCACGATCCTAGACCCGGCGGGGCGGGAAATCGATGGTACCAGGGCAAAAAAAGTGTGACGTGGGTCTCGAAACGGTGCACGCCGGCGGGGCCCGGGCGGGCGGCAGCCGGTACAAGGCCGGCAACACAAGGCTCCCGGGCTATAAAAAAGCGGACGGAGCGCTGAGACGCACGAACACGCGAGTATCAGGTCTCGTGAACTTGCCCGTTTGCGGCGAGATATTCGCGTGCCGCCGCGGCCAAGCGGTCGTCGAGCGTAGCGAGCGGCGCGGTTAGCTGCTCGGCGATATGAAGGTATGCCGCGTCGTATGCCGTCAACTTACAACGGCCGGCGATGCCCACAACGGCTTCGGCGTCTACCGCATGGCGCTGGATCGGCAGGCGCGCGTACGCCTGTAATGCCCTCGCGACGGTTGCGCTCGCGAGCTTCTCGCGCAAAAGCTTCTTGAGGCCCACGCTCGCGATCTCGACATCGAGTAGGTGTGGCGCATGCAGCGTGCGGCCGTGGAGCAAAGCGAGCGCTTCCGCGCGGCCGTCCTCACCGAACAGCGCCGCCGCAATGACACTGGCGTCTGCGACGAGCGCGGGTCGAGCAAGATACGCTGACTGGGGCTCGGCGATACGCAGCCGGATTGCTGAGGTGCCGGAGCGCATCGTTCAGCGGCGGTCGCGTTGTTGCCGCAGGTAGGAGACCGAGCTCTCCGTGCCTTTCGGGAAGAGTCTTCGCGAGATCTCCGCGAGCTCATCGATCGTGATGGCGTCGCGTGGCGCATTGCCGGCGGCAGTCCGCTGCGCGTTCGGAGCGTGGCCGACGGCCGCTTCGAGAATGCTGAGCAGCTCCCGCTGCAACGACCGGCCGTTGTTGGCCGCCCGCCGTCGCAAGAGCTCGGCGAGCTCGTCGGGTACGTTCTTGACCGACAGGTTTACCGTCACGGATGGCTCCACAATGGCTCCAGTCGGAGCCATTGTGGCTCCGCCACTGCCATCCGTCAAACGAGCGGGAGCAGAACCCGGTTTGGTGACGCAGCTTCAACGTGGCCGCCGACGACGGCCCCTCACGTGAGGGATTCTGCACCACGACGGTGCGAAATCCCTCTAAGGCGCGCGCCCCTTCGATCTGCCGGTAGCGGCTCCGGTCTTCACGGAGGGCGCGGGTCAATTCTTTCGGCGCTCGCGGCGCGCGACGAGCTCGCTGCCGACGTTGCAAAGTAATCCTGACGGCGACGTCGCGAACCTCAGCGAATCAAATGGATTCGCGTGTGTTCAAAGAGAAATTACTAAGGCTTAGCGAAGGCGTCGGCGAGCGCGCGGAGGTTGTCGTCCAGGATCCGCTGCAAACCGTCCGGCGCGAGCGCGCGATCGACGACGACACCGGGATCGCCGGCGTCGAGCACGACGAGTGTCGCGCCGCCGGCGCGCACGGCCTCCTGGATCGCCTCGCTCGGTTGCCAGCGATGCAGGACGACGCGGATGCCGTGCTCGCGCAGATGGCGCGTCAGGTTCTTCAGGTCGTCCGGCGTCCAGCGCACGTCCTGCTTCACGAAGTAACCGTCGACGAACAACCCCAAGTCGTTCGTGAGGTACACGAAGTCGCCGGTCAGCGCGAATACGACGTCGGCGCCGCTCGCGATCAGGCGACCTTGCGATTCATTGCGCAACGCGAGCAGCGAGCGCTTGAAGCCGTCGAGGTTCTTCGTGATCGTGGCGCCGGACTCGGGAAACAGCGCGGCGAGATCGTGCGCGACGATGTCGCCCATGCGGATCGCGTTCGAGACGCTGAGCCAGAAGTACGGCGCGGTTTCGGTCGCGACGACATCCGTATCGCGGCCCCAAGGCACGTTCGACGCCGGAGATTCGGCCAGCGCCACGCCGGGCCGCTCCAGCGACCACGGAATAGCCGCGTCGATGTCGACGATGCGGACGTTCGCCTCGCGCGCGAAGCGATACAGCGGGTCGCCGGGCAACGCGTTCGTCAATGCGATCGCCGCGGTGGCCGCGGCGAACGTCGGCGCGAGCGCGACCTTGCGGCGGTCGATGTAGTCCTTCAGCAGCGAGAGCTCGCGGCCGTCCGCCGGCACGTTCACGACTTCGATCGGCGTACCGGCGGTCAGAGCCTTCGCGATCGAGTACGTGACCTGCGCGCCGGTGAGCACGGTCGGTCCTGTCGATGCCGCGGACTGGCCCGCGGCCGGCAAGACAGCCGATAGCGACAACAACCAGGCCGCACCGACCCACCCGGGCTTCGAGCCGATTCTCATAGGCTCGCCTCGCGATAACGCGGCAGCGTCATCCGCACCACCATCGTGACGACGAACAGCAGCGGCCGCGGTCAGAATGATCGCGCCGCCCGACGGCAGCGGCAGATCGAAGCGCATCGGCGCGTAGATGCCGACGAGGCAGCTCACGGTCGAGAACGCGATGCTCGTGAGCACGAAGCCGCGCAGCGAGCGCGTGAGGTTGCGCGCGGCCGCGGCCGGGATCAGCAGCAGCGCTTCGACGAGCACGGCGCCGACGATCTTCACGCACGCCACCGTCAGGATCGTCACGAGCAGCACGAACACGTATTCGAGCAGGTGCACGCGGATTCCGCGCACGTGCGCCAAGCTCGGGTTCAAGCTCGCGAGCAGCATCTGGTTGTAGAGCGGCAGGGCCGTCACGGCCGCCAGCAGCGTCGTCGCGAGCAGCACGGTCATGTCGGTGTCGTTGACCGTCAGGATCGACCCGAACATCACCGTATCGAGAATGTGCGTGTTCACCTTCGCGGACACCCACAGCAGCGTCGTCGCGCCGATCGCGAGCGAGATCGACAAGAACACGCCGATCAGCGTGTCGGACGACATCTTCGTGTGATTCTTCGAAAAATTCAGGAACAGCGCGAACAGCACGCAGAAGCTGAACATCGACATGTACGGCGCCGTGTACGACTCGCCGATGATCACGCCGATCGCGACGCCCGTGAGCGCGGCGTTGCCGACCGCCTGCGAGAAGAACGCCATGCGCTTCGCGACCACCATCGTGCCGATGCCGCCGAGCAATGGGCCGATCACGAACGCGCACAGGAACCCGTTGACGACGAACGCGTAGCCGAACGTGAAGTGGATCGCTCCGTCCTCGGCCAGCGAGATGATGAACTGCCGCGGAATGTCGTACAGCGAGCTCATGCGCGGGCCGCCTCGCGCACCGGCAACTTCAGCGTCGGGAACAGCTCCGCGGCGGCGCCGGTCGCGAGCACGTCGCGCGGTGCGCCGTCGAGCAGCACGGTGCGATTCACGTACGTGAGCGCATCCGCGAGCTCGTGCACCTGCACGATGTCGTGATTGATCCAGAGCACAGTGCCGCCGGCTTTCGCGAACCCGGCGATCGCCTGCTCGAGGATCTCCTTGCCCGTCAGGTCGAGGCCGGTCATAGGCTCGTCGAGCACGAGCAGCGCGGGCTCCGGTATCAGCGCCTGCGCGAACAGCACGCGCTGCCGCTCGCCGCCGGACAAGCTGCCGAGCCGCGCGGTGTGCTTGCCGGCGAGGCCGAGCCGCTCGAGCGCGGCATCGATCGCAACGCGCGTGCTGCGCGCCAAGCCGAGAGAACACCGGACGGCGCTGGCACGTCATCGCCATGAAATCGGCCACCGTGATCGGCAGGCTCTTGTCGAAGTCGAGCGCCTGCGGCACGTAGCCGACGACGCGGCTTTCGTTCCAGTGAATCGCGATGCGCCCCGTGTGCGGCATCTGCCCGAGCAACGAGCGCACGAGCGAAGTCTTGCCGCCGCCGTTCGCGCCGACGATGCAGTGCACGGTACCGGCGCGGACCTTGAAGCTCACGTCGCGCAGGATCTCCGTGTTGCCGAGCGAAAGGCCGACACGCTCGAACTCGACGGCGGGCCCGCGCACGTTACGCACCCTTCGTGCTGTCGACGATCGCCTCGGCCAGCGTCGCGAGGTTCTCGCGCATCTCGTCGACGAATTTTTCCGGGGTGTATTCGCCGCTGCTGATGTGCGAGATCGAGTACATCCGGACGCCGGTTGCGTCCTTGATCGTGTCCGACAGCTTGCTCGCGAAGTACTTCTCGGCGAACAGCACGTTCACGTTCGCGGCCTTGATGCGGTCGATCGTGTCGGCGAGCTGGCGCGCCGTGGGCTCGACGCCGTGGCGCGGCTCGATCACGGCCGTGACCTGCAAACCCAACTCTTGCAGGATGTAATCGTAGCCTGAGTGCATCGTCGCGCAGCGGAACTTCGAGAGATCGGCGCCCGCGATCTGCGCGTCGAACTCCGCGCGCAGCTTCCGGATCTCGAGCGCATAGCGGCGCGCGTTGTCGCGGAAGAATGTCGCGTTGTCGGGGTCGAGCTCGCCGAGCGCGCGCGCAATCGTGTAGACCTGCTGAATCGCGGCCGTCGTCGAGATGAACGTGTGCGGGTTCACGACCTTCGCGCCGCTCGGGTCGCCGGCCACGGGGATCAGCGAGACACCGTCGTTGGCGTAGATCAGCTTCAGCTTGTCGCGCATGCCGGACGCGTCGAGAATCTCGAACGCCCACGTGTCGTGGCCGATCCCGTTCACGACCAGCACGTCCATCGACGTGATCCGAATCATGTCCGCGGGTTGCGGTGCGTAGCCGTGCGGGTTCGCGTCGGCCGCGATCAAGGGCACGATGTCCGCGCGATCGCCGACGATGTGCGCGACGAAGCTGTAGTAAGGGTGCAGCGTGATGCCGACCTTCAGCCGCTTCGCGTCGGCCGCGTGCGTTCCGCCGGCAGCGAGCACGGCCGCGCTCGCGACCAAGGCCTTCAAGAACGTCCGTGTGCGAAAACGCATGCCTATTGCTCTCCCAACGCTCCCTCGATCAGGGCCTCGATGTCTTCGGCCGCGGGCTCGGCCGTGTCCTCGGCCGCGTCTTCGGGCGCGGCGGTGCCGATCTCGGGCGGCAGACCGTCGACGGCGGCCGGCCGCAGCTCTGTGCCGAACAGCCTTCTGACTTCCTGAGCACCGGACAACGGCACCACCTCTTTCCAGCCTTGCAGGATCAGACCGTCGCGAAAACCGCTTTGCGGCATCTCGACATGATTCTTGGCATTCCACCAGATCACGATCGCATTGTTATTCGTAAAACCCGCATGCACATGGCCGATCACGAGCAAGAACGAGCCCTGGGCCGGTAGCTTTCCGTCGGTGCCCAAGTACATCGTCGAGCCCTGCATCTCGCCCTCGGCCAGCGGCTCGTACAACGACCACTTAAGCGAGCCGTTCTGCTCGTAGCTCGTGTCTTTGTAGAACGGCGGCAGCAGCCAATCCTGGAAATCGTCGAGGTTCGGCCAGCGAAACTTCACGCCGGGCTGGTTGAACTGGTTGATGTCGTCGTAAATGAACGGGATCTCGTCCTTGACCGTGTACAGCGAGTTGTAGACCGCTTGGTCGGCGCCGGTCAGCGTCTCGAACGCGCTGACCTGCCAGTCGTAGAGCGGCTCGGTCGCGGCCTCCTGCCCAAGCTCCTTCACGTACAACGCGAGCGCGCCGACGATTGCGAGCGTGGCCACCGCGAGCGCGAGCCCTTCGAAGCGGGCGCCGGCCGGTCGCACGAGCAGGGTCGCGGCCACACTCATGGCGTTACTTCGTCATCTCCGTGGCCCGGACCCAGAGCACGGCATCGACCGAGAGCTCCTTGCCCTCGTGAGTCTCGCCATCGTCGAGATCGAGCGCGCAGATGCCCCACCAGCCGGCCTTCGGCAACCCGATGATCACCTGACCCTGCGCGTCGGCGCGGATGCTCAAGGTCGTGAACGAATCCTGCGGCGCCGTGACCTTGCCTTCCGGGTCGAAGCGGCGCGCCGCGATGTCGGGCTCGTGGTTCAAGTACTCGATCTCGATCTCGGCGTGCGGAACGGGCTCGCCGTTCGAGAGCACGACGGCGCGGAACACGCCACCGACCCAGTTCGCGTACGGCTTGTCGAGCGGCACGATCTCGACCGGCAGCCCGAGCGGCTGGTCCCAGTCGCCGGGGATGCCGCCGATGTTGATCACGGTCTTCGTGATCTGCTGGATGTACTTGTCCTCTTGCTCCTCGTAGTACGGAGCGGGTGTCAGCACGAACGTATAGTCGCCGAGCGAGCGCGTCAGGTTGCGCGGCGGATGCACGAGAAACGCCGCAGCCTTGCTGTCGACACCGGACCACTCGATCGGCTCGAGGTATTGCTTCAAATCGGTCTTGCGCGGCTCGCCCTCACCGCGCTGACTCACCACGTAGATCTCCTCCGGCGTGCCCATGCTCATCGTGAAGCCGTTGTCGAACGGGTGCGAAAACACGAGCGCGAGCGGAATCTCCGCGGCCTCGGCGAGCGCGGCCTCCGGCGTGTACAGCAACTGGAAGTGCGCGTAGGCCGCGGGAGCGACAACGACGCCCGCGATCAGCGCGCCATACCACGAGGCTCTCTTGGCCGCCGGCCGCATGAGTCGGCCCCGCCTATTCTTCGATGTCACGGCCGTCGATCGTGACGACGTGGCCCTGCCCCGCATCGAACTCCACGCGGAAATCGACCTTGGGTTTGGCGAACGTGAAATCGCTGTTCTCGCTCATCTTGCCCTCGAGCAGCACCTTGCCGGCGCCGTCGAGCACGCGCACCGGCACACCGACCGCCTTGCCGCCGTCGCTGAAGCCGCCTTCGCAGGTGATCGTGTCGTCGCCGTTGTCGAAGCAGTCGCAGATCGCGTTGTGCGCGTAGGCGAGCGGCCCGCCGACGAGCAGCAGCGCGGTCGCGATCAAGCGGAGGGTGCGGGGGCCGGTGGGGATCGAGGACACAAGCGAAGTGTCGCGCCAAACACGACCCCAAGCCAGGTTCAGAACCGTTAATAACCGTTAAGAGTGCGCGCGCCGGGCCAAGCGCGGCGCGGCTATTGACGCGTCGAGGATCGCACGCTGCAATGCGGCCAACCAACGGACGAAGGCGTCACCATGCGCAGAGGGCTTTGTTTCTTTTTCCTGGCGGTCGCGGCCGGCTCCGCCCTCGCGCACCACTCCCCGGTCATGTTCGACCAGACGCAACAAGTGACGCTGACCGGCACGGTTCGGGAGTTCCAGTGGACGAACCCGCACGCGTACATCCAGCTGCTCGTGAAAGACGAGCAAGGTCAGGAACAGGAATGGAGCCTCGAGATGGGCGCCTCGGTTTATCTGTATAACCTCGGCTGGCGCCCGTCGAGCGTGAAGGCCGGCGACACGCTGACCGTCACGATCGCGCCGCTGCGCAAAGGCGGCAACGGCGGGCTGCTGTTGAAAGCGGTCGCCGCCGATGGGCAACAGATCGGCCGATCCGCGGGTGCGCCGCGATGAGACTCCTCACAGCCTTGTGTGTCGCGGGCGTCGCGGGCGCGCTTGCGGCGTGCACACCTCCCGCCGATCCGCGCGTCGAACGGTTTGCGGAGCTGCCGGACTGGAGCGGCATCTGGGTCGCGGATGGCCTCGAGCCCGGCATCGACGGCTTCAGCATGGCCCGGATGCCGGGCTTCCTCGTCATGAATCCCGCGGCACCGTGGAACGAGGCCACGATGGCGAAGCTAAGGGCGGAGCTCGAGATCAATCCAGGGCTCCAGATCGAGCCGGCCGCCGGCTGGGGCTATCCGCTCATGATGGATGGCTCTCCACCGCTGCAATTCTTGATCACGCCCGAGGAAACGGTGATCTTCAACACGTACCGCGATCTGCGGCACGTCTACACGGACGGCCGTACCCATCCGCCCGACGAGGATCGTTGGCCCACGACGTGGGGAGATTCGGTCGGCCATTGGGAAGGCGATACGCTCGTGATCGACACGGTCTCGGTGCGGGAGCCCAACAAGTATTTCGGCGTCGTCGCCTGGCTCTCGGACCAGGCGCATTACAGCGAGCGATTACGCAAGGTCGCGCCCGATCGCATCGAAGGCGAAATGACGATCGAGGATCCCGCGACGTTGTCGGGGCCGTGGGTCACCAAGCTCGTCTACAAGCGCGCCACGGGTTGGGACCGCTTGATCCACGACAGCTACGCCAACGACCGCACCGGATTCGACGGCGAGTTCTACACGATCGAGCCGGCGACCGATCCGCCGCCGGAATGAACCTCACGCGTCGCGCGCGGCGCGCACGTACTCGTCGACGTTGCCGGCCAGCACATCGAGCGGCACGTTGCCGCCGAGCACGACCGCGTCGTTGAACGCTTTGAGATCGAATCGCGGCCCGAGCGCGTTCTCCGCGCTCGCGCGGAGGCGGTTGATCTCGGTGTGCCCGACCTTGTAGCCGCACGCCTGACCGGGCCAGGAGCAATACCGGTCGACCTCGCTCGCGACTTCGAGCGGATTCGAGCCGTTGCGCGCGACGAAGAACTGCACGCCCTGCTCGCGCGT
>CAVUHM010000003.1:0-102329 GCA_963741255.1 uncultured Gammaproteobacteria bacterium | reverse complement strand
CGGGGACCGCGTTGAACGCGGCGAGCAACGGGTTCGTGGCGGCATCGCCGCCGCTCGATTCGTCGCGGTCACAGGCAGTCAGCATCGCTCCAAGAGTCATGGCGAGTGCCATCGGCAAAAGACTCTTCATCGCGGTCACCGCGGAAGCGCGCTCGTCGGACGAAGATTCCATTTGCCCTCCGGTGGCGATGTTCGAACGAAGTCGTCGTCCCGCAACGAGAAGCCGCGACACGCGTCGACGGTCACCATAGGGAGCCGTGGTGTGACGATGTGTGGACTTTTCTGTCTGTACCTCGCACAGCGCGCGGTCACGGAAACTGCTGCAGCGAGCTGCTGTCATACCCGCCGGGTGGGGCTCTCGTAAGGTTTTCATGTGTCGTTGCCGGCCGCGCGCATCGTCTAGTCTCGGACGATGACCAGCTGCGGTTATTGGTCTGTGGCTTGTTGATCGCACACGGCTACCACGGTGTCGTCGGCGTCGACATCCGCAGCGCCGTCGGCTCTCGAGCGTCTGGGCGGGTGGGACATCGCGGTCGTCGATACGTCCGTCTCCAGCGACGATGCGATTCGAGTGCTTCGACAGCTCAAGAGCGCGAGTGCCGCAACCGTCGCGATCTTCCCGAAGCGAACCGGTGCGGCAATGCCGCGCGAGGTCATGGCGGGCACCGACGTGTTGCTCGGTAAGCCGTTGATCCTCGCGAGCTGCTGCTCGTAATTCGCGGCATGCTCGACCGCAGGAGCCACCCGGCGCCGGATGACAACGCGCCGGTAGCGGTGGGACCGATCGCGTTGTCGATATTGCTGAGCCACGCGACGATCGCGTCACGTGAGATCGAGTTCACCGGCGTCGAGGCGCGGATCCTGCGCGAGCTGATGGTCAATGCCAACCGTGCCGTGACGCGCGAGCAACTATTGCGTAGCGCTCTATTGCGCGAGGGGTCGCCCGATACCCGCAGTCTCGACACCCATATCAACCGCCTGCGCCGCAAGATCGGCAGCGATCGACGCGGGCGAACGCCGCTTCGCACCGTGAGGGGCGTCGGCTATCTGCTCGTCGAGCATTGGGAGCCGCCGCCGTAGCTCGCAGCGCGTCACGCCCGGAGCAGCCAGGCTGCGCGTTTCCCGGGTAACATTTCGTTACAACTTGAGATTCGGCCGCGCCGTATAGTTCGCCGGTGATTCCGAACGCTTCGCGGCCGATGCTGTTGGCAACTTCACGACGTTGCGCCATGAACCGACCGCCTCACATCCTCGTCGTAGATGACGACCGCGAGATTCGCGCGCTGTTGCGCGACTTCCTCGCGAAGAACGGTTTCACGGCAACGGCGGTTGCCGACGGCCAGGAAACGCGGCGCGCGCTCGCGAATGGTCGCTTCGACCTCGTCGTGCTGGATCTGATGCTGCCGCGCGAGAGCGGACTCGAGATCTGTCGCGAGCTGCGTGTGACGTCGGACTTGCCCGTCATCATGTTGACCGCCCTCGGCGACGAGGTCGATCGTGTCGTTGGCTTCGAGGTCGGCGCCGACGACTACCTCACGAAACCGTTCAGTCCGCGCGAGCTACTCGCTGCGCATTCGAGCCGTGCTCCGGCGCACGGGTCAGCGGTCGCCGGCAGGGCGAGGCGGATGCATTCGGGTACCAGTTCGCGGATTGGCACGTGGATGCGACGGCACGCACGCTGACGCACGCCGATGACACAGTCGTGTCGCTGAGTGGCGCCGAGTATCGCCTGCTTTCGGTGTTGCTCGATCACGCTCCGCGGTTATTGACGCGCGCCGAGTTGCTCGATCTCGTCAGCGGCCGTGACTTCGATCCGTTCGATCGCAGCATCGATGTGCGCGTGAGCCGTCTGCGCCAGACGTTGCGCGACGACGCTCGAGCGCCGCGGATCATCAAGACCGTCTACGGCGAGGGTTACATCATCGGCGTTCCGGTCCAGCGGCTCGAGCGACCGTCATGAGATTCATGCCCGACACGTTGTTCGGGCGCTTGTTCAGCGCCGTGCTCGGTGTGGTCGCCGTCGCGGTTCTCGTCATTGTCGATTTGATCGTCGTGACCGTCGCGAGCTACTGTTTACCGGCAGCGAACCGGAAGCGATCGCGGCGACGATCGCGGAAACGGCCACGCAGCTCGCCGCGTTGTCCGGGCGACGCGCGTGCGGCCGAGATCGAGCGACTCACGCGCGAACCACTCACGATCTCCCGCGGCGCCTCACCGCGCAGAATGCCGTTCAGTCCCGATGACGTCACGGCCGCGTTGGTGACGTTGCCCGCTCGGCTCGCGCGTGATCTTGGCGAGCCCTATCGGATCGCCGTCAGCTTCGCGCGACCCGGCCCACGCGGCGATGCTATCCGCGTGCGGATCGAACGGCGCGGGGAACGTCCCATGCCGCCGCCGGAGGGGCTGTTCCTGCCGCCCGGCACGGTCAACGGTCCGTCGGATCGAGATGCGCCGCCCGGGGCCGCCGATCGCGGGCCACCGCCGGGCGCGCGCGACGAGTTCGGGTTGGGACGCAGCGGTGGGCCACCGCGCGACCTTGACGTCGTAGTTACGCTACCGGACGGCGCGAGCATCGAATTTCGCGCGGATATGCCACGCGCGGGGCCGCCGTTGCCGCGTCGGATCTTCGTCGATCTGGCGCTGTTGACCCTGGGGCTGGCCGTGGTGCTGTACGTGATGGCGCGCACCACCACGCGTCCACTGACGGAGCTCGCGCGCGCCGCCGAAGCGGTGGGGAGGGGCGAACGTAGGGTACCGCTGCGTGAGACCGGCGCGCGCGAGCCGCGAGGCGACGCGCGCGTTCAATGCGATGCAGGAACGCCTGCATCGTTATCTCGACAGCCGCACGCAGGTGCTGGCAGCGATGTCGCACGATTTACGCACTCCGCTGACGCGCTTGAAGTTGCGTGCGGAATCGGTCGACGACGATGTGTTGCGCGAGAAGTTCAACGCCGACCTCGACGAGATGCAGCGCATGGTCGCGGGCGCGTTGAATCTGTTCAGGGGCATGGATCACGACGAGCCGCTTCAGCCGGTGAGTATCGGCGCGCTCGTCGAGGAGATTCGCAGTGAGTTCGCGGAAATGGAAACGCCACATCGACGTGACCGGCGAGGCAATCGAGCCGTTGCCCGCGCGCCCGAACGCGTTGAAGCGTTGCCTCACGAATCTCGTAGCGAACGCGATCAAGTACGGCGTGACGCCTGCGATCGTCATCGAGGACAGTTCGACTGAAGTCGCGATTCGCGTGCGCGACGATGGTCCCGGTATTCCGCCCGAGATGCTCGAGCAAGTGTTCGAGCCGTTCTTCAGGCTCGAAGGCTCGCGCAGTATCGACACGGGCGGAGTTGGGCTTGGTTTAAGCATCGCGCGCGACATCGCGCAAGGGCACGGCGGTTCGTTGACGCTCGCGAACCGTTCGCCGCACGGGCTCGAAGCCACGCTGAAGTTACCGCGCGTCGGCGCTCGCTGACGCGGTTTCGACGGATCGCGATCCGTCACGGATCGTCCTTACAGTTCGTTGCAATTGATTACAGCTTGCGTGCGTCGCCGTGCCTACAGTGGCCTCACCAACCACGGAGACACACGCATGACACTCCTTACTCGTCTCATCGCTATTTTCGGTTTTGCCGCCGGTGTTGCGGCGGCCCAGCCCCCCCAAGGGCCGCCGCCCGGCGGCCCCTTAGACATTGAGCGCCTGGCGGTGCTGCTCGATCTCGACGCGTACCAAAAGGGCGAGGTCGAGCGCGTGCTGACCGCGCAGCGTGACGCGCGCATGAAGGCCCGTGCCGAACTGAACGACTCGAGCTCCACCACCGAGCCGCCGTCGCGCGAAGACATGCGCGCGCGCCGCGAGCAGGCTCGAGCGCAAGTGTTCGAGCAGCTCAAGAACATCCTGACCGAGCAGCAGATGACGAAGCTCGAGTTGCTGATGGAACCGCCGCGCGGCCGCGGCGGGCCGGGCGGGTTCTGAACGAACGAGTGTTCATGGATGAACAAACGGCAACTCGGCCCACGCTCGCGAATCCGACGCTGCCGATGAACGACGGCATCTTCTCCGACGGCGTCACGTACCAAATGGCGACCGTGGTGCCGAACACGACCACCGGCGGCTTCGACGCCGAGCCGGTCGGTATCGCCGCCTGACATTGAGCGCGCGCGGGGCCGGTGTTACGGTCTCCGTCGAGGGCTCCTCCCGAGACACGCCGGAAGAGCGTCCCTGCGGCTCGGCGGCGCACATCCATGTGCGGCGACGGTCTCGGGAGGAGCCCTCGACGGAGACCGCAACACCTGGAGCATCGCATGCTGAAGTCGAGGCGCGATTTTCTGACGGCTGTCGCTGGTGGCGCGGCACTCTATAGCTGCAGTTGGGCCGGCGCGCAGCCGCCCGCGCCGGCGCAAACGCCGCCGCGCGGGCCCACGCTCGTCGGCGGTCGCCGCGTCAAGACGATCGATTTCCACGCGCACCTCGTCGTGCCCGAAGTCTGGCCGCTGCTCGAAGGTCAGCCGCAGGCCGAGACCGACATCGGTGCGTTCCTGCGTTCCCCGATCGCCGCGCAGCTCACGAGCGTCGACGGCCGGCTCGCGACGATGGAGCGGCAGGGCATCGACGTCCAGGTCATCAGCCTGCACTTCCAGCACCAACACGATTGGGCCGACCGCGATCTCGCGAGCGCGTACGTGAAGCTGCTGAATGAAAAAGTCGCCGAGCAAGTCGCGGCGTATCCGGACCGGCTCGTCGGGCTCGGCGTCGTATCGCTGCAGCACCCCGATCTCGCCGCTCAGCAAGTCGAGCACCAGGTCAAGGAGCTCGGCTTGAAGGGCGTGATGATGACGACCGTGATCGGCACCGAGGAGATCTCGGCCGAACGCTTCGCGCCGTTCTGGAGCAAGTGCGAGGAGCTCGGCGCCGTCGTGTTCGTGCATCCCGAAGGTTTCCCGGGAGGAGGGCAGCGCTTCGCCGGCGACGGCCAGCTCGGCAACACGATCGGCATGCCGCTCGATACCAGCACCGCGCTGTCGCACATGATCTTCAGCGGCTTCTTGGATAAGCACCCGCGCGCGAAGATCGTGTTGTCACACGGCGGTGGTTTCGTGCCGTCGTACATTGGCCGAGCCGACAATTGCTACGCTCGCAGCCAGGCGTGCCGGACGATGGCGAAGGTGCCGAGTGCGTACCTGAAGGACCTCTACTACGACTCGCTCGTGTATTCGCCCGAGAACCTGCGCAACCTGATCGAGCAGGTCGGTGCGGATCGGGTCGTGCTCGGTACCGACTATCCGTTCCCGATCGCGAGCCAGGATCCCGTCGGCGATGCCTTGGCGGTGACCGGACTGCCGGACGCCGACCTCGAGGCAATGTTGAGCGGCACGGCGTTGAAGCTACTGGGCGTGTGAGACTGAATCGCGCGCGTTAATTGCGCCTGTCCGAAGCTGAACGCAGTTGAAGTAGTTTCGAGGATCCCTCCGCGGAGGGGTTCGCGCGGACGTCACAGATCGAAGCTGTACTCGCCGGTCTCCTTATTGCGTTTCCGGATCGAGAACCGGCGCCGTCGGGCGGCGCCGTGAGGCGGCGTCGGCTTCCGCTTCATGATGGACTGAACCGCTTGGCCGCTCTGCGGAACGTAGTACTCCGAGCACCCGACCTTCCCGGTGACGGCAGCATCGGCGTGCGCTAGAGTGCGTCGGCGCAACACACTATTTTCCTGGGGGAAAAACAATGAGCCTTCGCAACCGCGTACCCGTCATCGGACCCGCGCTGCTGGCGCTGTCGCCGCTGGCCGCTTCCATGGCCCTCGCGCAGGAACCGCTCGAAGAGATCATCGTAACTGCCCGTATGCGCGCCGAGTCTTACACCGAGACGCCGGCCGCCATCAAGGCGTTCACGGCGGAAGAGATCGTGTCGGCCGGCATCGACAGGCCACACGACTTCATCGCTTTGACGCCGAGCGTCACGATCGTGCAGACGCAGAATCCCGGCAACTCGTTCATTACGATTCGCGGCGTGTCGCAGGCACGCAACAGCGACATGCCGGTGGCCGTTTCGGTCGACGGCGTGCTGATGTCGAACCCGGCGCAGTTCAATCAACAGCTGTTCGACATCGAGCAGATCGAAGTGCTGAAGGGCCCGCAGGGCGCTCTGTACGGCCGCAACGCGATCGGCGGCGCGATCTCGATTGTCACGCGCGCGCCCTCCGACGAGTTCGAGGCCAAGATACGTCTCGGCGCCGATTCGGGTCCCGGGTACATGGCGCAAGGCGACATCAGCGGTCCGATCAACGACAACTTCAGCTATCGCGTGTCGCTGTCGAACACCGACACTGACGGCTATCTCGACAATCAGTATCTGAACACGGAGGCGGATCCGTATAAGGACACGTCCGCCCGCCTGCGCTTGAACTGGAGTCCGAGCGACCGCGTGTCGGGCGATTTCCGGTACTCGAACTCGGAGATCGACACCACGTCGCTCTGCTTCGTGATCAACAACGACTTCGGCTTTAGTGCGGTCAATGGGATCAGCACGCCGGTGCCGAACGATGTCAACGACACGAGCGTGCCGCTCCGGTGCAACAACCTCGGTGAAGGCAACAAAGACATTTGGGAAGCCTCGATGAAGTGGGACTTCACGATGGAAGGCGGCGGCACGTTCACATCGATCACCGCTGCCGACGACCTGAACGAGATTCTGACCGGCGACGCGTTCGACTTCCGGCCGCTCGGCCAGTCGTTCAACGAGCTGATCTTGGGACCGTTCGTGATCGGTCCGATCTCGGGGTTCTTCACACCGGACGAGCTGCGCGGTTACAACTCGGACTGGAACCAGAGCCAGTATCTCGAAGTGAGCTCCGTGAGCCAGGAGTTCAGGTACACGTCGCCGGATGATCAGGATTTTCGCTGGATCGCGGGCGCGTACGTGCTGCAAACCGATCGCTTCATCGGCACCGGCAACATGGTCGATCTCGGCACCGGCGTGAATCGCGTCTACAAGGTGCCGCGCTCGAACGACGGCCTCCCGTTCGACTTCACGATCGATAATCCTCAGGTCACGTATCTGTCCGACTCGCAGGACAACTTCGCATGGGCGGTGTTCGGCCAGTTGAGCTACGACTTCAGCGAGCAGTGGGACGCGACGCTGTCATTGCGCTACGACGAGGACACGCGTGAGCAGACGACCGAGACGCCGCCCGGATTCATCCCGCTCGCGCTCGCCACGGATCTCGTCACGGGCCAAGTGCGCGAGGAGACCTGGGATTCCATGCAGCCAAAGCTGACGCTGCGTTGGCGGCCGAGCGACACGAGCATGATTTACGGCGACATCAGCCGCGGCTTTCGCAGCGGCGGCTTCAATCAATCGGGCGTCGCGCTCGCCGGCGTCGCCGGCGTGTTCAACACGTTCGACGAGCAGGTCGCCGACACGTTCGAGGTTGGCTGGAAAGGGCAGTTCGCTGACGGCCGCGTGAGCACCACGCTCGCGTACTACGACACTGACCTGTCGGGCGCGTATTACTTCATCTTCCTCGTGGGCTCGAGCACGCAAAACCTCGGCAGCCTCGATGAAGTGCACTACGACGGCCTCGAGTTCGAAATGAGCGCGCTGTTGACCGACAACCTGTCGCTGAACCTGGCCGTATCGCTGATGGACAGCGAGATCGAGGCCGATGCCCAGATCCCGCAGGTCGTCGGCCAAGAAGTGCCGTTGGCGTCGGACTACACCGTGAACCTCGGCTTGAACTACACGAAGCCGCTGAACAACGGTCTCGAGCTCGTCGCGCGCGGCGACCTGCACAGCATCGGCGACACGTACTGGGGACCCGGCGATCCGGCCGTCACGCCGTTGGCGTGGAACACCACGATTCGCGACCCCGTGAACGTCGTCGACGTGCGCCTCGGCGTGCAGAAAGAGGACTGGTCGGCGACTCTGTGGGCGAAGAACCTGTTCGACGAAGAGTACAACGACGAGTTCTCGTTCCCGTTCGTCTGGAAGGCGTTGCCGCAGCGCTGGGGCGTGCAGTACGTGAAGAGTTTCTGACGCTTGGCTTGAGGCTCGGATGGGCGCGCTCCGTGTGAGCGGGGCGCGCCCGTCGCTTTTCTAGGGTCAGGCAGAGACTACGCGGCGATCAGCCACGCGATCACGGCGTAGATCAATCCGCCGACAAACAGCGCACCGAAGATTTCCTTGTTGCGGCGCGCGAGCCACTGCGGCAAGTAGATGTCGAAGTTCGGCCGGCGGTCGTCGGTGAAGCGTGCTGCGATCGGCGTGAGCGGGCAGCGCATGCCGTTAACGAGCAGCACCACGACCTCGCCGAGCACGATCGCGATCATCGCGACAGCCAGCCCGAATCTACCCGTGCCGGCGAAGACGTAAATCGCGACGATGCAAGCGACCATCGCTGCCCAGACGATCGTGTGCAGCGTCTTGATGAATACGATCAGGCCGCCATCACCATGCCGAACCCTTCAATGGGGTTCTTCACGCCGGCCATGCGCGCGCAATGCCAAAGGCCGTGCGGTGTCGACGACACCACCGGTACGCCGATCGACTTCTCGAGCGGCACGATCACGTCGAGCGTGCGCAGGCCGCCGCACGACAGCACGAGCGCGTCGACGCTGCCAGCAGCCGCGTGCGCGTCGACGCCGAGCTTGTGCAGGATCTCCGGCGTCGCGCCGCCTTCGGGAACGCGCTCGAAGCCGAGGCCCTTTCGTCGACAAACTTCGAAGCCGTGCTCGGTCAAGAAAGATCTCGCAGGCGCTCGGTCACGATGTCCGTGTAGGCCGTTGCGACGGCGACGCGCTTCGCGTTCACGTGCTTCAGGCCATCGACGAGGCCGTTGCTCTGCGTCGTCGCGGGCAGCCCGGTCAGCGCCGTGACCTTCTCGGTCAGCTCCTGATTGAACGCCGCACCTTTATAGAACGTGATCGACGAGCCGAAGACCGAGATCAGGTTGGCGCCCTGAGCCGCGAGCTCTTGCGCGCGCGGCATCGCGCGCGGAATCGCTTCCTCGTAGCTCTCGATCGTCATGCCGTTGAAGCCGAGTCCGTTGCCGATGAACTTCACGCCGCCCGGATACAGGCGTCCCGCATCGGGCGGGATCGGGTAGTTCGCGGGAGGAAAGATCAGGCCGACCGTGGGCGTTTCGGCGCCGAGCGCCGGCCAGCCGAGGGCCGTCAGGAACGATGCCGCGGTGCCGAGCTCGATGAAGTCGCGACGATGCATGGCGGGTCCCCCAACGTGGTTCATCGACGCTACGCAATGAGCCTTTGGCCGTCAAGGCTACAGCGTGACCTTCTGCATGGGAGCGCGAGTAAGATCCATTTAGTAAATGAGGAGCCATCACATGAGAACGACAGCCTTATTGGTCAGCATCGCCGCAGCGTTTACGGTTACGAGCGCGTTTGCGCAGCCGTCGGTCCAGGGCGAAGTTGAGCTCAAGGCGGCGAGCAGACTCGAGCGCAGCGCCGGGGTGTGGCTCGACGGCCAGTATGTCGGGGTCGTCAGCGAGCTGGATGGTCGTGGAGGGTTGGTTCTGCTTCCGGGCGAGCACGAGCTCACGTTCAAGCTGATCGGCTACGAAGACGTGACGAGCAGGATCGTCGTCGAGCCGGGCCAGCAGCAGAAGTACCAAATCGCGATGAAAGGCAAGGCGGACGCCGTTTACCCGGACGAGGCCAACACCGCTCAACTGCGAGTCGACGTGAAACCCGAGGACGCAGCCGTCTTCATCAACGAGGCTTTCGTCGGGCGCACTGACCGCTTCGGCGCCCGACAAGGTATGCGCCTGTCACCTGGCGAGTATCGCGTCACGATCGCGCTGCCCGGTTACCAATCATTCGAGGCAGCGCTCACGCTGCGGGCGGGCCAGACCTACGAGATCAAGACCGAGCTCGCGAAAGGCTCGGTCGAGGATCAGGCGCAGGAGTTGTCGCCCGGTGCGCCGGCCGCCCGCGAGCCCTAGCCCTTCAGAACCAGACGCGAATGCCGGCTACCCACCGCGTGTCATCCGGGTCTGCGCCGGCTGCGCGCACAAAATCGGCGGTGCGGCCGAAGCTGCGGACGTGCGTGAGCCCGACGTACGGCGCGACCTCGCGGCGAATCTCGTAACGAAGCCGTAGACCGAGCTCGCCCTCGGCAAGTCCCGCACCGATGCCTCGTTCGGCGTCGCTTTGGCCGTACCAATCGAGCTCGAGCAACGGCACGAGCACGAGTCGATTCGTGACGAGCAGGTCGTAGCGTGCTTCGACGCGCAGCGCCGTGTCGGCGCCTTCGCCGACATAAGTCGTGGCCTCGAGGTCGAAACGATACGGCGTCGTGCCCCGCACCCCGAACGCCGCCCAGCTTCGGTCCGGGGTCGGTTGGGCGTCGTAGCGCGCGCCCGCGACGACGTCCCACCAGCGAGCGAAGCCCTTGCCCCACAGGACCTCGAGCTCGGCGTGCTCGGTCGCGTCGTCGCTGCGCTCGCCCTTCGTGCGAATCCAGATTTTCGATAGATCCCGTCCGACCCAGGCCTCGGCATCCCACGCGAGCGGACTGCCGGCAGCATCGTTCCACTCGAGGCGATCGAATAGCACGAGCTTGTTCAACGGATTCTCGAGCATCATGTCGCTCATCCGCATGTCGCCGACATCCGGGAACGCTGCCGCGCGTTCCGCGTCGGTGACGGTCGCGAGAGCTGCGGCAGTCGCGCGGTCGCCGTGCTCGGCGTGCTGCGCTGCAGGCGGCGGCGCGTGATCGGTGTGCTGCGTCTGCTGTGCCCACGCCGGCCACGCGAACGCAGCTGTCACGCACGCCGCAAGCGTCGCGATCGGCTCACGCATCGACGCGCACCTCCCTGAACATCCCGGCTTCCATGTGGAACAGCAGGTGACAGTGATAAGCCCAACGGCCCAGCGCGTCGGCCGTCACGCGATACGAGCGCCGCGTGCCGGGCGGCATGTTGATCGTGTGCTTGCGCACGAGGTACGCGCCGGCCTCGTCCTCGAGATCGCTCCACATGCCGTGCAGGTGAATCGGATGCGCCATCATCGTGTCGTTGACGAGCTGAATGCGTAGTCGCTCGCCGTACCGGAGCAGCAACGGCTCGGCCGCTGCAAACGGCAACCCGTCGAACGACCACATGAAACGCTCCATGTGGCCGGTCAGGTGCAGCTCGACGGTGCGCTCCGGCTCGCGGCCGTCCGGGTCGGGGAATAGCGAGCGCAGATCCGCATACGTGAGCACGCGCCGGCCGTTGTCGCGGAGCCCGACGCCGGGATCCGCGAGACGCGGCTCGGGCGAGGTCGCTTGCATGTCGACGCGGGGGTTCCCGTTCGCACGCGGGATGTTGCACGGCGCCGACGCGGCGTACTCGCGGTGCTGTGTGTCCGCGTGCTCGGTGTGTCGGCGTGGGCGGCGCATGGGCTCGCGGCCCCGTTGCGTGGCCCGCGTGCGCAGCGCCGTGGCCCATGTCGGCCGTCGTGAGGTACACGACTCGGTCGAGCTCGGGCACGGGCGCGGTCGAGCCCTTCGCGCACCGCTAGCGTGCCGCGCGCGAAGCCCGTTCTGATCGAGCGACTGCGCGAAGATCGTGAACGCGTCGGCGCCGGACGGCGTCACGAGCACGTCGAACGTCTCGGCGGTCGCGATCCGAAACTCATCGACGGTGACGGGATGCACGTCCTGGCCGTCGGCGGCGACCACGGTCATCTGCAGGCCCGGGAATGCGGACGTCGAACGTCGACATCGCGGATCCGTTGATGAACCGCAGACGCACGCGCTCACCGGGGCTATACAGACCGGTCCAGTTTCCGGCCGGCGTGCGGCCGTTGGTCAGATAGGTGTAGGCGGCGCCGCCGACGTCGGCGAGATCGCTGGGTTGCATCCGCATGCGCGCCCATTCGCGCCGCTCGCTGAGCGTCGAGCCGAAGCCGTCGCGTCGCGCGTCGCGAGTGAAGTCGCCGAGCG
The DNA here is from genome assembly GCA_963741255.1 of uncultured Gammaproteobacteria bacterium. Classification (GTDB taxonomy): domain Bacteria; phylum Pseudomonadota; class Gammaproteobacteria; order Steroidobacterales; family Rariloculaceae; genus FEN-1219. The sequence continues at coordinate 90,393 of CAVUHM010000003.1, read as the reverse complement.
TGCGTTTCTGGTAGTTGAAGTAGTCGGACTGGCGCTTCAGCAAGCGATAGACCGCGAGCGGATCGCGGTCGGTCCAGTCGGACAGCAGCACCACGTGCTCTCGGTCGTAAGTGAACGGCTCGGGTTCGCGCGGCTCGATCACGAGCGCGCCGTAGAGGCCCGTTTGTTCCTGGAACGCCGAGTGCGAGTGATACCAGTAGGTACCGCTCTGACGAACCGGAAACCGATACGTGAACGTCTCGCCCGGCGCGATGCCGTGGAACGAGAGTCCCGGCACGCCGTCCATGTTCGCGGGCAGCACGAGGCCGTGCCAGTGGATCGACGTGTGCGCGGCGAGCTCGTTACGGACGCGAATCGTGACCGTGTCGCCTTCGCGCCAGCGCAGCGTCGGCGCGGGCAGCGAACCGTTCACGACGGTCGCGGTTCGCGATTTACCTGTGAAATCGGCCGCGCGCTCGCCGATCGTGAGATCGAACTCCGTGCCTCGTAACTCTTGCGCCGCGGTGCTGACCGAAGGTGCGGCCAACGACGAGCGCCACAGCGTTGCAGCCGTGGCACCGGCGCCCAACCCTTCGATGAATCTGCGTCGCGAGAATGAAGAAGTGTCCATGCCGTGCTCCTCGTGTTTCGTGGAGCGAAGCGGCGCGCGATGGCGACAACCGCTTCGCGGCGCCGCGACGGGCTGCGTCGACGGCGCGAGCGCGAACGGTCGCGCTCAAATCAGGAGCACGCAGTACGTAACGTTCAGCGGAACCGCGGGAACGGGCGGGGCGGGTGGCGGATGAAGATTAGCGATCAGCGGGGGCGAAGCACGCGCGGCCGGCAACAGCCAGCTTGGCGCGAGTGCGAGCGACGAGCGCTCGGTCGGGTCCTTGGCCGGAGCGAAGCCGCCGTGATCGGCGCTCTCCGCCGCAGCGCAGGTGCCGTGACCGACAGCGGCCGTCTTCAGCGGGCAATGCGGGCACGTGTGCTGCTGCTGCGGGACGTCCGGGGCGGCGTGCGTGGCGGTGTGACCGTGGTGTGCGTGGATCGAGGTTGCGGCGTGAGACGTGGTGTCCGGGGTCGTCCGCATCGCCGCGCACGCGGGAGCGGAGGTGACCGACATCGCGAACGCCGGCAGCAGTACGCAGACGACTGTCCGTCGTCGGAGACGCAGTGAGCTTAGCCAACGCCCCGGATCGAACCGCATAAAGCCAGTGTAAACCCTGGACCGGGGTCTTAAGTCAACGGTAGCTCGCGTAGATCGTGGCGCGCCCGTCGCGACCGATCAGGTACACGTGGTACGCGTCGTGGACGGGGCTCTCCATGCCGGGCGACCCGCGCGGCATGCCCGGCACCGAGAGGCCGAGCGCGTCGGGCTTCTCGGCCAGCAGGCGTTCGATCTCGCGCGCCGGTACGTGACCCTCGAGCGCGTAACCCGCCGCGAGGCCCGTATGGCAGGAGCCGTAATCGACAGGTATGCCGAGCCGCGCGCGCGCTTCGGTGTTGCCGCCGTCGTGCGATGTGACCTCGAAGCCGTGAGCTTTGAGATGGTCGACCCAGCCATGACAGCAGCCGCACGACGGGCCCGTCCAAACCTCGACGATGTGCGTCGCGGCGCGCACCGGGACCGATGGCAGCAGGGCCGCCGCCAGCAGCGCGAACGACAAGCGGCGCCGAGCGGGATCGGGAACGGTCTCGTGTGTCATGGCTCCATGCTATCGCGTGCCGCGCCAGACACCAATGATACGGACGCCGTTCTGCGACCCGCGTCGCGGTGCCGAGTGGGTGTGCCGGCCCGGGGCGCAAGCCCGGTCTTGGATTAACATTGGCGCATGGCCGATTGCTGCGATTGCGAGATCGATACGCGCGCGCTGGCGACGCGTGAGCGACGCGTATTGCTGATCGTAACGGCGATCAACGTCGCGACCTTCGCGATGATGGTCGCCGCGGCCTCGTTCAGCGGCTCGTCGGTGCTGCTGTCGGGCGCGCTCGACAATTTCGGCGACGCGGTCACGTATGCGTTGAGCTTTCTCGTCGTCGGCGCAACGGCCACTGCGAAAGCGCGCGTCGCCCTGTTCAAGGGCGTCATGATTCTCGCCGCGGCCGTCGCCGTCATGATTCAGATCGGCTGGCGAGTCGCGAACCCGGGCGTCCCGATCTTCGAAGCCATCGGCGTCGCGGGCATCCTGAATCTTGGCGCCAACTCGATCTGCTTGTGGCTGCTGATGCCGTACAAGACCGGCGACATCAACATGTCCTCGGCGTGGGAATGCTCGCGCAACGACGTCCTCGAAGGGCTCGCGGTCATCGTGACCGCGGCGGCCGTATGGGCGCTCGATTCCGGATGGCCGGATCTCGTGGTCGCGGCCGTGCTGCTCGCGCTGTTCCTGCATTCCGCCTCGCGCGTCGTCGGCAACGCGGTACGAGCTCTGCGCGTCACGGAAGCCCGCGTCTAATCACGCTTGCGGGCGTGCACGAGCCGGTACAGCGCCGGCAGCACGAGCAGCGTCAGCAACGTCGACGACACGATGCCGCCGATCACGACCGTCGCGAGCGGCCGCTGCACCTCGGCGCCGGTGCCCGTGTTGAACGCCATCGGCACGAAGCCGAGCGACGCGACGAGCGCGGTCATCAGCACGGGCCGCAGGCGCGTCAGCGCGCCCGTGACGATCGCGTCCTCGAGCGGACGGCCTTCGCTGCGAGCAGATTGCGGATGAACGACACCATCACGACGCCGTTCAGCACCGCGACGCCGGACAGCGTGATGAAGCCGACGCCGGCCGAGATCGACAGCGGAATGTCGCGCAGCCACAGCGCGAGCACGCCGCCGGTCAGCGCCAGCGGCACGCCGCTGAAGACCAACAAGCGCATCGTTGACCGACCCGAACGTCAGGTACAGCAGCATGAAGATCATGCAGCAGCGTGATCGGCACGACGAGCCTGCAGGCGCTCGGCGCCGAGATCAGCTGCTCGAAGCGTGCCGCCGTACTCGAGCCAGTAGCCCGCGGGCAGCTCGACGTCGCGCGTCGATGCGCTCGCGCGCTTCCGCGACGAACGAGCCGAGATCGCGGCCGCGCACGTTCGCGGTCACGACCACGCGGCGCTTGCCGTTCTCGCGGTTGATCTGGTTCGGGCCCTCGACGACCTCGCACGGTCGCGAGCTCGCGCAGCGGCACGTAGCCGCCGCCGGCGCAGCGGCACCGGCAGGCGCCGCGAGCGCGAGCGGGTCGTTGCGCACGCTCTCGGGCAGCCGCACCACGAGATCGAAGCGTTGATCGCCCTCGAAGATCTGCGCCGACGGCTTTGCCGCCGATCGCGGTCGACACGACGTCCTGCACGTCCGCGACGTCGAGTCCGTAGCGCGCGAGCACCGCGCGCCGCGGCTGCACGGTCAGCATCGGCAGGCCGGTCATCTGCTCGAGCGCGACGTCGGCGCCGCCCGGCACGCCGCTCAGGATCTCCTCGATCTCGCCGCCGACCGCGAGCAGCGTCTCGAGATCGTCGCCGTAGACCTTGACGGCGACGTCGGTGCGCACGCCGGAGATCAGCTCGTTGAAGCGCATCTGGATCGGCTGCGTGAACTCGTAGTTGTTGCCGGGCACCGTGCCGCGGCGTCCTCGAGCTCGCGCACGAGCTGCGTCCTTCGGCTTGCGCGGATCCGGCCAGTCGCTCGCGCTCCTTCAGCATCACGTAGGTGTCGGCCACGCGCGGCGGCATCGGGTCGGTGGCGATCTCGGCCGTGCCGAGCTTCGCGAACACGCGCTCGACCTCGGGAAACTCGGCGAGCCGCGTTCGAGCTGCAGCTGCATGTCGATCGCCTGCTCGAGGCCGGTGCCCGGGATTCGCAGCGCGTGCAGCGCGATGTCGCCCTCGTCGAGGCTCGGGATGAACTCGCTGCCCATGCGCGTCGCGAGCGCGCCGCCGAGCGCCACGAGCAGCAGCGGCCGCGGCGACGGCCGTCAGCGCTGTGGCGCAGCGCGGCGCGCAGCAGTCGGCTCGTAGATGCGCTTCGCGCCGCGCACGACGACGTTCTCGTGCTCCGCGACCTTGCCGCGCACGAACACGGCAACCGCCGCCGGCACGAACGTCACGCAGAGCACGAGCGCCGCGGTCAGCGCCAGCGACGACGGTGAACGCCATCGGATGGAACATCTTTCCTTCGACGCCCGTCAGCGCGAAGATCGGCAGGTAGACGATCAGGATGATGAACACGCCGAACAGGCTCGGGCGAATGACCTCGCTGCGTCGCCTCGCGCACGACGTCGAGCCGCTCGCGCGAGTGGCAGCGCGCCGCCGCCGGCGCTGCGCGGCCGCGAGCCGCCGCAAGCAGTTCTCGACGATGATCACCGCGCCATCGACGATGAGGCCGAAGTCGAGCGCGCCGAGGCTCATCAGGTTGCCGCTGACGCGCGCCTCGACCATGCCCGTGATCGTCAGCAGCATCGACAGCGGAATCACGAGCGCCGTGATGAGCGCGGCGCGCAGGTTGCCCGAGCAACACGAACAGCACGACGATCACGAGCAGCGCGCCTTCGAGCAGGTTCGTGCTGCACCGTGGCGATCGTCTTGTCGACGAGCGTCGTGCGGTCGTAGACGGCATCGAGCCGCGAGCCTTCCGGCAGCGTCTGCATTGATCTCCGCGAGCTTGTCGCCCGCCGCACGCGCGACGATGCGGCTGTTCTCGCCGATCAGCATGAACACCGTGCCGAGCACGACCTCCTCGCCGTTCATCGTCGCGGCGCCGGTGCGCAGTTCCTTGCCGATCGCGACCTCGGCGACGTCGCGATCACGACCGGCAGTGCCGTCGTGCGTTGCGACGACGATCGCGCGAATGTCGTCCAGCGACGCGACCTGGCCCGGCACGCGGACAGGTACTGGTTGCCGTTGCGCTCGATGTAGCCGGCGCCGACGTTCGCGTTGTTGCGCTCGAGCGCCGTCGCGAGGTCGCGCAGCGTCAGGCCGAACGCGAGCAGCGTCGGCCGGATGCGGCGCGACGAGGTACTGCCTGCTCGTAGCCGCCGATCGTGTTGACCTCGGTGACGCCGGGCACGCGCGCGAGCTGCGGCCGGACGACCCAGTCCTGACCGTGTGCAAGTCGCGTCGTGTCGTAGAGCGTGCCGTCGGCGCGCGTGGCGCCGGGCGTCGGCGCTCAACGGTGAACGCGAAGATCTCGCCCAGGCCGGTCGCGATCGGGCCCAGCTCGGGCTCGATGCCGGGCGGCAGCTGTCGCGCGCGCCTCCTGCAGGCGTTCGCTGACGAGCTGGCGCGCGAAGTAGATGTCGGTGCCGTCCTCGAACACGACCGTGACCTGCGACAGGCCGTAGCGCGAGAGCGAGCGCGTGTACTCGAGGCGCGGCAGCCCGGCCATCGCGGTCTCGATCGGGAACGTGATGCGCTGCTCGGCCTCGAGCGGCGAGTAACCCGGGCGCCTCGGTGTTGATCTGCACCTGGACGTTGGTGATGTCGGGCACCGCGTCGATCGGCAGGCGCTGGTAGTTGAATGCGCCGAACGCCGCGAGCGCGGCGACGGCGAGCAGCACGAGCCAGCGATGCCGGACGGATCGGTCTACGAGATATTCGAGCATGCGAGTTCTCCCTCGGGCCGTTCAGTGATCGTGGCTCGCGCCGGCTTTCTCGATGTCGGCCTTGATCAGGTAACTGTTCTCGGTGACGTACGTCGTGCCGGGCGCGAGGCCGTCGAGCACCTCGACGAAGTCCGCGTCGCGGCGGCCGAGCGTCAGCATGCGAACCTCGTACGTTTCGCCGACCTGTGCGAACACGACGTCGAACTCGCGGAAGCGCTGCAACGCCGACAGCGGCACGGCGATGTCGACCGGCGTCGTCGCGATCGTGACTCGCCCTTCGACGAACTGGCCCGGTGTCCAGCGGCCATCCGCGTTGTCGAGCACGACGCGCGCCGTGAGGCTCTGCGACGCGCGGTTCCCGACCGGCGCGAGATAGGCGACCGTGCCGGTGGCCGCGAGGCCGTTATCGGTGCTGATCGCGACCGGCAAGCCCTGCGCGCAGGCGCGGTCGATCGCGCGAGAACACGTCGAGCTCGGCCCAGACCGACGAGAAGTCCGCGATCTCGAACAGGCTCTCCTGATCCGTCTGCTCGCCGGGCGCCGCGTGGCGCTGCGTGATCGTGCCCGCGATCGGCGCGGTCACCGAGTACGTCTGCAAGCTCTCGTTCGATTCGACGGTCGCGAGCGTCTCGCCGGCGCGAACGGCGTCGCCGACGTTGCGGCTGACGCTGCGAATCACGCCGGCGAAGCGCGCGTGCACTGCGCGAATCCGCGTCGCGTCCGGGCCGATTGCGCCGTAGAGCAGCAGCTCGTCGCCGATGACTCCGGGCCCCGCGGTTGCAGTGCCGATGCCGGCGTCGCGCGCGACGTCGGCCGCGATCGTGGTGCGGCCTTCGTACGACTCGTACTCGAACCGGTGCTCGTCGGCCGGCGTGGCGCGCGACGACCGTGACATCGAACGAGTGCGGCTCTTCCACGGTTTGGGTGCCGCGCAAGAAGTCGGTTTGCGGCGCGAACTCGATGCCGATCGACGCGTGCCGCCGAGTCGCGCGAGCTCGACAGCAGAGCGACACGCTGCTCGGAGCGAGCGCCTGGCCGCCTTCGGTGGCCCAAGCGTGAAACTCGGGCTCGCACGCCGCTCTCGAAGATCGCGAGCTCGAGCGTGAACTCGCCGTCCGCGAGCAGGCGGCCGCCATTCGGGCCCGTGGCCGCTTCCTCGGCGTGCTCGTCCGCGTGTTCTTCCTGAGGCGAGTTGGGTTCGCAGCCCGCGATCGTGAGGAGGGCAATCAGAATCCAGTGATGCTTGCTCATGGTGGTGCTCTCAGTTGCCGAGCGCGTCGCCCGTCAGGCGCTCGATCTCGGTTCGATACAGATGGGCGTTCGCCGACGCGTCGATCAATTGCGCGTTGCACGTCGACGAGCTCGCGCTGCGCGTCGACCCATTCGAGGTAGCTGTAGCGGCCGCGCTCGAACGCGTAGCCCGTCGCTTCGAGCGCAGCGTCCATCTCCGGTAGCACCGACGTGCGCAGGATCTCGGCTTCCGTGATCGCATGGCGCAGTTCCTGGAAGAGCTCGAAGAGCTGCGCCTCCGCCTTGACGCGATGTGCCTCGCGCTCGGCGACGCTCTGGTCGCGTAGGGCCTGCGCCGTGGCGATCTCGTTACCGCCGCGCGACCGCGAGAACAGCGGCAACGTAACGCCGAAGACGAACGCCTCGTCGTGCGTGTCGTGCAGATTCGCGCACGCCGGCGCGAACGCACGACGTTCGATGCGCGCATGCGCTTCGGCCACGCGTAGCTCGGCGTCGCGTAGACGTTCCTCGGAGACGAAGCGCGCGAAGCTCGGGTTGCTCGCGAGCCGCGCGACGAGCGCCTCGTAGCCTTCGCTCTGCGGCAACGAGTAGAGATCGGCGCTCACGCGATCGAACGTGGCTTCGCTGTCACCCCACATCGCGGCGAGCTTGACGCCGCGACGTCAAGAGCTCGTGCTCGGCATGCTCCTGCTCGACCGCTGCACGGGCGCGCGTGACGCGTGCGCGGCGCAGCTCGACGTCGGGTGCGCGCGCCGCGGCCACACGCGTGCTCGCCGCCGCGACGTTCTCGTCCGCGAGCGCCGTGGCGCGCGCGCGTGACGACGAGATGCTCCTGGTCCGCGGCGACGTGGATGAAGCCGCCGCGTCACTTCGGCGAGCACGTCGAGCTCGGCGGCTGCTCGCTCCGCGTCGATGATCGAACTGCTCGCCGTGGCCGCCTCGACGCGCAGCTCGCGTTTATCGCCGAGCTCGATGACTTGCGACAACGCGAACGTCGTCTCCGCGCTGTCGAAGCCGCTCGCACGTCCGGTGCCGAACGCATCCTGTACATCCGCCTCGAGCTGGAACGGCGGCCGCAGGCTCGCGGCGCTCTCGCGCTGATGCGCGGCGCGCCGGCGCGGCGCGTAGACACGCAGCTCGGGATTGCTGGCGAGCGTCTGCTCGATCGCGTCGCGAGAGCGTCAGCGCTGCAGCGAACGTCGGGCTGGCCACGACCCATGCGCAATTGCGACGCACGCGCCGGCCAGCGCGTGCCTCACTGAACGGGAACATGTAGCCTCCACGGCTAGAGGCTGCGCCCGCGACATCGGAGGGCGCAGCGGACAACGAAACGGCTGCGCACGCTGCGCAGCGGTCACGAAGCGTCGAGGAGTCCTAGCGCGGCGGGCCGCGTAACGGCGGGCGGTAGTGACGTGGGTCGGGCGCGCGGTGGCGTCGACCGGCGCTGCGACGTAGGTCACCGGCGGCCGCGACTTCGAGATCGATGGTCCACACCGGCAGTAACGCCATCGCGGGCGGGTCGTACTTGCACGCCTTCGCGAGGGCTTGGTTCGGGATGTCGACGTCGAGATCGTCGTGGTCGCCGGCGGAATCGTGGCCGGGGATCTCGTGATCGTGGTCCGTGCTGTCCGACGAGGTGCACGGCCGCCGGCGGCTCCTGCCCGTCGAAGCAGTAGTGCACATGGCCATGGGCGTTCGTGAGCGCGGCGAACAACCACGCGGTGCCGGTGAGCCATGTCCAGCGTTTCGAGACCATGCCGCGAGGATAGCGGCTCGCGGCCGCACTGGCTATCCTTGCCGGCCAATACCGTGAAAGGGGACGCACGATGCGGAAACTAGTGGGCCTCGCGGCCGCAGCTAGCGCTGGCGGGACACGCGGCGCAAGCCCAGGACTCGCGCGCCTCGCCGCCGTTGCCGTCGTTCCCGCAGGTCTACGAGACCGCGGATCTCAAGATTCGTGTCGTGAAGGTTGCCGACGGCCTCGCGAACCCGTGGAGCCTCGCGTGGCTGCCGAACGGCGACCTACTGATCACGGAGCGCGCGGGGCGCCTGCGCGTGCTTCGGAACGGCGTGCTCGATCCCGAGCCGATCGCCGGCGTGCCGGAGGTGCGCATCACCGTGCTCGGCGGTTTGCTCGATGTATTGCCGCACCCGAATTTTTCGCAGAACGCGCTGCTCTATTTGAGCTACGCGAAGGGCGGCGAAGGCAATCTCGCGACCACCGCGATCGCGCGCGCACGGCTCGATGGCAAAGCGTTGAAGGACGTCGAAAGAGATTTTCGTCGCCGAGAACTGGAGCAACTCGCCGACGAATTTCGGCGGCCGCATGGTGTTCGGCCGCGACGGCAAGCTGTACATCGCGATCGGCGAGCGGCAGGAGCAGGACCGCGCGCAGAACACGATGCTGCACGGCGGCAAGGTGCTGCGCTTGAACGAGGACGGCACTGCGCCGACCGACAATCCTTTCAGCGGTAAGCAAGGCTACCTGCCCGAGATCTATTCCGTCGGCCATCGCAGCCCGCAGGGGTTGGTCTTTCATCCCGTGACGGGTGAGCTCTGGGAGAACGAGCACGGCCCGCTCGGCGGCGACGAGATCAACATCGTGCGCGCGGGACGAAACTACGGTTGGCCGCTCGTGACGTTCGGCAAGAACTACGACGGCACGCTCGTCAGCGGAGTTCTCGTCGCGCGACGGCTTCGAGTCGCCGTTCCTGTTCTGGGTGCCGTCGATCGCGATCTCGGGGTTGAGTTTCTACACCGGCGACAAGCTCGCGGCGTGGAAGGGCAACGCGTTCGTCGGCTCGATGATGGAAGGCCGCACGCGCGCGACCGGTCACGTGCAGCGAATCACGTTCGCCGAGAACGGCCAGCCGATTCAGCGCGAGCCGATCTTGCGCAGCTGCGCCAGCGCATCCGCGACGTGCGGCCCGGACCCGACGGGTTGCTGTACGTGCTGACGGATCAGAACCCCGGCGTGCTGCTGCGCATCGAGCCCGCGGAGTAGCTACAGCGCGTCCGGGTCGCCGTGCACGATCTGGCCGCCGACGAGCGTCAGCACCGACTGATGCGCTTGATCGCTTCGTCGGGCACGGCGCTCGCGTCGAAGTAGTCGGCCGATAGCACGGCGAGGTCGGCGTACTTGCCGGGCTCGATCGTGCCGAGCACGCTTCCTCGCTTCAGGAACCAGCCGTTCGCGGCCGTGTAGAGCGTCAGCGCGTCGTCGCGCGGCAGCGTCTGGCCGGCGTTGATGAGCTCGCCGCGCGCGTTCTTGCCCGTCACGACGTAGTACAGGCCGATCCACGGATTCATCGGCGAGATCTGCATGCCGTCGGAGCTCATGCCGATCGGGATGCCGCTGTCGGCGAGCAGCTTGAACGGCGGGCCGTTCTGCTGCGCGGTGCCGCTGATGTAACGCCAGCCGCCGAGCACGCTGACGCCGCCGCCGAGCGCTTTCAGCTTGTCCGCGTACTCCTGCGTGATGAACGGCGCGTGCGCGACGACCCAGCGCTGGTCGCGGATGCCCGGGCGCCGGCAACGCGGCGTTGAGCGCGCTCCCATTCGTCGATGATGACTTTGAAGTCGGCCGGCGTCAGCGAGTGGTTCTCGTTGCGCCAGCCGGCTTCGGCGACGCGGCGCGTGCCGGCGCGCCAGACCTCGGTCGCTTCGCCGATGATCGGCGAGGCGCCGGCCGTGAACTCGCCGATGCCGACGATCTTGAGCAGATCGTCGCCGTAGTCGCGGAAACACGTTCGCGAGGCGCGCCGCGAGCTCGGGCGTCGCGACGTCGGTCTCCATGTGCAGGAAGTTCAAGCGAATGCGCTTCGTCAGCGCGCTCTCGGCGTACAGCGCGAGCAGCGCGTCGTAGGCGCGGTAGCGATCGAAGTGCGCGGCGCCGTCGGCGGCAGTGCCGGTCGCCGGGAAGCCGCCTTCGTCGAGATGCGTCGTGAGCCCCAAGCTCGCCGCGTAGCGCATCGCGTCCTGCGTGCCGCGCTTCTGATCGGCGAGCGTCTGCCGCTGGCGCAGCTCGTGCAGCGCGCGCGTCGTCGGGTTCGGCGTCTGGAAGCCGCCCGCGATCGCGCCGTCGGCGCCGACCTCGATGCCGGCTTGCTCGAAGAACCGTTTGCCGAGCGTGTTCGTCACCGAAGGCCCGGCGAACGACAGCTGGATGTACACGGGATGATTCGGCGTCGCGGAGTCGAGCTCGGCCAGCGTCGGAAAGCGCGGCGCGCCGGGCGGCGGCACGAACTGATTGATGTCGAAGCCGCCGATCGACGTGATCCACTCGCCGCTCGGCAGCGTCGCGGCCTTCGCGCGCAAGATCGCGAGCACGTCGTCGATCGAAGCCGCCGACTCGAGCCGCGTGTCGTGCCCGGGCCGCAGTCCCAGCAGCACGATGTGGTTGTGATTGTCGATCAAGCCCGGCACGGCCGTGCGGCCTTCGAGGTCGATCATCGCGCGTGCAACGCGACGCGCCGAGGCGATCTGACCGTGCCGACTTCCGCGAACCGATCGCCGACGATGCGCACCGAGTCGACGACGGTGTTGGCGAAGTTCATCGTGTGGATCTTGCCGTTCGTGATCAGCACGTCGCGCACGGCGGGGCAGGGCGGCGAGCCCGGTTGCGCGAGTGCCGGTGCGAGAGCCCCGTTCGCGAGAACGACAGTAATGACTGCGAGCAAGGTTCTGGTCGACACGATGGCGGCCCCCGATTGATCTTGCGGTACTGTACGCGCTCAACGCTGGCTTCGCAGCCACTCGAGGCGCGACGTGATCTGCGGCTCGCCGGGAAACTGCGTCAACAACTGTTCGTATAGCGCGATCGCGGCCGGATAGTTCTTCAGCGCGCTCTGCGTCTCCGCGAGCTGCACCTTGCCGTTCACCGACGCCGGGTAGAGCTCGAGCAGATACTCGGCCAACGGCAGTGTCTGCTCCGCCAGCTCCCAGGTCTCGAGCAGGCTCACGCAGAGACGCCCAAGTTGAACTCCGTGAGCAGCGGATGCTCGGGCGCCGTTGCGTGGAGCGTCCGAAGCTCTGCCACCGCTTCGTCGGCGCGGCCTTCGACGACCTTGCGCACGAGCTCGTCGTAGCCGATCGGCGCGGACGACGGCGCGCGGTGCTCGAGCGTCATGCCGGCGTCGGGCAACGGCCCGCGCAACGCTTGGTCGAGCAACGCGAGGCTGACCTCGCTCGCGGTCAAGTGAGCCGCGAAGAAATGTCGCACGTACTCCATGACGGCGCGATGCGTCGCGGCGCGGGCCGGTGTCACCGCCGCCCAGTAGCCGGCAACCTCGCCGCGGCCTTCGACGAGCGCGTAGCTCGTGTAATCCGCGTGGCCGAGCGACTCGATTCGCAACCAATAACGCTCGGCATGCACGGCTTCGTCGAACAACGACTTCGCCTCCGGCGACGGTGGTTGGTCGGCGCGGCCCGCCGCGTGCAACCACGGAGCGCGCAGCGCGAGAGCGTCGAAGTGCGGCGACGAGCGCGGCAAGCCGGATGCGTGTGGATACTGAATGCCCGAGTCCAGGCTCACGTACGCATCGACGTCGCGGTTGCGCATCGCGAGCACGATGCCGGCCATGCCGCCTTGGTCGAAGCCGATCACGCCGAGCCGCTCGCGGTCGACGAACGGAAACTGGCGCGCGCGTGCGATCGCGAACTCGAGATCGCGGATCTGCGTCTCGAGATCCTGCACATCGAGCTTCACGATCGGCACGTGCGTGCCGACGAGCGGCGCGGTCGCGACGACGAAGCCGCGGCCGGCCAGATACTCGGCCGTCGTCGAGAACGTGACCGGCGATTCGTAGTAGAGGCCGAGGCCGATCACGATCAACGGAAACGGTCCGCGCTGCGGCGCCGCGTCTTCGACGGCGCGCATGGGCCGAGCGAGCAGCTGCGCGAAGCTCGCGTCGGGCAGCGAGCGTGCGAGCGGGCCGTTCGCGTACTTCAACCGCTCGCGGAAGTTCGCCCGCGATCTCCGCGGGCCAAATGTCGTCGTCCGCCAGCTCCGCGTAGCGCCCGAAGCGTAGGGGTGCGGAACCGCGGTCGGCCTCGGCCGGGTACCACAAGTACGTGCGAATCGGTCGTGGATGTGCGGCGCCGCGCACTGCCACCGGTCACGGCTCGCGAGCCGTCCTCGTCCTCGAGTAGCCGAAATCCGACCGCGTATTCGCCCGCATCGAGCCCGAGCACTTCGCCGGTCGACTGTGCGGCCGACGAGAATGCAGCGAGCGTGACCAACACGGCCGTCACGAGGCGCACCAATCGCATATGAGTCCTCGGCCGCAGCGGGAAGGCCGATTCTAGCGCGCTGTGCCGAACCGAGGAGTTCGCTCGCTTGTTTTTCGTTCGCGCCTTGTTAGGGTGAGGGTCACTCGAGGGGAGACGCATCATGAGAACATCACGACATTCGCCCTGCTGTTAGTTGCCGTGCCGGCGACGCTTCAGGCGCAAACCGCTTGCCGCCCGACATCCATCCCGTGACGTTGTCGCGGCTGCCGCCGGTGACGCCGGAGGATTTGGACGAGGAGGGCCGGCGGCTGCTGGCGGCGCGCCAGAACTTCACGCCGGGTCCAGGCCCGACGCACGTGACCGTTTACAGCCCGAACGGGCGGAGTGTCGGTGTACCGACCGGCGAGAACAGCCCGATCGGCGCGCGTCAGTTTCAGCTCGCGGTGTTGATCGCCGCGCGCCACATCGATCAGCAGTACGAGTGGTCCGCGCACGAGCCCGCGGGGCTGCGCCAAGGCCTCGAGCAAGCCGTGATCGACGTCGTGAAGTATGGCCGGCCGGTGACGGGCTTGGCCGAGAAAGATCAGACGATGATCACGTTCGGACGCACGCTGCTCCAGGAAAACAAGGTCAGCAGCGAGCTGTGGGCGAAGATGGTCGGCGTTGCTGGGCCGTCAGGGCACGGTCGACTTCATGACGATCATGGGCGACTACATCCGCGTCGGCATCATGTTGAATGCCGTCGATCAGCAGATGCCGCCGACCCGCCAAGCGTTGTTGCCGCCGCTCGATCGCTGACGAGGCACGCTAGCCCACGAGGGCCCGTGCAGCGGTGTCCCGTGCCCGGTTGCGAGCACGTCGCTGTCCGTTGCTCTTTGTCTGCGGTACGCTGCGCTGGACGTGTCCCTCGTGAGCGAGCTCGCGGCCGGCTCAGTGTTGGAGTTGCTTCTCAACTAATCGGTGGTGAGCCGGTGGATGTTTGCAGCTTCGGGGGGCGCAGAGAATGACGACGCCCACGTTCGGCGCTAACCCCCCGCCTCCGTACACGGGCATCGAGAACCTCGAGGTCATGCGCGAGGCGGAGAACTACAACCGCTACCTTCAGTCGCTCGTCGAGAGGCACGCGGGCGACGCGAGGCGCGTCATCGACTTCGGAGCCGGCAGCGGGACGTTTGCCATCCCGTGCGCCGCCGCCGGCTTCGACGTGACCGCCGTCGAGCCCGACGACCGCCTCCGCGCGATCGTCGTTGCCGCCGGCGTGGCCGCAGTGCCCGACGTCGCGGCCCTCCCGAACGATGCGTTCCAATATGCCTACACGCTGAACGTCCTCGAGCACATCGATGCCGACGTCGACGCATTGCGCACGTTGCGCGCGAAGCTCGTGCCGGGTGGGCGCCTGTTCGTCTACGTTCCGGCGTTCCCGGTGCTATTCACGAGCATGGACGCGAAGGTGGGCCACGTTCGCCGCTACACGCGCGCAAGCTTGCGGGCGAGCTTGGACCGAGCGGGCTTCGAGGTTCGCACGCTTCGCTACGCCGATTCGCTGGGTTTTCCAGCCGCGCTGGTGTTTAAGGCCTTCGACAACGGTCGCGGCGACATCAATCGGGGAATGCTGCGCCTCTATGACCGGTTCGCGTTCCCCGTCAGCCGCGCGCTCGACACGCTGACGCACCGTTGGTTCGGCAAGAACTTGCTGGCGCTCGCAGTCAAGCCGCGCGTCTGATCCAAAAGTTGCGGCCGGCGCCTAGGAAGCTGCAGCTCCTCGGTGACCGCCACACCGCGGAATAGCTCATGGCTCCCCCCCGGGTGCCTTGTTCTTGAGACGGATTCTGCTACGAGCCCACCTCGAGCGCGAGCCCTGCCGCACCGCGGCACGGCGGCGAGCTTCAGCAAGCTTCTGCCGCGCGAACAGATGAGCCAATCGGCGCTACATATTTCGTCGCGCTGACGAAGCGCGCGCTTCGGTACACTCCGGGAATGCCGCAGACCGTACTGACGCTCGGAAATTCCCGGGAAGCGCTGACTGTCATCCGGTCGCTTGCGAGAGCCGGATACCGCGTGATCGCCGGCAAGGTCGCCGAACGCGACGCGACCGAGTTCAGTCGGCACACGGCGGCCTCCTGGTTGCATCCGGCGCCGGCTTCGGATCCGGAGGCGTTTCTAGCAGCACTAGGCGCTTTCCAAACGCGGCAGCGGATCGATTATGTGTTTCCGATCGGCGAGACGCCGATGCGCACCATCATTCACGGCCAGTCGCAACTGCCATCCCTGCGGCTGGTGATGGTCGATGCCGAGACGGCACTCACGTGCTTCGACAAGGGACGCATGTACGTCGTCGCCCGCGAGCTCGGGATTCCCGTGCCAACGACGTTGACCGGCGTGACGCCGGCCAGCCTCGTCGAGGCCGCGCGTCGCTGCGGTTTTCCGTGCGTGCTCAAGGCGAACGACTCGAGCGAGCTGTTGCTCGGTGAGAAGGCATTGTTCTGCAACGACGAGCTCAGTGTCGCCGAGCTCGCGCGACGCTTTGTCGCGCCAAACATCGCCTTCGTCGTCCAGTCGTTCGCGCCGGGTCAGCGCGTGAACTGCAACTTCGCGGCGTGGGATGGAGAGCTGCGCTCGTACTCCGAGCACCGCGTCCTCCGGACGAACCGACCCAACGGCACCGGCCTTGCCGTCGACTCCGTGTCCATTCCGGCGACTCCATCGCTACGGCAACACACCGAGGCGCTCGTGCGCCACTTCCAGTACACGGGCATCGGCTGCGTGCAGTTCCTCGTCGACACCGTCAGCGGCGCACTTGCTTTTCTCGAGCTCAACCCGAGGCTCGACGCCGCCTGCTCGTTGCCGGTCGCCTGCGGCTGCGACTTGCCTCTCTGGGCGCTCGAGATCGCGCGCCGCCGTGCGGGCGATCGAGCCGACTTGCCCGCGGACGCGCATTACCGTGTCGGAGTGCGCGGTAACTGGCTGCTCGGCGACATCCGGGGCCGGGCGAAAGCGTCGCGGTCGGGGATGCCCGGCGCTCCACCGACACTGGTTTGGCTCGGCCACGCGGCGCGCTCGTTTCTCGCCGCGAAAAACCATGCGCTATGGTCGTGGCGCGACCCGGGCCCTGCACTATTTTGGTACTTGGGGCTTGAGGGCAAGCGGGCGCCAGCCGCATAGCAGTGCCCCGAGCGCTAGCGGTACAGCAGCAAGTTGCGGTACGCGGCCTCGACGTTGTACGCGCGCAGCCGCTCGTAGTTCGCCCAGTCCTTGTAGCGGTCGAGCCGCACGCTCTCTTTGAGCTGCTCCAGCGTCTGGCCCGCAGCCATGCCGGCCGCGACTTCGTCGCGCAGATACTCGAAGTACTCGCGCGTCTCGCGCACGAGCGCTTTGTCGTACAGCGGCGCGCCGTGGCCGGTCGCGAGCACGTCGAAGTCGAGCGCCTCGACTGTCTCGTACGATTTGATCCACTCCGCGAGCGGGTTGCCGTCGAACGGCCCGCAAGCGCTCGGCAGCGCGCGCGCGTTCTGCGCGACGAGCGCGTCGGCGAGGAACTCGGTCGCGAACAGCGTGCGTTCGGCCGGGAATAGCATCACCGTCGCGTCGTCGGAGTGATTCAGGCCGGGGTGCACGAGCTCGACGACCTTGCCGCCGAGCTCGATCCGCATCCGGTCGCTGTAGACGATCGTCGGCTTGACGATGAATTGTTGGCAGTTCCTGCGGTGTCGCGACGCCGTCGCTGTTGCGATCGATGCCGTCGAAGAACCCGGGGCCCATGCCGCAGACTCCGGGCCGCGTGTTCGTCGGAATGTCGATCTCGTCGCGATCGATCACGCCGTTGTCGTTGCGATCGATCATGTCGCCGGGCATCTGCGGATAACGGCCGTCCAGGTTCCGCAGCATGTTCTCGTGGCCGACGAACGTCGCGGTGTCCGCGAACGCGGCGCCGCCCGCGGCGTGATCGAAATGGCTGTGGCTGTAGACCACGTAGCGCACGGGGCGGCCCGGAAAGCGCGTGTCGAGCTCGCCCTTCAGCCACGGCGCGAACGTCTCGTTGATCGGGTCGCCGAGGATGATCCCTGCCGGCGTCACGAGGAACACGGTGTACCAATTGCCGTTGCGTGCGCGGTAGAGATCGCCCTCAATTTGCGTGATCTCGCGCGGCGGCGTGCGCGGCGGGCCGGCCGGTGATTGCGCAAGGCTCGGCGCGGCGACTAGACCTAAGGAAACGGCGAAGGCGGCAAGCGTCGGTTGCACGGGTCTACCTGCGGCAAACGAGGAGCCGCGAGTATACGGCAGGAGCTAGCGCGATCGACGCCGCCGCCAGAGCAAGAGGCCGAGCAAACCCGGCAACGACGAGCCACGAGACGGCGCCGCCGCCGCTCACGTAGACCGCCGAGTCGTCGACCGGCGGCGCCACGTTCACGACGTGACCGTCGCGGCCCGAGTCCTCGAGCGGCAGCAGCGAGAACTCCGGCGACTCGTTCGGGCCGAACTCGTCGACCAGCTCGCGGGTCCTCGCATCGTAGAGCTCGATCAGCACGTCGTACTGCGCCATCGAGTAACCCGAGACCAGATCGGTCTCGACTTCGTAGTCGTCGTCGGGGTCCGAGCCCCAGATCGCAAAATCTTGCGTGGAGTACAGGTGCTCCCAGGCGATGCCGTCCGCGCTCAGGTAAATCTCCGCGTACACCCAAGACTCCGCGAAGACCGTGTCCGCATCGAAACGGACGCGGAGGTAATGAAAATAGCCGTCGCCATCGTGATCGGAGAACAGGTCGGTCGACGCGTCGTAGACCCACGAATCGCCGTACGTCGCTTTGAGGTTGTTCGAGCCCTTCATGGACGATACGGCTCGCGACTTCACGACGACGTCGGCCGGATCGCGCCGTACGATCTCGAACGACCGCGCATCGCGCAGCTCGTCGGCCGCGTGGTCGCCGACGGGGCCTTCCGCGCTGCGCGTCACGCGCTCCTCGTGCGGCAGCACGAGGGGAGCGGCCTGGGACTTGGCGCCAACGGCGAGACTCGCAACCACGAGCGACGACAGCACCACAGCGTTCATGTTCAGCCCTCCCGGCACGCCTCGTGCCGATGGGGCTATTCAGCGCCGAGAAGGCTGAACGGCAGCTGAGGCGGGCGGGAAGAACCCGCGCGGGCCCGAGGCCCGGGAATATGGAAAACGCGGCGCCCGGGGCGCTTTGGTCGCGAGCGGCTCAGTTCGCGGGCGGGGTCGCGGGTGGCGTGCCGCCCGGAGCCGCAACGTTCTGCGCGGCATCGGACAGCGCGCCGAACGGGCTCGTGAGGTCCGTGTACAGCTTCATCATGAACTCCGCTTCCGCGGCGGCCGCGTTGTTGCGGAGCACGTAAACACGTTTGACGACGTCCGGCGCCGCGTCGCCGCCCGCGGCCGTGAGCGCGGCCTGGATACAGCCCGAGAAAGCCGTCATCGAATCGAAGTAGGTCTTCGCGGAGGCTTGGAGCTCGGCGACCTTGGCGGGCAGTTGGTCCTTGGCGGGAAAGACCGCGAGCTTCGGCATGTCGCACGCGAGGCTCACCCCGGCGACGCTGCTCATGATTCCGGCCGCGATAATAGTCGTGCTGCGCATGTGTGTTTCCCCCGAGACGCCGCTCGATCGGCTGGTTTGGTGTTGAAGGCTAGTCTACACAAACGCGACTTCGGCCAGCACGTCCGCGAGCGTCGCCTGGCGACGACGCTTTACGGCGTCCCACGCCGTAGCCCGACTACCAGGGGCTGCCGGAGCCCAAGTTCAACAACGACGACGGTCCGATCTTCGCGCCGCCGCGCGAATAGCGCTTCAGAAGCGCGACAGCTGCACGGACGCGAGCTCTTTCCGGAGCGCCTTGCGAAACAGCGTCGGTCCGACGAACGAGTACACGACGACACCGAGCCACACGAGCACGATCGCGCTCGCGAGCCCGTTCATACCCGCATCGGTCGCGACGATCGTGCTCAAGCGATACAGCACGAACGCAACCAGCAGCACGATCACCTGCCGTGTGGGACCCACGCGCTCGCCCCACACGGCGTAACGCCACCAGAGCCCGAGCAACGGGCTCGTCCGCGCCTTGATCGACGTGAGGAGCCCCAACGCGGCTAGATCCGAAGGGTCCGCACGCAGCGCGAATGCCGCGTGCTCACGCGCGTCGTCGACGTCGCCGCGCTTCAGGAGCACTTCGCCCATCGCAACCAGCGCACTCGTGTTCTCGGGTGACGTGCGCAGCGCTTCGTCGGCATAACGCCACGCTTGCTCGAGCTCGCCGAGCTCGGCGTGATGACTCGCGAGCGCGGCGAGCGTCTCGGGATCGGTCGGGTCCTTGTTCAACGCTTGCATCAGCACCGGCAGGCGCTCGGCGCGGCGTCCGGTCAGCGAGTAGCAGCGAGCGAGCAGACGGTCCGCCGACGGCAGGTCCGGCGCGAGCGCGCGGAACTGGTCGATGTGGCGCTCGGCGGTTGCGAAGTCGCGGCGTGCGAGGTTCAGCTCCGCGGCTACCCAGTGCGTGAACGGCGCCTCGGGCGCGAGCGTCAAGGCGAGGTTCGTTTCGATATCTGCCGCGTACAAGCGGCGCTTCTGGAGCAGACACAACGCGAGCAGCGCGTGCGCATCCCCGAGATCGGGGTCCTCGGTCAGCGCCATGCGCAGACGATCGATTGCGCCGTCGACCTGACCGATGTCGATCAGTCGCTGCGCGTCGTCGACGTAGCGTTGCGGGTCGACGCTCATTGCAGGACGAGCCTCACGACGGCCGGTGCGGAGTCGAGCAGTCTCGGACCGATCAAGAACGAAGCCACCGCTACGGCCAAGCCGTTGCGGAGCACGCCGCCGTAATACTCGTAGATCTCGATCGTTCGGCTTTGCAGGATGTGAACCGCATACGCGGCCGCGAGCTTCGCCACCAACACCACGAGCGACGCGTACGCGACGTGTCTCGTCTCGATCACGCCGCCGCCGAGAGCCACCGATGTCGCCGCCACGAGCAGCGCGGCGGCGCCGAGGCCGCCCAGGAGCCACGCGATCTCCTTCGTGCGCGTCGGGCTGCCGACGGCGAAGCTGTTGACCGCGAACCATGCGAACCCGAGCCACGCCCCGCCGAGCATCACGGTCAGGAACGGGAACAGCGGGTTCACGGCGATGTGCGCGAGTGTCGACGGCGTCGGCTCGTCGGCGATCTTGTACTTGGCCATCAGCGCTTTCCGTGCTTGTCGAGGAATGCGAGCACGTCGTCGTATTGCCCGGCCTCGTTCGAGTAGCGCGCGTAGTTGCGCGCCGTCGTGAGCCATTCGAGCGTCGTCGGCTTGCGCTCCGCGAGCGCGGCCTTCAAGTGCGCCATGCCGACCGGCAGCTCGCGCCCGCTCGCGAGCGATTCCTCGATCGCCTCGTCGACCGCCGTTTCGACGAGCTCGCGCAAGTCTGCGCCCGAGAAGCCGCTCGTTCGCTCGGCGATCAGGCCGATGTCGATGTCGTCGGCGGCGGGGCGCTCCGCGAGCAACATTTTCACGATGCTGACGCGCGCCTCGCGATCCGGCGGCGGGATGAACACGACGCGATCGAAGCGGCCGGGGCGCCGGAACGCCGGGTCGACGGCCCACGGCACGTTCGTCGCACCGAGAATCAGCACGCCGGCGTTGTTCTGCGCGAAGCCGTCCATCTCGGCGAGAAACTGGCTCACGAGCTTCGAGCTCGTGCCTTCGCGGCTGAACTGCCGTTTGCCGCCGAGCGCCTCGACCTCGTCGAAGAACAGCACGGCCGGCGCATCGTGCCGCGCCTTCTCGAACAGGGCGTGCAGCTTGCGCTCCGACTCGCCGATGTACATGTCGAGCACGTCGGCGATCGACACCGAATAGAACTTCGCTTCGACCTCGCCGGCCGTGGCGCGTGCGAGCAGCGTCTTGCCGCAGCCGGGCGGACCATACAGAAGAATGCCGCCGCCCGCGCGCTTCTTGAACCGCTGAAAGATGCTGGGCTTCTTGAACGGCAGAATGATCTTGCGATGAATCGCCTGCTTGACCTCGGCCAGCCCGCCGACGTCCGCGAACGTGACCTTGTCCTGTTGCGGCGCGAGCAGCCGCGCGACTTCGCTCGCGTCGGTGTCATCGTTCGCAATGACCTTCAACGCGGGTGCGCCCTCGCGGTTGAATGCGCGCACGTTCGAGCTCAGGGAGCGGCGGAGATCCGCATCCTCGAGCGCGGCGTTTGCGGCGATCGCGGAGGCGTATGCGCCGCGGCCGTCCTCGTGACGGCCGAGCTCGAGCAGCACGCGCGCGCGCAGCAGCTGCGTCTCGGGCTCCGTGTCGAGCTCGAGAAAGCCGAGCGCCGCGGCGGCTTGCGCGCCGCGCCGATGCGCCTCGGCGACGGTGCGGCGATCCGCGGCGGAGCCGAGCTTCGCCGGCGTCAGCGGCGCGACGGTCGCCGCGATCTCGCCCGCGGGCCCCTGCTCGAGCAGCATCTTGAGCACGACCATCCGCAGCTCGACGTTATCGGGCGATTGGCGCAACGCGGCCAACAGGTTCGCGGTCAGTTGCTCTGTCATGCCAGCGTAAGCTCCATGCGGACGTGATCGATGCCGGCTTCGTCGAACGTCGGGCCGCTGCTGCGGTAACCGAGCCGCTCGTAGAACGGGACCGCGGTCAGCTGCGCGTGGCACCAGAGCGTGGCTGGCGCCGTGCTCGCGCGCGATCGCGTGCAAGCGCTCCATCAATGCGCGCGCGACGCCGTCGCGGCGGTGCGCTTGCGAGCACCGCCACGCGGCCGACCTTGCCGCCGTAGTCGAGGTCGAGCCGCGCCGTGCCGATCGGCGCGTCGCCGCTCGAGCGCGAGCACGTGGCGACACACCGCGTCGCGGTCGTCGAACTCGAGCTTGAGCGGGACGTGTTGCTCGTCGATGAACACCGTCGTGCGCACGAGCTCGAATGCTCGCGAAATCCGCGGCGAAATCGGCGTCGCGAACGAGCAAGTCGGCGTCGCCTTCAGCAGCACGAGCAGCCGCGACCGGGGCCGTGGCCTTCGGCGAGCACACGGCCCGTGCGCGTCGGCGACCGTCAACGCGAGCGAGCGGCCGTCCTCGAGATCGAGCGTGATGTTCGTGCCGACGAGCGCAGCGGCGTCGCCGCGCCTGCGCAACGTGACGATGCCCTCGATGCGATGCAGGCCGGGAACCGGCAAGCCCGAAAGCGCCATCCCTGATAGCGGCTGATCCGATACGGAATCGCGCCAATTTTCGTGTCTCGCCAGCGCAATGAGCCGACGCCGGCGTATTCCTCGACGAGCTTCAAGCGTCGATCCCCTCCGAGTGACCGCGGCACTCCTGCCTGTAGCCATCCACTGACATCATTGTAAACGCAGCGCCGCTTTCAATGTCGTCGAGCGATTCCGATAAGCTGGCGGCGAGGGCAGGGAGCTCGACATGCGCTGGAAGGACCTTCGACGCAGCAGCAACGTCCGCGACGTGCGCGGCGCGGGCGGCGGCGGGCGCATGCGGATGGGCGGCGCCGGCGCGGATCGGCGGCGGGCTCGGGGTCCTCGTGATCGTCGTGCTGTGCTTCGTGCTCGGCGGCCCGGAAGCCGTCCTGCAGCTGCTCGGCGGCGGCGGGGCGTGGCGCCGAGCGGCGACGCAGAGGCGCGCCGCTGACCGCGAACGACGACGAAAGCGACTTCGTCGCGCGCGATGCTCGGCAGCACCGAGGACGTGTGGGGCGCGCTGTTCGCTCAAGCCGGGCAGCAGCTACCGAGCGCCGGAGCTCGCGCTGTTCGAGCGGCTCCGTGCAGTCCGCGTGCGGTTACGCGAGCGCCGCGTCCGGGCCGTTCTATTGCCCCGGCGACCAGCGCGTGTATCTCGACACGTCGTTCTTCGACGATCTCGCACGCATGGGTGGGCCCGGTGACTTCGCGGCCGCGTACGTGATCGGCCACGAGGTCGGTCATCACGTGCAGACGCTGCTCGGCACGTCCGACTGAGGTGCGCGCGGCGCAGCAGCGCGGCAACGAGGTCGAGGCGAATCGGATTGCAGGTTGCGATGGAGCTCCAGGCCGATTGCTTCGCGGGCGTGTGGGCGTATCACGCGAACCAATCGACCCGCGTGCTCGAGCCCGGCGACGTCGAAGAAGGGCTCGGCGCCGCGCAGGCGATCGGCGACGATCGGCTGCAGCGCAACGCCGGACGCAGCGTGACGCCCGACTCGTTCACGCACGGTTCGTCCGCGCGAGCGGCAGCGGTGGCTCAGCACCGGCTTGCGCACCGGCGATCCGTCCGCGTGCGACACGTTCAATTAGCCTCTCTCGGAACACAGCAATGATCGACCACCGCCTCATCGACGGCAGAGCCGTTCGCGATCGAATTCTGGACGACGTCGCGGCGCGCGTGCGACGCCGGCGCCGCCAAGCACACGCTCGGCCGGCTCGTGTCGATCAGCATCGGCGAGCACAAGGAAGTCGCCGTCTACGTGCGCGGCCAGGCGAGCGCCGCGAAGAAGGTCGGCATTCCGTTCGAGGACCAGACGTGGCCGAGCGACGCTGACGCAGGACGAGTGCAAGGCGCGGCTGCGCGCGATGAACGACGATCAGAACGTGCTCGGCGTGATTCTGCAGCGGCCGATCCCGAAGCACCTGCACGGCCGCTCGCTCGCGTCGGCGATTCATCCGCTCAAGGACATCGAGGGCATGAACCCGGCGTCGATCGGCGACATCGTCTACAACGACCTGCGGCGCTCGCGCCGTGCACCGCCGCGGCGTCCGTCGAGCTGATCAAGGCGACCGGCCTGAACCTGCACGGCCTCGAGGTCGTGATGATCGGCCACTCGGAGATCGTCGGTAAGCCGGCGGCGTTCATGCTGATGGCCGAAGGCGCGACGGTGACCGTGTGCCACCACCTCACGCGCTCGGTCGCCGCGCACTCGCGCCGCGCCGATGCCGTGCTCGTCGCGGTCGGCAAGCCGCGGTTCCTGCGCGCCGACATGGTGAAGCCCGGCGCCGCGGTGATCGACATCGGCATCAATCAGATCACGCGGCCCGAACGGCGAGACGATGATCGTCGGCGACGTCGACACCGACAACGTGAAGGAAGTCGCGAGCTGGGTCACGCCCGTGCCGGGCGGCGTCGGTCCCGTCACCGTCGCGATGTTCATGCGCAACGCCGTCACCGCGCACGAGAAGCAGCTCGCGGCGGGTTGGTTGAAGTAGCTACGCGGGCGTCAACGCCGCACGCTGGCTCGTCAAGAAGTCGGCGACCGATTGCGGCGCCTTGCCCGTCAGCGCTTGCACCGCCGGCGAGCGAATCGCGAGGTGGCCGTGCGATTGCGCCTCGTCGAAATCCGCTAGCGCGTCACGAGGAACGGCGGCAGCCCGACTCCGGCCAGCATCTTCTCGTGCTCGGCCCGCGACAGCGGCTGATACTTCAGCGGCTTGCCCGGAGATCTTGCTCGCGAGGCGCGCGAGCTCGCTCGGCGTGATCGGCGCCGGGCCCGTGACGTCGAGGATTCGCCGGCCGCTGAAGTCGCTCGCGAGCGCGGCCGCGTCGGCGCGCGCGCAGTCGGCGCGCGTCACGTACGTCATTGCCGCCGTCGCCGGCCGAGTTCGACAGCACGCCGAACTTCAGCGCCGTCGCGAGCGTGCCGACGAGGAAATCCGTGTAGATGTGGTGGCGCAGGATCGTCCACTCGAGCGGGCTCGCGGCGAGCGCCTGCTCGGTCCAGTAGTGATCGTTGATCAGCGAGCCTTTCGGCGTCGGATGCGGCGCGGGCGCCGACGTGTAGAGCACGTGCTTGACGCCCGGCGTCGACCGCAGCCTTGACGGCGTCGCGATGCTGGCGTCAAGCGCAACCCCTCCGGGAAACAGGTCGCCGGTGCTGATCAGCAACAGCCGCTCGGCGCCCGCGAACGCTTTCGTCGAGGCTCTCGGGTCTAGCTGAAGTCGGCCTGCGCGAACCTCGACGCCGCGCTTCGCGAGATCCGCGAGCTTCTCGGGGTGCGTGTCGTGGCGATGATCGGCCCGGCGTTCGTGGCGAGCAGTTGCTCGACGACTTGACGTCCGAGATTGCCGGCGGCGCCGGTGACGAGAAGGGTGCGCTTGGTGCTCATGAGAAATCCAAACTGTGGTCCGCGGATCGGGGCCGCAATTCAACGCGCGCGAGCCCGCACGGTCAAGAATCAATCGGCCACAACGTTATGAGCTTTCCGACTTTCGTCGGCCGCAAAGAAAAGGCCCGCTGCGCGCGCCGCGCAACGGGCCTGTTTTTCGCAGAGAGCGATCGTCGAGTGTTAGAGCGCCGAGAGGCCCTTCACCGCTTGCAGCGCTTGCGCGACGTTCTCTTCGGGCGAGACGCCGCCGACCGTCGCAGCGACCTTGCCGTCCGATGTCACGATGAACGTCGTGCGCTCCGTGAAGCCGTGGTCGATGTCGACGCCGCGCGTGTCCTTCATGCCGGCGCGGCCTTCGCGCACTTGCAGACCGTACGACTTCGCGATCGCGCCATCCGCGTCCGACGCAACCGCGAGCTTGCCCGCGCAGTACGCCGGGTCGGCCGAGAAGTCGTTCAAGCGCGCGATGCTGTCGAGCGACACGCCGATGACGGTCGCCTTCGCCGCGTTGAACGCGTCCATGTTCTCAGCGAACGTGTGCGCTTGGATGTTGCAGCCTTGCGTGTAGGCCGACGGGTAGAAGTACACGACGACCGGGCCCTTCTTCAGCGCGTCGGTGAGCGAGTACGTGAACTCTTTGCCGGCGAGCGACGCCTGGGCTTTGAACATCGGTGCCGCATCGCCTTTGTTCAGTGCGGCGACGACGGGCAAGGCGACGGCGACAGATGCAAGACCCGCGAGCACTAGCTTTTTCATGGGTTCCCCCGAGATGAGAATGGTTGCGGCCATTAAGGCCTAACGGCATCGTGACAAGGCTCGAACCGAGCGCAAGCCCGCCCAAGACGGCGGCTCGGGCCCTAGCGCGGGCGGTCAGCCGGCAATGTAGTTCTTGAGCTCGCGGATCGTGAACGCCTGCTCGTCGATCGTGGCCTTGACGAGATCGCCGATCGAGATCAGGCCGACGACTCGCGGCCTTCTCGACGACCGGCAAGTGCCGAACGCGGCGTTCCGTCATCAACGCCATGCACTCGTCGACCGAGCGTTGCGGTGCGACCCAGACGACGCTCGGCGTCATGATCGCGCTGACCGGCGAATCCTTCGACGACCGGCCGACGAGCACGACTTTGCGCGCGTAGTCGCGCTCCGTGAGAATGCCGACGAGATCGTCGCCGTCGAGCACGAGCACCGCGCCGATGTCGTGTTCGGCCATGAGGCCGAGCGCGGCGAGCACGGTGTCGGTGGGTCGGACGGAGTGAACGGCGCGGCCTTTGAATCTCAGGATGTCGTGAGCCGTGGTCATCGAGGTTCTCCCCTAGAGACGAAGTCGATACTGCTGCGAAATCGTGAGGTGCCGACGAAGTGTGCACCCGCGGCACGGCGCGCGCCAGAGCTGCGCGGGCGAGCGCGCGGCGACAAATCGCAGCCGTGCGCGCTAACATGCGGTGTTTCCAAAACGCCACGCACGCCATCAGGGGAGTGTCCATGCGTCACGTCATCGGTTGCGCCGCCGCAGCGGCCCTCGTCGTCACGATGCTCGCCGCGAACGCACAGCAGGCGCGCCAGCCGGGAACGGCGGAATTCCGCGACCGCCGACCGGCATCGTCGTGCCGCCGCTCGGTGCAGGGCCGTTCGTCTACCAGACGGCCGGAGGCAAGACATACGCGTCGTCGTGCACACGCGCGGTCTCGATCATCCGTGGAGCCTCGTGTGGCTGCCGAGCGGCGAGATGCTCGTGACCGAACGCGGCGGGCGAGCTGCGCATCGTCCGCAACGGCGTGCTCGATCCGCAGCCGATCGACCGGCGTGCCCGAGGTGCGCGTGCAAGGCCTATCGGGCTTGTTCGATGTCGTGCTGCATCCGCAGTTTGCGACGCAATCGCGTCGTCTATTTGAGCTACAACAAAGCCGGATCGGGCGAGCGCCAGAACGGGCTCGGTGTCGCGCGCGCCGTCTTGAACGGCCAGGCGCTCACGGACGTGCGCGACATCTTCGTCACGACGGACGCGAGCAGCGTCTCGCGGCTCGCGTTCGGCCGCGACGGCAAGCTCTACGTCAGCACGTTCGGCAACGCCGGTGACGGCTCGGGCGCGCAGAACCCGATGAGCCACGCCGGCAAGGTGCTGCGTCTGAACGACGACGGCACCGTGCCGAGCGACAACCCGTTCTTCGGCCGCGAGCGGGCTACAAGCCCGAGATCTACACGCTCGGCCATCGCAGCACGCTCGCCCTCGATCGTGCATCCCGGTCACCGGCGAGCTCTGGGAGAACGAGAACGGCCCGAACGGCGGCGACGAGATCAACATCCTGAAACCCGGCGCGAACTACGGTTGGCCGCTCGTGAGCACGGGCCGCTCGTATCCGGGCCCGTGGCAGTCGAAGGGTTTCTCGCGCGAAGGCTTCGAGGACCCGATCGTCTACTGGACGCCGTCGATCGCGGTCTCGGGCATGGCGTTCTACACCGGCAGCAAGCTCGCGAAGTGGAAGGGCGACGTGTTCGTCGGCGGCATGCGCATGGGCGAGATTCCGGGCACGGGTCATCTGAGCGCATCCTGTTCAACGAGAACATGGAAGAGCTGCGCCGCGAGATGCTGCTCGTCGATCTGCGCCAGCGCATTCGCGACGTGCGGCAGGGGCCCGACGAGCTGCTGTATCTCCTGACCGACGAGGACGACGGCGCGATTCTGCGCATCGAGCCCGCGAACTGAGTGCGATGAGCGAAGGCGGGCTCGCGTCAGACGGCCGACGTGACGATTCCGGAGGCCGAGATCGAGTTCACGGCGATTCGCTCGCAGGGCGCGGGCGGGCAGAACGTCAACAAGGTGGCGAGCGCCGTGCAGCTGCGTTTCGACGCCGCGCGCTCGAGCGCGCTGCCGCCCGGCTGCCGCGAGCGCCTGCTCGCGCTGCGCGACCACCGCATCTCGGCCGACGGCGTCGTCGTCATCAAGGCGCAGCAGTTTCGCAGCCAAGAGCAGAACAAGGCGGCGGCGCTCGAGCGGCTCGCCGACCTCGTGCGCCGCGCGCTCGTCGTCCCGAAGGTGCGCCGCAAGACCAAGCCGACGCGCTCGTCGCAGGCGCGCCGCCTCGACAGCAAGACGCGGCACGCGCGGTTGAAGCAGGAGCGCCGCACGCTCGACGACTGATGGCGCGCTTCGACCTCGTGATCTTCGACTGCGACGGCGTCGTCGTGGACAGCGAGCGCATCGTCCACGACGTGTTCGGCGCTTTCATTCGCTCGCTCGGCGTGCAGCTCAGCGACAGCCGAGATGCACGAGCGCTTTCCTCGGGCTTCGGCTCACGGAGTGCTTGCGCGTCGTCGAGGAGCTCAGCGGGGCGCCAGTGCCTGCCGGTGCGCTCGAGCGTTACATGCGCGGAGCGCGACCGCGTGCTGCGCGAGCAGGTGAAGCCCGTCGAAGGCATTCGCGCCGTGCTCGAGGGGCTCACGATTCCGTACTGCATCGCGTCGAGCGGCGATCTACGACAAGATGCAGATCACGCTCGGCACGACCGGTCTCATGCCGTTCTTCGAGGGGCGCCTCTACAGCGCCGTCGAAGTGCCGCGCGGCAAGCCGGCGCCGGACGTGTTCCTGCTACGCGGCCGAGCGCATGGGCGCCGTGCCGGCGCGCACGGTCGTCATCGAGGACTCCGTGAACGGCGTGCTCGCGGGCTGCGCGGCCGGCATGACGGTGTTCGGCTTCGCGGGACTCACGCCGGCCGAGAAGCTCACGCGACGCCGGCGCCGAACGTACGTTCACCGAGATGCAGGCGTTGCCGGCGTTGCTCGCCGGCTGAACCCATCTCCGACCCGATGATCGGGCTCATTGACTTTGCAATGCAAAGTACTTGACGCATAGGACCCATCCGGGCGTGAGGGAGGGCTCTCGTGGCGACGAAGCGGAACGCATTCTCCTTGGCTGCCGAAGCCGATGGCCGTAGCGCCGCCGCTCGATCCGAACGCGATTCCGGGCCCGATGCGCCGGCGCTATGCGCTGCTCCTGAACCCGTTCTACCGCAAGGATCCGCATGCGAGCTTCGGCAAGCACGTGCTGACGCCGACGTTGGCGCTGACTTCCGTGGCCGCGGCGACGCCGGAGCACTGGCAGGTGCGCTATTGGGACGAGAACCTGCTGCAAGGCCCGCCGCCGCTCGAGCCGTTCCCGGAGGTCGTCGGGATCACCGTGCACCTCACGTTCGCGAAGCGCGCGTATCGAGCTCGCCGCAGTGGTATCGGCAATGGGGCGCGAAGGTCGTCCTCGGCGGGCTGCACGTGCTGTCGGCGCCCGAGGAGGCTGCCGCGCACGCAGATGCGATCGCGATCGGCGAGGGCGTGCAGGTGTGGCCGCAGATCCTCGCGGACGTCGAGGCGGGCAAGTTGCAAGCGCGTGTATCGCGGCGACTACCGCAAGCCGTATCGCGACGATCCGGCGCCGCGCCGCGATTTGCTGCCGCGTTCGAGGCTTCCTCACGACGTCGAGCGTGATCGCGACGCGCGGTTGCCACAATCGCTGCGGGTTCTGCTATCTGTCGACCGAAGGCCTGCACATGCCGTACCGGATGCGCGACGTCGAGCAGGTCGCCGCGGAGCTCGCGGCCGATCGGCCAGCCCTACGCCGTCTTCGTCGACAACAACCTGGGCTCGCGGCCCGACTACCTGCGCGCGCTCTGCACGGCGCTGCAAGCCGCTCGACATCATCTGGAGCGCGGCGCGTCACGATCGACGTGACCGACGATCCCGATCTGGTTCGCGAGATGGCGCTGGCGGGCTGCACCGGCGTGTTCATCGGTTTCGAATCGCTGAACGCCGGCAACATCGAGGATGCCGGCAAGCGCTCGCCGGCGCCCGACGACTACGCGCGCCGCGTCGCGATCCTGCACGACAACGGCATCCAGGTGAACGGCAGCTTCGTGCTGGGTTTCGATCACGACAGCGTCGACGTGTTCGAGAGAACCGTGCGAGTGGATCGAGCAGCAACCGGCTCGAGTGCGCGACGTTCCACATCCTCACGCCGTATCCCGGCACGCCGTTGTTCGAGCAGATGGAGACGCGACAAGCGCATCGTGCACCGCGACTGGCGGCTTTACGACACGGCGCACGTGGTGTTCGAGCCGAAGCGCATGACGGGCGAGGAGCTATTGGCGACGGCTATGCGTGATTGCTATCGCCGGCTGTTCTCGCATCGCTCGATCTGGCGACGGCGCCCGAAAGACTGGCGCGCGGTGCCCGCGTATCTCGCGATGTCGTATCTCTACAAGCGCTCGAACCGCATCTGGCACCTGCTGATCCGCTTCCGGCTTACGGCGTTCGTGTGGCGGCCGCTCGTCGAGCTGACGCGCCGGCGGCACGTCCGGTTTCGGCGCCGGCTTGCGCAGCGCGGCGAGGCGGCAGGTGTGCGCGCGCCAATCAGTGCCGGTGTCTAGCGCGCTCGGTGCGGCAGTCGCGGCACAGGCTCAACGGTCGATGGTGCGGGTGAGATCGCTTGGCGCACATGGGTGCGCACACCGTTCCGCAGGCAGCGGCTGCACAGCAGCAAGTCCGTCAGAAAGCTCAGGAAGCGCCGGTCGATTTCGGCAGAGGTCTGCACGCCAGCGCACCCACGCCAACCTCGATGTGTTGCAGGCTAGGCGGTGCGCGCGCGGGCGTTCTGTGGCCGATTGCTCAATTCGGCGCGCGAAGAACGAAACCGCCGCAACTTGTGCGGCGGTTCTCGCTCGAGAGCAGGAAGGACGTTACGACGCGGCGGTGCCGACGATCCGATCGCGCTGCGCGATCAGCACGGCGTTCGTGAACTTCGGCACGTCGGCGCGCAAGCCCGGCTTGATGCTGCGACCTGCGCGGCGTCGAACGCCGCGCCGTCGGCGATCCAGATCGTGATCGTGGCGACGTACGGCGGCGCGGCGCCGTCGGCGCCGGGCTGGCCGCGCCGCAGCTCGAAGCGGCTGATCGACTTGCCGTACAGCCGCATGATCAACGGCATGTGCGTGCTCACGTAGTAGTCGAAGTTGAAGCGCACGTCGGGACCGTTCTGATAGGTGATCGTCATGCACTCTTGATCGACCTTGCCCTGCGCGTGCGCCGGCGCCGAGCCGAATGCCGCGACGACACCGGCCGCCGCGGCGGTGCCGGCGCCGAGCAACACGGAGCGGCGGTCGATTTGATCTTGGTTTTGGTCGTTCATGCGGTCACCCTCGTGCGCCGATGTGGGAAGTGCCGGTTACTAGAGCACGACGCACGGGCGCGCACAATCCCGGCGCTTACGGCAGCCACCGTCGAGCAGGGGAGCCAGCGCTCGAGCAGATCGTTGCCGAACACCCAGTAGTGGAGTGCGGTGCCGAGCAGCGCGTGCGACAGCGCGAGCGGCAGCAGGCGCCGCCATCGGTAATAGATGAACGCCCAAGACGGTGCCCGCGACGACCGTGACAACCATGACGGGCCAGCGCGGGAAATGCACGGCCGCGAACGCGAGCGCCGGTCAGCGCGACGGCTGCGGGCACGGGCACGAGCCGCAGCCAGCGCGGGAACAAGTAGAACTGAAAGATGAATTGCTGCAGCAGCGCCCACGGGAAGTACAGCGCGGCGGCGGCGAGCATGTGCCAGTTGCCGAAGCGCTCGAGCGACGCGTGCCGCCGGCGCGCGCGTACGACGAGCACGGCGATGGCGGCCAGCACGACGAGCGCGACGCCGGTGAACGCGAGCGCCGCGCGCCACGCGCTGGCGCGCGCCGTCCGGTGCCGGTGCGCGCGCGAGTGCCCAGAGTCTGCCGGCTGCGCGCCGCGCTGCCGACGATCAGCGCGACGGCCGCCGCCGCGAGCGCGAAATCGACGTACGGCGGGCGCACCTGGAACGTCGCGACGAACACGGCCGTCGCGGCGCCGATGCCGGCAAGCTCCCACGCGACGGACCGATCGACGCTCATCGCGTCAGCGCCGGTGCGCCATCAATCGACGATGGCCTGATACACGAGCGCGCGTACCTTGGCCTGATCGTCGACGCTGCCGGCGGGCACGAGCTGCGTCAGGTGCACGACAATAAGCTCCTCGCGCGGGTCGACCCAATACGTCGTGTGATACGCGCCGCCCCAGCCGAACTCGCCGGTCGATCCCGCCGAGCCGCGCGCGCCGACATCCTCGACGACGTAGAAGCCGAGACCGAAACCCTGACCCGCGTTGAACGTGATGTCGCCGAGATGGCTCGTCGTCATCAGCTCGACGGTCTTGCGGCTCAGGATCCGCCGGCCGTCGAGCGTGCCGCCGTTCAACATCATCTGCAGGAATCGCGCGTAGTCGGTCGCGGTCGACAACAGACCCGCACCGCCGGAGAAGTTCTTGCGCGGGCCGTCGACGTAGTGGCCTTGCCCGACCGCATTGCCGGGCGCCGGCGCGCGCTCGAGCTTGCCCGCGTTCTGCGAGTACACCGCGGTAGCCGATTCGCCTTGCCCGGCGACAGATAGAACTCGGTGTCGCGCATGCCGAGCGGCTCGAAGATCCGCTCGCGCAAGACTTGGTCGAGAGGCTTCGCGGCTACGACCTCGACCAGCGCGCCCAAGATGTCGGTGTTGTAGCCGTAGATCCACTGAGTGCCGGGCTGCGCGTGCGCGGGCAAGCTCGCGATGCGGCGCACCGAGTCGCGGATCGTCTCGTCCCTGTCCGCGAAGTAATAGCCGGTCTGGCCGGCCGCGGTCCAAAGCTCTCCGCCGACACCGGCGCCGTAGCCGAACCCCGACGTGTGCGTGAGCAGGTCGCGCACGGTGATCGGCCGCCGCGCCTTCACGACGTCGTAGCCGGTGCCGCCATCCTGCGCGACCGCGACCTTCGTCTCCATGAGCTCGGGCAGATACTTGCCGACGGGGTCCGTCAACAACAGCTTGCCTTCCTCGACGAGCGTCATCGCTGCGACGCTGACGATCGCCTTCGATTGCGATGCGATCCTGAAGATCGAGTCGGTCTGCATCGGCGCGTTCGCTTCGCGATCGCGATTGCCGAACGCTTCGAAGTAGGCGATGCGGCCGCGGCGCGCGACCAACGTCACGGAGCCCGCGACTTGGTCTTGGTCGACATAAGCCTTCAGCGCGTCGCTCAAACGTTCGAGGCGTTCCGGCGACAGGCCGACGCTATCGGGCGCGCCGGTGCGCAGCGATTGCGCGGAAGCCGCAGCCGCGACGGAGACAAGGACGAGCCCGAGCAGACCGCGGGCGAGCGCGCGACGCATGACGAAATCCCCCGAACAAAATGAATGGCGGCCAGCATACTTCAGGCCGCCGCGCGAGGGCAGCGCGTTGACCGTCGCGGAACGGTTACGTAGCGTGACGGGCCAGGGAGAAAACCGATGACGACGAGCGATTGGGACAAGTGGTCGGCCGGAGCAGAGCTGCCCGTTCGACGCGCCGCGCGCCGCGAACACCGCGCACTGGGACTTGGTGGCCGCGATGACCGTGTCGACGTGGTATTTGCCGCACAACCAGATGTACCGCGGCCACGGCGTGTTCGTGTTCGACCCGCGGCACGTCACGCGCCTCGACGCTCTCACGGCCGACGAGTCGAGCGCGTACGCCGCGGACTTGCATCGAGTCGTGCGGGCTACGGCCACGGTGTGCAAGCCCGATCACTTGAACGTCGAGTCGCTCGGCAACGTCATGCCGCACCTGCACTGGCACGTGATTCCGCGCTACCGGAACGATGGGCGCTGGGGACAGCCCATCTGGGCGCACGAGCAGTCGACGCGCAGACCCGAACGGCGCCTCGCCGCCGACGACCGCACGACGCTGCTCGCCGCGCTGCGCGCAGCGCTCGCCTCTTGAGCCACAAACCGACACGCGCCGATTTCGCGGCGCTGCTGCGCCTCGCGGGGCCGCTCGTGTTGATTCAAGTCGGCACGCAGCTGATGGGCGTCGTCGACACGATCATGGTCGGCCGGGTCTCGGCAGCGGCGCTCGCGGCGGTCGCGCTCGGCAACATGTATTTCTTCGCGATCTCGATCTTCGGCATGGGCGTGCTGTTCGCGCTCGATCCGATCATTGCGCAGGCGCTCGGCGCGGGCGACGAGCTCGCGGTGCGCCGCGGGTTGCAGCGCGGGCTCGTGCTGTCGGTCGTGCTCACGGTGCCGATCACGCTCGTGCTGCTGACGGTGCGGCCCGTGCTCGAGCTCGTGAACCAGCCGGCCGACGTGATTCCGAATGCGGCGGGGTACGTGCACCGCAACGCGCTCTCGGTATGGCCGTTCTACGTGTTCGTCGTGCTGCGCCAGACGTTGCAGGCGCATCACCGCGTGCTGCCGATCGTCATCACGATCGTCGCGGCGAACGTCGTCAACATCGCGCTGAACTACGCGTGGATCTACGGCCACTTCGGCTTTCCGGCCATGGGCGTGATCGGGTCCGCGTGGGCGACCACCGCGAGCCGCTGGCTCATGGCGGTGTTGCTGCTCGCGCTCGGGTGGAGAACGCTGAGGCGCTACGTCGCGGAGCGAGCGCCGAACTTGCTCGACCTCAAGCCGTTGTGGCGGATGCTTCGGCTCGGACTGCCGATCGGCGCGCAGATGATGCTCGAGGGCGGAGCGTTCAACATCATGGCGCTGTTGATGGGGTGGCTCGGCGTCGTGCAGGTGGCCGCGCACCAAATCGCGTTGAACCTCGCGTCACTGACATTCATGGTGCCGCTCGGCGTCTCCTCTGCCGCGGCCGTCATCGTCGGGCACGCGGTCGGTCGCGGCGACGTCGAAGGTGTGCGTCGTTCGACGTTCGCGTCGCTCGTGGTCGGGGCGGGATTCATGCTGTTCACGGGCGTGCTGTTCATCGCCTCGCCGGAACTCTTGGCGCGGCTCTACACGCCCGACATGGCCGTGATTGCACTCGCGGCGTTGCTGCTGCCGATCGCGGGCGTGTTCCAGGTGTTCGACGGGCTGCAGGTCGTCGCGATCGGCTTGTTGCGCGGTCTCGGCGATACGCGGACGCCGTTGATCGTGAACGTCGTGGGTTTCTGGTGCATCGGCATGCCCGTCAGCTTGTGGCTCGGCTTCGGGCTCGACTATGGCGCGCAGGGTCTGTGGTGGGGTCTCGTCGTCGGGCTCGTGATCGTAGCGGTGTTCCTGATCGTGCGCGTTCGGCAACGCGAGGAGCATGGGCTCGAGCGCATCATCATCGACGAGCACGCGAAGGCGTTACGCGCCGAGCCCGTGGTCGACTGACGGTCTTCGCGGCATCCTGCCGCGCACGAAGCCTCGTGAGCGCGGCGATCAGCGCGTACGGAAGCGGCTCCGCAAACGGGAAGCGCAGGTTGCCTTTCTCACCGGCGTAACGCGCGGCCGCCTTCTCGAGCGTCGCGTCGCCCCGGATCGGCGGATAGAAGCCGATGTGATTCTTGAACGCGGCGTAGAAGACCAGGATTCCGTTCTGTTTCAGCGCCGGCATCGAGTAGCTGATCACCTCGCGGGCGCGCGGGGCTGCCTGCCGCACCCTGCGACGGACCTCGCGCAGCAGCGATTGGACTTCGGGCTCGAACCGCGCAATGTAGTCGTCGACGGTCGCCGGTCGTGCGCGGGTCGTCGAGCGGGATTTCGTTGCTTTGGTCATAAGGAAGCCTTCATGCGTGTCGTCATTCTCGCCGCAACCGTGGCCGCTGTCAGCGCGGACCCCGCATCGGCGCAGTCGCCGTTCACGGAAGTCACGGCCAGCCATCTGCCCGGCGGGATTGCGGGCCGGTGCATGAACGCGGCGTCCGGCGACGTCGACGCCGACGGCGATCTCGACCTCGCGCTCGCGATGGAGTTCGAGCCGAAGGTGCTGCTGCTGAACCAGGGCCAAGGCAGGTTCAGCGATGCCTCGGCGCAGTTGCCGCGCACGATTCACGACAGCGAGGACGTGCAATTCGCGGACTTCGACCGCGACGGCGATCTCGATCTCGTGCTCGTGAGCGAGGACGATTCGACGGACGAGCTGTACTTGAACGACGGCTCGGGGCGATTCGCCGACTTCAGCGAGCGCCTGACGCCCGACGACGTGTCGAACGCGCTCGTCGTGATGGACTTGAGCGGCGACGGCGCGCCCGACGTGCTCACGGGCAACATCGGCATCGACCGCGCACTGATCAACGACGGCGCCGGGCGTTTTCGCGACGAGACGGCGACGCGTTGGCCGCAAGCGGATCGCGAATCGCGCACGCAGGACCTCGAGGCCTTCGACGCCGACGGCGACGGGGACCTCGACGTCGCGGTCGGCAACGAAGGGCAGAACCGCCTGTTCCGCAACGATCGCGGCGTGCTCGTCGACGTGACGGCCACGCACCTGCCGGTCGAGCGCGACGAGTCGCGCGAGGTCCGAGCCGCGGACTTCGATGGCGACGGCGACCTCGATCTCGTCGTCGGCAACGTGAGCTTCGTGCTCGACGAGTCGCCGCGCGACACGTTGCTGTTGAACGACGGCACGGGCGTATTCGCGGCGGCGCCGCCCGGCGCGTTGCCTGCCGGCGGCGATGCCAGCAACTTCACGATCCAGGCGCTCGATGTCGACGACGACGACGACATCGACATCGTCGCGCCGAACACGGTGTTCGGCCGCGCGGCCGGCGACTATCGAGTGCTGCTGAACGACGGCAGCGCGCGCTTCGCGCTGGCGCCGGCGGGCTCGGTGCTGCCGGCTTCGGCCGACGGCAACGGCTTCGACGTCGAGGTGGCCGATTTCGACGGCGACGGCCGCACGGATCTGTTCCTGTGCAACCGCGCGTCGGTCGACGACGCGGCGATCGAATCGGGCGGGCGGCAGCGGTTGCTGTTGCGACGCGCGCGCTGACGCGGCGTTACGACGGCAGCAGCACGCCCGAGCCGCCCGCGGCCTTCGGCAGGTCCTTGTGCTTCGCCAGCGAATCGACGATCCGCAGCACGGCTTCCTGGTAGTGCAGATGCTCGCGTGGCCGGAACTCGAGGCCGGGCAGGATCGCCGCGTACACGTCCACGAGCCGTATCGTCGGATGCTCGGTCAATAGGTGGCCGCCGCAGGTCTTGCACCACTTGCGTGAGCTGGCCGGGGTCTTGTTGTAGGTGCCGATGTTCTCGGCGCCGCCCGTGATCTTGACGGCGCCGGGGCGCCACAACGTATACGCGTTCACGGGACCGGCCGACCAATGACGACACGACTCGCAATGGCAATAGCCCATCGCGACCGGCTCCCCGGTCACCACGATCGAAACGGCGCCGCAAAAGCAGCTGCCTTTGTAGGTCTTTTCCATATCGTCCTCGGGGTTCGAATCTCGGCGGAGTCGGCCGGCGGCTACTATAGCCGACACATAGAAAAATGCCGGCAGTGCGAGTGGTTAACCGGGTCATTAGCGGTTAAGAAAACCGTTATTAGCGTGACACTGCGCACGTCCATCGCCAGGATTCGCGTCTCTTGAACGTCGTGGATACTCGGATGGAAGTCGACCAACACGCCGCGCGCCGGCACCTGCGTTCCAACTCCTTAGCCTTAGGCGTGGCTCTGGCGCTGGGCTCGACCGTGGCTGTTGGCCAGCAACCCGCGGCGCAACCGGCCGCGCAGGGCGGGGAGCAGCCCGAAGAGATCCTCGTGTTCGGCCGAAGCCTCGAGCTGGTCGGTACCGCCGAGGCGGCCAGCGAAGGCACGATCAGCGGCGCGGACCTGCTCGTGCGGCCGATGGTCCGCGTCGCGGAGGTCCTCGAGGCCGTGCCGGGCACGGTGGTAGCGCAGCATTCCGGCACCGGCAAGGCGAACCAATATTTTTTGCGCGGGTTCAATCTGGACCATGGCACGGATTTCACGGCGATATTGGATGGCATGCCGCTGAACCTCCGCTCGCATGGCCACGGGCAGGGCTATCTCGACATCAACGGCCTGATGCCGGAGACGATCGAGCGCATGAACTACCGCAAGGGCACTTATCGAGCGGACCTCGGCGACTTCTCGATGGCCGGTGCCGCTTTGATCACGACCATCGATCGTCTCGACGCTCCTTTCGTTTCCCTTGAAGGCGGAGAGTACGGCTGGGGGCGGCTCGCGGGCGGTGGCACGGCGGACCTCGACGACGACTCGAGCATTACCGGCATGGCCGAGTACAAGACCTACGACGGGCCCTGGGAGCAACCCGAGGATCTCGAGCACTTTTCGCTGTGGGGCAAGTACCGGCGCAACACGGACTTCGGCACGCTGGGTGTGACCTTGTCCGGCTACGACGCG
The DNA here is from genome assembly GCA_963741255.1 of uncultured Gammaproteobacteria bacterium. Lineage (GTDB taxonomy): Bacteria > Pseudomonadota > Gammaproteobacteria > Steroidobacterales > Rariloculaceae > FEN-1219. The sequence goes on along the minus strand of CAVUHM010000003.1, from coordinate 52,092 downwards.
CATTGGCTGCCGACCGAGCAGATCCCCGAGCGCGCGATCGGCACGGCCGTGTGCGCGGATGCGTTCTGCGCGCTCGATCCGACCTCGACCGGCGACACGAAGCGCTGGATGTTGGGCGCGCAGGTCGACGGCGACAAGTGGAGCGGTTCCGCGTATGCGCAGTACTACGACTGGTCCATGCAGTCGAACCCGACCTACGATTTCCAGCTGAATCAGTTCGACAAGCGTTCGACGATGGGCGGGCGTTTCGAGTACACGCTCGTCGATTCCGCGGCCGTGAACCTGAACGTCGGCGCGGAGCTGCGCAACGACCACATCAGCAACGTCGGTGTCGATGAGTTCGACGCCGGCCAGTTCGTCGCGAACATTTCTCAGAACAGCATCACTGAAAGCTCGGTCGCGGCCTTCACCGAGGTCAGCTTGGCGCCGACCGACAATCTCCGCGTGCTGTTGGGACTGCGCGGCGACGCCTACGACTTCGACGTGATCGCGAAGACCGATGGTAGCGCCGAGGGGAACGTGACCGACAGCCGAGTCTCGCCGAAGCTCGGGCTCGCCTATTCGATCGGCGACGACGTCGAGCTGTACGCGAACTGGGGCGAGGGGTTCCACTCGAACGACGCGCGCGGCGTCGTGAACCCGACGGACCCGGTGCCGGGCTTGTCGCCCGGCGAAGGTCAAGAGCTCGGCGCACGGTTCGAGGTCGGTACGCTCACGATCACGGGCGCTCTGTGGTGGCTCGACCTCGACAGCGAGCTGATCTTCGTCGGCGACTCGAACGCCGTCGAGCCGAAGGGCGGATCCGAGCGCGACGGCTACGAGCTCACGTTGTTCTGGCAGCCCGTCGACTGGCTCGGCATCGACGCGGTTTACGCCGGCAGCGACGCGCGTTACGTAGACAATCCCGACGGCCCGTATGTCGAGGGCGCCATCGAGAACGCGGCGCAGCTCGGTATCTCGGCCGTCAAGGACAAATGGGAAGCGAGCTTGCGTCTGCGCCATCTCGGCGAGTACGCGCTGACGGCCGACAATGCCCACCGTGCCGAGTCCTCCACGAGCGTCGGTCTGCGCGGTGCCTATACGGCCGGGCGCGCGACGTTCTACGCGGAGCTGCTGAACGTTTTCGACGAGGACGGCAGCGACATCACGTATTGGTACGAAGCCTATGTCGAAGGGCCTCGACCCACCGGGCCTTACGTCCGAGGACATCGACTGCGAGATCACGAACTGCACGATGAGCCGCATCGAGGAGCCGCGGACGCTGCGCGTCGGAGTGAAGTTCGAGTTCTAGCGGCCGCCGGCGGCCGCGATCGCCGCGGCCACGTCGAGGTAGCCGTACGAGCGCGCGAGCGATAGCGAGCTCGAGCCTTCTTCGTCGAGCGCGTTGACGTCCGAGCCGGCTTCGATCAACAACTGCACGACTTCGGCATGACCTTCCGCTGCCGCGATCATCAGCGCCGTCCTGCCGTACAAGCGCTCGCGCGCGTACACGTCGGCGTAATTCGTCGCGATGGTCGGATTTGTCGGGACCGCATAGCCGGCTGACTCGGCCGCGTGCGTGACGGCACGTTGCTCGCCGATCTCGAGCAGCGAGATCGTGTCGTCGCCGGCCGTCAGCAATGCGCGCACGACGTCGGCATCGCCGGACTTCGCGGCCGTCATCAGCACCGTTTCGCCGGACGGCAACGCGGTGTTCGCGTCCGCGCCGGCCGCGAGCAGGCGCCGCGTCGCGGCGGCATCGCCGGCGCGTGCCGCGATGTAGAGAGCCGTCACGCCGTAGGTGTTCTTCGCGGCGACGTCGGCACTGGCCGCGATCAGGATCTCTTCGATCTCGGGAACCTGGCCATGAACCGCGCGCATCAGCGGCGTCGTGCCGTCATCCTCGGGCTGGTTGGGGTCGGTGCCGAGCGCCAGGAAGTTCTCGACGGCCGTCCGGTTACGCAGGAGCACGGCCTCGTTCAGCGTGGCAGGCTGATAGTCGCCGCCACGGGCAGCCGGCGGCGGTGCGTCGCGCTCGCAAGCCGACAGGCCTGCGGTCAGCACCAACGCCCCCACAACGACCACGATCCGTGACCCCGCATATCGCCCCCGATTGGCTGCCTGCGACAGCCGTAAGCGAGGTGACCATGATAACTCTGCTAGCTGAACGGGCGCTTACGGATGCCCGCTAGGGATCGTAGTACCGGATCGACTTCTCGTTCTCGTTGCAGATGAACTCGATCAGCTCTTCGTCGGGGAACAGCTTCTGGTTCACGCGAACCGTGAACGGTTGCTTGTAAGCTGTTGGATCTTCGATAGTTATGTCGATCTGCAGCGTGCCGTAATTCAGTCGCCGGAACCGTTCTGTCATCTTGCCCGCGCCGGTGAGCGGGCTGCCGAGCACGTCGAGCCAGACGTCGTCGCGGAACCCGACCGTCTCGACGACGAGAGTGTCGCCCTCCCAGCGGCCCGCCGAATAGCCGTACCACCACGGCTGCAAGTCTTCGCTCGCCTCCGGCACCGAGCGGCCGTCGGTGAAGATCTGGCGCAGCCCCTCGTTGCCCTCGTACATGATCACGACCAGGCCCGGCGTCTGCACGATCTTGCGCGGCTGCGGATGCAAGTGCAGCTGCATCAAGCCCATCGGCAGGCACAGCGCGTCCGGGTTGTTCTTTTGGTCATCGGCCATTCGCTCGTCGCGCAGCATCGACGCCAACGGCGTGTAAGGCAGACCGCCTCGAAGCCGGCGCCCACGTTCCAGAACGTGGCGGCCGGCGGGCCGCCATCCGGGGACTGCAATGCGTCGAAGTCCGGGTTCTGGCCGCCCGGTCCCGTCCGTTCCCACAGACCGGACAGATCCGGGTGGCCGTCGGCGCTGCGAGGGGCGGGCGCTTCCAGATTGACGGTGCGGTCGCGCAATCGCGGCGCATGCCGCGACTCGAAGGTCGGCCACTGCGCCGCGAGCGGCGCAGCCGCGAGCAGCGCGGCGGCGACCACGATCGAGATACGTAGGCGGCGGCGCGCGGCGCGCGCTACGGTCGCGTCGACCACGGCGCTACTGCGTGGCTTCGTTCTCAGCCGACGAGCCCGCGAACAGCTTCTTGCCGTCCGCGAGCATGACCGTGCTCGCGTTGCCGACGAGCGGGTTGTTCTTGGCGCGGCTGCCCGTGACCGTGACGACGTCGCCGATCTTCATCGAGTTCCGGGTCCAGCCGCGGCGCATCAGGCCGTTCGGGCTCGCGAGCTCGAAATCCCAGTTCACGGTCTTGCCCGCGTCGTCCTTCGCGTCGATATAGAAGCGCGCGTGCGGATTCATCCATTCGACCTTCGTGACGGTACCGGTCACGGTGATCGGCAGGTTGCGGTCGAACTCCGCGGAGAACGAGTGATGCGCAGCGGCCGTACCGGCGGCCAGCAGCCCCGCGGCGACGACCGTCAACAATGAAGAGGGTTTCATGGCGTGCTCCTTGCTGAGACTCATGGATCGTAGTGCTGCGCGGACTTCTCGTTCTCGTTGCAGATGAACTCGATCAACTCCTGGTCGACGGTCAACTGGTGGCTCACGCGAACCGTGAACGGCTTCGTGTAGGCCTTCGGATCGTCGACCGTGATATCGATATCGAGATGCCCGTAATCGGGCCGACGCCAGCGCTCGATCAGCTTGCCCTGGGTCGTCAGCGGGCTGCCGTAAACGTCGAGCCAGCCGTCCTCGATGAAGCCGACCGACTCGACGACGAGCGTGTCGCCTTCCCAGCGGCCGACGGAATAGCCGTACCACCACGGCTGCAGATCTTCGTTGACCTCGGGCAGCTTGCGGCCATCCATGAAGATCTGGCGAAGGCCCTGGTTGCCTTCGTACATGATCACGATCAGCTCCGGCGTCTGCACGATCTTGCGCGGCTGTGGGTGGCCGTGCAGCTGCATGAATCCCATCGGCAAGCAATGAGCGTCCGGGTTGTCCTTCTGGTTATCGGCCATGCGCTGCGCCCGCAGCTCGCGCGCCCAGTCCTGAAACGGAAGGCCGCCGGGGATGTTCGCGCCGATGTCGAAAAACGTCGCGCGCGGCGGCGCGTTGGGATCGACCGGCGGACCGCCGGTCGGAATTCCGAGCTGATCGCCGCCGTCGCCGTCCTGCAGCGAGCGCGATGGGCTCGCCTGGCCCGCGGCCGGCGGCGCGGCGATCGAGCTAACGTAAATCTCCCACAGGCCGGTGAAGTCCGGTTTGCGATCGGCCGTGCGCGGCGTCGGCGCAGTCAGATTCACCGAGCCGTCGGCGTTACGCGGCACGCCCTTGGTCGGATACGACGGCCACTGCGCCGCCGCGGGCGAAGCCACCGCGATGAGGCCGCTCGCGAGCAAGGCAGTCGTGAGACGAATCGTCATGCAGTCCTGTGCCTGAAGAATCGAGGCCGAGAAAATAGCGTATTCGGGGCCGCCCTAGAAAGCCGACTCGACTTACCTTAAGAATCTAGAGCCATGGGCGTGTTTATGCGGAAAGTGCTACGCTCCGGGTGCGAGGCCGCACAAGACGGTCACTAGCTGGGGGAAGGCTCGTGCATAGCGATCCGCGTGAACTGATTTCGAAGACGCCGATGACCTGGATGCAGGTCCTGATCATCGCGATCACCGTCGGTCTCAACGGACTGGACGGCTTCGACGTGCTGTCGATCAGCTACGCCTCGCCCGGCATTCTGGCCGAATGGAGCATCGACCGGGGAGTTCTCGGCCTCGTTCTGATCGCCGAGCTGATCGGCATGGCGATCGGGTCGATCGTCCTCGGCGGCGTCGCCGACAAGATCGGCCGCAGGCCGTTGATGCTCGGCTGCCTCGTCGCGATGGCGCTGGGCATGTTCATGGTCACCACGGCCTCGAGCCTGATCGTGCTGTCCGCTTGGCGCGTGATCACGGGCCTCGGCATCGGCGGCATGCTGGCCGCGGTCAACGCCGTCGCTGCCGAGTTCTCGAACGCGAAGAACAAGCACATGTGCGTCTCGATCATGTCGATCGGCTATCCGGCGATCGGCGCCGTCGGTGGGGCCGTCGCGGCGTACCTGCTGCGCGACAACGACTGGCGTGCGGTGTTCTACTTCGGTTTCGCGCTGACGATCGCGTTCATTCCGGTCGTCTACTTCCTGGTCCCCGAGTCCGTGCATTGGCTCGCGCGCAAGCAGCCGGAAGGCGCGCTCGACAAGATCAATCGAGCGTTGCGCAAGATCGGCAAGGCGACGGTTGCGGCGCTGCCGCACGTTTCCGAGGAAACGCGTAAGCGCTCGGTAATGGACATCTTCAAGCCCGGGCTCGTCGGCACGACGCTGGTCTGTGCCGCCGCCTATTTCTTCCACATCACGACCTTCTATTACATCCTGAAGTGGGTGCCGGACATCGTCGTTCGGATGGGCTTCCCCGCGAGCTCGGCCGGCGGAGTGCTCACGTGGTACATGGCGGGCGGTGCCACCGGCGGCGCCGTGCTCGGCCTCTTGACGATGCGTTTCGGCTTGAAGGGCCTCACGATCAGCGTGCTCGCGCTCTCGACAGTGATGGTCTGTATCTTCGGTCAGACGCCTGCCGATCTCGGCCAGCTCGGCTTGGTCTGCTTCTTCGCGGGCTTCTTCACGAACGCCGGTATCGTCGGGCTCTATGCGATCTTCGCCCACGCGTTTCCGACGCACGTGCGCGCGACCGGCACGGGCTTCGCGATCGGTGTTGGCCGCGGCGGGTCTGTATTGGCGCCGGCCGTGGCGGGGTTCCTATTCCAGGCAGGCTGGGGGGTGCCCGGAATCTCGATCCTGATGGCGCTCGGCTCGAGCGTCGCGGCGATCGTGTTGATCTTCCTGAGGCTCACTCCGGACGTGCACGACGAGCAACCCGTAGAACAAGGCGCAGCGATCCCGGGCAATCTCAGCCGCGCAACCTAGCTTTTCGCCTCGGACGTAACCTCAATGATCGATGCTATCGAAAATAGCGCGTACGCCATTTGGGTGCGCGAATCGCCGTCGATCTTCGCGTACACGACGATCCTTTCGCTGCACGCGATCGGCCTCGCGATCATCGTCGGCATCCACTACCTCATCGCGCTGCGAATGCTCGGCTTCGTGCCGGGCATTCCGCTCCCGGCGCTGCGCAAGCTGTTTCCGTGGATGTACGTCGGGTTCACGATCAATCTGTTCTCGGGCAGCTCGCTGCTCGCGGCCAACTTGAGCAACGACCTCGGCAACTGGCTGTTCATCGTGAAGCTCGTGTTCATCTTGTTCGCGATGATCAACCTCGAGCTGACGCGCATCCATGTCTTCGATCGGCCGGGGCCCGTCGGCGCCGACGGATTGCCGAAGCATGCGAAGGCGTTCGCGTGGAGCGCGTTCATTCTGTGGGGCGTGGCGATGGTGGCGGGGCGCTTTACCGCCTACCCGAACTTCGTCGAAGCGTGGCTTGGATTCTGAGCGGTGACGAGCAATGCAAGCGCTATCTGATTTCTTGATGACCTTGCCGATCGGCGATTTCGTCGCCACGCACGACTGGGTGTGGCCGTTCTGCGAGACGCTGCACTTCTTCGCCATGTGCGTGCTGCTCGGCACGGTCGGCACCGTCGACCTCCGCGTGCTCGGCGTAGCCAAGGGCATACCGATCCACTTGCTCGAGAAGTTCATCCCGCTCGGCGTGATCGCGTTCTTCGTGAACATGACGACGGGCTTCATCTTCATCGCCGGCAACCCGGTCGGTGGGCCGATGGAGTATCTCGGGAACCTGTCGCTGCAGCTCAAGATGCTGTTCGTCGTGATCGCCGGCCTCAATCTGCTGGCCTTCTATGTCACGGGCATCCACCGCTCGCTCGAGACCGTGCCGGCCGACGGGGACGCGTCGCGCGGTGCGAAAGCGGTCGCCGCTGTTTCGCTGACGGCGTGGATCTGCGTGATCATCATGGGCCGCTTCATCATGTACAACGACACGTTGTTGTACGCGCTCGGGCTCTGAGCACGGAGCACTGGCACGTCTACATCGTGCGTTGCGCCGACCGAACGCTCTACACCGGCGTTGCCAAGGACTTGCCTGCAAGGCTCCGCGCGCACAACTCGGGTAGCGGCGCGAAGTACACGCGCTCGCGTCTGCCGGTGAAGCTCGTCTACTCGGAGCGTGCGCGCGACCGCGGCGCGGCTCAGCGCCGCGAGCACGAGATCAAGCAGCTGCCGCGCGCGGCCAAGCGCGCGCTGTGCTCTCAGTTGATGACCGAAAAGCGCCGGCCGTCCGGCAGGATGATCGCCTTCAGGAAATAGGCGTTCGGGTCGTCGCGGCGCGGCGCGCCGACGGCTTTGATCGGCATGCCGACCGCGATGTCGGCGGGATCGAGCCCCATCCGCACGATCATGTTGGCCGGGGCGCCCTCGACGAATTCGACCATTCCCGTCGTGCCGTCGTCTTTCGTGACCTTCAGCGTCAGCGCCATGTGCGGGTTGCGCATCTTCAAGACCGCGACGACGCCGTCGAAGTTGATGTTCTGCTCCATGTCGTAAATCGCGAACGAGTGATGCGCCGCAGCCGGTAGTGCCACCGCGCCGAGCACGGCGAGCAGCAGACGCGTCGAGATCTTTCTCATGGCTGCGGGTCCGGGAATGCGTCGAGGTCGGGCAGCGTCAGTCCACGCTCGCGTGAGGTACTCGTCCCACAGCGCGTCGGTGCACGTGTACTCGAGCAGCTGCAAGTCGGGGCGGTGCCGCAGTGTCCCCGTGATCTTGATCGGCGTCGTGTAGATCTTCGGATCGGTCAGCACGAGCTCGTTGACGACGAACTTCACCTTCTGGCCGTCGACGTCGCGCTGCTCGACCCGGAGCCGCTCGACCACGTGCGCGCTCGACGACGTGGCCTGGCGGTTCATGTACGGATACTGCTTCAGATCCGTCGTCTCGACGACGAGCGTGTCGCCTTCCCAATGCCCGATGGAGTGACCCATTGCCGACGGCAGAATCGCTTTAGGCGGATTGTGGTCGGCCATGTAGATCTTCCGGTACATGCCGTAGCCTTCCCAGTAGATCGTGATGTCTTGCGGGCGCTGCTGGATCTCGACCGTGAACGGGGCTCCCCAAATCGCGCGCGGCATGCCGGGCCACTGGCAATAGCGGCCGGGATCGTCGTCGAGCTTAAACGCCTTCTCGTACTCGGCCAGCGCGGCGGCCGCAGCCGGTGTGTACGCCGGGCGTTGCGGGTCTTGCTGGCGCCCCGCCGGAAAGTAGAGCCCGCTGAAGTCCGGATGCTGTGCCGCGCCGAGCGCTGGCGCTAGCATCGCGACGCAAGCCGCGAGCGCAACGGTCGTGAACAGAGATCGGCTCATGCACTTTCCCCCGAATGAAGTCGCGCAATCGTACCGTTTGCCGCCCGGGCACAGGAAGGGCAGTGCACGGCGGCTATCGCGAGTCCTGCTTAATTTTTCGGTAGCGCCGGTCTCAAGGCGCCGGCAACGCGAAGTCGATGTCGTGCCGCTTCAGCACGTCGGCCGTGAACGTCGCCCACTGGTCACGCGGAATCCACACCGCGCGCAGCGCCTTCATGGCTTCCTCGGGCGGCACGTCCTCATGGACGACGCGATACAGAAACGTGAAAGCCGACGCGCGCATGTTGAGCTGGCAATGCACGAGCACCTTGCGGTCGCGCGCGCCGTTCATCACGGCGCTGAACAGCTCGAAGTCCTCGTAAGTCGGCTGCTGCCAGCTCACGGGGATATTCACGTACGTCGTGCCGTGCTCGGCGACCAACTTGCCTTCCTCGGGCACGGCGCCTTGGTTCGAAGGCGGCGCGAGGTTCACGACGAGCTCGAAGCCCTGCTCGCCGAGCGTGGCGAGCGTCGCGGCGTTGGGTTGGCCGGCCGTGTGCAGCCGCTCGGTCGCCGCCACGTAGTTGACGCCGATCGTCGGATCGACGGCTTGCGCGCATGCGATCGTCGCGAACGGCAGGAACAGTGCGAGCGGGCTCAAGCGGGCGAGCGTGTGCATGGCGCGAGCTCCGTGCGAAAACGTGGCCCATGCTAGCCGCGGCGCCAGCCCGCGCGCTAGAGCGAGAGCGCGATGATCTCGGCGTACGAGAGGCCGGCGATCCGGTCCCGAATGATCTCGGGAACGATCGGGCTGTCGCGAAGGTTCCTCGGCAGATCCGTGCCGCCGCCGTAGCGCGCGAAGGTCAGGCGCGTGACGGCGTTGTGCAGATCGGTTTGCTGCGTCGGGGAGAGGCTCGCGCGAAGCCGTTGCCAGCTCGTGCGAAACGACTCGATCGAGCTGTTGTCGATTCTGATCTCGCGCGGTCGCGACCGCGCAACCGGCGGTTGGACAGCCTCCGGTGGCGGCGCGGGCTCCGGCGGCGGCTCCGGGACCTGCACGGGCACGGGAATAGGATCCGGCTCTGGCGGGGACATAGAAGAGCAGGCGCCGAGCAGCGCTGTCATGGCCGTCATGGCCGTCAATATCGCCGACTTGCGCATGAGCCAGTCCCGCGGACGATTCGCAAGCCCGAGATGCTCTCACGCGCACGCGGCCACGGTCCGTGACGTGCTCGTAGAACCCTAGTCTCCGCCAGTGGCGAGACTGGTTCCAAGATGACTTAATGCGGGCTGCGGACCGGACTATTTCTTGAGCCGCCAGCCCGTCGTCAACATCCACCACGTGGCCGCGAGGCAGACGAGCATGAACGCGACGGTCATGCCGAGACTGATGCCGACCTGCACGTCGGCGATCTCGTAGAAGCTCCAGCGGAAGCCGCTGACCAAATACACGACAGGATTGAACAGCGTCACCGTTTGCCACACGGGCGGCAGCATCGAGATCGAGTAGAAGCTGCCGCCCAAGAACGTCAACGGCGTGATCACGAGCAGCGGGATCACCTGGAGCCGCTCCCAGCTGTCGGCCCACAGGCCGATGATGAAGCCGAACAGGCTGAACGTGACGGACGTCAGCACCAGAAAGCCGAGCATGTAGAACGGGTGCGCGATCCTGATCGGCACGAACAATGCGGCCGTCGCGAGGATCACGAAACCCAAAATCACGGATTTCGTCGCAGCGGCGCCGACGTAGCCCAGGATTACCTCGGCCGCCGACACCGGCGCCGACAGCACCTCGTAGATCGTGCCGGTGAAGCGCGGGAAGTAGATGCCGAACGATGCGTTGCCGATGCTCTCGGTCAACAGCGACAGCATGATCAGGCCCGGCACTATGAACGCGCCGTAGCTCGTACCGTCGACCTCTTGGATGCGCGAGCCGATCGCCGAGCCGAACACGACGAAATACAGCGACGTCGATAGCACCGGAGCCACGATGCTCTGCACGACCGTGCGGAACATCCGCGCCATCTCGAAATGATAGATGGCATGGACCGCGTGCCAGTTCATGCTTGCCTCCGCACGAGGCTCACGAAGATTTCCTCGAGCGAGCTCTGCGTCGTCGAGAGGTCCTTGAAGCGGATGCCGGCCTCGGCGAGCGCGGACATCAATGTAGTGATGCCGGTTCGTTCGCTGCGCGTGTCGTAGGTGTAGACGAGCTCGTTGCCGTCCGCGTGTAGCTCGAGCGGAAACTGCGCCAAGGACGGGGGCAGCGCCGCGAGCTGCGCATGTAGCTGCAACGTCATTTGCTTCTTGCCGAGCTTGCGCATGAGCTCGGCGGTCTGCTCGACGAGGATGATCTCGCCGCGATTGATGACGCCGATGCGATCGGCCATCTCCTCGGCTTCCTCGATGTAGTGCGTCGTCAAAATGATCGTGACGCCGGATGCCTGCAGTCCACGCACGACGTTCCACATGTCCTTGCGCAGCTCTACGTCGACGCCCGCCGTCGGCTCGTCGAGGAACAGCACCTGCGGCTCGTGCGCGAGCGCTTTCGCGATCATGACGCGGCGCTTCATGCCGCCCGACAACGTCATGATCTTCGCGTCCTTCTTGTCCCATAACGACAGCGAGCGCAGCACTTTCTCGCAGTACTCGGCGCTTTTCGGCTTGCCGAACAGTCCGCGGCTGAACATCGTGGTGGCCCACACCGTCTCGAACGCGTCGGTTGCGAGCTCCTGGGGAACGAGCCCGATCATGTCGCGCGCCGCGCGCGCGTCCTTACGGATGTCGTGCCCCGCTACCGCGACCGTGCCGCTCGTGAGGTTCACGATGCCGCACACGATGTTGATCAACGTCGTCTTGCCCGCGCCGTTCGGGCCGAGCAATCCGAAAATCTCACCCTGCCGGATCTCGAGATTCGTGGTTTTCAGCGCTTCGAAGCCGGACGCGTAGGTCTTCGTCAGATCCTTGATCGAAATGATCGATTGCATGGGGTGCTCGCGAGATGGAGCGCTCATGATATGGATCGCGCGGCCCGTGACAAGCGCAGCCGCGCGTCTACGGCCGGAAGAACGTGAGCATTCGCCCCGCGCACATGATTGCGACGAGCAGCGTCAGCGACACGGCGGCCATTGCCTTCGCTCGCGCGGGTGCGTTGCCACCGGGGCCGAGCGCAAGCACGCCCCGCGCCTCGAGCGTGTAGAACGCGCCGACGTTGATTCCGAGCAGGATCAGACAAACGACCTTGACCTTGAACGCGTCGTTGTAGAAGTACTGGTCCGGCTGCCCGAAGATGAACAACGAGCCGGTGATTGCGGAGACCACGAAGCCGGCGAGCCCGAATCGAATCGAGCGGTGTAGCGCGGCCGGCGACAACCCCTTCACGAGGCCGAGCAGCCGCAGATCGAACGTGCCGACCGTGCCGACCATCAGCGCCAGCCCGCAGAAGTGCAGGCTTTCGCTGATGGGCCAGGTCCAGCGATAGTCCATGACGAGCGTGTTGACCCACGTGCTCGTCAACCACGCAATCAGGTCCTGCGTCATGGCAGCTGGCTCGCGAACAGAACGTTGTACGTGTAGGCCAAGAGTCGCCCGGTCACGATCGCGGCGAACCAGCAGATCAACGACGCCACGGCCCAACGCCGCGCCTCGGGCGCGAGACCCGCTGCGACGCCTGCGGAGTCGGTCGGCACGAACTCGCGGTGAATCCGCGCGCTGACGTAGACCGCCACCAGCACGAGCGCCATCTTCAGGTAGAACACGCCGTTCGTGAGCGCCTTCGCGGGGTAGGCCAGCAGCAGAGCGAGCCCCGACAGCAAGTTGATGCCGAAGCCGAGCCACATCATCTTGTTCAAGCCCGCGATGTGCACGGCTGTCAATCGCAAAGGCCGTTGCAGGATCCACAGGTCGATCGCGATCGCGGCGCCCGCGACCATTGCGAGACCGAGCGTATGCAGGAACAGGATCGTCGGGAACCCGAGGATCGAGGGCCATTCGCGCACGAACACGCTCAAGGCGCTCGCTTCGAGCCACACGAGGATTTCGCGCATGCGCCGAAGCCTATCAGAACGGTGCCCTTCGGCCTTGCCGCGAAGGGCTCTTGCGAACGAGGCGTCGCGCGAACATGATCGCGGCGTCCGCCTACGATTCGGGGCCACCAAGAAGAACATAGGAGATAAGCATGACCAAGCTGATTCGCACGGTCCTTCTCGCTGCGCTGTGCGCCATCGCGGCGCTAGCTCACGCCGCCGGCGTCGACGGCACGTGGACCACGAGCTTCGACACTCAAGTCGGGAACCAGACCTACACCTACACGTTCAAGGTGGAAGGCACGACGCTGACCGGCACCGCGAAAGGCAATTTGATCACGGACTCGGTGCTGTCGGACGGCAAGGTCGACGGCAACAAGATCTCGTTCGTCGAGAAGGGCAACTACATGGGCATGCCGTTGACGTTCAACTACACGGGCGAGCTCGCCGGCGACGAGATCAAGCTCAAGCGCGAGCTGATGGGCTTCCCGGCCGAAGAGTTCGTCGCGAAGCGCTCGCAATAGGGCGCACTTAGATGATTGCACCTGACCGTGGGCCTGCCGCGGCGGCGAGCGTGCGCCAGGCGCGTCGTGGGCATTCTGCTTCCCGGCGACATTCGCCGCCTGATCGCTTTTGCGTTCACCCTGTTCGTGATCGTACCCGGCATCGCCTGGATGGCCGGCGGGTTCGACGATTGGTCGAGGGTTAGCTGGCGCCCCGGGCTGGACCTGGCGGCGTTCGCTTCCGCGCCACTCGCCACACGGATTCACGCCATCATCATTCTCGTGCTCGTCGTTGCCGGGTGGATCATGCTCGCGCTACCCAAGGGCGATCGCCGCCACAGGACCTTGGGTTGGATCTGGGTGGGCGGCATGGCAGCCATGGGCGCCACGTCGTTGACCGTTCCGCATGGCGACAGCTGGGTGGCGGCTTACATCGGCGGCGGCTCGGCCCTCGCGCTGCTCGCGTACGGCGTCTTCGCGGTCAAGACGCGGCGGCTTCGCAACCATGGCCGGACCATGGCCATGCTGATGATCGCGTTGGTGCTGATGACGCTGCTGTCATTGATGCCGGGGCGGTTGTTGCACGACGTCGTGTTTGGCGGTTAGGTCAAGGTGGCGTGATACGAATCAGCGAGTCGCCGCCGAACACGTACAGCGCGCCATCGGGTCCTTGACGCACCTCGCGCACGCGCAGATCCAGCTCCTCTAGCAGCTTCTCTTCGGCGACGACGCGCTCGCCTTCGAGCACGAGGCGCACGAGGTGGCGGCCCGCCATCGCGCCGACGAACAGTTGCCGCGCCACTCGGGAAACAGGTTGCCGGTGTAGAACGCCATGCCAGACGGTGCGATCGACGGCACCCAGTAGTAGAGCGGCTGCTCGACGCCTTGCATCGTGGTCGCTCCGGTACCGACGGCGACATTCTTGCGGCCGTCGGCTTGCCGCGCGTCGTATTGCACGCCGTACGAGACCTCGGGCCAGCCGTAGTCGCGGCCGGCGCGCACGATGTTGATCTCGTCGCCGCCTTGCGGGCCGTGATCGACGAGCCAGAGCTCGCCGGTCGTCGGGTGCAGCGTCGCGCCTTCGGGATCCTTGAAGCCGCTCGCGAACGTCTCGCGCGCCACGGTCGCGCGGCCGAGCCACGGGTTGTCGGCCGGGATCGTGCCGTCCGGGTTGATTCTGATCACGCGGCCCGTGAAGTTGCGGCGCACGTCGGGCTCGTGCGGTGTCGTGTGCTCGGTGCCGTCGAGATCGGAGTCATAGAAACGGAACGCGTCGGCGCCCGTCACGTACATCGACCCGTCGCGCGCGAACACGATCCGCCGCTCGACCTTGCCCTCGATCAGAGTCTCTACGCCCTGCAATTGCCGGTTGTCCGTGGAGAGCTTCGCGCGCGCGACGCGCTCGCTTCCTAAGTCGAGGAGGCGCCGTTCCGCGAGCGACTTCTCCCACACTTCGTTGTAGTAGTGCTCGATCGGCCACTCGCGCGCCGCTTCGCCTTTCGGTGGCGCGAAGTAGGTGAAGTACACGTAGCGGTTGGTCGCAAAGTCCGGGTCCAGCACGATGTCGTGAAAGCTCTGCGCGGCCACGACCTTGACGGGCGGCACACCCGAGATCGGCTCGGACACTTCGCCCTTCGGCGACACGGTGCGCAGCATGCCGCGCCGCTCCGAGACGAGGAAATTACCGTCCGGCAGGAACGCGAGCGCCCACGGTCCCGTGAGCTTGTCCGTGATGACCTCGACGCGATAGCGCGACTCGCGCGCGGGAGGCGGCGCGTCGGTCTGTCCCGCGAACGCGGGGCGCGGCTCGGGTTGCTGCGCGCCGGCCGTCGCGGCAGCGGTGAGCAGAAGCGTTACTGCCAGCGTGCGTTCGAGCATGACAATCCCCTCGTTGTCGTTTGCCCTAGACTAGCACCGGCTTCGACGCACTGGCGATTGCAATCGGGAGTTGCATGCACGTTCATCTCGTCGACGGCACGTTCGAGCTGTTCCGCGCGTACTACGGCGGGCCTCCGAGCCGCGATGCCTTGGGTCGAGAGGTCGGCGCCGTGCGTGCGCTCGCACGCTCGATGCTCGCGTTGGTCGGCGAGCGCGATGTGACTCACGTGGCTGTCGCGTTCGATCACGTGATCGAATCGTTCCGCAACGATATCTATCCGGGGTACAAGACGGGCGAAGGCATCGAGCCCGATCTGCTTGCTCAATTCTGGCCGGCCGAGGACGCGTGTCGCGCGCTTGGGCTGGTCGTATGGCCGATGATCGAGTTCGAGTGCGACGACGCGCTTGCGACGGGCGCTGCGCGATTTGCGGCGATGCGCGAAGTCGAGCGCGTCGTGATCTGCTCGCCCGACAAGGATCTCGCTCAGTGCGTCGTAGGCGAGCGCGTCGTGTGCTTCGACCGGATGCGCCGGAAGCGATTCGACGAGCGCGGTGTCGTCGAGAAGTTCGGCGTGCCGCCGTCGTCGATCCCGGATTGGCTCGCGCTGGTCGGCGACACCGCCGACGGCTATCCCGGCATTCCGCGCTGGGGCACGAAGTCCGCAGCGGCCGTGCTGGCCGAGTACCGGCACATAGAAGCGATCCCCGACACCGTCGAGGAATGGCGCGTGCAGGTCCGCGGCGCCGCCGCGCTCGCGGCCTCTCTCGCGGCGCAACGCGCAGACGCGCTGCTGTACCGGCGGCTCGCAACGCTGCGCGCCGATGTGCCGCTGACGGAGTCGCTCGACGACTTGCGCTGGCGCGGCCCGGACATCGCGGCGCTCACGCGGCTCGCGGCGCAGTGGGACGACAGCGTGATCGTCGATCGCGCGACACGCCTCGCGCGGAGCTAGCGCGCCGCGTCGAGCAACATACGCACGAGCTCGTCCGGACGGTCGAGCATCACGTCGTGGCCGCAGCCGATCGTCGACGTCTTCCAGCCCTTGGCTTTGGCGATCTCGTGAAACGGCGGGAACGGCGAGTGCTCGTAACCCGTCGCGAGGATGTGCGTGCACTTCGCGGCCGGGATCGTGTTTCGTAGTCGAACCGGCTGCTGAAACGTCGCGAGCGGTTGCGGCGTGCATTGGCGGTCGACCCACGCGCGGTCAGCGGCATTCACTTGGAAGAACTCGGCGGAGATCGGCGGCACGCGCCAGCCGTCGCCGGTCTCGTTCGTGCCTTGGACCTGACCTGCGGCGACTTCGGGCGGCAGTACGTCGTGCAAGCCCTGACCGTTCTCGAGGATGAACGCGTCGAGATAGACGAGCGCGCGAACTCGTTCGGGCATGCGATCCGCGGCGCCGGTGATCACGCAGCCGCCGTACGAGTGGCCGCACAGCACGATGTCGTCGAGCTCTTCCCAGCGAACCAGGTTCACGACGTCGGCGATGTGCGTGTCGAGGTTGACCTGCGGCGAGGTCAGATGCGAGCGCTCGCCGACGCCGGTCAGCGTCGGCGTGAACACGGCGTGTCCTTGAGCCTGTAACGCGCTGCGCACGCGTTTCCAACACCAGCTGCCGTGCCACGCGCCGTGGACGAGAACGAAAGTCGTCATACGAGTCTCCGCAGCCCTCCGCTGAGGGGTGTTAAGGAATCACTTTAAGTTCGTTCAGGTTGCTCGAGACGTCATGCTATGTTGCTCCGATGCAAGAACCAATGCCCGTCGTGTTGATCCCCGGGTTGCTTTGCACGCCGAGGCTGTATCGCGAGCAGCTCGAGGCGCTGTGGCGCCTCGGCCCCGTCATCGTCGCGGATCACACGCGCGACGACAGCATGGGCGGGATTGCGCGCCGCATCTTGTCGCAGGCGCCGCCGCGGTTCGCGTTGATCGGCCTGTCGATGGGTGGCTACGCCTCTTTCGAGATCCTGCGCCAAGCGCCCGAGCGCGTCGCGAAGCTCGCGCTGTTGAACACGACCGCGCGCCCGGACGTGCCTGAGCAGACGGAAGGGCGAAAGAAGCAAATCGACCTGGCGCAGAGCGGAGGCTTCGACAAGATAGCGGGGTTGCTGTTTCCACGCTTCGTGGCCGCGTCGCGTCACGGCGATCGCGAGCTCGAGGCAATCGTCCGCACGATGGCCGCGGAAACGGGGCCCGCCGCGTTCGTGCGGCAGCAGACCGCGATCATGACCCGCATCGACTCGCGGCCGAGCCTCGCCGCGATTCGCTGCCCGACGCTGGTCGTCGGTGGCGAGCACGACGCACTGATGCCGGCGGATCGCGCGGCGGAGATGGCTGCCGGCATCCCGAACGCGCGGCAACTCGTCGTGCCCGACTGCGGCCACCTGTCGACGCTCGAGCAGCCGGAAGTGTTGACGCGCGCGCTGACGGAGTTTTTCGGCGAATAGGCCGAGCGGTCACCGAACTCGGCGCCAGCTGCGGCTCGACGCGCCGCTCCGCCACCCGTAGTACGGGTGACGCGCGAGCAAGCGCGGATCGCGAAGCACCAGAACGAGCAGGGCGCCCGCGACGAACCCGCCGACGTGCGCCCAGAACGCCACGCCACCGCCCTCGGCCCCGATCGAGAAATAACCGCTCAAGAGCTGCAGCACGAACCAGTACCCGAGCATGAAGATTGCCGGGACCGCGAACGTCGTGACGAAGAAGCCGAGGAACACCAGCATGTGCACGCGCACGCGCGGGTACAGCACCACGTACGCGCCCATGACGCCGCCGATCGCGCCGGACGCGCCGACCATCGGGATCGTGGAGGTCGGGTCGGTGAAGGTCTGGAGCGCCGCGGCCGCGAGACCGCAGAGCAGATAGAACAGCAGAAATCGCACGTGTCCCATCGAGTCCTCGACGTTGTTGCCGAAGATCCAGAGGAACCACATGTTGCCGAGCAGGTGGAACCAGCCGCCGTGCATGAACATCGACGTCAGCGGCGTGTACCAGGTGCGCACGTCGCCAATCACGCACACCGTTTCCGGGCCGGCTTGAAAGCGCGTGCCGGCCGCGACGGTCTGCAGCAGCTCCGCGGGAATCAAGCCCAACCGGCAGATCGAGCTCGACAGGATCGGCTCCATGCCGAGCCCTTGCAGCAGCGCCCACGCGAGCACGTTCGCGGCGATCAACGCATACGTGATGACCGGCGTCAGGAAGTGCGGGTTGTCGTCGCGGAGCGGAAACACGTGGCGATCAGCCCGTAGCTACCAGGGCGCGGTCGTGCCGTCGTATTGCAGGAACTTGCCCGTGTCATCGATCGTGGCTTTCGAGATCACCTCGATCATGCCGGTCACGCTCGGCACGGTCTCGACCGTTCCCGGGAGCCCGCGGTTACGCTCGAGGCGTTCCGTCACGACGGTGCCCGGGTGCAGGATCAGCACGAGCACGCCTTGCTCTTTCTCCTTCACGGCGACGAGCTGCATCGCGCGATTCAACGCGGCCTTGCTCGAACGGTACGCGATGCCCTGCGGTCCCGGCAGCGGTGCGCTGACGGAGCCGTTCGTCGAGCCGATCGCGATGATCTTCTTCTGCTTGCCGGCGCGCACGTGCTCGATGAAGCTCTCGGACACGATCAGCGGCCCGCGCACGTTCACGGCCATGATCAAATCGAACAGCTCGTAATCGATGTTGCCGAACGTCTGCGTGTCATAGGCGCCCGTGCACGACTCGGTGCCGCACTCGGAGCGATCGCTATAGACGCCGGCGTTGTTGATCAGCACGTCGATCGCGACGCCTTCGAGCTTCGCGGCGAGGGCTTCGACCTCGGCAATGCTCGCGACGTCCATGCGTTCGACGCGAACCGTGCTCGGGTATTCCGCGACCAGCGGCGCGAGTGTGTCCGGGACGCCGGATCTGCGATGCGTCGCGATCACGTTCCAGCCGAGCGCCGCGTACTGTCGCGCGAACTCGAGCCCTAACCCTGAGTTCGCTCCGGTGATCAGCACGGTGTCGGCGACGGCGGGCGAGGCCGCGGCGCTGCAGAGCGCTGCGATCGCGAGGAACTTTGTCGACGTTCGTATCACGGTTCGCCTCCGGCCGGATTCAGGGTCGCGTGCGGCGTTCTACTCTGCGCCGCGCGTGCGCGGCGCTCGTCGGCCGTCAGCGGTTGCAGCGGCCGCAAATAAGAGATGTCGGACGAGTCCCAGCGGCCGAGACAGCCCTCGGCGCACAGGTCGACGGCCGGCAGACGAAGGCTGATGTCGTGCACATATTCGTGCACGATCATTCGCCAGTCGCCGTTGCGCCGCTCGTAACGGTTCACGTAGCGGCCGGTGCCGAAGGTTGCGAACGAGCCGGCGACGACGCGCCCCGGCGTCGGCACGCCCGCCGTGTCGTGCGACTTGTCTCGCGCCAAGTCCGACGAATAGAAGATGTAGCCTTCCTCGTGTGCGACCGCGCCGTCGACGTCGAGCGTGAGCCCCGTGACGTGATGCTGGTGAGCGGCCGAATTTGCGTGGCTCGCGTTGGCCCACGAGGCCAGCTCCTCGTAGGCAACGAGGTTGCCGTAGCTGATCGCGGCATCGGGCCAGAACACTGCGTTCTCGAGCGTCGCATCGTGGCGATCGAGGCCGCGCGTGTATTCGAGCTCGTTCTCCCAGATCGCTTGGTACGTGGTCGCGTCGGCGACGGCGGCCTCGAGCGCGGCGAGCCGAGCATCGAGCGCCGCGAGCGTTGCGAGCTCATCCGGCGACGCGGCATCGGGCCCGCTGGAAATTTGAAACAGCGAGTACGCCCCCGCGACCGCGAGCAAGACAAGAACGCCGATCACGAGCAACCGGTTCATTGGCCACCCGGCCCGGCCGGATGACGCGGCTCGCGGTTCGCGTCGCCGCGCGCTTGCCGTTGCGGAGCCGTCAGGTGCTCGAACGGCCGCTGATACGACGGATCCGTGCGATCCCAGCTTCCGAGGCACCGGCCCGCGGTGCAGAGGTCGACCGTGTCGCCGAGCAGGGCCAGGTCTTCGACATATTCGCGCACGAGGATTCGCCATTCGCCATCGCGGCGCTCCCAGCGCTCGATGTAGCGGCCGCTCCCCAAGCGCGTCTTCTCGGTCGTCAACGCCCGCCCGAGCGTCGCGGCGCCGGCCGCGTCCGCGCCGCGATCGCGCGGCACGAGGAAGTAGACGACGTAGCTTTCGACGTGGGCGGTGTCGCCGTCGATCTCGACGGTCTGCCCCGTGACGTGGTGCTGGTGGGCCGCGTAACCGGCCAGCGTGGTTTCTTCCCACTCGACGTACTCGTCGCGGCTCATCGGAGTGCCGACGCTGATCGTGGCCTCGGGCCAAAACGCGCTCGCGGTGAGCTCCTTGTCGTGGCGATCCGCGCCGCGCGTGTAGCGCTTCATCGCGTCGAAGATTTCTTTGCGGTCCTTCAGGTACTGCACCTGCGGATCCAAGGCCGTGAGCCTGGTCTCGAGCCCCGCGATCAACGCGGCCGTCGTCACACCTTCCTGCGCCTCCGGATCGCCGATCGACGTCAGCAGCATGGCGACGGCGCCGACGGCTGCGAGACCGGCGGCGAAACGCACACCGTTGCGGATCGAGTTCGACATCGTGGGTGCCCCCATCGTGTTGGTTGTTCGCGTCGCGTGCGGCTTTCAGTGTACCTGCGTGTTGTCATCCGGCTAGTGCGACGCCTGGCGGCCGCGCAGCAGCCGCGCGAGCCAGAACCCCGTGACCGCTCCGCAGGCGAGGCCGCCCAACAGGTTCGGCGCCGTATGCGCGAGCACGTTCGACGTGGCGGGGCTCAGCATTCCGGCCAATCCATTCAGGCCGGCGCCGACCGACAGCGCGACCGCGCCGGCCACCACATAGCCAAGCGTGCTCGCGGCCAACCACCACCCGGCACGCGGCACGCGGCGCCACAGCACGAACCATTGAGCCGAGCCTATTAGAAGTCCCGCGATCGCGTAGATCAGCAACGGGTTGCCGATCACGACGACCGCGAGCACGAGAAACGCGGCATACGCGCCGACGGCGCTCGCGAGCATCCACGAGCGGCTGGCCGGAAGGTGCGGCCGCAGCACTAGCCACTGCAGCACGCCGGCAATCGAGCCGGGCTGACCGAGCGCCAGGGCCAGCACGGCCACGAGCGCCCAACCGGCGTTGATCGGAATGACGACCCAGTTCGGGTCGATGCTTCGCTTGCGGCGTGCGACGCAGTAGAGAACCGTAGCGACGGTGCTGATCGCGACGACGGCGGTGGCCCAGATGTGGATCGTCTCCAGCGCGAACAGCTGCACGAGCGGATGCGCGAGCAGCCAGCCGACGGCCGTGGCCGCGGCCCATTGAGCCGCGAACGCGCTTGCTGTTTTTCTCACGAGGAGGCCTCGACCGGGAAGCCGCCTTCGCGCCAGGCCTTCATGCCGCCGTCGAGCGCGGCCGCGCGCATGAAGCCTAGATCGCGAAGCGACGCGGCCGCGAGCGTCGAGATCTTGCCGAACTCGCAGACCGTGACGATGCGCGCGGTTGGATCCGGCAGCACCTCGTTCACGCGCAGCTCGAGCTGGCCGCGCGGCAGGTGCACGGCGCCCGTGACGTGCGCGGCATCGAACGCATCCCTCTCACGGACATCTAGAACTATCAAGGAGTTATCGGAATGTTCTAATCGATGTTTGAGCTCGGTGAGCGACACGAACGGCACCTTGGTTGCTGCTTCGGCGAGCAACTGCGTGACGGTCTTGCCGCCCGTCATGTTCGTGCGGAGCGCCTCGGTCAGGTGCGTCGGCGCCGCAAGGTTCAGGTGATTCATCATGTCGACGAACTCGACGCGGTCGCGTTTTTGCAGGCGCGGGTTCTCCGCCGTCTCGCGGCCGAGCGTCGACGATCCCTGATTCTTGTAGTCGTGGCCGGGAAAAACTTTCAGCTCCGGATCGAGCTTCAATAGCTTGTTGAACAAGCTGTCGTAGAGCTGCTCTGGATTGCCGGTCGGCAGATCCGTGCGTCCCGTACCGCCGACCAGCAACGTGTCGCCGGTGAACACGCGATCGTCGGAACGGATGCACATCGCAGTCGCGCGTATGCCCCGGCGTGTGCAGGAACTCGAGCCGCAACGAGCCGAGCGCGAGCATGTCGCCGTCGTAGACGCGCAGCGTCGCGAACGGCGCAGGGGAGAGCGGGTGCATCACGACCGGCACGCTTAGCTTCACACCCAGCTCGCGCGTGGCCGAGAAGTGATCGGCGTGCGTGTGCGTGTCGATCACGTAGCGGATTCGCAATCCGTCGCGCGCCGCGGTCGCGAGATACCGATCGATCTGCCGAATCTCGGGATCGATCAGCACCGCCGCGCGCGACTCGGGACAGCCGACGACGTACGACTGACAACCGCCCGTTGCGATCTGCTCGAAGATCATTCGCCGATCGTAAGCCACGGCGAGGCGCGCCGTCACGGCCGGGTCAGCGGTCGGGTAGAGCGAACACCCAAATCGCTGCGCTACGCACGATGGGTAAATCGATCTCGGGTGTCAGCATCGGAAACGTGAGTGCGTGGGCCGAGCCGTGGCCGACGGTCATCGCCACGTACTGTTTGCCATTCACGGCGTACGCGATCGGAGCCGAGCTCGGTACATCGTTGAGCTTGGCTTGCCACAGTGCCTTGCCCGTCGCATCGTCGTACGCCGTGAACGCGCGATCGAGCGCGCCCGCGAACACGAGGCCGCCGGCCGTCGCGAGCACCCCCGTCGTTTGCGGCGCACGCTGCCGCTCGGTCCAAAGCGTTCGCCGCGTCGTGAGGTCTATCGCTTGAATGCGCCCATAGCGGCCGTCGCTATCGAGGCGGGGTCGAATCGTCCAGCGCACGCCCGTCGACAACGAGCCGCGTTGGTCCTGCGGCACGGGCGTCAAGTCCATGCACGACTCGACGAGCGGCACGAACAGCACCTTGGTTGCGGGATTGATCGATGCCGGCACCCAGCTCTTGGCGCCGCCCGCGTGCGGGCAGACCACGATCGGTTGCTCGCGCGACGGCACCAGGCGCGGGTCGATTGTCTTCGCGCCCGTGCGCGGATCGATTGCCGTAATGAAGTTCTGGAGCCCGAGGTCGATCGAGAACAAGTAGCGCCCCCGATCGTCGAGATCGAGCACGTCGTAGATGGCCTCCTTGCCGGCCGTGACGACCACCCTGCGCTCCCGCCCATCGACGGGCAGCGTGAGCAGTTGGCGCTCGAACGCCCAGTCGAAGTCCCATTGATCGTTCGGCACGTGCTGGAAGTACCACGCGAGCTTGCCCGTGTCGGGGTCGAGAGCAATCGTGGCGTTCGTGTATAGCGCCTCGTTGCTGATGCCGGGCCGTGCCACGGAATCGCGCAGCGGGCCTGTGTCGTAGGTCGGCGCGGGGCCGAAGAACGCGAGATTGCGCTCTCCATCGTAGCTGCCGGCCGTCCACACCGAGCCGCCCGTGCGCTGCTCGAGCGGCAGGCCGTTCCAGCTCGCACCGCCGGGTTCGCCCGGCCGCGCGATCGTGTAGAAACGCCAGGCCTCTGCACCCGTCTCGGCATCGAGAGCTGCGATGTAGGCGCCGCCCGCGACTTGGCCGTTAACGCCCTGCATGACCTTGCCGCGCGCCACGAGCGGTCCGCCGCTCAAGCCGAAGCCGCTGCCGGGCTCGGCTGATGGCTACGTCCCAGACGACAGTGCCGGTGCGCACGTCCAGCGCCACGACGTGGACATCCGACGTGCCGACGAACAGCTTGTCGCCGTAGAGCGCCATGTTGCGCTTGACCGTAGGCCGCGACGTGCTCGGCAGCTCGCGTGCGTAGTGCCACAGCTCGTCGCCGGTGGCGGCGTCCAGCGCCTGCACGTGATCGCCGAACGAGTGCACGTAGATCACGCCGTCGTGGACGAGCGGCGTGCCCGTGTTTGGGCCCGCCGGCAGTGACAGCGACCACGCGAGCCGCAGCGTGCCGACGTTGCTCTTATCGATGGTCGCGAGCGGTGAGAAGCCGAGCCCGTCGTGCGTGCGGCGCCACGTGAGCCAGTCGTTCGGCGACGGATTCGCGAGCAGCGCGTCGGTCACGGGCGACGTCGCGGTGCGGGCACTGGGCGGCACGGACCAACGCGGCAATGCCACTCCCGGGGTAAGTCCGCCGCCCGGGCTCTGTGCGCGCAGACGTTGCTGCTCGGTCAGCTCGATCTCCGCAGGTCGCGGCGGTTGCGCCTGCTCTTGCGCCGCGACGCTATGCGCGCCGATCAGCGCCGGCCCGATGATCCACGCGACGAGCGCGGCGCACGTGATTGCGGGTCTCGTCATTGCGCGCCTACTTCTTGCCCTTGCGCTTCTTGTGAATCGACAGATCGTCGGGGTTGATGAGGTCGGGTGCCGTCCAGCCGTCCAAGTCGTACTCGGCCATGCATTGCTCGGCGAAGCCCTTGAACTTGGCGGCGTTGCCGTTGCCCATCGCTCCGAACAGCACGTAGCGGCGGATTTCCTCGGTGCTGCCGCCGTAGTTGATCTCGTAGAGCTCGTGGCGCGCGCCGAACTCAGTGCCGATGCAATCCCAGAGCAGCTTCATGAGCTTGATGCGCTGCTCGGCCGTGTAGCCGTTCGAGCCGCGCATGTATTTGTCGATGTACGGCCGGATCTCCGGGTTGCTGAAGTCGCGCGCGTGCGAGTTCAAATAGATGAGCCCCGATGCCACGGTTTGCTCGATCAGGTACTTGATCTTCGAGTAGGCGATCGTCGCGAGCACCTGATAGGCGTTGCCCGGGTCCGGGTTCGGCAGCAGATAGTCGCCCTTCCACGGCCGCGGGTCGCGGACCATCGCTTCCGTCAGCGCCCAGAACATGTTGCGCCATGCGAGCACTTCGCCGACGTTGGCCTGCACCCCGCGGTAGTCCTTCGTGCCCGCGGCCTCGACGGCTTTAAGCAACAGGCCCGCGATGAAATCGAGCTTCACGGCGAGACGCGTGCAGCCGTGCACGACGAAGCGCGGCAGGAAGCCGGTGCGCGGGAAGAAGTTGTTGGCTTTGTCGATGTCGCCGTAGACGAACACGTTCTCCCACGGCACGAACACCTTATCCATGATGAACACGGCGTCGTTCTCGTCGAGCCGCGACGACAGCGGCTGGTCGAACGGGCTCGACATCACGCCCGCGGTCATCTCGTACGACGTGCGGCACAGGAATTTCACGCCGGGCGCATTCGTGGGCAGCATGAACACGAGCGCGTAGCTCTTGTCCTGCAACGGAATCAATCCGTGGTGCGCGATGAACGTGTAGTTCGTGAGCACCGAGCCCGTCGCGACGACCTTGGCGCCCGAGATGATCAGGCCGCCATCGGTTTCCTTATCGACATGCACGCAGACGTCGGAGACTTGATCCGGCGGCTTGTCGCGATCGACGGGCGGATGAATGATTGCGTGGTTCACGAACGGCACGCGCTCTTGGCAGTACGTGTACCAACGCTTCGCGTTCGCCTCGAACGGTGCGTAGAACTCGGCGTTGCCGCCGAGCGTGCCCAAGAACGCCGCCTTGTAGTCCGGCGACCGGCCCATCCACCCGTAGGTGATGCGTTGCCATTCCGCGATCGCGTCTCGTCCGGCTATGGATTCTTCGACGGTCTTCGGTGCGCGGAAGAACGCGTGCGTCTTGCCCTTGCTCCCGCCTTCGACGTCGGTCGGCAGCAGCAGCTTCTTCGATTTTTCCTTGTCGTGTAGCGCGTCGAACAGACGCGCCGTCATGCGCGCAGTATTGCGAAACGCAGGGTGGGTCGTGACATCGTCGACGCGCTCGCCGTAGATGTAGACCTCGCGGCCGTCACGCAGCGATTCCAGATACTCCGCGCCGTTCTGCGGGCGGTCGCAGCGCACTGCACCAATGTTCTCGCCCTTTGCGGCGTCGCCCTTGTTAGCCATCCTCGTTGCCATGAATCGCTCCTGTCGTTACTCGTTCTTCAAGCTTTCGTACGCGGCAGCGACGAATTGCTCCGTCGTCCAGAACCCGCTCGTCGCGCCGTAGCGGCCGTCGTAATCGGCGGTCGGTTTTGCTGCTTGTACTTGCCGCAGCGTCATACCCATCTCACGCATGCCTTTGATGCGGTCGCGGATGATCGTGACCATGTCGCGGTACTCGACGACGTCCGCCTCGTCGCAAAGTCTGCCGTGCCCCGGGATCACGAGCGTGCCGCCTTCCTGTTTCTCCTTGGGGACAGTGATCTCGATGATGCGGTTCAGCGCGGCTACTACGCCGTCGATGCCGCCGCCGTCCTCGGGCCGGATCACAGGGTAACCCGTCGTCGTGAACACGTCGCCGGTGCTGATGACGTCCGACCTGCGAAAGAACACGAGGCTGTCGCCGTCGGTGTGCGCGGCAGGTTGGTGCAGGATCTCGATGGCCTCACCGTTGAAGTAGAGGTCCTTGCGGGGCGTGAATAGAGTGTCCGTCGGCCAGGCGTCGAACGGGGGCGGATTTTCTTGGCCCGACATTCGCACGAGCACGTTCTCGTGGGCGATGACGGCTGCGCCGACGCCGGCGTCGGCGATGGCTCCCGAGACGTTACCTCCGGCGATCGTGCTACCCGCCTTCGCGATAGCCTCGTTGCTGCCGACGTGGTCGGCGTGCCAATGCGTGTTGACGACGTAACGGATTGGCTTGTCGGAGATCTTCCGGATCGCGGCGAGCAAAGCGTCCGATGCCGATGCAAGCTTGGTGTCGACGACGAGCACGCCGTTGTCGCCGACGTGGACTGTCGTGTTGCCGCCGGCGCCCACGAGCATGTAGATGCCGTCGCGGACGTGCCAGACGGCGAGCTCGTCGGGCGTAAGCGTTTGGGCCTGCGCACCGGCGATGGCCAGGACGGTCACGGCGCCGAGAACGCAACTGCGCGCGCTCACGATGCCGCTCCGCATGCGCGCGGATTCCAGCGGCCGCCCTGCGGTTCCTTGCGGAAGTGACTGCTCGTGACGTACCGCTGAGTCAGATAACGCGCGTCGTCGACGATCGTCGTCACCATGAGCCATTCGTCCCCATTCGGTGCCGCGAACCGGGCGAAGTACTCCGTGACGACGGCGTCCTCGCTGTACGGCACGCCGTTGCGGCGCAGCCAGCCCGGAGTCAGGCTCGTCGTCTTGACGTCGAGGTAGCCGCCGGCACGAGCCCCGCCGCCGCCGGCACCCGCGAGACCGGGCCCGCCCCCGGGCCGCGGCGGCGTCACCCACTTGGCGATCGACTGCCCTTGCAGCGACGGCGCAACGGCGGATGCCGGCGCGCCGAAGTCGAGGTTGCGCACTTGCCGGCCGGCGTCGGTCTCAATGACGAGCCGTGCGTCGCCGTCCCAACGAATGCGCAAGCGCGTCGGCATGCGCAGCAACGCGGCCGCACCGTACGCTTCACAGGCGCCGTCCTGCGATGGATCCCACTGATCCGCGACGCGTCGCCCCTCTTCGTTCAGGGGCACGCTCGCGTAATCGCCCTTCGGCGGCGTGACCATACGCCAGCGCCAGTCTTCGTTGACGATCGCGACCCATTGGCCTGTCAGGTCGATCGGCGCGGCTTCGCGCGGATTGGCAGGCGGTGTTGCCGGTGCTGCGGGAGGTTGTGCGCCGCTGCGGCCGGCCAGCAGCGCTGCGGCGGCGAGCAGCGTGGTGAACGCCGTGCGAGCGGCCATCATCGCAACGTCTCCGCGAATTCCGGAAGCGCGGTCGCGGCGCCGCCGCGCGTCGCTTCGCGCGGCAGGCCATGTGCCTCGCCGAACTCCGAGATGAACGGATTCTGGCCGGGTAGGTAGTGCGGCACGAAGCCGGAATCGCGGACGACTTCCACGACGGGCTCGCAGGGGTACGGTGTCATCGAGCCTGCGAGCTGCAGCAAAAAGCCGTTCGTCTTCACGAGCGGCTCGGTCAAGTACACCGGATCCTCCACGATCATCACGTGCGTAATGAGGTCGCCGTAACGGTGAAAGCGGTCCGTCATCGTTGCGCGGTCGCTGAGCGGTAAGCCGTTGCGGCGCATCCAACCGGCCTTCAAGTGCGTCGTTCGGACGACGAGCACATCACCGTCCCAGCTTCCCGTCGAAAAGCCCTGCCACGTGTGTGGCGCGTACTCGGGCGGGTGCGGCCGGCCGTCCATCCAGATCTCTCGATGTTGCTCTTGCCACGCGATATGGGTGTGAATCTTGATGAGTTGCTGCGTGTCCTCGTCGCGGTCTTCCCAGATGCGCAGGACGCCGACGCCGCGAAAGCCGTAGGTCGACGGATGCGGCTTGCACTGATGCTCCGGCATCGAGAGCAAGGACGCGTCCCAAGCTTCGGCGCGTAAACGCGCGGAGTCCGTGATCGGCAGCCCCATGTAATCGCCGATCGAGGGGCCCGGGATGCGCTCGTCGACGTCCTCATGGAACAACGGATTCCAGTAACCGACCAGATTGGTTTGCGCGGTGACGGCTGTGCCCGCGCACGCCAGCCACGCGCCGAAGACCGCCGTGACGGCGCGGACGCCGCGCAGCGGCAGCCCCTGTGCTCGATTCATTGCTTCAATCCTTCAGGTCTCGTGCCAGTGTGCCAGCCTTGATCGGCACAACGCTACGCCTAAGGCGATGTCGCGCTCGATCGTCTTCTTGCTGACACCGAGTGCGAGCGCGATCCGCTCGTAGGTCATTTGCTCGTGCACGTAGAGCACGAATGCTTGGCGCGACCGCGCCGGCAAGTCGCGCAGCGCGCCGTCGACGATTCCGCAGCCGCGTTCCGCGTCGATCAGGCGCTCCGGCCGCGGGTCCGGAGCTTCGAGTTGCAAATCGTCGAGCGGCACGTGAGCGGTCTCCGCGCGCGCCGTACGCCGCCGATAGTTGTCGCGGGCGAGGTTCGTGGCGGTCGCGAACAGATAGTTGCGCGCTCGGCTTGCGTCGGTCTCGAGGTGCGGCACGCCGAGCAGGCGAACGAACGCTTCTTGCGCGATTTCCTCCGCGTCGTCGCGGTTCGGAATCAAGCGCATGAGATACCACAGTAGGCTGCGCCGGTGGCGCGTGAACAACGCGGCGATCAATTCCGTTCGGCGTGCTGCTGCCTTGCCGCCGGACGGCGCGTGGACGAGCGCCAGAACGTCTGCAGTCTCCGCGACCATCTTTTCCCCCAGGTGGCCTCATCGCGTCGGCGTCGTATGCACGCCTCGCCGTACTTGTGCCACAGGCTCGGGACTTGCGACCAATGCTTTCTGGATCACGGGTATGCCGCTGGGGCATCACTGAGCGACCTACCAAAACTCTGGGGGCTCGACATCGTCGATCGGCGCCCGCACGTCGAGCCGCGCGTACCGGCCCCCGAAAAATAGCAGCGGGCGTGCCGGCTCGAGAACGAGCACTTCGTTGACTCGCCCGACGAATAGCGTGTGATCGCCGCACTCGAGCGTCTCGGCGACGTCCGCGGTCACCGCTGCGAGAGAGCGCTTCAAGATCGGCGTTCGTCCGCGCAGCTCGAAGCCCGGTGTGAGACCGTGAAGCCGCTTGCCGGCGAAGTGGGCGGCGAAATGCTGCTGCACCTCCGTCAGGAAGGAAACGCCGTAGTGACCCGCGTGCAGAAGGCGGGCGTGCATTTGTGCCGTGTGATTGATCGATACCATGCACAGCATCGGCTCGAGGGAGACGGCCATGAACGCGTTGGCCGTCATGCCGAAGGTTTCCTCGTCGATCCGAGTAGTGACGACCGTGACGCCCGTAGCGAAGCGGCCCATGACCTGGCGAAACAGGCGTTGTTGCTCGGTATGCAAGTCCGTAACGGCGACGGGTGCGGCGCTCATGGCTTCAACCTCCGTAGGGAAGGCAGCCTCGCATGGTCCGGCGGGTCAGGCTAATGCTTTTTGAATAGCCGTGATGCCTAGCGGGCATCACTGGCGCAGTGCGCTTCGGATCAATCCGGCAGCGCGAATACGAACAGGTTGTTGCCCAAGCTCGGCGTGAGCTCCGGTGTAAGCCGATTCGCGCCCATCGCGGTCAACGACGAGCCCGTGCTGACCGCGACATACTGCTTGCCCGCGACGGCGAAGGTCACGGGATACCCCGAGATCGGCGAGCCGAGATTCACTTCCCACAGCACCTTTCCCGTGCGTTGATCGAACGCGCGGAACCGGCCGTTCGTGTCGCCGCCGAAGACGAGCCCGCCGGCCGTGGAGAGCAGCGACATCATCGCGGCACGTTGCTCGTACTTCCACAACGTCTTGCCGGTCTCGACGGAGAGCGCGTAGATGGTGCCGACGTTCGAGCCGTTCGGTGCAATCCGCTGCTCGTTGCGCAGGCCATAGAGCGAATCGGGGCTCGGCCTGCTCAGTGTCGGCGCCGACGTCATGCACGTGTTCTGCAGCGGAAAGAACATGACTAGCCCAAGCGGGCTCAAAGTCCCCGACGGCCAGTTCTTGCCGCCGAGCGACGTCGGGCAGATGAAGCGTTCCTGTCCGACCTCGACGAACAGCGCATCGGGATTCACGTGAGCTTCGCCGGATTGCACCGTCGATGCTTTGCAACACGTTCTGCTGCACGGTCGGGCGCGCCCACAGGAACTCGCCCGTGGCGCGGTCGAGCGTGTAGACGACGCCCGTCTTGCCCGGTATGCCCGTCACGACTTTGCGCCGCTCGCCGGCGCGCACGCGTGGATTGATCCACGTTACCTCGCTACGATCCGGCGCGACGGCCGTCTCGACCAGCATTCGCTCGTAGGGATGATCGAGGTCCCAATGATCGACGATGTGCTGGTAGTACCAGACGATCTCGCCGGTGTCGGCGTTCAGCGCGAGCGTCGAGTTGTGATAGAGGTACTGCTTGTCGTTGCCGGCGAGCGCGAATTTCGGGGCCGGCGACGTCACCGACGTTCCGGCGAACACGAGATTCAGCTCGGGATCGTAGCTCGGCACGAGCCAGCTGCCGACGTGCCAGCGTTCCTCGTCCGGAAGTTGGCCCCACGAGTCGCCGTTCGGCTCGCCCGGCGCCGCAATCGTGCGCCGCCGCCAAAGCTCGCGGCCCGTGCGTGCATCGTGCGCCATGATCACGCAGGCGGCCGGGCTGCCTTCGGGCTCGCAGCCGCGGCCGGAGATGATTTTACTGTTCGCGATGATCGGGCCCGACGTGTGCTGTGCGCCGCGTCGATAGTCGAACAGCTGGTGCTCCCAACGCAGCTCGCCCGAGCGCGCGTCGAGCGCGTATAGATAATCGTCGGAGCTCGTGTCGATCAGCGTGTCGCCGTAAATCGCGAGGTTGCGGTTGATCGACGGAACGGGGAAGTACTCGCCGAGATCGCTCGGCAGCGCGCGCCGATACTCCCAAATCAAGTCGCCGGTCGCCGCGTCGAGCGCCTGAACCAAATCGCTTGGGTTCGGGAAGTACATGACGCCGTCGTAGACGAGCGGCGTGCCTTCTTGGATGCCGGGGCCGAGCGCGCGTGTCCACACCATCTTCAGCCCGCCGACGTTGCCGCGGTCGATCTCGGTGAGCGGGCTGTAACCCCAAAGGTCGAGCGTACGCCGCCACATCAGCCAATCGGCCGGGTCCGGATTCTGGAGCATCGCGTCGGTTACGGGCACGAACGTGTTCGTGGTCTGGGCGCCGGCCGCGTGCGCGGCGAGCAACAAGACGAGCAGGGCGGGTCTCACGGTGCGCATAAGTCCTCTGGGGTTTGGTGCCTGCTGCGCGTCAGCGTGCAGTGCAAGGGCGCGGCTGCCACTTCGAGCCGTCGCGTTCCTTGCGAAAGTCCGTCGTCGTCACGAACGGCGCGCCGAGGTAAACGGGATCCGTGACGATCGTCGTGACGGTAAACCACTCGGCGCCGTCGGGCTCCGTAAAGCGGTCGAAATACTCCACCACGGTTGCCTGCTCGCTGTAAGGGATGCCGTTCTTGCGCAAGTAGCCCGGCAGCAAGTTGGTGGTCGCGACTTGCAGCGTGCGGCTCGGCGCGCTCTGTCCCGGCGCCATGCCGAGCGGAATGCCGCGCGGACCCGGGCGCGCCGCAAGATAGCTCCAGGCCGCGCGCGAGTCGCCTTGCCGGCTCGGCTCGGGCCTAAGCGCCACCGAGCCGCCGAAGCGCAGCGTGCGTGTTTGCTCACCGGCGTCGGCCTGGATCTCGAGCGTATCGTCGTCGAGCCACCGAATTCGCAGTCGACCCGGAACGCGCAAGAGCGCCGGCGCGCCGTACGCCTTGCACTCGGCGCCGCCGGCTTCGTCTAAAGCGGGGTCCCACGCGTCGATCGCGGCGCGCGCGGCGGCGTTGACGGGAATGCTTGCCGCGTCGCCGCGGAGCGGCGTGACCATGCGCCAGCGCCAGTCCTCCATGACGGGCGACACCCAGTAGCCCGTGAAATCGACGGGTGCGGCGGCTCGCGCGGACTGCGGCGGCGTCGCGCGCGGCGGTTGCGCGAGCGCCGCCGTCGCGACGAGCGTGCCGCAGAGGACAGCTGCCAGCGATGCTTTCACGGCGCTGCTCCCGTCAGGCTCGCGTGCACGGCTTCGACGAACTCTTCCGCCGTGATGAAACTGTCTTCGTCGACATACTCCGTGTCGTAGTCGAGCGTCGGTCGAGCGGCCTGGATCTGCTTGAGCGTGCTGCCGCGCGCGATCATGTCGGCCACGCGGTCGCGCACGACGACGATCATGTCGCGAAACTCGACGACGTCGGCTTCGTCGCAAATGCGGCCGTGACCCGGAATCACGTAGGTGCCGCGTTCCTGCGTCTTGGCGGGCACGGTCAAGTGCAGAATCTGATTCAACCCTAAGATCAGGCCTTGCACGCTGCCGCCGCGAGCACGGTCGATGAACGGATAACTGCCGGGCGTGAACAGATCGCCGGTGCTGACGACGTCTGACTCGCGGAACATCACGATCGTATCGCCGTCGGTATGCGCGCTCGGCGCGTGATACAGGAACACGGCCTCGCCGTTGAAATGAAAATCCTTCGTCGGCGTGAAATACGAATCGGCCGGCAGGCCGCCCGCCGGCGTTGCCGCTTCCCCAGCCGGCGGATTAGAGAGGCGCGCGAGCGCATTCTCGTGCGCGATCATCTGCAACGGCTCGAGCGACGTCGGTTTGATCAGCCCCGCGAGCGCCGCGTTACCGCCGACGTGATCTGGGTGAGCGTGCGTATTGATGATGAATCGCACGGGACCCTTCGACAGTTTCTCGATCTCCGCCATGATTTTCGGCGCGAGCTGTGCAAACTGCGTATCGACGACGAGCACCCCTTCGTCGCCGACCTGGACGCTGATGTTCCCGCCGGCGCCTGCGATCATGTAGACGTTACCTTGCACGGGCAGCACGCTGAGCTCCACGGCCGCAAAGTCCTGCTGCGCCTCGCAGAGCGGAGCAGCGAGCGCTGCGGCGACGAGCGCCACGCAACGCATGGGTGTCGCGCCGCTCATTTGAGGTCGCAACCGCGGCCGAATTCGCCGCAGCGGCAGTAGCGCTCGCATTGGCGCGGCGGCGCTGCCGCCGGCAAGCCGAGCTTGTCGAGAAATTCCGGGTACAACGTGTCGCTGCCGCCGCGCACGCCGGCTTCGGGCAAGCCGTACCAATCGATGACCTCGCGCAGGAATGGATTCGTTCCCGGTAGATGGTTCGGCACGTAGTCGGGCTCGCCGACGAGCTCGGGGACATACACGCAGACGTCGCGGCCGAGCCGTTGCTCGGGTGCGATCGCCCACGTTTGGCTACGCACGAGCGGCTCCGTGAGAAAGGCCGGGTCGCGGATCAGTGTCGTGATCGTCAAGTAATCGCCGTGCCGGACCCAATGCTCCGTGAACGTCGCGCGGTCGCTGCGGGGCAGCCCGTTGCGCCGAAGATAGTTCGGCTTCAGGTGCGTGGTTTCGACGTCGAGCATGTTGCCGTTCCACGTGCCCGTCGAGAAACCCGCGAACGTGTGCGCGGCGAGCGGCTGCGGACGCTCGCGGTCGTCGAGCCAGATCGTGCGCTCTTGCTCCTGGAAGTTCATGCGTAAGTGAATTGCGTGCACGCGTTGCGTCAACGGATCGAGGATTTGTTCGACGCGCATGTTCGCCAACCCGCGCATCGAGTAGTCGCCGCCGTGCGGCCGGCATTGATACTCCGTGACGACCGAGATTCTGTCGCCGTCGTACGAGTCGCCGCGCAGGCGGCCCGCGTCGTTCAACGGAATGCCGGAATAATCGCCGAGCTCCGGACCCGGCAAGCGCTCCGGCTGATCCTCGTGGAACAGCGGCACCCAGTTGCCCGAGAAGTCGACTTGCGCGCACGCAGGCGCGCTCGCCGCGACGACAGCAAGCGCGAGCGCGATTCTGCAGGCAAGGACCATTCGCGTCAGCGCGCCGCCGGCGCTGCGATGACGGCCTCGTCCCAGTGTTCTTTGATGAGGCCGTTCTCGACGCGAATGACGTCGAAGTGGTTCCAGACGTACTCGCGCGCGGGGTCGTTCGGGTCTTTTTCCTTGCGGTCCCACATCATGAGCACATAGGGGCCGCTGACGAGCGTCAACGACGGCGGTCTGACCCACTCGGGCTTGATCTCGACCGGCGTGCGGCCGGGAGTCCTGCTCATGAATTGCTTGAAGCCATCGCGCCCTTGCGGGACGTTCGGGTTGTGCTGGATGTAGCCCGGGTCCATGACCGTGTCGGCGAGCTCCAGATGCCCGTACTGCAGCATGTCTTTCATCTCGAGCGTCGCGAGCTCGAGGTTGCGGCGCTCGTCGGTCGATAACGTGCCGGTGCTGCCGCGCGCCATCTGGCTTGCGGGTTGCTCGAACGGGGCCGGCTTCGGCGCGCCGGGCGGAGCCGCCATACGTTTGGCGCTGTCCCAGTGCTCCTGGACTTTGCCGTTCGCGATGCGCAGCACTTCGAACGAATTGGAGTGATAGGTCTTGGTCGGATCGCGGGGATCCGGCGACTCCGCTCGAAGACCAGAAACACGAAATCGCCCTTTGCGCCGCTGACCACGGGCCCCGGGGACAGCGTCGCGGGGATCGGGTTCTTCGGCTTCACGCCGACGACGTTCTGAAAGAAAGTCACGAACGCCGCGCGGCCCGTCGGCACGTTCGGGTTGTGCTGGATGTAGTCGTCGGCCTGGTATTTCGACGATAGATCCATGTGCCCACCCTGAATCACCTCGCGCCACCAATCGAGTACGAGCTTGAGGTTGCCCCGTTCCTGCTCGTTCATCGCCGGGCTCGTTTGCACGGCGGTCGGTGGGTTGATCGACTGCGCTGACAGCGTGGCGGGCGTTAGCGCCGCCAGCGACACGGCTAACGCGGCAATGCTCGTTCGTAGGGTCATGAAGTGGCCTCCGAAGTCGATCGGTGAGTGGTTCTAATAGTACGGTGCTGTCCGAGCGGCGACGACAACGGAGTCGCGTCGATGTCGCCGGCCGAGGTGCATTTGCGTATAGCGTCGAACGCCGGTGGCCACGGCGCGAATAGCTACTACAATCCCGCATCCGCTTCAGCGAGGTTAGCGATCCATGGCAACGCCCAGCAGCTCGACTCGATGGGACACGGCCTACGAATGGAAAACCGTCGCGTTGCTCGGCGTCGGCTTCGGACTGGTTGGCCTCGACCGTTGGATCATTGCGTCGCTGTTCCCCGCGATGGCTGCCGATCTCGGGTTGCCGGAAGGGGAGATCGGCCGCCTCGCCGGCATCCTCGGCATCCTCTGGGGCGTATTCGCGATCTTCTCGGGCCGTTTGTCCGATGCGATCGGCCACCGCAAGGTGTTGATACCGGCGATCGTCCTGTTCTCGCTGATGTCGGGCTTCTCCGGCATGGTGCAGGGGCTCGTCACGCTCGTCTGGATCCGCGCGCTGATGGGAGCGATGGAAGGCACTTATTGCCCGACCAGCTTCACGGCCGTCGCAGCGGCTTCGAAGCCCGAACGGCGCGGCTTCAATCAGGGTCTGCAGCAAAGCGGTTTCGCGCTCATGGGCTTTGCGCTCGGTCCGATCATTGCGACGCAACTCTTGGACGTCGTGCCGTCGTGGCGCTACGTGTTCTGGATCTGCGCGATTCCGGGTTTCATCGTCGGCGCGCTGCTCTATTTCCAGCTCCGCGAGCCGAAGGACACTCAAGCCGGCGCGCTGATCGGAGCCACGCAACCGGGCGGCTCGTGGGTCGAAGTGTTGAAGGTGCCGAACATCATCGTCTGCATGATTGCATTGCTGTGCGCGATGGCGTGCGTCTTCGTGCTGGGCGCGATGGTGCCCATCTACCTGACGAACGCACTGCAGCTTGGGATCACGGACGTCGGGCTCGTCGCTTCGGCGCTCGGCTTCGGCGGCTTCGTCGGTCAGTTCGGCTGGCCGGGATTGTCGGATCGCTTCGGCCGAAAACCGCTTGCGATTCTCGGGTTCGTCGGCGCGACCCTGTCCGTGTATTGGTTCGCGAGCACAGGCGCCTCTGTGTTGCCGCTGTTCGTCTCGCTGTTCGTCTGCTCGTTCTTCTGCCTCGGCAACGTCGCGCTGATCACGGGGCCTATCGCGACCGAGTCGGCGCCGCGCGGGCTGATCTCGTCGGCGATCGGCGTGGTCGTCGGCGCCGGCGAAATCTTCGGCGGCGGTATCGCGCCGATCATCGCGGGCGGCGTCACGGACCGGTTCGGCTTGCCGAGCGCATTGAACGTCGCGTTGGTCGGTGTCGCGCTCGGCATCGTCGTCTGCTTCTTCCTGCGGGAGACCGCGCCGAACAAGACAGCTGCCGCCGCCACGCAGACGGCCTGACGGGCTCGCTGTGGCTCGTCAGCCGCGCCGCGAGTCGGCGCCGGCCCGGCCGCGCACGCGTGGCTCGGTCTTGCGCCGGGCCCGTTCGCCGAACAGCCTTTTGACCTCTTCGATGACGTAGTCGCGTGCCGCCGATGGGTATCGCACCTGGCGCTGGGTCAAGTGGATGTGAAACGCGATCTCGTCGTCGAACGGCAGCACCTTGAGCACGCCTGCCGCCACGTCGTCCTCGACCACGACGACCGGTAGGATCGTGACGAGGTCCGATCCGCGCAACAGCTGGCGGATCACGGGTGACAGCGGTTGAACCTCGAACAGCGGCTCGGGCGGAGCGATGCCGCGGCGCAGGAAACTGTTGTCGTAGGTAATCCGCGGAATCGTGCCGGCAACGGGCAGAATCCACTGGGCGGCGACGAGGTCGTGAGGCGTCACGTCCTTTTGCCGCGCGAGCGGATGCTCCGCGCGCACGACGACGGTCGCCGGAAATTGCGTCAAGGGCTGCGTCGTGATGCCGGGGCGCGCGCCGTCGATCGGCGGAGGGCCGACGAAGAAGTCGAGGCGGCCGGACGCAATCTTCGGCGCGAGCGATTCGTAGTCGCCGACCTGCGTCGTCAAACGAACACCGGGCCGCTCGCGCAACACGCGCTCGATCAGCTGTGCACCGATCAGCTGCTCGGTCAGCCAGCTCATGCCGAACGCGATCTGCTCCGTGCGGCCGCTGCGATCGCGAAGACCGCGCAGGTCGTTCTCGGCCGAGATCAAGTTCGCATCGATGATGCGCGCATAGCTCAGGAGCCGCGCGCCAGCCGGCGTGAGCTCGGCGCCGCGCGGCCCTCGCTCTATGAGCTTCAATCCGAGCTCGTCCTCGATGCTCCGGATGCTGCGCGATAGCGCGGGCTGAGTGATCGCGAGCGACTCGGCCGCGGCACGAATGCTGCCCTTGTCGGCAACTTCGGTCAGCTGCCGCAGATGCTTCAAGTCCAAGTGGCGGAAAGCGTGTCTCGCCTTATCCAAGACGGATCCTGAGGTGGCGGCTGTCCCCGGCAGTATACTCACGGCACGCAACTCCCAGGGGGGCAAGCGACGCGTGAGCTTCCAGCGGCGCGGAATTGGCGAGTTCGTGACGACCTTCGGTTCGCTCGCGAGCTACGTCAAGGGCGACATCGAGATCATCAACGACGACGTCAAGAGTTACGCGTTTTCGAACGTGTTCGATGTCGCCGCGCACGCGGGCGCGTATGAAAAGATCGTCGTCGCCAAGAACCGCCAGTATGTGATCGAGGCGCTGCGGGCTGAAGGCGCGTCCGATTGGTTCTCCGCCTCGCACGACGAGTTCGCGATCGTCATGGACGGCCGCGTCGAGATCGAGCTCGTGAAGCTCGATTTTCCCGGCACTGTCGTAGCTTCCGGGCGTCGAAGGTTCGGTCAAGCTCGCGGGCGCGCCCGTCGGGCGCAACATGGGTTTCATGCGGCTCGGCCGCGGTCATCAGGCGCTGCTGCCGCCGCGGGCCGCGTATCGCTTCCGCGCGACCGCCGGGATCGGCGTCATCCTGCTGCAGACGATCTTGGGCCCGCATTCGGTGCAGAAGTGGTCGGCGATATGTCGGACGTGAACGATTCGGCCGTTCAAGCGTCCGCGCCGAACGAGGCTGGCTATCGCAGCTTCCGGTTGGGCTCGTTCACGTTCTCGCGAGACGAGTACTTCGCTCACGTCGAATGGATCTCGAAAGGCACGAAGCTCTCGCACACGATGTCGGCCGACGTGTTCCTGCGTGCGTTGATGCGCGACGTCGCGTGGAATTTCTTCTACGGCACCGTGAATTTCGACGACGTGTTCGGCACGCGCAACCGCTACGGTCGCGTCGAGTTCTTCGCGGGCTGCTATCACCCGACCTACAAATCGCAGGGCCTGGATCACCTCGAGACTTTCGACAGCGATCTCGCGATGCAGACCTGCAAAGCGATCCTCCACGACTGGACCAACTTGGGTTACGACCCGTTCGCCGCACCGATGGAGACGGGCCTTGCCTGGATAGGCAAGAAGATCGGACACAACTCGGCCGCGATCAATCGCGCACGTGACGTCTGCAAGCGGATGCCGGGCTTGCCCGGCGATCTGCCGCTGCGTACCGACCGCAACCGCTACCCCGTCAATCGCGCGTTCCTCGACGTGCCGCAAGACGAGCCCGAGATCCACGCCGCGCCGGGGTTCGAGGGCGAAGTGCACGCGTTCAACTTGTTCGCCTATCTGTCACGCTCCGACGTGACATGGAATCCGTCGGTGAGCTCGGTCTGTCAAGCACAGCCTGTTCTGCCCGACGACCGAGGAATACATCCTGCCCGTGAAGCATGCGAACGATCGCGTCGAATGGTTTCTACAGTTGAGCGACCAGATCGAGTGGCAGATCGAGGACGGCGTTACGGGGTTGCCGCGCGCCAAGGTCGTCATGCGCCCCGGCGACGTGGCGGCGATGCCCGCCGACATTCGCCACCAAGGATTCGCTCGCAAACGGGCCATGCTGCTCGTTTGGGAGAACGCCGACCCCGAGTTACCGCGACTTCACGCTCAAGGCGCCGTGCCGCGCAGCCCTGCCGAGGAGTTCTGGCCTTAAGCCGCCGCAGAAACGCTGACGCGTTGCGAATCGCCAACACTCGTTCTTGTCGTCGAGACGACCGGTCCCGCGTACTAATACCTAGCTGGAATCAATTTTCTCCGGGGGGATCGTGATGATTGGCCATTCCCAGCGTCTAGTCGCGGCCGCGGTTGCCGCGGCACTTGGTGCCGAGTGCTCGTTTGCTTGCACAAAGCGACGGCCTCGAAGAGATCATTGTCACGGCGCAACGCCGAGAGCAGAGCCTCCAGGACGTTCCGATCTCGGTAACCGCCATCACCGGCGAAGCCATCGAGCAGGGCGGGTTCTCCGACGTCGAGGATCTCTCGATCTTCGTGCCGAACCTATTCATGCGCGACGCGTTCACGGGGCAAGCGATAATCGTTCGCGGCATCGGCACATCGACCGGCAACGAGGCGTTCGAGCAAGCCGTCGCCGCGTTCTCGGACGGTGTGTACTACGGGCGCGACAACTTGAGCCAAGGCGCCGTCTTCGACTTAGAACGTGTCGAGGTCGTGAGAGGTCCGCAGCCGACCTTCGCGGGTCAGAGCGCGACCGCAGGTGCGATCAACGTCATCACGCGCAAGCCCGGCGACTCGTGGGAAGGCGGCGTGAACATGGCATACGGCAGCGACGAGGAGCGCACCGTCGATTTCGCCGCGGGTGGGCCGCTGTCGGAGAATTTCGGTGTTCGGTTCGCGGGCCGTTATTACGAGCTCGACGACGCCGGTTACCACTCGATCGTCGGCAACGTTCCGCAAGGCACCAAGGAAAACACGGCCGCGCGCATCGTCGCGACGTGGGCGCCGACCGACAATCTCGATTTCACGTTCAAGTACGAGCATCAGGACGTGTGGCAGCGCGGCAGCGCCGGCGAGTACACGATCTGCGAGACGCGGCCTCAGTACAGCACGGCCAACACGACGATCGCACCGGGATTGCCGGCGCCGTGCGCGCTCGATGCCGTGGTCAATGGCGCCAATTTGAACGTGCTCGACGGCAGCCGCGGCACGGGCGGGTCGCTCGATGCGCGAGCGACGGTCGATGCGCTGAATGCCGCGAGTGGCGCCGCACCCGGAAGCCCGAACTACTGGGGCAACGCCGCGACGATCGGCAACATCGCTTACGGGCTGAATCAAGTCGCCGAGTACAACTACCCGGAGGACCGCGACTTCCAAGCCGATATCGCGCTGGCCGCCGTGGATTGGCAAATCGGCGAGCTGCTGCTGTCGTCGAATACGTCGTTCATCGAGTACGACAAGGAGGATTGGCTCGATCCCGACGACAGCTCGTTCGCCGTGTTCAACGACCATCGGCTCGAGGACTTCGATCAGTTCGCGCAAGAGATCCGCCTGACGTCTCCGCTCGATCAGACCGTCTCGTGGATGGTCGGCCTGTATCTTCAGGAGCACACGCTGCACAGCCGCATCGACGTGTATTTGCCGCGACTGCTCGGCACTGCTGCTTATCAACCGGCAGGCGCGCGTGCGGTTGCGTTCGGCGGCATGCTGACCGAAGACTCGGACTGGACGAGTGCCTTTTTCTCGGCGACTTGGAACGCGACGCAGACATTCCGCGTCAACTTCGGCGGCCGATACCAAGATGCGAAGAAGGACGGCCGGTTGCCGGCGGAAGTTGCGTTCCTCGTCGGTCCAACCGCGACGAGCTTCGGTCCGTTCGCGCCGATTCCGCCCGGCAACAACGGCGGAGTGCCGGCGGTCGGCACGGTCGAGGCCGACGATTTCCTACCGGAGCTCGGCGTCGAGTGGGATCTATCCGATAACGTCATGACCTACGTCAAGTACGCGGAGGCCTTCAAGAACGGCGGCTTCGTGATGTCGCCGCCTGTCGGCGGCGGTTTGCCGGACCCGTTCAGCTTCGCGCCGGAGTTCGCCGAGGGTTATGAGATCGGCGTCAAGACGCGTTTGGCCGACAATCGCTTGGAGCTGAACGCCGCCGCGTATCAGACCGATTACACGAACCTGCAGGTGACCGTGTTCATCAGCGCGATCGGGCGGTTCATTACCACCAATGCGGCCGAGGCGCACACGCAGGGCGTCGAGTTCGACGGCCGTTGGGCCATCAACGATGCGTTCACGCTCGGCTTCGCCGGCGCGTTCGGCTCCGAGGCGGTCTACGACGCCTACGACGGCGCATCCTGCAACTCGCTCGAAGCGAAGAGCGTGCCGCCGCCGTGCCGAGCCGACCGTTCCGGCGTTAGCTCTGCCGTACGCGCCGGATTGGACGTACTCGCTGAATCCGGATTACCGCGTCATGGTTGGGAGTAACTTCGAGCTCGCGATCGGTGCCTACATCCGGTTCAGCGACGGCTACTGGCTCTCGGACAACGAAGACCCGCGCAACGAAGTCGGCAGCTTCGAGCGAGTCGATCTGCGCGTAGGCTTGTCGCCGAGCAATGGGCGTTGGGAAGCGGCCATCTACGGTCGCGATGTGACCGACGAGCGCCTCACTGTCGGCAGCCAACCCGACTTCCAGCACAAGTCATCGGATCCGACGTTGTACGACGCGTTCGGCAACACGCGCGAGCGCGGCAGCCGCTACGGCGTTCAGTTCAACTACAATTTCGGCGGATAATCCCCGGCGCGAGCTTCGAGGGTTACCATAGCCTCTCTCGCGGGAGAGAGGCTTCCATGCCGAACAAGGGACGTGCGGTCGGGTTGGGGTTCGCCGTGCTCGCGGCCGCCGTCGCTGCGGGTCAGCAAAAGGAGCCGACCCCACCGCCGCTGAACCCGGTCGTTGCCGCGTCGCTGGCGCCGTTGCTCGCGAGCTGGATCGTGTCCGAGCGTGATGCCGCGAAGGCCCAGGGCGTGGAGCCGATCCCCGACGCGATTCGCGCAGCGCTCGCGGGCTACGTGCCGGACGATGTTCTGGACCGCGTGCGGTGGCGCGAAGGAGCGAGCCAGCTGTCGCTGCCGCAGAGCGTGATCAATTTCGGCGACGTGCCCGCGATGACGCTCGTCGACGTCGTCGTGTTCCAAGATCGTCGCGTGGCGCTCGAGGATCCGAAGCTCTGGGCGCACGAGCTATTCCACGTCATGCAATTCGCGGAGTGGGGCGTCGAAGACTTTGCAAGGCGCTACTTGAGCGACTATCAGGCGGTCGAGGATCCGGCGTGGGAGTTCCGCTGGGAGTTCATGAAGAAGGCGGGACTGCTTCCGGAGGTTCCGGCGCCGACGCCGTAGTCACTAGTTCAACTTTGCCAACCAGTCTGGATCTTGTTCGTCTAGCGCGTCGCCGATGTCTTGTTGATGACATCCGCGTGTCGACCCCTGGACGGGCGAAATCGTGCCGCACTGTCGTGGTGCAGAATCCCTCCGCGGAGGGATTTCGCATCGGCGTGAATGACGACCTGGTGCTGATCCGCGGTCGAACCGCCATCTGCCTGCAAACCTCCATTGAGTAGAATGCGACCATGCCTCCGATGACCGAGGAAAAGCTGCGCGAGCTGCGGCAGCAGTATCAGGCCGCGTATACGGCCTACCAGAGTTGTGTGGACGCGCTGACCGCGTTGAGCTTCAAGGGCGAGAGGGCCGTCAGAAGAGCTGCTGGAGAACGAAGCCAAGGCGCTTCGGGCGCTCAACGAAACCCGCGCCCGTCTACCGGGACGCGCTGCTCGAAATTTCAAACTGAGCCAGCACCGGCTATATCCCGCTGTTCGGAGATCAACCCCATGGAACCCGTAGATGTCTCACGGCCCAACTGGTTTGGGTCATATCGATCGTTGTCGGTTTGATGGCGGCATCGCAGGTCGTGGTCTTGTCGGCGCTCTTGCTGTTGGGTCCTTCGAGCCCGGACCTGCGAGACTTCATCGCGTCCGTGCCTGCTTTCGACTGGCTCACGTTGTACGTGCTGGCCGGGATCTTGTTCACGTCGATGGTCTTTCTATTTCGACTACGCAGCCGCGCCGTTTCGTGGTTCGCCGTATATATCGGACTGGGCAGCTGGGCCGCGTTGGGGTACGCCATTGCACCGATGAATCCGCCGTACTTCGACGAACTAGTTTCGCTCGGCGGCTTGCTCGTAGCGCTGGCTATCTTCGGCTACATGCTGCGACTGCGGAAGCGTCAAGTACTGAGGTAAGCATGGACGTGGCACGGCTATTCGCGACCGCCGTTTTTGCTGCGGTTGCGCTGACGTCTCTGGTCGTTCTGGGTGTACTGCTCGTCCGCTTGGGCAAGAAGGGCACAACGGCCGCTCACGTGCTCGGCGCCACGTTCTTGTTGATGGGGTTCGGAAATTTCCGAGACCCAACGAACGAACTCGTTCAACAAGCCAAACAGCTAAAGCAGCGTGAGGAGGACGACGACGGTGATCCACCAAGCCCTGAGCGGTAGTTGCCGATCACTTCAACAGCCAGACCATACTTTGGGAACCGTTGCCGTAGGGCAGAGCCTTCGGCCGTGCGAGATTGACGCGTGTTCGTTATTTCGGGAAACTACGAAATATGGACGCCGATGCCTTCGCTGCGCTCGCCAATGAGCTTCGCCTCTCGGTGTTTCGCCTTTTGGTGGGTATAGCCCCAGAGGGCCTGCCAGCCGGGCAAATTGCGGATCGACTCGCCGTGCCCGCGTCTACGCTATCAACTCACCTTGCGCAGCTCGAAAGAGCGGGCCTACTGAAATCCCGGCGAGAGCAGCAGCGCATTCTGTATGCGGTTGACACCGAAGGGACGCGCAACCTCGTTGGGTTTCTCATCAACGATTGTTGTGGTGGGCAGCCGGAACTATGCGGGTACGAAGTGCCCCAGGTTCCATCCAAGATCAAACGGGCCGGGCGTCGTGGCTGAAACGAAGTCCATTGCGGCCCGCTACTCATGACGGCGGTGGTCGCACTCGCCGCAGTCGCGGATCGCCCGATCATGCGTTCGTTAGAAGAGCATGCGAACGCCGCGGGGTTCGTACAGCTCGTGCTACTCACCGAGGCCGCGGAGCATTTCTTTCACCGCCTCGGTTACTCGGTCGTTGATCGCGATCGCGCACCGGCCGCTGTCGCATCCAGCGCGGAGTTCCGCACGCTGTGCCCAGCTACGGCGGTGTGCATGACCAAGCTCTTGTCTCCGTCGCAGTAATCCGACATGGCCGATCGACCATACAACGTCCTGTTCCTATGCACGGGCAACTCCGCTCGCAGCATTCTGGCCGAGTCGGTCCTGAATCGACTCGGCAACGGAAGGTTTCGGGGCTTCAGCGCGGGCAGCTTTCCGAAAGGCGAAGTGCATCCCTACGCGCTCGAACTGCTAGAGCGGCAGAACTACCCGACTAAACAGCTTCGTTCAAAGAGTTGGAACGAGTTCGCCGAGCCTGGTGCAGAACCGCTCGATTTCGTGTTCACCGTCTGCGACAACGCGGCCGGTGAGGTTTGTCCAATCTGGCCGGGTCAGCCTATGACAGCGCATTGGGGCTTGCCCGATCCAGCCGCGGTCGACGGGAACGAG
Source organism: uncultured Gammaproteobacteria bacterium (assembly GCA_963741255.1). GTDB lineage: Bacteria > Pseudomonadota > Gammaproteobacteria > Steroidobacterales > Rariloculaceae > FEN-1219. The sequence goes on along the minus strand of CAVUHM010000003.1, from coordinate 7,660 downwards.
GCCGAACGGCGGCTGGCGTTCGCGGACACGCTGCGAATGCTGCGCAACCGCATCGGTGTATTCGTGAACTTGCCGATTAGGTCGCTGGACAAGTTGAGCTTGCAGAATCGGCTGCGCGAAATCGGCCGCACCTGATTGTGAGTCCGTCACTTTCTCGGCGTCTCGCGTCCGAAGCAGTCGGCAGCGCACTTCTTGCTCGCGACCGTCATCGGCTCCGGAATCATGGCAGAGAGCCTGGCGGGCGGTAACGTTGCGCTAGCGTTGCTGGGCAACACGATAGCGACTGGTGCGATTCTCATCGTGCTAGTGCTCGCGTTGGGACCGATATCCGGTGCCCACTTCAATCCAGCAGTGAGCGCTGGTCTTTGCTCTGCGTCGAGAACTGACGCTTGGTGTCTGTGCTTTGTATGCGGCCGCGCAGACAGTCGGTGCGATCGTCGGAGTCTCTGCTCGCGCACGGCATGTTCAGCGAGCCGCTGTTTCAACTGGCTACGACCATTCGCACAGGGCCAGGCCAATGGCTTGCGGAACTGGTTGCGACCTTTGGTCTGCTCGGTGCGATTCTGTGCGTCGGCAGGTCCCGTCCAGCCAGCGTCGCGTACGCGGTGGGCCTGTATATCTCCGCCGCCTATTGGTTTACGTCTTCAACGTCGTTCGCTAACCCGGCCGCTACGGCTGGCACGAGCCCTCAGCGATACGTTCGCGGGCATCGACGCTGCGAACGCTCCAGCATTCGTCGTTTGCGCAGTTCGCAGGTGCGTTGGTGGCTTTTTGGTTCTTCGGGTGGTTGCTCGACTCGAGTACGGACATGCGACCGGGGTTCTAGACGCCCCGCTCAACGCCGCGCCAACGTCAGCGCGCCGACCAAGCACAGACTGAACCACGCGCCTTCCAGCGCGATCGTCACCGTCGCGGCGAAAGGTCCGAGCACGGCCCCCGAGCGGATCGAGATGCAGGCGCGCGTCGGGGAAACTATCAGCCAGCAGCGCGAGACTGCCGCCCAGCAGTTGTCCTCCCATCAGCGCAATGAGTAGCCCGGCCAGTGCGCCGATCGCTGCGGCCAGCAGCCCATTGCGCTGAAGACTGCTGGCTGGGGCGAAATGTCGGTTCAGATCATCCGCAAGCCCCACCGCCGCGCCCAGCAACAGGCCTTCGAGAGCGCCGGTGATGTCGCCGGGCGCCTGCCCGAACAGCAGCAGGAAGGCGTCGTGGCCGATCAGCTTGCCGAAAGCGCCCACGAGCAGGCCGCCCGCTGCGCCGCCGATGAGCCCTGCGAACGTGAAGGTGCGCGCCACGAGTCGCGCCGCCGCGATACCGGCCACGATGCCGGCCGCGCCGATCAAGGCCAGCAGGGTTGCCAATGCCACGAGCACCAGCAGAGCAGACAAGGCACCGACGCCACTTTGCTGCGCCTGCGCTGCAGCGGCGAACCCGAACGCCAGACCGCCGAGCAGGCCGGCCACGCCGCCGCCGGTGGTGCCGGCCCCGAGGGTCAGCCAGCACTCGCGCCAGTCGTAAGTGCCGGGAGTCGCTACCGTCTGTGATGCGCGGGCAAGGTCCTGGTTTTCGGGGGCAGGGGGGCTGTCCGCCACGCAGCTCACCGCCGCGATGAAGCGATAGCCGTGCTTGGGAACGGTTTCGATCAGATGCGGTTGCGTCGCGCTGTCGCCGAGTTGCCGGCGCAAGGTCTTGATGCACTGCGTCAAGACTTCGTCGGTGACGGGAATGCCCTGCCAGACCTCCTGCAGGAAGCGCTCCTTGCTGAGCAGCGTGCCGGGGTGCCGCAGCAGCAACAGCAACGCGTCGAAGTAACGGCTGTTCAGCTCCACCGGTACCTCTCCGGCAAACAGGCGTCGCTCGATAGGGTCCAGGCTGAAACTGTCGAATTGGTAGCGGCGAACGGCCATTCAGCCCTTCCTCAGGATTTGCTCATGTCATTCAGCGCGAGCGGCACTAGCGTGAGCCGTCGCATTATCACTGGAGGACAACGCATGACAACCAGACAAGACAAGCCCAAACGATTTAGCAGTTGGACGATTGAAATCAAGGTGTGGAAGATCCTCGCCGTGCTCGTGATCGTGCCGATCCTGGTGCTGTGGTTCAGGGTCGTGCACCAGAACGACGAGATCCTGGCCCTCGTCCGCAACGAGGTGGTGACGGACGCCGCAGGCCAGCGCACTTGGGCGGGCAGCTTCGTCAATACCAACGGCAGAACTTTGCGCGATGTGGCCGTGACGGTAGACCTCCTCGACAGCCAGAACCGCACCGTGGGGAAGGCCGAAGCGGAAGCCGCTGAGCTGACGTTCGGCATGCGATTGCACCTGCAAGCGCCGCTACCCTCCGACGCCGCCAGGATGCGTATCTATTCGGTGCAGTGGCGCATGGACCGGACCGCTGCCGACAGATGGCTACGGAGGGCCTCGGAATCGGCACTGATGGGCCCTTTCCGCGAACCGTGGGAGTTTGGTTACCTGATGGTCGGCCCCAGTTTCGATCGTTAAGGTAAGGTTCGCCGACCCCGCTAGTTTTGCGTTGCGACCACCGGATTCGACAGCGTGCCGACGCCGGCGTACGTGCATTCCATGCGATCGCCGCCCTTCAGCAGGATCGGCGGAGTGCGTGCCGAGCCGACGCCGGGCGGCGTGCCCGTCGCGATCACGTCGCCGGCGCGCAGCGTCAGGATGTTGCTGGCGTAGACGATCTGCTCCTGCACCGTATGGATCATCTGCGCCGTCGTTCCGGCCTGTAGCTCCTGGCCGTTCAACACGAACGTCATCGCCGTGTTGCCGATGTCCGGGATGAACTCCTTCGGCGTGATGAACGGGCCGAGCGGTGCGAACGTGTCGTGGTTCTTCGTGATCAGCCAGTCGGAGCCGAAGCGCGTGTCGCCGCGGCCGCCGCGATCGGACATGTCGTTCTGCAGCGTGTAGCCGAACACGTAGTCCAGCGCGCGCGCTTCGCTGACGCGCGTCGTCGGCTTGCCGATCACGACGCCGAGCTCGCATTCCCATTCGATCTGCGTGCGGCCGGGCGGGATCCGCACGGGCTCGCCGGCGGCCACGATCGCGGCCGGCAGTTTCGGGAACATGAACGGGTTCCAGCGCGTGTCGCCTTGCTTGCGCTCCCAGATGCCGGCCGCGCTCGTGGTGCCGGCCGGCGCTTCGCCCGCGGTCGCCGTGCGCACGTCGCCTTGCCGTCGCGCCATCTCGAGGTCGTGCTCGCGATAGTTCACGGCGACGTTCAGCATCGTCGTCGGATACACGATGGGCGGCAGGATCTTCAGCGCGCCGACGTCGTAGACGTACGCGGGGCGCGAATCCCCGACGCTGCGCACGATCTCGACGATCCGCGTGCGGAGCCCGCCGTCGTAGCGCGCGATCAAGTCCTTCATGTCGGTCGGTGCCGTGAGCGTGGATGCCGGGTTCGTGACAGCCGCGTGCGCGGCGGCAAGGTCGATCACGACCGTGTCGCGCAGCACGATGCCGACGAAAGGCCGGCCCTGCCGCTCGAACGTGCCGAGCTTGTAAGGAGACGGCGCGCTTTGGGCCAAAGCGGCGGTGGATATCACGAGGGCTGCGGCGAGCCCTCCGGCAAACGCGAGTCGCATGAGCATTCCCCCTAATAGAGTTCGCAGTCGGCGCTGCGTTGCCCGGTATCGTAACTCGCCCCGGAACTGCGATGCCACGCTATTGCCGAATACGCCGGGCCGGGGTCAAACAGCGGCTGGCTTGCGCGGGCTCTTCAACAGCAACAGCAACGGCAACGCGAGCAGCGACAGATACATCATGAACCGGAAGTCGTTGATGTAGGCGATCGTCAGCGCCTGCCGCGACACCTCTGCGTTCAGCGCCGCGAGCCCGTTCGCGGTCGCGGAGCTCCACAGCGCGGGCGTATCCGGGCCGTGCAGTGCGTCGCGAAACGGCGTGATGCTCTCGCTCAGCATCGCATGGCTGACCTGGAACTCGCGCCCGAGCACCGTCACGACTAGCGAGATTCCGACGCTGCTGCCGATATTCCGAACCAAGCTGAACATCGCCGTGCCTTCGTTGCGGAAACGCGGAGCCAGCGTCACGAACGCGACCGTGCTCAACGGCACGAAGATGAATCCCAACCCCACTCCTTGGACCACGCCCGTATAGATGATCTCGGCGGAGCCGACGTCGGTGTTGAAGCCGGTCATCGCGTGCAGCGACCACGCCATGATCAAGAGCCCGATCAGCACGATCACGCGCGTGTCGACTCTGCCGATGAGCTTGCCGACGACCATCATCGCCACCATGGTGCCGAGGCCGCGCGGCGCGAGCACGTAGCCGGCCGTGATCACGGGGAAGCCGAGCAGGGTTTGCAGGAACGGCGGAAGCAGCGCCATCGTCGCGAGCAACAGCGCGCCGACCGTAAACATCAGCATGATGCCGGCGACGAAGTTGCGGTCCTTGAACAGGCCGGGCTCGATGAATGGCTCTTTAGCCGTGAACATGTGCACGATGAACAGATAGAACGCGAGCGCGGCGGTCGACGCCTCGAGCACGACCTCGGTCGAGTAGAACCAGTCGAGCGTGTTGCCGCGGTCCAGCATCAGCTGCAGCGCGCCGATCGCGAGGCTCAAGAGCGCAAAGCCGAAGAAGTCGAAGCTGCGTTTCGTCCGCGTGGTGGCTTCCGGCACGAATGCGAGTACGCCGAGCAGTGCGAGCACGCCGACGGGAAGGTTGATGTAGAACGCCCAGCGCCAGCTGTAGTACTCGGTCAAATAGCCGCCGAGCGTCGGGCCCAAGATCGGCCCGACCATGACGCCGACGCCCCACAACGCCATCGCGGAGCCGTGCTTCTCGCGCGGATACACGTCGAGCAGCACGGCTTGCGACAGCGGCACGAGGCTCGCGCCGAGCGCGCCTTGCAGCGCGCGGAACACGACGAGTTGCTCGAGCGAGTTCGCCGCGCCGCACAGCATCGAAGCCACGGTGAAGCCGATCACGGCCGCCGAGAACAATTTTTTGCGGCCGAGCGTGTCCGCGAGCACGCCCGTCAACGGTGTGAAGATCGCAGCCGCGACGATGTACGACGTCAGCACCCAGGAGATCTGGTCTTGCGTCGCGGACATCCCGCCCTGCATCTGCGGCAGCGCGACGTTCACGATTGTCGTGTCGACGACCTGCATGACCGTCGCGAGCATCACGGACACCGTGATCATGCCGCGGTTCAACACGGCGGGCACTGCGGCAGCCTGAGTCATCGCAAGAGTCGCGATGCGCTAGCGGCCGGCCGCGAACGCGGGCCCGCTCGGCAACAGCGCTCGCACCCAGCGCGGCGCAGGCCGCTCGTAGCCGGTGTCGATGTCGACGATCGCGCTCATTCCGGCGCGCAGCTCGATGCCGTCGTTGCTGGGCTCGATAGAGACACGGACCGGAATGCGCTGCGCGACCTTGACCCAGTTGCCGGTCGCGTTCTGCGCGGGTATCACGGAGAACACGGCGCCGGTCGCCTGGCTGATGCTCGTGACCTTGCCGCGCCAGCGTCGGTCGGGGTACGTGTCGATGCGAACCTCGACCGGCTGGCCGACCGAGACGTGTGTCAGGTCGGTTTCCTTGAAGTTCGCTTCGATCCACATCTCGCTATCCGCGACCACTGTCATCACGGGCGTTCCGGGAGCGACGTATTCACCGACGACCGGCACTTTGCTTGCGATGCCGTTCAGCGGCGCGCGCACGACGGTGTGCTCGACGTCGAGCGCAGCTGCGTCGCGCATCGATTTCGCGGCGAGGTAGGCCGCTTGCTCGGTCACCGGCAACGCGAGGTCGCCGCCGAGCCGAGCTCGGATTTGGTCCAGAGAGCGTTCCGTCACCGCGATTTTCTGGTGCGCGACGTCGCGGTCGTGCCGCGCCTCGTCGACATCGACCTCGGACGCGAGCTTGCGTTCCGAGAGCGCCGCGAGGCGGTCGAGCTCGCGCTGCTCGTAGGCGGCGTCGGTGCGATCGAGCGCGAGCTGCTCCAGCACTTGTCGATAGGACGCGCGCGTGCTCTCGACGACGTCGTCGATGGCCGAGAGCTGCGCATTGCCGCGGTCGAGCAGGACTTGATACGGCCGCGGGTCGATCGTGAACAGCACATCGCCGGCGTGGACGCGATCGTTCTCGCGCACGTTCAGCGTGTCGATCGGTCCCGCGACGCGCGCGCTGATGATCGCGACGTCGGCCTGCACATATGCGTTGTCGGTCTCGACGACTTGGCCCGACGTGTAATACGCGTAGCCGCCGACCGTCAACGCGACGAGGGGGCCGAGCAACAACAGCGTCGGGCGCACGATGCGCCGCGCGCGGCTCTTACGTGCCGGCGGCTCGCTAGCGGCCGGCGCGGTGCTTGGCGGATTTTCGCTTGCCATCGGTAAGTCCTGTCGTAGCGGGTGAGAGCGCCGCGGAGTCCGAGTCGTTCAGGTTTTGCTTGATGTGATCGAGCGTGTCGAGCAGTTCCTTGTGCGCCGCGACCCCGCGCAGCGCTTCGCTCATCGTTTCAGCGGCGCGCGCGTGCATCTCCGCGAGGATCGGCTGCGAGCGCGGTGTCAGAAACAACCGCACGGCGCGGCGGTCGTGCGGATGCGCGCGTCGCTCCACCCAACCGGCCTTCTCCATGCGGTCGACGAGCCGCGTCACCGTGATCGGTTGAGTCTCGAGGCCCTCCGCGAGATCGACCTGCGTCATGCCTTCGTTGCGCGCGAGGCGCGCGATCGCGCGCCATTGAGCCTGTGTCATGCCCAACGCTTGGAGGCGCCGGTCCATGTTGCGCCGAAGGAGGCGAGCAATGTCGCTGAAGAGAAAGCCGAGCGTACTGGCGGTGTCTTTCAAAGCCATCGTAGCCACCGGAATAATACTAAGCATGCTTATTATAAGTGTGATAGACAGCAGGCGACAACCGGTTCCGGGCCGCGCCGGAGGCCGGTTGCCGTGAGAACGGAAGTGCGCGTTAATAGCCGGAACATCGATCCGGGGGGCTCATGCATCAACGACCTTGGCGGCTTCCCGCTGCCGTCGCGGCTCTGCTCGCGGGAAGCGCCGCGAGCGCGCACCACGGCTTCGGAAACTTCGATCGCAGCCGCGAGGTTTCGCTCGAAGGCGCGATCACGAAAATCGACTTCGTGAACCCCCACGCCTACGTGTACTTCGAAGCCACGAATCCCGACGGCACGAAAACCGCCAAGCGCTGTGAGATGCGCGCCGCGACCGTGTTGCGGCGGTCGGGGTGGTCCGCCGAGATGTTCAAGACCGGCGAGCTGATCAAGATCGAGGGGGCACCGGATCGCTTCGACGTGAATTCTTGCTATGTGCACACGGTCGTGTTCGCGGATGGCACGACCGCGGATCGCTACGCCCAGCTCACGAAGGCTGCGCCTGCGGCAGTCGCGGCCGCGGCGCCGCGCGCCCCCCGCTTGCCAAGCGGTGAACCGAACATCACCGGCGATTGGGCGCCGGAGCAAGTGGTCATGACGGATCCGCGCGGCCGCAGCGGCGCGCTCGTGCCCGTGAGCCGCGTCGAGGAGTTCGAGCCGGGCACCGCGCCGGCGCCGCCGGCCGGCGGTGGGGCGGGCGGACCGCCGCGAGGGCCGCGCGTTGCTTACACGGACGCGGGTCGCGCGGCGGCCGACGCGTTTCGCGGCGGCACGACCGATAAC
>CAVUHM010000002.1:0-512281 GCA_963741255.1 uncultured Gammaproteobacteria bacterium | reverse complement strand
GACGAGATCCAAACCGGAGCTTTCGGCGCTTCGCAGCGCCTCCTGGGTCGTCATGATTCCGACCTGTTCCCCGTTCGGGCCGATGACGCGAATCTGCGGCGATAGGATCTCCGCATTGCGTCGTACGCGCTTACCTTGGACGATTCGTAGCTCCTCAAAATGTTGCGTTGCAACGGGATTCGGCCAATGCACGGCGGTGCCCGCCGATTGACCAGCGCGGCATTGTACGGGCGCCACCCATCGGGCACAAGGCGCGCGCTGTGCCAAAAACCTTAATTTTCAGCTAGTTCGCCCGTGCCCGCGTCGCGCCGGCGACGGTTATTTGGCTATAGAGATAGCGCAACTGATCGAGGTCGCCTGCCGAAAGCGCCGAGGCCCCGCGAATGTCGGCGCGCTCGCGCAACAGGCGCCGATAGCGGCCAAAGTATTCGCCGATATCTCCACCGTAGCCGAAGAAATACATGATGTCGCGGAAGTCGCTGGTGTGGTCGAGTCCGAGCGCGTGGCCGAGCTCGTGCAGGCACGTCAGGTACACAACGGTGTCCCTGAACAGTGCGTCGAGCCGCGCTCGGGCCGCTATCTCATCCCCGAGGGCGTCCGTGTCGGGCCGAATGAAAACCGCGGCGCCGCGACGACCGTCGACATCGAGTGCGCGCATTTCGCCGTACTGGCCAGAGGCCGCCTGCGCCCAATAGACGCGCACCAGCGCCGAGTCCTCGTCGACCGAACGCACGAACGTCAGTGTGCCGCCGAGCGCGCGCTGCCAGGACTCGAGAGCCCAGATCGCGAGCTCCTCGTCGGCCGGTCGGCTGTGCGCGTCGGTCGGCGGGGCATCGATGTAGTACGTGACCCGCCCGCCCTCAAGGGGGTCCAGCGGCCGGGGCTGTGCCCAAGCGCCGCTGTCGACTGTAACGCCAACGGCAAACAGCACGAGCCAAGCGCAGCGTTGGCCATGCGCAGGCGGAGACAGCGAATGGGTGTCGCACATAAGCCGCACTATGCGGGCTTTGCGGGCCTGCGAAAAGTGGCGCCGGCAACGCGATTTGCCTGGAGTCGGCCGCCAGTGGACAATGCTGGGACAAGAACAATAAGCGTCATGGAATGAAAGTCCTGGAAACGGATTCTCCAGCGATTCCTAGGCGTCGCCTCTGGGCGGTCGGCTTCCGCCCAGCGACGGTGGCCTCGGTGCTGTGCGTGCTGCTCGCGCTGCTCACGACCACCGAGAGCGCCTTTGCCGTGCCGCGGTTCACGAGCACGCCGGTGACGGCCGCCAATGAGGACGTCGCGTACCGCTACGACATCAGCACAGCCGATACGCAGAACGGCCAACGACGAGTGAGCGCTGTCACGTTGCCGTCGTGGCTGACGCTGTCCAACGTAAATACAGGCAACGGGACCGCGCGAATCACGGGGACGCCGGCTCAAGCCCAAGTGGGTACCCACGCGGTGTCATTGCGGGTCCAAAACCTCATCACCAACTCGACGGCACTCCAGAATTTCTCGATCGTTGTAGCGAACGTCAACGATGCGCCGGTGATCACAGGTCAGGCGCCAAACCCGATACCGCTGCCGCAAGGTACCGCTTTGACGATCGCGTTCACCCACGTGTTGGTGACGGACCTCGACAACGCGTATCCGACGGGTTTCACGCTGACCGTGTCGAACGGCGCGAATTACGCGCGGACCAACAACACGATCACGCCGAACGCCGGATTCACCGGGACACTGAGCGTCCCGGTCCGAGTCAGCGATGGCGTCGCGAACAGCAACACCTTCAACCTGGCGGTGACCGTCGCGCAGGCTCAACCCGCCGATCTGACGCTCGGCGTGTCGGCGACGCCGACTCCGACGCTCGTCGGCGCGGTCGTCGAGTGGCGTTTCACGGTCACCAATGCCGGTTCGCAGGCCAGTGCCGCCGCAACACTCACCGCAGACTTCATCGGCAACCCGTTTGGCTTTACCGGGCTGTCGTCGTGCTCCGCAGCGCCGGTCGCCGATCGACAGCGGCTCACGTGCCCGATACCCACCGTTCCCGGCGGCACGAGTACCTCGATCACGGTTCGGGGCGCCGCTGCTCAGGGCGGCGACGTGTTCGTGATGGCGAGCGTCGCAGCGCTCGGTGCGGTCCAACGATCCGACGCCAGCGAACAACGCGGCGAAAACGGCGCTGCACATTGCCGAAGTCTTGAGTGCCGGTCCCGCACAACAGCTCCCGAGCGGAAATGTGACGGGCGTGGCCGCGGGTGACGTCAACGGCGATGGGTTCGTCGATGTCGTGCTCGCAAAGAGCACGACTGCTGCCGCCGCAGAGCTGTATCTGAACGTCGTCGATGCCACCAATCCGGCACGGCGGCGCCTTGCCGATCTGCCATTGTTGATCGGCGAAGCTGTCGCTGCGTCGAATGTCGCATTGGTCGACGTGGATCGCGACACCGACCTCGATCTCGTGACGACGAGCAATACCGGCGGTTCGAACACGCTCTATCTGAACACGGGCGGCGCAATTTTCGTGCGCTCCGCGACGTTGGGCGGCGGTCGGAGCCACGATGTGGTCGCGGCAGATTTCGACCGTGACGGCGCGCCGGACCTCGCCTTCGCGAATGCCGGTCCCAACACCGTCTACCTGAACCGCGGGGCGAGCGGGTTCAGCCGCTCGGCCGATGTCGGGGACGGCGACAGCCGCGACGCCGCGCCGGCCGACTTCGATCTCGACGGTCTCGTCGATCTCGTGTTCGCCAATGCGAGCGGACCGAGCCGGTTTCACCGCAATCTGGGCGCCGGCAGCTTTGGACCCGGCATCGTCGTCGATACGGGCGCCGCGCACACGGTCGCGGCAGGCGACTTCAACGGCGACGGTCGGCCCGACCTCGTGTTCGGTCTGCGTGACGACCCGGCCGGTGCGCCGTCCAGACCGATTTATCAGAACAACCCAGGTGCGAGCGGCAGCCCGCTGTTCGTCCTGCGAAGTAGGCTCGGCGCTTCCGCGCCGACGCAAGTGCTTGCGACCGACGTCGATGCCGACGGCGCGCTCGACGTCGTGAGCTTGAATGCCACGGGAACGCATCAGGTATATCGCGGCAACGGCGCGGGTGGGCTCGTGTTGCACCCGGTTCAGTTCAACTGGGAGTCCGCCGCAGGGGGCGCGCTCGCGAAGATCAACGCGGACGCCAGCTCGGATTTCGTGATCGGGGGCGCGGGTGGCAGTGCTGTGTTCTTCCAGGATGGCCGAGGCGGTTTCGGCCTCGGCGATACGACGGCGCCGGTGATTCAGTTGTCCGGCACTGCAGTGGCGACGGTGACCGTGGGCGAGCCGTATGTCGATGCCGGCGCGGTCGCGACTGACGACCTCGATGGCAACATCACGGCCCGCGTGGCGACGGTGAACCCCGTCAACACCTTGATCGTCGGCACCTACACAGTTACCTACGATGTCAGGGACGTTGCGGGCAACGCGGCTGCGCAGGCAAGGCGAACGGTCCAGGTCGCGGCCAGGGAAGGCACCGGTGGCGGCGGCGGTGGCGCGACGCACGCGTGGGCCGCGGCGCTTCTGGCCATGTTATTGCTCGGCCGCCGCCGCGTGAGGAAGTGGTAGGCGCGATAGGTTTCGAACCTACGACCCCCACCATGTCAAGGTGGTGCTCTACCACTGAGCTACGCGCCTAAGGGTCGTCACGATACCCACTTCCGGGTGCACTACTCAAGTGCCGTGCGTGGCCTTGCTATTGTGCAGCTACGGCTCGTGGCGGAAGGCCCACGCTCTCGTGCCGCAGCTCGTTGATCTCGTCGCGAAGTTTAGCCGCTTGCTCGAACTCCAGGTCCCGCGCGTGTTGGTACATTCGCTTCTCGAGCTGTTGAATTCGCGCGATCACTTGCTCCGGCGACAACCGCTCGTAGCGCACGCCTTCGTCGCGACCGCGGCGGCGACGCTCGCCCTTCTTGCCGCGCGGCCCTGCGCGCGCGCCCTCCATCACGTCTTGCACGGCTTTGCGGATCGAGCGCGGCTCGATGCTGTGCAGCAGGTTGAAGTCGATCTGCTTCGCGCGGCGGCGGTTCGTTTCGTCGATTGCGCGCTGCATCGATCCCGTGACCCTATCCGCGTACAAGATCGCCTTGCCACTCAGATTGCGGGCGGCCCGACCGACAGTCTGGATCAGCGAGCCTTCGGACCGCAGGAAGCCTTCCTTGTCCGCATCGAACACGGCGACGAGCGACACCTCGGGCAAGTCCAAGCCCTCGCGAAGCAGATTGATGCCGACGAGCACATCGAACTCGCCGAGGCGTAGGTCGCGGATGATCTCCATGCGCTCCACGGTCTCGACATCGGCGTGCAGGTAGCGGACTCGGACCCCGTGCTCCTGAAGATAATCGGTTAAGTCCTCGGCCATGCGCTTCGTCAATGTCGTGATCAACACGCGTTCGTTGAGCGCGGCGCGCGCGTTGATTTCGGATAGCACGTCGTCGACTTGCGTGCCGGCCGGGCGCACCTCGATATCGGGGTCGACGAGCCCCGTCGGGCGCACGACCTGCTCCACCGTTTGGTCAGCGTGCGCGCGCTCATACGGCCCCGGCGTCGCGGAGACGAAGATGGTCTGCGGCGCGATCAGCTCGTACTCGTCGAACGACAACGGCCGATTGTCGAGCGCGGAAGGCAAGCGAAAGCCGTACTCGACGAGCGTCTCCTTGCGCGAACGATCACCCTTGTACATGCCGCCGATCTGCGGAATCGTCGCGTGGCTCTCATCGACGAACAGAAGAGCATCGTCGGGCATGTAGTCGAACAAGCACGGTGGAGGCTCGCCGGGCCGTCTGCCCGACAAGTAGCGCGAGTAGTTTTCGATACCGTTGCAGTAGCCGACCTCGAGGATCATCTCCAAATCGAAGCGCGTCCGTTGCTCGAGGCGCTGCGCTTCCACGAGCTTGTTCGTGTCGCGAAGACGAGTCAGTTGCTCCGCGAGATCTATGCGGATTTGGTCGACGCACGCCAGCAGCGTCTCGCGCGGCGTGACGTAGTGTGTCTTCGGATAGATCGTCGCGCGCGGTACACGTTGCGCAACCTCGCCCGTCAGCGGATCGAAGAAGCTGATTTGCTCGATCACGTCGTCGAACAGCTCGAGGCGTACAGCGTCTTTTTCCGACTCCGCGGGGAAGATGTCGATCACGTCTCCGCGTACGCGGTATGTACCGCGTGCGAGGTCGAGTGGGTTGCGCGCGTACTGTAGCTCCGTCAGGCGGCGCAGCAGATCACGTTGATTCAGCGGTGCGCCGCGCGCGAGGTGCAGCACCATGCCGTGATAAGCCTCGGGATCGCCGAGGCCGTAAATCGCGGAAACGGTCGCCACGATCACGACGTCACGCCGTTCGAGCAGAGCTTTGGTTGCAGACAATCGCATCTGCTCGATGTGACTGTTGATCGACGCGTCTTTCTCTATATAGGTGTCGCTCGAGGGAACGTACGCCTCGGGTTGGTAATAGTCGTAATACGACACGAAGTATTCGACGGCGTTTTCAGGGAAGAACTCGCGCATCTCGCCATAGAGCTGCGCCGCGAGCGTCTTGTTGTGCGCGAGGATCAGCGTCGGTCGTTGCGTTCGGCTGATCACGTTCGCCATCGAGAACGTCTTCCCCGAGCCGGTCACGCCGAGCAACGTCTGTTTTGCCAGACCTTGCTTCAGGCCATCCATGAGCGCCGCGATCGCTTCCGGCTGGTCGCCGGCGGGACTGAAATTCGCGACGAGTTGTAGTGGTTTATCGGTCATTGCGTGAACGGAGTCGGTTGGCGCACTTCTGCTCGCATCTTAAGATAGCCCCCCACCCGCAAAAAGGTTCCCGCTTGGGTATCGAGCTCGCACAGCGCCTTTCGCGCATTCGCCCTTCGGCGACCGTCAGCATCACGGCGCTCGCGCAACGACTTCGCGAACAAGGGCGCGACATCGTCGTGCTCAGCGTCGGCGAGCCGGACTTCCCTACTCCAGCGCACATCAAGGCCGCCGCCGTGGCCGCGCTCGCGCGCAACGATACGAAATACACGCCCGTCGACGGCGCGCAGCAGTTGAAAGAGGCCGTCGTGGCGAAGTTCGCGCGCGACAACGGCCTTTGCTACACGCCGGAGCAGGTGTTGATCTCGAGCGGCGCGAAACAGTCCTGCTACAACGCGTGCCTCGCTCTGCTCGACGCCGGCGACGAGGTGGTGATTCCGGCGCCCTACTGGGTTTCGTATCCCGATATGGCTCGCCTCGCGGATGCCGAGCCCGTGATCATTGCGAGCACGGCCGAGCGTGGTTTCAAGATCACGGCGGAACAGCTCGAGCGTGCGATCACGCCGAAGACGAGGCTGTTGATTCTGAACAGCCCCTGCAATCCGACCGGCGCCGTGTACACGAGCGCGGAATGGCAGGCGCTCGGTGCGGTGGTGCGCGCGCATCCGCGCATCGTGATCTTGAGCGACGAGATCTACGAGCACATTCATTGGTCCGACGAGAAGTTCATCAGCTTCGCCGCCGCGTGCCCGGATCTTCATGAGCGCACGATCACGGTCAACGGCATGTCGAAAGGTTACGCGATGAGCGGATGGCGGATCGGCTACGCTGCGGGCCCCGTTGCCGTCATCAAAGGCATGACGAGCCTGCAAGGCCAGAGCACGACGAATGCCTGCACGATCTCGCAGGCGGCCGCGCGAGAGGCCTTGATCGGCGACCAAGGTTGCGTGCGCGAGATGTGCGACGAGTTCGAACGCCGACACGACTTTTTCTATGCCGGAATACGCCGCCTGCCGGGCTTCGACTGCGTCCCCGCGAGCGGCACGTTCTACCTGTTTCCGAATATCGAAGCTGCGATGCGCGCGAAACGCATCGCCTCCGACATCGAGTTTTGCGAGCGATTGCTCGACGAAGCCGGGTTGGCGCTCGTGCCGGGCACGGCATTCGGTGCCCCAGGCCACCTCCGCCTGTCGTTCGCGGCGTCGATGGCGACGTTGACGTCGGCGCTCGAGCGTCTCGACGATTTTTTGTCCGGCTGACGGCGTAGCACCCGGCACGTCTAACTCACTGAGCAGAAAAGCAATTCGTTCGCTCGTTGCCTTGACTTGCCCTAAGCCATCTTCCAGAATGCCGCCGCCTCCAAGAGGCTCGGTTCCCGGGTAGCTCAGTGGTAGAGCGACGGACTGTTAATCCGTTGGTCGGCGGTTCGAACCCGTCCCCGGGAGCCAATTTCACGCTGCTTCCTTCCGCACATCGAACGCGAGCAGCGTGTGCCCGGGCAACGCCAGAGGCGCGGGCTTCTCGGCGAGCTTGATGCGCTGGTCGCAACCGGCCATCAGCTTTCGTCCGGCGCCGAGCAGGACCGGAATGATGCCGACCTCGACCGTGTCGACGAGCCCCGCCGCCGCCAAGCTGCCGAACAGCTCCCCGCCGCCCCAGAGCCAGATGTCCTTGCCCGGCTGCGCCTGCAACGCTGCGAGGCGCTCCAGCGCATCGGCACCGAGCACGATCACGCCGCCGCGTTGGCCCGCCGGTAGTGTCCGCGATAGGACGTATGTCGTGAACGGCCGCACGGCCCCGCCCGCTTGTTCGTAGCTCTTGCGGCCCATCAGTACCGTATCGACTTGCGCATAGAACGCCTTGAAGTAAGCGGCGGCGCCGCTCGGGTCCACTTCGATCCAGTCGTACTCGCCGTTTGGCCCCGCGATGTAACCGTCGAGGCTCATCGCAACCGAGTATCGAATCCGTCTCATGCTCGCTTCCTTCGCGTCCTCGCCTTGCGCTTGCGCGATTGTGCGGCGCGTTTGGGCGCGGCCTTCTTCGGCGCAAAGGCCTGCGCGAAAAACCAGCGGTGCCCTTCGGGATCCTCGGCCGCGTAGCGACGCGCGCCATAAGGCCTGTCGTTCGGTTGCTCGACGATCACTGCGCCAGCTTTGACTGCGCGTCGGTAATGCCGCTCCACGTCGACGACGTCGACGTAGAGGTGGTGCGTCGCATGACCGAGGGATTTTGGATTCTCGATGTCGGGTCCCGGGCAGCCGAGCATCATCGAGGCATCGCCGAAGGTCAGTGACGCGTGGTTGATCCGCCCGTCGGCGCCTCTATAGACGTCCCGCGTCCGGCGCAAACCGAAGGCCCGCGTGAGCCAGGCCACGGCCGCATCCGCATCCCGATAGAGCAAGTAAGGTGTGATCGCCACATTCACCCCCGTTGGTGATTCCAAGCTCTGTTTTCTTGTTGGAGACAGTACACGTTGTTTCCTGACATCCGATGTCATGATTCCGCGCTACAGTGCTCCCATGCGTGCGGACCGGCTGTTATCGATTCTGCTATTGCTGCAATCCAAGGGACGGATGACGGCCCAGACCCTTGCGCAGCGATTGGAGGTTTCCGAGCGCACGATCTTGCGCGACATGGACGCTCTGAGCGGCGCCGGCGTGCCCGTGATCGCGGAGCGCGGCGCGCGCGGCGGCTGGCGCCTCATGGACGGCTATCAGACGAAGCTCACGGGTCTCACGTCGCCGGAGATTCAATCGCTGTTCCTGGGTCGCCCTCCGAAAGTGTTGGCCGACCTCGGGCTCAAGGACGCTTCCGAGGCAGCCTGGATCAAGCTGCAAGCCGCGTTGCCGGTCGAAGTCCGCGCGCAGGCCGAGTTCGTGCGCGGGCGAATACTGATCGATCCGCGCGGTTGGCGGGAAGCCGGCGATTCGATCACGCCGTTACCGGTGGTGCTCGATTCGCTGTGGCGGCAGCAGCGTCTCAAGTTCAACTACGAACGCTCCCAGGAGGCGGCCTACGAACGCGTCGTCGACCCCCTCGGGCTCGTGGCGCGCGGCAGCGTTTGGTATTTGATCGCAGCGAAGGAAAGCGAGACACGCACGTACCGAGTCTCGCGCATCCGCGATGCGGTCGTGCTCGACGAGGCCAGCCGCCGGCCGCCGAATTTCGACCTGGCCGCGCACTGGGAAGAGACTTCGACCGCGTTTCGCGACCAGTTGCCGCGCTATCCCGCGACCTATCTCGTCGATCCCTCCATCATGGACTGGATCCGCTGGTACCGCGGCTCACGAATGCAGGAGCAGCCGACGGATGGCGGCCGCGTGCGGGTCCAACTCGTGTTCGACGCCGAGTACGAGGCGGTCAGGTTCGCGTTGAGCATGGGCGGTCGCGGAGAGCTGCTCGAGCCGTCGCACCTGCGCGCGCAGATTGCAGCCGCGGCTGCCGCGACGACCGCACTGTACGCCGCTGATCCTACGCCTTGACCTGCGACATCAATGCGAGGGGCCGTCCTTCGGGGTCCTTGAAGAACGCCATCCACTCTTCGGTACCGTCGGCGTGGCGGTGGATCAGATGCGGCGCGCCGATGAACTCGACGCCGCGTGCCGTGAGCTCCTCGTGGGTGGCTCCGATGTCATCGACACGTAAATACAGAACCGACTCCGGGCCCGGCTCCGCGTTCTCGGCGCTCAAGTACAGACGGGTGCCGCCGCAGTCGAAGAACGCGAGCTTGCCGAACGTGAACAGGTGCTTGAGGCCCAACACCTTCCCGTACCACTCGCACGCGGCGTCGATGTCGCGCACGGTCCGCGAAATCTGGCCGATAGGTCCGAGTGCAAGTTGTTTCATTGTCGTTGCTCCGATATTGGGGCCGCGCGCGCGGCGGAAGGCTGCGCTGTCTTTCGGCACACCACTCCAACGTTGCAGGTCGCGTCGGCCACGTAGGCCGAGCTTCCCTGCCGCGTTGCGCGCGTGGAAACGCACCGCGTCACGGCTGATGCCGCGCCGCGCGGCGATGCTGGCGTAGCTCGCACCATGCCGGATCGCGTGCACGACTCCCCATTCGGCGGGTGTCAGCACATCGTCGTGCGGTGGCCTACCACGGCGGCGTGTGTCTCCATGGCGAGCGGTCATGGCGAGAATGGTAGCTGCGCGCAGCTCCTATTTCCCTCCCCCTCTGCGTAAGATCGGGCGCATGACGCGACCCCTGGCCGTCGTGATTGCGCTCGCGCTCTCGGCGTGCGGAGCTCCGCCCGCGCCCGGGCTCACCGACGCCGAGATCACGACACTCGACGCCGTAACGCTGCGAGCGGAGCTCGCGGCCGGTCGCCTGTCTGCAGAGCGCGTGACGGGGACATACCTCCGCCGGATCGCGGAGCTCGACGACTCGGGCCCAATGCTCGGCGCCGTGATCGAGATCAATCCCGATGCGCTCGACGTTGCCCGCGACCTCGATTCGAGGTTCGCGGTCGGCCCGGTCGGGCCACTGCACGGCGTGCCGGTCCTCATCAAGGCGAACATCGACACGGCCGATCGCCTGGCGACCACAGCGGGGTCGCTGGCGCTCGCACAGCACTTCGCGGCCGAAGATGCCGAGGTCGTGGCAAGGTTGCGAGCCGCGGGTGCCGTGATACTGGGCAAGACGAATCTGAGCGAGTGGGCGAATTTTCGCTCGACTCAATCCATCAGCGGTTGGAGCAGCCTCGGCGGCCAGACTCGCAACCCGTACGTGCTCGATCGCAACCCCTGCGGGTCCTCCAGCGGTTCGGCCGTGGCCGTGGCGGCGCGCCTAGCGCCGCTCGCCGTCGGCACCGAAACGGATGGCTCGATCGTTTGTCCCGCTGCCGCGAACGGCGTTGTCGGAATCAAGCCGGCGATCGGCACAGTGAGCCAACGCGGCATTGTGCCGATTGCGGCTAGCCAGGATACGGCCGGGCCGTTGGCGCGCACAGTCGCGGACGCCACGTTGCTTCTCGCCGTGCTCGCCGGTGACGCCGAGCTTGCCGAGTGGCGACCTGATGCGGTTCCGATCACTGGGCTGCGGATCGGCGTTCTACGCGACTACGGCGGCGCAGGACGCGACGCGGCCGTGGAAGCGGCGTTCACGGCGACGTTGCGAACGCTCGAGGGTGCTGGGGCGACGTTGCTCGATCCCGTCCAGGCGCGGTTCCTGGGCGAGGTCGCGGACGCCGAACGCACGATCTTGCTCGCCGAGTTTCGCGATGGGGTCAACGAGTATTTGGCCGGCGTCGAGCGCGGTCCGCGCACCCTCGACGAGCTGATCGGTTTCAACGATGCGCACGCGAGCGAGGTAATGCCGTTGTTCGGGCAGGAGTTGCTGCTCGAAGCGCGTGACAGCGGGGGCCGCACGGCTGCGACCTATGCCGGCGCCATCGAGATTGCGGCAGCTGCGCGCGCAGCGCTCGCAGAGCTCTTCACCGTCCATGGCCTCGATGCGCTCGTGGCGCCCGCGAACGCGCGCGCGTGGCGCAGTGATGCCCGCGACGCGTTTCGGGTGGGCAGCTCCCGCATCGCCGCCGTGGCGGGCTATCCGAGTGTGGTCGTGCCGGTCGCGCTGGCGGGCGAATTGCCGCTCGGTGTTGCGTTCATCGTGCGCCCCGGCGACGAAACACGGATGCTCGCGATCGGCGCCGTGCTAGAAAAGCTGCGAGGCCCATTCCCCCAGCCGCGATTCCTCGCTTCGGTCGCCGACTGACGGTCTCAACTCTTGTCGAGATCGGCGAGCGTGTCGTAATAGACGAGCCCGGCTTTCGCGAGCGGTTCGCGCATCTTGTAGATGTCGAGTCCGAGCTCGCCGGCCGCTAGTTTCGCGCGTTTCTGTTCTTCGTTCGCGACACGCGCCTTGCTCGCCTCGAGAACTGCCGCAGCGCTCCTCCGCGCCACGACGACGACACCGTCGTCATCCGCCACGATCGTGTCGCCCGGGTTCACGAGCATGCCCGCGCAGACGATCGGAATATTCACGGAACCGACGGTCGCCTTCACGGTGCCCTTCGCCGAAACGGCGCGGCTCCAGACCGGGAACCGCATCTCCGTGAGATCCTTGACGTCGCGCACTCCCGCATCGATCACGAGCCCGAGGACGCCGCGCGCACGGAACGAGGTCGCCAACAAATCACCGAACATGCCATCCGAGTTAAGTGCACTCACGGCGACGACCATGATGTCACCGGGCCGCGCGAGCTCCACGGCAACATGCAGCATCCAGTTGTCGCCTGGGTGCAGCAGCACGGTGATCGCGCTGCCGCCGATACGGGCGCCGGGATAGATCGGCCGCATGTACGGCTGCAGCAACCCGGTGCGTCCTTGCGCTTCGTGCACCGTGGCCACGCCGTGCTCGCCAAGTGCTTTCACGACATCGGCGTCGGCGCGATCGATGTTGCGTACCGCGATGTTGTTTCTCACGAGGTCTCCCGATCACCGGCGCTTATACTAGCCGCCGACATTACAGCACAACCTGGAGAGACCGTGACCGAGCCGGCGCCGCTGACAGGACTCAAAGTCGTCGACATGACGGAAGCGCTCGCCGGCCCATATTGCGCGATGCTACTCGGGGATCTCGGCGCCGACGTGATCAAGGTCGAGCGCCCCGGCGACGGCGACCAAGCACGCGGTTGGGGGCCGCCGTTTCTCGAGGGAGAGAGCGCGTACTTTCTAGCCGTGAATCGCAACAAGCGCAGCATCGAGCTCGACATCAAAAAACCCGACGACTTGCAGCTTGTCGAGACGTTGATCGACCGTGCCGATGTGTTCCTTACCAACAATCCACGGCTCGATTCGTTGGCACGCGCACGGCTCGATCCCGCGACCTTGCGCGCTCGCAACCCTCGCCTCATCTACGGGGCCGTCAGTGGCTACGGGCACACGGGCCCCAAGGCCAACCGCAGCGGCTACGACATCATCGCGCAAGGTGAAGCGGGCTTGATGGCTTTGACGGGGCCTGTCGACGGGGGGCCGAGTCGATTCCCGTCGCCGATGGCCGATATCTCGGGCGGCATCTATGCCTGCATGGGCGTTCTCGCAGCGCTGTATGCGCGCGACAATCGCAACACGGGAACGGGCGTGGGGCAGCTCATCGACGTGTCGCTGGTCGATGCGCAGCTGAGTTGGCTCGCGAACATCGGCGCCAGCTACTTCGCAACGGGCAAACGGCCGCCGCGCCTCGGCAACGAACATCCGAGCGTGACGCCGTATCAGCCGGTCCGCGCGGAAGACAAGACGATGATCATCGCCGTTGGCAACGAGCGGCTATGGTCCAGGTTCTGCAAGATCCTGGGCGTCGAGGGCACGCTCATGATCGATCCGCGTTTCGCGACGAACGCAGAGCGTAATGTGAATCGTGCGGAGTTGATCCCATTGATCGAGGCGATTCTGCGGCGCCGACCCGCCGGCGAATGGGTCGAGGAGCTCGTCGCCGCCGGTGTTCCTGCAGGACCGATCAACTTTCCGGACGAGACGCTGACCGACGAGCACGTGCTTGCGCGACGAATGATCGTCGAGCTCGATCATCCCTTGATCGGAATCGTCAAATCGATAGCGGTCCCGATGCGTTTCGAGGCGAACGGACCGACGTATCGGCGTTACCCGCCTCTGCTCGGCGAGCACAACGAGGACATTCGCGAGTCGGCCGCGCGATGGTGACGCGCGCCGCTATCGCTCCCAGACGTTCTGGAGGTAAGCGCGAAAACTCTCGCCGAGATCCGGGTGACGAAGCCCGTATTCGACGGTCGCACGCAGATAACCGAGCTTGCTGCCGCAGTCGTAGCGAATGCCCGTGAACGGCAAGACGTGCACCGGCTCATCCGCGAGCAGCGCGGCGATGCCATCCGTCAACTGGATCTCTCCGCCCGCGCCGCGCTGCGTGCGCTCGAGCTTCGAGAAGATCGCGGGCGTCAGGATATAGCGGCCCACGACTGCAAGATTGGACGGCGCGTCCGCGGGCTTGGGTTTCTCCACGATACGCGTGACGCGCTGGGAGCCGTTCTCGGGGCGCACGGCCACGATGCCATAGCTACCGGTTTGATCGTGCGGGACTGTCTCCACGCCGAGCACGCTCGCGTGGTGTGTTTCGAAGTGCGTGCGCATCTGCCGCAAGCAGCCGACCTTGCTGTAGATCAGGTCGTCGGCGAGATGAACGAAGAAAGGCTCATCGCCGACCGCGACCTTCGCGCAGAGCACCGCGTGTCCGAGTCCCAACGGGACTCCCTGCCGCACGAATAAACAGGTGGCTTCGGGCGGCACGATATCGCGGACCAGGGCCAGAAGGTCATGTTTTCCCGAGTCCGCGAGCTGTCGTTCGAGCTCGGCATCCGTATCGAAGTGATCTTCGATGGCTCGCTTCGACGAGCCGGTGATAAAGACGAGGCGCTCAGCCCCCGCTTCCAGCGCTTCCTCGACGGCGTACTGGATCAGCGGCTTGTCGACGATCGGCAGCATCTCCTTCGGTGACGCCTTCGTTGCAGGCAGAAAGCGGGTGCCCCGCCCTGCCACCGGAAAAACGGCCGTCCGAATCTGCGACATCGATACCCCTCGGTACTACAGACCGCAACATGATACCGAAGGTCGTCATCTCGATGCTGTGGTGTCGATCACGAGACCTCGACGCCGAGCGCGGGTGCGGGGCGCCCCGTCCCCGCACCCGGGCCCGATGATCAGCGAGGCGGTGCCGGATCGGCGACGAGAATGTTGGCCTTGTTCATCTCGACGATACGGTTGCCGACTCCCTTCACGCGTGCAAGCGCCTCTGCGGTCGCAAAGTTTCCATTCGCCTTGCGATCGGCGACGATTGCTTCTGCCAACGCGGGGCCGACGCCGGTGAGCTCGTTGGCCAATGTCGCCGCATCGGCCGTGTTGATGTTCACGGGTCCCGCCGCTGCCGCGAACCCCACACACGCCGCGGCCAACGCGCAGATCGTTCGTAACGTCATCGATTCCATGGCTATCACTCCTCAAGTTGAAAGGAGTCGCCATGCTAGGGGCCGTCGACCGGCCAAGCAGCTACGCAATCTCGCGCCTTCGCGCAGATTCTCTCGTGTGGCTCATGGTGGATTCAGCACTGTTTCGAGCGGCACGCTCGACAGAGGCCGAACGGTCTCCCAGAGCTTGCAACTCGGGCAGTGCCAGATGAAACGCTGCGTGCTATAGCCACAATTGCTGCACCGGTATCGCGCGCTCGCCAAAGCAATCGTCCGTAGCCCGCTCGCGATGCGAGCGACCGCGGCTCCACGCTGCTCCGCCGGCAAGTTCTTGAGCTCGTCGGCATTCACGAGATTCGCGAGCACAGGGTGCTCGAACACGAACCGTTCGACGAGGCGCGATAGCGCTGGAGAGCCGCCGAGATTCCCGATGATGGCGGCGTAGGCCAGGTTCTTGTACAAGGAATCGTCCCTCGCAATCAGCGTGTCGAGGTAGGAGTCGAACTCGGCAACGTGACCCATCGCGCGGTAGCACTCGAGGAGCGGCGGCAGCACTTCGGTGATGAAATGTTGGTTCGTGGAGACGACCTGCTCGTAGAGCGCAATCGCCTGGGCGTAGTCGCGATCCTCCTGAGCCAGCGTGGCGCGAATCAACGCGCCGCGTAGCGCGCCCGACTCGCTGCGCACGGTGTTTCGCAGATACTCGCGCGCCGACTGACGGTCGCCGGCTGCTCTGGCCGTTTCCGCTAGCTCGCAATAATACTGCGCGACTTGGTTGGATTTGCTGCCGCGGAGCATCTCGAGCTTGCGGAGCGCTTCGATGGCTTTGTGCCAGTCTTGCTCGCGCTCGTAGATCCCGACGAGCTTGTCGAGCGCGGCAGCCGCGAGCGTGTTGCTGTCGCGAAGCTCAGAGAATAGGTGTTCGGCCCGGTCGAAGAGGCCGGCGCCCAGATAGTCTTCGGCCAGTGAGAACACGGCTTGGTGGCGCTGTGCTTCACTCAGGCTTGGCCGAGCGAGCAGGTTCTCGTGGACGCGAATCGCGCGCTCGAACTCGCCGCGTCGGCGGAAGAGATGGCCGAGCGCGAAGTGTGTCTCGAGCGTATCGTCGTCGACCTTCGCCATCTGCACGAACAGCTCGAGGGCCTCGTCCGTCCGGCGGTTCAGAACCATGTTCAGCCCGCGGATGTAGTCGGCGCTGATGCGCGGCGGGAGGTCTCGGCCGCGGTCGGTGAAGATCTTGTAGACGTAGCCGAGCGCACCGAACACGATGAACAACGCGGCCAGAAGAAACGTGGCGTCGGTCGGCATGACTTAGGTCGGCTCGAGCAGCGTGCCCAAACCCGTGTCCCTCCGCGCGTGACCGCGCCCCACGGTAAGGATCAGCCGATCAGTCGCGCACCGGCAGGTGCCGGGATTCGTTCACGCGTTCGCGAAGGTCTTTACCGGGCTTGAAATGCGGAACGTTCTTGCCCGCAAGCGCTACCGCTTCGCCGGTTTTGGGGTTGCGCCCCATCCGCGGCGGGCGGTAGTGCAGCGAGAACGAGCCGAAACCGCGTATTTCGATTCGCTCGCCGTTCGCGAGTGCCTCGCTCATCAGCTCGAGGATGTGCTTGACGGCCAGTTCCACGTCCTTCGCAGGCAAGTGTTTTTGACTGCGGGCGATCGACTCGATCAGCTCGGATTTTGTCATCAGTATGGACCTTCTTCCTGCCTCTCTTGCACGCCTCGCGCCGATGCGCGAAGACCTCATTCCGGACCCATCTGTTCCTTGAGCAAATCGCCGAGTGTGGTGCCGGTCGTGGTGCGTCCGGAATCACTCTTGTAGTTCTGGAGCGCTTGCTGCTCTTCGTGGACTTCCTTGGCCTTGATCGACAGCGAGATGATGCGTGTCTTGCGGTCGACTCCCGTGATTTTCGCTTCGACGGTTTCGCCGACCTTGAGCACGGTGCGCGCATCCTCGACTCGGTCGCGCGCGATCTCGGAAGCGCGCAGATGACCGATCATGCCGCCGTCGAGCGTCACGGTCGCGAGCTTCGCGTCGAGCTCCTGCACGACACCCGATACGACACTGCCCTTCGGATGATCGCCGAGGAACAGCGACAGCGGGTCCTTATCGAGCTGCTTGACGCCGAGCGAGATGCGTTCGCGCTCCGGGTCGATCGCGAGCACGGTGGTCTCGATCTCCTCGCCCTTCTTGTAGTTGCGCACGGCTTCCTCGCCGGGCACGTCCCAGGAGAGATCGGAGAGATGCACGAGACCATCGATGCCGCCAGGCAGTCCGATGAACACGCCGAAATCGGTGATCGACTTGATCTGGCCGGAAACCTTGTCGCCCTTCTTGTAGTTCTCGCCGAACTCGACCCACGGATTCGCCTTGCACTGCTTGAGACCGAGCGAGATGCGGCGGCGCTCTTCGTCGATGTCGAGCACCATGACCTCCACCTCGTCGCCGATCTGCACGACCTTGTGGGGGTTCACGTTCTTGTTGGTCCAATCCATCTCGGAGACGTGGACGAGGCCTTCGACACCCTCCTCGATCTCCGCGAAGCAGCCATAGTCCGCGATGTTCGTGACCTTGCCGAACAGACGCGTGTTCGGCGGGTAACGGCGAGCGAGGTCCGCCCACGGATCTGCGCCGAGCTGCTTCAAGCCCAGCGAGACGCGGTTGCGCTCACGATCGAATTTCAGGACTTTGACTTCGAGCTCCTGGCCGACGCTGACGACTTCCGAGGGGTGCTTGACCCGCTTCCATGCCATGTCGGTAATGTGTAGCAGGCCATCGATGCCGCCCAGGTCGACGAACGCACCGTAGTCGGTGAGATTCTTGACGACGCCCTTGAGCACCGTGCCTTCCTGCAGATTCTTCAGCAGTGATTCGCGCTCGGCGCTGTACTCGGCCTCGACGACGGCGCGTCGCGACACGACAACATTGTTGCGCTTCTGATCGAGCTTGATGACCTTGAATTCGAGCGTGGAGCCTTCGAGCGCCGCGGGGTCGCGGATCGGGCGCACGTCGACGAGCGAGCCCGGCAGGAACGCGCGGACGAGGTCGATGTCGACGGTGAACCCGCCGCGCACGCGCCCGCTGATGGTGCCGGTGACGATCTCACCTTTCTGGAACGACTCCTCGAGACGCGTCCAGGTGCGTGTGCGCTTCGCCTTTTCGCGCGACAAGCGCGTCTCGCCGAAGCCGTCCTCGACGGTGTCGAGCGCCACTTCGACGTGGTCGCCGACCTTGACTTCGAGCTCACCGCGCTCGTTCAAAAATTGTTCGGCTGGGATGACCGCTTCGGACTTCAGTCCGGCGTTGACGATCACCATGTCGGCGTTAACGCCGATGACGATTCCGGTCAGGATCGAGCCCGTCTTGATCTTCTGACTGGCAAAACTCTCTTCTAGAAGCTGTGCAAATGATTCGCTCATGATTGTTCCATTGACCGCGTTGCATCCTGCAAATGCGGGTTGACCATTGAACTGCAGCGGCATCCGGCCGCTGCTACCACTAGGCTCGTTGCGTTACGACCCCCACATGTTGGAGCCACTGCAATATGTGGGCGACGACCTCCTCGGGAGTCCGACTCGTCGAGTCGATGGCCTGCGCATCCGGCGCCGCTCTAAACGGCGCTGCCGTGCGGGTCGCATCGCGCGCATCCCGCTGCGCTATGTCCCAAGAAAGGTCGGGCAGGCTAACATCAATCCCCTTTTCTTTCAACTGCTTATGACGTCTCATCGCGCGCGCTTCCGCGCTCGCGGTCAGGAGGACCTTCAGCGTCGCGTCGGGGAAAACCACGGTTCCCATGTCGCGGCCATCGGCGACGAGACCTGGGGGAACCGCGAAATCGCGCTGCCTTTGCAGCAGTGCCGCCCGGACCTCGGGAATGACCGCGACCCTCGAAGCCGCGTCGCCAGCCCGCTCCGTGCGCAGCTCGGTCGTCACATCGGCGCCGTCGAGATAGACCTGTTCTACGCTGCCCCCGGACGCGAAACGGATGTCGAGCCCGATCGCTATTTTCGCGACCGAATCCGCGTCTCCGAGGTCCACATGCCGCTTCAGGGCGGCCAATGCAGCCAGCCGATACAACGCGCCGCTATCGAGGTAATGCCAGTCGAGCTTTCTTGCCAGAAGCCGGCCGATCGTGCCCTTCCCCGAGCCGCTTGGGCCATCGATTGCCACAACGGGGACCGGCGTCGTCACTACCGGTCTCCGCTCGCCTGCACGTTCAATCCGGCCGTGGCCGCGACTTCGAGGAAGTTCGGGAAAGACGTTGCGACCTCGGCGGTGTTCAAGATGTCGATCGCCGCGTTCGCGCGCAAGCTCGCGACCGCGAACGCCATCGCGATGCGATGGTCGCCGCGGCTATCGACGGTGCCGCCGGTCATGCGTCCGCCCACGACTCGTGCGCCATCTGGCCGCTCTTCAATATCGATGCCCACCGCGGCCAGCCCGCGTGCCATCACAGCGATCCGATCGGTTTCCTTCTTGCGCAGCTCCTCTGCACCGCTGACGATCGTCTCGCCGTCCGCCGCTGCGGCGGCAATGAACAAGATCGGAAACTCATCGATCGCGAGCGGGACGAGCTCCGGCGGCACGGCGATGCCTCTGAGCTCGCTCTGCTCGACCCAGATGTCGGCGACCGGTTCGGCCCCGACGTTGCGTTCGGCGCGCAGCTCGATAGAGGCGCCCATCTCGCGCAGGATCGAGAGCAACCCGATTCGCGTCGGGTTCACGCCGACGTTGCGGATCAGCAAGCCGTCGCGGGCGCCAAGGCATCCCGCGATCATGAAGAATGCTGCTGACGAGAAATCCGCCGGCACTTCGATCTCGAAGCCGCGCAGCTTGGCCGGGCCTTGCAGCGTGACCGTGTGAGCGTGCCCGTGCGTCGACACCGCGACCGGCACCCCCATGCTCTTCAGCATGCGCTCGGTATGGTCGCGACTCGGGCCCGGCGAACGGACCGTTGTCGTGCCGTGTGCGCTCAAGGCTGCCAGCAACAACGCCGACTTCACCTGAGCGCTCGCCATCGGCAGCTCGTAGTCCATGCCGCTGAGTCGGGCGCCACCGCGAATCTTTACCGGCGGGCGGCCGCCGGCCGAGGTCTCGATGCGAGCGCCCATCGCGCGCAAGGGTGCCGCAACTCGCTCCATCGGGCGCTGCCGAAGCGACGCGTCGCCGGTCAGCTCGCAATCGAACGGTTGACCGGCCAGGAGGCCCATCAAGAGTCGAATCGCGGTGCCGGAGTTGCCGAGATCGAGGGTCCCGCTCGGCGCTCGAAGGCCGTGCATGCCGACGCCGTCGATTCGGACGGCCCCCCCCGCAGTACGTTCGATATCGACGCCCATCGCCGAGAGCGCGGCTTCGGTGGCGAGGCAGTCTTCGCTCGCGAGAAACCCGTGCACGACCGTTTTACCTTCGGCCACCGCGCCGAGCATCAACGACCGGTGCGAGATCGACTTGTCGCCGGGCACCGTGATTTCGCCGCCGATATGCCGCGTCGGCTCCGCGCGAAAGCGATTGGGATGATGGGACACGGGCGACGGGCTAGAGAATCGCCTTTGGAAATGCGCCGAGCACCTTCAGCACCGACGCCTTCGATTTCATCTTGTCGAGGGCCTTGCGCACCTTTGGCTCCTCGGCATGACCGTCGAGATCCAAGAAGAACACATAGTCCCACTTCCGCTTGCGCGAAGGACGGGACTCGATTCTCGTCATGTTCACGCCATGCTTCGACAATGGTGCGAGCAGATGCAGCAGCACGCCGGGTCCTTCGGACTCGCGCGCAGCGACGAGCACCGTGGTCCTGTCGTTGCCGCTCGGCGGAAACAGCTTACGGCCGATCACGACGAAGCGGGTCGTGTTGTCGTCCCGATCCTCGACGGTGTTGAAGAGGATCTGCAACCCATAGACTTTGGCAGCGGCTTCGCCAGCGAGCGCGGCAGTCCCGTCCTCGTCGCGCGCGCGGCGGGCGCCTTCCGCGTTGCTCGCGACCGGCACCTTCTCCACGTCCGGCAAGTGTTGCGCGAGCCAGCCGCGACACTGAGCCAGCGACTGCGGATGAGAGCAGACGCGCTTGATGTCTTTGAGGCCGTCCATGCGCCCCATCAGGTGCTGATGGATCCGAAGCTCGATCTCGCCGCAGATCTTCAGCGGCGACGTCAGGAACATGTCGAGCGTGTGGATGTTCACTGTGCCTTCGCTGGAGTTCTCGATCGGCGCAACGCCGAAGTCCGCGGTGCCGCTCTCGACTTCGTGAAACACCTCGTCGACCGTGGGCACCGACAGGGCATGCACGGAATGCCCGAAGTGCTTCAGCACAGCGGACTGCGTGAAAGTCCCTTCGGGCCCGAGATATGCGACCTTGAGCGGCTCCTCCTGTGCGAGGCACGCCGACATCAGCTCGCGAAACAACCGGACCATTTCCTCGTCGCGAAGTGGCCCCTCGTTTCGCTCGACGACACGCCGCAGCACCTGCGCTTCGCGTTCGGGGCGATAGAACTCAGCTGTCTTGGTGATGCCTTTCACGACGCCGATCTCTTTCGCGTATCGAGCGCGTTCGGCGATCAGCTTCTGAATCTCGCCATCGACGCCGTCGATCTTGCCGCGCAACGCGACCAATGCGTCGTCGCTTCCAACTTGGGCGGGCTTGCGCGGCGTTTTCACCCTGGGTTTGGATTTGCGTTTCGGCATGGCCGCTCCGGCTACGCTTATGCGTCGATGATCGGCAGGACGCGCACCGACAAGATACCGTCGATGCCGCGGATTCGCGCAATCGTCGCGTCGTTCGGTGCCGCGTCGAGGTCAACGAGCGTGTACGAGAGCTCGTCGCGCGAATGATTCAGCATGTCGGCGATATTGATGTTCTGTGCCGCGAGTGCGGTCAGAATCTGCGCCACCATGTTGGGCACGTTCTTGTGCGGAATCGCGACGCGATGCGGGCGCGTGCGGCTCAGCACGGTCTCCGGAAAATTCACGGAGCGCGTGACGTTGCCGTTCTCGAGGAACTCACGCACGTTGTCGACGACCATGACGGCGCAGTTCTCCTCGGCTTCGACAGTCGAGGCGCCGAGGTGCGGCAGGGAGATCACTTTGCCGTGGTCCAGTAACTCACGCGTCGGAAAATCCGTGACGTAGGCGCGCAGTTTCCCGGAATCCAATGCCGCGACGACTGCCTGCGCGTCGACGATGGCATCGCGGGAGAAGTTCAAAACGACCGAGCCACGGCGCATCGCTTCGATCCGCGCCGCATTCACGAGCTTGTCCGTGTTCTTGTTCAGCGGCACGTGCACCGTGACGACGTCGGCGCGCGCAAACAAATCGTCGATGTTCACGGCCTTCTGGACGCCCGACGAGAGCGCCCATGCGTGCTGCACCGTGATCGCCGGGTCGTACCCCAGCACGTTCATGCCGAGCTTCAAGGCCGCATTTGCAACCTCGACGCCGATCGCTCCCAGTCCGACGACGCCGAGCGTGCGCCTCGGCAGCTCGAAGCCGACGAATTGTTTCTTGCCGGCCTCGACGGCCTTGTCGAGCTCATCGCCCGAGCCCTTCAGCGTGCGCACGTAAGCGAGCGCCTGGGGCAAGTTACGGGCTGCCATCAACAGGCCCGCGATCACGAGCTCTTTGACCGCGTTCGCGTTAGCACCGGGCGTGTTGAATACCGGCACACCAACTTTGCTGAGTTTGGTGACCGGGATGTTGTTCGTGCCTGCGCCCGCACGGCCCACGGCCAACAAGCAGTCGGGGATCGCCAGATCGTGCATCTTGAACGACCGCAACAGAATCGCGTCCGGGCGCGCGAGCTCCGATGCGACTTCGTATCGATCTCGAGGCAAGCGGTCGAGGCCGGTAACCGCGATGCTGTTCAGCGTTCGAATCTTGAACATCGCCATCGCGTCACCCGTGCCGTTTCGCGAAGTCGGCCATGAACGCGACCAACGCGTCGACGCCGGCCTCGGGCATCGCATTGTAGATGCTCGCGCGCATGCCGCCGACCACACGGTGCCCTTTCAGGTTCGTGAGACCTGTCGCCTTCGCCTCCTGCAGGAACGGCTTGTCGAGCGCAGCGTCGGGCAGTGTGAACGGCACGTTCATCCACGACCGGTACGCCTTCTCAACGGGATTCTTGTAGAACCCCGAACCGTCGATGGCCGCGTAGAGCTTCGTGGCCTTGCGCTCGCTGAGCTTGCCCATCGCCTGCAAGCCGCCCTGCTCCTTCAGCCACTGGAACACGAGGCCGGCGATGTACCACGACAACGTCGACGGTGTGTTCCACATCGAGTCGTTTTCGGCCATCGTCTTGTAATCGATGACGCCCGGAGTCTCGCGGCGCGCGCGGCCGAGCAGATCCTCACGAACGATCACGATCGCGAGGCCCGCGGGACCGATGTTCTTCTGCGCTCCCGCATAAATGACACCGAACCGGCTGACGTCGATCGGCCGCGACAGTAGCGTCGACGACATGTCGGCCACGAGCGGCGCATCCGACACTTCCGGGATGTCGTGGAACTCCACGCCGAACACGGTCTCGTTCGGTGTGTAGTGCAAATAGGCTGCGGATTTCGACACGGTCCAGGTGCGCGGGTCCGGAATCGTCGTGAACTTGCTGGCCTTGGCAGTTGCAGCCACGTTCACGCGAATGTAGCGCTCCGCCTCTTGGACGGCCTTCTCGCCCCAGTTACCCGTGACGACATAGTCCGCGACGGCGCCGGCCGGAGCGATGTTCAGCGGCACTGCGGCGAACTGCAGCGTCGCGCCGCCCTGAAGGAACAGCACCTTGTAGTGAGCGGGCACACCGAGCAGGTCGCGTAAATTTCGTTCCGACTCGGCCGCGAACTCGATGAAATCCGTGCCGCGATGGCTGACCTCCATCACGGACATGCCGCTGCCACGCCAGTCCAACAGCTCGGCTTGCATGCGCTCGAGGACCGCTGCCGGCAACATCGCCGGCCCGGGGCTGAAGTTGAATACACGCTTCATGGGAAGGGTCTCCGTACCCTATTCGGATGCTGGGATATCGTCGCCGGGCACCGGCTCGACGCGCGAGATGCCCACGAAGCGGTCGCTTTCGTCGAGGCGGATTAGGCGCACGCCCTGCGTGTTGCGCCCCATCGTCGAGATCTCGGCGACCGGAGTGCGCACGAGCGTGCCGGTCGAGGTGATCAGCATGAGCTCATCCTCCGGCGAAACCTGGAGCGCGCCAACAAGCCTGCCGTTGCGTTCGGTCGTTTGTATGCAGATCACGCCTTGGCCGCCGCGTCCCTGCACGGGATGTTCCTCGAGCGGTGTCAGCTTGCCGTAGCCGTTCTCCGTTGCGGTCACGATCGGGCCGGCGCCGATGATGCTGAGCGCGATGACTTCGTCTGGCGGGCCGCCGAGGCGAAGCCCGCGCACACCCGCCGCGGTGCGGCCCATCGGGCGCACATCTTGCTCCGCGAAACGGATCGCCTTGCCGGAGCTCGCGAACAACATGATGTCTTGTTGGCCATTCGTGATGCCGGCACCGATCAGACGGTCGTCGTCGCGCAACTCGACCGCGATGATGCCGTTCGTGCGCTGCCGCGCGAACGCCGACAGCGGCGTCTTTTTCACCGTGCCGTGCTTCGTGGCCAGGAACACGAACTTATCTTCCTCGAATGCTTTCACCGGCAGCACGGCGTTGATGCGCTCGCCTTCCTCGAGCGGCAACAGATTCACGATCGGCCGCCCGCGCGCACCCGGCGCCGCCTGCGGCACTTGATAGACCTTCAGCCAATACGCTTTGCCGCGGCTCGAGAAGCACAGCACCGTGTCGTGCGAGCTCGCGACGAACAGTTGGTCGATGAAGTCTTCGTCCTTTACGCGAGCCGCGGTGCGGCCGCGACCGCCTCGCCGTTGCGCCTGATAGACCACGGCCGGTTGCGACTTCGCGTAGCCCGCATGCGACAGGGTCACGACGACGGTCTCTTCCGGGATCAGGTCCTCGACCGTGAGGTCGTCGTAGTTCTCGACGATCTCGGTCCGCCGCTTGTCCGCATACGCGGCGCGGACCTCGACCAGCTCGCTCCGGATGACTTCCTGAAGCTTTTCGGGGTTCGCGAGGATCTCCAGGAAGTTCTGAATATTAGTGATCAACTCACTGTATTCAGAAGAAATCTTGTCTTGCTCTAGGCCGGTGAGGCGGTGAAGACGCAAGTCCAGGATCGCCTGCGCCTGGGTGGTCGATAGCCGGTACCGGCCGTCCGTCAGGCCAGCCTCTTCCGTCAGATCCTCGGGCCGAGTTGCGTCGGCGCCGGCACGCTCGAGCAAGCCCATCACGGCACCTGGGCGCCACGGCTGTGCGCACAGCGCGGTTCGCGCCTCGGTCGGCGACGGGGACGCCTTGATCAGCGCGATGATCTCGTCGATGTTCGCGAGCGCGACCATCAGGCCTTCCAAGATGTGGGCTCTCTCGCGCGCCTTGCGCAGGTCGAACAGCGTGCGGCGTGTGACGACCTCGCGCCTGTGGCGCAGGAACGCTTCGAGCAGCTCCTTCACCGACAGCAGCTTCGGCTGGCCGTCGACGAGCCCCACCATGTTGATGCCGAACACGCTCTGCAGAGGCGTCTGCTTGAACAGGTTGTTCAGCACCACGTCCGACAGCTCGCCGCGCTTGAGCTCGATGACCACGCGCATGCCGTCCTTGTCGGACTCGTCGCGCAGCTCACTGATGCCCTCGATCTTCTTTTCCCGAACGAGCTCCGCGATGCGCTCGATCAGCCGCGCCTTGTTAACCTGGTACGGCAGCTCCGTGATGATGATCGACTCGCGATCGCCTCGCTCGCCGAGCGGCTCGATGTGCGTTCGTCCGCGCACATAGATGCGGCCGCGACCGGTGCTGTACGCGCTGACGACGCCCTGAATGCCGTAGATCATTCCGGCGGTCGGGAAGTCCGGCCCGGGGATCAGCTTGATGATGTCGGCCAGCGTGAGCTCGGGGTTCGCGAGCAACGCCAGGCACGCGTCGATGACCTCGCCCAAGTTGTGCGGCGGGATGTTCGTGGCCATGCCGACCGCGATGCCCGAAGAGCCGTTGACGAGCAGGTTCGGTATTCGCGTCGGCAGTACCGACGGCTCGCGTTCACTCTCGTCGTAGTTCGGGACGAAATCGACGGTTTCCTTGTCGATGTCGGCGAGCAGCTCTTGCGTGATCCGAGCCATGCGGACTTCGGTGTAGCGCATGGCCGCCGGCGCATCGCCGTCGACCGAGCCGAAGTTGCCTTGGCCGTCGATCAGCAAATAGCGCATCGAGAACGGCTGCGCGAGCCGCACGATCGTGTCGTAGACCGCGACATCGCCGTGCGGGTGGTATTTGCCGATGACGTCGCCGACGACGCGAGCGGACTTTTTGTAAGCCTTATTCCACTCGTTGCCGAGCTCGCGCATGGCGTGGAGCACGCGCCGATGCACCGGCTTCAGACCATCGCGAACGTCCGGCAGCGCTCTGCCCACGATCACGCTCATCGCGTAATCGAGGTACGACTGGCGCATCTCGTCTTCGAGATTGACCGGGATGACTTCCTTACCTACTGCCATCGTTTGCACTCAAAAAAAGGCCCCGCCCTCCACCCGCCCGCGTTGGCGCGGAGGGGATAGGAAATCGACGAGGTGTAAGGTTGGCCGGGCAACGCCGAAGACCGTTTATGCGGCTCTTGCGTCACCCGAACGACACATCCAAGTGCCCAAAAAACAAGGGCAAAGTCTAGCACACAGACCGTTATCGCCGTAGCGCCGGGGCGGTATTCGGAAGCTATACTTGCTCGCCTTTTTGCGAGCACCCAATCTTGTCGATCGAAACCGTCGACGCTCTGATTTGTCCCCGTTGGACCATCCGTGTCGAGCCCCATGTGGTCGCCGAGGAAGGCCTCGCGCTCGTCATCGACGCGGGACGTATCGTCGATGTCTTGGCGGTTGGCGAAGCCGACCGTCGATACACGGCACGAGTCCGGCACGATCGCCCGCGACACGCGCTTCTGCCCGGCCTCGTCAACAGTCACACGCACGCCGCAATGGCGCTTTTTCGGGGACTCGCGGACGACCTGCCCTTCGACGGCTGGCTGCGCGAACGGATCTGGCCCGCCGAGGCGCGGTGGATAGGACCCGAGTTCGTCGCCGACGGCACGCGACTCGCGATCGCAGAGATGCTGGTCGGCGGGATCACATGTTTCTCCGACATGTACTACTACCCGGATGTCACGGGCACCGTCGCGGTCGAATCGGGGATGCGGGCCGTTCTCGGTCTCATCGCGCTGGATTTCCCGACGGCTTGGGCCGCGAATGCCGACGAGTACTTACGCAAGGGACTCGAAGTGCACGACCGATTCCGCACGGAACCCTTGGTCACGACGGCATTCGCGCCGCACGCGCCGTACAGTGTCGGTGACGCGACGCTGAGTCACATTCGCCGGCTCGCCGACGAGCTGGATCGACCGGTCCACATCCACTTGCACGAATCGGCGGCCGAGGTTGCTGCAGCGGTCGATGCGACCGGCCGTCGCCCGCTCGAGCGCCTCGCCGCGCTCGGCCTCGTAACGCCCGGGTTGATCGGCGTGCACGCGACACAGCTCCTGCCCGCCGAAATCGACCAATTGGCGACGGCCGGGTCGAGCGTCGTGCATTGCCCGCGTTCGAACCTGAAGCTCGCGAACGGACTGTGCCCCGTCGCCGCCCTGCTGGACGCCGGCGTCAACGTCGCGCTCGGGACCGATGGCGCGGCGAGCAACAATCGTCTCGACCTTTGGAGCGAGCTCCAGACGGCGGCGTTGCTGGCCAAACAGACCGCGGGGTCGGCCACCGCACTTCCGGCGGCGCAGGCGCTCGCGATGGCCACGATCAATGGTGCGCGAGCGCTCGGACTATCTTCCGAGATCGGATCCCTCGTCGCAGGCAAGTCGGCGGATGTCATTTGCGTGGATCTCTCGGGAATTCCACACCTGCCCATGCTCGATCCCGTGTCGCAGCTGGTTTACGCTGCATCGAGACACGACGTCAGCGACGTGTGGATCGCGGGTGAGCACTTGGTGGC
The DNA here is from genome assembly GCA_963741255.1 of uncultured Gammaproteobacteria bacterium. GTDB lineage: Bacteria > Pseudomonadota > Gammaproteobacteria > Steroidobacterales > Rariloculaceae > FEN-1219. The sequence continues at coordinate 484,555 of CAVUHM010000002.1, read as the reverse complement.
CGAAGGTGCGGCGCTGCGCCTCGACATCGCGGAGATTTCTGCTGCCGCCGAGCGATGGGGTCGTGACCTGCGAGATCAAGCATGACGAACACCAACGTGGATTCGGGCGAGCTCCGCAAGTTTGCGTCGCGCGCCGACGAGTGGTGGGACCCCCACGGCGCATTCCGCACTCTGCACGAGATCAACGAGCTACGGCTCGACTATATCGCCGAGCGCGTGCCGCTCGCGGGAATTCGAGTGCTCGATGTCGGTTGTGGTGGTGGATTGCTTGCGGAGGGACTCGCCGCCCGCGGCGCGCGCGTCAGCGCGATCGACATGGCGCCGGAGAACATCGCGGCGGCTCGGGAACACGCGGGTGATCTCGCGATCGACTATCGCTGCGTCGCCGTCGAGGATTTGGTGGCCGAGTTGCCGGGGCAGTTCGATGTGGTCACGTGCCTCGAGATGCTCGAGCACGTTCCCGCCCCTTCGCGCATCGTTGCCGCGTGCGCGATCGCGCTACGACCGGGCGGCTCCGCGTTCTTCTCGACGATCAACCGCAACTTCAAGAGCTTCGCGCTCGCGATCGTCGGCGCGGAGTACGTGCTCGGGTTGCTGCCGCGTGGAACTCACGAGTACACGAAGCTGATCCGCCCAGCCGAGCTAGCAACGTGGTGTCGTCGCGCCGGTCTCGACGTCACCGAGCTGACCGGACTGCACTTCAATCCCGTGACGCGGTCGTACTGGCTAGACGGCAACGTCGACGTGAATTACTTCGCCTGCACACGGCGACTCGGACCGCCCTGAAGCATGTCGGCGAGCATCCTCTTGTATGTGCTGCTGGCCGCCGTCGCCGGCCTCGCGGTCGGGCTGTTGCTCGGGATCTGGCGGGCAACGGCTGTCGGCCGCAGGCTCGCCGTGGCGGAGGCCGAGCTCCGCGGTCATGCGGCGCAGGACGTCGAGCGGGAGCGGATGCTCGCCCTTGCGGCGCACCGGCTCGGGTCGGCGTTCGATGAGATCGCCGATCGCCAGTTCCACAGTCACACGGAGACGTTCCTGAAGCTCGCGCGCGAGACGCTGGGCATTCAGACGGAGCGTGCGAAAGGCGATCTCGCGGCTCGCGAGCAAGCGATCGAAGGTCTCGTCAAGCCGATTCGCGAGGCGCTGACCCGTGCCGAGACCCAGCTCAAAGAGCTCGATCAATCGCGCCGCGAGACGCATGGCAGCATCAGTGCGCAGCTCGAGGCCTTGGCGGCGAGCCAAGCCGCGCTGAGCACGGAGACCCGCAACCTGGTGAGCGCGCTGAAGCGGCCCGAGGTTCGCGGCCAGTGGGGCGAGATCACGCTCAAGCGGCTCGTCGAGCTCGCCGGCATGGTCGAGCATTGCGACTTCGTGAGCCAGAGCCACCAACCGACCGAGACCGGGGCGGTGCGCCCGGACATGATCATTCACTTGCCGGAGTCGCGCGACCTCGTCGTCGACGTGAAGACGCCGCTCGACGCCTATCTCGAAGCGACGGAGGCCACCAGCGACGACGCGCGGCGCGTTGCGCTAGGGCGCCACGCTGCGATCGTCGCGGGACGCGTCCGCGAGCTCGCGAACAAGGCCTATTGGAGCCAATTCGAGCGCAGCCCGGAGTTTGTGATCCTGTTCATTCCCGGCGACCAATTCCTGAGCGCCGCGTTGGCCGAGCGCCCTGCTCTACTCGACGATGCGTTGCGGCAGAACATCATCCTCGCCACGCCGACGAGCCTCGTCGCTCTGTTGAAAGCCGTGGCGTACGGTTGGCAACAAACCGCGCTCGCCGAGAACGCCGCCGAGATTCGCGGCTTGGCAGTGCAGCTCTACGAGCGCATGACGACTTTCACGAGTCATCTCGGCAACGTCGGCAAATCGCTGGCCGACAGCGTCCGCGCATTCAACAGCAGCGTGGGGTCGCTCGAGCGAATGGTGCTGCCGAGCGCTCGCCGGTTCACGGACCTCGGCGTTCAACCTCGCCAGCGTCTGGTACCGCCGAAGACCATCGAAGACATGCCGCGCGACGTGACGACGCCCGTGGACCCCGAGGATCTCGTCGGGCCCGTTGACGGACCGCATTGATCTCATGAGCTCGACGCCGAGCGCCGACTGGCGCACCTATCGACCGACAGCCGATGCATTCGCGGACCGTATCATCATGGTCACGGGCGCGACCGCCGGCATTGGACGAGCGGTCGCACGCGACCTCGTAAAAGCTGGCGCGACGGTGATCCTGCATGGCCGTAGCGAGAAAGCGCTCGAGGCGCTCTACCAAGAGCTGAAGCAGCTCGGCCCAGAGCCCGCAGTGGCTCAAATCGATTTCGAGCGTGCACAAGGACCGCAGTATCAAGCTCTGACGACGGAGATCGAGTCGCGCTACGGCCGACTCGACGGTCTCCTGCACAACGCCGGAATCCTCGGCGATCGTAGCCCGATCGAGCACTACGACATCGGCCTCTGGCAGCGAGTCCTGCTCGTGAATTTGACCGCGCCATTCATCTTGACGCGCTGTCTGTTGCCGTTGCTTCGAAATTCAGCCGACGCGTCGCTCGTTTTCACGACGAGTGGAGTTGGCCAGCGAGGCAGAGCGTATTGGGGAGCGTACGCGGCCGCGAAGGCCGGCACCGAAAGACTTGCAGAGGTTATGGCCGATGAGCTCGAAAGCACGTCGGTTCGCGTCAACCTCGTGAACCCCGGTGCAACGCGGACCCGTATGCGCGCGCGTGCCTACCCCGCCGAAAATCCGGCCTCATTACCGGCGCCGGAGGACATCACGCCGACCTACCTGTATCTGCTCGGGGCGGCGAGTCGCGGTATCCGGGCGCAACGCCTCGAAGCGCAGGAACCCCGCCGGCCGTCGCAGTCCTAGCGCGCCTGCGCTGCGGCCGTAGCGAGAAGCTCGTCGACGAGATCGCGGTGGTTCGTCGAGACGGCCGCACCATAGATCTGCGCGAGATCGGCAATTCCTAGGTAGTCCGGGTGGTGAATCTCGACCAGAGCCGCGTATTCGAGAACCTGGCCGTCTTTCGCGACGTCGAGCACGTAGAGGTGCTCCGCGAGCCGCGTTCCCGGCTCGATATGCATGAGATTCGCTAGCCGCGGCGATGCCTCGATCTCGGCGTAGTGCAGGTGTGTCTTGCGCACCTCCCACCCTTGCGCCGCGAACACGGCGCCGATCGAGCCACCTGCGAGGATCGCGGCATGGGGCGCAGCAAGCGTCGGATCGATTTGCGACGGGTACCGAACGAGCGCATACGTGCGGCACGTTCGGGCGCCAGGGTCGATGCTGAACAGGTTCGACACGCGGAGGCCGTCGTTCTGCGACAGGACCTCGATACCGTAACTCCCGAATTTCGCCGCAATCCGTTCACTGTTCAGAAGCTCGCGTGGGGGTTGTGCGCTGCCGGGTGCCGCCACAATCGCGACGACGAGGAGCCAAAAAAGCCACGACGCGGAGCCAAGAGCTCGGAAGTCCGGGAATGGGCGGGTTCGGCGGGTGGGCATGGCGTCGGTACTCTAGAATTGGGCGGCCGGGGCCTGGAGAAACCTTGAAAAATCGGCCCGTGTCAATGACAAGTGTTTGCGGTATATACTAATTCCGGTTGGCAACCGTTCATCGAGCCTGAGGGCTTCGCCGCCCAGATTCCTCCTTAAACGGTTTACCTAAAAATAATTTTGGAGGATCTCGTGGGCAAGAAACTGTACGTCGGCAATCTGCCGTTCTCGGCGACTGAGGAAGATCTCACTTCGAAATTCGGCGCGTGCGGAACGGTCGAATCGGCCAAGCTGATCACTGATCGCGATACGGGTCGAAGCAAAGGCTTCGGCTTCGTCGAAATGAGCAGCGACGCCGAAGCGCAAGCAGCGATCGATAAACTCAATGGTCAAGACTATGGCGGCCGTCCGATGACCGTCAACGAAGCGCGACCGCAACAGAAGAAAGGCCCGCGTCCCGGTGGTGGTGGCGGCTACGGTGGCGGCGGCGGTTACGGTGGCGGCGGCGGTGGTCGCGGTGGCTACGGCGGCGGCGGTGGCGGCGGTTATGGCGGCGGTGGTGGCGGCTACGGCGGTGGCGGCAACCGCTAACGCTAACGACTCCGCAGAACGCGAAGAATCAAAAGCGCGGGTGACTTCTTGGGAGTCACCCGCGTTTTTTTTGCTCGCGTTTCACGGCTGCGCCTGGCGCTGTGTCGTCGTCAATAATGCGAGTCCAACGAGAATCAGCAGCATGCCCCACCCTTCGGCAACGCTCGGACGTTCGCCGAGCTCGATCCACGCTGCGATCACGCCGACGATCGGCACGGTCAGCGCATTGAGACCGCTAATCGTTGCAGGCAATCGCTGAAGAATGTACGCCCAGAGCAATGTCGCGATGGCCATGCCACCGATGCCGTTGTAGATCAACGCACCAATGAAGTAACCGCTCCAAACGATCGGCCGCTCGTCGACGAGCAAAGCAACCGCGACGAGCGGAATCACGCCGAATACCATCTGCCACGCCGTCACCGAAAGCAGATCGTTGCGATCGTCGAGCGGCATCGTCTTGAACACGATCACGCTCACCGCCCACGAGATCCCGGCGCCGAGCGCCAAGAAGCTGCTCTGCATGTCGGCTGCGCCGTTCCACATTTCGAGAACCAACACGAGGCCGGCCAAGATCAGCCCAGCAGCGGGCCATTGCCAACCGCGTAGCCGGTCCGGCAAAAACGGCCAACCGAATACGATGACCCAGAACGGCATCGTGTAGCCGAGCACCGCGCTCTTGCCCGCGGCTCCGACCTCGAGCGCCCACGAGATCAATCCGACGAATCCGGCTGTTTGGAAAATGCCGAGGCAGATCGTCTTGCCGAGGAAGCGCGGCCGCAAAGGCGCGCCGACCGCCCACACCAAAACGAAAAGCAGTACGGTGCCGAAGACGCCGCGAAGCGCTGCGAAATCCCACGGCCCGATGTATTGCAGGGCCTGCTTCATCACGACCCAGTTGTAGCCCCAAATCAGGGCGAGCAAGCCGAGCGCAATCAGTGGGCCCGTGTTCGACGAACCAACGGCAGCGGGTGAACCGGGAGCTTTCATCAAGACCTTGGGCACAAAACGGCGGCCGAGACGCTGAGCCTCGAGCTCACCGGACTCGACGCCGGCAGCTGATGTGTCCGCCGCCGCGGTTTGTATCGCGGCACTCGCTCAGTCGCTGCCGACATAAGCGTCGGCCTCGATCTCGATCAGCATTTCCGGAGCGATCAGCTTCGAGACCTCCACCATCGTGGTCGTGGGGCGAATTGTGCCGAAGAACTCGCCGTGGGCCGTACCGGCTTTTTCCCACTCGCCGATGTTCACGACGAACATGCGCGTACGCACGACGTCGGTGAGCTTGGCGCCGGCCTTCTCCAGCGCACTCTCGATATTGCGCAAACATTGGCGAGTCTGTGCGGCGAGATCACCGACGCCGACGATTTGGCCGTCCGCCCCGCCCGCAGTCGTGCCCGACACGTGAACGTACGGACCTACGCGCACGGCGCGCGAGTAGCCGACGATCGGCTCCCACTTCGAGCCCGACGAAAAATTCTTGCGAGTCATTCTTCTGCCTCTCCGTTATTGCGCTACGGCCCGTAGCCGTACGCGGTCTTGCGCCAACAGCATGCGCACGCTCGTCGCTGGGCGACCCGTCAGATCCGCAACCGCCGTGCTCGGGCTCGCGCAGATACGGTGAGTCGAGCTCGGCGGTGAACGAGATCGTGCCGTTGATGGCTCCTTCCGGAGTGCCGGACGCCGCGAGCTGGCGGCGATACTCGGCTTCGGTCAACGCCACTAGCTCGATGGCCTTGCCGCTGATCTCGGTCGCGAGCGCGACGAGATCCCGCGGCCCGACCGCATCGGGGCCCGTGATGTTGTAAGCCTTGTTATCGTGTCCCGGACTCGCGAGGACCGCGGCCGCCGCAGCGGCACAATCCTCTCGCGTCACGTACGCCACGCGCGCATCTGGCGTATGCGTGACGTAGCGTCCATCCCGGATGATTTGTGCGATCTGGTCAACGAGACCGTTCGCGTAGATCTGATTACGAAGCATCGTCCAGGCCACACCGCTGTCCTGAAGGATACGTTCCGTGCGCCGGTGATCGACTGCGATCGTCGACGCCTGGTTCTGATCCGCATTCACGTAGGACGTGTACGCGATCTGCTTGACGCCGGCCCGAACGGCTGCATCGATCGCGGCCTTGTGCAGTGCGGGCCGGTCTCCGCCCCCGCCGTTGATGCTGATCAGGAGCATGCGTGTGCCGCCGCGGTACGCCTGGTCCAGCGAGCTCGGCTCGTTGAAGTCGCCGAACCGCACGCTCGCGCCCCGCGCCGCGTACGCCTTGAGATGGTCGGTATTCGGTGTTCGGCTCACGAGGATCAGATTCTCCGGCGCGACGTTGCGGGCGAGCAGCTCGTCGATCACGAGGCTGCCGAGTTGGCCCGAGGCTCCGGACACGATGATCTTGTCCTGCGCAAAGGCGCACGTGCACGAACCGAGCAACGCAAGCCAAACGACCAATTGCCTCATCTTTGCCTCTTGCCTTGCTTCAATGTCAGTGTGTTTCGGCCTTGCGACGCGCCACAGCGGCCGTTATCGCATACAGGCCCTTCGACTCCGACGCTGATAGCGGCCGGCTCGCGCCGCGGAAAAGCTCGCCGAGTGCGATCGCGTCGTAACGAACACGGATCACGCGACTGACCGCAAGCCCGACGGCGGCCAACATCGGCCGCAGATCGCGATGACGAGCTTCGCGCAACGTCACGTGATACCAGGCATTGCTGCCGCTGCCCTTGCCGACTTCGATCGTCTCGACCTTGGTGAGCCCGGTATCCAGGTTGATTCCTTCCGCAAGCTGCTGCTCCTGCGACGGCGAGAGCTCGCCGAGCAACCGCACCGCGTACTCGCGCTCGACGATCGCGCTTGGATGCATGAGGCGGCTCGCAAGCTCGCCATCGGTCGTGAGGACCACGAGGCCCGACGTGTTGCGATCGAGTGGGCTCACGTCGATCCAACGCCCATGACGCGGGCGCGGCAACTTCCGTGCCGCAGTCTCTTCCGTGCCGCGAGTGGCTCCGGGTTTGTAGTACGCGAGGAAGTCGTGTTGCGGCCGCGCGAGCTTCGCTGCGGTCAAGCGAATGGGTTTGCCGTCTAGGCACACACGTTCACGACCTTGGAGCTGTTCGCCGAGCTTGGCGATACGTCCATCGACGGTGATGCGGCCCTCGGCCACCCAACGCTCGATCGAACGCCGCGAGCCGATTCCGGCGTTCGCGAGTATCTTTTGGATTCGCTCCGGCACGCGAGGCTCTATCCAGAGACGGCGGCTATTGGCCGTCGTCGGCCGCGCGCAGCGGGATTACCTCCGCGGTCTGCGCCGCGGCTTCGTCGTCACCGGATTCGTCGTCGCCCACGAGATCGGGGCCGGCGAGATCGGATTCATCACCGTCTTCCTCAAAATCGTCGGCGTCCAGCATCTCGACTACAGCAGGAGGCGTGGGAACGCCGGCTTCGATTCGCTGCAGGTCTCCGAGGCCGACCGCGGCGACGGCATCCGCGCCCGCCTCGAGGGACTCGAGCAGGTCCGTCTGCGGGCTGAGCTCCGGGAAACCGTCCTTGATCTCGGCCAGCGTCGGCAAATCTTCGAGCCTCTTGAGGCCGAAGTAGTCGAGGAAATCTTTCGTCGTGCCGAACATCGCGGGCTTGCCAGGCACGTCGCGGTGGCCAACGACGCGAATCCAGTTACGCTCGAGCAAGGTGCGAACGATGTTCGTGCTGACCACGACGCCCCGGACTTCCTCGATCTCGCCGCGCGTGATGGGTTGACGGTACGCGACCAGCGCCAACGTTTCGAGCAACGCTCGCGTGTAACGCGGTGCGCGCTCTTCCCACAGCGGCTGCAGCCAATCGCTCATCGTACGTTTGACTTGAATGCGGTAACCCGACGCGACTTCTGTGAGCTCGATGCCACGGCCTTGGTACTCGGTGGCCAGCGCCTCGAGCACGCGCTTGATTTGGGCCCGGTCCGGACCGTCACCCTTGGCCGCAAACAGCTCCACGAGCCGATCCAACGTCAATGGCCGGCCGGCCGCGAGCAGGGCGGCTTCCACGACGTGCTTGATCTCGGTTTCATCCATTGTATTGATCGTCCGTACCACTGTTTTGAAGTCGATCCTCGCTGACCTCACCGGGACCTGGCCCTACTTGCGCCGCGCGGATGTGTATCGGGCCGAAAGGTTCCGTCTGCACGACCTCGATCAGCGTTTCCTTGATCAGCTCGAGGATCGCGAGGAACGTGACAGTGACGCCGATGCGCCCTTCGCGCGGATCGAACAGGCGTTGAAAATCCACGTACCGTTCTGTTTGCAGCGTGACGAGGATGTTCGACATGCGTTCTCGAACCGACAGGGGTTCGCGCCGCACGTGATGATGCGCGAACATCGTCGAGCGCTCGAGCACCTCTTTGAAGACGATCAAGAGCTCTTTCAGCGCGATGTCCGGTAGCTTGGTGACCACGGGACGCTCGGTGACCTCGGCGGCGGCTTGCAGCACGTCACGCTCGAGCCGCTCCAGCGCATCGATGTCGCCGGCGGCCTTCTTGAACCGCTCGTACTCTTGGAGGCGGCGAACCAGCTCTGCCCGCGGATCGTCCTCGTCTTCCTCGCCATCCGCGGAGCGCGGCAACAACATTCGCGACTTGATCTCGGCCAACGTGGCTGCCATGACCAGGTACTCGCCGGCGAGCTCGAACTGCATCTCTTTCATGAGCTCGATGTACTGAACGTACTGGCGCGAGATCTCTGCGATCGGAATGTCGAGGATGTCGAGGTTCTGGCGGCGGATCAGGTACAAAAGTAGGTCGAGCGGGCCCTCGAAGGCCTCCAGGAACACCTCGAGCGCGTACGGCGGGATGTAGAGGTCCCGCGGCAGCTCCGTGATTGGCTCGCCCTCGACGACCGCGAACGGCATCTCGCCCTGCGCAGGCGCACCATCGGGATTCACCGGCGGCGGCACCGCTTGGACCAGACGCAAGTTGGGTTTCGCCGGCTTGGCAGCTTCTTCGGTCAAGTCAGATCCCGGATGGCTTGGTAAAAGAAATCCAAAAAGAAACGCATGAATGGCTCCAGCAGGGTCCCCAAGATCGCGACCGGAGGGAGCATTAGGAGGATTACGATGATAAAGCCAAACGGTTCGATGCGGTCGACCACGCGCGAAGCTTCGTTGGGCAGGAGGCCCGAGAGAACGCGTCCGCCGTCCAGAGGCGGTATCGGAAGGAGATTAAAGACCATCAGCAACGTGTTGAAATATATGCCGGCCTGACAGACGCTGATTATCCAGTCCCCGTTGACGAAGCCGGCGAGCGTCGCCCCGACGTGTACCAGCGTCCAAAGGGTGGCCATGGCGAGATTCGCGCCGGGACCCGCCGCCGCGACCAGGACCATGTCGCGCTTCGGGTTGTTCAGGTTCTCGAACACGACGGGCACCGGCTTGGCCCAACCGAAGTACCACTGGCCTTGCGTCAGAAACGCCAGGCCCAGCGGCACCACCAATGTGCCCACCGGGTCCACGTGCCGCAACGGGTTCAGCGACAGGCGCCCCAGCTTGAATGCCGTCGAATCGCCTAGCTGCTTGGCCGCCCAACCGTGCGCGACCTCGTGCAACGTGATCGCGAGAACGATCGGGAGCGCAAGGATCGCGATCAGCTCGACTATGCGAGCAGGGTCCATTCCAAACATCGGCGCATTATACGTACTCGTGCTCGCGCTGCGCGGTCAGCTTTCGAATGCAGAGACGTCGCCTTTCCCCTTTCGCAAGACGACAACTTCGCCGCCACTGAGGTCGAGCACGGACGTCGGTTCCATGCCGCAACTACCGCCGTCGATGATCACATCCACTTGGTGTTCGAGGCGGTCGCGGATGTCTTCCGGGTCCGTCATGGGAAACGTATCCGTCGGCAGAAGTAGCGTCGAGCTCATCAACGGCTCGCCAAGGGCGTCCAGCAGCGCCTGCGCGATCGTGTGATCGGGCACGCGGATACCGATCGAGCGTCGCTTCGGGTCCTGCAACCGCTTCGGCAATTGATGTGTCGCCGTCAGCACGAACGTGTATGGGCCCGGCGTCAGCGCCTTCAACAGCCGATACGCCCAGTTCTCGACGCGGGCATAGGTGGCGATGTCAGACAAGTCGCGGCACGCTAGTGTGAAATCGTGGTCTCGTTCGATGCCGCGCAGTCGTCGCACTCGATCGAGCGCGGCCTTATCGCCGAGGTGCCAGCCGAATGCATAGCTGGAGTCCGTTGGGTAGACGACGATGCCGCCCCGCGAACGATCTCTGCAGCGCGGTTCATGAGCCGCAGCTGTGGATTGACGGGGTGTACTTTGAAAAACTGGCCCACGCGCCATTCTAGGCCCGCTTTGGGACAGTGGGCTAAGGGCGGTAGACTGCCACAACCCAGTTGAGCTCAAGCGTCCGATGCAAGCCCTCCTCGACTTCATTCCGATCATCGTGTTCTTTGCCGTATACCGTCTGTATGGCATCTACCCCGCGACCGTCGCCATCATCGTCGCGATGGTCGCGCTGATCGCGTACCAATGGTTCCGGCACGGCAAGGTCAGCAAGATGCTGTTGTTTTCGGGCGGCGCAGCAATCGTGCTCGGCGGAATAACGCTGACGTTCCGCAACCCGATCTTCATCCAGTGGAAGCCCACGATCGTCTACTGGGTCATGGCGGGCGCGTTTCTCGGCAGCCAGTTCGTCGGAGGTAAGACGCTAACCGAGCGGATGTTGGGTGCGGCGCTCGAGGGCGAGAGCGGCTCGCCGCCGTGGGCGCTATTCAACGTCCTGTGGGCGGTCAGCTTTGCGGCGCTCGGTGCGGTGAACCTTTACGTCGCTTATCGGTTCGACGAAGCAACCTGGGTCAATTTCAAGGTCTTCGGAAGCATGGGTTGGCTCGTCGCCACGATCCTGCTCCAAATCGCGTGGCTCTATCTGTGGCTCAAGCTCGCATCGCGCCCGCAACCGGCTGATGATCCGCGGTAGGTTCTGTGCCTTGCCGCACGCGATCATCGATCTGTTGAACGCTACGGCGCTGGGTTCGCACGTCCAGGTGTGCCCTTGAGCACCGATCGCGTCGCGCTAATTCGCAGCCGTCTGGAAGCCGCTTTCGCGCCCGACGAGCTCGATATCACTGACGACAGCCATCGACACGCCGGGCATGCCGGCGCTCGAGACGGGCGCGGCCATTTTCATGTGCGGATCCTGTCTCGCCAGTTCTCGGGCAAGAGAACGCTGGAACGGCATCGGATGGTCTACGCAGCCCTGGGCCCGATGATGCAAACCGATATTCATGCATTGGGCGTGACAGCCGTCAGTCCCGACGACCAAGGCACCTCGGAGCGAAAATCATGAGAGCATCGTGGGCGCTGTTGCGTATCGGCGTGATCGCGCTCGCGATCAGCGCTTGCTCGCAAGACACGACGTCCGGTGCGGACAGCGCCGCTCTTGGCCCATCGCAGGTGGCCATGGTCAACGGACAGCCGATCGCCGAGTCCGTGCTGCGCGTGTATGCGCTTTCGACCGAACGCAAGAACCTCGAAGAGTTGAGCTCCGAGGTTAGGCAGAGGCTGCTCGATGACCTCATCGGTGTCGAGTTGCTAAATCAACAGGCCGAGACGGATGGCATTACCAGCTCGCGCACGTTAGCTGCACAGTTGGAATTGCAACGTCTCCAACTCGTCGCACGTTCGTTTGCCACGAGCTATCTCGAGAAGAATCCTCCGACGGAAACCGAGATCCAGCAGCTCTACGAAGAGAACTTGCCGCGCCTGGCCGGCCAGGAATACAAGGCTCGGCACATCCTGGTGGACACCAAGGACGAAGCAGATGCCGTGATCGCCGAGCTCCGGTCCGGAAGCACCTTCGAAGCGCTAGCCCGACAGCGTGCCGATGGTCCGACCGGTCCCAATGGTGGTGTCCTCGATTGGTTCGCGGCCGATTCAATGCCGGCCCCATTCGCGGACGCTGTGCGCGCGATGACCATCGGTTCGTATTCGGCGGCGCCGGTGCAGACAGACTTCGGCTTTCACGTGATCCTGCTCGAGGACACGCGCCGGCTAGAGCCGCCCGCGATCGCCGACATTCGCAATGAGCTCGTCGATGCACTCCACCGCAAGCGTTTAGATGACTACCTCAAGGGGCTGCGCGAAGCCGCGACAGTGTCTCTGGATCCGTAGGGTGTTCCCCTACTCCTCCGAGATGAAGTGATACACGCCGACGCCGGTTTTGATGCGTTTGTTCTTCTTGTTCGTCGCAGCGAATTAGCCTTCTTGCGCGGTGATCCATTTATGGAGTTCTCAGCAGGAACGTGTGACCTTTGGCTCTGAGAAGAGCGTCGAATGCTGGCAGCAGTTCTTCGCGCAAGCCATCATCCGCGAAAACGATTCGTTCGAACCGTCCCATCCCGGGCCGTTTGTCCATGTTGTACTCGTAGGTGTAAATGAAGTCGTGCACTACTTCGCCGAAGCGCTCGCAGTGCGTCTGGGTGAAAGTCCCGCGGATATAGGCTCGACCAACACTTTGAAGGCACCCGAAGCAGCCTTTTGCACGACGCCAACGCGAATGAGTTCGTCAAGCATCGCACGTGGTGCCATATCTCCACTATGCGCCGAACCACTGGTGAAGCTATCGCCGGCTGGGGACTCGAATGGCAGCTCGAGAGGCATGCCGTACGGTCCAGTGAAGTTTGGATCTGAATGCCAGCCGGCCAGCACTCGTGTGACACGGTTCAGGTTGCTGACCATGTGCAGAGCCTGGCCGGTCCGCAGAAGCTCTTCTTGTCTCGCGACTTCCTTCCGGGTCAGACCCGTGACAATCGCGACACGGGAGACGCGAGATCTTTCGGTCCTCGATTTGAAAGTCGCGTGCGGCAACCTCAACGAAGACGCTCTTTAGGACTTCGGCGAGCTCTCCAAAACTCACACCGTTTCGAATCAAGACGCGCACCAACGGCTGCATGACCTTCGGTAGGCCGAAAGTAAGCCAAGTCTCAGTGGGTCGGTCATTGCTTGAGCAGACGTCCAGGTAGCCGCGCGCGTTCCCGGCCGGGATGCACCGTGGAGACAACTACCGAGGACGGACGGAAGACGCCGACTAGCGGTCGGATGTCATTGTGACGAAACTGCGAGAACGCAGAACGAACTGCCAACGGCACTCTGAATCACATCCGCCCATCCGAATTCAGACAGCCTACTGCGGCGCTCTCATCAGGTCTAGCAATCACGACGCCTTTCGCAAGGGGCTGAATCCCTACGACCTCGAGCGTCTGAGCCACCTGCGGAGCGAGTTGCGGATCGCTGGACAGCAAGGGTGTGTAATCGACTGCGGCAGTGCCAACTGAAACGGTTCCAATCACTGAGTCCACGTTGGTGACTACGTTCTTAATCTTCAACAGAGAGACGCCGGGCACGTAAGAGGTTCCAACGTGATAGACCACTGTCCCGACACTGACGTCATCCGTGGCCGCTACTACGATAATCTCCGACGACAAATAACTCACCACCGGCGGCAACTCGAAGGTCTGGCCAAGAACCGTAATCGTTGCATTGCTGTCCGCTGTTACAACCGATTCGACAGGCGCCCATCACGGCGACGTCGAAAGCAGAGCCAAACGGGGCGCGGCAACTGCCTCCCTGAGCTGAGCGCACCGCTGCCGTTGTAGCCGAGCGCACCGCTGCCGTTGTAGCCGAGGGCGCCGCTGCCGTTGTAGCCGAGGGCGCCGCTGCCGTTGTAACCGAGGGCGCCGCTGCCGTTGTAGCCGAGCGCACCGCTGCCGTTGTAGCCGAGGGCGCCGCTGCCGTTGTAGCCGAGCGCACCGCTGCCGTTGTAGCCGAGGGCGCCGCTGCCGTTGTAGCCGAGCGCGCCGCTGCCGTTGTAGCCGAGCGCGCCGCTGCCGTTGTAGCCGAGGGCGCCGCTGCCGTTGTAGCCGAGCGCACCGCTGCCGTTGTAACCGAGCGCGCCGCTGCCGTTGTAGCCGAGGCGCCGCTGCCGTTGTAGCCGAGCGCACCGCTGCCGTTGTAGCCGAGCGCACCGCTGCCGTTGTAGCCGAGCGCACCGCTGCCGTTGTAGCCGAGCGCGCCGCTGCCGTTGTAGCCGAGCGCACCGCTGCCGTTGTAGCCGAGCGCACCGCTGCCGTTGTAGCCGAGCGCGCCGCTGCCGTTGTAGCCGAGGGCGCCGCTGCCGTTGTAGCCGAGCGCACCGCTGCCGTTGTAGCCGAGCGCGCCGCTGCCGTTGTAGCCGAGCGCGCCGCTGCCGTTGTAGCCGAGCGCACCGCTGCCGTTGTAGCCGAGCGCACCGCTGCCGTTGTAGCCGAGCGCACCGCTGCCGTTGTAGCCGAGCGCACCGCTGCCGTTGTAGCCGAGCGCACCGCTGCCGTTGTAGCCGAGGGCGCCGCTGCCGTTGTAGCCGAGCGCACCGCTGCCGTTGTAGCCGAGGGCGCCGCTGCCGTTGTAGCCGAGGGCACCGCTGCCGTTGTAGCCGAGCGCACCGCTGCCGTTGTAGCCGAGGGCGCCGCTGCCGTTGTAGCCGAGCGCACCGCTGCCGTTGTAGCCGAGCGCGCCGCTGCCGTTGAGCCGAGCGCACCGCTCCGTTGTAGCCCAATGTTGTCTGGAGGGTGGTGTCGGCGAACGCTGCCGATCCCAAAGTCGCCGGTACCGCGAAGCCGAGCCACCAGACACGCCTGATGATGTTGGATGTGGAAGGCAACCGCTCAAGGCTTTTCATAACGTTGGCTACCGGGCTTAGGGACTTGAAATTCGTCGAACGTTTGTGTGCTCTGTCGGACTAACAACACGCAATACATCAGCAACTTGTATGGCGAATCGACGACCCACTCTCTTGTGTTCTGCGCACAGCAGTTAACAAAACCTGCATCGGCACAACATAATTCTAGTTAGCGGGGATTTTGTTCCCAAACTTGCTGTCCGTCAAGGAGTTGCAGGTATAGAAATGCACACCTGCTCAGGCGCTAGTTAGAATGGCTAACGACTATTCACAGGCCTTCTAAGGGCTGTGAAAGCCCGGAAACGCTTGTCAGGGCGCAGGACTACGCTTGCCGGCGGGGACTGGGGCGCGAGGGTAGAGAAACGGCGGGTTTGTGGGCTTGAGGGGCAGGTTTCGCGCCGCTTTGGACGAGATTCGGGGGGGCGAGCGGGCTCGTTAGTCCTCTTCGAAGTAATACACGCCCACGCCGACAGCCCGAGGCCGATGACTGTCCCACCCTGCTTTGGGCAATTCGGACTCCCCAATTCGATCGTCGCCTCCCTCAAGGAAAACGTGGGGCCGCTTCCTGAACCCAGGCTCGAAATTTCGCGATCCCTTCCGTTGTCAAGTGTTCACTCCACGTCCCTCGCTCTAGGCGTGCCAGGCCGTTTCTCTTCGTTCGATAGTTCGGATCGTTGGTGAAGGCTAGCGTTGTAGAAAAGAGTCGAACCAAGATTACTCGCGGAGAACGCCAACCCACGGATAAAGTCCTCGTCGAACCTGCGCGAAAAGAAAAAAGGTTGAGTGACAAACAAAAGACCGTCTTGGTCGTCAACTACGACGTCAGCTTTCAATAGGGTGGCCCGCATCGCTCCGGGCGTAATGTCGCGCACGTACCGCGAGACGAGCTCCGAAAAACTCTTCTCACCTTCGAACGGCAGCGGACGTGCGGCACCGGACTCATCCGAAAAATCAGTATCGAAGTGCCATTCATGGAGGATGGTGTTGATGGGGCTCGTCTCCATGTTGGGTGTCCACCGCTCCTCACCCTTCGGCTTGCGGATCCTGCTGACTTCCCTTCTCGAGATTCCAGTCATTGCCGACACCTCCGAGAAGTTCGGGAGACGGCCGCGGCGCTTGTTGTCTTCGGTTGCGACCTGAACGAAAACGGACTGCGCGACAGACGCGAATACGGAGTAGCTCACACCGGATTGCAGCAGCAATTTCACGATGGGTTTCAGCATGGTCGCCAGTGCTGCGAGTAACGCGTCTTGTAGTTGTGATGCCACGTCAACTCTCCCCAAGCTCGGCTCGGAGCTTCTGCTCCGACCACGTTTCTACGTTGAGCGACAGAGCAGTCTGAAGCTTCGAGCCCGGTTCGGCGCCGACGATCAGCGCCGACGGTCTTCTTCGAGACGCTCCCCGAAACCTTGGCCCCCAGTGCCTGTAGACGCGCCTTCGCCTCGTCGCGTGTCATGGACTCCAGCGTTCCGGTAATCACAAACGTTTTCCCCTGCAACGGCGACTCTCGCGCCGCTTTCGGAGCCGACGCGGGCCAATGCACGCCGGCGGCCAGCAACGCGTCGATGACATCGACGTTGTGCGGCTCATGGAAAAACGCATGGATCGCCGCGGCGACGACGGGTCCGATGTCCGCCACCTGTTGCAAGCGCTCCTCGTCTGCCTCGAGCAGATCTCGTAGCGTGCTGAATTCGTTCGCGAGCGCCAAGGCGGTCGCCTCGCCTACGTTGCCGATGCCGAGCCCGTACAGAAATCGCGCGTAGGTCGTGTCCTTGCTCTTCTCGATCGCGTTCATCAGCTTCTGGGCCGACTTCTCGCCGAGCCGTTCGAGGTCGGCCAACTGTTCTGCGGTCAATTTGTATAGATCGGCCGGGGTCTGGATGACGTCAAGATCGACCAACCGGTCGATCAGCTTCGTGCCGAAGCCCTCTATGTTCAACGCGCGGCGCGACGCAAAGTGGCGAATCGCCTCTTTGCGCTGAGCTGGGCAGTAGAGACCGCCTACGCAACGAGCAATAGCTTCGTCCTCTCCCCTCTCAACATCCGATCCGCAGATCGGGCAGCTACGAGGCAAGGTCACAACGCGTGCGTCCGCTGGGCGCCGATCCGCTACCACCGCCACAATCTCGGGAATCACATCTCCCGCTCGTCGAACGATGACCGTGTCGCCGATGCGTACATCCTTGCGCTCGAGCTCGTCCATGTTATGAAGCGTGGCATTGCTAACCGTGACACCGCCGACGAACACGGGCTCGAGCCGTGCGACTGGTGTGAGGGCACCGGTGCGGCCCACCTGAAAATCCACGTCGCGCAGGATGGTCATTTCTTCCTGGGCCGGAAACTTATGGGCGATTGCCCAGCGCGGCGCCTTCGAGATGAATCCGAGCTCTTGCTGCCAGCCGAGGTCGTTGACCTTATAAACGACCCCGTCGATGTCGTACGGCAGGGACGGCCGTCGTTCGCCGATTCTCGCGTAGTAATCGCGGCAACCCGCAACGCCCTCGACGAGAGCTGCTTCGGGGCAAGTCCGGAGCCCGAAGTCCTTCAGCACTTTGATGGTTGCGCTCTGCTCGCGCGTATCCCCCAACGCATCGTCGCTGACTTCGCCCAGGGCATAGAAGAAAACCTCGAGCGGTCGTTCGGCCGCGAGCCGGGGGTCGAGTTGGCGCACGCTGCCCGCGGCCGCGTTGCGGGGGTTCACGAAGGTCTTCTCGCCTCTCTGCAACGCGCGCCGATTCAGCTCTTCGAAACCGGCTTTCGGCATGAAGATCTCGCCCCGAACCTCGAAAACCTTCGGCACGCGAGAGCCGCGCAGACGCAGCGGAACCGAGCGAATCGTGCGCACGTTGTGTGTCACGTCCTCTCCAGTCGTGCCGTCGCCTCGCGTAGCACCGAAGACGAGCTCTCCATTTTCATAACGCAAGCTGATCGCGACGCCGTCCAACTTGGGCTCTGCCCAATAGGCAACGTGCTCGACACCGATATCGAGCGCATTCAATCGATCGCGCGTGCGCTTGTCGAAGCCCTCGAGCTCGGCGTCGTTGAAGACGTTGTCGAGCGACAACATGGGTTTTGCGTGACGAATCTCGCGAAACGCCTCGAGCTTCGCTGCGCCCACTCGCTGAGTCGGCGAATCCGGAGTGATGAGCTCGGGGTGCGACTGCTCAATCTCTTGCAGCCGCCTCACCAACCGGTCGTATTCCGCGTCGGGAACAGTCGGGCTATCCAGGACGTGGTAGGCGTAGTTGTGCACCTCGATCGTACGGCGCAGCTCTCGCACTTCGGACTGTAGCTTCGATGTGCCGGCTCGTGAGCGTTCCATGCTCCGCTTCTCAGCGTCTATCGAATTGATGCCGATAGTCGATGAGCTCTTCGCGCAGGTAACGTTCCCGCTGGCTGCTCCACGAGCTTCCGCTCTCGTCGAACAGGTCGGCGGCCAGCTCAACGGAGAGTGCGCGCGCCGTCTCGACCATCGCGTCGAAGCGCGCTACAGGGTCGCCAGCTCCCGGCAGCACCACGAAGAAGCTCAAGCCAGCAATCGTGCCCTCGAGATTCTCGAGATCGAACGTACCCGGCTCGGTGAGGCTCGCAACACTGAAACCCTCGCGGTTCGTGCCGAGTTGCCGGTGGAAGATCGCGTAGCGGCCGTGCTCCAGACCACCGTTCCGCAAGGCGGTCACAGCGCGCTCGGCGGGCAATTCGTCGGTGCGCGGGATCAACCGCAAGGCCACGATGCGGTCGGGCCCCGGCCGCGCTTGTTCCTCTTTGGAGAGTGTTTCGACGAGTGGCGGCTGCTCGAGGGTCCCGGGCGGCGGTAGGTCGCCGCCCATGCTGGGCTCGGTGCGCTCACGAAGACGCGGCAGAGTCGGCAGCAGCTTGCGCGAGACGATGCCGCGGCTCCAGAGATATACCCCGACTACTAAGAGGGCACCCAACCCCAAAAGTACCCAGTGCAAATCCCGCATGGCGAGCCCGCGACTACATCGCTGCGAGTCTGACCGCTTCGTCGATGTCTACGGCCACCATGCGCGACACACCAGGTTCCTGCATCGTCACACCAGTCAACTGATGCATGGTTTCCATGGTCGTCTTGTTGTGCGTGATGATCACGAACTGCACATGCGCCGACATATCTTTGACGATCTCCGAGAAGCGACCGACGTTCGCGTCGTCGAGCGGCGCGTCGACCTCGTCGAGCAGACAGAACGGCGCCGGGTTCAGCTCGAAGATCGAGAACACGAGAGCGACCGCCGTAAGCGCCTTCTCGCCGCCCGACAACAAATGGATCGTGCTGATCTTCTTGCCGGGCGGGCGGGCCATGATGGTGACGCCTGCTTCCAATAGATCCTCGCCATCCATCTCGAGATAGGCATGCCCGCCGCCGAACAATCTCGGGAAGATTCGCCCGAGACCTTGATTCGCTTTGTCGAACGTCTCTTTGAACCGAGTGCGAGTCTCTCGATCGATCTTGCGGATCGCGTTCTCGAGCGTGTCGAGCGCTTCGGTGAGGTCCTTGAATTGTGCGTCGAGGTACGTCTTTCGCTCGGACTGTTCCTTGAACTCGTCGATCGCGGCTAGGTTGATCGCACCAAGGCGCTGGACCTTCCGCTCCAACTGCTCGAACGTCTCGTTCCACACGGCTGCTGTCGCGTCGGCGGGCAGTGCCGCCGCAATCTCTTCGAGCACGAATCCGGTCGTGGCGAACTGTTCCGCGACGGTTTCCGCACGGACCTGGGATTCGCGCACGGCCAGTCGCACGTTGTCCACGAGGTCGCGGATCTCGTTGACGGCCTGCTGACGCTCGTTGCGCTGCTGCTCTGTCTCACGTAGCTGCGCATCGATGTCGTCCATTGCCTTGCGGGCCTTGCCGAGATCGGCCTCGACCAACAAGCGCTCGTCGAGCTTGCCGACCAACGCCTGCTCCTCGCCGCGCAGCGGCTCCGCCGCCGCTTGAATCTCCGCCTCCAACTCTTGGCGTCGCTTGGTCAGATGACCCAGCTGCTGCTGGACGCGCACGAGCGCCGCGCTTGCGGATTCACGCGAGCTCCTTCGCGACTCAACCTTGATCGCGATGTCTTGAACCGCTTCGCGGTGTTGCTCTGCGTCGGAGCGAGCCGTGGACAGACGCTCGTGGTGATCGCGGCGCTGATGATCGAACTCGTCGCGCGTCGCTGCGAGATCGCCCTGCCGACTGACGGCGGCTCCACGACGCGCTTTGCTCTCGTCGACCGCAGTAATGAGGCTCTGTTGCTCAGTAGCGAGATCGGCCAATGCACGGTCGAGTGCGGACGCGCGTTGCCGAGCTTGCTCCAGCTCCGCGCGGCTAGCGCCAAGCTTGGCCTTCGTGTCGGCCGAGACCTCCTGCCTTCGCGTCGCCTCCGCCTGCGCTTGGGTACGGGCCTCTTCGAGGCGCTCCAGCTGAAAGCGCGTATCCGCCAACGCTTTCGCCATTTCCTCCACGCGGCGTGCTGTGGTCTGAGTGCTTTCGACCAGCTGTTTGATCTCGTCGCGGCGCGCGATCACGCCCACCTGGGGGTCGTCGCTGCGATTCATGCGGACCCAGTGCCGACCGATCCACGCGCCTTCCCGAGTGACGAACGATTCCCCGGCCGCGAGCTGATTGCGTCGGCTCACGGCATCTTGGATGGAGCTCGCAACCCGAATGCCCGCAAGCAGCGCGGCAACCGCGGGCGGAGCTTGCAAATGCGTGAACAAGGAGTCGCTACCGCCACGCGGTGCGGTGCCGCCACCGTTTTCAATGAGGGTCACCCCGCCCTCGGCCAACTCCGGCAGCGAGCTCGCGACCGAGTCGAGGCTCTTGATTCCGATCGCGTGCAAGTACGGACCGAGGACGGTCTCGACCGCACGTTCCCAGCCCGCTTCGACGACAAGCTCTTGCGCCAGGCGATTCCGCTCGTCGAGGGCATGCGACTTGAGCCAACGATCGATCTGCTCGGTCGACTTACCGAGCGTCGCTTCCTGCAGGGATTCGAGCGAAGTCAGTCTGCCGCGTTCCGTCTGTAGGTTCTCGCGAAGCTGGTCGAGCAGCGTGGAGATTTTGGTCTCCTGCTCCTTCAGTTGTTGGATCTGAGTCCAAACGGTCTCGAGTGCGCGAACTGCGTTGTCGCAGGCTGCGGCAAGTCGTTCCTCGTTCGCGACGAAGGTCTCGAGCCGCTGTTCGATCTCCGTCGAGTTCAGAGTGTGGCGTTCCTCTTCGAGACGCTGACGCTCTTTCTGCAGGCGCTGTTGTTGTGCTGCGAGCTCCTCGAGCCTGGTGTCCTCGCCGTGAATGGCGCGCTCCGTCGCAGCAAGGTCCTCACCGATCTGCTCCCATCGCTCGCGCCATTGCTCCATCGTGCGCTCGGCCTGCTCCAGGTCTTGCTGCGAGCGGCGTTGCACGGCGTGCGCTTCCTCGAGGCTCGGGCCGAGCTCCTGCAGGATCCGCTCAAGCTCCTCGATCTCGACCTGATCGCTCGCGATGTGCGCATTGATCTCGGCAACCTGTCGATCGGTGCTGTGGAGATCCTCGCTCTGGCGCTGGATCAGCTCTTTGCGATGCTGCTGTGATTGCTCGAGGCGCGCGATTTCGGCGCCGACCTTGTAGTAGCTCCCTTGAACCACGCTGAAGCGCTCGTTCGAATCCGCAAGGTCGATTCGTAGCTTTTCGATCGAGGTCTCTGCGGACCGCTGCGCCGCTACCGCTGCTTCGAGCGCGATCTGCTTCTGGCGCAGCTCGTGCTCGTGCCCGGCCACCTCGCCGCGGTGCGCGCTCAATCGCAGCGACAACAACTCGGCGTTGACCTTGCGTTGCTCGCCCTTGAGGTTCTTGTAGCGCTCTGCGTCCTTCGCCTGACGTTGCAGATGCGCCAGCTGCTTATCGATCTCGTCGCGCAGATCCTTCAAACGCTCGAGGTTTTCGCGCGTGTGATGGATGCGCTGCTCGGTTTCGCGCCGCCGCTCTTTGTACTTGGAGATGCCCGCCGCTTCCTCGATGAACGCCCGCAACTCTTCGGGTTTGGCCTCGACCAAACGCGAGATCATGCCTTGCTCGATGATCGAGTAGCCGTGCGATCCGACGCCCGTGCCGAGCAGGATGTGCGTGATGTCCTTACGGCGGCAACGAGTGTTGTTCAGGTAGTACTGCGACGTGCCGTCGCGCGACACGACGCGCCGTACGGCAACTTCGTTGTAGCCCGCGAAGGCGCCCGTAATAGTCCCGTCGGAGTTGTCGAAGGTGAGCTCGATGCTCGCGACGCCCACGGGCTTGCGATTCGCGGAGCCGTTGAAGATCACGTCGACCATGGAGTCGCCACGCAACGTCTTCGCGGATGCTTCGCCGAGTACCCAGCGGATCGCGTCGATGATGTTGGATTTGCCGCAACCGTTCGGTCCGACGATGCCCATCAAGTTGCTCGGGAACTTGATGGTGGTTGTGTCAACGAAAGACTTGAAGCCCGAAAGCTTGATCTTACTCAGGCGCAATTACGATAACCCCGTGATGGTCGAGCAAGGCCGGGCCGCAATGGCCGCCTCGACGGCGGTAGTGTAGAGTAAAAACCAATCCAAAAGCGACGCCCGCGCGCGTCGTCCTCAGCACCGATTCGGAACACGCAAAACGTGGCGAGCAAGCCCGCAACTCGACCGTCGAAAAACAGTCTCGAGACTTTTCGCAATCCGAGCACCGACACCGACTACACGATACGGATGCGAATTCCGGAATTCACCTGTCTCTGTCCGAAGACAGGTCAACCGGATTTCGCCACGCTGCACCTCGAATATGTTCCCGATGCTGTGTGTGTCGAATTGAAATCGTTGAAACTCTATATCTGGTCGTTCCGCAACGAAGGCGCATTTCACGAGGCGGTCACGAATCGGATACTCGCGGACCTCGTCGAATTGCTGAGCCCACGTTTCATGCGGTTGACCGCCGACTTCAACGTTCGGGGCGGCATCTACACGACGGTGGTAGCCGAGCACCGACAGCCCAAGTGGGAAGCTGCCGCCGCTGTCGTGCTGCCGGGAGGACCGGAGTGATGCTCAACCCTCTTCCGCTGCCTCGATGCCTCTGTATAATCGCCGCCTCCGTTTGAACGGTCTTGGAGGCCAAGACCATGCCTGCGAAAAAAAAGCAGCCGCCAAGAAAAAAAGCGCACAAGAGCACGAAGAAGCCAGCGAAATCGGCAGCGGCTTCGTCGAAGCGTGCCGTGAAAGCTAGGCCCAAAGCGCACGCCAAGCCACCGAAGAAAACAGGGACGTCAGCCAAGCACACGAGCGCCAAGAAGCTCTCGACCAAGCCGGCGCCCATCAAGCTTCAACCAAAACCATCAGGGAAGAACACGATCGCTACTGCACCCAAGAATCCGGGCAGAGGCCCGGTGCCGCCACATCGGCCGGCGTCGAAATCGTTTGCTCCGCTCCCTCGACGGCGCGGCAGCGTCCTCAGCGGTCCGGTGAAGGGGTTCACCCCCTATCAACCGAAGCGCGGCGAGGATTACATGAACAAGGATCAGCTCGAGCATTTCCGGCAGCTGCTGCTCGCTTGGAAACGCGAGCTCATGGAGGAAGTGGATCGCACGATGCTGCACATGAAAGATGATGCGGCGAACTTCCCTGATCCAAACGATCGCGCGACTCAGGAATCTGAGTTCGGTCTCGAGCTTCGGACTCGAGATAGAGAGCGCAAGCTGTTGAAAAAAATCGACTCGGCGCTTTCACGAATCGACGACGGCTCGTACGGCTATTGCGAGGAGACCGGCGACGAGATCGGTCTGCGCCGCCTCGAAGCGCGCCCCGTAGCGACGCTGTGTGTCGAGGCGCAGGAGCGCCGCGAGCTCGCCGAGCGTCAGTTCCGGGATCGCGAGGATCAGTACCGGTAACTGCGACGGCCGCGTGACGTACGTCGGCCGCTTCGCTCCTTCTCCGACGGGTCCCTTGCACCTCGGGTCGCTGACCACGGCCGTGGCCAGCTACCTCCACGCGCGTCAGAACGGCGGCGTGTGGCTCGTTCGTATCGATGACATCGACCCTCCTCGCGAGGTCGCCGGCGCCACAGACCGGATCCTGTACCAGCTTCAGGCCTTCGACCTCGAGTGGGATCGAAGCGTGCTCTATCAGAGCTCACGGTTCAGCGCCTACGCCGAAGCGGCTCAAGGCCTGTTGGCCGCCGGGCTCGCATTCCGTTGCCGGTGCACGCGCAGCGAGATCAGGGCGCAAGAAGGCTCCACGGCGCGCTACCCGGGCACGTGTCGCGATCGCTCGGTATTACAGGGAGACTCGGCAATCCGGGTGCGCGTCGATCCCGGCATCATCACGGTTGCCGACGCGCTGCAAGGCACGAGCGAATGCGATCTGGCGGGCACAACGGGGGACTACGTGATCGTTCGTCGCGACTCCTTGCCCGCGTACCACTTGGCCGTCGTGCTCGACGACGCCGCACAGGGCGTCACGACAGTAGTACGCGGTGTGGACCTACTCGAGTCCACGGCGGCGCACGTGCATCTGCAGCGCGCGCTGGGGCTCGCTACGCCGGGCTATTACCACGTGCCCGTGGTCGTCAACGAGCTCGGACAGAAGCTCTCGAAGCAGACAGGCGCCGCGCCGATCGAGGCAACGCGACCGGAGGTTGCCGTGAAAGTGCTCGAGCTGCTGGGGTTGCCGGTGCCGAACGCAATGGCCGGCGAACGGCCGCACGCGCTATGGCGCTGGGCGCTCGAGCATTGGAGCATCGAGCGCCTCCGCGGCCGCCGGGATCTGCCGGAGAGCTCCTAGTTCGCCTCGACGTCGCGCATGCTCAAGCGCACGCGACCCTGCCGATCGACCTCGAGCACCTTCACGCGGACGACGTCGCCTTCCTTGAGCTTGTCGCTGACGCGCTCGACGCGTTCGTTCGAGATCTGCGAGATGTGCACGAGACCGTCGCGGCCCGGCAGGATCGCGACGAACGCGCCGAAGTCCATGAGGCGCACGACCTTGCCCTCGTAGATTCGGCCGACTTCGACGTCCGCCGTGATCAGCTCGATGCGCTCGACCGCGGCGCGGCCGGCCTTGCCGTCGACGGACGCGATCTTGACCGTGCCGTCGTTCTCGATGTCGATCGTCGCACCGGTCTCTTCCGTGATCGCGCGGATCACGGCGCCACCCTTGCCGATGACGTCGCGGATCTTCTCGGGGTCGATCTTGATCGTGATGATCGTCGGCGCCCAGTCCGACATCTTCTCGCGCGGCTTGCTCAGGACCTTGTTCATCTCGCCGAGAATGTGCAGGCGGCCGTCGCGCGCCTGCGCCAGCGCGGCGGCCATGATCTCGCGCGTGATGCCGAAGATCTTGATGTCCATCTGCAACGCCGTGACGCCATCGGCGGTGCCGGCGACCTTGAAATCCATGTCGCCCAGGTGATCCTCGTCGCCGAGGATGTCCGTCAGAACGACGAAGCTCTTGTCTTCCTTGATGAGGCCCATGGCGACACCCGCGACCGGCGCCTTGGTCGGCACGCCGGCGTCCATGAGCGACAGGCTCGTGCCGCAGACCGAAGCCATCGAGCTCGAGCCGTTCGACTCCGTGATCTCGGAGACCACGCGAATGACGTACGGGAACGTGTCCATGTCGGGCATGATCGCCTCGACACCGCGTCGTGCGAGCCGGCCGTGGCCGATTTCGCGGCGCTTCGGCGAGCCTATAAACCCTGTCTCACCAACGCTGTACGGCGGGAAGTTGTAGTGGAGCATGAACTGATCTTTACGCTCCCCTTCAAGCGCGTCGATGATCTGCGCGTCACGGCCGGTGCCGAGCGTCGTGACGACCAAGGCCTGGGTCTCGCCGCGAGTGAACACGGCGGAGCCGTGCGTACGCGGCAGGACGCCGACTTGAACGTCGATCTTGCGGACGGTCTTCGTGTCGCGGCCGTCAATGCGCGGCTTGCCGGCGATGATGCGGCTGCGCACGACGTTCTTCTCCAGCATCGTGGAACTCGGCCTCGATCTGCGCCGGCGTCCAAGTGTTGCCCTCGCGAGCCGTGAGTTCCGCGACGCACTGCTTCTTGAGCTCGCCGATCTTGGCGTAGCGGACCTGCTTCTCCGCGATGCCGTAAGCGTCGGTGATTGGCGAAACGAACTTGGCGATGCCGCGGCGCCAAGCGCCTTGTCCTCGACCGGCGCGGTCCAAACAATGGCGCGGGCGGGCCAGCTTCCTTCGCGAGCGAGCGGATGGCTTCGATGGCCATCTGCATCTGCTGGTGGCCGAACATGACGGCACCGAGCATGACGTCTTCGGACAGGCGATCGGCCTCCGACTCCACCATCAGCACCGCGTCTTGCGTGCCGGCGACGACGAGGTTGAGCTTCGACTGCTGCAACTCTGCGGCCGTCGGGTTCAAAATATACTGGCCGTCCTTGTAGCCGACGCGCGCCGCGCCGATCGGGCCCATGAACGGCAGTCCGGACAGCGCCAGGCAGCCGAGGCGCCGAGCAGCGACGGAATATCCGGATCGATCTCGGTGTTCATCGACAAGCACCGTCGCGATGACCTGCACGTCGCGTCGGTAACCCGCCGGGAACAGCGGCCGAATCGGTCGATCGATGAGCCGGGAGGTCAGCGTCTCCTTCTCGCTCGGGCGGCCTTCGCGCTTGAAGAAGCCGCCGGGAATCTTGCCGGCCGCGTAGGTCTTCTCTTGATAGTTGACCGTGAGCGGGAAGAAGTCGCGTCCTGCTACGTCCTTCTTGTCGCCGACCGCGGTGACGAGCACCACGGTGTCGGCCATGTTGACGAGGACGGCTCCGTCCGCTTGACGGGCGATGGCGCCGGTTTCGATCGTGACTTGGTGCGCACCGTACTTGAACGTTCTGCTGGCTTTCACTTTAGTTGTCCTTGACGAAATTGGGCGGCAATGAGCTCCGATACCGGAGTTCCTGGGCCGCGCGCGGAATGTGGCTCCAAAACGAGCAGAGCCGGCGGAACCGGCTCTGCGTGAGGAAAAAAGTTAACGCCTCAGACCGAGACGACCGATCAGGCTTTCGTAGCTAGCCTGATTCGTCTGCTTGAGGTAGTCCAACAGCTTGCGGCGTTGGTTCACCATCTTGAGCAGGCCGCGGCGGGAGTGGTGATCCTTCTCGTGACCCGAGAAGTGCTCCGAGAGCTGATTGATCCGCGCCGAGAGCAACGCGACCTGCACTTCCGGCGACCCGGTGTCGGTCGGAGTACGACCGTACTGGGTGATGATCTCGGATTTTTGTGGCGATTTGAGCGTCATTCACTAACCTCTGAGGCCGCCCTATTCAGCAGCCGATGTGTTCTACCTACTTTGGAAGGCGCGCATCATACCGAAATAAACGGTGCCGCTCCAACAAGTTAACGAATAAACACGCGTGTCGGGGCCAACCGTCGATCCGCCGTGACTTCCGCCTATCGCGATCAGCTCCCCGGTCGGGCCTTCGACCTTCACGCGGCCCGCGGGCAGGTGCCGGTCGGCCGGGACCGACTGCCCCCTCGCAAGGCGGGCCATGGCGTCCGCCCCTACCTGGGCGGTAGACCAGCCCGCGAGCGCGGCGTTCGGTGCCAGCAACAGGCGATCCAGAGCGGCCACGCCCTTAGGCTCGGTGGCCTCCAGCGACTCGAAGGCGTGCATTACGTTGTCCTGAAACGGCTCGACGGCAATGCGCCGTAGCGCCGTCACGTGGCCTACGGTCCCCGCGGCGGCTGCGATGTCCTCCACGAGCGTCCTCACATAAGTGCCTTTCGAGCACCGAACTGTCAGCGCCAAGACCGGCCACTCGTATCGATCGAGCCGAAGCTCCTCGATTACGACCCGCCGCGGTTCCCGAGGCACTTCCTGGCCCGAGCGCGCCAAGCGATACAACGGCACGCCGCCGCGCTTCAGGGCGGAGAACATCGGTGGAACCTGCTGGATCTCGCCCGTGTGCGCCGGCCACTGCGGCTACGATCGCCTCGGCACTGGGCGCGGGTTCCGCCGACCGGTCGGCTGTGACCGTCCCTTCCGCGTCACCGGTGTTAGTCGCGATCCCGAGCCTCGCGACGACGCTATACGTCTTGCGGGCCTCGAGGAGAAACGCGGCGACCTTGGTCGCGGAGCCGAAAAAAATTGGCAGCATCCCGGTCGCCAGCGGATCGAGGCTGCCGCCGTGTCCGGCCTTCGCCGCTTGAAAGAGCCGCTTCGCGCGTTGCAGCGCGTGGTTCGAGGACATTCCAGCGGGTTTGTCGAGCAACAAGAGCCCGAACAGGTTCCTGCTCGGAGGTCGCGAGCTGCGCACGTCGAGGCCCAGCTATTCGCCGTTGGACCCGGTGCCGCGGGCCACGTCGATCAGCTTGCCGACCTCAGCCGCCCGCTTGGCGCTCGTATCGTGACGAAATCGCAGCTCCGGGACGCGCCTCAGTTTCAAGGCGCCTGCGACGCGCGTTCGAAAGAACCCTCGCGCCTGCTCGAAGCCCTCCTTGATCGACGCCGGGTCGTCGTCGAGAGATAGCGTGTTGAAATGAATGGTTGCGAGGCTCAAGTCACCTGTCACCTCGACCTCGGTGATCCGAGCTTGTGTGAGCCGTGGATCCTTTACCTCGGACAACAGTAGTTCGCTCAGCAGCCGCTGGATCTCGCTAGCGACTCGGTGCTTCCTCGCGAACTCGCGCGGCATCAGCTCACCTTACGCGCAATCTCTGTGCGTTCGTAGCACTCGATCTGATCGCCGACCTGAACGTCGTTATAGTTGCGAACTCCGATACCGCACTCGGTCCCCGCACGAACCTCGCTGGCGTCGTCCTTGAAGCGGCGCAGCGACTCGAGCTGGCCTTCGTAGATGACCACGTTGTCGCGCAACACGCGGATCGGGTTGCTGCGACGCACGTAACCGTCGATCACCATGCAGCCCGCGACGTTGCCGAACTTCGGCGAACGGAACACTTCGCGAACCTCGGCGAGACCGACGATCTGCTCGCGAATCTCTGGCGCCAACAGGCCGCTAGCCGCGGCTTTGATGTCGTCGATCGCTTCGTAAATGATGCTGTAGTAACGGATGTCGACGCCGCTTTCCTTGATGGCGCCGCGTGCCGCCGCGTCGGCGCGGACGTTGAAGCCGATGATGATCGCCTTCGATGCCGCAGCCAGCTGCACGTCGGACTCGGTGATTCCGCCGACGCTGGAGCCGACCACGGTGACCTTGACGAGGTCCGAGGAAATCTTCTCGAGCGCGTCGCGCAGCGCCTCGGAGCTGCCGTGCACGTCGGCCTTGATCAAGAGTTGAATGCTCGGAGTACCTCCGGCCGCCATCTGGCTGAAGATGTTCTCGAGCTTCGCGGCCTGTTGGTGCGCGAGCTTCGTTTCGCGGTCGCGGCTGTACCTGAACTGGGCGACCTCGCGGGCTTGCCGCTCGTCGGCCACGATCTGCACGTCGTCGCCCGAGAGGGGCGTTCCGCCCAGGCCGAGCACGACGACCGGAGTGGACGGGCCGGCAAACGGAATGCTCTGCCCCGCCTCGTTGAACATGGCCCTGATGCGGCCGTACTCGCGCCCGGCGAGCAGGATGTCGCCGACCTGCAGCTTGCCCTTGTTGATCAGCACCGTCGCGACGGCACCCCGGCCGCGTTCGAGGCTCGACTCGAGCACGACGCCGGCCGCCGGGCCCGTGTCGACGGCTCGGAGATCGAGCAGCTCTGCCTGCAGCAGCAGCGACTCGAGCAGCTTGTCCACGCCTTGGCCGGTCAGCGCCGATACGCTGACGAACAGCGACTCGCCGCCCCATTCCTCGCCAATGAGCTCGTACTGCGCGAGATCTCTGCGAACGCGCTCGAGATCCGCATCCGGCTTGTCGATCTTGTTGATCGCCACCACGATCGGCACGGCTGCCGCTTTGGCGTGTTGGATCGCCTCGATCGTTTGCGGCATGACGCCGTCGTCGGCAGCCACCACGAGCACCACGATGTCGGTGACCTTGGCGCCGCGTGCGCGCATGGCCGTGAACGCCGCGTGACCCGGCGTATCGAGGAACGTGATGCGTCCTTTCGGCGTCTCGACCTTGTAGGCGCCGATGTGCTGCGTGATGCCGCCCGCCTCGCCGCCGCGACCTTGTGCGCCGAATGTAGTCGAGCAAGCGAGGTCTTGCCGTGGTCGACATGGCCCATGATCGTGACCACGGGCGCGCGCGGAACCGCATCGGACGATCCGGCGGCTTCCTCGACCGACTGGATCAGCTGATCCTCGATCGCCGTCTCTTTCAACGGCTGCGCGGTATGCCCCATCTCTTCGACGACGAGGGTTGCCGTGTCCTGATCGAGGACCTGGTTGATCGTGACCATCATGCCCATCTTCATGAGGGCCTTGATGACCTCGTTGGCCTTCACGGCCATGCGCTGCGAAAGCTCGCCGACCGTGATCGTCGCGCCGATCTCGACGTCTCGCACCACGGGAGCCGTCGGCTTCTCGAACCCGTGTTGCGGGTCGACGTTCACGGGCGCCGATCGACGGCGTTGTTTCTTCTTCTTGCGCCGCCCGGCCATCCCATCCGCGACGTGCAACGTGTGGTCGGGGTCGGAGGGCTCCTCCACCATTCGTTCTTTCTTGGATTTTTGCCGTGCGCGTTCGGCCTCGGCACGCTGTGCCGATTCCTTCTCCGCAACCGTCGCCTTGCGCCGTTCGTCTTCGGCACGCTGACGCGCGGCTTCGTCCGCTGCCGCGGCGCGGCGCTGCTCATCCTCTACGCGCTTGCGCTCCTCGGCTTCGCGCTGCTCGGCCGCGAGCCTCTCGCGCTCGGCGGCTTCGCGGCGCTCGCGTTCCTCCTGCTGTGAACGTTCGACGGCAGTGCGCGCGTCCTCTTCGGCTCGACGTACGGAGTCGAGCTCTTCCTGTTGCTTGCGCGCCTGCTCCTCGAGCACGTCGCGCTTGATGTAGGTTCGCTTCTGTCGGACCTCGACGTTGACGGTCCGAGCCCGGCCCTGCGTGCTTGCGAGCTTCAGCTCGCTCTGCGACTTCCGGTTGAGCGTGATTCGCCGCGGCGCGGATTCGGTGGCGTCCGTTCGGCCGTGGTTCTTGCGCAGGTGAGTCAACAGCTCGAGCTTGGCGTCCTCGCTGATAACATCGTTCGGGCCGCCGACCTTGATGCCGGCCTCGTCGAGCTGCTCGATCAGCCGGTCGACCGGGACCTTCAGTACCTTCGCAAAGTCTTCGACCGTCACTTCCGCCATGCGTGCTTACCTCAGCCCTTTCAGGCTTGCTTCTCTTGCTCGAACCAGTGAGCACGCGCCGCCATGATCAATTTGGCCGCGCGTTCCGCATCGAGCCCCACGATTTCGTTCAGGTCGTCGACCGCCTGCTCCGCGAGATCCTCGCGCGTGACGACGCCGCGGCTCGCTAGCTCGAGAGCCAGCGCCTTGTCCATGCCTTCCAAGCTCAACAGATCCTCGGCCGGTTCGGCCTGATCGATGACCTCTTCGGTGACGATAGCCTGCGTAATCAGCACGTCGCGGGCACGCGACCGAAGCTCGTTGACGATCTCGGGCGTGAATTCCTCGATGCCGTTGAGCTCACTCGCCGGAACGTAGGCGATCTCCTCGAGCGACGAGAAGCCTTCCTGGACCAGGATGTTCGCGACGTCCTCGTCGACGTCGAGCTCCTTCATGAAGTTCTCGACCAGTGAGCGCGCTTCCTTGTCGCTCTTTTCCTCGGCGGCCGATTCCGTCATAACGTTCAGCTGCCAGCCCGAGAGCTCGCTTGCGAGGCGGATATTCTGGCCGCCGCGGCCGATGGCTTGAGAAAGCTTCTCTTCCTCCACCGCCAGATCCATCGTGTGCGTGTCTTCATCCACGACGATCGACAGCACCTCGGCCGGTGACATTGCGTTGATCACGAACTGCGCGGGGTTTTCGTCCCACAGAATGATATCGACGCGCTCACCCGCGAGCTCGTTCGAGACCGCCTGCACGCGCGAGCCGCGCATGCCGACGCACGCGCCGACAGGATCGATGCGCGCGTCGTGGCTGCGCACCGCGATCTTCGCGCGCAAACCGGGATCACGTGCGGCGCCCAAGATCTCGATCAGGCCTTGGCCGACCTCGGGCACTTCGATCTTGAACAGCTCGATCAGGAACTTCGGTTGCGTGCGCGTCAGGAACAACTGCGGCCCGCGCGGCTCGGCGCGAACCTCGCGCAACAGGCTCTTGATACGGTCCTGCGGCTTGATCGGCTCGCGCGGAATCAAGTCTTCACGTGGGATGAAACCTTCCGCGTTGCCGCCGAGATCGACGTACGCACCGTTCCGATCGACGCGCTTGACGATACCGCTCACGAGCTCGCCTGCCCGATTCTTGTATGCCGCCACGACCTGCTCGCGCTCGGCCTCGCGCACTTTCTGCACGATGACTTGTTTCGCTGTCTGGGCGGCGATTCGCCCGAACTCGACCGATTCCATCGGCTGCTCGACGTAGCCTCCAATCTCGGCCTTCGGATCGACGTCCACAGCGTCCTCGAAACGCAGCTCCCGAGCGGGCTCCTCGAGCTCCTTCGAGTCGTCCGCAAATACCTTCCAACGGCGAAATGTCTCGTAGCTGCCGTTCGTGCGATTGATGGCCACGCGAACTTCGATGTCGTCGCCGTAGCGCTTGCGCGTTGCGGACGCGAGCGCAGCTTCGATCGCCTCGAAGATCACATTCTTATCGACGCTCTTTTCGTTCGAGACCGCGTCGACCACCAACAAAATCTCTTTACTCATTTCGTCACCGACCTTGCGTCATCAAGGCGCCAACCGAGCGACTGCAATGTCGTTCAACGGCAGACGCCACACTTCGCCATCAACCTCGAGCAGCACTTCGCCGCCCTCTACACCCGCGAGCTTTCCCACAAAATTCCGCCGTCCATCGCGCGGGTCCCTAAGCTCGATCTTCGCCGGCTCGCCCACGAATCGCTCGAAGTGCGCACGCGTTCGCAACCGCCGATCGAATCCCGGCGACGACACCTCGAGCACATAGCTACCCGGCAACGGATCCTCGACGTCCAACAACGCGCCGACTTGCTGGCTCACGCGCTGACAGTCATCGACCGTCACGCCGCCCTCGCGGTCGATGTACAACCGCAACAGGCCGCGTCGTCCGAGGTGCGCGTCGATGTCGGCAAGCTCGAACCCCATCGCCGCCACAGTGGGCTCGAGGAGCCCGATCAGCCGTTCCTTGTCGACCCCCTGGCCCATCCGCGTCTAACCTCGAAAGCACCCGCACCAACAAAAATGGGCCTAACGGCCCATTTCGTTGCGTCCTTTCTCATTCACGAGCGCTAGTCGCGCGGGCGACGAGCCGGACCAAACAAAAAGCCCCATACGGGGCTTCTTGCCTTGAGAGCCGTTGCTCCAAAACCAGGAAGCATGCTAGCAGAAAAGCCCCCCGAGAAGGTAGGCAGCGAACTCGTCGCCCCAAGCGCGAGCGACGAGCGCACCAGGCGGGCCCGCACCGAGAGACCGTTCCGGCCGGCTTTTAGGGCGTCCCGAGGCGGATCAACGAGAACGGATCGACTCGTGCGTCGACGATCCGGACACCCCAATGCAGGTGCGGGCCCGTGACCCGCCCAGTTGCGCCGGCCAAGCCGAGTTGTTGACCGCGTTCGACGATGTCCCCGACAGCCACATCGACTCGCGACAGATGCAGATAGGTCGTGAAAAGACCGTACCCGTGGTCGATGAACACGGCGTTGCCGCTATAGAAGAGGTCTTTGGCGAGCACGACCCGGCCGCGATTCGCCGCATGAATCGGCGTTCCGGTGCGCGCCCTTAGATCCGCGCCCGAATGCGGCGCGCGAGGCTGACCGTTGAAGACGCGCCGGTGGCCGAAGTTTCGACCGTCCGCTGCGCCGTCGACCGGTACCTGGAACGGCTCGGTCCAGAAGCGTTCGGCTGTGAACGTGTCGTAGATCGCGCGCGTCTCGGCGCTCTCGCGGTCGGCACGGGCCTGGTCCTCGGGGCTCAGCTCGACGTAGCGTTCCTCGACAGTCAGCTCCGTGGTCGGATACTGCTCGGCGACCACGAGGATCGGCTCGCGATGAGCGCGCGTGCGGCCGTCCGAGTACGTGAACGTGACATCGACGGCGTGGTCACCCGGTCGAGAATCGAGGTCGACGCCGACGGTGGCGAGCCAGCGATCGTCTTGCCGCACGAACGGTACGGCATGCTCACTCCATCGCACGGAGATCGCGGTCAGCCCGGGTTCCGTGGGGTAGCTGAGTTGCAGCGCTTGGCCTTGGCCGGCCATGAATCCCGCGAGCAGCAGCGACGAGAGCATTGCTTCGCCCTTACTGCGCCGCCACGTGTGACGTTCGGTAGTGCTCGCCGAGCACGCGCATGCCGAAGTCGCCCGTCTTGTCGCGCCACACCGAATGGACGTGGTTGCCGCCGTCCTGAACGTTGTCGAACTCGAACACGAAGCTCTCGCCCTGCAAGCGGAAGTAATGCGGCACGCCGCGCTCGGTCGCTCCCATCCAAGCGAAGCTCAAGCTCTTGGGGTCGATGCCGGCCAAAAACGCCGCGGACAGCTCGGGTCGATAGACGCCGACGACCTCGTCGAGGATCCGGCGGACCCAGTGCTGCTGAACTTCGTTGAGCTCTCGGACCGAAATCCCTTCGGGCTCGAGCGCGGTGCGCCATGTCTCCCATTGCTCGCGAGGCTTGCCGATGTTGCCGGTGAAGATGTCGCGCGGTGCTTCGGCCGATACGACGGCCGTGCTGCGCTGCGCGGCCGTCAACGACTCGACGAGGTCGCGCGCGAGGTCTTCCTCGGCGCCGAGCACGCGCAATCCCGTCAGCGGGCCGCTGCGGACTTCGCCCGGGTTCGAGCCGAAGAACGATGGCGTGACGCTGATGCCGGCTTCCGCAACCGCGACGTTCAACGAGACGTGATGGCCTTCGAACCGCCATCCCCACGGCTCCGTCGCCGACGGCTTGCCGAACAGCACGACCTCGTAGTGGCCGACGCCGCGCGGCAGTCCTGCGGTGTCGAGCATGCCGAGAATCTGCTCGAGCTGCATGATCTGCGCGACCTTCAAGTGCCCGCGCGAGCTCAGCAGCGTCGACAGCAGCTCCTGCGTCAGGCGCCGCTGCTCGCCGCTCATGAGATCGAGCGGCACGCCGACGCGTTCCGTCGGCCAGTAGGCCCAGCTCTGGCGCGCGGGATTGTCGAGCTCGAGCGCCAAGTTCGCGCCGCGGTTGAAGCCGACGGTCATTTCGACGCCGCTCGGCCCACCGGCCACGGTCGCGAGCAGCGCCGACGCGGCCTCGACCATGGACCTGGCCACGGCGGCCTGGTCGGCCTCTTGGGCGCTCGCCGTGGCGCCGAGCGCCAATAACCCCGCCGCAACGATGCTGTGCTTGATCATGTGCGTCTCCTCAATCGACGTAGGCCGGCGCCTTCGGCAGCGCGGCATGAGTCGGCTTGTCGTGCTCGATCCATAGCGTCGCTTTCGTCTCGCTCAAGAATTTCTCGACGCGCGCCCGCGATGCCTTGGACTGCTCCGGATTGAACTCGAAGGTCGGCACTCGGCCCGTCGTTCGCTCCTCGGGATAGTGATAGAGATCGCCTCCGAGGACGACGGTGCCACGATTCGCGAGCTTCACGGCCACGACCTGATGGCCCGGAGTGTGCCCCGGCGTCGCCATGACCACGACCGAGCCGTCGCCGAACACGTCGAAGTCCTCGTTGTCGAGGATCTTCGTCTTCGCGTCGCGGAGCGCCGAATAGGTCGCCGGTTGAACGATGCCTTGGGGGCTGTCCGCGAACATGAAATCGCGCTCCGCCTTCTGCACGATCCAAGTCGCATTCGCGAATGCGTTCGCGTTGCCCGTGTGATCGGAGTGGTAGTGCGACAGCGCGAAGTACGTGACGTCCTTCGGCTCGTAGCCCGCCGCTTTGAGCTGCGGCAGCAGCGGCCTGGTCGCGGTCACGACACCCTCAACGACCGGGCTGCCGTCGGCCTTGAAGTGCTCGTCGGCCACGGCGCCGGCGTCGAACATGAACGTGCCGCGCGGATGGACCACGAGGTACGACGCGTTCACGAAGTCGACTTCCTTCAGCTCCTCGCGCTTGAAGTTGAACAACGCGGGGTCGAGGCCCGAGATCGCGCCGTTATCGAAAATGTAAATTCGTGGCGACGCCGGCGTCCGTTGCGCGAATGCGGAGGCGGTTGCGAGCCCGAGCGCGGCAAGCGTCGCGGCCAGCGTGAGAAGGCGTTTGGTGCGCATCGTGATCCCCCATTCAACCGAACCGAGTCTAACAAGAGAGTCGCCACGCGCCGAGTCGGACACGCTCACGCGAACAGCTCGAGCAGCCGATTCAATCGCTCGAGCCCCGCCGGCGTGGCCCGCAGCACGACCGCGTCATCGACGAGCCAGCCTCGCTCGACGGCCGCCGCGCGCCCCGCGGCGATCATCGCGACGGGTTGTCCCGCGCGGGCCTCGAAAACCTCGACACCGACCCCATCGGGCAGACGCAGCGCATTCAACAAGAACTCGAGCGCGGCCTGCTCAGGCGCCGCGACCCGCTCGCGCGTGGTAGCGGCAGCCGAGCCGGCCGAAAGAGCGTAAGTCCGCGGATTGCGCGCTTTGACCCGCCGCTCGAGCTCCTGTTCGTCCACGAGCGTGATCTTGCCGTGAGCGCCGGCGCCGAGACCCAAGTAGTCACCGAACCGCCAGTAGTTCAGGTTGTGGCGGCACCGAAAGTCCTGTCGTGCGTAGGCCGAGATCTCGTAACGGCCGAATCCCTCGGCCGCCAGCAACGCGCGACCACGAACCTCGAGCTCGGCGATCGTGTCGTCGGCGGGCAGCGGCGGCGGACGACGCTCGAACGCGGTGTTCGGCTCCAACGTCAGTTGGTACCAAGACAGGTGCTCCGGCTTAAGACGTAAGGCTTCCTCGAGATCGGCCAGCCCGCCGTCGACGTCGTCGTCCGGAAGACCGTACATCAGGTCGAGGTTCAGGTTATCGAAGCCGGCGGCGCGTGCCGTCGCCACGGCCGTGCGTGCTTCGGCTGCGCCGTGAATTCGGCCCAATGCCCGAAGCTTCGCTTCGCGAAAGCTCTGGACGCCGATCGACAAGCGATCGACGCCCGCCGCGCGAAACGCGGCGAAACGTGCCGCATCGACGGCGCCCGGATTCGCCTCCAGCGTGATCTCGACATCGGCAGCCAATCCGATCTCGGCACGCAGGCCCGCGAGCAGCATGCCGATTGCTTCGCCCGAGAACAGGCTCGGCGTGCCGCCGCCGAGGAATACCGTGTCGACCACACGGCCCTGCGCGAGCGGCGCCTCCGCGCGCAGGTCGCGCAGCAACGCCTCGACGTAATCCCGATCCGGCAGCGCGCCGCGCGCTTCGTACGAGTTGAAGTCGCAATACGGGCACTTCCGCACGCACCACGGTAGATGCAGGTACAACGACAACGGCGGCAAGGAATCGAAGCGGAGCCGGGATCGCTCCGTCGGCAGAGGCGCGGACGCGTTCATTTGAATGCCGCTACTCGGCCTTGCTCTCGCGAGCTCTGCGGCGCTCGAGCTCGCGCAGCATCTTGTCGCGGGCTTCCGCCTCACGCTGCGCGCTCTCTTCTTCTGTCTTGGGCTCTTCCTTGTATTTCTTGCAGTCGAGCATCGCCCAATCGAGCTGACGAGATTGATCCAGCAAATACATCGCCTCATTGACGGCATAGATGAAATCGAGGCGCCCTGCGAGCGCAAATTCGATCTCGCGGATTTCGTCCGCCGTCAGGGTCAGCGTGCGCGTCTTCGCGGTCAGCTCGCAGCGGAAGAAATCTTCGGTGCCGTTCGCGTGGATATCGGCGAAACCGGTCCCGGCCTTTTCCATGCTGCTGTTGCCCCAGTGCCAAACGAAGTCGTTCGGCGGCAAGTTGTAGATGCCGGCGAACTGCGCGTCAGCGGCTGGCAACAGCAACGGCGTGGCGGTCGTGAGGACCAGGGCCGCTGCGATTCTCGACATTCTCATATCGAGACTCCGGGGCTCGTGCTTGGTCGTTCAGACGGTAACAGGCTCAGCGGCCGGCCGACAAGAGCCGATAGGCGCCGGCTACGTTCTGCGGCCGCTGCTGCTCGTAGAACTCCCAGTTCACGTAATCACCCATCAGCACCGTGTCGCGGGTCTGCTCGAGGGTCTTGCCGGCAGCAATCGCCTCGCGGACGGCCTCGGCCACGGCGTCGCGATAACGCAGGTTCGCGGATACGTCGGCCTTCGTGCCGAGGCGGCCGTGGCTGCAAACGAAATGTTCGAAATCCAGGCCTTCGACCTGCCGGATCTTCGCGAGCTCGCTCGGCATGATGACGTTCGGCCCGAACGGCACGCGGCCGTTCGTGATCCAGTCGGACGCGAATACGACGTTCGTGCCATCGACGAACCGAACGATCGTGTTGTCGGGCGCGTGATCGGTCGGAATCGGAATCACCTCCACGCGTTTGCCGCCGAGCGTGATATTGACCTGCGTCGTGTAGGTGAGATCCGGCGCCGTCACCAATTTCAACGAGCCGCGCGTGGCTTCCGCACCGCTCAACACGCCATCACTATCGGCGTCGTAAAAATCGAAGGCCGCGGCGATCTGCGCTTGAGCTTCGCTGCGCTCGATGCGCCCGTTGCCGCTCGTGTCCTGCGCGCGCAGATTCTGCGGCAGCGGCGTCGTTGCCGGCGGCATCGCGAGCAGACCGAGCAGTGCCTCGTGGCCGATGATGCGCGCGGTGTCCGCGAACACGGCGGCGCCGGACGAGTGATCGCCGTGCGAGTGGCTGTAGATGACGTACTTCACGGGGACACCGAAGCGCCTATTCGAGCTCGCCCTTGAGCCACGTCGCGTGCTCGGGGCCGACCGGCTCCACGAGCACGATGCCTTCGGAGGTGACCATGAATGCGGACACGTAGTCGTCGGTGCGCGCGTAGTACACGTCGCCGGTGAGCTTGCCGATCTCGTGGCCCTTGTACGACGTCGATTGCCAGAGGGGGCCCGGTTGCGCGTGCGTCACGAACGACGATCCGATCGCCGAATAACCCAGTACGGCAACAATCCACATGCTGCGTTTCATCGCATTCCCCCTCGTTCGTTGACCGCGATCGTACCGTATTACTAGTATCGCCGTGGACCGCAATCGAAGTCCGTTGGTGGAGATAACAATGAAAAGATGGACTCACGTTTTCGCAGTGGGCTTGCTCGCGGTCGGCGTCGCGACGGCGCGCAAGCGCAGCAACCGGAGATGTCGTTCTTCGTAACGAGCACCGGTCTAGGACAAGGCGGCAATCTCGGCGGCATCAAAGGAGCGGACGCGCATTGCCAAGCGCTGGCGCGCGGCGCGGGCGCCGGCTCGAAAACCTGGCGGGCCTACCTGAGCGTGACGGACTTGAACGGCAAGGGTGCGATCAACGCGCGCGACCGCATCGGCCGCGGCCCCTGGCACAACGCGAACGGCGTGCGCATTGCGATCGACGTCGACGATCTTGCATTCCGACAGCGCGAACATCACCGCCGACACGGCGATCACCGAGAAAGGCGCAGAAGCTACCGGCCGAGCCGAACCAACACGACATTCTGACCGGTTCGACGCGCGACGGACGTGCCTGGAGCTACAACCTGCTCGACGACCTGAACCTCGAGCGCGGTGCGATGACGTGCAGCAACTACACGAGCAATGCCGAGGACCAATTCGTCATGGTCGGCCACCACGATCGCGCCGGCACGGCGCCGATCTCGCCCTGGAATGCCGCGCATCCATCGGTCGGTTGCAGCCAACCGAAGCTCGTCGAGACCGGCGGGGCCGGCCTGCTCTACTGCTTTGCGATCGACTGAGCGACGGCGGCGGCCGGTGGCCGAGGTGCCGCGAGTTCGCGGATAATGTCCGCTCGACACGAGGCTCGGCGGATCGCCGAGGAGTTCTAAGATGATGCTGCATCACTTCGTTCGCGCTGCGGATGCCAAGCCCACGCCGGCGTTCCCGCGTCATTCCGTGGGGTACCGGCGCTTTGCGCTGTCGGACCGCACCGTCGGCGCCGTGCACACGGGATGGGGGCTCGCCGAGCTCGATGTCGGCGGCCACATCGACACTGCACCAACAGTCGTTCGAGAAGAGCTTCTTCGTTCTCGCCGGCAATCCGACGCTGATACTCGACGGCCGCGGCTATCGCCTGTCTCCGGGCGCGTGCGGCCTGATTCCGGTCGGGATGAAACACGCGTGGCTCGGGCCCGACCACCGCCACCGCACGCTGGCTCGACATGAATGCCCCGTGCCCGAAAGGCGAGAACTTCGCCGAGGGCACGTACTTTCTCGGACCGCCGCCGTCGGTTCACGTCGAGGACTTCGACATTCGCGACGTCTCGTCGCGGCACCTGTTCAAAATGGGTGAGGACGACATCAAGGTCGACTCGGTCCGCACCGGTCTCAAGAAAGACGCCGCGAAAGTGTCGGCCAGCATGGCGACCGCATTGTTGGTCTACAGCGGCATCTCGCTGAAGATGCTCGTCGATCAACGGCTCGATGCGGCGCTGCATACGATGTTCATGGTCGAGTACGAGCCGAACGCGAACGCGCATCCGCACGACCACCCGCTCGAAGAGGCGTACTACGTCATGCACGGCGAGGTCGAAGCCTGGGCCGACGGGGAGATGTACATCATGAAACCCGGCGACTTCCTGTGGGCCGGCGTCGGCTGCACGCACGCTTTCTACAATCGCAGCAACGCGACGGTGCGCTGGCTCGAAACGCAGTCACCGCAACCGCCGGCGCGTAATTCGTACCGGTGGTCACGCGATTGGGACTATGTGGCGGAGCAACTCAAGAACCAAGGAGTCGTGCAATGAGCAGCTCGAAAAGCGTCGTCGTGATCGGCGGCACTGGCGGCCTCGGGCGTGCGATTGCGCAGCACTATGCGGACCAGGGTTGCAGCGTCGTGATCACGGGCCGCGACGAGGAGCGCACTTCGGCCATCGCCAAGGAGATCGGTGGCAAGACCCGACCGATCGCCGTCGACATCTCGGAGCCGGAGACGATCGAGGCAAAGCTATCGAGCCTCGGCCATGTCGACTATCTCGCGCTCGTCGCGGTCGATCGCGACTACAACAGTGCACGCGACTACAACATCGAGCGCGCGCGCAAGATCGTGACGTTGAAGCTGATCGGTTACACGGAGGTCGCACACACGCTATTCCCTCGAATGGGCGCCGGCGCGTCCGCGGTTCTGTTCGGCGGTCTCGCCAGCGAGCGGCCCTATCCCGGGTCGACGTCCGTCACGACCGTGAACGGCGCCGTGAGCAGCCTGATTCGCACGCTCGCGGTCGAGCTGGCTCCGGTGCGCTTCAACGCGATCCATCCCGGCATTATCTCGGACACTCCCGCGTGGGCGGATAAGAAGGAAGCGATCGCGAACATCGAGAAGCGCACACCGGGCGGCCGGCTCGCGACGACCGAGGACGTCGTTCACGCCGTGGACTTCATGTTCGTGAACCGCGGCGTCAACGGCATCAATCTCGTCATCGACGGCGGCTGGCTGCTGACCTAGGCCCAGCCGGGCTTCCGGTCGCTTTGACGTCTCCAGCTATCGAGCGGTCGTTTCTGCTGTTAACGCCCAGAAACGGGGTTCGTGGCGCAGCACCATCATCGCTACGCTATTTCACAACACAGTAGCCGGTGTTCCATGGACCATCTGTACTCGCTGTATGATGCGTTGGTCAGTATCAATGTGCCCAACGACAAAGCCAGAGCCGTCGTCGATGCCATGGAGCGTGACTTGACCTCTACCCTGGCAACCAAATCGGACCTGCAGTTACTGCGACAAGATCTCGTGGCGAGCTTGGCTGGTCGCGACGAAGCCTCAGCCATCAAAGCGGATGTCGCTTCGCTGCGAAGTGACTTTGTTTCACTGCGCAGCGACGTCGCACTCGTTCGTAAAGACATGGAGATTCTGTCCACGACGATGACCGTACGCTTGGGCTCGATGCTGATCATCGGGCTTGGCCTCCTCTTCGCAGCGCTCCAGCTCACATAGCACCGTAGCGGCGACAGGAAGCATGCGCTGCTCTTCGATCTGGCCCCTGCCGACCTTGCTGTTCTCCTGGTGCGCCGTGGCGCAGTCCGGCCCGCCACCGGATCGAGGCGTCGAACACGCGTCCTATCACGTGCCGGCATTCAGCAACGAGCTCGTGGCGGTGCTGAACGTGTTCATCCCGCCGCACCGTGAGTCCGGCTATCACCGCCACTCCCTCGACTCGGTCGGCGTGCTGCTGAGCGACACGGCGCGGACCGGCCAAGTGCTCGGCGCGGAAGCAACCGTAACGCCGGCGCGCGGCAATGGCTCGGTGAGCTTCACGGGCTATGCGAGCGCGCCGCTCGTTCATACCGTCGCCGTGAGCGGTGACGTACCGTTCCACAACATCGTCGTGCAGTTGCGGACCGCGAGCCCCGGCGGATTTGCGGCGGGCACGCGCGGCCAAGGCTACACACAGATCCTCGACAACGATCGCGTGCGTGTCTGGCGGCTCGTCCTCGATTCCGGCGCCAGTGTGCCCGCGATCAGGCAATCGGCGCCGGGCGTGCGCGTCGTCATCGACGGCGGCGAGCTGGTCGAGATCGACGCGGACGGGTACGAGCGCGGCATGGCGCCGCGCAGCGGCGAGTTCTTCTGGCAAGACGCCGGCCAATCGCGCGCCGTGCGCAACGTCGGCACCACGCGCATCGAGCTCGTCGAGATCGAGCTGAAGTGAGACCGGGCTCAGCCGGCGGGCTGCTCGGCCGTGCTCGGGTCGCTTGTCTCCGGCGCTTGGCGAGCGCGGCCCGCCATCTCGGCGCCTGCATTGCGCGGTAGCCGCCACGCCCAAAACGCCGAAGCGGCGGAGATCAGGCCCACCACCAAGAACGCGATCGTGAAATTGCCGATGTCGGTCGCCGACCGGTTCGCCGACCACGCCGACGATCTCGAGCGCGTAGCCCGCGATCGCGACGCCGAGCGACAGTGACAGCTGCTGCAGCATGCTCGACAGGCTGCTCGCGCGCGCCATGCGCGAGGCTTCGACGTCCGCGAAGCTGATTGCGTTCAGGCTCGTGAACTGCAACGCGCGGCAGCAGCCGCTCACGAGCAGCGTCGCCATGATCACGAGCCCCGGCGTGCTCGGTCGAAACAACCCGAACGCACACAGGAGCGCGGACGCCGCCAGCGCGTTCCACAACAGCACCCGGCGAAAGCCGACCAGATTCAGCACTCGCGCCGCCAGCGTCTTCATGAAGATCGCGCCGATCGCCGACACGAACGTGATCAGGCCCGATGCGACGGGACTCAAGCCGAAAGCGAGCTGCAGCATCAGCGGCAGCAGGAACGGCGACGCGCCGATCCCGATCCGAAACAGCGAGCCGCCGAGCACGCCTGCGCGAAAAGTCGGCAACCGAAACAGCGTGAGGTCGAGCAACGCGTGCTCGTGACGGCGCTCGTGCAGCACGTAGCCCGCGAGCCCCACGAGGCCGAGCACCAGCGACGTCACCGCAACTTCGAGCGGAATCAAGTGTTGACCGAGCGTCGAGAAACCGAACATCGCGGCGCCGAGCCCGCCGCCCGCGAGCGCGAAACCCAGCCAGTCGAGCGGCGGGGCCTTCTCGCGCGTATCGGGGATGAAGCGAAGCGCGAGGATCATGCCGAGGGCACCGATCGGCAAGTTCACGAGGAAGATCCAACGCCAATCGAAGTACGTAGTGATGAAACCGCCGAGCGGCGGCCCGACCATCGGTCCGACCAACGCCGGAATCGTGACCCACGAGAGCGCCTGGACCAACTCGGCCTTCGGCATGGTCCGCAGCAGCACGAGCCGCCCGACGGGTACCATCATCGCGC
This sequence comes from uncultured Gammaproteobacteria bacterium, assembly GCA_963741255.1. GTDB lineage: Bacteria > Pseudomonadota > Gammaproteobacteria > Steroidobacterales > Rariloculaceae > FEN-1219. Next base: position 440,944 of record CAVUHM010000002.1, on the reverse strand, counting down.
CGCCCGTGCCTTGCACGAACCGCCCGACGACGAGCGCCCCCAGAGAATCGCTGAGCGCGCATGCGACCGAGCCCGCCAGGAACACCGCGATCGCCGCGACGAACGTCGCGCGCGCGCCGAACCGGTCGGCGACCCAGCCGCTCACGGGCACGAACACGGCGAGCGCGAGCAGATACGTGGTCAGCGCGAGCTTCAGCGCGATCGGATCCGTCGCGAGGTCGGCCGCGATCGCCGGCAACGACGTCGTGAGCACCGTCGAGTCGAGGTTCTCGACGAACAGCCCGCAGGCGACGATCAGTGGCAACAGCCGCGAAGATTTCATGGTCCAGGCCGACGGGAATGCACGACGCCGCGCGCGCGTGCCGCGAAGCTCGTCAGCCGTGATGATCCTTCATATAGTTGCGCTCGTACTCGCGCTGCGCGTGATCCTTCTCGCGCTTGACCTTGCCGGCCTTACGCCGGGCGACGCCTGCGGCTCGGTTGCGACTGCGCTCTGTGCTGACGCCCGCCGAGGTCGAGAACAAACGTTCCGGACCCGCGTCGTGACACTTCGGGCACTCCGGTGTCTCGCCAACCTTGACGAGATCCTCGAAGCGGTGGCCGCAGGCGCGGCACTTGAATTCGTAGAGCGGCATGTGAGGCGCTCAATATACCGTCCGAGACCCAAACCTCGGCTATTGCCGAACCGTCGCGCGCAGGCTCAAGTGCCGAAGACTCGTCGCAGAAACGCCGATGCGACGTTGCATGGCATCCCGCGCGACGCTGCTGCTCGCCGCCAACAGATCGAACCCGTGAATGCCGCCTCCGATCTCGTTCGACTCGACCTCGACGCCGTTGTCGATCAGAGCGTTGCGCGTACGCGCGCCCTTGATCGTGCAGCGGGTCGAGCTCGGGGGTCTCCACGTAGGCCGGTGCGACGCGCGCCACGGTGTCGCGGAGCGGTGATGCGTAACGCGGCATCCCCTCCGCCACCGGGCGCCCGAGATACATCTCTGCCACGGACACGACGGAATGACCCTTGAACGGCGGCACGTTCGCGTACGCGGCCATGGATCGACGATCGCAGATCAGGTCGACCGCGGGATAGATCAACAACTGCCCGCACAACGAGACGCCGTCCTCTTGCAGCGCCCGCTGCGCTACGCCGGCCGCGAGGCCGCCGCCGGCGCTGTCGCCACCGATCACGACTCGCGACGTGTCTACGCCGAGCCGCGCGGCGTTCGCGAGCGTCCATTGCAACGCCGCATAGCAATCGTTGAAACCCGCTGGAAACGGATGCTTCGGCGCCAGTCGATACTCCACGAACACCACGATGCAGCGCGCCTCGCGCGCATAGCGCACCGCGTTCTCGAAGTGCCCGGGCGCAGGCTTCATCACGAACGCTCCGCCGTGGAAGTACACCAGCGCGGGCGCCGGCGAAGCGAGGTCCTCGGGCCGGATCAGCCACATCGGAACGCGATAGCCGTCCGAGCTCGTTGCCCTCGCTCGCGAAACGACCCGCTTGAACTTGCGCCGGTGAAACACATTCACCGCGGACAGCAGGTTCTGGAGGGCCGCCAAGCGCCAGCGGCTGTGCGGCATCTCGAACGCCGGAACGGCCCGAAGCTCCGGGTGGATGTTCAACGCCGCGCCGCGGGAATCCCGAACGGGCGGCTCAGCGCCCGCCATACTCGTCGTCGGTAACCTTATCGAGCCACACGGTCTCGCTCGCATCGCCGCGGCTCAGTGCGACCTGGCGGAACTCGCTATCGGGCGTCCCACCGTGCCAGTGCTCGACGTTCGGCCCTGACCAATGGCTCTCGCCGACGGCGAGCTCGTCGCACTGCGCCGCCGCGTTCCTGTAAACGCGCGCGGCCGCTCTCGACGAACAGCAGCTGTCCACCGCCATGCCGGTGCCATGCCGTGCGCGCGCCGGCCTCGAACGAGCGACGCGAAACGCGCCAGCCTTCGGCTTCGAGCGCGCGGCTCACCCCTGTGAAACGTGCTTCGTCCGTGCTCGCAGCCTGTTGCGCGTGCACGGCCCAGAACGCACACACGCCGAGCAACGCGCCCACACACAAGACGTTTCGGTTCGTGACGGATCGAGGAGTCGGTGTCATCGCCCTACCCTCCGTTAATGCGTGCTCACTTCAGCGGTGAAAAATCCGTCGCCTCGAGGAAAACCGACTCGACCTTCGAGACGATCGGTCCGTTCGCCTGCGTGCGTTCGGCTACGGCCTTCCATTCCGCGTCCTCGCGGAACGCGGCCCAGCTCTTCGTCGCAGCGTCGCGGCTGTCATGCGCGAGGATGTAGATCAACGTATTGCTCGAAGCCGGCGCGTCCGTCGGCAGCCAGTAGCCGACGTTATCCATCCCGTGCTTCTCGAATATCCGCAGCGTGTCGTTCCGAAATCGAGCGACGAGATCGTCGAGCTTGCCTTCGGGCGCCGTGTACGTGCGGAGCTCGAAGACCTTGCGCCCTTGCGCGTTCGCGTCGACGCCTAAGTCGGCGACCTGTCCGGCGATGAACCCCGCGGCAAACACGGCCATGGTAGCGGCCACAAAGCGAATCCTCGTCATACGTTCACCCTGTTTTATCAATTGGTTACAAAATATAGCTCTAGTTATTCTCTAGACACGCTCAATCGCGGCTGATCGCACCTTCGGGCGGCAACACGCCGTCACCGAACGCCTTCGCACCCTCGACCGAATCGCAGTGCTTCCCCGGCTCCGGCGCCTTACCTTTCGGGCACTGAAACAACCCCGAGTCCCCGCGGTCCCCCGCGGGCTTCCCGTCGCGCCGCGGGTGCACACCCATACTGAACACCGTGCCCTGCGGAAAACTGTCGCGCGTGATGCCGTGCTGAAATGCTTCGGCGGCGCTTTCCATCTGCACGACCCAAACGACCTGCTCTCCCTTGTCGTCACGGACGAGCGCGTCGCGCGTCTCGTTGAGCGGCACGAAGTGCATTTCGAAGTGTGCGGCGTTCGGCACGATGCGCACGATCACGCCCGTGAACACCTTGTAGATGCTGCCGTCATACATTGCGTAGGAGTGATGCGCGCCGGCGGGCACCCCAGCGCCGAGCGCCAACAACCCGAGAGCCCCGGCCAACCGTCGAATACTGTGCATCGTAGGAGAATCCTCTCGCGTCGCTATTTGAATCCGAGGTCGAGCTCTTCTTTCGGCGCATCCATGTCTTGCTCGAAGTACTGCTCCCAAATTTTCGCCCAGGGCCGATCGAACATGTCGGGCACCGTGAACTCGATGGTCTGGCCCGGCGCGACTTGCGTCGCGAAGCCGTCGATCGGATACAACGCGCGTGTGCACTCGGCCCAACCCAAGCGCCCCGCTTCGGTCCAGCTCTGGCGATAGTCACGGTGCCAGAGAATGCGCACGGGTTGTTGCAACGCTTCGGAGTCGTAGATCACGGTCTCCCAGTCGATGCCGACGAACTTGCCCGCTGCGTCCCGCGCGGGCGTCAGGATCTCGACCGTCTCGAACTCGTAGCTGAACTCCCACGTCGTGTGCTGCGTCCAGCCTTGCACGTTCGCGGTGTGCATGATCAGCGCGTCGCCGTCCCAGAACGCGACGGTATCGCCATACCACTGCGGGATGTCTTGGCCGAGCGGCAACTCGCGGCCGAGATGCGCGACGCGAACGATGTTGCCGCTGCCGCTGCCGACGAACATCACGACTTCGGGCGTCACGACGATTCGCTGCGGCTTCGGCCCGGTCGCCCATTGCCGCATGAAGCCTTCGGGCCAGCAGTACGAAGCGGACCACTGATGCGCCGCATCGACGCCCTCGTGATAGAGCTGGCGCACCATGCGCTGCTGATACTCGGGTGTCAGGATCGACAGGAACGTCGGCACTTGCGTCGCGCGGCCGTAGTTCCAAACGCGCCGGCCCTCGGGCAGATACTCGCCGTAGACGCCGTCCCACTTCGGCATCGACTCGTAGGTATGTTTCGTCGGGCCGCCGCGCTTCGCGGCATCGGCTTTCAGCGCAATGTAGTGCTCCGCAGCCGTCGTGAACGCATAAGGGCTCACGATGTTTTCGCGGGGCCAGTCCTTCGTGCAGTCACCCCACCGCGCCGTGACGGGCGGATTCGCGCCGATCCGCGGGTCCGATGTGCCTGAGCCGGCGCCGCCGCTGCGCATGTCCGCAATCTGGCGCGGGCTGTTGCAGCGCCAGTACCGGGGGTTCAACCACTCGTCGCGATCCTGATAGAAGTCCTTGCTCGTGAACAGATCGCGCTCGAGCGGCTCGACACCGGGCGGCGGTTTACGCATCCCACGCGGGGCCCTGACCGAAGCTCCCGAGATCGGGCGGCGGATTGACCGACGCAAACGGCGCACCGCGGAGGCCAACCACGTACGGCGGCTTCAGCTGCGCGAATGTATGCGAGCTGCCGAGTGCCAGCACGAGCAACAGGGCTGCGCCGATCGCTCTTCGAGCTTGAGTCACGCTCCCCCCTTTCCGGCAACTGCTCCTGCGTTGCTCTACCGCGGGCGTCCATGCCCGCGCGACGCGGGCCGCCGTGAACGGCCCCTCAATTCAGTACAGCCGGTCCTGTGACGCGGGTCAAGGCTTGGAGCGCGCGTGGTGCGGACGCGACTAAACCAGGGTCGCGCTGTGATGCGCGTCCTGCCCCTGACTCTCAGGCGCGACTACGCTACGCGCGACGTCACTAGATTGGCGCCGCCATGTTCGCAAAACGTACCAAACAATCGTCTCGACAACAGCCTCCGACGGACGACGACAGCCAAACCGAGCAGTCCGGGTCCGACGATCGCGACGGGACGATCGAGCGTCTCGAGCGTGAGCTCGAGGAGCAGCGCGACGCCGCGAAGACGCTGCGCGAGTCGCTCGACGCTGTGACGTTCCAGAAGGAAATCCTTGAGAAAAGTTATGCGAAACAGCTCGCCGAGGCGCGCGACAAACTCGCGGCAGTCGAGGCCGAGCTGAAGGAAAAGGCCGAGATTCTCGCGAACCTCGGCGGCGGGCACGAACACACGTTGCGCGAGTTGACCGACGCGCTGACCGTGATCAAGGTGCTGAAGAAAGAGCGCGACCAATTGCGCAAACAGATCGCGGAAGGCGGCTTTCGCAAAGCGGCCCCGAGCACGACCAAGGCGCGCGCGCTGCTCGGCGACGATGCGCGCGGCCTGCCGCCCGCCCCGGGCGACGACACGCCCGCTCGCCCGATCGCCTCCTCGGACGACGACACGAGCGGCGGCACGATCAACGCGTTGATCGCGAACGCGGGTTGGGCCGACAAGAAGGCCGGCGTCGGCACCGGCCAGTCGACTGCGCAGGTCGAGGCGGAAAAGGAACCGCAGCACGAAGAAATGCTGTCGCCGGACCTCGTGTTTACCGCCAAGGACAAGGAATAGACGACACGAGCGGTTAGCTCTGGTTCCACTCCTGAAGAGCGGCGCCGGGCTTCTCGCGCTCGTAGTACCACTTCAGGCCCAGCGGCTCCTCGCTCAAGATCGTCGTCTTGAAGCTGCGCCATGCCTGGATCTCGAAGTAGTCGAGCGTGCCGCCGTGCGCGCGCAGCCGGTGCGGCACGCCGGGCGGGAAATACACGAGCGTCCCGGGCTCGATCTCCTCCGACGTCTCCGCGACCTCGACCTTGCCGCGCCCCTTGAACGTCATGTAGCAGTGCGCCGCGCCATCGGGATTCGCGGCCGTGCCCTTGTGCATGTGATACGGCGAAGATCCGCCTTCGTTGTAGTGCATCTCGCCGGCCTGAATTGCGTTCGTCGACGTGAGCCGGCTCCCGTCCGTGAGGCGGACGCTGGATTCGGCGCAAAAACGCCGCACACGCCCGCCGCTCGCGTCACTCAAACCACGCAGCGTCTTGCGCGTGAAGAAATAGCCCGGGCCGCCGGGCAGCCCATCCTCGACGGCGGCCGGCGGTTTCGGCACCACCATGTGCAGCAAGTCGAGGTCCGAGCCGGCCGCCGCGAATTGCGCGGTATCGCCGGGAACCAGCAACGCGCCGGCACCTTCCTCGGCGGGGTGACTCGCGCCTTTGTAGGTCACCGTCGCCTTACTAGGGTCATTCATGACGTAGATCAGGTGATAGTCCTTACCCGCATCGAGGTCGTACCGCTTGCCCTTCTGCACGGTCCGCTTGTAGACCGTCAGATTCTTGGAGTCACAAAGCTCCGGGCTGCACAACGTGCGCAACAGTCCGTGCTCGACCTTTTCGGCTTCGGCGGTGTTCGAGTTGACGATCGAGAGGTCTTTGATCGACGGCATGATGGTCTGTCGCTCCCCTATAGCGCGGTTGTCTTCGGCTGACGTGAAGATGATACGTGCAAACCTCGAACGCGCGCGACCCGAGGGCCGCCGAACTCCGGGGTTTGCCGCAGGCCGCCGGTGGCGCTCAGCGCTGGTCTGGCAGCGCGAACACGTACAGCGCGTGACCGCGCGCGGGCGGCTGGACTTCCGGCACGATCAGCGACGGTACCAAGCGCGGGCTGCCGCCGCCGAGCCCGGTCGTCACGGCGATGTACTGGCGCCCGTCCACCTCGAAGCTGACCGGGAAGCCTTGCACGGAAGTTGCGAGCCGCGTCTGCCACAGGATTCGGCCGTTGCGCACGTCCACGGCCTTGAACACGCGATCGAGATCGCCGACGAACGCGACGCCGCCGGCGGTCGAGAGCACGCCGGTCAGGAACGGCGCGCGCTGCTGAATCGCCCACTCTTCCTCGAGCGTGTCGACGTTGAACGCCGCGAGTCGGCCGACGTTGCCGTCGGTGCCCGGCATCTCGTAGTAGCGCCGATCCGCGCCGCCCGCGCTGCCGCCGCCCGGCGCCTGAGCGATGGCTTGTGCGCGAATCGCGATGCAGCTCTGGCTGAGCGGAATGATCAGCTGCCGCGAAGGACGGTGAAAGCTCATCGCTTGCCAGTTCTTGCCGCCCTCGGTGCTCGGGCATCCGTCGATCCATTCGCCGACCTTGTGCTCGAGGATGTCGGCGCGATACCGCGGCGTGCCGGTCTCGCGATCGAAGCTGGCCCAGACATTCTGGAACAGCGTCTCGGCGTGCCCCAAGTACGTGCCGTCGCGGCGGTCGTGCTTCCACAGCACTCCGTCCTTGCCGGCCGAGAACACCCATTTCTCGTCGCCTCTATCGACGAGAACGCGCTCGAACACGACGTCGAGATCCAGCGCCTCGCCGGGCGCATGAGCGTAATGCCAAGCGAGCTCACCAGTGCTCGCGTCGAGCGCGACCGTGGAGTTCGTGTAGAGCCCGACGTCTCGCGAGCCCATGCCGCGGCTTGCCGGCATCCAAGGTTTGGCCTGCGCGGTGCCCCAATACGTGAGGTTCAAGGCGGGATCGTAGCTGCCGGTGATCCACGTCTCGCCGCCGGCGCGATACAGGTTCGACAAATCGCCCCAGCTATCGCCGCCGGGCTCGCCGTCGAGCGCGATCGTGCGGAAGCGCCAGCGCTGTGCGCCGGTGGCTGCGTCGTAGGCGCTGATGAAGCACTTTTGCTCCTCGTATCGCGAGCAACCGCCCATGCCCTCGAGCACGAGCCCATTCGCGACGATCGGCCCGCTGCTGCTCGAGTTGACGTCCGGCATCACGACGTCCCATGCGAGCTCGCCCGTGCGTGCGTCGAGCGCGATCAGGTGCGCGTTGCTCTGGAAGATCACCTTGTCCTCGTACAGCGCGATGCCGCGCATCGCGATCGCGGCGTCGACGCGATACTCCCAAATCAAGCTGCCGTCGCGAGCGTCGATCGCCTGCACGACGCCATCGGTGTTGTTGATGTAGATCGTGCCGTTGTGCACGAGCGGCGCGGGTTGATTCGATCCACCATCGCGCATCGGCCAGATCCACGCGAGCTGCAGGCGACCGACATTGCTCGCATCGATTTCGGACAACGGGCTGAAGCTCGTCGCGCTGTAGTCGCGGCGGATCATGAGCCAGTCGCCAGCGGCCTGATTCGCGAGCATCTGATCCGTGACGGGCACGAATCCCTCGACGGTCCCTTTCACGAGCAGCCCCGTCGGTCGCGGCGCCGGAGCACCGGGAGCGCCACCACCCGCGCCGGCGGCGATCGACTCGCCGCTCGCGGCCAGCAGCCGGTCTTCGCTAGGTGCGTTACCGTTTCGCTGCAGGATGTAAGCCATGACGCCGAGATAGCCGTCCTCGCCGAGGCTGCCGGGGCTCTCGGGTGGCATCGTCGTGCGCAGCTGCGCGAGCAGATCGTTCGTGCTGCGCGTGCGCCACTTCGCGATGAACTCATCGCCAGCGAGCGGTGCGGTCGGAAGCATGCGCAGATCGGCGCCATGGCATGCGACGCAAACCTGCGTGTAGCTGGCGGCGCCTGCCGTCGCCTGCTCTGCGGTGAAGCCCAGAGCCGAGCCCACGGGCAAAGCGGCCAGCGCAGTCGACAAAACCCAAGATTTTCGAATGCGGATGCTCATAGCGCGCGCTCGTTGGTATTGTGGTTCACGCCAGCGATCGAACTATACAGGAGACTCACACATGGCCTCGTCCCCCACCAAGATCACCGTTCTGCTCGTTTCCATCCTCGGCGCCGCAACGACCTCGTGGGCCGCGGTCGCGCCGGACTTCGTGCAGAAACTGACTGCCGAGTCGCGTCCTCTCGAGGATCGAGTCAGGGACGGTGCACGCCGGCCTTATCAAGTCATGCAGGTCTTGGGTGTCGACGCTGGAATGACGCTGCTCGATGTCGGCGCCGGCGGCGGTTGGTTCACTCGCGTGCTCTCGGCCGCGACGGGACCGAGCGGCAAGGTCATCGCACAGTTCGGTCCGCGCGCACTGCAACGCGAGGACGGCAAAACCGAGAAGGACCTCGCCGCGGCGCTCGGCAACACCGAAGCGTTCTTCGGGAACGTCGCCGACATTCCGGCGAACAGCATCGACGCGGCCGTGACCGCCCTGAACATGCATCACATGAATGCCGAGCGCGCGGGGCCGTATCTGAAGGACATCTTCAACGCGCTGAAGCCGGGTGGGCGCGTCGCGATCATCGATCACGTCGGCTTGCGCGACGATCGACAATTCGCGGCTGCATCGCATCGTTCCCGCACGACGTGAAGGGCTGGTTGACCCAGGCCGGCTTCGAGGTCCCCGTGGATTCGGACATCCTCCGCACCACGGCCGACGATCACAAGCTGTCGGCCGAGGACCCGATCCTGGCGCGCGACGTAGACCAGTTCTTTTTCGTCGCACGGAAGCCGCAGCGGTAAGGCATTCACTGGAGCGCCGGCCGAAGCTCGGCCGGCACCTCAGTCTTCGGCGTAGGCCGGCGCGTCGAGCAACGCGCGCACCGCTTGATGTAGCTCGACCTTGCCATTCGCGAGGCCCGCGGTGGTCGTGCCCGTTTGCATCGCCTCGATCAACGCATCCGTGAAAGCCGTGAGCTGGAGTAACGCGGGCCGGCTGTTCCTCGGCGTACCGATGTCCTCAGGATGATTGAACGAGTGCTCGCACCGCTCTCGGCTCAACGAGTGGAAGCTCGCGCAGATCGATGGCCGTGCCTCGTAGGCAGCGCACTGCCCTTCTACCAAGAATGCGCACGCAACGTTCGCCGCATGGTGTTGCGAGACCGTCATACCGTCGATCAGGCGCGCGTTGTCACGAATACGTCGCTCGATCGCACCCGCGTCGGCTGCGGTCGCACGTGTTCGGAGGTGGTCGAGTAACGCAAAAGCTTCGTGCGGCAACACGCTCACGCGTTGGTGGCAGCAGAAGTTGCAGCCCGGTCGGCATGCGACGGCCGCCCTGGCTCGATCGAGCGTCTCTATCTCAGCCTCTATGACGGCGTTTTGTCGTTTGCACAGCGCCGCGCACGAGGCCGCGTTGCAGCCGCGCCCGAGCGTCTCGGTCGTATCGCCAAACGCGGCGGTGGCAGCGGCGTTGATCCGCTCGCGCGAGACTTTCATCGGGACATCTCGCGCACCGACGCTCCGGTTAGCGCTGCTCTGCTGAGCCTTGCCCCGCTCCACTCTGCTGCGCTTCGCGGGAGTAGTTTCGGTAGGTCAGCTCCTCGCAGCGATCCTCCGCGAACGGCGCATCCGCAGGCATCACGATGTCGGAGCCCGCGTATTGGTCCGTGAAGTTCACGGGATCCTCCGCGGTGAAATCGCGCTTCAGCGCGTGCGTTGCGGGATCGAGCGTGAACCGCTCGACGACGTGCAGGCGATCGCTGTGCGGGACGGTCGCGGCGATGATGCCCGGCGAGAACCCCACGGTGTCGACCACGAGCGTGTCGCCGTCCCAGCGACCGATCGAGTGGCCACCACGGCTCGGTGCAATGCCGGCCGGGTGGCTCGCCATGCTCATGTGCACGGTGCGCGCGAGGCCGCGGCCGTACTCGATCGTGATCGTGCCATTGCCCTTCGTGATTCGATTGACCGGTCCGTCGAACACCCAATCGAACAACACGCTCGTGATCTCGCAGCGAGCTCGCGGGCTGTCTTCCGGCGGTTTCGCGCGCAAGACGTCGGATGCAGCTTGACCCACCGGAGTGAACGTCACGGGTCGAGCGCCCCAGCCGGCATTCGGTACATCCGCGAATGCGATCTGACCTGACTCGACACCCGCGACCATGCTCTTCGGCACGAGACCGCCGCGCCCTTCCGGCGGTCGCGCGATCAAGTATTGCTCCTGCGCCCAGTCGCCGTAGATGTTCGGCTCGCCGCTGGCGACGCGCGCCGGCCGATCACCGCTTCCTTGCGTCGCGGTCGTGAGCTGCTGGTAGCGTTCGAACGTCGCGTCGTCGAGCTTCAACGTCTCGATGTAGCAGGACGCAGGGTCGTCACGGTGCGGATTGCCGGAGACCACGACGTGCTTGCCCGGCACGAACATCTCCTCGGACCAGCCCGAGCGGCGCAACACGGTTGCGGCGCGCATCTCGCAACGCATCGGCTGCACTTTCCCGTCCGCAGTCATCGCGTCGAAATACAGGTACGCGTGCGGATTCACGAAGTCGATGCCGGTCAGCGTGCCTTCGATCGTGACGTCCTTGGTCGGATCGAAGCGGCCGAACCCGTGATGCGCCGAAGCCGAACCTGCGACGGCCACTGCCGCGAGACCGAGACCGATGATTCTTGACATGGACCCTCCGGGGACGTGCCGCGCACACTGCAACGTACCCCGTGATTGTGCACCAGGAACGCGGCAAAAGTGATGCGTGGACCCACGCCCGCGCATCGCTAAATCCCGGACGAATCGCCTATACTCTCGGGGCCGGCCCTTACGGCCACAGCGTGTTCCAGGAGCGACGTAATGCCTCGCCAAGTCTCCATGACTCGCCTCGCCGCGGCGCTGCTCGCGGCTTCCGCCGCCCCACTTCTCGTCGCGCAGCCGCCGGCCGCGAACGACGTCGAAGTCGTGGCGGAGCGAAGGATCCCCGCAGAACAACAAGCAGCCGCTTTCAAAGATCCGAAATGGACCGCGCCGAAGACATCGTGGGGTCATCCGAACCTCTCCGGCACGTGGAGCACCGACGACATGCGCGGCATCCCGCGCGACCGGCCGCAGGAGCTCGGCACGCAAGAGTCCCTGCCTGAAGCTCAGTACCTGCAACGCGCGCGCCAGCAACAGGGCGGCCTGCAGAGCGCACGCGAACGCGACACGTTCCTGCGGAACGAATGGGGCACGCGCACGTTCGGCTTCTCGTCGCTCGTCGTCGATCCGCCCGACGGTCGCACGCCGCCCGTGAACGATGCGGGACGAGCGCGCGCCGAGGCCAATCGAGGCGTGGGCACGTTCGCAGGCGGTCCGTTCGATAAGTTCGAGAATTTTTCGCTGTACGACCGCTGCATCGGTCTCGGCATCAACCGCGGCATGGGTGCCGCGATCTACGGCAACGGCATCCGAATCTTCCAGAGCCCCGACAGCGTGACGATCACGTACGAGATGATTCACGAGACTCGCGTGGTTCGACTCGACGACCGTCCGTACATCGACCTCGAGCAGTTCACCGGCAATGCACGAGGGCATTGGGAAGGCGACACGCTCGTCGTCGAGAGCCAGGGCTTCACGGACCGCACCAGCGTCGGCGGCGGCCCGCACAGCAAGAACCTGCGCACGACGGAGCGGATTCGCCGCGTCGACCCCGAGATGATCGAGTACCGCGTCACGATCAACGACCCCGACACGTACACGGCGCCGTTCACAGTCCGCACCATGTGGACGACTCAGCCGAACTACTACTCGTACGAGTACTCGTGCCACGAAGGCAACTTCGCGGTATCGGGCGGGCTGGGTGGCGACCGGGCCTTGGAGAAGCAGATCGCCGAGGCGATCGCGGCGGGCAAGGAGCCTCCGGCACGCGGCAACGGCCGCAACATCTACGGACGGCCCGAGGAAGGCGCCGAAGTCTTCGATATCAACGCCGGCGAGTAAGGTTCAAGGAGGGCGTATGAGCACGCAGCGGACCCCGCTTTCGCTGGCTCTGGTCGCAGTCATGGGGCTCGGCGGCACGAGCGCGACCGCGCAAACGCCCGCGCAAGCCGCTCCGAGCTCCGAGCAGCCCGCCTACACGATGCCGCGCACGTCGTGGGGCGACCCGGATCTACAAGGCGTCTGGGACTACCGCACGATCACGCCGTTCGAGCGTCGGCCCGAGCTCGGCGACCGCGGCCTTCTACACGGACGAGGAGATCGCGCAGCTCGAAGGTCGGGCCGCGAGGCGCATGGATCAGGCGCCCGATGGCACGGGGCCGCGCGAATCTGGTTCACGCCGAATACCTGACCGATCCCGGCCGCTCACGTCGACGACTCGCGCCGCACGTCGCTGATCATCGATCCGCCGAACGGCCGCATGCCGCCCCTGACGCCGGAGGCGCAGGAACGGCAAGACGCAGGCGCGCGCAGCTGCCCGCACCCGCTCGCCCGGCGGCCGCGCCGATTCGTATACCGATCGCCCCTTGCTACGAGCGCTGCATCACGCGCGGATCTGCGCGGGCACCATCTGCCGACCCTGTACAACAACAACATCCGGATCGTGCAGTCGCCGGGCTACGTCGCGATCGTCCACGAGATGATGCACGAGACGCGCATCGTGCCGCTCGACGGCAGCGCCGTTCGGCAATGTGCGCAGCTACCTGGGCGAGTCGCGCGGCCATTGGGACGGCGACACGCTCGTCGTCGAGACGCGCAACTTCAACGGCAGAGCGCCGTATCCGCGGCGCCGGCGCGAACCTGCAGCTGACGGAACGCTACACGCCGCACGAGCGAGGACCAGATCGACTTCAAGATGACGTTCGAGGACGACACGCAATGGACGCAGCCGTGGACGGCTTGCGTACTCGATGCGTACCGGCCGAAGGCGAGCTGTACGAGTACGCGTGCCACGAAGGCAACTACGGCCTGCGCAACATCCTCGAGAACGCGCGCGACGAAGACGCGCGCGGCCGCGCGCAAGACACTGAGGGAGCACCGAATGCGACGCGCGCCATCGGTCGTTGCATCGACAGCGTCGTTGCTGCTCGCGCGACGACGCGCGAACGCCGCGGCGCATCACTCCTTCGCGGCCGAGTTCGACGCGAACAAGCCCGTGACCCTGCACGGCACGATCACGAAGATGGAGTGGATCAACCCGCACTCGCTGGCTGCACATCGACGTGAAGAACGCGGACGGCACGACGACCCCGTGGATGATCGAAGGCGCGACGCCGAACACGCTGCTGCGCCGCGGCTTCACGCGCGACGCCGTGAAGGCCGGCACCGAGATCACGATCGTGGGCTACCGGGCCAAGAACGGTGCGAACCGCGCCAACGGGCGCGACCTGGTGCTGCGCGGACGGCTCGCGGCTGTTCATGGGCTCGCCGGGCACGGGCGCACCAGAGGAAGGCGGCGCGCCGGAGCAGCAATAGCATGAGTTATCTCGTGCTGTGCGTGTTCGACCTCCGCCATGCGAACCGCGACGACTACAAATACGTGTACCTGGATCTCGCCGAGATCGGCCTGCGCCGGACGGTGAGGTCGGACGGCGGCCCGAGCTTCCAGCTTCCCGGCGTCACGGTGATGGGCACGCTCGACGGCCGCACCGTCGAGGAAGTGCGCACGCGCGTCGCGAAGAGCGTGCAGAGCATCCTGAAGTCGCGCAGCGTGCGCGGAGAATTCTTCGTCGTGGCCAGCTCGGACTGGGCCTGTGCCGGCGAAGCGACCTGATGCCGGCTCTTATAACGTTGCGACGGTCACGGCGAACAAACCGAACAACGTGATCACCAGCGCCAGGAAGTACCCGAACCCGAGCGTCACGTACTTGATGGCCGTCAGCATATGGCCTTGGCCGTACACGTGCTGCATCGCGCGATACAGATACACGGGAAAGTAAAACCACGCTGCCAGGTTCACGAGCAAGACCGGCCACCGCAGCCACGGCAACAGGTCGTCTATCCGCGCCAACACGAGCACGACAATGCCGGTCACGAAGAACAACGCGTGGAGATGCAGGAAGAACACGAGGTGCTCCACGTATTTCCTGCCTGAGAATAGGTAGAGCAAGCGCATCAACGCTGCGACGATCGGGATGAACACGAGCATCATGATGGGAATGTTGTCGGTGACGGCACGCGACAACGATGCGCCGGTGTCCTGCTCGATTTTTTCACAGGCGGCTTCGAGTCGCTCGCGCATCGCCGGGTCCGTGTCTTCGTCGACGAAGTTGCAGCGCCAACCGTCCGCATCGGTCGTCAAGTAGATACTGTCCGGGTCGACCTCGTCGGGAGGTAACGGTATCTCCGGCACGAGCGCTCCGGTCACCGGCGGGGTGTCGGCTGCCGGCGGCGTGTCCTCGGAGTCGGAGTTGAGGCGAGGCAGCGAGAACAGCAGGAAGAACACGATGCTCGACGCCGCATACAGCCGAAACGGCGGCGTGTACCGCGCCCGTTGGCCGTCGACATAAGCCGTCGTCAAGCGCCCGGGCTTGCGAACGAGCGTGAGCACACTGCGCCACACGCGCGAATCGAGGTTAAAGAGGTCGCCGACCGCGTCGCCGGCGATGCGGCGGAACGACGGAATTCCTACGTCCGCGGCTTGACCGCAAGCGCTGCAATAGCGGCCGGTCAGCTCCGCACCGCAATTCCTACACTGGGCTGTCACGCGCGCCAGGGTACTAGAGCATTCGCCGCCGCGCGACGGGCAGGCGGCTTCATTGATCTCCGCTGCTTCGTGGTCGACAATCGCTGCGTTCCCGGCCCGTGCCGGGAGCTTGGGGGAATACCGATGACGACTTCCCGCGCTGCGCTCGTTTCAGCGCTCGCCGCGGCCCTGTGCGCGTGCGGGCAATCGCAAGATCCGGAGAGCGACGCAACCGCGTGGCAACAGCCGCGCACCGAATGGGGCGAGCCCGACTTGCGCGGCATGTGGCCGATCGGCCATCTGACGGGCGTGCCGCTGCAGCGGCCCGCCGAGTTCGGCGACAGGACGTCATTGACCGAGGCCGAGCTCGCGACGCGGCAACAGCAGTACACGGGGATACAGGGCGCATACAAACAGGAGATCGATCAGAACAAGATGGGCATGGGTCACTGGGTCGAATGGGGGAAGGCCAACAACCTGACCGCGTTGATCGTCGACCCGCCGGACGGTCAGTTGCCCGCCCTGACGCCGGAAGGCGAACGCCGCCGCGCATCGATGCGCAGCGGGTGGATGACGATCCCGTTCGATCACTGGACCGATTTCGACAACTGGGACCGCTGCATCACGCGCGGCCTACCCGCTTCGATGCTGCCGGCGTATTACAACAACGGCATCGAGATCCTGCAGTCGCCGGGCTACGTCGTGATTCGTCTCGAGATGATCCACGAAGCGCGCGTCGTGCCGATCGTCGATCGGCCGATCGACGCGGACGCCAAGGCTTGGTTCGGCTACTCGCGCGGCCGCTGGGAGGGCGACACGCTCGTCGTCGAGACGACGAACTTCAACGGCCAGGGCAGCTCGACGAACATCCACACGACAGGGTCGCCGCCGTTCAACAACACGCCGATCAGCGAGCAATACGTGCTGACCGAACGATTCACGCGCACGGGGCCCGACACGTTGACCTATCGAGCCACGGTGAACGATCCCGTGATCTGGACCGCGCCATGGACCGTCGAGCTGCCATGGCAGCGCGACGAGAGCTACGAGATCTTCGAGTACGCGTGCCACGAGGACAACTCGATGGTCCGCAACTACATCGTGACGTCGCGCCACGAGCGCGCGATCAACCCAGGAGCTGCGCGACAATGAAGAGCCTCATCGCAATCGGTACTTTGGCCGCGCTCGCGGCGTTCTCGATCGGCGCACAAGCGCAGCAGAATCGGGCCCAGGGCGCCGCATCGTCGGACCCGGGCGCCGGCTTCGGCCCGCAGCAGCTCACGACGTTCAAGGTGCGCGATAACTTCTACATGATCCGCAGCGGCCAATCGGGCAACTGCTCGGTGCTCGTCGCCGACGACGGTGTCGTCCTGATCGACAACAAGTTCGAGATGGACCACGACGCGATCATGACGAAGCTGCGCGAGATCACCGACAAGCCGGTGCTCTACGTCATCAACACGCATCTGCACGGAGATCACTCGGGCGGCAACGCGACGAAGCAGGCGTTGGGCGCCAAGGTCATCGCTCACGAGAACGCGCGGTTCCAGATGGAGAAGACGCAGACGACGGGCCTGCCGAACCTCACGCTCGAGGAGCACATGCGCCTGTACCACGGCGAGTTCGTGCTCGACCTCTACTGGCTCGGCCGCGGCCACACGGACGGCGACATCGTGGTTCACTTGCCCGAGCAGAAGATGATCTTCATGGGCGACTTGTTCGCGACGTACGAACCCTACGTCCATCTGATTCACTACGCGGCCGGCGGCAGCCTGCGCGAGTGGTCGCGGACGCTCGAGCGCGCGCTCGCGCTGCCGTTCGACACCGTGATCCCGGGACATGGCGGGCCCACGGATCGCGCGCACCTCGAAACGTATCTCGGCATCACCGTGCGCATGCAAGACATGGTTCGCGAAATGAATCGCGCGAAGAAAACGCGCGCCGAAATTCAGAAAATGCTCGAGACGGAGTTCGCGTGGAGCGGGTTCATCACCAATTTCGGCCTCGACGGCGTGATCGGCGAAATGCAATGAGCACGGGAGCAACGATGAATGCGTATATTCGGCTGTGCAGTGTCGCGGCGCTCGCAGCAACCATGACCACGGGCGTCCTCGGCCAACCGCCGAGCGGCGATCTCGCGAAGCTTGCGACCCGCGTTCAGGTGCTCGAGGACCGCGAAGATATCCGAGCGCTGATCCTGGCGTATGGCACCGCGCACGATCATCGCGACTACCGCACGTTCGCGTCGCTGTTCGCGAAGGAAGGCGAATGGGTCGGTGGGCTCGGCTCGGCCAAAGGCCCCGAGGCGATCTTCGAGCTGATGGATCGCACGATCGGTCACGACCCGAAGCCGAACGGCTCCGGCACCTACCACGTGATGACGAACGACCAGATCAAGATCGAGGGTGACCGGGCCTCGGCCACCACGAAGTGGATCTACCTGACGCCGGGCCCCGACAATTCGCCGAGAATGGTGTTTCTGGGCCATTACGACGACCAGTTCGTGCGTGAGAACGGCGAATGGAGGTTCCTGCGCCGAGAAGCCCCGGTGGATATCGCGCCTCCGCGTTGAGATCCGCGGCCGGCCGGCCGGTGCTAGACTTCGGAGGACGGACAAGTCGGATTTTTCGGAGGGGACCATGGTCTCGTTCGAAACACGTAAACCACTTGCGGCCGCGGCTCGCATTCTGTGCGCGGCTGCGCTAGTTGCGGCTTTCGACGCGAACGCACAGCCGGGACGGTTGACGGAGCAACAGCGCGAGATCGTCGCAACCATCGACGAGCAACAAGCGGCCGACGGGTCGTACTCGCTCGACTTGGTGACTCCACTGACGGCCTTGGGCCTCACGTATCACGAACGCGGTGACTACGAGCGCGCGGCCGAAACGGTCGAACGCGCGTTGCACGTCGTGCGCGCGAACTACGGCCTATACTCTCTCGACCAAACCAGCTTGATGCGGCTGTTGATCGCCACCGAGCAAGAGGCCGGGGATCTCGAAACGGTCGCAAAGCTTCAGGAACGGTTGTTGCTGCTCGCGAAGCGGCATCCCGACGACCTGCGGACCGTGCCGATTCTGCGCGAAGCCGCAGACCGCCAGCTGGAGGTCGCCCAACATGTGCGTGAGAACGGGCTGCCGCCCGAGATGTTGGTGAATTTCTCGTTCGGGCTACGACCCGGGCACGCCGGGCGCCAACAGCCGCGGCTTCATGATGTGGATGCTGACGGTTCAGGCGGCGCGCAACTACGCCGCCGCGATCGATGTACTCCTGCGCAACGCACTCTATGACAGCGACGAGCTGCGCGAGCTCGAGCACGAGCTGCTCAACATTAGCTACAACGCCGGCTCGTACGATAACGGCCGGAACGCCTTGCGGCGCCTGATCTCGTACGACACAGCAAGCTCGAAGCCGTGGCTGACGCGCGTCAAAGGCGTCGTGCAGATCGCGGATTGGGATTTGCTCTACTCTCACAATGGAGTGGCGGTCGAGCTCTACACGGAGGTGCACGACGAGCTCGAGAGCAAGGGCGTCGAGCCCGACGTCATCGACGAGCTGTTCGCTCCGACAATACCGGTCGTGCTACCCACGTTCATGCCGAACCCGTTGGTTTCTCCCGAGACCGACGACTCGACGGGATTCATCGACGTCGCGTTCGAAATCACGAAATACGGCCGTGGACAATCGGTCGATGTGCTCGACACGACGACGAATGCGAGCAAAGCCGCACGCCAAGCGCTCGTGCACCTGATCAAGGGCAGCCGATTCCGGCCACAACTGACGGACGGCGCGTTCGTTCGCACGGAGCCGGTCGTCGTGCGGTATTACCTGAGCGAGAGTCCCGAGTCGTAGCAGGGAGATACATGTCGAATCGTAGACGTCTGCTGGCCGCGTTCGCGGTCGTAGTGATGTGCGCATTGCACGCGTTCGCGCACGCTCAAGACGAGCAAGTCGCGCGCATGCGTGCGGCCCTCGCCGCCCCGGAGCGCCCGGCCGAATCCAAATCGCGCGACGAAGCTCGCAAACCGATCGAGACGATTCAGTTTGTCGGCATCGAGACCGGCGACACGGTCGTCGAGCTGATCGCGGTCGGCGGCTGGTTCACCGAAGTGCTCTCGGCCGCCGTCGGGCCGAGTGGAAAAGTCTATGCCTCGAATCCACCTGGCCTCGTCCCGGCCGAGGCCGAGAACGCATTGCATGATCGCCTCGACAATGTCGAAGCCGTGCGCGGCTCGCTTGCCGAAGCCGGCCTCGTGGGAACGGCCGACGTCGCTTTCACTGCGCAGAATCTTCACGACCTCTATTTCGGCTACCGCGGCGTCCCGGGCAGCGAGGCGATCGCCGTGGATTTCCTCGAGGCGGTCTATGCGGGGTTGAAGCCGGGCGGCGTGCTGGCCGTCATCGATCACGTCGGAGTCGCTGGCCAAGACAATGGCGCCTTGCATCGCATCGAGCTACAGCAGGCGCGCGACGTGATCACGAAGGCGGGGTTCACGATCGAAGCGGAGTCGACGCTGCTCGCGAATCCGGCAGACGATCACACGAAAATCGTGGTGGACCCCTCCATCCGCGGCAAGACGGACCAGTTCATGATCCGAGCGCGCAAACCGCGCTAGCGTCAGCTCTCCGCGACGACGTGCGTGCCGGCGATGAATCCCTGCACGGTGCCCTTGCCGAGCCCGTGCTTGTCGAAGCCGCCGGCGGCCTCGCCGCCCGCGAAGAGCCCGGGAATCGACCGGCGCCCTGCATGTCGATGACCTGCTGGCGGCCGTTGACGCGCAGGCCGCCGTAGGAGTCGTGCCAGACGATCATGATCGACAGCGCATAGAACGGCGCGTTCGCGATGCGGTGCATCGCGCCGTCCTTCTCGCGCTCGAAGTCGGGGTCGGCGCCGGCAGCGACGTAGCCGTTCCAAGTGTCCACCGTCTTCTTGAGATGCGTGAGCGGCACGCGCTGGAACTCGTTGCCGGCTTCGATCTTGGCCGCGAGCTCCTCGATCGTGTCGGCCTTGAAGAAGTAGCCGTTGTCGGCGACGTACGGGTAACGCAGCTTCCAGCCGGTGCGCTCGACGGTCGCCTGATCGAAGATGCCCCAGATCGGACCCGAGTAGTAGTTCGGCGCCTTCGACCCTTCGTTGATCGCGAGCGCGGCCTCGATGCCGTGGTCGTAGTCGTACGTGGTTCTGCAGCCACTCGTGGCTGCAGTTGCGCCAGTCCGTCGGCTTGTGCTCGAGCCCGTTGTGCGGCGTGATGCCGCCGCCCGGATAGCGGTTGCCGCCCGTCCGCGCGATCAGCCGCACTTCGTTGAAGAAGCGCTTGCCGACCTGATTGACGGCGATGAGCTCCTCGAAGCCCGCGGTGCCGACGCTGATCCCGCACGAGCCGCGGAAACCGAACGCCGGATGCCCCGGCATCATCGGGATGTACGCGTCGCGCGTACCGAGCCGCGTCGAGACGTGGTACGTCAACGACAGGATCAGGTTCTGCTGCATGCCGGCGAGATTCGCGCCGACCTTGAGCCCCGCCTTGAGCGCGCTCGCGTCCTGCACGCGCGGGCCGAGCGTCGCGATCGCGCTCGTCGGGAACAACGGCTCGCGCAGGCCCGGGTGGAACATGCTGCGAACCTCGGGGTTGCCGGCATGACCGCCGCACGCGAGCACGACGCCGCGCCGCGCGCGAATGCGCACGACCTCGCGCTGCTCGTCGACGTTGCCGTTCTGCCAGAAGCTCTGCATGAGCTCGCCGGTCTCGGGATGCCGCCGCGGCGAGTAGCTCGCTTCGATGCCGAGAATCGCGCCCGCCGGACGGCTGCTCGCGAACGAGCTCGTCGAACGCGCGGTTCAACATGAACTTGCACGCCCTTCTCGCGCGCCGAGAACTCGAGCGGCCGCGCGAGCGCGGCGCCGTTGCTGAACGCGCCGGGCCCGACGACGCGGCTCGCGTTGTCCATCTGCACCGGGGCGAATGCGCTCGAGCGCTCGGGATCGGCCTGGCCCGCATCCTCGGCCGTGACCGTGCCGGCCTTCATGTCCGTCTTGTCGCCGAGCGTGAGGAAGCAGACGGCGCCGCGCGCGCGCGACATGCCGCCGCCCGAGTGCGTGCCGTTGATGCGCGCGAAGCGCACGTAGTTGTCCATCAGGAACTGCCGGGTGGCCGGGCAGTTCTCGGCCCAGGCGCGGACGAGTCCGCGCTCGTTGTAGCGGTACGGGCTGTAGCCGTGACGGTCGACGATCGACCAGTCCGTGAGGTCCGTGAACAACAGCTCGACGTTGTCGTCGAGCTCGGCCGGGTCCTCGATCGGATCGACCTTGATGCGCCCTTCGGCGTCGCGCTCGCCGCGCATGTCGCGTTGCTGCACCGGGATCGCCGGCGCCGAGCGAGACGAACGAGCCGCTGTGCAGCATTCGGCCGCCGACGTCGAAGGCGGCCTCGACGACGAGCACGCTCGGCGCCGAGCATCGCGGGCGCGGATCGCCGCCGTGAGCCCGGCGCAACCGGCGCCGACCACGACGACGTCGTACTCGTGATCCCAGCGGGTCTCGCGTTGTTGCGCTGCGCGCTTCGGTCGTGCCGAGCAGCGCTGCGGCGCCGAGCCCGGCCGCGCCTCCCGTGACGACGTCGCGCCGCGTGATGCCAGACTCGAGCTGAGCGTGCGGGTTCGCCGCGTCCGTGTCTGTCGCTTTGGTCATATTCCCCCCCGGGTGCCGGTGTTACGGTTTCGGTTCAACCGAAGCACCGGCACTTCGGTTCAACCGAAACCGTAACACCGGCACGATGATTACACTTTCTTCGAGAGCAGCGTGCCGTAGCCCGGCGACGCGCCCGTGAGCCCGACGAGCCGTGCGCCGGCCCATAGGCCGTGCGGCATGCTCGAGATCACCGGCACCCCGGTACGCGCTTCGATCGGCGCGATGAGCTCCAGCGTCCTAAAGCCGCCGCACGAAACCAACAGCGAGTCCGCCTCGGGCGCCGACTCGCGGACGCGCACTGCAAACTCGCGCAAGTCGTCTTGCGTGACGCTATCCACACCCCTGATGGCCTCGATGCCCATGCCGGTCACGACGAGCGGCTCGAGCCCGTGCTCGATCAGGAACGCTCGCAATCGGCCGTTGACCTCGTCCGCGTACGCGGTCGCAACCGCAACGCGCTTCGCACCGACCGCTTTGAGCCCTTCGATCACGCCGTTGCTCATGGTCGTGGCCGGCAGGCCCGACGCCTTCGTCACGAGCTCGCGGAGTTGCTGGTTGTAGGCCTCGCCCTGGTAGAACGTCAGCGACGTGCCGGTGAGCTCGATCGCCTCGGCGCCCGCCGCCGCGAGCTTCTCGGCCGCCGCCGGAACTCGGTCGATCACGGCGTTGAAACCTTCCGGCGTCATGCGCTCGACACCCAAACCGTTCACGACGTACTTCAGCGTGTCGCCGTACATCGCGATGCCCTCGTCGGGTACGCCGCGATCCAAGGGCGGGAATATCAGGCCGAGCACGGGCGCTTTGTCCGCGGCGCTCGCGGCCCGGGCACCGAAGCCTGTTGCGGCGACAGCGGCACAGCCCGCGAGAAAATCACGACGTCGCGTGTCCATTACGTAATCCCCTATGACGTGGCCTGCGCCCGATGATACCCGGAAGACCGTCGCACGTGATCGCCCGTGCGTGATCGGAACCAGGGCGCGGTGCATACTGACCGCCATGGGGCGGCCTCGCGGGGGACGTGTTTCATGACCAGGTGGGACGAGACCGGCGTCTCGCGCCGCGACCTACTGCGGCTCGGCGCCGGCGGCTTGGGTCTCGGCCTTTTGGGCGGCGTCGGCTCGGTCCCGAGCGTGCTCGCTCAGGCCGCTCGCAGCGTCTCCGCAGGCTCGTCGCCCAAGATTCTCGTCGTGTTCGAGTGGTTCGGCGGCAACGACGGCCTTAACACGATCGTTCCGTACGGCGACCCCGCGTACTACCGGCATCGACCGACGATCGGAATCAAAGAGGCCGACGTTCTGCCGATCGACGCGCAGTTCGGCTGGTACAAGTCGATGCGCGGCATGAAGAACCTCTACGACGACGGCAAGGTCGCGATCGTGCACGGCGTCGGCTACGACCAACCGTCGTTCTCGCATTTCACGTCGATCTCGTATTGGCATACCGCAGCGCCGAACAGCGGCAACGAGTACGGCTGGGTCGGCCGCACGGCCGCGAGCCTCGACCCGAACGGCGCGCGCGACAACCTGATCGTGAACGTCTCCACGAGCCAGACGCTCGCCGTGAATAGCGAACGGCACGTGCCGCTCGTGTTCGTCGACCCCGAAGCATTTCAACGCGGCGTGTTCGCGCAAGAGAAACCGCTGCTCGATACGCTCGGCGCGCACGAGGCGCCGGTCGGCGACGCGCATCGCTACGTGCTCGAGGTCACGAAGAGCGCGGCGCAGGCGTCCGAGATCGTGCGCGCGGCGTGGACCCGGTACCGCGGCAAGGCGAACCCCGACCTGCGCCTGCTCGACCTCGACAAGGTCGTCGCGCTGATCGAAGCCGACTTCCCAACGCAGCTGTACTACGTGCCGCTCGCGGAACAGTCTGTTCGACACGCACGTGAACCAGGCCGCGCCGCACGACCGGCAGCTCCAGTATTGCTCCGACGCGATCGAAGGCTTCTTCGCCGAGATGCGGAGGATCGGCCGCGCCGACGACGTCGTGATGTACGTGCACAGCGAGTTCGGCCGGCGCGTCCCCGAGAACACGAGCCTAGGCACCGATCACGGTACTGCGCAGGTGAACTTCGTGATCGGCAACGCCGTGCAAGGCGGGATGTACGGCCAGCCGCCGAGCCTCTCGGACCTCGTGCTCGGCGACAACCTCGCGAGCACGACGGATTTCAGGCGCGTCTACGCGACGCTGATCGAATGGCTCGGCGCCGACGCGCAGCGCGTGCTCGGGCAACCGTTCGAGAAGCTCGGGCTGTTCCCAGCGTAGGCGACGGACCATGACGGCACGAGCAGCATGGTCTCCGGGACCCGCAGATTGGCAGGACGACCTGTCGCCGTTGCCGCGCGCCGAGTGGAGCTACGACCGGGCCGCGCACCTGCTCGCGCACGCGGGCTTCGGCGGCACGCCTGAGGAGATTCAGCGTCTCGCCGATTTGGGATTCGAGCGCGCCGTCGAGTCGCTGGTCGAGTACGACCGCATCCCGAACCCGAAGATGCAGCCGTTCGTCGAGTCGGGGCTGTGGGATCCGTCGCTCGATGGCTTTCCGGACAGCCGGCCCGAAGCGACCGATCGCGCCGAGCGCGACGGCGCGTCGATGGGCGTCGCGACGAAACCGGCCGGCAACCGGCCCGTGCAGCCGGTGTCCGACCGGTTCTTCTATTGGCTGCGCGCGACGATGCTCGAGACGCGCCGCCTCGGCTACTGGTGGGCGAACCGGATGCTGCAAACCGCGCATCCGGTCGAGCAGAAGATGGCGCTGTTGTGGCACGGCCACTTCGCGACGCACGAGAACAAGGTGCGCGACTACCGCAAGATGCACCAGCAGATCGAGCTGTTCGAGAAGCATGCGACCGGCAACCTGCGCGACCTGACGATCGCGGTCGCGCAGAACCCGGCGATGCTGTACTTCCTCGACGCGCAGTACAACGTGAAGGGCGCGCCGAACGAGAACTTCGCGCGCGAAGTCATGGAGCTCTTCACGATGGGCGTCGGCAACTACACCGAGCAGGACGTCCGCGAGTGCGCGCGCGCGTTCACGGGGTGGTACTTCGACGACCTCGTGTTCAAGGTCGATGCCGTCAAGCACGACGCGGAACCGAAAACGTTCCTCGAGCCGCAGCGGCGATTTCGACGGCGTCGACGTGATCGACATCATCTTCGAGCAGCCCGTCACCGCGGAGTTCTTGGCCGCGAAGATCTATCGCTTTCTCGTCCGCGACGAGCTCTCGCCGGAGCTGCGAGCGAAGCTCGGCGCGGTGCTGCGCGATGCCGACTTACGAGATCAAGCCGTTGCTGACGGCGATCTTCTCGTCGAAGGATTTCTACAGCGCGGCGAGCTACGGCGGCCACATCAAAGGCCCCGTCGAGCACATGGTCGCGATGATGAAGCACCTCGGCGCGCCGACGATGCCGGGCGTGCCGGACTTCAACCAGTCCACGATCGCGATGGGCCAGAATCTGTTGAACCCGCCGTCGGTCGCCGGCTGGGCCGGCGGCAAGGCGTGGATCACGCCCGGGTTGTTGATCGCGCGCGGCAACGTGGCGCGCGACGTGCTGATCCCGGACATGACGGGCTTCAGGGACTGGAACTTCCTCGCCGGAACCGACGGCGTGCTGGGCGAGCGGCTGCGCGACGGCTACGACATCGGCGCCGCGACGGCCGTCAGCGACCCCGCGAACATGTCGGACTTCGATCGCGTCGCGCTCGAGCGCGACGAGAAGTTCAACACGCGGATCTCCGGCTACATCGGCTGGGAGCAAGCGGCGCGGAAGCTGATCCCGACGCCGCGCGACGCCGCGCGGTTCGACCTCACCGAGATGGTGCTCGCGAGCGGCGCGACGACGGCTGCCGACGCCGTCGACTATCTGGCCGCGCGGCTGCTGCGTGTTCCGGCCGGCGCGGACGCTGCGCGACGCGTTGGTCGCGTTCCTGACTCAGGAGCTCGGCACCGACAGCCTCGAACGCGCGAAGACCTACCTGGAAGACCCGCTGCGCATGACGGCCCACGTCCTCATGAGCACGCCCGAGTACCAGATCGTCTAGTGCGATCGTCCTGACACGCGCAGGTCCAGCCACACCGCGAGCGCGAGCACGGCGCCGCGCGCGACGTACTTGATCTCGGGTGACACGGCCATCAGCGTCATGCCGTTCAGCAGGCTCGCCATGATCAGCGCGCCGAACAGCACGCCGGCCACCGTGCCGCGCCCTCCCCTCAAGCTCGTGCCGCCGATCACGCAGGCCGCGATCGCGTCGAGCTCCATGAGCTCGCCGACCGTCGACGTCGACGCGCCGGAGTAAGCGGTCTGCATGAACCCCGTGATCGCGACGATCAGCCCCATCAGACCGAACGCGCCGATCACGACGCCGCGCACCGGCACGCCGGACACCACGGCGGCCTCCTCGTTGCCGCCGATCGCGTACAGATAACGGCCGAACGGCGTGTGGCCGATCAGCACTTTCACGAACAACGCGACCGCGCCGAGCACGACCAATGCCAGCGGCAGCCCGCGATAGTTGTTCGCGATCGCGACCACGAGCAACAAGAGCTGGGCCCCGACGATCAGCTTCAGAACGCCGGGCTCCGCGTCCTCGACCGCGAGCCCGGCGCGTTTCAGGCGCGCGCGGTGCCAGAACATCGTTGCGGCCGCCGCGGCCACCGTGAGCGCGACGAGCACGTAGCCCGCGGTCGGCGTGAGGTAGTACGTCGTGAGCACCGAATACAGGTTCTGGCTGCCGCCCTCGGCGACCGGCACGGTCTGGTTCTCGATCGTGAGCCACTGCAAACCGCGAAACACGAGCAGGCCACCGAGCGTGATGATGAACGCGGGCACGCGCTCCACGGCGATCAACGCGCCCATGCCGATCCACACCGCGACACCGAGCACGGCGGCAAGCGCGAGCGCCGCCGGCGCCGGCCAGCCGTGCCAGAACACCAGCACCGCGGCCAATGCGCCCATGAGCCCGACGCCGCTGCCGGCCGAAAGATCGATCTGCCCCGGCAGCAGCACGAGCAACATGCCGAGCGCCAGCGTCGCCGTGATCGCGAGCTCGACCGACAGCAGCGACAAATTTCGCGACGACAGGAACACGGGCTCTTGCCACGCGAAGAACGCGCAGATGCCGAGCAACGTCAGCAGCATGAAGACTTCGCGATTCAAGCGCGTGCTCATGTCATGCCGCCTTGGGTGCCGGGCGGCCCATCGCGGCCGCCAGCAGCCGCTCCTGCGTCGCCTCGTGCCGCTCGAACACGCCGCCGATCCGCCCCTCGTGCAGCATCACGATTCGATCGCTGATCCCGAGCAGCTCGCCGAGCTCGCTCGAGGCCAGCACGATGCCTTTGCCCTCCCGCGTGAGGCGATTGATCAGCTCGTACACTTCCAGCTTGGCGCCGACGTCGATGCCGCGCGTCGGCTCGTCGAGCAGCAACACTGACGGCTCCGTCCGCAGCACCTTGCCGATCACGACCTTCTGCTGGTTGCCGCCCGAAAGCGTCGCAGCCGGGGCCTCGAGCCGGGAGGTCTTGATGCGCAGCTCGCGTGCGCTCGCGGCCGCGGCGCCGAGCTCGAGCGTCGCGTCCACGAACGGCCCCGACATGACTCGCCGCAACGACGACAGCGAGAGATTGAACGCGACGCTGCGTTCGAGCACGAGGCCGTAGCGCTTGCGGTCCTCGCTGACGAGCGCGAGCCCGCGCGCGAATGCCGCGCGCGGCGAGCGCGGCCGATAAGGTTGTCCGTCGAGCTCGAGCGTGCCGGCTTGCTGCGCACCCCAGGCACCGATCAGATGCATCAGCAGCTCCGTGCGGCCCGCGCCCATGAGACCGCCGATGCCGAGCACCTCGCCGGCGCGCACCGTGAGCCCGATGTCGCGCAGCAGCGGAGTCCCGCCGCGCACGCGCGCGACGGCGAGGCCGTCGACGCGCAGCAGCGTCCGGCCCGGGTCGACCTGACGCCGCGGGTATAAGTCGTCGATCCGTCGGCCGACCATCACGGCGATGACCGCCGCGGCGTCCGTGTCGCGAGCCGCCATCGTGCCTTGCGCCAGGCCGTCGCGCAGCACCGTGATCCGATCGGCGACGGCGAAGACCTCGTCCAGCTTGTGCGAGATGTAGATGCACGAGACTCCTTCCGCTTTGAGCCTGCGCACGATGTCGAGCAACACGTCGATCTCGTGGCGCGCGAGCGCGGCCGTCGGCTCGTCGAGCACGAGGATTCGCGGCTGCCGACTGAGCGCGCGCGCGATCTCGACCAGCTGTTGCTGTCCCACGCCGAGGTCGGCAACACGCGCACGCGGATCGAGCGCGATGCCCCAACGATTCAACAACTCGCGGGTTCGAGCCTGCACGGTGCTCCAATCCACGAGGCCGAAACGGCGCGGCAAACGCCCGAGGAAAATGTTCTCCGCGACCGTCATCTCGCGGAACAACGCGAGCTCCTGATGCACGATCGCAATGCCGGACCGCTCGGCGTCGCGCGTCGAGTGGAAGCGGATCGGCTGGCCGTCGAGCAGGATGTCGCCGTCGTAGCTGCCGGCCCCGTGCACGCCGGCCAGCAACTTGATCAACGTGGACTTGCCGGCGCCGTTCTCACCGCACAGGGCATGCACCTCGCCGCGTTGCAGCTCGAAGTCGACGCCGCCGAGCGCCGTGACGCCCTCGAATCGCTTCACGAGGCCGCGTGTTGCGAGGACGACGTCGCTCATGGGCGCGGTGGACGTGCGGCCTCCGGAACGCCGCGATACACGTCGTCGTAACCGACTTGGCCGTCCGCGATCACGGTCGTGACGATGTTGTCGCGCGTGACGGTCACGACGTCGAACAGCACCGAGGGAACGTCGATGGCGCCGTTGTGGGTAGTCTGCCGTGCGACGATCGGCTTGCCCGTAGCGAGCTTCAGCGCGAGCTCGGCCGCGCCTTGCGCCAAGGTGTGCAGGGGTTTGTAGATCGTCATGGCTTGTGTGCCTGCCGCGATCCGTTGCAGCGCCACGATCTCGGCATCCTGGCCGGTCACGAGAACGCCTTCGAGGCCTTCTTCGGACAAGGCCTGGATCGCGCCGCCGGCCGTGCCGTCGTTGCTCGCGAGCACGGCGTCGATGCGGGTTCCGTTTGCCGTGATCGCAGCGTTCACGATCCGCTTCGCGTTCTCGGGCTTCCAGTCCTCGGCCCAATCCTCGTGAATCACCTCGATGTCGCCGCGCGCGACGTACGCTTCGAGCACGCGATCCTGTCCGGCCTTGAACTGGCCCGCGTTGTTGTCGGTCTTCGCGCCGTAGATGCGGACGATGCGCGCCGGCTTCGGCACTCGCTCCACGAGGTATTGCGCCTGCAAGGCGCCGACGCGTTCGTTGTCGAAGCTCACGTAGAGATCGACGTCGCTGTCGCGAATCAAGCGATCGTAGGCGATGACGGGGATGCCGGCTTCGTGCGCCAAGCGCACCGCTTTCGCCATCGCCGTGCCGTCGTGCGGCACGATCACGAGCACGTCGACTCGGCTCGTGATCAGCTTCTCGACGTCGCCGATCTGCACCGTGTCATCGCCGTTCGCAGCCAGCACCACGACGCGCGCACCGAGCTCGCCTGCCCGCTTCACGAACATGTCGCGGTCGGCCTGCCAACGCGCTTCCTTCAACGTATCCAGAGACAGGCCGATCGTGATGTCGCGGTCATCGACGGCTGCATCGACCGCCGTGCCGCTGCGCGAGAGCACGAGGCCCAGCGCGACGCTGAGCGCGAGCGACACGATCACGAGCACGATTCGTGGGTTCATTGACAGCACCTCGAGACGGCCTGAGCCGACGGCGGATCGCTTGCGTCCTTGACTCAGCATAGACTAACCGCGCAACCGGACCGGCGAAACGCCGTGCCGAATTCCACGCTCAAAGGAACGCCATGACCGATCACGAACCTGCGCGATCTGCTCGCCGAAGATTGGCCACGCGGTGTGCCGCCACGGCGGTCATCGCCCTCCTTCTAAGTGCCTGCACGCCGACGGGCGCGGACGACTCCGCGATCTCGATCGCCTCGCAGGGCGCGTTCGCGGTCGGCGGCACCGTGCTCGGCGATCCGAGCACCGCGTCGCTGCACTGCGATCACGGCGTCGTCGAGTACCAGATACCGTCGGACGCCCACGACGTGAATCTCTTGATGTGGCACAGCGCGAGCGCGGTCGCCTGGCAGAACCGCTGGGACGGCGGCGAAGGCTTTCAGAGCATCTTCTTGCGGCGCGGTTTCCCGGTTTATCTCTGGGATGGGCCGCGCGTCGGTCGCGGCGACTGGGGCTGCGCGGAAACGACGTACGCCCCCGCGATCGGCCAGGATCAACGCAACTTCACGGCGTGGCGTTTCGGAGTCACATATCCGAATTGGTTTCCGGGCGTGCAGTTCCCGACCGACGACGCGAGCGCGTGGGATCGAGCGATGCGCGCGCGGTATCAAGAGTTCGATACCGTCGCGAACGCGCAGCTACAGGCCGCCGCCGCGGCCGAGCTCACGAACAAGATCGGCCCAACCGTCGCGTTGACGAATTCCGCGGGCGGCCTGCGCGCGCTGCTCGCGGCGCTGAAGAGCGACCGGATCGTCGGCATCGTCGCCTACGAGAACGTCGGCTACGTGTTCCCGCAGGGCGAAGGTCCCGGGGACCCCGAGGGCCCGTTCGGCCCGGTCGAGGTGCCGCTCGACGAGTTCCTGAAGCTGACGCGGATCCCGATGCAGATGGTCTGGGGCGACAACGTCGATCAAGCGCCGAACTACGTCGCCGCGCTCGCGCAAACCAAGCGCTTCGTCGACGTCGTGAACAAGCACGGCGGCAACGCCGAGATCTTGATGCTGAACGACGCCGGCCTCACCGGGAACACGCACATCCCGTTCGCGGACTTAAACAACGTCGCGGTCGCGGATCTGCTGTCGCAGTTTCTCGCACGAACGGCTTGGATTCTCGCTCGAACTGATCGGAAGAGGTGCCGGTGTTACGGTTCGGTTGAACCGAACCGTAACACCGGCACCAAAATTGCCAATGCCTGGCGTCGCCGCCTACACTCGCCCGAAACTCGAGGGGGGAACTCGATGAAAACGGCGTTCTGGTTGTGCAGCCTCGTGGTGATCGGTGCGACTGCGGTCGAGGCGCAAGACCTCACGATCACAAACGCGCGGATCCTCGACGGCGCCGGCGGCGTGATCGAGCGCGGGTCCATCGTGATCCGCGGCGGCAGGATCGCCTCGGTCGCGGCAGGCGCGCCGAGCAACGCGGCAGGGCGGCGACTCGACGCCGGCGGCAAAACCGCGATGCCGGGTTTCATCGACGCACATCGGCACCTCATCGCGGGCGACGCTTCGCGCTGGCTTGCGGACGCCGCACCCGCGCAGCTGCAAGGTTTCCTCGACGCCGGTTTCACGACCGTGCTGTCCGCGATCGACCCGCCACCGATCATCGAGGCCAAGCGCCGCATCGACGCCGGAACGCTCACGGGCCCGCGACTCTTCACGGGCACGTTCGTACCGGTCGCGGGTGCGACGGGCGGACCGCGCGCCGAGGGCGACCCGGCGCGCACGGACGCCTCGCGCGTCCCGCGTAACGGTCCGGCCGCTCCGGCAGTCCCACGCGAGCAGACGATTCAAACGGTGCAAAACGCCAAGAGCGCGGGCTACGACTTCTTGAAGGTCGTCCTCGTCGCGACGCCGAACGGCCCGGAGCTCGACACGCTGAAGCTGATCGTCGCGGAAGGCAAGAAGGTCGGAATGCCGACGATCGTGCACGCCGTCAGCGTGCTGGATACGCTGACCGCGGTCGAGGCACGCCCGGACCTGCTCGTGCACACGCCGCACATCGGTAGCCTCGATGCGGATCCATACGCGCTCCGCAAGATCATCGAGGCCGGCATTCCGATGACGTCGACGCTGGCCGTGTTCGGGCCGCACTTCGGCCCCGACAACACGCCGCTGTTTCGCGACGGGCAGCCGTTTCCGTGGCACACGCTGACGAGCGCGGGGCAAGGTCCCGTGAACGCAAGGCTGCTGTGGAACGCCGGGATTCAGTACGGCTACGGCACCGACACGCAATGGCCGCCGAAGGAGTCGCTGCTCGACGAGCTGCGCGAGCTCGAGCTCGTGTTCTCGCCGACCGACATCGTCACGATCATCACGAAGAACGCCGGCACTCGCGACGTTGCACGGCGACGAGATCGGCACGCTCGAAGCCGGCAAGCTCGGCGACGTCGTGATCATCGACGGCGATCCGCTCGCCGACAGCCGCGCTCTGTTGCGCGTCACGACTACGATCAAAGGCGGCGCCGTCGTATTTCAGGCGCCGCGCTGACCACGACATCACAACAACAAGGAATCATCCATGCGCACCATACTCATCGCTTCCCTGATCGCAGGCCTTTCTCTCGCGAGCGCGGCGTCGGCACAATCGCCGCCCGGTCCGCGCGCGCTGCCTGCCGACGTCCATCCCGTCTCCTTGTCTCGGCTGCCGCCGCTGACGCGCGCCGATCTCGATGACGAGGGCAAAGCCATCTACGACAAGATCGTCGGCGACGGACCGGCGCCGAAGACCGGGCCGGTGGCGTTGTCGCTATACAGCCCGAAGATCGCGCAGGTGTTCAGCGATCTGAACGCCTTCCTGCGTTACAACGGCGACTTGAGCGAGCGGCATACGGAAGTCGCGATTCTCGTCGCGACGTGGGAGATCGCGCAGCAGTACGAATACTCCGCGCACGAGCCCGCCGTGCTGCGCTTCGGCGCACCACAAGCCGTGGTCGACACGATCAAGTACGATCGCGAGCCCGTCGGCTTGAGCCCCGAGGAAACCCTGATCATCAAATTCGGCCGCGCGATCATGCGCGACCACAAGGTCAGCTCGGAGCTGTACGCCGACGTCGTAAAAACGTTCGGTCGGAAAGGCATGCTCGAGATGGTCACGGTCATGGGCGACTACGTGATGGTCGGCATGGTCATGACGGCGATCGACCAGCGGGTCCCCGCAGAACGCGCCGAGCTGTTGCCGCCGCGCTAACACTTGGTGCCGGTGTTTCGGTTCGGTTAAACCGAATCACCGGCACTTCGGTTCGCGTCGTCGCCTCGCGTCGTAGTGCGCGGAGACCCAAGGCCGGGTGTCCGCGCGCGCTTTTCGCCAACGCGCGCAAAGCTCGCTATGCTGCGCGCCGATGCGCACTCAGGTAGCGATCGTCGGTGCCGGTCCAGCGGGATTGCTGTTGGGCCAGCTTCTGCACAAGGCCGGCATCGATGCCGTCGTGCTCGAGCGCCAAACCGCCGACTACGTGCTCGGACGCATCCGAGCCGGAGTGCTCGAGCAGGTCACGGTCGACTTGCTCGACGAGGCCGGCGTCGGCTCGCGGATGCACCGCGAAGGCCTCGTGCACGAAGGCTTCGAGATCCTGCTCGGTGATACGCGTCATCGGATCGATCTCGATGGGCTCACGGGCGGCCGGAACGTGCTGGTCTACGGCCAGACCGAGCTCACGCGCGACTTGATGGAGGCGCGAGCCGCAGCCGGTCTGCCGACGATCTACGAGGCAGAGCAGGTCGCCGTGCACGGCTTCGACGGTACCAAGCCGCACGTGACGTATCGCGAGCGCGGCCGAGAGCAACGCATCGACTGCGACTTCATCGCCGGTTGCGACGGCTTCCATGGCGTGTGCCGCGCGAGCGTGCCTCGCGGCTCGATCGTGGAGTATGAGAAGGTCTATCCGTTCGGCTGGCTGGGTGTGCTCGCCGAAACGCCACCTGTCAGCGACGAGCTGGTCTACGTGAACAGCCCGCGCGGCTTCGCGTTGTGCTCGATGCGCAGTCGCACGCGCAGCCGCTACTACTTACAGGTTCCGTCGACTGACCGGATAGAAAGCTGGACCGACGAGGCGTTTTGGCGGGAGCTCAAGCTCCGCCTCGACGCGTCTGGGCGCGAGCGCTTGATCACGGGCGACTCGATCGAGAAGAGCATCGCGCCGCTACGCAGCTTCGTCGCGGAGCCGCTGCGTTTCGGCCGGTTGTTCCTGGCCGGCGACGCGGGCCACATCGTGCCGCCGACAGGTGCGAAGGGCCTGAATCTCGCGGCGACCGACGTCAAGCTCTTGTCGAACGCGCTGATCGAGTTCTACCGGGAACGCAGCGAGGCCGGCATCGACGGATACTCCGACCGTTGCCTGCGCCGGATCTGGCGAGCCGAGCGCTTCTCGTGGTGGTTCACGATGTTGACGCACCGGTTTGCCGACGACGGGCCGATCGTCGCGAAGCTCCAGGCGGCGGAGCTCGACTATCTGCTGCATTCGGAGGCTGGCCTCCGCACGATCGCCGAGAACTATGTCGGCTTGGATCTGGACTTCGGCACCAGCCGTCCTGATGGTCGCGCGGCTCCGCAGAGGCTAATGTGGTCGCCTCGACCACGGAGACTGAGCCGATGAAACACTCCATCCCTCTCGCCGCGGCGCTGCTGATCGTCTCGAGCTTCGCGCAAGCGCAGCAGGCGGCTCCGGCAGCCACTACGGCCCCGACGAGCCTCGTCGTCGGCTCCGGCAACTATTTCAGCCCGATCGTGCGCGACCTCGACAAGGCGATCGCGTTCTATCGCGACGGCTTGGGTCTCGAGGTGCAAGCGCGCCCGGCGACGCGAACGCAAACCCGGCGCTCCGAAACATGTTCGGTTTGCCGGACGCGAAGATTCGTTGGGCGATCGCGCGGACACCGGCCGCTGCGGGCGGCGTCGAGATGGTCGAGATCTCGGGCGCGGGCGGCGTACAGCTCGAGCGCAAGCTCGAGGATCCCGGTGCGATGTGCTTCGTCGCCACGGTCCGCGACCTCGACGCCACACTCGCACGACTCGTGCGGCCTCGGTGCGCCCATCGTTACGCGCGGCGGCAAGCCCATCACGATCGGGGCCGGCACGCGAATCATCGTCGTCAAGGATCCCGACGGGCATTTCGTCGAGCTGTCGCAGCCTGCCGAGCTGCCCGCGACGGCACCTGCGAACACGAACGTGATCGGCGTGCGCCTCCGCCTCGCGGTCGCCGACGCCGAGACCACCGCCCGCTTCTACCGCGATTCGCTCGGCTTCGAGCCGCGTGCACCGCTCGGTGACTTCGGCAACAACGTCGCCGTGCTCGATGCGCTCGGTATGGCGACCGGTCAGTATCGCGTCGCGCAGCAGAACGTGCCCGGGTCCGGCCTCATGTACGACTTCGTGGACTTCAAAGGCGTGGACGGCAAGAACGTCCAGGGTCGGATTCAGGATTTCGGCTCGACGCGCGTGCAGCTGCGCGTGCGCGACATCGACGCCGCGATCGCCGCGTTCGAACGCTTCGGCGGAGAGGTCGTGTCCACGGGCGGCAAGCCGCTCGCACTTCCGGCCGGCAACTCCACGCTCGAAGTCGCGATCGTGCGCGATCCGAACAACCTGTTCGCCGTGCTGATCGAGGCGCCGCCGGCGCAGTGAACGAATCTTCGTCGCGCGGCTACGGCAACACGCGGACCCAGATGTTGCGGAAGCTCAGCGGCGCCGATGGGTCGTCGTGAGCCTGCAGCTTGATCGGCGAGTCGCCATGCGCGGCGTAGCGCGGCGCACCGATGTAGACGGTTTCACCGCGCAGCTCGAAGTCGTCTTGCACGAGCACGCCATTCCAACGCACGCTGACGCGAGCCGGCGCGCGTAACGCGCCGTCGGCGGAGAACGTCGGCGCCGTCCAGACGACGTCGAAGGCCTGCCATTCGCCGGGCCTTCGGGCTGCGTTCGCAAGCGGAATCGATTGCTTGTAGATGCTGCCGGCCATGCCGTTCACGTAGGTCGCATTCGCATACGAGTCGAGGATCTGGAGCTCGTAGCCACCGTCGCCACGGCCCGTCGATGCCAAGAACAAGCCGCTGTTGCCGCGCGCTTGCCCCGCACCCGTGATACCAACGGGTACTCGCCACTCGAGGTGCAGCTCGTAGTTGCGGAAGCGCCGGCGCGTTTCGATGTTGCCGGCGGCTTTGTCGACGACCATGACTCCGTCAGCGACCGCGCCAGCCCGCGGGGTTACCGTCGCGCGTGTTGACCCATTCGGCGAGACCGCGCCCGTCGAACAGCACGAGCGCATCCGCGGGCGGCCCGCGATCGATAGCGTCTTCAACCGGCGCGATCACCGGCGGCACGGGCTCCCAGACCTCGGTATCCTCGGGACGCGCCTGTCCTGCGGCGTCGGCGACGACGCATAGGGAACACACCAGAGCCGCGGTCGCTGTCCGATTGCGCATCGACCTACGATACGCGAGAACGCCGCCGATCCGGAGGGCCATCGCGGCATCGCCGTTGCCGGCCGACGGCGAGACGACTACGCTGCCGCAGTGACTCGGGGGAGTGACCGCATGAGAACGACGACGGGGAATCGCTACGGCTTTGGGGCAGGCGCTCTCGTCGCAGCCGCAGCCGCGATCGCGATTCCCGCGCAGGCGCAACCGGCGTTGACGTGCGATGCCGCAAGCTTCACGCGGCTCGAGCTTCCAGCCACACGAATCATCTCTGCTGCGCCCGTCGCCGCCGATGCGCGCGCCGGGGCGCACTGCATGGTCCGCGGCGCCGTGAACGAGCGCACGGGCACCGACGGCAAACCGTATGCGATCGGTTTCGAGATGCGCCTGCCGGAGCGCTGGAATGGCCGCTACTTTCACCAGGTCAACGGCGGCAACGACGGTGCGGTCGTGCCCGCCTACGGCGGACTTGGCGGCAGCCAACCCGACAACGCGCTCGCGCGCGGCTACGCGACGTTGAGCTCGGACTCCGGTCACGACGGCCAAGCGAATCGCGACGCGGGCCTGATCAGCGGCAACCTGTTCGGCTTCGACCACCAGGCGCGGCTCGACTACGGCTACGCGGCCAACGTCACGCTGACGCCACTCGCGAAAACGATCGTCGAGCGCTACTACGGCCGACGGCCCGAGTACTCGTACATGGTCGGCTGCTCGAACGGCGGCCGTCATGCGCTCGTCGGCGCCACGCGGCTTGCCAACGAGTTCGACGGATTCCTGGCCGGCGCGCCCGGCTACAACTTGCCGCAGGTCAGCCTTCAGCACGCCTGGGACATTCAGAGCTTCTCGCAAGCCGGCAGCGACATCAAAACCGCGTTCTCGCGCGACGTCATGCGCGCGGTCGCCGACGGCGTTCGCGCGCAATGCGACGCGCTCGACGGCGCCGCCGACGGAATGGTCGGCGCGTTGGCGGCGTGCCGACAGACGTTCGATCCAAAGCGCCTGACCTGTAGCGCAAGCAACGACGCGGGGTGCTTGACGCCGCCGCAAGTTGCAGCGCTCGAGCGCTCGTTCGCGGGTCCGACCGACCCGAATGGCCGCCCGTTGTACTCGCGTTGGCTGTTCGACACGGGACTGAGCTCCAACGATTGGCGCAACTGGAAGGTCGAGAGCGGGATCCCGGGCTTCGATGGGTCGCCGCTGATCGCGACGCTCGGCGCCGGCTCGCTCGGCCAAGTCTTCACGACTCCGCCGACGACATTGGCCGGGACGCCGCAGGCCCTGCTCGCCTATCTACGGGGCTTCGACTTCGCGCGCGATGCACAGAAGATTCTTGCCGTGACGCCCGCGTATCCGATGTCCGCAATGGACTTCATGGCCCCGACCGACTGGCGCGACCCGCGCCTGGCCGAGCTCAAAGCCGCCGGCGGCAAAGTCATCGTCTATCACGGCGTCAGCGACGGCGCATTCTCGGTGCAAGCGACGATCGACTGGTACGATAGAGTTCGCGCGAACAACAACGCTAATGTCACTGACTTTGCTAGGTTTTATCCGGTGCCCGGAATGGCGCATTGCGGCGGCGGGCCCGCGACCGATCGATTCGACGCGTTCAGCGCGCTGGTGGCCTGGGTCGAACGAGGCAGCGCTCCCGGCGACCTCACGGCCACCGTTCGCGCCGACAACCAGGAGCTCCCGGCGGACTGGAGCAAGACGCGATCGCGGCCGCTGTGCGACTGGCCGAAGGTCGCCCGCTACCGCGGCACCGGCGACGTCGAGTCGGCGGCGAGCTTCGTCTGCGAATAACCCCAACCTTGGAGGCGCCATGAAAACGTGTCGACTGGCCGTCGCTGCCCTGATCGCCGCTCTGCTCTACCCGGCTCACGCGCAAGTCCCTACGACACCCGAGAGCCTGGTCGCGGCCGCGAAGCGAGCCGCGGGCCAAGATTATGCCGGCACGTTCCTGCGCGTTTGTGTAGCTCCTGACAATCTCACGCCGCGACCGCCGCCGAACCCGGCCGCAGCTCGCACGGTGCCCGATCGCGCCACGTGGTACGCGCCACCGTACAAGGTATTCGACAACCTCTACTTCGTCGGCACGAAAATCCATACGGCGTGGGCGTTGACCACGAGCGACGGCATCATCGTGATCGACACGCTGTTCGACTACGCGATCGAGCCCGAGATCGTCGAGGGTTTGACCAAGCTCGGACTCGACCCGGGCGACATCAAGTACGTGCTGATCAGTCATGCGCACGGTGACCACGATCAAGGCGCGGCGTTGCTGCAGAGCCGCTACGCCGCGAAGGTCGTCATGGGAGCACCGGACTGGGATTCGACGTTGCAGCGCCCCGCGACCGCCGCGGGCGGCGTGCCGAAGCGCGACATCGCCGTCGGGCCGGAAGGCACGAAGATCACGCTCGGCGATACGACGGTGAACGTCGTCGCGACCCCTGGCCACACCCAGGGCACGTTGTCGTATCTGTTCCCGGTCAAGGACGGCGCCCGGAGCTTGGTCGTCGCGTACTCCGGCGGCACGGCGTTCAACTTCCCGCGTTTGGCCCAGAATTTCGCGATCTACCGCGACGGCGCGAAGAAGATGGGCGAGGCAGCGAAGGCTGCGGGCGCGACGATCTTGATGACGAATCACACGGAATTCGACCGCGCCTACGATCGCGCGCGTCTCGCCCAGCTGCCGCGCGCGGCCGGCGAGAAACATCCGTACGAAACCGACGCTGCGACGGTGCAGCGCTATTTCGAGATGACCGGCCTTTGCGCCGAATCACAGCGCCTGTCGATGGAGTGATCGGCATGAAGCGCACGCTGGCGACGCTGGCCCTGTCCTTCGCTGCCTGCGCGTTCTCGTTTGCGGAACCGGCGATCTCCCAAGAGCCGCCGCTACTCGTGCTGTCGCCGAAGGCGAAGTCGCCGCGGTTGGACCGGTGTGCATCGCCCGCATACGAAGCTTCGCGACGTGCTCGCGCGGCACGAGGGTCAGGCGGATTGGGCCGAGACCGTCGTCGACGACGAGAGCCTGTTCGCGCAGTGGATCTCGATGGCGCCCGGCCAGAAGACGCCGCGCCGCATGAACGGCGACACGCGCGAATGGTGGATCGTGCAGGCGGGCACGCTGAAGTTCACGGTCGAAGGGCGCGAGCCCGTCGTCGCGACGAAGGGCTTCATGGTGCAAGTGCCGTATCGAACGCTGTACCAGATCGAGAACGTCGGCACCGAGCCCGCGCTGCGTTTCGAGGTCAACGTCACGCGCGCGCGCAAGCTGTATCCGCTCGACGAGACGCCGGTGCCGGTCGACGGCTTCGACTTCGTGTCGACGCGCGTGACCGGCGGCCGCGGCACGCTCGACGCACAGAATCGCCCCGTGCTGGACTTCAACAAGGTCGTGTCCGGCGAGGAACGCGGCGGCCCGTTCGTCAGCGACGACCGCAGCTTCGCGAACGTGATCATCGGCAACTATCAGGCGCCGCAGCCCGGCAACAAAGGGCACTACCACGAGGAAGGCTCCGAGTTCTGGCTGATCATGCTCGGCAAGATTCGCTACAACATCGAGGGGCTCGCCGAGTTCGAGGCGGAGCCCGGCGACGTCGTATACGTGCCGCGGCAGACGTGGCATCTCGCGAGCTTCGGCGGCAGCGAAGGATTGCGCTCGTGCCGGCTCGCGATGAACGGTTTCCCGTTTCAGGCACACATGTTCGAGGCGGATTGACAGGTTTGAGCGAGCGACCGACGTGTCGCTTAAGGGGGATCAAATGAGCTCACGGAATCGCTGGTCGAGTTTTTGCGCTGTCGCGACGTTGTCGCTGGTCGGCGCGCAGATGGCCGCGGGTCAGGCGCCGCCCGCCCCAACGCCGGAGCAAGAGGCGGCGCGACGGCTACAAGAGGAAAACAACAAGCTGCCCGACCCCGCCGGCACCGGGCGGTACCCGGCCATGAAGGAGGAAGTCGCATCGCTGCCGAAGCACGTCGTGTATCGACCCGCGAATCTCGCTGCGCTCGGCACGTTGAAGCTCGGCGTCGTCGCATGGGGCAACGGGGGCTGCTCCGACGACGGCGCGAGCAGCCGATTCCATTTGCTCGAGCTCGCCTCGCACGGCTACCTCGTGATCGCGAGCGGGCGCGTCGTACAGCGGTCCCGGCGCTGCGACACGACCGCGCCGTGCCGCGCAGGGCAGACGCCGCCGCGCACGGTGGCGACGGACCTCACGGACGCGCTCGACTGGGCGCTTGCGGAAAACGCGCGGACGGGCAGCCCATATTTCGGGCGCATCGATCCGCAACAGGTCGCGCTGACGGGTTGGAGTTGCGGCGGCCTGCAGGCGCTCGCAGTCGCGAAAGATCCGCGCGTGCAGACCGTGGTCATGCACAACACGGGCGTCCTGAACGGCGGGCCGAACACGACGATTCCCGGCATGAACGTCACGAAGGACGCGCTCGCGAACTTCCACACGCCCGTGATCTACATCCTCGGCGGCGAAAGCGACATCGCGTACGCGAACGGCATGGACGACTACGCGCGCCTCTCGCACGTGCCGGTTGCAGTCGCGAACCTGCCCGTCGGGCACGGCGGCACGTTCCAGCAGCCGAACGGCGGCGAAGCAGCATCCGTCGCCGTCAGCTGGCTCGACTGGCAGCTACGCGACGATGCGACGGCCGCGCGCCGATTCGTCGGCACGGACTGCGGGTTGTGCGGCGACTCGCGCTGGACGTACGAGAGCAAGAACCTAGCGCACGGCGCCCACTGATCGCGCGGCTACCGCACGCCGCTCGGCTCGACGTACTCGACCAGTACGCCGTCGGGATCGATCGCGAACACGAAACGCCCGAACGGGCGCTGAATCGGCCTGCCGCCGACGCTTAAGTATCGGTATCCGGCCGCGGTCGTGCGGTCTAGCAGCTCATCGAGGCCCGTGACCTCGAGCTGGAACTGCGGCGCGCCGACGTCTTCGATCTTCCATCGTATGGGTCGAGCCGCGGGCACGCCGGCAGGCACCTCGAACTGGGACAGCACGACGTTGACCCCGATACGCGGAATCGCCAGAGAAGTCTGCGTGAGCGCCCCAGCCGCGAGCCCGTTCAAGCGCAGCTCCGCGTCGCCCCCACGCCCCGACTCGCGG
Source organism: uncultured Gammaproteobacteria bacterium (assembly GCA_963741255.1). Classification (GTDB taxonomy): domain Bacteria; phylum Pseudomonadota; class Gammaproteobacteria; order Steroidobacterales; family Rariloculaceae; genus FEN-1219. Next base: position 399,835 of record CAVUHM010000002.1, on the reverse strand, counting down.
ACCTCGAAGCGCAACAGATCCACGTAGAACGACAGCGCCGCGCGCAGGTCCGCGACCGTGAGCCCGATCGCCGTCTCGATCACCGGTCCCGCGGCCGTGGCGCCAGTGATGGCGTCCCGCGACGCCTGGCGCAGCTCGATCAGGTAACCGTCGGGATCACGGACGAGCACGGCACGGCCCGCACGCGTGTCGACCGGCGCGCCGCCGAGCGTCACGATCGGCGCCGAACGAGCCGCGAGCGCGGCAATCACGGAGTCGAGGTCGCGGACCGCGAAGATCAAGCGCGATGCGCCCGGATCCCATGGATTCGCGGCGCGCGTCTCACGAGGGATGTCGAAGAACTCGGAGAGCTCGAGGCCGAATGGCGTGTTGGCCGCGCGCATGAACACGGTGCGAAAACGCGAGCCGTGTGTGTTCGTCAAATCCCACACGAGCGCATCCGATCCCGCTTCCGCGACCGGTCGAATCCCTTCCGGTCGCGCGTTCGCGGACGCCGGCACGAACGGCGAAGGCGCGAGCTCGAGCCCTAAGACGTCGCGATAGAGCTCGAAGGCGCGTTCGGCGTCGCCGGTCGTGTGGACCCAGTTGTAGAGCCCTCGCGCCGCCGGAAGGTTGGCGGGCTGTGCCGACGCGGTCGGTTGCGCCGCCACGCACACGGCCAGGCTTGCGAGCAACTGCGACGCGACTCGCGTGGCGAACCGGCGCATGTCGGAGCGCACGCGCGCTATTGCACGAACGAGACGAGCTTGCGCGACTGGATCAGCCAGCGCCCGTCGCGCTTCACGAGGTCGTCTTCGTACCGACCCATGAAACCGACGATGAACTGGCCGTTCTCGGCCGCGCGAACCGTTTGCGCGTACGACTGATGCCGCGCGCGCGTCGCATCGAGGATCTCGATCGACGTGTTCGACATCACGTGGTAGAGGTTCGGTGACGGCTTGCCGGCCGCCTCGTTGCGCGCGCGGCTTTCTTGCAGGTCCGTGACGATCCTGCGGATCTCGGCGCGGCCGCGATGCACGGCGCCCGGCAACTCGAACACAGCGTCCTCCGCGAACACACCCGCGTACGCATCGGCATCGCGCGTGTCGAGCGCGGTGACGTAGCGCGCGACGAGCGCTTCTATCTCGGCCCGGTCGAGCAGCTTTTGGACGGACGCGTCGTCGCCGAGCACCGGTGTCCCGAACACGATGCCGGCGAGCCCCGCAAGCACGAATCGAGCGACAGTCATTGGATGCTTCTCCTCGTCCCTCACGTGAAAATACCATGAACGGCGACTTCGGGGTCCGCTGCATCGAGGGCGGCGCTCCGGAGTCCGGCGCGGAACGACGCGCCCAAGCCTTTTCTGATAGCCTCATTCACCCATCACCAGAACCACGCAGTGAGCCCATGCTGAAACGAGCAGTCCGTCGCACCTCCGTCATCCGCGGCACGGCCGTCATTGCGATGCTGTGTGTTCCGGCACTGGCCGTGCCACAGATCGCGCCAGGCCCGGGCGTGAATCCCCGCACGGTGTGGTCGAACCCGCCCGAGACCTTCACGTCGCGCGTGGTCGCGACGGGTTTCGAGGATCCCTGGGAAGTCACGTACGGCCCAGACGGCTATCTCTGGATCACGGAGCGCGTCGGCAAGCGTGTCGTGCGCGTGAATCCGGCCGACGGCAGCCGGAAGGTCGCGATCAGCATCGACGAGGTGCATCAGGCACTGGCCCAGGACGGCCTGCTCGGTCTCGCGCTCCACCCACAGTTGCTGCGCGGCAGCGACTACGTGTACGTGATGTACACCTACGACGCGGACTCAGGCCCTGTCGAGCAGCGGCGTGCGAAGATTCGCCGCTACACCTACGACCCGGCCTCGCAGCAACTCGGCGCGCCCGTCGATCTCTTGACCGATCTGCCGCACGGTCCTGATCACGGCGCCAGCCGGATTGTGTTCGGCCCCGACGGCAAGCTGTATGCGAGCCGCGGCGATCACGGCTCCAACTTCCTGGCGTACTACTGCGTGCCGATTCGCGCGCAAGAGCTGCCGGAAGCCGCCGACGTCGCGGCCCGCAACTGGCGCGGCTACGAAGGCAAGATCTTGCGCGTGAACTTGGACGGCTCGATCCCGGCCGACAATCCGGTGCTGAACGGCGTACGCAGCCACGTGTTCACCTATGGTCACCGGAACCCGCAAGGCATGGCGTTCGGTCCGGACGGACGCCTGTACGAGTCCGAGCACGGGCAGGACACGGACGACGAGGTGAACCGGATCGACGCGGGACGCAACTACGGCTGGCCGTTGATCGCGGGATTCCGCGACGATCAGTACTACACCTACACGAACTGGTCCGCGTCGGCGCCGACGCCGTGCGCGGAGCTCAGCTACGGCCGCGACGTGCCGAGCAGCGTCCCGAGGACGAAGGAGTCCGAGGCGAACGTACCGGACTTCACGCCGCCGCTCGCGGCCTTTTTCACGGTGCCGAGCGCGCACGACACGCGCGCACTTGGCAATGCGACGGCCGCGCTCGCGGGCCTCGACGTTTATGCCTCGCCGGGGATTCCGGGTTGGAGCCCGTCGATTCTCGTCGCCGGCATGGCCACCGGTACGATCTATCGAGTCCCGATGAACGCAGGCGCCGCCGGTACGCCCCTCACCTATTTCAAGGCGCAGGACCGCTATCGCGACCTCGCGATCTCACCGGACGGCCGGCGCATCTACCTGGTCACCGACGCGCACGGACGAACTCTGACAGCCACCGGCGAACCGACCGCGGAGCTCGCCCACCCGGGCGCGTTACTCGAGTTCACCTATTCGGGCGCGACCGCCGGCAACTGACGCGTCGGTCTCAGCGAAACGCGCGGATCGCGCGAGTCGCGCTATTGATTCACGACACCGGGGTTGAACACGAGGTGACACCCCTCGCACGGCGGATACAGCGCATCGCTAGCGGCGAGCAGCGCCGTGTGATCTTTCTTCCGGATCGCGGCGAGCGCGGCCTCGCTGGCCGCCAACATCGAATCGTTGAACGGCTTCCACGCAGGCTGTTTCGCCCACTCGTTGTCCATTGGGCCCGTGCCGCCGATCGCATTGATCTTGGCGGCGGCGACCAGAGTCACCGCAGCCGCCTCCAATGCCTTCCATTGCTCGTCGGACGTCGGCGGATCGTAGGCGGCCCAGATCGCATTCGACGCGTCCGTGATGGTCGTCTCCATGAGCTGCTTGATCGGCAGTGTCGGTTGTGACGCCGGAGTTGGCGGCTGCGCGGACACGTGCCGCAGCAGTGCAGCTCCGAGAAACGCTGCCGTTGCCGAAAGGACAGCCACGCCTCTGACGTTCGCTCCGATCTTCGACGACAACGTATTTTTCATCGGCCGCCCCTCCGTCTGCCGAGCCAATACTCGGTCAACGGCGTCGACGGAGATGTACGCAGAAACCGAGAGTCGATCAGGGGCGGCCACCTTGCGTGACCACTCGCCCTCTTCGCAAGGTTTAGCAAGGTTTAGCGAGGTATTCCCGCCGGCAAGAGCTTGCTGCCCGTTTTGTTATGCGCTATAACGGTCCCGCTGTTATGCCACAGAACAATAGCGTCGACGGCTGAGGGGCCCGAGGCGAACGATCGCGGCGCGACAACACGCCACGATTCGCATGACGGATATAGGCCAACGATTGGGGGGATCGTGACCATGGATAATTTTGTTCGTTCGCTGCGCGCGGGGCTGTCGCTGACGGCCGCGGCAATACCGTTGCTGACCATCGGCGCCAAGCCCGCCAAGGCACAGGTCCCGGAAGCGGCGCCCGAAGAGATCACTGTGACCGGCACGCGCCTTCGCCGCACCGACGGCATGGCAGAACCCGTGCCGGTTACGACTCTATCGCCCGCGGAGCTGCAGCTGTTCGAGCCCGGCAGCACGGTCGCGGAGCAGTTGGACGCCCTGCCCCAGTTCTTCTTGACCAGCACCGCGCAACGCGGCGGCCCGGCTCTGTTTGGCAATGGCGGCGGCAGTTACTTGAACATGCGCGGCTTGGGCCCCGAGCGCACGTTGGTGCTGTTCGACGGCTTCCGAGTGCCACCCGCCGACAAGCGCGGCTCGGTCAACGTCGACACGTTGCCGACTGGCGCTTGTCCGCTCCGTCGACGTCGTGACGGGTGGAGCGACGGCTGCTTACGGCGCAGATGCGCTCGGCGGCGTTACGAACTTCGTGCTCGACCGCGAGTTCGAGGGATTGAAGTTCAATGCCGGCACCGGCATGAACGAGTTCAACAATGAGGGCAAGACCTGGAACATGTCGGTCGCCGGCGGCATCGAGATCGGCGAACGCCTGAACATCATTGGCTCTTTCGAAGCACGTCAAATCGATCAGATTGTTCGCAACCCGGCGGAACTCGACCCGAGTTGGTTTCAACGTTGGGGCCATGTGCAAAACCCAGCCTGGAGCGCCGCCGACCCCCCGGGTACAAACCCACGGCGGCTAACATTGCCTTGGGTCGCGCCCGCCGGGTTGCACGTGAACGGCAAGATTGCGGGCGTACCTGCGACGAGCGCCCTGAACAACATGCGGTTCAACGATACGGGCACTGCCATCGTTCCGTTCAACTACGGCACCGTCTCCGACGGGTCTTGGTTCTCCGGCGGCCCCGACGCGGAGGCGTCGCATCTGACGCAACCCGGCGGCCCAAACGGCTCCGAGGTCTTGCAGAACACGCTATTCGTCGGCCTGAAGTACGCCGTCACCGACTCGCTGGACGTTTTCGTCGACCTGCTCGATGGGCACACGGAGTCGAACAGCTAGGCAGACCATCGAGCGGGGCTTCGATGTCCGGCCCGTGGTCGCCCACCGTGTACCGCGAGAATGCCTACTTGCCCGCTGCCGTCCGCGCCACGATGGTGACCGAGAACCGGGCCAGCTTCCTGCTCTCGAAGGGTGGCAGCTACCCCGGCGAGCTCGACCTCTACAACACGAGCGAGTCGGTCAACGAGTTCGATAGCGAGCTCTTCCGCGTCGGCTTCGATTGGGCCATGGCCGACAGATGGGACATGCGCGTGGCCGTGCAAACCGGCGAGACGCAGAAGATCACCGCGATCTACGACGGGCTCCGCGTGGATCGGATGGCCCTCGCCGTAGACGCGGTAGAGGTCTACTCCGACCGCCGCGACCTGACCGACGATGTCGGCACCGGAGGTCCTGACGGACGCCCGGATCTCGTCACTAACGCTCTGCGCGGCACGGGCCAGATCATCTGCAACGTGCAGCGCTACAACCCGACGCCGGCACAGCTTGCAGCGTCGCCCGGCATCCAAGGCAAGACCAAGACCACGGTGAACGGCGTCGTGCCCGTCGTGTCGCCGATCGGCCTCGACAACACGATCAGCGAGTGCGTGCCGTTCAACATCATGGGTCACGGGCAGATCACGCAAGCCGCGGCCGATTACATCACGACGCCGAAGTGGGGCGACGGCCTCGTCGAGCAGGATTTCGCCGAGTTGCTGGTCCGCGGCGAGATCAGCCGACGGCTGGGGCGCCGGCGCACTTTCCCTTGCCACCGGCCTCACGTACCGCGAACAAACTTTCCGCGACGCGTCGTACCCCGTCGAAATCGACGAGCTCGGGCCGCCGTTCAACGACCTGAACTTGGGCATTCGCGGCATCCCGGGGACGTTCTCGACGGGCAGCCCCAACCTACACCAGTTTTCCACGGTGTCGGCGATCTCGGGCGGCTATGACGTCTGGGAGGCCTTCGGCGAGGTCAACGTACCGATGTGGCGGTCGGGGTCAGGAGGGCAACAGCTCGGAATGACCTTCGCTTATCGATCGTCGGATTACTCGACCGTCGGCCGCTTCGACAGCGGCAAGGTCGGACTGGACTTCCAGCTGTTCAAGGACCTGCGCCTGCGCGCCACGCAGTCGCGCGACGTGCGCGAAGCGACGTTCACGGAGCGCTTCGACAACGCGCCCGCCGGCGGCAGCGTGCTCGACCCGGCTCGCAATCAGGCGGCGTCGACGGTCACGATCACGACGTTCGGTAATCCGAACCTGGTTCCGGAATCCGCCGACACGAAAGTGGTCGGGCTCGTCTACCAACCGAGCTGGGCGCAGGGGCTGCGCATGTCCGTGGACCGCTGGGACATCGACATCACCGATTCCATCGCGACACTCGGCGCACAGCTCGTCGTCAACGAGTGCTACTACAACAACGTCCTGTGCGAGTACGTGTTTCGCGACAATCTCGGCGTGTTGAGCCGCGTAGGCAGCCCCTATCTGAATCTCGCTCTCGCCCGCGCGGTAGGCACCGACGTCGAGATCGCGTACTCGCGCGACGTCGACTGGTTCGCGGCAGGCGACGAGTCGCTCTCGATCCGTGTGCTCGGCGGCAAGCTCGACGAGCGCAGCAGCACCGTCGTCGGGAGCGTACCCGCGGAGTTCGCCGGCACGCGCGGCTATCCGGACGTCACCGCGAACATGACCGTCTCGTATAGCGTCTCGCGCTGGAGCGTACAGCTGCAAGAGCGCTTCATCGACGAGGTGATCCTGAATCGCCTCTGGATAGAGGGCATCGACGTCGACGACAACACGATCGACTCGGCGTCCTGGACCAACCTCGTGTTGGCGTTCCAGAGCCGAGGCGAGCGTGAGGGCGGCTCGTGGCGCGTTTCCTTCAACGTGCAGAATCTATTCGACGAAGATCCTCCCATCGTCGCCTCAGCGGGAGATACGCGGTTCGGCGCTCAGGCGACGGACAATACCTATAGCGAGTGGGGGCGGCAGTATGCGCTCGGCTTCAGCATGGAGTTCTAGCGCAGCGGACTGCCTGATCCGAGCTCTGCTCGATCGGCACGAGCAACCTTAAGAGACTCGCCCTTGCACTGATCGCGCGCTTCGGGGGAAGATCGCCGCGCTTTTGCAAGGCGAACCAACCGGATGGCGGGACGAAAAACGAGACTGAAAGCAGTGCCGCGGCGCGAGGTAACGCACAGCGGAGCTTTCGGTCTCGGGCTCGAGAACCTGCTCGGCTACAACTTGCGCCGTGCTCACGGCGTGCAAAAACAACGCTTCAAGGCGGTGTTCGAGCCGCTCGGCATCCGACCGGTGACGCTATCGCTGCTCGGTACCGTCTACGACGAACCCGGAATCACACAGACGGAGCTTGGGTTACGGCTTCACATCAAGCGCGCGAACATGGTGCCCCTGTTGACCGAGCTCGAAGCGCGCGGGCTCATCGTTCGAAGGCCGAGCGATAGCGATCGGCGCGCGCAGGTCGTGACGCTGACGGCGGCCGGCAAAAAGCAGACGGCGAAGCTGCTCGAGATGCATGCGCGCCTCGAGAGCGATCTCGTGCAGAACCTGGGCGCGGAAGCGAGCGCACAGTTGCTGGAGCTGCTGACGAAATTCCGAGATCTGTCGACGGGACCCGATCTCGCGGACTCCGACTCCGACTGACACCCGCAGCGGCAAGGCCGGCGGCGCCGCTCACAGACCGTTCAGAAATCCGAGCAACGCTTCGTCGAACGCCGTGGGGCTTTCGATCGCCGGAATGTGGCCGGTATCAGGTAGCACATGCAAGGTCGCGTTCGGCAGCAGTGCCGCGATCGCACGGCCCTGCGGCAGCGGCGTCACCGTGTCGGTCTCGCCCCAGATCATGAACACCGGCGCTTGCACCTCCGCGTACGAGGCAAGCCGCCCGCTGCGCTGCGGCGAATCGGGATCCACGAACCATGCGAGCCATTCGCCCGCTGCGGCCGTGCTGCCCTCGATGCCGAGCGGCCGCTGCAGCATCTCGACGACCGCGGGCGTCGCGGCCTCCTTTCGACTGATCAGCTGCTTGAGCAGCGTGCGGCTCAGTAGCGGGTTCGTCACGGTCGCCGCGACGAGCGCGTGGCGCAACGGCGCGATGCCGAGCGCGGTCGAGACCGCAGTGGGCCCGGATGCTGGGGGCGGAGGTAGCGCGGCCCCGCCGGCATCGTGCAGACCGAGCGCGGCATCCACGAGCACGAGCGCGCGCAACCGCTCGGGAGCGAGCATCGCGGCTTCGACGGTCGCTCGTGCGCCGAACGAGTGCCCCACGAGCACGACCGGGCCGCCGAGCGCCTCGACCAATGCCGCGAGTCGGCGGCCTTGCGTCGTCGTCGTGTAGTCACCGGCCCGCGGCTGCTCGGAGAAGCCAAACGGGGGCATGTCGACCGCGACGGCTCGATAACCTGCTGCCGCGAGCCGCTCGAGCGTGCCTCGCCAGATCTCACTCCACGCACCCGTGCCGTGGACGAGCAGCACGATCTGCCCGGACTCCGGGCCGACTTCCTGGATGTAGAGATCGAGATCGTGCGCGTGTACGAAGCGGCCTGTCGAAGGCGCGAGCGCCGTGCGCGGATTCGACTCGCGCCACACGGCGGCGGCGACCGCAATCGCGACAGCGGCGACCACGATCAGCACGAGCGTCAGCACTACGCGGACGAGCACTCGAGCCAGCGAGGAGAGAACGCCGGGCCCGCGCGGCCGAACCACGGGCCGTTTCGGCGTTGCGACGGGCCGCCGGGTCGGAGCTCCCGCCATCGACCGGCTAGTGCCGGATCTGCGTGCTGACCTCGCCGAGCTCGCTGTCGCTACAGCTCCCGCGCTCGTTGATGATCGCGGGGTTGTTTGCGATCCGCAGCGTTCGCGGGTTCATGACCCACGGCTCGGCGAGCACGACGGGGTCTTCGACCGTGACCTCGTAAGTCATGACATTGCCGGTCCGCGTGAACTTCTCGACGACGCGCATCTGGTCGGAGTGGAACTTGCCGCCGCGCCCGAGCCACGTCTCGTCCGTGAACCCGATCGAATCGAGCACGAGCGTGTCGCCCTCCCAGCGGCCAACCGTATAGCCCATGTACGTGTACGCCAGCGCGCGCTGCGGATCGTGCGGACGCCCGTCGAGCGGAATCATCCGGAAGTCCGGGTACCCGCCGCCGCCGTCGACCCCGCCGCGGTAGAACATCGTGATGTCGTTATCGGTATGGAAAATCCGCGTGGGCGCTCCGTGCCGCGGGTTGCCGAGCGGCAGGCAGGTCATGACCGGGTCGTCGCGGTTCGTCCACTGATCGAGCTCGATGACCTTGTCCCAGTACTCGGGCTTGTACAGCGGCTGATTCGGATCGAGACGCATCGGCGCTTGAAACGTGAAGTCCGTGCTCTGATTCGTCCACTCCATGCAGCTCTTCAACTGGAACGGCCCGCAGCGCCGGAACATTCCGCCGGGTGCGTTTCGCTGACCACCGCCAGCGGCCTGCCAGGATCCCGTGAGGTCGGGTTTGCCGTTCGCCAGTCTCGGTGTCGGCAGCTTCGCCGCTTCCGCGTTCAAGGCCGCGTTGTTCACGGGCCCTCCCGGCGGCTGCGCGTGCAGCGATGTGAAACTGAAGCCGAGGAGTAGACCCAAGGCCGTCACCAGCCCGCCGTTGATTTGCTGTTTCCTCATGAGCCGAACCCTCTCAGAACGACCGGCGCCGCTTGGGGCCGCGGGTCAGATTGCGTTAGTTTCTTGCCGGACCCGCGCTGCGCACACTCGCCGGAACCGGCACCTGGACGTACACCTGGCCGATCTCGGTCAGGGTCGTCTTCAGATCGCGGACGACTGTGCCATTGCGTCGCTCGACGATCGTGCCCGCGTAAAGGGCTTCGATCTTGTGCAGCGGGTTGTTGAAGTCCTGGTAATCGCCGTACACGAACTCGTACGTGTTCGATCCGTGCTTGACCACGACCCGCTCCGGCAGGAACGTCTCGTCGAGCGTGGCCGTCGCCGTCGCTCCCGCGGGTGCGGGCAACGGGAACGTCAAGACGGGCTTGTTGCCTTGCCATTCGAGCGTCGTCGAGCCTTTGACTCCGGCCGCCGCCTGGCGGTCGAGCAACGCGGCCGGGTTCTGGACGAATGCGTCGGCGAGCGTGACGCCCGCCGCGGCCGCGAGTGCGGACTTCGGCGCGCCGTGGGGGCTCGCCCACAGGCGAAGCTGTCGCTCTTGCAGCGTGTTCGGCCGCGGAGTCGCCTTGCCTTCGCCGGGCACGATTTCCGCGCCCGGAATGTCCTCGTCCCACGCGAACGACCCGCTCATCGTTTCGATGTTCGAGTACGCCTGGCCGTTTTGGCGCCGGCACTCGATCTGCGAACGATAGCCCGGGGTCTGGTAGTTGGCCTGAAGGCGGAACTTGGTCAGCGTGCAGGGCTGCCCGTCCACTTGGACGGTGCCTTCACCATGGTAGTCGAGCGTGCCCACGAGCTCGTTCTCGGCTTGGCCACGCAGCATCCCCATGTGCCAAACCCAGTTGTAGAGGACCGCTTTGAGGTCTCTTGCGCCGGGCTCGGGTGTATACGGCGGGGGTCCGCCGAAACCGCCGGGACCACCACCACCCCACCACCGCCGCCACCTTGGGCGCCGGCCGGCAACGCGCTGCACATCGCGAAGGCGAGCGCACACGCCACGACAGATCGTCGAAAGGACATCACACCCCCCAGAAAAGGCCCGCTACGTCGTTCTACTTAGTCGATGATCAGGTTGAACTGTTTGTCGCCGAGCTCGACGCGCCGGATGAAGCCGGCCGGGTTCCCGTTGCGCGCGGGCAGAACCGTGAGCTTGAGGCTCTCGCCGGGCTTGATCGAGCGTCTTGTTGATTCCCTCGCGCGTCAGCGCTTGGATGGAGGGCGTCGTCAAGGTCCACTCGGTGACCGAGCCATCCGCGTTCGGCACGGCGACGAGCATGCTCGGGTGTGGATTCACGAAGTTCAGCTTCGTGAGCTGGCCTTCGAGAACGACCTCCTTGTTCAGGTCGTACACGCTCGCCACGGCGTGATGCGCCTGAAGCTGCGTGCCGATCGCCAGGAGCCCACCCACCGCGGCCAACCGAATAGCCCATGTCTTCATGCCAAATCCCCTTTGAAGTGCGAACGATCCTAGCCAGGTGACGGGGAAGCCGCAAGGCAGCGCGCCGCAGTGAAGTCGCGCCGCGGCACAGTCGGACCGCGTTTTGGCAAATCTTGAGACCGATCAGGGGCCGGCCGAGTCCGCCACGGGCTGCTCGGCGGTCCACCAGCCGCCGCCGAGCGCCTGGAACAGCGCCGCCGAGTCGGCGAAGCGATCGGCGATCGCCCGCGTCTCCTCGACCGAGGCTGCGACCTGCTGCCGTTGCGCCTCGAGCAACGCGAGAAGGCTGACGCCACCGGCCTCGTACTGTTTCGAGGTGATGTCGTAGGCCGTCTTCGCCAGCTTCGCGGCCTCGGCTCGCTCGCGCAGCGTCTTCGCGTCGGCGTCCAGCGCCACCAGGGTGTCCGCCACGTTCTGCAGCCCCGACAGAACCACCTCGCGGTACGCCGCGCCGGCCTGATCGAAAGCCGCCACGGCCGACCGCTTCTGAGCCTTGAGCTCGCCGCCGTGGAAGATGGGCTGCGCGATCGACGCCCCCAGGAGCGCGAACCACGCGCCTCCGCTGAGCAGAGGCGTCACGGCCACCGCACCCGCGGTGCCCGAGAGCGTGATCCGCGGGTAGAGGTTCGCCGTGGCGACGCCGACGCGCGCGCTGGCCTCGTGGAGCAGCGCCTCGGCGGCCCGGATATCCGGCCGCTGGCGGGCGAGATCCGACGGCAGGCTCAGGGGCAATTCGGTCGGAAGTCGAAGATCGGTGAGCCTGAGCTCCGGGAGCTGCACGGCGGCGGGAGGCTGACCGAGATAGACCGCCAGGCGGTGGCGAGTCTGCTCGAGGCGCTGGCGAAGCGCCGGGAGCGCCGCCCGCGTTCGGGCGAGCTCGCCGCTCTGCAGCACGACGTCGAGCTTCGGCACGGCTCCGAGCTGCTTCGAGCCGCTCGACGATCTCGAGCTGACGCGACTCGAGGGCGACGGCCGCCTCGGTGGCTTCGATCTGCTCCCGCAGAGAGGCCTCCTCGATCGCAGCCGTCACCACGTTGCCCGCGAGCATCAGCCGCGCCGCCTCCAGCTCGAAACGCTCGTAGTCGACGGCGGCCTGGAGTCCCTCCAGCTCGCGGCGGTTCCTTCCGAACAGGTCGAGCGTGTACGACACGCTGACGGAGGCGGTCTTTAGCGTGATCGGGAAATTGTCGGCCAGCGTATCCGACTTGAAGCGCGTCGGACTGGACCCCGACGCTGTTGATCGAGGCGCCCGCATCGAGCTTCGGGTACCTCGTCGCGCCCCGTCGCGCTCCGAGATCCTGCTCCGCCCGGAGCAGCTTGGCCTGGGCCTGGGCGAGCCTCGGGCTGTCGCGCAGCGCCTGACGCACGAGGCGCGTCCAGCGGCGGGGCACTGGAACAAGGTCCACCACTCGGCGGGTATGTCGCGGGGACCCACGAAGCGCTGAGCCTGACCAGACGCGACGTCGGCGGAGACGGTCTCGTCCGCCACCGGTGTCGTCGGGTAGCGCTTGACGGTCGGGGCTTCCGGCGGATGGAACTTGGGGCCGACCGTGCACCCCACGATCGGGCCGCCGAGACCCAGCACGACCGCGGCGAGAATCGGCCCGACACAGGCCTGAGACGGGTTTGGGCGTGCAAGCGAGTGTCCTCAGTCCAGGGTCTTGCGATAGGTGCGCACCGCAATGGTCATCACGACGACCGTGAATACGAGCAGGGGCCACAGGTTCGGCCAAAGGTCCGGCAACGTGTTTCCCTTCAGCAGGATTCCGCGGACCAGGCGGTTGAAGTACGTCATCGGCAACAGGCTCCCCAGGGCCTGCGCCCACGGTGGCATGCCGCGGAAGGGGAACATGAAGCCAGACAGCAGCATGGTGGGCAGGAAGTAGAAGAACGTGAGCTGCATCGCCTGGAGCTGGTTCTGCGCGATCGAGGACAGCGTGATGCCGACCGTCAGGTTGGCGGCGACGAACAGCAGGATGACGACGTAGAGCGTGACGAGGCTCCCCACGATGGGGACGCCGAAAAGGTAGCGCGCGGCGAGCGAGGATGATCGTCGCCTGGATCAGGCCGATGAAGATGTAGGGCACGATCTTTCCGGTCATCACCTCGAGCGGGTGGACGGGTGTCGCGAGCAGGTTCTCCATCGTGCCGCGCTCACGCTCGCGCGTCATCGCGAGCCCCGTCATCATCACCATCGTCATCGTCAGGATGACCCCCATCAGGCCAGGCACGATGTTGCGCTGGGTGATCCCTTCCGGGTTGTAGAGCTTGTGCATCCGCACCTCGAACGCGGGCGCGCCGCCCCCGAGCGCCGAGAGCGGGCCCTTGAAATCCTTGTTGGCGACCGAGGACACGAGCTGTTGCACGGAGCCGATCGCGGTCCCCAGCGTCGACGGGTCGGTCGCGTCCGCCTCGATCAGCAGCGCCGGGCGCTCGCCGCGCAGCAGCCGCCGCGTGAAATCGGCCGGGATGTTCAGGACGAACTGGACGTCGCCCCGCGCCAGGGCGGCCCGTCCCGCTTCCTCGTCTCGGCAGCTCGCCGACGACGTCGAAGTAGCCGGTCGTCTTCATCGCGGCGACGTAGCTGCGCGTGAACTCGCTGCTATCCGCGGCGATGATCGCGGTGGGCAGGTTCTTGGGGTCGGTGTTGATCGCGTACCCGAAGAGGAGCAGCTGCACGATCGGGATGCCGAGAACCATCGCGAAGGTGATCCGCTCCCGGCGCAGCTGCAGGAACTCCTTCAGGACGACACCCCAGAACCGCGCCAGGGACCAGCGCCTCATGAGCTCGCCCCGAAGTTGTCCTGCGAGCGGGCCATCAGGTGGATGAAGACGTCCTCGAGACCCGACTTCCGAGGGCGCGATCCGAGAGCCGGTCCCCGGCCGACGCGTTGACGCAGCGTCGCCTCGAGCGCCGCGCCGTCCTTGCCCGTCACGTGCAGTGCTGTGCCGAAGACGGCGGTCTGGTCGACGCCGGGCTTGCCCCTGCAACGAATGCGCTGAGCGCCGCGAGGTCGCCGCCGACGACGGTCCAGGTCGTGAGCCCCTGCTCCGCGACGATCTCCGCGGCCGTGCCCTGCGCCATCAGCCGTCCGTAGGCGATGTACGCGAGCTTGTGGCAGCGCTCGGCTTCGTCCATGTAGTGCGTGCTGACGAGGACGGAGACGCCGCGGGCCGCGAGCCGGTGCAGCTCGTCCCAGAAGTCGCGGCGCGCCTTGGGGTCGACGCCGGCCGTCGGCTCGTCGAGCAGCAGCAGCTCCGGGCTGGTGAAGCATGCAGGCGGCGAGCGCGAGCCGCTGCTTCCAGCCGCCGGAGAGCGAGCCGGCGAGCTGTGCCGGCGCGCGAGGCGAGCCCCAGGCCCTCGAGCGCTTCGTCGACCGCCCGGCGGCGCCCGCGGCATCTCGTAGAGTCGCGCCACGAAGTCCAGGTTCTCGCGGATCGACAGGTCCTCCCAGAACGAGAAGCGCTGCGTCATGTAGCCGACTCGTCGCTTGATCTGGTCCTGCTCGCGCCGGATGTCGAAGCCGAGGCAGGTGCCGTCCCCCGAGTCCGGCGTGAGCAGCCCGCACATCATGCGAATCGTCGTGGTCTTGCCGCTGCCGTTCGGGCCGAGGAAGCCGAAGATCTCGCCGCGGCTCGACGCGCATCGACACGTCGTTGACGACGCGCTTCTTACCGAAGCTCTTGTTCAGGTCGCGAACGTCGATCGAGTGCGTCGGATCGCGGACGACGCGCTCACTGCAAGACGACCTCGACCGGCTGGCCGGGACGAAGAAGCACGGCACCGTCCTGCGGCCGAGTCGCGCCTCGACCATGAACACGAGCTTCGCGCGCGTGTCGTTGCTGTAGATGATCGGCGGCGTGAACTCCGGCTCGGGCGAGACGTAGCTCACCGTCGCGGCGACGGCGTTGGCGCAGCCGTCGCAGCGGATCGTCACGCCTGCGCCCGATCGGCACGAGACTGAGCGAGGCTGCAGGCACGAAGAACCGGACCTTGACGTTCCCCGGTGGGAGCATCCGGACGACCGGAGAGCCGGCGGGCACCCATTCCCCTTCTCGGAAGAGGGTGTCGACGACGACGCCGGCCTGCGTCGCCGCGACGTGCGTCTGGTTCGAGCCGCCAGCGCGTCTGGTCCGCCGCCGCGCGCGCCGCCGCGACCTGGGAGCTCTGGGCCCGGACCTGCTCCGGGCCGGGCCGAGAGCTCGGCCACCTCGAGCTGGCCCCGGAGCTCGCGCACGCGCGCGGCGTCGACGTCGTGCTTGGCGCGAGACGCCTCGAGCTGCATCTTGCGAGATGCCGCCGGCCTCGAGCTGGCGCCGTGTCGCGCGCGAGCTGCGACGCGGACTGCTTCTCGGCCGCGGTCGCCTGCTCGAGCTGCGCCCTCGCCACCTCGACCTCGCTGCGGCGCTTCCCGGTTCCGAGGTCTGCGAGCTGGGCCTTGGCGGCGCGCGAGCGCTTCGTCCGCCTGCGTGACGGCCGCGGCCTCCTGGTTCGCTTCCAGCTCGAACAGCGCGCGCGTTGGCCTCCACGGCCTGTCCGCGCTGCCACGAACAGCCGCTCGAGGCGGCCCGCGACGCCGGAGCCGACGTGCACGAACTCACCCTCGACGTAGCCCTGATACGTGCCCGGAGTGCTATCGGAACAAGCCGACACCGTCGCGAGCGCCGCGATCGCGAGTGCGATCAGCCGGCTTTTCTCGGTGTTTGTTTTCGTTCTTTTTCTACCGGCTAATTCAAACACGCGGTCAACCTACAACGATCGCTGCGCCACTATCCAATGTAGCGTCCGATTCGGCTTATTGTCTCCGCCGCATGCGGTCCCAGTACTCCGTCAGCTTCCCTTCGATCTCGAGCCCGCGAAAAAACGGATACGGATCGCAGTCGTACTCGAGGATCGTCGTCTGCGGCGTCTTGCGCCAGGCGCGGTGACGCGTGATGGGCCGGCGGTAGTTCTCGGGATCATGCACGGTGAGCTCACTGCGCAGCACTTGCCCATCGTCGCTCAGCGACATCCGCTCGACGACGCGCGAATTCTCCGAGAGCGGCTGGCCGCCGAGATCGACGAAACCTGCGGTCAGCCTGCTCGTCTCGACCACGAGCGTCGAGCCTTCCCATTGGCCGAATGAGTAGCCCATCGAGCGGTGCGGCAGCTTCTCGGGAATAGCGCGGTCGTCCAGGAAGATGCGGCGTGCCTCGTGAAAGCTCTCGTAGAGAACCGTGACCTGTGCATCGTTCTGCACGATCTCGAGCGGATACGGCCAGCCCGACACGCGCACGAGACCGGGCGACACGCAGCGCAGTGCCGGATCGTCGAGGTAGTGATACGCGTCGACGACGCTTTGCGCGGCCGGCGTGTAGTCGAGCGTGACGCGCGCGAGACCCGACGACGTGCGCGACCACACTCCCGTGAAGTCGACCGGCTTCGGCGGCGCGGGCGGCGGCGTGACGTGTCGTTGCGCATGCCAGCGCCCCTGCGGCGCATTCAGCGGCGGCGTGAGCACGCCTTCGAGCGCGTCGCCGTTCGCGCGGCCGTTCAGCTTGTACTCGAGCAGTTGGCCGCCGCCGTCACGCGTGTCGAACGTGAGATCGATGTTCCCGCCGGTGATCTGGAACGACGCCGGTCCGCCGTCGACGAATGCCACGACCGCTGACCCGCCGCGTTCGATCGTCAGGATGCCGGTGTGAACGGCGTTCCGCTCCGTGAGCGTGAGAAACCAATCGCCGACGAGCTGCTCGGGCTCTTGTGCTACAGCGGCGTGGATCCACGACAGCGCGAGTCCTATACCGACCCATGCGCCGAGGACACCGCCTCGGTGTCGGCGTGTGCGGGCGGTCACTGCGGCGGCTCCTCGCCGGTCGGTCGGATCACTTCACCGGAGTCCTTGCGCAGCTCGCGGATCCAAATCTTCGGCGCGTTGTCGCGGCCGAGATTGCCTTCGATCGTCACGCGCTCGCCAACGCGGACCGTGTCCTTGCTCCAGCCGGCATTCAGCAGCGCGTTCGGGCTGCGCGTCTGCGCATCCCAAAGTTTCTCTTGGCCGCTCGCATCCTTGATAGCGATGAAGTAGCGCGCATGCGGGTTCACGAACAGCACTTCGACGACCTCGCCCGTGATGGTGCCGGTGTTGTCGTAGCTGAACTCGGCCGCGAACGAATGGTGTGCGTAGCTCGGCAAGACGGCGACTACCGCGAATGCAGCCGCTAGCACACTCGACCTATGTTTCATGAAACCCCCAAACCGATCCACGGGAGCCAATAGCCTACCAAATCGCGCTGCGCGGCCCGCGGGGCGTATCCCTAGCCCCCGGCAGCCGGTTCGGTCCGTACGAGATCGTCGAGCCAATCGGTGCGAGCGATCGCCTTCTATTGCCACAGCAGTAGCACAGGTACCGCCATCAGTCCGAGCAACAGCACGATTCCGATCACGGTCAGCGCGACCTGCAGCGGCCGCGTGCGCAGCACGTCGGCGAAAGTCTCCGCGGTACCGTTGCGCTCCGCTTCGGCGCGTTCTGCGCGCGCACGCACTTGGCGTTCGCGCTGGTACTCGGCCATGAGTCGCTTTGCTTCCGCGACGTCGCCGTCATCGCGTATCCAGATACCGCCGGAGATGCCCCACCGGTTGGGCGGTGTCTCGTAGTAACCGATCCCGCCGGAGGCGAGGAAACGGCGCACGTCGTTGGCCTCGTCGTCGGGCACGTTACGCAGATTGAGCAGGAGCTTCGACACGGCGGGATGATAGCGGAAGCGCGAGGCCCGTCGGCTGAACGTTCTTCGCCGCAGGTTTGAGTGCGCGCAGAGCGGTAGGGCGCGAGCTCTATTTCGGCGGACCCGCCGGGTCCGGACCGAATCCGGGCGGGGCGATCAGGATTAGGTCCCTGTCGGTCGGCTTCGGCGTCCGTGTCGGCGTCAGCCTCAGCTCCGCCGCTTGTTCGGCTCGATTCGGCTGCGCGGCTCGTTCGGCTCGATAACGCGCCATCGCTTCGTCGCGCGCACGCTGGCGTGCTTCGGGCGCGAGCGTCTCCGCTTCAGCCAGTGCGACGGCCAATCTCTCGAGCGGTGCTCGTGCGCGCTCTGGTCCAAGTCCGCAGATTGGGGAGAGATCGTCACCCGGCCGCACGTAGGCGCAGATCCCCGCGAGCGCAGCGAGCTGCGCGGCTCCGAGTCGCGCGTCCTCCTCGGACGGCTGCGCGTGCGCGCAGACCGCGAGCAACGCCGACAACGACGCTGCCAAACCTGGTTTCACACGGAGATATTGCGCTCTGCGCCCAGGGGCCCGTCCATGACTCAGGCCCCCGTGCGTTCGCCACTGGCGTCGCGCTAGATTCGCGAGCGCTAGCCGTCGGATCCGAAAGAGCGGCCGAGGAATTAGGCCTTGTCGTCGTCCCAGGATCGACGGATTTTGTCCGCCCAGGTGTGATACCCGCGCCAGCTATAGATGGAGGGATCGAGCCGAGTGCGCTCGCCCGTTGATTGGGTGGCGACGCGCGACAACCATTTACGGTACGCCTCCCAACCGTGTTGTTCGTTATTGGTGGGCCGCTCGACAGATTCCAGCTTGCGAATCGACTCTCGATTCAGGCGCATTCGAGCGATAGCTGCGACGTCCACTGGCTCCACGATCCTTGCTCGCGACATAACGCCTCCTTGCTTCGGGTCTTCTCTCCTTTTGCAATCGCCATGCCGAGCGCGTGCGGTCTGCGGTGCGTCAGTCACTTAGGCGCTGGCGCGGCGTTTCCGATAGGCCAAAGCAGTGACTATATGCATGGAAGTTCGACATTGCTTAGTGTGACCCAGGTCACACTTTTCGTCGGATGTGCAGGCACTCGCTGTCGACGTCCTAACCAGCGCAGCTCGCATGCGGCAAACGCAACTATCGAGCTGAGATGCGCAGGCAATCTTGAGGGAGCATCAGGAGTGGCTTGCTAGAATCATCTCCTGGCATGGGGCTTTCGGGCCCCGTTTCTGGAGATCTCACGTCCATGTCCGCGATCCGACCCATCCGCCTGTTCGCACTGGCCGCGCTGCTGGCCACGCCCGCCGCTTACGCCGCCGATGCCCAGGGCGATGCCGTCAACGGCAAGGAAGTGTTCATGGCCAATGGCTGCCCGGCCTGCCATGGCGTGACCAAGGAAGACAATTCGAAGGTGGGCCCCAATCTCGTCGGCGTCGTGGGGCGCAAGGCTGGCACCACGCAGAGCCTCTTGGGCCCCAGCGACAACCTGAAGAAGTACGGTGTGACCTGGAGCGCCGAGACGCTGGATGAATTCCTGGCTAACCCGAACGCCAAGGTGCCGGGCACAGCGATGGCAGGCGTGCTGGCCGATCCGCAGCAGCGCGCCGATGTGATCGCCTACCTCTCCACGCTGAAGAATTAACGCCGTCCGGACGACTCACGGCTCGCCCCGCGTGCGGCTCGTCAACGCTGACCTCGTCCTTGCGAAACAAAAAAGCCCCCGGCCTTAAGCCGGGGGCTCTTGCTCACACAGCAGCGTTCAGCTTACCGGCTGACCTGGACGATGGTTCCGGTGTCAGGGGCACCGGTGCCGGGGTCACCGTTGGAGACCACCTTGACCCAGAGTGCATCCTTGTCCTTGAAGTACGAGGTCTCGCTGGCCTTGCGCAGCGCATCGAGGCTGTCCTGCGGCGCACCCGAGGCTGCGGTGGTGAATCCCGGCAGCTGGAAGATGCACCCAGGAGCCGCGATCCAGTTCCGTCACGTTGAGGTGCAAGGACGGCCTTTCGGTGGTCACCTTGATCTCGGTACCGGCTCGTACGTTGGTGCCGGTTACGGTGTACTCCTTGCCATTGCGGCTGAGAACGACCGGCGGCTGAGCAGGAGGTCCGCCGGCACCGCCGCCAAATGCGCCAGGCACCCGCCGGCCCGCCAGGAGCGGGTCCGCCGGGACCGGCCGCTGCACCAGGACCGCCAAATGCGCCGGGACCAGGACCGCCAGCGGAGCAGGAGGTCCGCCAGGACCGGCTGCCGCGCCAGGACCGGCCGCGCCCGGACCGGCACCGCCGGCTCCTCCGGGACCTGCGCCCCGAGCGCCACCGAATCCACCGCCGCCGGGGCCGCCGGGGCCGGCAAAAGTCAGGCGCCCGACATCGCCCTTGCACACCGCAGCGTTCCAGGTGGGCTTGATCTCACAGGCTTCTGTGTCGACTGCGATGCTGTCGTTGACGCCGTCGTGGATGAGAACGTAGGAATTGGGACCACCGCCGAGCGAGCCGTCCCTGTCGCGGTACGCCGCGGTCTTATAGGACGCACTGGTGCCATTATCGCTGGCCCACTTGCTGTTGTTCGCCATCGGCGGGAAATACACCGGCTTGGCGTTGACGAAGTTCAAGCGCTCGAAGGCGTTATTGGTGCTGACCCCGAAGCTGCTGAACAGCAGGTTAGAGATCGCTCCCGTCTTGCGAGTGGCGTTGTCCTCGTAATTCCGGAAGGTGGTATTCACCACGTCATGACGGTAGTCGTAGTACTCGTAGCCGCGGATCGGGAAATCCGGCAGTTACGGGCTTCGGCAAGCTGCGGCCGTAAGCCTTTTCCGCGTCAGTCCTGGGGTTGCCGATGTTCTCGGTTTCGCCCACGAACAGCGAGTCGACGACCTTTGACGTAAAGGCGTACCGACCGAATGCGCCAGACGCGTGCGTAAAGCCGATGGCGTTGTCGGCCAGCTTCAGGTTCCTGAACACGTGCATCTCACCGCGGCCCCAGATGCCGCCATTGCGGTTCTTGTAGGCGGTGAGATCCTCGAAGACCGATTCCAGCGCCTTGCTGTTCGGGTCAGCGGGATTTTCAAGGCCGGTATGCGAGCTGCCGGTAACACCGAAAGTGTTATTGGCCGCAATGTTCCGGTCGAACATGAACGCAGTCGTAGTTCGAGTGGGCGACGTTGCCCTTGAACTCGCGGAATGGCGTTCGACGCGGCCAGGTGGCCTTGCTGATCTCCGTGCCCTCGAACTGACCGTTCGGGTGCTCCGGCAATGACATCCAGAAGCCGTTCGCGTCGGAGCCCGCGGCCACGTTGTCGCGATAGACGTTGTCCGGGTTGGTGATCCAGAAACTCGACACCGTGTTGTCCGAGGGCAGCAGCACATCCGTGGACGCCTGGCCACTCGGTCCCGTTCCCGTTCTCGGTTCGCCGGACGCGGCGAGGTTGGTCGGGACGCACGGCTTGCTCGTATGACACTTGGTCTGGATTGCCAAGTTGCGGACGAACTCGTTGCCGTGCTCGATGCCGTCTTCGAGGAAGAAGCAGTGACCCACGGTGTTGTAGGTGACGTTGTTTTCGATGTGCAGGAAATTCGTGCCGTGCACGGTGACGCAGCGATTGTAGGTGTCGTGAATCGCCGCGTTCTTGATGTACTGGCCCGGCGCGTCGCCGACCAGATGCCAGTGGATCGGATAGCGGGCCTTGGTCAGATGCTGGCCCATGCGATTGAGCTCGACGCCCTCGACATACATCTTGCTCGAGGGCATCGCCATGATGTGCCCGCCGACGGATGACTGCTCCGCGTCGGCCGACGCCTGGATCTTGATGTTGCGCGTCAGCAAACCGACTTCGCCGCGCTCATCCACGTCGAAGGTGATCTTGCCGAAGTGCATGTAGTCGAGCTGGCTTGTCGAGCGTGATCGTGTTGCCGCTGATGGCGGCAGATCGTGCGACGCTCGGCCTGCCGCGGATCGTAGTCCGTCGACGCGAGAACGATCTCGTCGCCGACGCGCCAGCCCGCGGCGTTGAGCACCTCGATCGAAGTGCTGCCTGCCTTCGCCGTGTTGGCCAGCTTGGTCCAGGTGTTGGTCCGGTCACCGTGCAGGTTCAGGGTTCCGCCCGAGATCATGATGCCGCGGTCACCCATGCCAGCCATCACGTCTTCACCCTTCACGTTGTCGGTGAAGGTGATCGTCGCCTTGCGCGTGTGCGGGCTCGGCTTCGCTGCCGATGGCGAGCTCGCCGTGCAGCATGATCCACTCGGTGGTCAGCTCGAGGTCGGCATCGTTCGAGAAGGTGAGCTTGCCGTCGATGGACAGGCCGCCCAGCGCCGGCGGACTGACGTCGAGGATCACATCCTTGTCTCTACTAATGATGACCTTGTCGCCTGCGACGGGCACCTTGCGGTTCGGCCAGGTGTCGGGATCGGACCAGAGCGATTGCTGGGCGGTCTGAGCTCTTCCCACCTCCGCGCCTACGAGGGCAAGTGCGCCGACGAGGCCTGATAAGAAAAGGAACGAGCGAGATTGTTTTTTCATTTATCGACCCCCCTAACCTGATGGTGACGGTGCTTCAGCGGCGAAGCATAGCGGATTGCAGGTATTTCGAGTGATAGGAATTCTGAACCGACCACTGGGCGACCGCGCGGCGCAGCCGCGGGTCCGTCGAGGAACGAGTACTGCGTCTTCGCGATGCAGACTCGGGTACGGCGATGCTGTCCAGAATTAGAAATCCGGTTGATATCTGTAGAACGTCCCTTCGTGGTAGACCTTTTTTCGCGGCTGCTTTTTGACGCGGACTTTTGGATCTTGAACGGTGTCCCACATGACGAAAGGGAAACCAGTTGTTGTCGGCAAAGCCATCCCCCACCGTTCGGGCGTTCGAGTAAAACAGTCCTTCGAGTCAGGGATCAACTCGCCGTTTTCATCGACCGGACAAAACTCGTAATTACGATGAAAGTAATCGCGCTCGAATTCATCGTATCTGCGCGGTTCGAATTTCATGCGGACTTCGTACGTTTCGCCGGTATCCCGTTTAACAAATGTTCGATTCTGATTCTGGGTTCCCCGAAAAAGCCGAACTTCCAGTTGGGAAGCCCTTTCCTCGCCGGGCTTCCGAGTAATTTTCAGCTCGAAGTTGCTTCCAAGCGAATAACCTAGTCGGTCGCCGCACTTTCCCGGATGAATCGGAAAACTGAGATTGGCAACGGTAACGCTGCCGTCTTTGCTCGTGAAGTCGTATTCGGCAAGGTCTCCGATGCTGCTATCGCAATACTGTCCGATGAGATCGATCGGCGTGTTGTTTCGGTACTGCTCTGTGGTTTGAAAAATTGCAGCTTGTATCTTTCCCTCACTATTGCGGGAAACCCTGAAAATAACGTTCGCAAGAGGGTTCGAGTGCGGCATCGGATTGTCGTATTCGTCCCGACAGGGAGGACCATCCGGTCCGCCACAAAGGTTGTGGTTCAAATCGTCAGCTGGCGACGGTGTTTCCGCCGTATTCAACGAGCCTAGAAAATCCCCCAAGAAAGGTTCGATGAGAGCGCTGTTTCGGGACGAGAGCTTGCCGTCGTTGGCCCGAGTTGCTCCCCAGCAAGCCGGTTGAAAGAGAACCAATAGTCCAATCAGCGCGACGAGTTTCATGTCGTGATTTTATCTGACTTGGCGCTCGAACCGGCTGCATCCAGACCGGCGTTGGTCCTTGGCCAAACAAAGACGCCCCCGGCCTCAGGCCGGGGGCTCTCTTGTCATACGGCGGGCTTCAGCTTACCGGCTGACCTGCAGGCTGGTTCCGGTACCAGGGCTGGCGCCGCGAGCACCGGTGCCGTTGGAGACCACCTTGACCCACAGGGCATCCTTGTCCTTGAAGTACGAGGTGTCGCTGGCCTTGCGCAGCGCATCCAGGCTGCTCTGCTGCGTACCCGAGGCTGCGGTGGTGAACCCCGGCAACTCGAAGATCACCCATGAGCCGGCATCCATTTCCGTCAGGGTTAGGTTCACGGACGGCCGTTCGGTGGTCACCTTGATCTCGGTGCCGGCGCGCACGTTGCCCGAGTTGAAGGTGTACTCCCTGCCATTGCGGCTCAGAACGACCGGCGGCGGCGGCGGGGGCCGATTGGCACCGCCGGCACCCAATGCGCCAGGAGGACCGGCCGCTCCCCCGGGGGCGGGTCCGCCGGGACCGGCCGCTGCAACGGGTGCGCCAGCTGCGGCAGCGGCGCCGGGACCAGCACCGCCAACCGGAGCAGGAGCTCCATAAAGGCTGGCGCCCCGACCGCCTCCGACTGGGGCGCCGCCGGGGCCGCCAAAACTCAAGCGTCCGACGTCGCCCGTGCACACCGCAGCGTTCCAGGTGGGCTTGATCTCACAGGCCGTTGTGTCGGTTGCGATGCTGTCGTTGACGCCGTCGTTGAGGAGAATATAGGAATTGGGGACACCGCCGACCGAGCCGTCCTTGTCGTGGATCACCGCGGCCTTCCAGGCCACGCCGTTTAAATTATCGTTGCCCCACTTGCGCTCCATCAGCGGGAAATACACCGGCTTGGCGTTGACGAATTTCGCGCCCTCGATGGCGTTTTCGGTGCTGACGCCGGCGCTCGTATACATCAGGTAAGAGATCGCTCCGGTCTTGCGAGTGGCGTTGTCCTGGTAGTTGCGGAAAGTGACGTTCACCACGTCTTGACGGTAGTCGTAGTACTCGTAGCCGCGGATCGGGAAATCCGGCATTTGCGGCTTCGGCAAGCTGCGGCCGTAAGCCTTCTCCGCGTCAGTCCTGGGGTTGCCGACGTTCTCGGTTTCGCCCACGAACAGCGAGTCGACGACCTTTGACGTGAAAGGGTCGCGACCGAAGTTGCCGGAAGCATGCGTGAAGCCCATGGCGTTGTCGGCCAGCTTCACGTTCCTGAACACGTGCATCTCACCGCGGCCCCAGATGCCGCCATTGCGGTTCTTGTAGGCGGTGAGATCCTCGAAGACCGTTTCCAGCGTTTTGCTGTTCGGGTCAGCGGGATTTTCCTTGGGCATATGCGCGTTGCCGGTCACACCGAACGTGTTATTGGCGTTGATGTTCCGGTCGAACATGAACCCGTCGTAGTTGGAGTGGGCGACGTTGCCCTTGAACTCGCGGAATCGGCGTGCGACGCGGCCAGATGGTCTTGCTGATCTCCGTGCCCTCGAACTGACCGTTCGGGTGCTCCGGCAAGACATCCAGAAGCCCGTGACGTCGGAACCCGCGGCCACGTTGTCGCGGTAGACGTTGTCCGGGTTGGTGATCCAGAACGTCGACACCGTGTTGTCCGAGGGCAGCAGCACATCCTTCGAGGCTGGCCATTCGCTCTGACGGCCTGGCGATTCTCGAAGTCTGCGCTCTCTCCGGCCGCGGCGAGGACGGTCGGGACGCAGGGCTGGGTCGGATGACACTTGGTCTGGATGCCGAGGTTCCGGACGAACTCGTTGCCGTGCTCGATGCCGTCTTCGACGAAGAAGCAGTGACCGACGGTGTTGTAGGTCACGTTGTTCTCGACGCGCAGGTTGTTCGTGCCGTGCACGGTCACGCAGCGGTTGTAGGTGTCGTGGATCGCGGCGTTCTTGATGTACTGGCCCTTCCCCTCGCCGACCAGATGCCAGTGGATCGGATAGCGGGCCAGGGTCAGGTTCTGGCCCATGCGATTGAGCTCGACGCCCTCGACATACATCTTGCTCGAGGGCATCGCCATGATGTGCCCGCCGAAGAAAGACTGTTCCGCGTCGGCCGATGCCTGGATCTTGATGTTGCGCGTCAGCAAGCCGACTTCGCCGCGCTCATCCACGTCGAAGGTGATCTTGCCGAAGTGCATGTAGTCGAGCTTCTTGTCGAGCGTGATCTTGTTGCCGCTGATGGCGGAAATCGTGCGCCGCTCGGCCTGCCGGGGATCGTAATCCGTCGACGCGAGGACGATCTCGTCGCCCACCCGCCAGCCCGCGGCGTTCAGCACCTCGATCGAAGTGCTGCCTGCCTTGGCCGTGCTGGCCAGCTTGGTCCAGGTGTTGGTCCGATCACCGTGCAGGTTCAGGGTTCCGCCCGAGATCATGATGCCGCGGTCACCCATGCCCGCCATGACGTCTTCGCCTTTGACGTTGTCGGTGAGGGTGATCGTCGCGTTGCGCGTGTGAGGGCTGGCTTCGCTGCCGATGGCCAGCTCCCCGTGCAGCATGATCCACTCGGTGGTCAGCTCGAGGTCGGCGTTGTTCGAGAAGGTGAGCTTGCCGTCGATGGACAAACCGCCGAGCGCCGGCGGACTGACGTCGAGCACCACATTCCTGTCTCTGCCGATGGTGACCTTGTCGCCCGCGACCGGCACCTTGCGGTTCGGCCAGCTGGCAGGATCGGACCAGTTCGTTGCCGTCGCCGACGGCTGAGCCTGAGCGACTGCGGCCACGCCGCCGAGCAGCAATGCAGGAACGAGCGACACCAGAAAAACCGAGCGATTGCTCATGACATCAACCCCCCATACTCGAAGATGACGAAAAAAAAGCCCCCGGGTCTCGCGAGCTGGGGGCTTTCGTTCAGGCGTTTGCTTATCGGCTTACCGTAATGCTGGTTTGAGTGTCCAACGGGCCAAACTGATCTCTGCCAACGCCCTTGGGGGCGGTCGGGATTACCAGTTTCACCCAGACGGCATCCGGACCCTTGAAATACGAAGTCTCGGTCGCCTTGCGCAGGGCGTCGATGCTGTCTTGCTGCTTCCCGGAGGCTGCGTTGGCGAAACCCGGCAGCTCGAACACGACCCATGAGTCTTTGGCCATTTCACTCAAACTGATGGCAACTTCCGGTCTTTCGGTCTTCACACGGATCTCGGTACCGGCGCGCACAGTGCTCTGGTTGGCCGTGATCTTGAAGTCCTTGCCATTGCGGCTCAGGGCAATTGGCTGTGCAGGAGCAGCCGCCCGTGCAGGAGCAGCCGCCGGCGCAGGAGCAGCCGCCCCGCAGGCGCAGCTGACCGCACAGCAACATCTTTCAGCGCAAGACCAGCACCCCTTGTGGGTCCGGGCCTCCTGATGCTGAACCGAATGCGTCCGATATCACCCGCGCACACGGCGGCGTTCCAGGTTGGCTGAATCTTGCAGGTGTCGTCCGTGGCGACGCTGTCGTTCTCGCCGTCGTGGATCAGAACATAGGAGTCAGGGATGCCGGTCGTCGAGCCGTCCAGATCGTGGATCGCCAAGGTCCGGTAGGCCGACACCACCCCGGTTGTCACTATCGAACCTTGGGTCGATTTTCGGAAAGTACACGGGCTTGGCATTGACGAACTTCGCACCCTTGACGGTGTTTTCGGTGGTAACCCCGGCGCCCGTAAACAACAGCCATGAAAGCGCTCCTGATCCGCGCTGTTTGTTGTCCTGGAAATTCACGAAGGTCGTGTTCACGACGTCATGGCGGTAGTCGTAGTACTCGTAGGCGCGGATCGGGAAGTCGGGAATCAGGCGCTTCGGCAGGCTGCGACCGTAGGCCTTTTCCTCCGGCGTCACGGGGTTGCCGACGTTGTCGGTTTCGCCCACGAACAGCGAATCAACCACCAGTGAGGTATACAAATCATCGCCGAAGGAACCGGTTGAATGCGTAAAACCTATGGCATTGTCCGCCGACTTCAGATTCCTGAAGACGTGCCGTTCGCCTCGGCCCCAGACGCCGCCATTGCGGTTCTTGTAGGTGGTGAGATTCTCGAGGAGCGCGTCCACGCTCTTGCTGTTCGGGTCAGCAGGGTTTTCCTTGGGCATGTACGAGGGGCCGGCCAACCCGAAGACGTTTTCCACATTGATGTTCCGGTCGAACATGAACCCGTCGAAGTTGGAGTGGGCCGTGTTGTTCCTGAATTCGCGGAACTTGGTGCGGCGTGGCCAGGTGTTCTTGGCGATGTCCGTGCCCAGGAACTGGCCTTGCGGGTGCTCCGGCAACGACAACCAGAAACCATTCTCATCGGAACCGGCGGCCACATTGTCGATAAAGGTGTTGTCCGGATTGGTGATCCAGTAAGCCGCCACCGTGTTGTCCGAAGGCAGCAGGGTGTCCTTGCCGGACATGCTGGCTTGCCTGATGGTCTGGCGATTCTCGCTGATCTCTCCGTTTGGGGCGAGATTGGACGGGACGCATTTCTTGGTGGGATGGCACTTGATCTGGATGGCGAGGTTCCTGACGAACTCGTTGCCGTGCTCGATGCCGTCTTCCAGGAAGAAGCAGTGACCGACGATGTTGTAGGTCACGTTGTTCTCGACGCGCAGGTCATTCGTGCCGTGCACGGTCACGCAGCGGTTGTACGTATCGTGGATGGAGGCGTTCTTGATGTACTGGCCCATGGCGTCGCCCACCAGATGCCAGTGGATCGGATAGCGGGCCAGCGTCATGTGCTGGCCCATGCGGTTCAGCTCGACGCCCTCGACGTACATCTTGCTCGAGGGCATCGCCATGATGTGACCGCCGAAGTAAGACTGCTCCGCATCCGCCGATGCCTGGATCTTGATGTTGCGCGTCAGCAAACCCACTTCGCCGCGCTCATCCACGTCGAACGTGATCTTGCCGAAGTGCATGTACTCCAGTGGTTCGTCGAGCGTGATCGTGTTGCCGCGGATGGCGGTGATCGTGCGCCGCTCGGCCTGCCGGGGATCGTAGTCCGTCGACGCGAGCACGATCTCGTCGCCGGCGCGCCAGCCCGCAGCGTTCAGGACCTCGATCGAAGTGCTGCCTGCCTCGGCCGTGCGGGCCAGCTTGGTCCAGGTGTGGGTCCGATCACCGTGCAGGTTCAGGGTTCCGCCCGAGATCATGATCCCGCGGTCGCCCATGCCGGCCATGACGTCTTCATTAGGTACGTTGTTGGTGAAGGTGATCGTCGCGTTGCGCGTATGGGGGCTCGCTTCGCTACCGATGGCCAGCTCGCCGTGCAGCATGATCCACTCGGTGGTCAGCTCGAGATCCGCATCGTTCGCGAAGGTGAGCTTGCCGTCGATCGACAGACCGCCGAGCGCGGGCGGGCTGACGTCGAGGATCACATCCTTGTCTCTGCCGATGGTGACCTTGTCGCCTGCGACCGGCACCTTGCGGTTCGGCCAGGTGTCGGGATCGGACCAGTTCGTCGGCGTAGCCGCCGCCGATCCCCCAGTCTGAGCCTGAGCGACAGCGAACACGCCGCCGAGCAGGAATGCAGGAACGAGCGACCCAAGAAGAACCGAGCGACTCTTCTTGCTCATGACATCAACCCCCAAACTCAAGATGACCCGAGACCTTGGCGGCAGAGGATACCGCGGCGAAACGCGCGACCCGGCACCCTGAAGAAAAAAAAGCCCCCGGCCTCACGCCGGGGGCTCTTGCTCAAACAACAGGATGCAGCTTAACGGCTGACCTGCAGGCTGTCTCCGGGACCAGGGCCGCGACCAGGGCCGCTGCCAAGGACGTCACCGGTGGAGACGACCTTGACCCAAAGCGAACCGTCGCCCTTGTAGTACGAGGTGGCGCTGGCCTTGCGCAGCGCATCCAGGCTGCTCGACCGCCGTACCCGACGTTTGCGGTGGTGAATCCCGGCAGCTCGAACATCACCCACGAACCGGTATCCAGTTCCTTCACGTTGATGTTCACGGTTGGCCTTTCGGTGGTCACCTTGTACTCGGTGCCCGCTCGTACGTTGGTTTCCCCGTTGGCGGTGAACTCCTTGCCGTTGCGGCTGAGAACGACCGGCAGCCCTGAAGGCGGACGGCGTACCTCTGATTCGACCACCACCCGGGGCAATGGCAAAGACAACAGGTTGAGCAGCGGGTCTGGGGCACCTGCACCAGGACCGGCGCCGCCAGGGCCGGGAGCTGCGGCTCGTGCGGCACCGGCACCGGGACCACCGGCACCGGGCGGGCCGCCGCCGGCACCACCAGGAGGGCCGCCACCGCCACCAGGCGGACCGCCGCCACCGCCGAAGCCGCCGAACCCGAGAGCACCACCACCGCCGCCAACATTCATGCGCCCGATATCGCCCTTGCACACCGCGGCGTTCCAGGTGGGCTTGACCTCGCAGGCGTCGTCGACGTCGATTCCGGTGATGTTGACGATGTAGGAATTGGAGACACCGGTGATGGTGCCGTCCTTGTCGTTGAACACCGAGGTCTTGTAGACCGTATTGCCGTAATCGTCGTTGCTCCACCGGTTGTCGATCGGCGGGAAATACACCGGCTTGGCGTTGATGAATTTCGAGCGTGACACGGTGTTGTTGGAGCTCATTCCGAAGCTGGTGAACAGCAGGTAGGAGATCGCTCCCGTCTTGCGGGTGGCGTTGTCCTCGTAATTCACGAACGTGTTGTTGTCCAGTTGATGATGGTAGTCATAGAACTCGTAGGCGCGGATCGGGAAATCCGCGACTGTGGGGAACGGCAAGCTGCGGCGGTACGCCTTTTCCGCCGGCGTTGTGGGGTTGCCGATGTTCTCGGTTTCGCCCACGAATCGCGAGTCGACCACCCGTGACGTATAGGCGGACTGACCGAAGTTGCCGGACGCTTGCGTGAAGCCGATTCCGTTATCGGCCATCTTCAGGTTCTTGTAGAGGCGAAACTCACCGCGGGCCCAGATGGCGCTATTGCGGTTCTTGTAGGCGGTGAAATCCTCGATGACGGACTCCACTTGAGCGCTGCTCGCGTCAGCGGGATTGGCGAGGGAAATATACCCGCCGACGGCGAAACGGCCATCGGCCCTGGGGGCGCGGTCGCCCATGAAACCGTCAAAGTTCGAATGGGCGACGTTGCCCTTGAACTCGCGGAGCTTCGTGCGGCGCGGCCACGTGGCCTTGCTGATCTCCGTGCCTTCGAACTGACCCATCGGGTGCTCCGGGACGGCGAGCCAGAAACCTGTCGAGTCGGAACCCGCGGCCACGTTGTCGCGGTAGACGTTGTCCGGGTTGGTGATCCAGAACGTCGACACCGTGTTGTCGGAAGGGATCAGGACATCCTTGGAGTCCTGGCCGGTCGTGTTGAAGTTGAGGCCAGTCGCCGTCGCTCCGAACGGGGCGAGGTTGGTCGGTTCGCAGGGCTTGCTCGTATGACACTTGGTCTGGATCGCGAGGTTCCGGACAAACTGGTTGCCGGTCTCGATGCCGTCCTCGAGGAAGAAGCAGTGACCCACGTTGTTGTAGGTCACGTTGTTCTCGACCTGCAGGTTGTTCGTGCCGTGCACCGTCACGCAGCGGTTGTAAGTGTCGTGGATGGCCGCGTTACGGATGTACTGCCCCTTGCCTTCGCCGACCAGATGCCAGTGGATCGGATACCGGGCCAGCGTCAGGTTCTGGCCCATGCGATGCAGCTCGACGCCCTCGACAAACATCTTGCTCGAGGGCATCGCCATGATGTGGCCGCCCAGGAATGACTGTTCCGCATCGGCCGATGCCTGGATCTTGATGTTGCGCGTCAGCAAACCGACTTCGCCGCGCTCATCCACGTCGAAGGTGATCTTGCCGAAGTGCATGTAGTCGAGCTTCCGGTCGAGCGTGATCTTGTTGCCGCGGATGGCGGCGATGGTGCGCTGCTCGGCCTGCCGCGGATCGAAATCCGTCGACGCGAGGACGATCTCGTCGCCGACGCGCCAGCCCGCGGCGTTCAGGACCTCGATCGAAGTGCTACCTGCTTTAGCCGTGCTCGCCAGCTTGGTCCAGGTGTTGGTGCGATCGCCGTGCAGGTTCAGCGTTCCGCCCGAGATCATGATCCCGCGGTCGCCCATGCCGGCCATGACGTCCTCACCCTTGACGTTATTGGTGAGGGTGATCGTCGCGTTGCGCGTGTGGGGGCTGGCTTCGCTGCCGATGGCCAGCTCGCCGTGCAGCATGATCCACTCGGTGGTCAGCTCCAGGTCGGCATTGTTCGAAAAGGTGAGTTTGCCGTCGATGGACAGACCGCCCAGCGCCGGCGGACTGACGTCGAGCACCACATCCTTGTCTCTCCCAATGGTGACCTTGTCGCCTGCGACTGGCACTTTGCGGTTTGGCCAGGTGTTCGGATCAGACCAGTTCGTCGGCGCGGCCGCCGGCGATCCAGCAGTCTGAGCCTGAACGACAGAGAACACGCCGCTGAGCAGGAATGCAGGAACGAGCGCTACGAGAACGACCGAGCGACTCTTCTTGCTCATGACATAACCCCCAAACTTGAACATGAACGCGAGACTTGGCTGCAAAGGATAGCGCGATTGGCGTACGCCCAGCCAATATCGGGCAAACGCGCGATCCGAAACCGGCCCAGCCTCACGCTAGCCGCACACGCTGCGGCAGTGTATGGACGGCGCCTCACGGTTGTGCCGCGAGTTTGTCGCCACGAGAAGTGCAACCCACCTTTTCTTTTCAGTACTAGGCGGTCGGATTGGCCAAGATTTGGCATACTGGATCAATGTCAACATCACCCGCGAAACCGAGGCTCGTCCCGTGCCACTTCACGGTCGAAGATCTACAGCTCATCGAATGGTCGTGCCGGGAGAAGGCGCTACGCGCGCGCAGTGACGCGAAGCAAGACACGACGCCAAGCTCGATAGAGACATTCACGTCCACCGCGACAAAGTACGAAGCCCTCGCTATCCGTATCCAGCGCCTAAAGGAACTTGGCGCGCGCTGATCTCAGGCCGTCGCCGAGCGTTCTGCCGAGGACGTGAGGGCGACAGACGCAAGCCGCCGAGCAAACCCTGACGCGGGTTGCCGGCGGTTCGCAGGAAAAAAAGATTGGTAGCGCGGGCTCGCTTTGGTATTTGCTTGCTGAGCCTACCCCGCACTCGTCGCAGGCCAGTGTAATGGTTTCGACCAACACGAAACCATCGGCAGTCGATTGGTTCGACTTCAACTGGAACACGACTTCCAACAAGGGACACGCGGGCTCTCCAGCAGTACCTCGGGCACCGCAACATTAAGCACACGGTGCGCTACACGGAGCTCGCCGCCGATTGGTTCAATTCCGGAGTCGAGCTGCACGTCGATCGTGTCGCCGTCAACGACCCGCGACTGCGCCAACGAGAGCGATGACAAGGAACGCAGCGACGTGGATTTGGCCGAGCCGATCACCAAGGTGGCCGCCCGATACAGCGAAAACCTAAGCACTGCGGCTTGCGAGCCGCGTCAGCGCCGGCGCGGCAACATGCGCGCCAGCACGTCGTCCTTTTGCACGACGTGATGATGGATCGCCGCGCCCGCGTGCGCGAGTATGAGCACCCAAAACACATACGGGCCGACGATGCCGTAGTGGAAGGCATCGAAGAAGTCGTTGAGCTCCGCGTACGTGATGCCGAAGGTATCTTGCAGCCACGCCATGATGCGCGTGGTTGCGAAAGGTGGGATGCGAAACGCGCCGTAGTCCACACCCCCGCCGTTGCCCAAGTACCCCGTGAGCGGCATCGCGAGCAGCAAGAAGTACAGCAAGAAGTGGCTCGAGTGCGAGGCCCACCGTTGCCAGCGCGGCATCGCGTCCGGCAGCTTCGGCTTGGGATTCATCGTTCGCCACGCAATACGCAGCAGCACCGGAATCAGGATCGTGAAGCCGATGACCTTGTGGTAATTGAGCCCCGGAGGCGGGCGCTGATCGGTTCTCCCGGTTAGATAGAGAATCACGACGTACGCGATCAGCACCCACAGCGCGATGAGCCAGTGCAGCCACTTGGCCACGCTCCCGTAGCTCGACGCGGCGTTCCTCAGCGTCATCGCGCTTGCTCGGCGGCGATCCTCGCGAACGCTTATGGCGCTAGCGCTGCGACAACGGCAGAGCGCCCGAAGCGTCGTACTGCACGGGGCAGCCGAAGAGGAACACACCCTTCGCGGCCTGATCGCTGCAGAACTTCTGCGCGGCCTCGGCCTGCTTCTGCGTGTTCGCGAGCGTCTCCTCGATCGAGAGGCCGCCCGGCGGGCCGTGCACGGCCACGTTCTTGAGCGGGTTCGAGTGCCGTAGGCCTTGAGGTTCGTCTTCATGCGCGCCTGCCCACCAGTGCCAGCGTCCAGGCTTCGTCGCCGAGATCGCCTTCCATCAGATCCGCTGCTCCGGCAAGTACGCGAACACGCCGTTCGCCATGTGCGTGTGATCGAGCACGTGATAGATCTCGAGGCGCTGCGTTCGGTCCTGCAACGCGAGGTGCTCGTCCACGGGCATGAACTGAAGCGGGTGCGGGCTCTTCGCGAGATCGTCCGGGATACACGACGGCCGGCCGCTCGATCATCTCGCGGATGATGCCCTCGTTGCCGCGATGCGAGATCACGGAAAGCCCGCGCGACACCGCGGCGCGCAGGCCCGCGGTGTGATCGAAGTGGTGATGGCTGACGATCACGGCCGTCACCTGCTTGCCGCGCACGAGCGCGTTGGCCGCGTCGATGCGCGCGAGCGTGGCGCGCGGCGACCGCCGTTGGCCTCGAACATCACGAGGTGATCGTCGAACTCGATCACGGGGCCGCCGTTCGTGCCCACGCGCACGTCCCACACGCCCTTTGCCGAGCGCGCGTGACGGTCGCGGTGGGAGCGGCGCCCGCGTTGCGCTGCGGCGGCGCGGGGAACGCGGGCAGCTGGTTCGGCCGGGAGGTCGACCCGATACGAATCCACCTGGAACATCAGCGTGACCTGGTCGCGCCAGTCGATGCGGTTCATGAGGCCGAGCGGCAGCTGCACGCCCGCGAACCGGCGCATAGCCCGTGAAGTACGACGTGACCGCGACGTCGCCCAGGTTCTGGTGCGGCACGACGCGACGCGTCCATGCGGGCAGATGCGTGGCGGGGTCGAACGCGATCCAGATCGCCGTGCCGCCGTCGGGCGTGAACTGCACGACCGGATCGCCGTCCTCGATCGTGACGGCGCCGAGCGCGCGTCTCCGGATCGAGCGCCGCGAGCAACGCGGGCAGCGGATGGTCGAGCAGGTCGCCGCCGGTCTGCAGCGTGCTCGTGCGCGGTCCAGCTGATGCCGAACGGAGCGGCGAACGGGAACATGAACGCCCAGCGCTCCTGGTACAGCGCGTCCTGCCGTTCCGCAGATCGAACGTGCGCTGCGCGTCCGCCACGCCGCGCCACTTCGGCGGCGACGTTGACGTCGCCCGTGACGTTGCCGCCGCCGTCGAAGTAGAGCTGCTGGCCGTAGCCCGTGAGCGCGAAGTTCTCGATGCGCCGCAGGCGCTCCAGCCCGCCCATCGCCTCCGCGGCGGAGTCGAGCAGCCGTGTTGGCCGGCGCCGGCTGCGCCGAGGCGCTCGACCGCAGACCGAGCTGCAGCAACGCCGCCATGCAGAGCGCGGCGAGGCGACGGATCTTGTCGCGCATGTTGAGTCTCCTCGTACGCTTGGCGGCTGCCGTTAGTTGAAGTCGAACAGATCGTCGGCGTCGGGCTTCTCCATGCCGCTGTTCCCAGTACTGTCTCCCAGATGTGCGCCCACGGGCGCCCGTACATGTCCGGCACTTCGAACTCGAACTTGCGTCCCGGCGTGAGCGGCGTGGCCGTGCCCTCGACGGGATAGATCGTCTGGATGCACTCGATGTAGACGATGGGATTGACGCTCGCATCGTCGAACTCGGCGAGCTTCATGAGGCGCTGGATGATGCGGATCGGTTCGACGAGCGCCTCGGGGTCGTAGAGGATCGCCTCGTGGTTGAGCCCCAAGTACTTGCCCGTCGCGTCGTGCATCGGCGTGTAGATCTCGATCGACTGCATCTGGTTCGAGTGCTCGAAGGCCGTGTGCGAGGCCCACGCCTGGATGTTCGAGGTCCACGTGATCAGCGTGTCCTCGTCCCAGAAGCCGATCGTCTCGCCGTACCAGCGCGGCACGTTCTCGCCGAGCCGCGGCACGGGGCCGTCCATCTTGAACTCGCGCCCCACGTGGATGTTGGTGACGAAGTTCGTCGCGCCCGCTGCCGTAGATCTGCACGAGCTTGGGCGTCACCATCACCTGCCGATCGTAAGCGGCCCACTCGTGCCAGCGGCGCATGAACCCTTCCGGCCAGCAATACTGCGACGGCCACATCGGCTTGTTCGTGTGCCCGTGATGGTAGGTCTCCTGCACCACGCGCTTCTGATACTCGGGCGTCAGCAGCGACAAGACCGTCGGCACCTGCACGTGCTGCATCCTGAGCCAGTAGTCGTTGTCGCGGGCTGAAGCGCGGCTGGCGATAGACGCCGTTCCACTCGTCCGGCACCGTCGTCTTCGTTTGCACGCGCGGGCCGCCGCGCGCGCGCGTTTCCGCGAGCAGCGCTTCGTAGTGCGCCTGCGCGGTGCGGAACGGGTACGGGCTCACGATCGACTCGCGCGAATAGTCGCGATCGCAGTAGCCCCATGGCGCGTTCGCGGGGTTACCGTCCGTCGGCGTCGGCCCGTTGCGGCTCCAGAGGTTCTCGATGGCCACCGGGCTGTTGCAGCGGAAGTAGCGAGGGTCGCTCCACGAGGCGCGATCTTTGTAGAAGTCGTCCGTCGTGAAGAGATCGCGCTCGAGCGGTTCGATGCCGGGCGGCGTTTGCCCGGGGGGTGCTGAGCCGACGAATTGCCCTTCGCGCGTGGCGGCTGAGCCTACGACCTGGCTTTTATTAACGTCCTGCTTGAGCGGGGCCGCGCGGCCCACGCTCACGAACCCGATGTCGGCGGCCTGTTGAGCGGCGGCCGGCATCGCGACGAGCCAAAGACAAGCGAGCGCGATCGCCCGGCGGACCGGAGCTTCCATGATCATGAGCTTCCCCCAAAAAGGAACCTCTGAGCTTAGAGCGAGGAGCACGGCGCCGGAAACCAATAAATCGATAGTTGGTATCGCCGCGCGTTATGCGAACTCCTCGTCTCGCGCGGCACTGCAGGCGGCTGCGAGACGGCCGGGAGCTGGCATCACGACGCAAGTCCCATCACTGCACGCCGATACCGATCCGGCAACGCTTGAAATGGTCTCAAGCGGCCGGCGAGCCACCGCGATCGTGCGCGCCCTACTCCGCTACGGGCCCAACGGTTCGCGATATCGCCGACGCGCTCGGGGCGCGACCGGCTGCGCAACACTCGGCGCGCATCCTTGCGACCTACCGAACGCGGCGGACCTCTACCGCAAACAAATCAACCTGGGCCTTGACGGCGACCCTGTCGCGGCAACGAAGCACGAGCGATCCTGCGGGAGATGTTTGGCGGGAAGAGCGTCCGGTTCGTACCAGACGGCAACGGCAGCCTTGGGCCGAATACGACATCCAGCCTGGAGCCCTGCTGAAGTTGAAGTTGGTAGCGGGGGTGCGTTTCACTCCGTATATACGGCGGTACGCCCTGACCAAGGACCACCCCTTCCTACGGGCTGCCTAGCCCATGTGATCTAGCCGGCGCTCGATTTCCTCGCGCTCGCGAACCTCGTCAGTGCTTCGTTGGGCAGCGCCCTCGGGCGGCCCTTTTCTAGATGGAGTCGACACCTTTCCACTATCGGTACGGCATATCCTTAGCCAGTGCGATCCTCAATCCAATTGGTGGGCGTTATCGCGGCGTTCGGTACAAGCGCCGTCGTTCGAGCCCAAGACGCAGCCCCAGCCCAAGAGTGGCCGCGATTCCATATCGGCGTAGCGGTCGGCAGCCCTCACTGGAACGTGGACATTTCCGAGGCTGGGGTGCCGTTTCCAGACCCCGTTCTCGAAGGGAACGCGGAGACCGACACGGGATATAAATTGGTTGTCGGGTTTCGGCCACTCCGCGTCATCGGCGTGGAGCTCCAATTCGTCGACTTCGGCGAGGAGGACACGAATGCTAATGGAGGATTTCAATACGGCGGCCAGCTTCGAGGTATCTGGCAGCAGGAAACCGAAATGGAGGTCAGCACCCAGGCGCTGGTGCTGAGCGCCGTTCTCTTCATCCCCGAGACCTCACCGCGGTTTGACGTTTATGCAAAGGTCGGTGCAGCACAGCTCGACGAATCGATATCTGCGCGCGCCATTAGGCGATCTGAAATCGAATGTCCGCCACCTGGTGTCCGCATAGGCGCCTCCGGCGCTGGGCCTTGCGAGTTCACCAGCGACGTGTACGAACGCGAGTCGGGGCCTTACGTCGGAATCGGAGCTCGATTCAAGGTCGCCCACGAGGCAGCGCTTCGCGTCGAGTACGAGGCGATCGACAGCGCGTTTGGGGACGCCACGACAATGTTTTCCGTGGGCATCGCGTGGGAACACTAGGCTCGCCCGATATCCCCGCGGCGCGCGATGCGTTGCTCTCGATGCTGGCCGGACCGTCGCAGCTCCGGCCAAAAGGCGACCCGACTGCTCGTAGCAGTGGCGCCTGAAAATGGATTGGTAGCGGGGGTAGGATTCGAACCTACGACCTTCGGGTTATGAGCCCGACGAGCTACCAGGCTGCTCCACCCCGCACCAGTAGGAGCCCGGCATCATACAGAGCCGTACCGGGCAAGGCTAGCCGCCGAGAACGCGCGTGCAAAGATCGAGCAAACCGCCGGGGAACAAGCCGAGCACGAGCAGGCCTAGCGCGTTCGCGCTGATCACGATTCGCATGTCGGGCGCTGCAATGAGAGGTGTCGTATCGGTGGGCTCGGCGAAGTACATGTACCAGACCACGCGGATGTAGTAGTACGCGCCGATCACCGCGAACAACACACCAACCGCCGCGAGCCAGACAAGGCCCGCGTCGAGCACGCTGGCGAGCACGACGAGCTTCGCGTAGAACCCGACGAACGGCGGCACGCCGGCCATGCTGAACATGACCATCAGCATCACGAGCGCGAACCACGGGCTGCGCGCGTTCAGCCCTTTGAAGTCCTCGATGCGCTCGGCGTCGTAGCCCTTGCGGCTCAGCAGGATGATCATGCCGAAGGCCGCGGCCGCCATGAGCACGTACGCGAATGTGTAGAACATCGCGGCCGACAGCCCATCCTCGGTGCCGGCGATGAAGCCCATCAAGATGAAGCCGACGTGCGAGATCGTCGAGTACGCGAGCATTCGCTTCAAGTTCGTCTGCGCGATTGCGACCAAGTTGCCGATCCCGAGCGATAGCACGCAGAGCACGATAAACATGTCGCGCCAGCCGCCGTCGTGGAGCCCGCCGAGCCCTTCGACGAGCACGCGCCACACGAGCGCGAACGAGGCCAGCTTCGGCACAGAGCCGATGAACAACGTGACCGGCGTCGGCGCGCCTTGGTACACGTCCGGTAGCCACATGTGGAACGGCACTGCACCGAACTTGAACGCGATGCCGACGATGATGAACGCGAGCGCGAGCAACACAGGCACGCCGACCTCGTCCGTGGAGCCGACGCGAGCCGCGAGCTCGGCAAGCTCGAGCGTGCCCGTGACGCCGTACAGCAGCGAGATGCCGTACAACAGCGTGCCCGACGCGATCGCGCCGAGCACGAAATACTTCATCGCCGATTCCGCCGACACCGCCGAGTCACGGTTGATGGCCACGAGCGTGTATTGCGACAGCGCCAATACCTCGAGCCCGAGATACAGCGGCAGCAGGCTCGCGGCCGAGATCATGATCATGATTCCGAGCAGGCCGAACAGGCCGAGAACGAAGAACTCGCCCTTGAACAGGCCGTTGTTTTGCAAGTACTCGCGCGAGTACAAGAACGTGATGCCGAGCGTGACGCACGCAAAGATCTTCAGCACGCCGCTCGCGGGATCCGTCACGAACGCGCCGTTGAAGGTGATCACTTGCTCGCCGGTCCCGAAGTACACCGTCGCAGCCGACGTACCGATCAACGCAAGCATCGCCAACACGTAGGTCATCTCGCGCTGGTCGTCGCGCAGGAACACGTCGACGAGCAACACCACGCAGATCGCGAGCCCGAGGAAGATCTCCGGAGCGGCGGCGGCGTAGTTCATGTCCATTGGCGCGGGCGTCCTTTAGAGCTTCGACTGGCCGACGTGGATCAACAGCTGGCCGATCGACGCGTCCATCGCATCGACGAGCGGCGCCGGCCAAATGCCGACGATCAGCACGGCGATCGCGAGCACCATCAGCATCCAGAACTCGCGCGCGCTCACGTCCGTGAGCGCTGCAACGTGATCGTTCGCGACCTCACCGAACACCACGCGCTTGATCATCCACAGCGTATAGGCAGCCCCCAGGATCAACGTCGTCGCGGCGAAGAACGCGAGCCATGCGCTCGCATGGAACGTGCCCAGGATCACGAAGAACTCGCCGACGAACCCGGACGTGCCCGGCAGTCCGGCATTGGCCAAGCCGAACAGGACCATCAGCGCGGCGAACTTCGGCATCGTGTTGATGACGCCACCGTAGTCGCCGATCTCGCGGCTGTGCATGCGGTCGTACAGCACGCCGACGCACAGGAACAACGCGCCCGAGATCAGCCCGTGCGACAGCATCTGCATCATGCCGCCCTGGAGCGCGAGCCGCGCGCCGTCCGAGCTCGACGTCGCCTCCGTGGCCGCGAATATGACGAAGAAGCCGAGCGTCACGAAGCCCATGTGCGCGATCGAGGAATACGCGATCAGCTTCTTCATGTCGTTCTGAACGAGCGCGACGAAGCCGATATACACGACCGCGATCAGCGACAGCGTAATCATGAGCCACGCGAGCTCATGGCTCGCGTCTGGAGTAATCGGCAGGCTGAAGCGGATGAAGCCATAGCCGCCCATCTTCAGGAGGATCGCGGCCAGAATCACGGAGCCGCCGGTCGGCGCCTCGACGTGCGCGTCGGGCAACCACGTGTGCACCGGGAACATCGGCACTTTCACGGCGAACGCGAGCAGGAACGCCAGGAAGATCAATACCTGCTCGTTCATGTCGAGCGGCAGGTCGTGAAAGGACGCGATCGAGTAGTCGCCTGCCTGCAAGTACATGTAGATCAGCGCCACGAGCATGAACACGGAGCCCAAGAACGTGTACAGGAAGAACTTCACGGTGGCGTAGACGCGCCGCGCCCCGCCCCACACGCCGATGATCAGGAACATCGGCACGAGCATGGCTTCCCAGAACACGTAGAACAGCAGCGCGTCCGTCGCCGCGAACGTGCCGATCATCAGCCCCTCGAGGATCAGGAACGCCGCGAAGTACTGCGACGGACGAGTCTCGATGACCTTCCAGCCGGCGACGACGACGAACGGTGTCAGGAACGTCGTCAACAGGATCAGCGGCATCGAGATGCCGTCGACGCCGAGCGCATAGTCGGCGTTGAAGCGCGGGATCCAGGATACGTTCTCGACGAACTGCATCGCCGACGAGTTCAAATCGAAATGCACCCAGAGAGGCAGGCTGAAGACGAACGTCAGCACCGATGTGCCGAGGGCCACTTGCTTGCCGAGCTGGGCGCGCGCGTCCGAGCCGAGTGACATGACGAGGATGCCGCCGACGATCGGCAACCACACGACGACGCTCAAGATAGGCCAAGTCATTTCGTCACTCGCTCACGCCACGCCGTAGACGAGCCAGCCCACGAGCAGCGCGAGGCCGACGATCATCGCGAAGGCATAGTGATACAGGTAGCCCGACTGCAAGCCGCGTGTCAGCACGGCGAGCGCGCCGACCGCCTTCGCGCTGCCATTCACGAGCGCGCCGTCGATCAAGGTCTGGTCGCCGATCTTCCACAGGCCGGCGCCGAGACCGCGCGTCGCCGGCGCGAGCACGTTCTCGTTGAACCAGTCGAAGTAGTACTTGTTCATGAGAACCCGGTGTAGCGCGCCGAACGTCGTCAGCAGGCGCGCCGGGATGTCGGGCCGCAGCACGTACAGGAACCACGCGACGACCGCACCCGCCAAGCGCGAGGTAGACGGCCGCGCCGCTGAACGCGTGCTGCACGAACGCGGCCGGGCCGTGGAACTCGGCCCCAACTTCCTCGAGCGGGTTCTGGCCTTCGAGGTTGAAGATCGCGCCGTCGAAGTACTCGCCGAACAGCACCGGCCCGATCGTGAGCCAGCCGATCACGACCGAGGGTATCGCGAGCGCGATCAGCGGCGCCGTCACGACCCACGGCGTCTCGTGCAAGTGCTCCTTCGTGTGGTGGTCCATGCGCTCCTTGCCCAGGAACACGACGAACAGCAGCCGGAAGCTGTACAGCGACGTGATGAACACGCCGCTCAACACGGCCCAATACGCAACCGTGTGGCCCGGCGTCGTCGACGCGTGCACGGCCTCGATCAGCGCGTCCTTCGAGAAGAAGCCCGAGAAGCCCGGGAAGCCGATCAACGCGAGCGTGCCGATCACGGAAGTCCAGAACGTGATCGGCATGTATCTCCACAAGCCGCCCATCTTGCGGATGTCCTGCTCGTGGTGCATCGCGATGATCACGGAGCCCGCGGCCAAGAACAGCAGCGCCTTGAAGAACGCGTGCGTCATCAAGTGGAAGATGCCGGCCGCATACGCAGACGCCCCGAGTGCCACGGTCATGTAGCCGAGCTGCGAGAGCGTCGAATACGCGACCACGCGCTTGATGTCCTGCTGAACGAGGCCGAGCAGCCCCGTGAAGAACGCCGTGATCGCGCCGATGATCAACACGACGGACAACGCCGTCTGCGACAGCTCGAACAACGGCGACATGCGCGCGACCATGAAGATGCCGGCCGTGACCATCGTCGCGGCATGGATCAACGCCGAGATCGGCGTCGGGCCTTCCATCGAGTCCGGCAGCCACACGTGCAGCGGCACCTGCGCCGACTTGCCCATCGCGCCGACGAACAGACAGATGCAGGCGAACGTCAACAGCGACCACGGCGTGTCCGCCGATGATCGTGATCGTCTGCCGCGACAGGCGCTCCGCATCTGCGAACGTGAGCGCATAGTCGAGCGTGCCGGTCGCCATCGCGAGCGCCGCGATGCCCAGTAGGAAGCCGAAGTCGCCGACGCGGTTCACGAGGAACGCCTTCAGGTTCGCGAAGATCGCCGTCGGCCGCTTGTACCAGAAGCCGATCAGCAGGTACGAGACGACACCGACCGCTTCCCAGCCGAAGAACAGCTGCAGGAAGTTGTTGCTCATCACGAGCATCAGCATCGCGAACGTGAACAACGAGATGTAGCTGAAGAAGCGCTGGTAGCCGTCGTCGTCGTGCATGTAGCCGATCGTGTAGACGTGCACGCACAGCGACACGAACGTCACGACCGTCATCATCAGCACGGTGAGTCGGTCGACGAGGAAACCCACCTCGAAATAGATGCCGCCCATCGATGCCCAGCGGTAAACCGTGCCGTTGTAAGTCTCGCCGCCGT
The DNA here is from genome assembly GCA_963741255.1 of uncultured Gammaproteobacteria bacterium. Taxonomy (GTDB): domain Bacteria; phylum Pseudomonadota; class Gammaproteobacteria; order Steroidobacterales; family Rariloculaceae; genus FEN-1219. The sequence continues at coordinate 357,133 of CAVUHM010000002.1, read as the reverse complement.
CGAGCACGAGATACTTCAGCACGTACAGCGACAGTGCGAACGAGACCGCGACGCCGATGATCGTGATCCAGTGCGCGCCGGCCCGGCCGATCCTCTTGCCGAACAGCCCCGCCACGATGGCCGCGGCGAGCGGTGCGAGCACGATGGTGAGATAGATGTTCGCCACGCTCAGCCCTTCAGCCTGTCGAGCTCTTCGACGTTGATGCTGCGCGTGTTGCGGAACAGCACGACCAGGATAGCGAGGCCGATCGCAGCTTCGGCGGCCGCGACGGTCAAGATGAAGAACACGAACACCTGGCCCGTCGGGTCGCCGAGCATCCGCGAGAACGCGATGAAGTTGAAGTTCACGGCCAGCAGCATCAACTCGATGCACATCAGGAGCAGGATCACGTTCTTGCGGTTGATGAAGATGCCGGCCACGCTCAAGCTGAACAGCACGGCCGCGAGCACGAGGTAATGCGCCGTCGTGATGATCATTGATCTGTGCTCGATTCGACCTTGACGATGCGCACGCGGTCCTCGCGGCGCACGGCCACCTGCTTCGCGATGTCCTGCACCTTCAGGCCGGGGCGCTTACGCATCGTGAGCGTGATGGCCGCGACGATCGCGAGCAGCAGGATCACCGATGCGATCTCGAACGCGTATACGTGCTCCGTGTACAGCACGCGCCCGAGCTCCTTCGTGTTGCTCGTAGTCGGCCGGCTGGCCTTGCGGCGTCGTCAGGAACCGCAGCCCCTGTGCCCTGAACCAGATCACGTGGCCGATCTCGACGACGACGATCAACGCGACGGCCACGCCGAGCGGCAGGTAGCGCGTGAAGCCTTTGCGCAGCTCCTCGACGTTGACGTCGAGCATCATGACGACGAACAAGAACAACACCATGACCGCGCCGACGTACACGAGCACGAGCGCGATCGCGAGAAACTCGGCCTCGACCAGCAGCCAAAGCACCGCGCTCTGCACGAACGCGAGCACGAGGAACAGCGCCGAATGCACGGGGTTCCGGGACGTAATGACGCCTAGCGCGGCCACGATCAGGACCGCCGCGAACGCGTAGAACATCACCCCGGTAATCACGTTCGTTATTCTTCCTAGCGAAAGCTCGCGTCGGCGGCCTTGTCCGCTGCGATCATGGCCTCGTACTTCTCACCGACGGCGAGCAGCTTGTCCTTCGTCATGATGTTCTCGCCGCGCGCTTCCATGTGGTACTCGTGGATCCGCGTTTCGACGATCGCATCGACCGGACACGCTTCCTCGCAGAAGCCGCAATAGATGCACTTGAACAGGTCGATGTCGTACCGCGTCGTGCGCCGCGTGCCGTCCGCGCCGACGTCGCTCTCGATCGTGATCGCGAGCGCGGGGCACACGGCCTCGCAGAGCTTGCAAGCGATGCAGCGCTCCTGGCCGTTCGGATAGCGGCGCAGCGCGTGCAGGCCGCGGAAGCGCGGCGACTGCGGCGTCTTCTCCTCCGGGTACTGCACCGTGATCTTCTTCACGAACAGCTGCTTCCACGTGACCCACAAGCCTCGCGCGACAGCTCGGTCATGACGAAGGTCTTGACGAGATTTTTCATGCCGCCCTTCCTTAAGCCTGCGACCACGGACCGACTTGGAACGCGGCCATCACGCCCTCGACGCCGATCCAGACGATCGTGACCGGGATCAGCACCTTCCAGCCGAGCCGCATGATCTGGTCATAGCGGTAGCGCGGGAACGTGGCGCGGAACCAGAAGAAACAAGAAACAGAACGCGACCATCTTCACGAGCAGCCAGCCGATGCTCGGCGCGGCGAGGAACGTGCCTTCCGCCCAGCCGAACCCCGCGAACGGCGACAACCAGCCGCCCAAGAAGAAAACGACTGTCAGTGCCGTGATCAGAATCATGTTCGCGTATTCGGCGAGGAAGAACAGGCCGAACGCGATGCCCGAGTACTCGACGTGGAAGCCCGCGACGATCTCCGACTCGCCTTCAGCGACGTCGAACGGCGCACGATTCGTCTCGGCGACACCCGAGATGAAGTACACGACGAACAACGGGAACAGCGGCCAAATGAACCAGTTGCCGAGGCCCCATCCGCCCTCTTGCGCAAGGATGATGTCGCCCAAGTTCAGGCTGCCGCCGGCCATCAGCACGCCGACCAACGCGAAGCCCATCGCGATCTCGTACGCGACGATCTGCGCGGCCGATCGCATGGCACCCAGGAACGCGTACTTCGAGTTCGACGCCCAGCCCGCGAGGATCACGCCGTAGACACCCAGCGATGTCAGCGCCAAGACGTACAGCAGGCCCGCGTCGATGTCGGCGATCACGAACGTGTCGCTGAGCGGCACGACGGCCCACACCGCGAGCGCCGGCACCAGAGACAACACCGGTGCGGTCAGGAACAGGAAGCGGTTCGCTTTCGTGGGGACAACGACTTCCTTCAGCAACATCTTGATGACGTCGGCGAACGGCTGCAGCAGCCCTTTCCAGCCGACGCGGTTCGGCCCGATCCGAGCGTGCATCCAGCCCAGGATCTTGCGCTCCCAGTACGTGAAGTACGCGACGCCGAGGATCAGCGGCACGAGCACCGCCACGATCTTGATGGTGCTGCCGACGATGACCTGCCACGCGTCTTGCGGTGCCTGCCACGCCATGACGAGCCAGTCGAAGATCGCCATGATCATGCTCATGCAGGCTGCCCCGCTCGACCGAGCACGGTTTCCTGCAACGCTTCGGCGCGACGGACGACGGCGTCGATTGCATAGATCGGCACGTCGAGATCGGCGCTCGACACGGTCACGGCACGGCCGTTGGCCGCAAACGAGCCCTTGTAGCCGGTGTCGGCCGGATCGAGATTGCGCGCCTCACCGAGCTCGCTCGCGAGCTCTTCGACGATGTCGCTCGGCGTTTGATACTCGCAACGCGGCAACTCGAGCTCGTTGCCGAGCACGCGCAGCACGCGCCAACCGGCACGCGCTTCGCCGACGGCATCCGCGGCCGCATCGAAGCTTTGCCAGAGGCCTTCCGCGTTCACGAATGTGCCAGCTGTCTCGGCGAACGTGCCGATGGGCAACAAGACGTCCGCGACGTCGAGCAGGTCGTCGGAAACGAACGCGCTGAACGCGACGACGCCGGCTTTGCGCAGACTGCCGAGAGCAGCCGCGCCGTCGGCGAAGTCCTTGCTCGGCTCGACGCCGAACAGAATGTACGCGTTGCGTGGCGTCTCGAGCATCGCGCGAGCGTCCGAGCCCGGGCGCACCACGCCCTTGCCGCCTACGCCGCGATGTGGGGTGGCTCCCGCAAGCGCCGCACCGGCGGCATTGGCGCCTTCGCTCAAGTAGCCGAGCGTGGCGCCCGTGATCGTCGCGAGCCCGGCCGCGAGCGCACGCAGCTCCGCGTACTGCGGATGCCGCTGCGCAATATGACCGAGCAGCACGAGCGCGGGTTTGCGCGTCAATGCTTGGGCAGCCGCGCGATGCGCGTCCGTGATCGTCACACCATCCGCCACGCGCGCGAGATGCGCGGGAACGGAGGCTCCAGCCGCGCTTGCAGCCGCAGCCAACACGCCCGCGAGCTGTCGTACGAGCGCATCGGGAGCAGCCTCGACGTAGGCCGCGGGCTTGAAGTGGTACTCGTACGTCGCCGGGTTCACGAACGCCACGCTCGCGCCCTTGCGCGCTGCGGTACGAATGCGGTGCGCGACGATCGGCACTTCCATGCGCAGGTTCGAGCCGATCACGAGGATGCCTTGCCGCGTATCGAGATCGGCGAGGCGCAGCCCGAGTAGCGGCGCCTTGCCGTCGGACGATTGATCGCGAAAATCGCGCTGTCGCAAGCGGTAATCGATGTTGTCGCTGCCCAGGTGGCGCGTGATTCGTTGCAGCAGATACGCCTCTTCGACGGTAGCGCTCGGGCTCATGAGCGTGCCGAGGCCGCTCGCGCCGCCCGCTTCGGTCGCCTTCTTCAAGATCCCGACGGCCGCCGAAAGTGCGTCCTGCCAGCCGACCTCGACCCAGCTCGCACCTTGCTTGACGCGCGGTTTCAGCAACCGCTCGTCGCTGTAGATTGCGTGGCAGCTGAAGCGATCGCGATCCGCGATCCACGCCTCGTTGATCGCCTCGTTGTCGCGCGGCACGACGCGCCGGAGCTTGCCGCGCAGCACGTGCGCGTACAGATTGCTGCCCGCGCAGTCGTGCGGGCTCACGAGCGGCTTCGCGACCATCTCCCAGGCGCGCGCGCTGTAGCGATACGGCTTGTTGTTCAGCGCGCCGACGGGGCAAAGATCGATGATGTTGCCGGAGAGCTCGTGATCGACACTCTTCTCGATATAGGTGCCGATCTCGGAGCTGATCGCTGCGGAAATTCGCGCCGAGCTCTTGGATGCCCGCGACTTCTGCGCCGAACCGCACGCAGCGCGTGCAATGGATGCAGCGCGTCATGTCCGTCGATACCAGCGGACCCAAGTTCTTGTCTTTGACGATGCGCTTGCGCTCGGTGTAGCGCGACACGCCGCGGCCGAAGCCCATCGCGAGATCCTGCAGCTCGCATTCGCCACCCTGATCGCAGATCGGGCAGTCGAGCGGATGATTGATCAGCAGGAACTCCATCGTGGCCTTCTGCGCCGAGATCGCGCGTTTCGACCGCGTGAAGATCTTCATGCCCTCGGCGACCGGCGTCGCGCAGGCCGGCAACGGCTTCGGCGCCTTCTCGACCTCGACCAGGCACATGCGGCAATTCGCCGCGATCGAGAGCTTCGGGTGATAGCAGAACCGCGGCACGTAGATGTCGCGCGGTCCGTGACCTCGATGATCATCTGGCCCTTGCGCGCCTTCAGCGGCACGCCGTTGACCTCGACGTTGACGACGTTCGGGTCGGCCGGCGGGCCGCGGGCGGCGGCGCGGTCGGCGCCGGCGTGCTCATGCGGCCACCGACGGCAGGTCGTCGACGATGCTCCGCCCTTGTTCTCGACCATGTACTCGAACTCGTGGCGGAAGTGCTTGATGAAGCTCTGCACGGGCCACGCGGCCGCGTCGCCGAGCGCGCAGATCGTGTGGCCTTCGATCTTGTTCGCGACGTCGACGAGCATGTCGATGTCGGCCTTCGTGCCCTTGCCGTCGACGATCCGGGTCAGCACGCGGTGCAGCCAGCCCGTGCCCTCGCGGCACGGCGTGCACTGCCCGCACGATTCGGCGTGATAGAACCGCGCGATGCGGCGCAGCGTCTTGACCATGCACGTCGTCTCGTCCATGACGATCGACGACGCACGTGCCGAGCCCAGAGCCGGCGGCCTTGACCGTGTCGAAGTCCATCGTCAGCGTCATCATCTTCTCGGCCGGAATGACGGGGCACGACAGCCGCCGGGGATGACGGCCTTGAGCTTGCGGCCGCCGCGCACGCCGCCCGCGATCTCGAGCAGCTCGGAGAACGGAATGCCGAGCGGCAGCTCGTAGTTGCCGGGCTTCTCGACGTGGCCCGACATCGAGAAGATCGCCGTGCCGCCCGAGCCCTTGACGCCGAGATCGGCGAACCACTGCGCGCCCTTGCGCAGGATCGTCGGCAGCGACGCCACGCTCTGCGTGTTGTTGATCGTCGTCGGCGCGCCGTACAGACCGAAGTTCGCCGGGAACGGCGGCTTGAAGCGCGGCTTGCCCTGCTTGCCTTCGAGCGACTCGAGCAGCGCCGTTTCCTCGCCGCAGATGTAGGCGCCGGCACCGACGAACGTGTGGATGTCCTGGTCGATGCCGGAACCGCGGATGTTCTTGCCGAGCAAACCGGCCGCGTACGCTTCCTTGAGCGCGGCCTCGAAGCGCGGAATCGGCTCGGCCATGAACTCGCCGCGGATGTAGTTGTAGGCGACGGTCGCGCCGATGGCATAGCTCTCGAGCGCCAGGCCCTCGACGAGCGCATGCGGGTTGTAGCGCAGGATGTCGCGATCGTGACAGGTGCCGGGCTCGCTCTCGTCGGAGTTGCAGACGAGGTACTTCTGCATCGGCGCCGTGCGCGGCATGAAGCTCATCTTCACGCCGGTCGGGAAACCCGCGCCGCCTCGGCCGCGCAAGCCGGACTTCTTGAGCTCATCGATGATCGTGTCGCGCGTGAGCTCGCCCGCGCAGCACCTTTTCCCAGACGTCGTAGCCGCCGATCTTTCGATAGTTCTCGAACGAGTGCGGATTGATCGCCGAACTTCAGCGTCTCGAAGCAGACCAGGTTGAATTGTCGTTCCGCCACGCGCTCAGTCCTTTACCGCTTCGAGAACCTCGTCGACCGACTTCGGCGTGAGGTTCTCGTGATACACGTGATCGACCATCATCATCGGCGCGCCGCAGCAGGCAGCGAGGCATTCTTCCTCGACCTTCAGATAGAACTTGCCGTCCGGAGTGCTCTGCCCCGCCTTGATGCCGAGCCGCTTCTCGACGTGCGCCAGGATGTCGTCGCCGCCGCGCAGCATGCACGAGATGTTCGTGCAGACCGAGATGCTGTGCTTGCCGACCGGCTTCGTCTCGAACATCGAGTAGAACGAGGCCACTTCGAACACCTGTATCGGCGGCAGCTTCAAGTACTCGGCCACGGCCGTCATCAGCTCCGGCGTCAGGAAGCCGCCGTTCTCGTGCTGCGCGGCGTGCAACGCGCCGATCACGGCGGAGCGCTGCCGCCCCGCCGGGAACTTCGCGACCCAATGGTCGATCTCTTCGCGCACGTGCGCGGAGAGCGTCCCGGGTGCGTCCGTGTGGTGCTCGCTCATCGGTCGATCTCGCCGAACACGATGTCCTGCGTGCCGATCACGGCCACGACGTCGGCCAGCATGTGTCCCACGACCATCTCGTTCAGCGCCGCGAGGTGCGAGAAGCCCGGCGCTCGTACCTTCAGCCGGTACGGCTTGTTCGAGCCGTCGGAAATCAAATAGACGCCGAACTCGCCCTTCGGATGCTCGACCGCCGCGTACGACTCCCCTTCGGGCACGCAGTAGCCTTCCGTGAACAGTTTGAAGTGATGAATCAGCGACTCCATGTCGTCCTTCATCTCGATGCGGCGCGGCGGCGCAACCTTGCGATCCTCGAGCATCACGGGGCCGGGATTCGCGCGCAGCCAATCCACGCACTGCTTGATGATGCGATTCGACTGCCGCATCTCCTCGACGCGCACGAGGTAGCGGTCATAGCAGTCGCCGTTCACGCCTACGGGAATATCGAAGTCGACCTTGTCGTAGACCTCGTACGGCTGCTTCTTGCGGAGGTCCCACGCGATACCGGAACCGCGCAGCATCGGGCCCGAGAAGCCGAGCTGCAACGCACGCTCCGGCGTGACGACGCCGATGTTCACCGTGCGCTGCTTCCAGATACGGTTGTCGGTCAGCAGCGTCTCGTACTCGTCGACGTGCGCCGGGAATCGCTGCGTGAAGTCCTCGATGAAGTCGAGCAGCGATCCGCTGCGCGCCGCGTTCAGACGTTCGAGGTCCTTCGCGTCACGGTGCCGCGACGCTTGGTACTTCGGCATGCTGGCCGGCAGATCGCGATACACGCCGCCGGGGCGGTAGTACGTCGCGTGCATGCGCGTGCCCGAGACCGCTTCGTAGCAGTCCATCAGGTCCTCGCGCTCCCGGAAGCAGTACAGGAACATCGCCATCGCGCCGATGTCGAGGCCGTGCGCGCCGAGCCACATCAGGTGGTTCAGGACGCGTGTGATCTCGTCGAACATCACGCGGATGTATTGCGCCCGGATCGGCGGCGTGAGCCCGAGCAAGCGCTCGATCGCGAGCACGTAGCCGTGCTCGTTGCACATCATCGATACGTAGTCGAGCCGATCCATGTAGCCGATCGACTGATTGAACGGCTTGCTCTCGGCGAGCTTCTCCGTGGCGCGATGCAGCAAACCGACGTGGGGGTCTGCCTTTTGGATGACCTCGCCGTCGAGCTCGAGCACCAAACGCAGCACGCCGTGCGCGGCGGGATGCTGCGGGCCGAAATTCAGCGTGAAGTTCTGGATCTCAGCCATTGGCCGGATCCTTGAGGTCGGGCGCGTACCGCGCGTCGTCGCGGATGACCTTCGGCACGAGCGTGCGCGGCTCGATGCTCACGGGTTCGTAGACGACGCGGCCTTTGACCGGGTCGTAGCGCATCTCGACGTTGCCGATCAGCGGGAAGTCCTTGCGGAACGGATGGCCGATGAAGCCGTAATCCGTGAGCAGGCGACGCAGATCGGGATGACCGCGGAACAGGATGCCGTATAGATCGAATGCCTCGCGCTCGAACCAGTCCGCCGAGCTCCAAATGCCATGCACGGAATCGATGACCGGACGCTCGTCATTTGGGCAGAACGTCTTCAGACGCAGACGCCAGTTGTGCGACACGGACATCAGGTGGTGGACCACCGCGAAGCGTCCGGCGGGCCGGTACGTCACCGGCTCGACGTCGGCGGTTCCCGCGCGGACGGGGGCGTCCAACGTGCCTCGGCTGAAGCCCGTGCCGGTCGCGCTGTTCGTCTGCCACTCGTCGAGCCCGTAGTCCCGGTAGTCCACGCCGCAGACGTCGATCAGAATCTCGAACTTGAGCTCGGCGTCGTCGCGTAGCGTCTGGCATACGTGCAGCAGATCGCCGGCGTTAACGCGGTATCCGAGCTCGCCGGTCGACGTCGGCAGGCGCTCCAAAACGCCGCCGAGCCTTGCTTCGATCGCGCCTGCGAGAGCGGCGTACCGTGGGCTTGGATCCTTCTGCTGCATTACCGCGCGATAGTCTGGGTGCGCCGGATCTTCTGCTGCAGCTGAAGGATTCCGAACAGCAAGGCCTCCGCCGTGGGCGGACAACCGGGAACGTACACATCGACGGGCACGATACGATCGCAACCGCGGACGACCGAATACGAGTAGTGATAGTAGCCGCCGCCGTTCGCGCACGAGCCCATCGAGATCACCCAGCGCGGCTCCGGCATCTGGTCATAGACCCTGCGCAGCGCGGGCGCCATCTTGTTGACGAGCGTACCTGCGACGATCATCACGTCGGACTGACGCGGGCTCGGGCGAAAGATCACGCCGAATCGATCCAGGTCGTATCGGGACGCCCCCGCATGCATCATCTCGACGGCGCAACAGGCGAGCCCGAACGTCACCGGCCACAGCGAGCCCGTCCGGGCCCAGTTCATCAACGCATCCACCTGAGTGACGACGAAACCCTTGTCCATCACCTGTGGCACATCGATCGGCAACTGTTGAGCACTCAATCCCATTCGAGCGCTCCTTTCCGCCATTCGTAGACGAAACCCACGACCAGCACGGCCAAGAAAATTCCCATCGCTACGAGACCGAACGTGCCGATCGCGTCGAGCGACACCGCCCACGGAAACAGGAACGCTATCTCGAGATCGAAAATGATGAAGAGGATCGCGACGAGGTAGTAGCGGACGTCGAAGCGTATTCGCGAATCTTCGAAGGCGTCGAATCCGCACTCGTAGGGCGCGAGCTTCGCCGCGTCTTTGCGGCCGCTGCCGAACAAGAATCCGGCCGCCAACAGCACGACGCTGATCCCGCCGGCAATGAGCAGAAAGATCAGTATCGGTGCATAGTTGGCCAGCATAATCCCTGCCGCGCGAAATCGGCGCGAATTGTAACAGCCGTCTCGTCTCGTAGCACCGAAATTCCTTAGCGATTTTTTGGTGGTGCCCACGGTCGGACTCGAACCGACACAGCTTTCGCCACTACCCCCTCAAGATAGCGTGTCTACCAATTCCACCACGTGGGCGCGAGTAACTTCAGTTGTCGTTGGCCGCATCCGGCGCTTGAGGCTCCGGCGTCGACGACTCCGCCGGCAGCAACGGCAACTCGCTCGGCACTGGCGGCGCCAGAGCCTGCGGCTCCGCGCTCTGCGAAACGGGCGCGGTCTCGAGCAAGCTCGACGGGGCCGTGCGCTGTGTAGCGAGATACGCCAGTGCGAGACTGGAAATGAAAAACAACGTCGCAAGCACACCGGTCGCCCGCGAGAAGAACGTGGCCGAGCCGCGCGCGCCGAAGACGGTGCCGGATGCTCCGGCGCCGAAGCCGGTTCCCGCGTCCGCTCCCTTGCCTCGCTGCAGCAGCACGAGACCGATAATCATCAACGCGATGCCCACGTGGGCAATCAATACGATCGTTTGCAACATTGCTTTCGCTGTCCGTTAGCCAGCCGCGCGGAAGATCTCGAGGAACTCGGCAGCGGCCAGTGAAGCGCCGCCCACCAACCCGCCGTCGATATCGTCCATCGCGAACAGATTGCCGGCGTTGGCGCCTTTGACGCTGCCGCCGTAAAGAATGCTCAATCCAGTCGCGATTGTAGCATCCCGCCTCGCGACGATGCCCCGGATGAACGCATGGACCTCTTGCGCCTGCTCCGGTGTCGCGGTGCGACCCGTGCCAATCGCCCACACCGGTTCGTATGCGACGACGGCCTTCGCGAACGCCGCTGTGCCGGCTGCATCCAGTACGGCCTCGACCTGTCGCTGGATCACTCCGTTCGTCTGCCCCGCTTCGCGCTGCTCGAGAGTCTCGCCGACGCAGAGGATCGGTATGAGCCCTACGCCGAGCGCCGCGAGAAATTTCGCCGCGACCACGGCGTCGCTTTCGCCATACAGAGCCCGTCGCTCCGAGTGCCCCACGATCACGTGCGTACAGCCAACGTCCCGGAGCATCGCGCCCGATACCTCGCCCGTGAACGCACCGGTGCCAGTGTGGCTGTTCAGGTTTTGCGCTCCGAGCGCAATCGGGCTGCCAGCGAGCCATTCCCGCACCGCCGGCAGATAGACGAATGGAGGGCACAGCAACATCGTGCCGAACCCGCCGGATCCCACGCCGCTCTTCAAGGCGCTGACGAGCTGACGGCTCTCGGCCAAAGAGCCATTCATCTTCCAATTACCGGCAATCAATAACTTACGAGTCACGCAGGGCCTCGTTGCGGTCAACCTGCTACCACGGCGGCGGCAGCTTAAGGGGGGGCGTGCCTCAACGCAACGCTGCCGGGCGGTAAGCCGTTCGGACCGCTGCGATCAGCGGCTGAAGGCCGTCCGCACCGACTCCGCCAGGCGCTCGGCCAGCCTGTTCACCTGCTGGCGATCCTCACCCTCGACCATGACCCGGATGACCGGCTCCGTACCGGAAGCGCGCAGAACCACGCGTCCACGCTCGCCGAGCTCCTCCTCGACTCGATCGACCGCGTCGCAGACCGCGGGCGACTTCGTCGGATCGGCGAGCTCGGCCACCTTCACGTTCAACAAAACCTGTGGGAGCTGACTCATTCCTGCGGCAAGCTCGCTGAGAGCCCGTCCCGTGCGTTGCATGACTGCCAGGACTTGCAGCGCCGTGATCAACCCATCGCCGGTCGTGGTGCGATCGAGACACAGGACATGACCGGAAGTCTCGCCGCCCAAAATGCCCTTCTGCTCCTTCAGCAACGCGAGCACGTGGCGGTCTCCGACCTTTGCCCGCAGAAACTTGATGCCGAGGTCGCGCAATGCGAGCTCGAGGCCGAGGTTGCTCATGACCGTACCCACGACGGGCCCGGTCAGGGCGCTCGCCTCGAGACGGTCACGCGCGAGAATGTAGAGCAGTTGATCGCCGTCGATCAGATGGCCGCGCTCGTCGACCATCACGACTCGATCGCCGTCGCCGTCGAGTGCGAACCCCACGTGCGCACGCACGCCTGTGACCGTGAGCTTCAATAGATCGGGCCGCGTGGAGCCGCAGCCGTCGTTGATGTTTCGCCCATTCGGCGAGCAGCCTACGGCCACGACGTCGGCGCCGAGATCGGAGATCACGCGCGGCGCGACCTTGTAGGCCGCTCCATGCGACGCGTCGACGACGATCTTGAAATCTTCGAAGCCCATGCCGGCCGGGATCGTCGCCCTGCAAAACTCCATGTAGTCCGCGCGCGCCCCCGACATGGTCTTCGCCTGTCCCAACGCGCGCGAGTCACGCGTGACCGGCGCCGAGTCGAGCCGTGCTTCGATGGCTTCCTCGAGGGCGTCGGAGAGCTTCTCTCCGTCTCTATCGAAGAACTTGATTCCGTTATCGTAGTAAGGATTGTGCGAAGCGCTGATGACGATGCCGAAATCTGCGCCCAGCTTTTTCGTGAGCACGGCGATCGCGGGTGTGGGTAGCGGTCCCGTCAACAGCACGTCGACGCCGGCGGCCACGAAGCCCGCTTCGAGCGCCGACTCGAACATGTACCCCGAGACACGCGTGTCCTTGCCGATCAAGACCGTGCCGCCTTGAGGCGCCAGCACGTGCGCGGCTGCGCTCGCGAGCCGCAACGCGAAATCGACGGTCATCGGAGCGGTACCGACCTGGCCGCGGATCCCGTCGGTGCCGAAATAACGTCGCGTCATTGGTCGGAGCTCTCGCACCGCCCACCGCACCTCGCGACGAGCTCGATGCTGCGTCGCTCAGTGTTGACCGGCGGGCCCACCGAGCGGCGCAGGGTCGCTCTTGTCGTCGGCAAGCCGTTGCACGACCTTGCCAGGCTCGGACGGCTCGTCCCAGCCGGCCGGCGGCTGCGGATCACGGCCGCTCATGATGTCCTTGATTTGGTGCTCGTCGATCGTTTCGTACTTCAAGAGCGTCGCGGCCATCACGTCGAGCTTGTCGCGATTGCCTTCGAGAATTCGCTTGGCCTCGCTATAGCAGGCGTCGATCAACAGCCGGGTCTCTTCGTCGATCGCGTGCGCGGTGACGTCGGAGACCTGCTTGTGGCGCGTGACGCTGCGGCCGAGGAAGATCTCGCCGTCGTCTTCGGTGTACGTCAATGGGCCCAGCCGATCCGACAAACCCCACTTCGTGACCATGTTGCGTGCGATGTCCGTCGCGCGTTCGATGTCGTTCGAGGCGCCGGTGGTCACGTACGCCGGACCGAACACGATCTCTTCAGCGAGCCGCCCGCCATACAGGCTCTTCATCTGGCTCATCAGGCGCTGTTTCGAGTAGCTGTAGCGATCCTCTTCCGGCAAGAACATCGTGACGCCGAGCGCTCGGCCTCGGGGAATGATCGTGACTTTGTAGACCGGGTCGTGGTCGGGCACGTTGAGCCCGACGATCGCGTGACCCGATTCGTGATAGGCCGTGAGCTTTCTCTCGCTCTCGCTCATGACGAGCGAGCGGCGCTCCGTGCCCATCATGATCTTGTCTTTGGCCTTGTCGAACTCTTCCATGCTGACGGTGCGGCGATTCGCCCTGGCCGCGATCAGTGCCGCTTCGTTCACGAGGTTCGCCAAATCGGCGCCCGAGAAGCCCGGCGTGCCGCGCGCAATCACGCCCGGCTTCACGTTGCCGTCGATGGGCACCTTGCGCATGTGAACCTTCAGAATCTGCTCGCGCCCGCGCACGTCCGGCAGCGGGACGACGACTTGGCGGTCGAAACGGCCCGGCCGCAGCAACGCGGGGTCGAGCACGTCGGGCCGGTTCGTGGCTGCGATGACGATGACGCCCTCGTTGCCTTCGAACCCGTCCATTTCGACGAGCAGCTGATTCAGCGTTTGCTCGCGCTCGTCGTGTCCACCGCCCAAGCCCGCACCGCGATGACGACCCACAGCGTCGATCTCGTCGATGAAGATGATGCAAGGCGCGTGCTTCTTGGCTTGCTCGAACATGTCGCGCACGCGCGAAGCGCCGACGCCCACGAACATCTCGACAAAGTCGGAACCCGAGATCGTGAAGAACGGCACCTTCGCCTCACCCGCGATTGCGCGTGCCAGCAAAGTCTTGCCGGTTCCAGGCGAGCCGACCATCAGCACGCCCTTCGGAATCTTGCCGCCGAGCCGCTGGAATTTGGCGGGGTCTTTCAGGAAGTCGACGATCTCGACGACTTCTTCCTTCGCTTCCTCGACGCCGGCGACGTCCGCGAAAGTGATGCTGACCTGATCCTCGCCGAGCAAGCGTGCTCGACTCTTGCCGAACGACATGGCGCCGCGCCCACCGCCGCCACCCTGCATCTGCCGCATGAAGTAAACCCATACGCCGATCAGTAGCAGGATCGGGAACGACGAGATGAACAGTTGCAAGAAGAAATTCTGCTGCCGAGGCGGGGTTGCCGAGATTCGGACGTTGCTCTCCTCGAGCTCGCCCATCAGAACCTCATTGCTCGTCTCGGGGTTATAGGTAACGAACGACTGGTCGTTGTCCCGCTTGCCCCGAATCGCGTCGCCCTCGAACACGACCTCGCGGACCGAGCCCTCTCGGACCCAGCTCATGAAGTCGGAATACGCCACGGGTGTGACGCCCGTTCGCGGTCCACTGAAGTTGCTGACGACGGACCACAAGACGACGGCCACGACGATCCACAAAATGACGTTTTTTGCCAAGTCGTTCAAAGCGTTACCTCAATCAACGTGCTCTTAAGATCCATTCCATTTCAACCCTACTACATCCCGAAGCTTCTAGCCAGCAAATAAATCTCGCGGCTTTCAGCTCTCGACGCCTTGGGTTTGACGGTCTTCACAGTCCCAAAATGCGAGCGCAATTGTCGCGTGAACGCGTCGATGCCCTCGCCCTGAAAGGCCTTACACAGAAAGGCACCGCCGGGTCTCAATACCTCGGTCGTGAACAGCAGCGCCTCGTCGAGCAGGGCCAGGGTGCGCGCCTGATCCATGGTGCGATTGCCGCTTAAGTTGGGCGCCATATCGGACATTACAAGATCGATACGCGTAGGACCGACGAGCGCACGCAACTTGTCGAGGATCTCCTGCGACGTGAAATCGCCCTGTAGGAACTCGACGCCGGGGATCGCCTCCATCGGAAGAATATCGAGGGCGATGACGCGACCGTCCGGTTGGACGAGACGCGCTGCGAGCTGGCTCCAGCTGCCGGGCGCGGCCCCGAGATCGACGCAGACGGTTCCCGGCGACAGCAGGCGTTCTTTGGCGTGGATTTGCTCGAGCTTGAATACGGCCCGTGAGCGCCATCCGTCGCGGTTGGCCTGGTCGACGTAGATGTCCCGCTCTTGGCGCTGGCGCCACCGTTGGCTCGAACCCGTGCGGCGTGGCATCTAGCTTCGGTTAGATGTATTCGACGGCCGTGATCTCGTAGGCTCGTTTGCCACTCGGAGCCGCAACCTCGACCTCGTCACCTTCACGCTTGCCGATCAATGCTCTCGCAATCGGCGAGCCGATCGACAACAGACCGTTCTTGATGTCGGCTTCGTCCTCACCGACGATCTGGTAACGGGCTTTGCTGCCATCCGCGACGTCGATGAGATGCACGGTCGAGCCGAACACGACCTTGCCGCCCGCATTGACCGCCGTGACGTCGATGATCTGCGCATTCGAGAGCTTGGCTTCGATGTCGCGAATGCGCGCTTCCATGAGGCCTTGTTGTTCCTTCGCGGCGTGGTATTCGGCGTTCTCTTTGAGGTCGCCGTGTGCACGCGCCGTCGCGATCGCCGCAGTGACCTTCGGCCGCTCCTCGGATTTCAGACGCCGCAACTCTTCCTTGAGCTGCGACGCACCGCGCGCCGTCAGCGGAACCTTGCTCACAGCGGCGCCTCGGCGTGCAGATCTTGGAGTCGATTCACGACCACGTTGTCGAGGTGATCGAGCGCGTCACACGTGGCCTTGGCCGCTGCCAGCGTCGTGTAATAGGTGACCTTGTAGTGCACGGCCTCACCGCGAATCGAATGCGACTCGCGGATCGCTTGCTTACCTTCCGTGGTGTTCACGATGAGGCTGAGCTCGCGATTCTTGATCATGTCGACGACGTGCGGCCGCCCTTCGCGGACCTTGTTGACGCGCTGACAAGCGACACCGCCGTCCCTCAATGCTTTCGCAGTGCCGCCGGTCGCGACGATCTCGAAACCGCGCTTTATGAGCATCTGACCGAGCTCGACGACACCTGGCTTGTCGCGGTCCCGCACGCTGATGAACGCGAGCCCACGACGCGGCAGGATCACGCCGGACGCGAATTGCGCTTTCGCGTACGCCTCGCCGAACGTGCGGCCGGTGCCCATGACCTCGCCCGTCGATTTCATCTCCGGGCCCAAGATCGGATCCGCGTCGGGGAACTTGCTGAACGGAAACACCGATTCCTTGACGGCGAAATATGGTCGCCTGGCGGGAGCCGTGAAGCCTTGCTCCTTGAAGCTGATGCCGGCCATCGCCTTCGCCGCGATCTTCGCGAGCGGCTGGCCGATCGCCTTCGAGACGAACGGAATCGTGCGCGACGCGCGTGGGTTGACCTCGAGCACGTAGATCACGCCGTTCTGAATCGCAAACTGCGTGTTCATGATGCCGTTGACCTTCAGCGCCTGCGCCATCTGGCGGACTTGATCGCTCAAGGCCTGTTGCGTCTCCGCACTCAAGCTATACGGCGGCAGTGAGCAGCCGGAATCTCCGGAATGGATGCCCGCTTGCTCCACGTGCTCCATGATGCCGCCGATGATGACCTCGTTGCCATCGCAGATCGCGTCCACGTCGACCTCGACGGCGAGATCGAGGAATCGGTCGAGAAGAATCGGGCTGTCGTTCGAGACGCTGACGGCCCTGTCGACGTAGTCGCGGAGCTCGTCCTCGCCGTGAACGATCTCCATCGCGCGGCCGCCGAGCACGTACGACGGGCGCACCACGAGCGGATAGCCGACCTCTTTCCCCATGGCTACGGCTTCTTCGACGTTGCGCGCGGTGCGATTCGGCGGTTGCTTGAGCTTCAAGCGATGAACGAGCTGTTGAAACCGCTCGCGATCCTCGGCGAGGTCGATGGAATCCGGTGACGTGCCGATGATCGGCACGCCCGCCTCTTCGAGCGCCTCGGCCAGCTTGAGCGGGGTTTGGCCGCCGTACTGAACGATCACGCCTTTCGGCTTTTCCTTGTGCACGATCTCGAGCACATCCTCGAGCGTCACAGGCTCGAAGTACAACCGATCCGACGTGTCGTAGTCCGTGGACACGGTCTCGGGGTTGCAGTTGACCATGATGGTCTCGAAGCCGGCGTCCTTCAGCGCGAACGAGGCGTGCACGCAGCAATAGTCGAACTCGATGCCTTGGCCGATCCGATTCGGACCACCGCCCAAGATCATGATCTTCTGCCGATCGGTCGGGTCCGCTTCGCAGAATTCCTCGTAGGTCGAGTACAGATAAGCCGTGTGGCTCGCGAACTCGGCGGCACAGCTGTCCACGCGCTTGAAGACCGGCCGCACGTTCTCCTTGTGCCGCGCGGCGCGGACCGCCTTTTCCTTGACGCCGACGAGATCCGCGATGCGCCGATCGCTGAAGCCGCGCCGCTTGAGCTTGCGCAGCTCGTCGCCTTTCAGCGCAGCGGCGCCGGCCGCCTTGGTGGCGGCTTCCATCTCGACCAGCTGCTCGATCTGCCGCAAGAACCACGGGTCGATGCTGGTGAGCTCGTGCAAGTCCTCGAGGCTCAAGCCTGCGCGAAAGCCGTCGGCGACGTACCAGAGGCGGCGGCTGCCGGCCATGCGCAGCTCGAGCTTCAGCTTGCTCCAATCGTCTTCGGTCTCGATCGACTTCATGATCGGGTTCAGCCCATCGGTGCCGATCTCGAGACCGCGTAGCGCTTTTTGCAGCGATTCCTGGAACGTGCGCCCGATCGCCATGACCTCGCCGACGGATTTCATCTGCGTCGTTAGCCGATCGGCAGCCTGCGGGAATTTTTC
Organism: uncultured Gammaproteobacteria bacterium; assembly: GCA_963741255.1. Lineage (GTDB taxonomy): Bacteria > Pseudomonadota > Gammaproteobacteria > Steroidobacterales > Rariloculaceae > FEN-1219. Next base: position 339,540 of record CAVUHM010000002.1, on the reverse strand, counting down.
GAACGTGAATCGCGGGACCTTCGTTACGACGTAGTCGATCGTCGGTTCGAAAGATGCCGGCGTCGCGCCGCCCGTGATCTCGTTCTTGAGCTCGTCGAGCGTGTAGCCGACGGCCAGCTTCGCCGCAACCTTCGCGATCGGGAATCCCGTGGCCTTCGACGCCAAGGCCGATGAGCGCGACACGCGCGGGTTCATTTCTATGACGAGCAGCCGCCCGTCCTTCGGCGAGACGGCGAACTGCACGTTCGAGCCGCCCGTGTCGACGCCGATCTTCCGCAGCACCGCGATCGACGCATCGCGCATCCGCTGATATTCCTTGTCGGTCAGCGTTTGCGCCGGCGCCACCGTGATCGAGTCGCCCGTGTGAATACCCATCGGGTCGAGATTCTCGATCGAGCACACGATGATGCAGTTGTCGTTCCTGTCGCGAACGACCTCCATCTCGAACTCTTTCCAGCCGAGCACGGACTCTTCGACGAGGACCTCGCCCGTCGGCGACATGTCGAGCCCGCGGGTCACGATGTCCTCGAACTCATCGCGGTTGTAGGCGATGCCGCCGCCGCTGCCACCCATCGTGAACGACGGACGCACGATCGTCGGGAAGCCGACTTCCTCTTGCACGCCCCAGGCCTCTTCGAGGTTGTGGGCGATGCCCGCACGCGGCGTGGCCAGGCCGATGTCTCTCATCGCGTGCCGGAATAGCTCGCGATCCTCGGCCATGTCGATCGCTTCGCGCGAGGCGGCTATCAGCTCGACGCCATGCTTCTCGAGGATGCCTTCTCTGACTAAATCGAGTGCGCAGTTCAATGCGGTCTGGCCGCCCATGGTCGGCAGCAGCGCGCTCGGGCGCTCTCTTGCGATGATCTCGGCGATCGTCCGCCAGTGGATCGGCTCGATATAGATCGCGTCCGCGCTCGCCGGATCCGTCATGATCGTCGCCGGATTCGAGTTCACGAGAATGACTCGGTAACCCTCCTCCTTCAGTGCTTTGCACGCCTGGGTCCCCGAGTAGTCGAACTCGCAGGCTTGCCCGATCACGATCGGGCCGGCACCGATGATCAGGATGCTTTCAAGGTCGTCGCGACGCGGCATTAGCTAATCCGATTCCTTTACAAAAATCAGTAACTATCTGTTTACATTATAACTAGACGGCTTGAGCTCGATGCCGATAGGTCTTCATCGACGCCGTGAAACGCTGAAACAACGGCTTCAAGTCGTGCGGTCCGGGGCTCGCCTCGGGATGCCCTTGGAACGAGAACGCGGGTCTGTCCGTCCGCTCGATTCCCTGCAGGCTACCGTCGAACAGCGAACGGTGCGTCGCGCGCACGCTCGCCGGTAACGTGTTCTCCTGGACGGCAAAACCGTGGTTCTGACTCGTGATCATGACTCGCCCGGAATCGAGCTCCACGACGGGATGGTTGGCGCCGTGATGCCCGAACTTCATCTTTTCCGTCTTGGCGCCGCTCGCGAGACCGAGCAGCTGGTGGCCGAGACAAATGCCGAACACCGGCACTCCGATATCGACCAAGGTCTTGATCGCCGCGATCGCATAATCGCAAGGCTCCGGATCACCGGGCCCATTCGACAAGAACACGCCGTCCGGCAGCAATGCCATGACCTCTTCGGCCTTCGTCGTCGCGGGAACGACTGTCACTCGACAGTCTTGATCCGATATCAGCCGCAGGATGTTGCGCTTGATCCCGTAGTCGAATGCGACGACGTGAAAGGTCGCGACTCGCTTCGTATAGACGCTCTGGCGCTCCGGCCAGATGCTGCCTTGATTCCACTGGTACGCATGCTTGGTCGTCACGAGTTTCGCGAGATCCATGCCCTTCAAGCCCGGGAATTTGCGCGCCGCACGCACGGCCTCTGCCGCGTTGGCCTTTGCGCCGGTCACGATGCAACCGGCCTGAGCACCTTTGTCGCGCAGAACGCGCGTGAGTTGTCGCGTATCGATCTCGGCAATCGCAACTGTCTTGCCGCGCTGCAGGAACTGCTCGAGGCTACCCTCCGCTCGGAAGTTGCTGACCACGGCCGATAGGTCCCGGATGATCAGTCCGGCCGCGTAGGTCTTTGTCGATTCGAAATCGTCCGAGTTGGTACCGGTGTTGCCGATGTGTGGGTAAGTCAGCGTGACGATCTGGCGGTAATAGGATGGGTCGGTCAGGATTTCCTGATAGCCGGTCATTGCGGTGTTGAACACGACCTCGCCGAGCGTCCGTCCTTCGGCGCCGACCGAAATACCGTTGAACACCGTCCCATCTTCGAGCGCTAGTATCGCCGGCTCTGCCACGCTGAGCTCCTACAAAAGTTCGGCTTGCATAAAGGCCCGGGATGGACTGCAAGCCCGGCAGCCAATCCCGTATTGATCAACGGGGAAACTCAGGCGGCGATTGTAGCTCGACCTTTCGCGAGCTATCTACACCGCGGACTGTTCCGCCGCGGATACGCCCTGAGAAGGCGCGCTCGATGTGCGTCTGGTCTCGCGCGAGACCGTCTGCGCACAGGGATGTGCGCAGCCGAGCCGCAGGGACGCTCTTCCGGCGTGTCTCGCGCGAGACCATACGCGCAGCGAGCGCGCCGGGGCTAAGGCGGGACTAGTCGCGCGACATTCCGAGGACGTCGGCCATCGAGTAGAGACCGGGCGCCTGACCGGCGGCCCAACGGGCGGCGCGCAACGCCCCGCGAGCGAACGTCTTGCGGTCCGTCGCCCGATGCGAGAACTCGACTTCCTCTTCGGCGCCGATGAAGCGAACCGAATGCTCGCCGACAACATTACCTCCGCGCACGACGGAGAAACCGATCGTGCCGGGGACGCGAGGCCCAATTTGACCTTGGCGCGTGTAGACGGCGACCTCGGCAAGCTTGTGGCCCTGGGCCGCGGCGATCCGTTCGCCGAGAGCGAGCGCGGTCCCCGACGGCGCGTCGACCTTGTGTCGGTGGTGCGTCTCTGCGATTTCGACGTCGTAGCCTTCGCCGAGTGTCTTAGCCGCACGCGCAACGAGCTCGGTGAATACATTGACGCCCACGCTCATGTTGCGCGCATAAACGATCGGAATCTCGTGCGCCGCCTGCTCCATCGCCTTCAGTTGACGAGCTTCGAGCCCCGTCGTGCCGATCACGAGAGCGGTGCCGTGCGCAACGCAGGCTTTGAGGTTCGCCTCGGTAATCACCGGCAGCGTGAAGTCCACGGCGACCTGTGCCGCGTGCAGGCCCTGGCTGCGCTCGTCCGTGAGCGGCACTCGAGCCGCAGCCGCGCCCACGAGCTCGCCGGCATCCTTACCGAGCAGCGCGTCGCCGGGCTCCGTGATGGCGCCGACGAGCTTCAGATCGCTGGACTCGAAAATGCAGCTCAGGATGGCACGCCCCATCCGGCCCGCGGCACCGAGAACGGCTATCTTCACCAAGGCACTACGCCCCCATGCGCTCGAAGAACTCTTTGACGCCATCGAACCAGGACCGCGCTCGCGGACTATGCCGTCCGCCTTCGCTCTGGATCGCGGCATCGAATGCCCGCAGCTTGTCGCGTTGTTCGGCCGTCAAGTTCACCGGAGTCTCGACTTGCACTCTGCAGAACAAGTCGCCTAGGCCGCTGTCGCGTACCGAACGCACGCCCTTACCACGCAGACGAAACAAGTTGCCGGATTGAGTCTCCGGGGGAATCTTGAGGACCACGTTACCATCGAGCGTGGGGACGTCGACACTGCCGCCCAAAGCTGCAGTCGCGAAGCTCACGGGCACCTCGCAATTCAGGTTTTGCCCTTCGCGCGTGAAAATCGCGTGCGCCTGCACCGAAATATCCACGTACAGGTCGCCGGGCGGGCCACCGTTGCGGCCGGCCTCTCCCTCGCGCGCGAGACGGATGCGGTCGCCGTTGTCGACTCCGGCCGGAACCTTTACCGACAGGGTCTTGGTCTTGCGAACGCGGCCTCGCCCACTGCAATCGCGGCACGGCTTGTCGATCATCGTGCCGACACCGCCGCAGTTCGGGCAGGTCTGCTGGATCGAAAAGAATCCCTGCGCGATCCGGACCTGACCCGCACCGCCGCAGGTCTTGCATTGGGTCGGTTGCGATCCTGGTTCCGCGCCCTTGCCGGTGCAGCGTGAACACTCGACCTGTGTAGGGATGTCGAGCGTGACGGAATCGCCCGCGACGGCTTGCTCCAGGGAAAGGTCGAGCTCGTAGCGGAGGTCCGCGCCGCGAAATACCTGGTTGCGTCCACCCCGGCGGCTCGCCCCGAAGATGTCGCCGAACACGTCGCCGAAGATGTCGCCAAACGCATCGGCGCCACCCCCGAACCCTCCACCCATTCCTTGGCCGCCTTGCACGCCCGCGTGTCCAAAGCGGTCGTAGGCCGCGCGCTTATCCTTGTCGCACAGGACCTCGTAAGCTTCCTTGACCTCCTTGAACTGCCCTTCGGCCTCCGGGTTACCCGGATTGCGATCGGGGTGAAACTTCATGGCAAGACGGCGATAGGCCTTCTTCAGGTCGGCCTCGGTCGCCTCGCGGCTTACGCCGAGCACCTCGTAGTAATCCCGCTTCGCCATCCTCACCCTCGATAGGACGAGAGCACGCTTAAGCGTGCTCTCCTACGTCAACAGCCGTTGCGCGACCCGAACCATCAGTCGCGCTTGGGCTTATCGTCCTTCACTTCCTCGAACTCCGCGTCGACAACGTTCTCACTGCCGCCGGCCGGTTGCTCGCCACCCGGGGCGCCCTGCTGTTGGTTCGCATAGAGCCGCTGCGCCATCCCGGCCGACGCCTCACCGAGCGCTTTGAGCTTGGTCTCGATCACCGTCTTGTTGTCGCCCTTGATCGCTTCCTTCGCGTCCGCGAGCGCGGACTCGATCTTGGCGCGTTCCTCGCTCGAGACCTTGTCGCCGAGCTCGCGCAATGACTTCTCCGTGGCATGAATCAACGCATCGGCCTGATTGCGCGTCTCCGCCAGCTCGCGGAACTTTGCGTCTTCGGCCGCGTGCGCCTCGGCGTCGCCGACCATGCGCTTGACCTCGTCCTCGCTCAAGCCCGAGGACGCCTTGATCACGATCTTCTGCTCCTTGGCCGTCGCCTTGTCTTTGGCGGAGACATGCAAGATGCCGTTGGCGTCGATGTCGAACGTGACCTCGACCTGCGGCATGCCGCGCGGCGACGGGGGCAGATCGGAGAGGTCGAAGCGGCCCAACGACTTGTTGTCCACGGCACGACCGCGCTCGCCTTGCAGCACGTGGATCGTCACGGCCGTCTGGTTGTCCTCCGCGGTCGAGAACGTCTGGTTCGCCTTCGTCGGAATCGTCGTGTTCTTGTCGATCAGCTTCGTCATGATGCCGCCAAGCGTCTCGATACCGAGCGACAGCGGCGTGACGTCGAGCAACAGGACGTCCTTTACCTCACCCGCGAGCACGCCGGCCTGAATCGCGGCACCGACCGCCACGGCCTCATCTGGGTTCACGTCCCTGCGCGGCTCTTTGCCGAACAGGGTTTGCACCGTCTCCTGCACCTTCGGCATGCGCGTCTGGCCGCCGACGAGGATCACGTCGTCGACTTCGGTGACCTTGAGACCCGCATCGGTGAGCGCGGTCTTGCACGGCGCAATGGTTCTCTCGATCAAGTCCTCGACGAGCGACTCGAGCTTCGCGCGCGTGAGATTGATGTTCAGATGCTTCGGGCCGCTCGCGTCCGCCGTGATATACGGCAGGTTGACCTCGGTCTGCTGGCGCGTAGACAGCTCGATCTTCGCCTTCTCGGACGCTTCCTTGAGGCGCTGCATCGCCAGCGGATCGCGCCGAATGTCGACGCCGCTCTCTTTCTGAAATTCCTTCGCGAGATAGTCGATGATGCGCTTGTCGAAGTCCTCGCCGCCGAGGAACGTGTCGCCGTTCGTCGCGAGCACCTCGAACTGGTGCTCGCCGTCGACTTCCGCGATCTCGATGATCGAGATGTCGAACGTGCCGCCGCCAAGATCGTAGACGGCGATCTTGCGATCGCCACGCTTCTTGTCCATGCCATACGCGAGCGCCGCGGCCGTCGGCTCGTTGATGATGCGCTTGACGTCGAGGCCCGCGATCTTACCGGCGTCCTTCGTCGCTTGGCGCTGTGAGTCGTTGAAGTACGCAGGCACCGTGATGACGGCCTCGGTGACCTTCTCGCCGAGATAGTCCTCGGCGGTTTGCTTCATCTTCGTGAGCACGCGCGCCGAGATCTCGGGCGGCGCCATTTTCTTGCCGTTGACCTCGACCCAGGCGTCGCCGTTGTCGGCTTGCACGACCTTGTACGGCACCATGCCGACGTCCTTTTGAACGACGTCGTCCTGAAAACGCCGCCCGATCAGGCGCTTCACGGCGAACAGAGTGTTGCTCGGGTTCGTGACGGCTTGACGCTTCGCGGTCTGGCCCACCAGGACTTCGCCGTCCTTCGTGAACGCGATGATCGAGGGAGTCGTACGGTCGCCCTCGCTGTTCTCGATCACTTTCGGCTTGCCGCCGTCCATGATCGCGACGCACGAATTCGTGGTCCCTAGGTCAATCCCGATCACTTTGCCCATGTGACTGCTCCAAAAAACGTGAAGTAAGCGAATTTAGTCTGAATCAGCGAGATGGGGCACCGGCACCGCAATTCAAGGGCCGTCCCCGCGTGCGACGAGCACCTTCGCAGCCCGCAGCAGACGCTCGTTGAGCTCATAGCCCTTTTGCACGACCTCGATGACCGTATTTGCCGGTACGCCGGCTGCGGGCAACAGCCCCAAAGCCTCGTGCTTGTTGGGATCGAAGGGCTGACCCAGCGGCAAGATCTCCCGAATGCCGGATGCGGCGAATGCTTCGTCCAGCAACCGCAGCGTGGCCCGCTGTCCATCGAGGAGCGCGTCTTGGCCCGCCTTCTCGGCTGCGGCCAACCCTGCCTCCAAGCTGTCGCGGACCGGAAGGATTGCTTGCGCCAAGCGCTCGGCGCCGAACCTCCGCGCGGCCTCGACGTCGCGCGCACTGCGCTTACGCAGATTGTCGAGCTCGGCCGCCGTGCGCAGAGCGCGGTCGCGATGCTCGTCCCGCTCGCGCCGCAGCGCATCGAGCTCGGCATCGGCGGGTTCGGCAGCCGTCGACTCGATTTCCGGTGATTCCGTCTTGTCTTCGTTCATAGGTCGTTCTGCGTCCGCCCTCTGACAGGCACGCACTTAGAGTGCTGGCTCTCGGCAGATGGGGCCTAGTTGTTTGCCTTCAAGGCTCGGCCAAGCAGCTTGGCCGTGACATCGACGATCGGAATGACTCGCTCGTAAGCCATGCGGGTCGGGCCGATAACGCCGAGCACCCCCATGGTGTCGTCCTCGGTCGCGTAAGGCGCGGCGACGATACTATAGGAATCGAGCAGTTGATAGCCGGATTCGTGGCCGATGAAGATCTGCACGCCATCGGCCCTCATGCTCTGATCCAGCAAGTGAAGAATGTCGCGCTGGCGGCCGAATGCTTCGAAGAGGCTCTTCAGCCGCTCGACGTCGGCCCCTTGACCGAGCCCCATCAGATTGGTTTCACCGGCAACGACGAACTCCGGTTCCGGCTCGGCTTCCGGAAAGACCTGTTGGGCCATTTCAATGGCCTCGACCATCAAGGCGTTCATCGACGCTCGGGTCCGCTTGAGCTCGGACAGCAACAGATCGCGGACCTCCGGTAGGCTGCGCCCTCCGAATTGCTCGTTCAGGTAGTTGCTGGCCCTGCGCAGCTCGTCGGTGCCGAAATCACGCGGAACGTCCAAGATTTTGTTCTGGACCTCGCGATCGTTGATCACGAGGATGGCAAGCACTCGGTGCCCGGACAACGGCAGAAACTCGATCTGCCGCAACGCCGTCTGCGCACGCCGCGGAACGGTAACGATGCCGGCTAGACTCGTCACCGCCGAAAGCAAATGCGACACCGACAATGCCAGCGCCTGCGGGTCACCCGACACCTCGTTCATGCTCTGGCTGAATCGCAACAGCTCTTCGCCCTTCGGCGGCGTCAGCTTGATCAAGGTGTCGACGAAGAACCGGTAACCCTTGATCGTAGGGATTCTGCCCGCCGAGGTATGTGGAGAGCTCACGAAGCCGAGCTCCTCCAGATCGGAAACGATGTTTCGAATCGTGGCGGGGCTCAAGTCCAAGCCCGATTCGCGCGACAGTGTCCGAGAGCCAACAGGCTGTCCTTCGCGAATATATTTGTCGACGAGAATGCGCAGCAGAATCTGTGCGCGCTCGTCCAAAACGCCTCCGGGTTTGTCGCTCGTCATAGGCCCAGGCTGTGATAACGTAGAGCCCGCTGTTCAGCGCCTTGCACGCTAGCAACGGGTTCCCGCCACTGTCAAGAAAGCCGATTATGCCGCGTGAATTCACGACAGTCGCGCTGTGGGGACGCCTCGGCGAACGCAGCGTTACCGAACCGGCGCAGCAAATTCTCACCCATCTTGTTAAGCGCCGTATCCAAGTCTTGGCGTCAGTCATCGCCGACCCTACGCGCGCGCTGAAAGGCGCCGTGCACGTCGACGAGCGCGAGATCGCGGCGAAAGCGAATCTCGTGATCGCGATCGGCGGCGACGGAACGATGCTGCACGCGGCGCGCCACGTTGCCGCACGCGACGTGCCGTTGGTTGGAATCAATCGCGGCCGCCTCGGCTTCCTGACGGACGTCTCGCCGGAGCACATGCTCGAAGCACTCGATGCAATCCTTGCCGGTGACCACCTCGCCGAACGCAGGTTGATGCTCGTTGCGAGCCTACCGAATACCGGCGCGAACGATGCGTTGTTCGCATTGAACGACATCGTCTTGCAGAAGGGCGACACCGGCCGCCTCGTCGACTTCACGACCGAGGTCGACGGTGTCTACGTGAACACGCATCGCGGTGACGGTTTGATCGTCGCGACTCCGACCGGCTCGACGGCTTACGCGTTGTCGTGCGGCGGGCCGATCATTCAGCCGAACGTCGATGCTCTAGTGATGGTGCCGGTATGCCCGCACACGTTGAGCGACCGCCCGCTCGTGCTACCGAGCACGAGCACGGTGCGCGTGACTCTGGACACCGCCGGCGGCAGCGCGGCACAGGTCGTGTGCGACGGCGAGCCGCTCGGCAGAATGACCGAGGGGCAGACGCTGACGATCTCGCTCGCCAAACGCAGCGTCACATTGCTTCATCCGCGTGACTACAACTACTACGAGTTGCTGCGTTCGAAACTCAATTGGGGGCGTGCCAACCGAGACCGCCCGATCACTCGCGGCTAGCGAGTCATGTTGAGCCTGATCCGCGTCAAGAACTACGCCGTCATTGACGAAATCGAGGTCGAGTTCGGCGTCGGCCTGAACGTGATGACCGGCGAGACGGGCGCGGGCAAGTCCATTCTCGTCGACGCGCTCGGGCTCGCGCTCGGTGATCGTGCCGATGCCGGCGTCGTTCGCCGCAGTGCCGACCGCGCGGAGATCAGTGTCACATTCGAGATCCCACCGGCGCACGCCGCGGTCGAATGGCTGCGCGAGCGAGGTCTCGACGACGGTTCGACCTGCACACTGCGTCGTCTGATCGGCTCCGATGGCCGATCCCGAGCGTTCATCAACGGTCAACCGGTGAACTTGCAAGACTCGAAAGCGTTGGGAGGCTTGCTCGTCGACATCCATGGTCAGCACGCGCACCAATCGCTGCAGGAGGCGGCGAGTCAACGCGAGCTTCTCGATGCGCACTCGAGTGTCGCGCCACTGGCGACCGCTGTCGCCGAGCGGTACGCGATCTGGCAGGCGCTCGTTGCCCAGCTCGACGCACGCCGCTCCGGTAGCGCGCAACGCGCAGCAGAGCTCGAGCTCCTGACCTTTCAGGTAGGCGAGCTCGAGGCACTCGCGCTCGCCGAAGGAGAGCCCGAGAGCCTGCGGGCCGAGCGCGATCGCTTGGCGAACACCGACCGCCTGATGGGCGGTGTCAGCGCCGCGCTCGAGTCGCTGACCGAGAACGAAACCGCCTCGGCCTACTCCGCGGTCGTGCAAGCACGCCGCGAGGTGGAAAGATTGGCGGAGCTCGATACGGCGCTGCGCGAGCCGGCGGCGACGCTGAACGCGGTCGAGATCGAGCTGCGAGACGTCGAGACCACGCTCAAGCACTATCGCGATCACATCGAAGCGGACCCGGCGCGGCTCTCATGGCTCGACGATCGCCTCGCGAAATTCCGCGCGTTGGCTCGCCGGCATGGAGTCGCCGAGAACGAGCTCGGCGCCACGCTGGCCGCACTCCACGACCGCGTCGGCGCTCTCGGTGGCGACGACGAATCGGTCGAGTCGCTCGAAGCCAAGACCGCCGCCGCACACTCCTCGTTCCTGGACAGCGCACACAAGCTCAGCACCAAGCGCACCGCTCGTGCCGCGGCGATGGGTAAGGCCGTGACGGCGGAGCTCGCCGAGCTCGGAATGCCGAACGGCGAGTTTCGCATCGCGCTCGAGCCGAAGCCGGCGGAACGCGCCGACGCCACGGGCCTCGAGCGTGTTGAATTCCAGGTGAAGCTGAATCCGGGCTTGCCGTTTGCCGCGTTGAGTAAGGTCGCTTCAGGCGGCGAGTTGTCGCGGATCAGCTTGGCAATCGAGGTCGTACGGTCGGGCGGCTCCCCCGTCACTGCTTTCGTGTTCGATGAGGTCGATGCGGGAATCGGCGGGCGCGTTGCCGACATCGTCGGCGGGAAGCTCAAAAAGCTCTCCAACGAGCGGCAAGTGCTTTGCGTGACGCACTTGCCGCAGGTCGCGAGCCATGGCAAGGCGCACTACCGCGTCGTCAAGAGTACCGAGGGCGCCACGAGCCGAACGGACGTCCACGCACTCGACGACGTTGAAAGGCTCGAAGAGCTGTCGCGGATGTTGGGCGGCGTCGAAATCACCGCACGCACACGAGCACACGCGGCCGAGATGATCGATCGCGCCGGCCGCTAGCCGTACTCGTCGCGGTCAGGATTTCTTTTTCGGACGCACGTAGAGCACGAGACTGTGCTCTTGAATCACGTAGTCGTGTTTGTCCGCGATCTCGCGCTGTAGCTGCTCGATCCGCTCGTCGTAGAACTCGGTCACGCGGCCCGTCTCGAGGCAGACCATGTGGTCGTGATGCGTTCTGTCGGCTAGCTCGAACACGGCTTGGCCGCCCTCGAAGTTGTGGCGACTCACGAGCCCCGCTCGCTCGAACTGCGTGAGAACACGATAGACCGTCGCGAGACCGAGCTCTTCGCCGCTATCGAGCAACGCCCGATAGATTGCTTCGGCCGACATGTGGCGTTGGCGACTGTGCTCGAGGACCTCGAGCACCTTCAGGCGCGGCGACGTCACCTTGAGACCAGCCTTCCGGAGATCTTGTCCTTCCACGTGCCGCTCGCTTGGAACTAATCGGGTATGATGCCGATCCGATTATGACCCAGACCGACGCGTCGCTCCACCGCGGGGTGCTGCTTAAGCTCATGAGATTCCGAGTTTCGTTGATCCTTGCGGCCTTGGCCCTCACCGCTTGCGTCTATCGCATCGACATACAGCAGGGCAACCTGCTCAACGATGACGACATCGCCCAGGTCGAGGTCGGCATGAGCCGGAGCCAGGTCCAGTTCCTGCTCGGTACACCGATGATCGCGGACAGCTTTCACCGCGACCGGTGGGACTACGCTTATTATCTCCGCCGCGGTCGTTCGCGCGACGTCGAGCAGCGGTGGCTCGTCGTCTACTTCGACAGCGACCGAGTCACGAAGATCGAACGCGACGTGCCGTTGCAGCCGGTGTCCTAGCGACCCGGTCCTGTTCAGGTCGTCCCGCCGTATATCTGCGCGGCACGATCGATGAACGCCGTCACCTGCGACCGTGCAAGCTCCTCGAAGACCCGCGCGAACATGGCACCGAACGGTGACAGCGTGACCTCGAACTGCAACGACAACGAGATGTCCGTGCCTCCGTCGCTCGCAGGCGTGAATCGCCATTCGCCGCGCAGCCGCCTAAACGGACCGGATATCAGATCGATGCCGATGCGTTCAGGCCGACGGAGCGTGTTGCGCGTACGGAAACTCTGTTGGACGCCGAACGCGCCGATCTCGAGCGTGGCTTCCACGGTATTGCCGTGCCGCGCGTCGATCTTGGCCCCTTTGCACCAATGCAGGAATTCCGGATAGCGCTCGACGTCATTGACGAGATCGAACATCTGTTCGGTCGTATACGGAACGTGAGCGCTGCGTCGAACCGTGGGCAATGAGGCGTCCTTAAGTCGAGTGGGTTGGCGTATTTTTTCGGCGCCGATTCTAGGATCATTCGCCGCTCATGACCAAGAAGACTGAAAAAACTCAGAGCTCGATCGCCCAGAACAAGAAGGCGCGCTTCGATTACTTTATCGAGGATCGCCTGGAGGCGGGCTTGGCGTTACAGGGCTGGGAGGTCAAGAGCATGCGCGCCGGCAAAGCTCAGCTGACCGACAGCTTCGTGATTTTCCGCGATGGGGAAGCGTGGCTGCTCGGCTCGCACGTCGCGCCGCTGAACACCGTGTCGACGCACGTTGTCGCAGAGCCGAAACGCACGCGCAAATTGCTGATGAATCGCAGAGAGATCGATCGGTTGATCGGTCTCGTCGAGCGGAAGGGCTACACGCTGATCGCGCTCGAGCTCTATTGGAGCAAGAATCGCGTGAAGGTGGCCGTCGGACTCGCCAAGGGCAAGAAGCAACACGACAAGCGCAGTACCGAGAAGGATCGCGACTGGCAGCGCGACAAGTCGCGCGCGCTGAAGGCGCATTGAATCCAGTGAGAATTCCGCCCTTGCAACCTCGAGGCACGGCCCTAAACTAAGCGTGTGACTTTGGGGGCGACTGGCTTCGACGTGGGTCGCGAAACCTGAGGTGCATGCCGAGGTGCAGAATTCCTCGTAAAACCGTCTGCAAACTGTTAGTTGCCAACGACGACAACTACGCCCTAGCCGCCTAAAAACCGGCTTAAGCCGTCTGACTGGAGCCGTGCTTGTGCGTCCAGGCCCGCAAGGGCTTTATCAGGCGTCATCTTCACAAGATCGCGACGAGGTACGTCCGGGACCAGATCGCTAAGATCCTTTAACGGAATCGCCGTCAGCGTGCCCTGTTCGTCGGGTTGCTGCCGGTTAAAACAATTGACGCGACTACGCATGTAGAGCTGATGGCAGAGGGCTTGCGGACGCGGGTTCGATTAACGCAATGGTCGCCTTTGCCCGCGAGGGCAAAGTGAAAACGGGGCTCAATCGGTGAACCCTGTGTCACTCAGCAATGAGTGACGTGGCAACGCCGAGGGGTGGTTGAAGGCCAACTTCTTCCGCCCTGTAGAGACTCATAGGCTGGCTGGTCGTGACGAGCCGGTACTAGGATTCGGAGCATGAGGTCCGAATAAGACGCCCCGCTCCTGTGCGCCGTGTCGACAGGATGAAGGCATAGTCCAGCCCGTCTCGAAAGAGACGGAACAGGCTGTCCCGCCGCCTCCACCAATGCCCCTCTGGCGGTTCGCCAGAGGGGCTCCCGTCGCTACGTCTACCGCCGGCCGCCGAGCAGCGAGCCGAGCAGCCCGCGCATCAGCGCGCGGCCGGTCTGTGAGCCCATCGAACGCGCCGCGCTCTTCGCCATCGCTTCGATGAGACCCTGCGTCTGGCGCCCGCCGCGTGGACCGCGCCGGCCGAACAAAATGTCGGACGTCAGACTGCCGCCGTCGCTCTGCCGCTGCGTGGACGCCGTCGGTGTCGAGCGCGGCGCGGGCGCAGGAGCGGCTTCTTCGACGCGCGCCTTCAGTCGCTCGTAAGCCGACTCGCGGTCGACGGCCTTCTCGTACACGCCCGCGATTGGGGAGGCGCCGATCGTTGCGGCACGCGCCGCGGCGTCAATCGGTCCCAAACGGCTGCCGGGCGGCACGATCAACGCACGCTCGGTGACGCCGGGCCTGCCCTTCTCGTCGAGCAGCGACACGAGTGCCTCGCCGACGCCGAGCTCGGTGATGACTTGCTCGATGGCGAAAGTGGGATTCGGCCGCATCGTCTCCGCCGCCGACCTCACGGCCTTCTGGTCGCGCGGCGTGAACGCACGTAACGCATGTTGCACGCGGTTGCCGAGCTGCCCGAGCACGGTGTCGGGCACATCGAGCGGATTCTGCGTGACGAAGTAGATGCCAACGCCCTTCGAGCGCACGAGACGCACGACTTGCTCGATCTTCTCGAGCAGCGCGCGCGGCGCATCGGCGAACAACAAGTGCGCTTCGTCGAAGAAGAACACGAGCTTCGGCTTGTCGGGATCGCCGATCTCGGGCAGTCGCTCGAAGAGCTCGGCCATGAGCCACAACAGCAGCGTGCCGTAGAGCTTCGGCGAGCTCATGAGCCGATCGGCCGCAAGCACGTTCACGATGCCGCGACCGTCCTGCGTCTGAATCAGATCGTCGATGTTCAGCATCGGCTCGCCGAATATCTGTTCGGCGCCTTGCGTCTCGAGCGCGAGCAAGCCGCGCTGAATCGCCCCGATCGACGCGGCCGACACGTTGCCGTACTCCGTCGTGAACTCGGTCGCATGCTCGCCGACGTGCTGCAGCATCGCGCGCAGATCCTTGAGGTCGAGCAACAGGAGGCCCGCGTCGTCGGCGATCTTGAATACCAGGTTCAGCACGCCTTCCTGCGTGTCGTTGAGCTGCAGCAAACGCGCGAGCAGCAGCGGGCCAAGATCCGACACCGTGGCGCGGATCGGATGCCCGCGCTCGCCGAACACGTCCCAGAACACGACGGGGCATGGCTCGTGGCGTAGCGTGACGCCGAGCGCCGCGGCGCGCTCCGCGACCTTGGCGTTGCCGCCGCCGGCCGCGGCGAGCCCCGATAGATCGCCTTTGACGTCGGCCAGGAACACGGGCACGCCGGCTCGCGAGAACTGCTCCGCGAGCGTCTGCAGCGTGACGGTCTTGCCCGTGCCCGTAGCCCCCGTGATCAGACCATGGCGGTTCGCTAACGCCGGCAACAGCGCGAGCTCCGCGGCTCCGGCCTTCGCTAGCAACAGTGGCTCGCTCATGCGCTCGGAATATACAACACGCCCGCGACTACGGTAGCGTACGCGCGAGCTCAGGGGGATTGTTCGGAATGGCGACCAGCATCAGTCGACCGCCGCCGAGGCCGATCTCGATCGGCCTATGGGCCGTGGTGGTCGCGCTCGGCACGTTTGCGTTGTGGGCGATTGCGGTCAATCGCGGCGAGAGCATCAATGCGATGTGGTTCATCGTCGCGGCCGTGTGCGTTTACGCGCTCGGCTATCGGTTCTACAGTGCCTTCCTCGCGGCCAAGGTCCTATCGCTAGACGCAACGCGAGCCACGCCTGCCGAGCGTTTCAGCGACGGCCGCGACTTCGTGCCGACCAACCGTTGGATCGTGTTCGGTCATCACTTCGCCGCGATCGCGGGCCCCGGTCCGTTGATCGGCCCGACACTGGCCGCGCAATTCGGTTATTTGCCCGGCACGCTTTGGATCTTGATCGGCGCCGTGCTCGGCGGCTGCGTCCAGGATTTCGTCGCGTTGTTCTGCTCGATTCGCCGCGACGGGCGGTCGCTGGGGCAGATGGCGCGCGACGAGCTCGGCCCGATCGGCGGCGCGGTCGCGTTGATCGGCGTCATGGCGATCATGATCATCTTGATCGCCGTGCTCGGCCTCGTGGTCGTGAACGCGATGCGGCACAGCCCCTGGGCGACATCGACGGTCGCCGCAACGATTCCGATCGCCGTGATGATCGGGCTGTTCATGCGTCACGTGCGTCCCGGGCGCGTGCTCGAAGGCACGGCTATCGGCGTCGTGTTGTTACTGGCCGCGGTGTTCGGCGGCGGCTGGATCGACGACCATCCCACGTTGCGGACTTGGTTCGACTACGACGCGCCGGCGTTGGCGTTGATGGTGATCGTGTACGGCTTTGCCGCCGCAGTCCTACCGGTGTGGTTGCTGCTCGCGCCGCGTGACTATCTGTCGACGTTCATGAAGATCGGCACGATCATCGCGCTCGCGATCGCGATCTTGGTCCTGAATCCGGCCGTGAAGATGCCGGCGCTCACTCAGTTCATCGACGGTACCGGGCCGATCTTCGGCGGCAACGTGTTCCCGTTCGTGTTCATCACGATCGCGTGCGGCGCGATCTCGGGCTTTCATTCGTTGATCGCGTCAGGCACCACGCCCAAGCTACTCGCGAACGAGCGCGATGCACGATTCATCGGCTACGGTGCCATGGTGATGGAATCGTTCGTCGCCGTGATGGCCATGGTCGCCGCGTGCGTGCTCGACCCCGGCGTCTACTTCGCGATCAACAGCCCGGCCGGTGTCGTCGGCGCGCAAGCGGCGGATGCCGTCGCGACGATCAGCTCCTGGGGCTATCCCGTCACCGTGGCGCAAATGGATCTGCTCGCTCAAGAGATGGGTGAGTCCACGTTATTCGCACGCACGGGCGGCGCCCCGTCGCTCGCGGTGGGCATGGCCAGCATCTTCTCGAACGCGTTCGGCAACACGCTGCTCTCCGTTTGGTATCACTTCGCGATCATGTTCGAGGCATTGTTCATTCTCACGACGGTCGATGCAGGGACACGGGTCGCGCGATTCATGCTGCAGGACTTGCTCGGCAACGTCGGCACGACCGCTCGGCCGCACCAGCTGGTATCCGAGCGTATTGCTGTGCAGCGCACTCGTCGTCGCGGGCTGGGGCTACTTCCTTTACTTCGGCACGCTCGATCCGCTCGGCGGCATCAACAGCCTGTGGCCGCTGTTCGGCATCGCGAACCAGATGTTGGCCGCGATCGCGTTGTGCGTCGCAACGACGGTGCTCGTGAAGTCGGGCAGGGTTCGATTCGTCTGGGTAACCGCGCTGCCGCTGGTCTGGCTCGTGGCGGTGACGACGACGGCTGCCTGGGAGAAGCTGTTCAGCCCGGACCTACGCGTCGGCTTCCTCTCGCACGCCAACGACCTGGCCGCGCAACTCGCGGCCGGCACGCTGTCCGACGCCGCAGCGGCTCAGGCGCCGCGACTGATCTTCAACGACCGTCTCGACGCGGCGCTGACCTTGTTCTTCTTGGTTACGGTGTGGGTGCTGATCGTCGAGACCGCGCGCATCTGCCACGCGTCGTTGTCGGGCAAGACGCTGTCCGCCGCTCGCAGAGACACCGCACGTGCCGACTCGGCTCGTCGAAGAGTTGGGACGATGATCGCCACGCTCCGCCGCGCTTGGACGCTGTTCCGCGAGCTGACCGGCGACGACGCCTACGAGCGCTATCTCCGCCACTGGCGCGACCAGCATGCCGACCGAGGTAGCGCAGCCGCTCGATCGCGCTTCGTTCTGCCGCGACGAGCAACGTCGCAAGTGGGACGGCGTGCGCCGCTGCTGCTGAGCCGCGCCCTCCGCAACCCTTAGAGTGGCGCTGGCACTGCGTCGGGCTGCGCGACCTGCGGCTCTGCGGGCAACCGCTTCTGGCGCCGGTAGCATCGCTCGGCCTTCGGGCTCGGCGCCGACATCCTGCCCCAGCAGGAGCTGCGGCATCGGCCTCGTTCTGGATCTCTTCCTCGGGCTCCTCGGGTAGCCCGCGAATCTGCCGCTCTGTCTTGTCGTTCAACACGACGAGGCTGATGCGCCGATTCATCGGATTCAACGGATCCGCGGCATCGAGCGGCAACGACGAGCCGAGGCCCACGACACGCAGCACCTTGTTCTCTTTCATGCCGCCCGCCACGAGCTCGCGGCGCGACGCGTTCGCGCGATCGGCCGAGAGCTCCCAGTTCGAATAGCCGCGCTCGCCGCGCGCGTATTGCACGGCGTCGGTGTGACCGGCGAGCGAGATCGCGTTGTCGACGTCGTTCAGCAACCCGCCGATCGCGCGCATCACGTCGCGCGTGTAGTCCTTGAGCTCGGCGCCACCCGTGTCGAACATCGGGCGGTTCTGCTCGTCGACGACCGTGACCTGCAGACCCTCGGCCGTGATCGCGAGCCGGATCTGGTTCTTGAACTGCGCGAGCTTCTCGTTGCTTTCGATCGCCTGCTCGAACCGTTGCTTCAACCCTTCGAGGCGCTCCGCCTCTTGCCGCCGAAGCTCGGCGCGCGCCGCCTGCAGATTGATCGTCTGGCGACGCGCCGGCTCGTCGGAGCGTCGAACCTGGCCGGCGCTGCGCGTGAGATCCTCGCCGCCGCCTTGGATCACGCTCGAGGCGTCGCCGGAACCCGAGCCGCCGGCCATCGCCACGCGCAGCGGCGTCTGAAAGTACTCGGCGATGCCCTTGCGATCGCCCTCGGCCGTCGAGCCGAGCAGCCACATGAGCAGGAAGAACGCCATCATCGCGGTCACGAAGTCCGCGTACGCGATCTTCCAGGCGCCGCCGTGATGGCCGCCTGCTACCTTCTTGACCCGCTTGATGATGATCGGCGGGCGGGATTCGTCGTTCATGCGCGGCTACTTCTTGCCGCCCTTAGCCGCGGGCGCGCCCTTCGCCCCGCCCTTCGCGGCACCCTTGACGTGTTTCTCGAGCTCGGCGAAGCCCGGGCGCTCGCGTCGAGTACAGCACCTTGCGCCCGAACTCGACGGCGACCGTGGGCACGGCGTCGTTCAAGCTCGCGAGCAACGTGACCTTGATGCACTCGAGCGCCTTGCTGGCCTCGTGGCCCTTCTTCTCGAGCACACCGACGAGCGGCGCGACGAAGCCGTACGACAGCAAGATGCCGAGGAACGTGCCGACGAGCGCGTGCGCGATCAGGATGCCGAGCTCCGCCGGCGGCAAGCCGACGGATTCCATCGTGTGCACGACGCCCATGACCGCCGCGACGATGCCGAACGCCGGCAAGCCGTCGGCGATCTTCTGCAGCGCGTGCGCCGGCTCCGCGCCCTCGTGATGGTGCGTGTCGATCTCGCGATCCATCAGGGCCTCGATCTCGATCGCGTTCAACTTGCCGCTGACCATCAGGCGCAGGTAGTCGGTGATGAACTCGACCATGTGATGGTCCTTCAGCACCTTCGGGTACTTCTTGAACAGCGCGCTCTCTTTCGGCGATTCGATGTCGCGCTCGATCGCGAGCAAGCCTTCCTTGCGCGTCTTGTCGAGGATCTCGTAGAGCAGCGCCATCAGCTCCATGTACGTCGCTTTCGTGTACTTGGAGCCCTGGAACAGCGTCGGCAGCGCCTTCAGCGTCGCCTTGATCGTCTTCCACGAGTTGCCGACGACGAACGCGCCGAGCGCGGCGCCGCCGATCATCAGCAGCTCGAGCGGCTGATACATCGCGCCGAGGTGGCCGCCCGCGAGCGCGAAGCCCCCGAACACGGAACCGACCACGAACACGTAGCCGACGAGGACGAGCATCCTGCCTCCCGGTAACCAAAGGGGCGCGGCTGCGATGCTCCCCCATGAACCGGTTTTCGGCTCTCGCGAGCAGATACTTGAACGTCGAAAAGTGGGCCGTGAATCACAGCAAACGGCGCCGGCGGCGGGCCGAAACCGCGGCCGCCCACGCGGGCGCGGTCAGCCGCGCGGCGCTCTCAGCGAACGTCGCGGCGAGCCGTCGACGCGGTACGAGAACGACAACTTCTCGCCGACCTGCAGCGCGCCCATCATCACGCTGAACGGCTGCATGCCGAGATCGGCATGGTTCAGCTCGAACTCGCCGCTGGCCTGCGACTCGCTCGTCGTCGATCGTGACCTTTGTCGGCACCGTGAGGTCGACGGTTCGCCCGAGCAGCTCGACCTTGACGGTCAGCGCCTGCGCGCCATCGCGCATCGATCGGCCCGGTGCCGACGATGCGAATCGTCGGGATACTTCTCGCCGTCGAGCACGCGGTCGCCGAGCATGTTGCCGCGAGTGCCTTCGATGTCGTTCGCCGTCGGCACGCTCGCGAAATCCGCGCCGAGAGTCGCTGCGCAGCGTCGGCGTCGTCGACGACGAGATTCGCGACGGAGAACTCGAGCTCGAAGCGCGATGCCGCGAGATCAGCCGGTGTTCGTCCGTCACGGTGCCGCGCAGATCGCCACGGCGATCGTGTGGTTGTGGCCGAGCCGCGCCAACGCGCCGGCCTTGTAGACGAGCCAGTGCAGCTCCGACGCGGCGGCGTCGATCGGCGTAACGCGCTCGGCGTCCTGCGCGAAGCTCGATGCCGTGCCAGCAACAACCCGAGGAGACAAACGCTTTGCCACCGAGTCTACTCATGGCGCGTCTCCGATGCACCGATCTGCCGGCCCTCATTGGCCGCATCATTACTCTAGCACGCGGCAACGCACCTCCCCGGCGTCACGCTTAAGAATCGTCGGCCGCGGCCGATAACGGTTGCGTACCTATTGTCCGGCCGCGGACTGTTGACGCGTGGCCGGACGAGCTAGAGGAATCGCGCTTTGGATCTAGCAACTCTCGTTGGCCTGATCGGCACGTGCATCGTCGTCGGCACCGCGATAGTGCTCGGCGGCTCGGTCACTGCGTTCGTCGATACGGCGTCCATCGTGCTCGTGATCGGCGGCACGCTGCTCGTCACGCTGATGAAGTTCAGCTTTCCGCCAGTTCGCGAACGCCACGAAGGTCGCGATCAAAGCGTTCATCTATCGCGTGCCGGAGCCCGAGGCGCTGATCGACTCGTCGATCGTATCTCGCGAACCAAGCGCGCGCCAGCGGCCTGCTCGCGCTCGAGGACGCCGACGTGCCCGGACGAGTTCTTCAGGAAAGCGCTGAACCTCGTCGTCGACGGCCACGATCCCGGGGTCGTGCGCTCGATCCTGACGAAGGACCTCGAGCTCACGCTGAAACGGCACCGCGACGGCCAGGCGATCTTCAAGGCGATCGGCGACGCGGCGCCCGCGATGGGCATGATCGGCACGCTGATCGGCCTCGTGCAGATGCTGGGCGCGATGAGCGACCCGAAGCAGATCGCGCCGGCGATGGCGATCGCGCTGCTCACGACGCTGTACGGCGCCATGATCGCCAACGTCATCGCGATTCCGATCGCCGACAAGCTTGCGCTGCGCAGCACCGACGAGCGGCTCGCGAAGTCGCTGATCATCGACGCGGTCATGAGCATTCAGGACGGCCAGCACCCGCGCGTCATGCAGGATCTGCTTGAAGAACTACCTGCCGAAGTCGCGGCGCACCGAGGAACAGCGGGCGGCCTGAGCCCAGCCTGTCCATGAACGAGCATTCGCTCGAGGCCCTGCCGACCCATAGCTCGCCGCCGTGGCTGATCACGTTCGCGGACCTCATGGTCCTGCTCGATGTGCTTCTTCGTGCTGATGCTGTCGTTCTCCGAGATGGACCCGGAGAAGTTCAAGCAGATGTCGGGCTCGTTGAAGCAGGCCTTCGGCGTGCAGACCGAGGTGACGGCCACCGACCTGCCCAAGGGCACGAGCCTCGAAGCCCAGGAGTTCAGCCCCGCCGTGCCGGAACCGACCGACGCAGAACGAGGTGCGGCAACACACCGTGGACTCCGATCTGAACACGCTCGATCTCGGTCTCGAGCATGCGGCTGCGCGAGCTCAAGGCGCAGGAGGAAGCCGCCGACCGGCAGGCAGCAGCAGCTGCGCGCGATGTTTCGACAGGAGATCGACGACGGTCGACTGTTGATCCGCCAGGACGGCAGCAACGTCGTGATTCAGCTGCTCGAGAAGGACTCGTTCCCGTCGGGCAGCGCCGCATCTCGAGCCGAGCTCCGCTCGAACGCTCTGGCGAAGGTCGGCGCTCCTCGTCGCCGACATGACGGGCGCGATCACGGTGTCGGGCCACACCGACAACGTTCCGATCCGCAGCGGCGGTCAGTACCGCTCGAACTGGGAGCTGTCGGCCGCGCGCGCCGCGTCCGTCGGGCACGAGCTGCTCGCGGCGGGACTCGATCCGGCGCGACTGATGGTGAGCGGCCACGCCGACACGCAACCGCGAGTCGCCGAACGACACGCGCCGCGAATCGAGCGCTGAACCGGCGCGTCGACATCACGTTCGCGAACGGCCGCGATCGCCACGGACAATGGAGCGACGCGCTGCCCGCCGAGTCCACGCAGTGACCTCGCGCCGAGACGGCGCGGAACATCGCGTCCCACGATGCGGACGGAACGTTCAACGGCCGTGAATTTTTCCTGCCCCCGACAGTCAGAGCCTGCGTGGAGCCGAGGTCTGTTGGCCACTGCATTTCGGTGTTAACGTTGAATCCGGACCTAACTTGCCCGTTCAGGACGTAGAATTCGCCGCATGTCTCCGACGTTTGTAGGACCTTCCAAGCGATGCTGGCTAGGCGTCGCGGTGGGCGCCTGTCTCGTCGGTTGTGGCTCGTCGCAAGTCATCGTCGAATCCACGTTTCCGACGCCGTTGATCGAGCCCGTTGCCGGTCAAGCATGGGCGTCATCATCCCCGACGAGCTCTACAACTTCATCTCACACCGAAGACATCCCCGATCAGTCCCTTTGGACGATCGCGCTCGGCGACGCCAACGTCGCGATGCTGGAACCGCTTTTCAAGCAGATGTTCCGCGAGACGATGGATGTCGACGCCGTTCCCGTGGCGGGCGACGCGCTCGTTGGACGGAGTGATCGAGCCGAAGCTCGAGAAGTTCGAGTTCGACGTCCCGATCGGCGAGCGCGACGAGTTCGTCGAAGTTTGGATGCAGTATCAGATCAACGTCTACGAGCCGGACGGCGCGACCGTGCTGCAATGGGCCGTTGCCGGGTACGGCAAATCCGAATTGGACAAAGATCAAGAAGACGCCGTGCAACGCGCAGCGATCGTGGCCATGCGCGAAGCAGGCGCGACGATCTCGACCAAGTTCAGTGAGCAGCCTCAAATCAAAGAATGGTTAGAGGGGAAAGGCTATGGAATACCCGTCACAGCCGGACAACAGGCAGCCGCCAGCGACTCGACCGCTGGAGTCGCCTCGACTCCGCCGCCCGCGGAGTAGCGTGGGTCGGCTTCGTCTACTCGGCATTGCGGCTGTCGTGCCGTTGATCGGCGCGTGCGGCATCACGGCGCGTATAGAACCCTACAAGCAAACCGACGCCGTGATCGCCGAAGGCGAGCACGTCGTGGTGCTGGCCCGCAAGCAACACTCGAACCACGAAGCCGAAGAAGATTTCGTGCAGTGCATCAGTGACGGCCTCGCGAAGGGCGACGACGGCCTGGACGTTCACGCCTCGAAAGAATTCGAAGACAAGCTGTACCCGTGGTTCGAGCCGTCCACGGCACCGTTGAGCACCGAAGACCTTACCTCGCTGCTGGCACGACCCGGCGTGCTCGCTCAGGTCAAGAGCACCGGGGTTCGTTACCTGTTGTGGCTCGACGGGTCGACGGACCGAACGGCGAGCGGCGGCGGCATCACGTGCGCGGCCGGCGTCGGCGGCGCCGGTTGCATGGGACTCGCGTGGTGGGAAGACGACTCCCGGTACGACGTGACGGTGTGGGATATCCAGGATGTCGAGTCGGAAGGCACGATCCATGCCGACTACAAAGGCCGCTCCGTGATGCCCGCGATCGTGATTCCGATACCGCTGATCACTCGGCCCCAAGTGCACGCGTGCCGTGGCCTCGCGGACCAAATCCGCCAGTTCCTCACGCAGCCGGCACGGTTACGACGCAGGCAACGAGCCGGGCGTCGGCTAGGCCAAGCAGGTTGAGGCGATTTGCCGACTCGGTCGCGGTCAGCCGCGCGCGGGCGCTATAGAGTGCCCGCAGTCTCGTGATGGAGCCCCTGCGCCGCGGCGGGCCGTGATCAATGAGCGACCGCCGCGACCTAGAGCTCGTCCTCGACTCCGGAACACCGCTGGTCGTGATCGAGACCACCGACGAGGTGCGCCTGCTCGAGCTGCTGCGCGATCTTGCCCGGTCGCGTTCGACGACCACCTATCGACCGCTGTTCCGATGGTCGATCACGGACGGCCTGCAACGGCTCGATCTGGATCTCGAAGCTCAGCGCCATAACGCAGAGCCTCAGGAGGTGCTGAAACACATCCGCGCGGTGGACAAGCCTGGCATCTACGCGTTGCTCGACTTTCACCCGTTCCTGAAAGACCCGGTCGACGTACGGCTGCTCAAGGACATCGCTCTCAAGGCGTCGGTCACGAAGGTCTCGGTGCTGTTGATCGGACATCGGCTCGACATTCCTCACGAGCTTGCGACCTTCAGTGCGCGGTTCACGCTCCGCCTGCCGGGGCCGCAGGACCGCCGCGCGATCGTCGAACGCTGCGTCGAGGCGTATGCGGAAGAAGTGGGTCGACAGCCGAAAGTGGACCCCACCGCCCTCGACTTGCTGATTCAGAACCTGAGCGGGCTTACGCACGCCGATACGGAACGCTTGGCTCGCAATGCGATCCGCGACGATGGCGCCGTCACGAGCAACGACCTGCCGGCCGTCATGAAGGCGAAGTACGAGCTGCTGAACCGAGGCGGCGTACTGACGTTCGAGTACGAGACCGCGCGGATGAGCGACCTGGCGGGTTTCCGCAACTTGAAGGCGTGGCTGCAGCAACGGGCCACAGCGTTCGGCCCGAATCGCCCGCCTGGGTTGGATCCGCCGAAAGGGCTCCTGCTCCTTGGCGTGCAGGGTTGCGGCAAGAGTTTGGCCGCAAAGGCCAGCGCGGGCGCGTTCGGCCTCCCGCTGTTGCGGCTGGACTTCGGCGCGCTCTACAACAAGTATCACGGCGAAACCGAACGCAACCTTCGCGAGTCGTTGCAGACCGCCGAGGTCTTGAGCCCGTGCGTGTTGTGGCTCGACGAGATCGAAAAAGGCCTCGCAACGGGCAACGACGACAGCGGCACGGCGCGTCGTGTGCTCGGCGCCATCCTCACGTGGATGGCGGAGCGGCGGACAGCGGTGTTCATGGTCGCAACAGCCAATGATGTGGGGGAATTGCCTCCCGAGCTGATCCGCAAGGGCCGCTTCGACGAGATCTTCTTCGTCGACCTGCCGCCGCCGCCCAGCCGGGCCGAGATCCTGACGCTGCATCTCCGTAAACGCGGGCTCGCCCCCGAACGGATGCGCTTGGCGGATCTGGTCGCAGCCACAGACGGGTTCTCCGGGGCCGAGATCGAGCAAGGCATCGTCGCGGCGCTCTATGCGGCCCACGCATTGGGCGAGGAACTCGACCACGAGCATTTGTTGTCCGAGCTTCGCAAGACCCGGCCGTTGTCCGTGGTAATGGCCGAGCGCGTGGCCGAAGTTCGGGCCTGGGCCATCGGGCGCACCGTGCCTGCCGAATGAGCGGTAGACTTTGCCGACGGCCGCAAACCGGCTTAACGTAGTTGACGAGTAACGATCCGTAGCCCTCAGAATGGCGAAGAAATCCTCGAGCGATTTGGACCACACCGACGAGCTTCCCGTGTTGCTCGAAACGGTCGTCCTGGACGATGGCGGGGTGCCGCACTTGTTGGGCTCGTCGCCGGAGGACACCTCCGAGCACACAGCTATCTTCGCGGCCGAGACCGCCTCTGCCAGCGATTCCGCGACCGAGCTCCAAGCCGAGATCGCGGCGCGCGAGGCCAAGGTTCAGGCGGTCGAGGCCGACATCGCCCGCTTGTCGAGCCGCTGGCAGGACATCGAAGTACATTTGGCCGAGAAGGACGCGTCGATTGCCGAATTGAATCGAACGATCGACTCACTGCGGCAATCGCTGTTGGATAAGGCCGCCGCCGAGCAACGCCTTGCCGAGCAGCTGACCGAACGCGACTCTCGACTTCGAGAGGCCTCGGACAACCAGGAACGCGCGGGACACGATCGCGAGAACCACGACCGCGAGCTCATGCGGTTGCGCACCGATCTCGCAGAAGCGCGACAGGCGCTTGCGATGCTCGAGGCGCAACGTGCGACAGCCTCGGCGCCGATAGTCGATCCCGCGGAAATCCAGACGCTGCGCGAGCACAACGCTTCGCTGGAAGCGTACATCGACGGCCGCCGCGCCTGGTGGGACGAAGCGAAAGCGTCGCAGACCGCGCTGGCCGAACGAGTGACCGCGCTCGAGCGCGAGCTCGCGGTCGCAGGCCAACAGTTACGCGACGCCGCGGCGCTCTCGACTCGTGAGTCCGAACGCGCGACGACGTTGCGAACGGAGCTCGTGGACTACGCGCGACGGCTCGAGGCCAGCGAGCGCGAGCTGCGGGCGCTTCGCGAAGGGACGCTGCCGACCCCGAGTCCCACGACGACGCCGAATGCGCCCGCCTCTTCCGCGGCACCACCGGCTCCTCGAGAGGACATGGCGTCCTCGCCCGTCCCCGTCCCCACCCCTGAAGCCCCCGCACACGCCGACGCCGAAGCGGACAATGCCCTGTCCCAAGGAATCGAAGCCATCGCCCAACTCGAGGCCGAGGTCGGATACAAACGGCAGCAAGTCGCGGCTCAGCTGATCGAGCTTCGCGACCGCGAACAGCGCCTGGCGGCGCAATCCGCGGAAGTCGAGCGGCTTCGCCAACATGCGGCGACGACACAGACCGAGCTCCAGCAAAGTCGGGCCGACGTCGCGAGGCTCGAACGCGCGATCCTCGACAAGGATCGCGCGCTGCAGACGCGGGATATGCGAATCGCGACGCTACAAACCGAGCTCGACCAGCGGCTCGGCGCATTGCAGAAGTTGAGCTCGATGGACCGTTCGTTGCAGGGACTGCACTCGAGAATGTCCGAGCGCTTGGCCGAGTCAGACGACGCCCCCTCGCCGGAGTTGATCTGTCTCACCGGCGATGCGCCGAAACGGTTCGCGCTCACGAAACGGAGCATGACCGTCGGCCGAAGTCCCCGCTGTGACTTGCAGATCGTGACCCACTTCGTGAGCCGAGAGCACGCGCGTATCTCGATGGTCGACGACGCGGCCGTCATCGAGGATCTCGGGAGCCGCAACGGAGTATTCGTGAACGCAGTCAAGGTGAGCCGCCAACGACTGCAGCAAGGCGACCTCATCACGATTGGAGAAACGCAATTTCGTTTCATCGAGTCGGCCGCACACTAGATGCTAAGCAGATGACGGACACGACTTGGAAACGTGAGTTGACGATCGCCGCGGCGATGCTTGCCTTTGGCATATTCGTTCTGCCGTTCGCGATCTACATCGTGGGGCAGCAGCTCATCGGTGAATACGACACAGAAGCCGGCGTGATGGCACTGGCCGAGCACATCTGGACGGATTTTTTGTCGTTGCGGGCTGCCGCCTGGATCCTGGTCCTCGGCCCGTACGTGACCGTGCTGCTCATACGCGGCATACGGCGCGTATGGCGTCGCAAGAGGGCTGTGATACCTGTCACAGAATGACGCGCGTCTTCTCGCCGACCACGCCGTATCTGCTATGGTCTAAAGACGCGGTGCCCGACAGCGCTGCGACCATTCACATGCTGCTCAAGCTGCTCAAACGTTGGCTCGGCTGGGACCCTGACTCGGGGCTCTTGGACTTCTCCGATTTCTCGTTGCGTCCGCGCCCGAAAGCCCCGAAGCCGTTGCCGCCGATCACGGTGCGTCCGCCCGCCGAAGCGCCGCCGGCGCCCGCGAAGGAACGACGCGCGAAGCCCGAACGTACGCCGATGGATGTGCTCAACAATCCCAAGCTCACGCTCGACAAACCCAGCGACGACGGATTCGATCCCTACAACACCGGCGCGTTCAACCGCAGCACGTCGTGGGAGAAGATCGGTCGGCAGCGCAAACGCTGAACGAGCTTACTTTCAACGCAAGCCGTGATAACCGGCTACGGCGACCAGAACCACCGACAACGCCACGATTGCCGCGAATCGCCAGGTGCGGCCTTTGATTTGACCGTAAAAGCTGATGGCTGCGATCGCGGTCAGCAGGGCGAACAACCCCGCGCTCGTGAGCAAGCCTGGCAACTCGGCCTTGAGTTCCGGATACTTGGGTCCAAGCAGCAGGAACACGACCACGGTGCCGATCAACGAGAACGAAATCGCGGCGGCACTGCCCAAGACGAACCCCAAGACTACGGCCGACGGACGCATACGCGCTCCGGCGGCTCAGGTACGTGAATCGGTTCAGCTTTTCGGCTCAATGGGCTTGATTTCGATGGGGCAAGGAACGGAAACTTAACAGATCAATGCGAGACGTCGCCACGGACTCCAAGGAGCCAACGTGAAGGAGCATTTCGGTCGGTTCTGCATTACTTTCCTCGCAGCTTCCACGAGCCTGGCGGTGTTTGCCGCCGTCGAGCCGCTGCCGCCCCTCCAAATCCAGGCGAAGCATCCCGCGATCAGCACCAGCGTCAGCCGCTTGATCGAAGAAATGCACTATTCGTTGCCGCGCCTGGACAACTCGCTGTCTTCGGCGATCCTCGATCAGTACCTCGATACGCTCGATGGCAACCGCATGTATTTCACCTCGAGCGATATCGCGAGCTTCAACCGGCTGCGCTACGAGCTCGACGACCGCACGCGTACCGGCGACCTGCAGCCCGTCTTCGATATCTTCAACTTGTTCCGTAGGCGCGCGGGCGAGCGCATCGAGTTTGCCGTGAGCCTGCTGGTCACGGAACCCGACTTTACGCTCGACGAGACGTTCCAATGGGATCGCAGCGAGCTGCCATGGCCGGTCTCGGATCAGGAAATCAACGACGTCTGGCGCAAGAGCGTGAAGAGCGATGCGCTGCGCTTGCTCCTGACCGGCGAGACGTGGACCGAAGCGGCCGAAACACTGAAGGAACGCTATGAGCGCTCCTACAAGCGCATTACGCAGCTGACCACCGACGACGTGTTCGAGATGTACATGAACGCCGTCGCCCACAACATGGATCCCCACTCGAGCTACCTATCGCCACGGCAGAGCGAGGAGTATCGGATTCAGATGAGCCTGTCTTACGACGGGATCGGCGCATCGCTGCAGCTCGAAGACGATTACGTAAAGGTCATGGAGATCATCCCCGGTGGGCCGGCGCAAATAGACGGTCAACTCAAGCGCGACGATCGGATCACGGCGGTCGGCGAAGCCGGCAGCGAGCCGGTCGACGTGATCGGCTGGCGGCTCGACGACGTCGTGCAGAAGATTCGTGGGCCCGGCGGTACGCGCGTGCGGTTGCAAGTCCTTCCGGCCGGCGCGGCCCCTGGCTCGCCCGAAAAAATCATCGAGCTCACGCGGGACAAGATCAAGCTCGAGGAACAGGCCGCCAAGAAGGAACTGGTCGAGATCCCGTTCGACGGTAAGACGTACCGCATCGGCGTGATCAATGTGCCGAGCTTCTATCAAGACTTTGCCGCGCGCAGCCGAGGCGACGACGACTACACCAGCACGTCGCGCGACGTCACGCGCCTGATCCAGGAATTCGAGGCCGAGGGTGGAATCGACGGCCTCGTAATGGACCTGCGCGCCAACGGCGGCGGCCATCTGTCCGAGGCGACCGAGCTCAGCGGCCTGTTCATCGAGCGCGGACCGATTGTGCAGCTGCGGGAGACCCGCGGCACGATTCAGCAGCTCGACGACCCGAGCCCGAGCGCAATCTACTCGGGCCCGCTCGGCGTGCTCGTCGATCGGTACAGCGCGAGCGCTTCGGAGATCTTCGCCGCGGCAATCCAGGACTACGATCGCGGCGTTATCATCGGCCAACAGACGTTCGGCAAAGGCTCGGTCCAAAACCTGTTCCCGCTGGATCGCTTCATGCGCGGCGCCGACAACGGCCAGCTCACGCTGACGATCGGCAAGTACTACCGCGTCACGGGCGAAAGCACGCAGCATCGCGGCGTGATTCCGGATATAGAGCTGCCGTCGATGGTGGACACGGCCACCGTGGGCGAAAGCACACGCGACACTGCCCTACCCTGGGATCGGATCCAGCCGACGCGCTTCCGCGCGAACACTACGCTCGCCGCCGAGCTCGATGAGCTGCGTGCGCACCAGCAATCGCGAGCGGCCTCGGATCCCGAGTTCAGCTTCCTACTCGGCGATGTCGCGGCAATTCGCGAGATCAACGCCCAGAAGAGCGTGTCACTGAATCTCGACGAGAGAAAGGCGCAGAACGAGACGCTCGAAGGAGGCCGCCTGGCTCGCGAGAACGCACGGCGGGCTTCGCTTGGGCTCGAGCCGATCACGAATATCGACGATATCGACGAGGAGTCTTCTTCCGATGCGATCGTCTTGCGCCAGGCGGCGCGGATCGTCGCGGAGATCGCGGAGCACAACAGCCCCGCCCAGTGAAGAGCGAGCGGTCAGCGCATGACCGCCAGCAGGTCCCAGTAGTCGTCGGCGAGGACGTTGACTCGTAGCGGCGCGTCGCTGGCACGTCGAGCCAAGTCGATCTCGCCGACCTGATCTCCGGGGCTACGGCTCACGATCTGAAGGCACTCGATGTCCGGCACCGAATCGGTGTCGTTGCGATACTTGACCTCGGACAACAACAAGTCCGCGCGGCGCTTGACGTGATCCGCGAACGTCTTTTGCTGTTTCAGCTCTTCGATTTTTTCGCGGACCCGCTCGACCATACGGTCGCAATCGCGGCGGTCGCCAAACTTCATGTCGGCAACGGCACGCTCGGTCGATGTCTTCGCGAGCGACGCCAGGTCGTGCTCCGAGAAGTGCACGACCAGGTGTTGCGCGAGCGCAATCACGGCAACGTTCACGAGGCGCCGACTGTCGAGCGACAGCCCTTCCGGCTCCGGCAACGGCTCGCCCTGAATCCGCTCGCTCAAGGCCCGTAGCTCCTCGATCTTCTCATCGAGCATCTGCCGGCCGCTCTGCACACCGGCAATGCGTCGCTTCAGCGCAGCACCGCGGAACAACCGAAACAGCCGGTTCATGCCTTCGAGCTTTTGCTCGAGGCGGGACTGCTCCTCGCCCGCCAAACGGCGCTTGTCCGCTAGACCGGCGAGCTTCTCCTGCACGGCATCGAGGCGCCGCTTGCGTTTCGCGGCCTCTGCATCGTGTAACTGCGCCCGCTCCCGCTTCTCGCGCTGCATTTGCAGCTCCCTGCCGAACTGCTCGAGACGCTGTGCGCCGACACGCCACAGGTGGCGAAGCTGGAAATAGACCATCGCGTTGGCCGCGGCCAACGGATTGGTGAGCAGACGCTCCAAGCCCTCGAGCTGCTCTTGGGCCCGCACGATCGCGCCCTCTTGCTCCTTGAGCTTATCGAGCAGCTCGAAGCGCTCACGGCGCAAGGCCTTGAGCTCGCGTTTGACGTCGGCCCGGTTCCAATAGAGCTTCAGCAGCTGCTCAGTCGGCTCGGCAGCCTGCCGCTCGAGGAGCGCCGCTAACATCGGAACGCCCGGATTTTGTAACAACGAGGCATGGAAGCGAAATATAGCGGCCGCGACGCCGCCATACCGTGACTTGAAGCAAGGATCGCGGCGCCCGGGCTGCTCAGCTCAGAGCGTGGCCACCGCTGTTCAGACTGTGACCGACTTCAAACAAGTAGTCGAGCCACTTGTTGAGGATCATGTTCAGACGCCAGCGTCGATCGAGCTCCGCGCTGCTTCCGCTTCCCGCAAGCTCGCGGAGCTTGGCGTGGCGATGGGCCTCGCCGCTGCTCACGGCCTCGACGAGGCGGGCATCGTGATAGATCCGGAGCACCAGATCGGGGTCCGCCAAAGAGAGCCCGTCGGCCTCTTGGAACCAATATGTGAGGCGCAAGGTCGTCGTGTAAGGCTCCCGCCGTACGACCTCTGCGTGGAGATCGTTGTCGCGAGCCGACGATGAGAGGAAAACGTCCGTTGCCCACGCGTAGGTCGACGTCAACAGCCCGAGCTTGATGTAGTTGCTCTCGTACAGGGTCATCAGCCCGGTGAACGTGCCGGGACGATAGACACACTGCGGAACAATCAAGCTATCGACCAACATGTCTTTAAAGTGTCCTAAACATCCCCTCGAGGACAACCCTTTACCAATCGGAGCGGCGTTTGCGACGCAGGCTCGGCGCCACGAGGCCGATCACGATTCCGCCGAGCAACACGGCGGCCCCGACGACGAACCAGTTCTGACTGCTGCGGCTCGTGAGACGCGCATTTTCTGCCGTGAGCTCTTCGACTGCGCGGTTTCGTTGTATCAGCTGTTGCTGAAGGTTCGTGTTCTGATCGCGGATCGCGACGACGTTCGCGGCGGCCGTGCGGATATCCGAGAGCTCCTTGCTCGTCTCGGCGTGGGTACCGCGCGTTTGGTCGAGGTCTGTTTTCGTCGCGGCCAATTCGGTCGAGAGCTCTTTGGCCTCGGTCTCGAGCGCGGTGACCCGCTGCCTCGCCGCGGCGAGATTCCTTTCGGCGACGGACAACCGGTCGCGCGCGATCGGCTCGCTCGTCAGGAACCGTGTCAGGATCCAACCCTCGGTGCCCTGATCGACGCGGACACGCGAGTAACCGTTCGACTCGTCCTGCTCGAGCACCTGGACCTCGGTGCCCGACTCGAGGTTACGCAGAATCAGGTATTCCGTGCTCGGCCCACGC
This sequence comes from uncultured Gammaproteobacteria bacterium, assembly GCA_963741255.1. Lineage (GTDB taxonomy): Bacteria > Pseudomonadota > Gammaproteobacteria > Steroidobacterales > Rariloculaceae > FEN-1219. The sequence continues at coordinate 307,232 of CAVUHM010000002.1, read as the reverse complement.
CGCAGCTCGATGATCGCGCGGTCGGTCACGTAACGCGTCTGGGCGTGGCCCGCGGCCACGACCATCAACAACCCGCACAAGCTAAGCCATCGGACCCACATCTTGCTCTCTCGAGGGCACAGACCGGTGTCCGAGACTAGCCCATCGCCGGACACATTGGAAAGCACGGCGCGACGTTTTGTGACGCGTCAACGCTTGAACAGGTGCTCGCGGTAGAACCTTAGCTCGCGAATCGAATCGTGAATATCCGCTAGGGCCAGGTGCACCGACTTCTTCTCGAACCGGTTGCCGACCTCGGGCAACCAAAGCTTCGCGAGTATTTTCAGCGTCGAGACGTCCAGGTTCCGGTAATGGAAGTACGCCGCGAGCTCGGGCATGTGGCGAATCAAGAACCGTCGGTCCTGACAGATGCTGTTCCCACAGATCGGCGAGGCGCCGTGATCGACGTGCTGCCGAATGAACTCGAGCGTCAGCCTCTCACCCTCTTTCTCGGTCACCGTGCTCGCACGGACGCGCTCCGCGAGTCCCGAGTTCGTGTGTTGCCGCGTGTTCCATTCGTCCATCGCTGCGAGCACCGTATCGGGTTGGTGAATTGCGAGGACGGGCCCTTCCGCGAGAACCACGAGCTCCTTGTCCGTGATCACGGTGGCGATCTCGATGATGCTGTTCCGATCCGGGTCGAGCCCGGTCATCTCGAGGTCGATCCAGATCAGGTTCTCCTTGCGATTCATCCCAAGGCACCCGTGAGCGGCCGACCACCGAGCACGTGCAGGTGAGCATGGAACACGACCTGCCCGCCTTCACGATTCACATTCATCGCGACACGGTAACCCGGCAGGCCGTGCTCCGCGGCGATGCGTTTCGCGGTCAACAACAACTCGCCGACCAACGCGCTCTGGTCAGCACCGAAATCGTTGAGCGTGGCGACGTGGACCTTCGGGATCACGAGGCAGTGAAACGGCGCCTGCGGATGGATGTCCTTGAACGCCAGCAGGGTCTCGTCCTCGTAGACGCGATCCGCGGGCAACTGGCCGGCGACTATCTTGCAGAACAAACAATTCGGATCCGTTGCCGTCATCGGCGCTCTCCCGTCTCGCTCGTCGTTTCGATCTCGCGCCGCCCACTGAGAGCACGCGACAGCGTCCCGCCATCGATATACTCGAGCTCGCCCCCCACCGGAACTCCATAAGCGATACGGCTCGCACGCAAGCCATGCTTGTGCGCCAGCGCGGCGACGAGATGCGCCGTGGCGTCGCCCTCGACCGTGACGCTCGTTGCGAGCACCACCTCGGAGAATCGTTCCGCGGCGAAACGCCGTTCCAGCAACTCGAGCCCGAGCTCGGCCGGGCCGATTCCATCGATCGGGGACAAATGCCCCATCAGCACGAAATAAGCGCCGCGATACGCGCCGGATTGCTCGATCGCCAGGAGGTCGGCGGGTGTTTCGACGACGCACAGCTGAGCCGGATCACGCTTGTCGCTGGCGCAGAACCGACAGACCGGCTCTTCGGTCAGCATTCGACAGCGCTCGCAATTGCGGATCGAGGCGACGGCACGCTCGAGCGTCTGTGCCAACCGTACCCCGCCCTCGCGATCCTTATCCAGCAAATGAAATGCCAGCCGCTGTGCCGTTTTCGAGCCGACACCCGGCAAGCATTGAAATGCCTCGATCAACTGGTTCAACAGCGGTGAGTAGACGTCGGCCACGGACTAAAACGGCAGCTTCAGCCCGCCCGGCAACCCAAGGCCACCGGCGATCGACGACATCCTTTGCTGCACTGTTTGCTCGACCTTCCGATTGGCGTCGTTGAACGCCGCGGCAATCAGGTCTTCGAGCATTTCCTTGTCGTCGCGCAGCAATGCATCTTCGATCGTCACTCGACGCACTTCGTGCTTGCACGTGACGACGACCTTGACCATGCCGCCGCCCGCTTGGCCTTCGACTTCCGTGGCCGCAAGCTCGTCCTGCGCCTTCTGCATGTTGGCCTGCATGGCTTCCGCTTGCCGCATCAACTGGCTCAAGCCCTTCATACTCCACCTCTCGACTTCATGACCGCCTACTTGCTCGAACGAATGCTATCCGGCTCCAACGTCGCATCGAAGGCTGCCTGCACTGCTCTGACGTTGGCATCTGCCTCGATCGTCTCCCTGACCTCTCGCATCCGCTCGCTTTCGCTCGAGCGCCGCGCTTCGCCGGGCGTGGGCCGTGTCGGCTTGCCTACCGTGATCGTCAAGCGCAAATCTCGACCATGCTGCTCGCGCAACGCCGCTTCGAGCCGCGTCCGCAGCTGCTGAGTGTTCAGATGTTGTTTGTCGGCCGGCACGACCAAGTGCCACGCTCCCGCTTGGTTCGACTGCAAGTCGCAACTGTCGGCCAGCTGTCGCGCCACTCCGCGTAGGTCGAGGCCTTGCACGACACTCGTCCAGTCGGCCGGCGCCGGCGCACTTGCGCCGCTGCGCGGAGCGACTTCGGCGCTGTCCCGCTTCGGTGCCGTGTCGGGACGGGCCACCGGCGCCGGAGCAACCACCCGTGGAGGAGCTGCAGGCGATGTCGTCCCGCCCGAGGCGCGCGCAATCTGTTGGCGAGGCGCGCTCGTTTCCGCAGCTGGTCGGAACGCGAGCATTCGCAGCAGCGTCATTTCGAAGCCCATTCGCGAATCTCGGCAGATCGGCAAATCGCGGCGGCCGTTTAGGGCAATCTGGTAGTACAGCTGGACGTCCTCGGCGGACATTTTTTCCGAGAACGGCGCCAAGACCGCGTAGTCCTCATCGTCGGAACGGCCGCCGACGAGCTGCAGCACCGCGATTCGCTGCAGCGCCTGGAGCAGCTCGTCCAGCAGTGTGCCGTAATCGGGCGCTCGCTCGTCGAGACGCTCCACCTCGCCCAGCAGCGCGGCACCGTCTTGACTTGCCAACGATTCGACGAGGCGCAGGACGTGGCTGCGGTCGATCGTCCCCAACATCGCATTCACGGCCGCGCCTTCGACCTTGCCGGCGCCGAACGCGATGCTTTGGTCGAGCAAGCTCAGCGCGTCGCGCATGCTGCCCTCCGCGCCGCGCGCAATCGCCTTGAGGCCGGCGGTGTCGAACGCGACGCCTTCGGCCGTGCAGATCTTCTCGAGCTGCGTCTGAATCTGTGCGGCGGTGAAGCGCTTCAGATTGAATTGCAGGCATCGCGACAAGACGGTGACCGGCAGCTTCTGCGGGTCCGTCGTCGCCAGCAGGAACTTCACGTGCGGCGGCGGCTCCTCGAGCGTTTTCAACAGAGCGTTGAACGAGTGTGTCGACAACATGTGCACCTCGTCGATCAGGTACACCTTGAAACGCCCTTGCGTCGGCGCGTACTGGACGTTGTCGAGCAACTCGCGCGTGTCGTCGACGCGCGTCCGCGAGGCGGCATCCACCTCGATCAAATCGATGAACCGACCCGCATCGATCGCTGTGCATGCGGCGCAGACCCCGCACGGCTCAGCCACGATACCTTTCTCGCAGTTCAGCGCTTTCGCCAGCAGCCGTGCGACGGTCGTCTTGCCGATTCCGCGAGTGCCGGTGAACAGGTACGCGTGATGCAGCCGGTTATCGGCGAGCGAGTTGGCCAACGCCTGCACGACGTGCGGTTGCCCGACCAGATCCTCGAACCGCTTCGGCCGCCATTTCAGCGCCAGAACCGTATAACTCACGTCCGTCCTTGCTGTTGCGACAATTGGGAGGTCCGCGCCAGCCCGACCCCGGCACCCAACCGGGCTGCTACCGCTGCTCCCTTCCGGGCCTGACGGGGTTTACAGCTGGTTGTCGCGGGGGAACCGACGCGGACCATCGCTACTCTACCAGCCCGATTCACGAGGCGCGATTCGCGCCGCCACTCGTTTGAAACGCCGTGGAGTTCTGGGCTACGCTGCCGCCCCTGCCGAGACGCCGGCGGTTCACTCCGGAGAGGTGGCCGAGTGGTTGAAGGCGCACGCCTGGAAAGTGTGTATACGTCCAAAAGGCGTATCGAGGGTTCGAATCCCTCCCTCTCCGCCAACTCCCGAAGACCGTCGAGAGCTACTGCTGCCGACGCTCGGCACCGAGCTCGGCCGCGAGCGCGCGGACACCCGCATCCGATGGCGACAACTCGACCAACCTCTGCACGTGCTCGCGCGCGGCTTCGAGGTTCCCGGCATCACGCTGCATCGTCGTGAGCGCGACCAACAGCGGCGCGTATCCCGGATAGCGCATGTGACCTTGCTCGAGCACATCGAGCGCCTCGTCAACGGCGCCCGTCGAATGCAGCGCGACGCCATACACGTACGTGTACAACGGCTGTCCGACGCCGCGCTCGCCGGCTTCGCGTAGCAGAGTCAGCGCTTCGTCGAGCCGACCGCTGCGCACGAGCGAAAGGCCCAACGCATGGCGCAGACCCGCGTCGCGCGGTTCGACCGCAATACCGCGGCGCAGCAGCGACTCCGCTTCGCCCTCGCGACCCGCCTGGCGATACAGATCCGCGAGGTTCACATAGGCGGGCGCAAACTCGGGATGCTGCTCGATTGCACGGCGGTACGTTGCCTCGGCCTCGACGAACCTGCCGAGCTCGACCTGTAGGTTACCGAGGTTCAGAAGCCCCTCGGCGCGGTCGGCGTTGAACTCCTGGGCCGCGACGAGCTCGCGGAGCGCGGCATCGAGATCGCGGCGCCGCGACTCGGTCAGCGAGTCGCGCACGGGCACGAGAACCCGCGCAGCCGCCATCCGCAACGCGGCCGAGGTATCCGTCAGGAATCGTTGGGCGAAGCCCACACGCACGCCCTCGGGCGCGCTACCGAGCGCCTCCAACGCCGCCAGCTGCACGAGTGGCGAGCCATCGCGGAGCTGTTGCCCGACGAGCTCGACGCCGGCATCGTCAAGCTGGCTCGCAAGCGAAGCGACTGCCGTCGCGCGAACGATCGCGGGTATCGTGCCGTCCTCGATGACACGCCGCAGGAGCTCATTGCGGTCGGCGGCCCAAGACCTGCCGGCGTGCAGCGCCTGTGCATAGTGAAACGCGCCGGTCCGGCCTCCCGGAAACCACTCGGCGACTCTTTGCGCGGCCCAGCTCGGCGTTTGCTCGGTGTGGCATGCATTGCATGCGTTCGGCACTCCGAGCGTGACCGATAGATCCGGCCGCGGCACACGAAAGCTGTGATCGTGGCGTGGGTCAACGACCATGTAGGTCTGGTCGCGCATATGACAGTCGATGCAGAGCGAGCCGCTCTGTCCGGGCGTGTGGCGATGGTGCTGCGTCGTGTCGAACGTGCTCGCAAGGTGACACGTCCCGCACAGCGCGTTGTCGGCCGCGCGCAGAGTCCCGCTGTGCGGGTCATGGCAGTCCGTGCACGTGACGCCGGCGGCATGCATGCGGCTTTGCAGAAATGAGCCGTGCTCGAACACTTCGTCGAGGATCTGTCCATCCGCGTGGTACAGGTCCGGCTCGAGCAGCGCGGGCCGATAGGCGTCGAGCAAACGGTCCCCGGGCGCGTACGCATCGCTGAATTGAGTCCGTCGCGAGTGGCATTGCGCACAGACTTCGATCTCTGCGTTATCGGTCGCGGTCGGCACGCGCTGCGCGATGCTGGCCCCCGCGGCAAACGTCCACGCGCGCTCGGAACGCCCAAGCACCACGCGCGCATCCAGCGGCGCTGCGGCGTGCAACGAGCCCGCGCCATGACAACCCTCGCAATCGACGTTGGGGCCCGAGAATGTCGTCTCGAAGCTGCGGTCCGCCGCGTCGAGGCGCTTCACGAGGTCCGTCGAATGACAATCGGCACAGGCCGAGTTCCAGTTGTAGGACGCCTTCGTCCAATGCAACGGATCATCGCCGTCTATGACTTCATTCGGTTGCAGATCGAACCAGCGCTGACCGCCCTGCTCCGCCGGCCGCGTGTCCCAAGCGATCGTCACCGCCTGGTAACGGCCGCCCGGCAGCTCGACCAGGTACTGCTGCAGCGGATCGACGCCGAACGTGAACCGCACGCGAAAGTCGCGGATGGCCCCATCGGCGTCGTCGGTCGCAATCCAGTGCTCGCCGTCGCGGCGAAAGAATCTCGTCGTGACGCCGCCGCGCGTGAGCTCGGCATCGGCGAAATCGCCGAGCACGGTATCGGGGCTCGCGGCCTGGAGCGCGGCGTGATGGTCCGAACCCTGCCAGGCTTGCGTCTCACCCGCGTGGCATGTGGCGCACACAGCGCCGCCGACGAACGCTGCCTCGGTCTGCAGCGGAACGTCGGGCGCTTCGTCGGTTCGCTGACAGCCGGCGACGACGACCACACCGAGAAGCGAGAGTACGATGCTCGCGTTTCGCCGCATGCTGGGCGGCCTCTTTGATTGCTTGCGGCGAATGGAGCGCCTAGGTAACCATACGACTCAAGGGAGGCACAAGGTTTGCGCCTGTCTCTGCGTCTCTTCGTCGCCGTTGTTGTACACGCTGCCCTGCTGGCCGGCGCCGCAGTCGCACAGCCGCGCGACTGGCTCCCCTCATGGAACGATGGCGCCGCGAAGAACGCGATCGTGGCCTTCGTCGAAGAGGTCACGACGCCAAGCCGTGCTGGGTTCGTCCCCGCGCCCGAGCGCATCGCAGTATTCGACAACGATGGCACGCTCTGGGCCGAGCAGCCGATGTACTTTCAGCTCGCTTTCGCGCTGGACCGGGTCCGGGCCCTCGCGCCGCAACACCCCGAGTGGCGCACGCAAATGCCGTTCAGCGCCGTTCTCGACGGGGACCTCCCGCGCGTGCTCGCCGGCGGCGAGCGTGCGTTGATCGAGCTGATCATGGCGACGCACGCGGGAACCACGACGGACGAGTTCGCGGGCGTAGTCACCGACTGGCTCGCCTCGTCCAAACACCCCCGCACCGGCCGCCGCTACGACGAGATGGTGTATCAACCGATGCTGGAGCTGCTCGCGTACCTGCGCGCGAACGGCTTCAAGACTTTCATCGTGTCCGGCGGTGGCATCGAATTCATGCGGCCCTGGACTGAGCGCGTCTACGGCATTCCACCCGAGCAGGTCGTCGGCAGCAGCATCAAGACCGAGTTCGAGCGGCGCGATGGCGTACCGGTGCTGGTCCGTACCCCGACGATCGATTTCATCGACGACAAGGCCGGCAAGCCCGTCGGCATCAGTCAGCACATCGGCCGCCGGCCAATCGCGGCGTTCGGCAACTCCGACGGCGACCTCGAGATGATCGAGTGGACGACCGCAGGCAGCGGTGCTCGATTCGGCTTGATCGTGCATCACACCGATGCCGAGCGGGAATGGGCCTACGATCGCGAATCCGCGATCGGCCAGCTCGACAAAGCCCTCGACGAGGCGGCCGCGAAAGGCTGGACCGTCGTCGACATGCAGCGAGACTGGAAAAAGATCTTTCCGTTCGATCGGTGATCCGATCGAGCCGCATCCAGTGGGGCCCGGATTCCGGGTCCTTCTTTTTTCCGCAGGCTACTTTCGTCCGAGAAAGGCGTTTATGCTTCGCCTCTTTCTTAAAGCACGTCTTATCGAGGGATTGACATGGCCGACAAAAAAATCATTGCAGTGTTAGGTTCGACCGGCTCACAGGGTGGCGGCCTCTGCCGCGCGATTCTGGCGGACTCCGGCGGCGGTTTCGCGTGCCGCGCCGTCACGCGCGATACGGGCAAGGACAAAGCCAAGGCGTTGGCCACGGCGGGAGCCCAAGTCGTCAAGGCAGACCTCGACGACGTCGAGAGCTTGAAGAAGGCATTCGCGGGCGCGCATGGCGTGTACGCCGTGACCAACTTCTGGGAGCACTTCTCCGGCGAGAAGGAGAAGGCGCAGGCCAAGAACGTCGCCGACGCAGCGAAGGCGGCGGGCGTCAAGCACGTGGTGTGGTCGACGCTCGAGGACATCCGTAAGTTCATGAAGCCCGACGACAAGCGCATGCCGATGCTGCAGGAGAAATATCGCGTGCCGCACTTCGACGCGAAGGCGGAAGCGAACGCCTCGTTCGCCGGGCTACCGACGACGTTCCTGGTCACGTCGTTCTATTGGGACAACCTTTACATGTTCGGCCTGGCGCCCAAGAAGGGTGACGACGGTAATCTCGCGTGGACCTTCCCGATGGGCACCGCGACGATGGCCGGTATTGCGGCGGAGGACATCGGCAAGGTGGCCTACGGCATTTTCAAAGCAGGCAATGAATACGTCGGCAAGACCGTCGGTATTCTCGGCGAATCGTTGACGATCGACGCGATGGGCAAGACGTTGAGCAAGGTCTTGGGCACGGGCCCGATCAAGTACAACGCCGTCGAGGCCGACGTCTATCGCAGCTTCGGTTTCCCGGGCGCGGACGAGATGGGCAACATGTTTCAGGCCTATCGCGACTTCGAGAAAGAGATGGGTGCGAATCGCAGCATCGACGCCACGCGCAAGCTGAACCCGTCGGTTCAGACGTTCGAGCAATTCGTAACCAAGCAGAAGGCCGCCATCAAGACGGCGATGGGAATCTAAGCTTCCGGCGGCGGGCCCACGCGGGCTCGCCGCCACTTCGGTCTATTGCGAGCCGCTCACGGCCTCGCGCGCCTTCCGGCTGGCGCCTGTCTCGGCAAAGTAGTTCGTAACGCCGTCCGGATCGTCGAGCCAAATCGTTCGGAGATCGAAGCCGCGGAGCCCCGAGAGCGGCTGATCGATCGTGATGTGGCGCTCCTTCGCGAGCGCATCGACGAATTCGACGTCCGAGACGACGTATTGAATGCCCCCGCTGCCGGTGTCCGCGGGCAACGGCCGACCGAAGCTGCGCAAGCTAATCGTGGTGGCGCCGTGCCGAAACGAATACTTCGTCGTATCGAATCGCGGATCGCGCACCGGCGGCAGCTCCTCGAGACCGACGAACGTGCGATAGAACGCCCGGCTCCGCTCCAAGTCGGCCACCGTCAGGCCCACCTCTATCGAGGCCAACACCTCCGGCGGCGCGCCCGGTGCAATCACGAGCTCGACGGGTTGACCGTCGGGGTCCGTGACGAGCGCGGTCCGTCGACCGTCGCCCGCCAGCTGCGTGAACTCCGGTGCGGGCAACGCGTGCTGCTCGAAACGCCGCATCAACGCCGCTTCGTCGGCGAAAACGAACGTCAACAAGCGCAATCCGGTCGCAGCGGCGACGCCACCGGGCTCGTAGCTTCGATCGTCGACGCGGCGGGTGAGCTTCAACTCTTGTGCCCCGGCCTGAAAGCGCGCGACACCCCCGTTGCCGACTGCGAACGTGGAGAGCTGCTGAAAGCCGAGAGCACCGCCGTAGAACTCGAACATCTTTTCGGCAGCCACATCGAAACGCCGAAAGACATTCATCGACGGTTGCCAGAGCACAGTGGCCGTGGTCCGCTGCGTGGCGTTCACTTCGTGATGACCGCAAGTCGCGGCCGGCGCACAGCGTTCTTGCGTTGCGCTGATGCCGGGCAGAAGCGCCGCTGACAACAGCAGCACGCAGCGAGAAGTGTGGATCGACATCGTCGCCTCCGTTACCGATGCGGGCACGTGCGATCGAGCGAGTGTGAATCACGCGAGCTGTCGGTACAATCGCCGCCCATGTGGAAAATACTCTTGGGTCTAGTGCTCCTTGGGGTCGGCGCCATTGCGCTGTGGGTCAATGCCGGGAAGGCGGAAGGGCCCGCCATCGCGATCGAAGGGCCGGCGGTCATCGGCCAGACCGGTGAGATCGCTGTCTCGGTCACGGCACCGAACGGCGCCCTCAACGACTTTGTCGTCAGCCTGCGACAAGGGGAAAGCACGACGCCCGTCTTCAACCTGTCGACGGAGCCAGCCGGCGCGACGGTTGCCGGCGACGTGGTCACGGTCAGCCGCCCTACGGGCAAGCGTGTGATTCCGGACCTCAACGCCGGCGAAGCCGAGGTCATCGTAACGGCAGTTCGGCCGGTTCTGTTCGGCTTGCGCGCGGCAACCTCGACGGCCACTCGGACTGTCGAAGTGCGGCTCGCACCGCCGCAGATCGCGGTTCTGTCGCAGTTCCATTACATCAATCACGGCGGCTCGGAGCTCGTCGTTTATCGCGTGACGCCGCCCGATGTGGAGTCGGGTGTCCGCGTCGGCGACCGCGAGTATCGCGGCTTTCCAGCCAGCGCGGCCGACCCTGCCCTGCGCGTGGCCTTGTTCGCTCTGCTCTGGGACCAGCCGCTGAACACGCCGATCAACGTCTTCGCTCGCGATACCGTCGGCAACGAAGGTAGCGGCAGTTTCGACTTTCGAGTTTTCGCAAAACAGTTTCGCGCGAGCACGATCAATCTCGACGACCGGTTCCTCGCGCGCGTCGTTCCGCCGATTCTGCAAAACTCCACCGAGCTCAAGGTCGACGACCCGAGCAATCAACTGGCTGCCTATCTCGCGATCAATCGCGAGCTGCGGCGCATGAATAACGAAACGATCTCTGGCTTGGCGCTCGAAACCGCGCCGGAGATGCTGTGGCGCGGTGCGTTCAAACAGCTCATCAACACGGCTGTGGAAGCGGGCTTCGCCGATCAACGCACCTACGTGTACAACGGCCAGGACGTAGACCATCAAGTTCACTTGGGCTTCGATCTCGCCTCGACTGCGGCGGCGCCCGTTCGCGCCGCGAACCGCGGGCGTGTCATGCACGCCGGCTGGCTCGGGATCTACGGCAATTGCGTGATCCTCGATCACGGCATGGGCTTGATGTCGCTGTATGCCCACTTGTCATCGGTCACGGTGAACACGGGTGATCTCGTCGAGAGCGAAGCGGAGCTCGGGCGCAGCGGTTCGACCGGGCTCGCGGGTGGCGATCACCTGCACTTCACGATGCTGCTCGGCGGCAATGCGATCACGCCGATCGACTGGTGGAGCGGCCAATGGGTCCAAGACCGCGTGTTGCGCAAGCTCACCGAAGCAGGGATCGCGGCGCCGGGGCAATAGACCGACGGCGCCGCACGATACTCGCGCGGACGCTGCGATATCGAGCTAGTTTTCGATCACCCGGTCACTTCCGGGCTGGGGTGCCGCCGGCGCCTCCCCCACCTCCGGAGCGGCCGCTTCGCTGTTGCCCGGTGGAGGATCGATGCCGGGACGACCGGTGTTGAAGAAAGGCGGCGGAGTTTCGAGGCATCCAGCGTCGGCTCGATCCGAGGGCGACGGCACCACCGGCGGCAGACGCAACGCATCGGTCTCGTCAGGCGGCGACAGATCGTCGGGGATCTGTACTGGCGCGACCGACTGTGCCGTTGAGTAGCGACCGGTTGGCTCGCAGCTGACCGTCTTTTCACGAGAGCAGCCGCAAATCGCCGCGAGCCCGAGTGCGAGATAAAGCGCGCCAAACCGCATTGTTTCAGGCGGCCGCAACGCGGACGCTGGCGGCGGTCATGGCTTCGAGCACCGCCGCCTGGAACTGCGGCGCCAACGGAGTCAATGGCAAACGGATCCCAGGGCCGATCAGCCCCATGCGCTGCACGGCCCACTTCACTGGGATCGGGTTGCTCTCGCAGAACAACGTACGATGCAGTGGCTGTAAGGTGGCATCGATGCGTTCTGCCTCCGCGCGCTTGCGCTGCGTCGCGGTGTCGCAGAGGCGGCGCATCGCCGCAGGCGCGACGTTCGCGGTCACCGAGATCACGCCGTCTCCACCTTGAAGCATGAACTCGCAGCTGGTCGCGTCATCCCCGCTCAGCAATTTGAACTCCGGCCCACAAGCATCTCTGAGCACGTGAACCCGATTGAGTTCCCCGGTTGCTTCCTTGAAGGCTCGGATGTTCGGATGCGCCGCCAACTTGATTGCGGTGTCGGGCTTCAGATCGACGCCCGTGCGCCCCGGAACGTTGTAGAGGATCAGAGGCCGGGTCACGGCGTCGGCGATCAACGAGAAATGCTGGCGCATGCCCTCTTGAGTCGGCTTGTTGTAGTACGGCGTGACCACGAGGAACGCGACGACCGGCAAGCGGTCGACCGCGCGGGAGAGCTTCAACGTCTGCGTTGTCGAGTTCGATCCGGTACCCGCAACGATCGGAATTCGTCCAGCGGCAATCTCGCAGGCCTTCTCGATGAGCTCGACGTGCTCGCCGTGGTCGAGCGTCGCGGACTCCCCGGTGGTTCCCGCAACGACGAGCGCCTCCGTTCCGGCTGCGACGTGAAAATCGATGACCTTGGCGAACTGTTCGTAGTTCACCGCGCCGTCTGCATCCATCGGCGTGACGATCGCAACCATGCTGCCGGACAAACTCATCGTGTCCCTTCGCCGCCCGAGCCAAAAAGGCGACGATACTACCGGCGCTCCACGTGCTCCGCAACCCGAGCGTTGCGCACCCGACGGTTCGGGTTAAACTGGCCAACCGGCTACGCCGCGAGACTCATTTCGGATGGAACAACTCATGGTCATCTCCGCCGTCGGCGGCGACCCCACCGCTGTCGTGCAGGAACTGACACGAGTGATCATGGACTGCGGCGGCAACATCAAGGAAAGCCGGATTGCGTCATTTGGCTCGGATGTCGCCATGCTGTTGTTGGTTTCTGGAAACTGGCATACGGTCAGCCGCATGGAGCGTGAGCTCACGCGCTTCGCCAACGGCAACGGCGTCACGATGCAGTTCAAGCGCACCGAGCCGCGACGTTTCGGCAAGGAGCTATTGCCCTATGCGGTCGATGTCGTCGGCTTGGATCAGCCGGGGGTCGTGCATAGCCTGAGTGGCTTCTTCGCCGCGCGAAAGGTCGAGATCGCCGAAGTTTCGACGCGCAGCTACGCGGCCACTCACACCGGCGCGCCAATGTTCTCCGTTCAAATGGCGATCAACATTCCCGCGAATGTCCACATCTCGGGCTTGCGCGAGGAGTTCATGGATTTCTGCGACCAGCTGAACGTGGATGCGATCATGGAGCCGGTCAAGCATTCCTAAGTAAAGATGGGTACCTCCGTGACCAAGCCCGCCGTCGGTAAGAAGATCAAGGCCTTTCGCGTCGCCACGACGAACGCCGCCGAGTTGACCACGAAGGATCTCGCGGACAAGCCTTATGTCCTGTATTTCTATCCGAAGGACGACACGCCCGGTTGCACGCTGGAAGGCAAGGATTTCCGCGACCAGCATGCGAAATTCAAGCGACTCGGCGTGCGCGTGCTCGGAGTATCGCGCGACAGTCTGGCGTCGCATGCCCGATTTCAGGGAAAGTATGATCTGCCATTCGATCTGATTGCGGATACCGACGAGGCGCTCTGCCGTCAGTTCGACGTGATCAAGGAGAAGAACATGTACGGCAAGCAAGGTGCTGGGAATCGAGCGCAGCACGTTCCTCGTGGACGCCGATGGCGTGCTGCGCCGCGAGTGGCGAAAGGTCAAGGTCGACGGCCACGTTGGCGAAGTGCTGGCGGCCGCCGCAGAGCTCTAGGCTGAACGCATCGGTCCGGCTGAGGTCGATACTCAACATGGACGTCGAATCGAAAAAGCATACGAGAGTCGCACGGACGTGGGTCGCCGTGCTCGCCGCGGTGTTGGTGTTCCCGAGCCACGCGGCTGAGCTCCCCGATTTCGGCACGCCGGCCGACGCCGTCCTCAGCAAGAGCCGCGAAGCACAGATCGGCCGCGGCGTAATGCTCCAGCTGCGCAACGCGGGCGTCGTCATGGACGATCCCTTCTTGAGCGAATACTTGAGCACGTTGGGGGCCCGGCTCGCTTCGCACCTCGGCGAGACGACGAGGATTTCAAGTTCAATTTCTTCATCGTGAAGGATGAGCGCATCAATGCGTTCGCGTTGCCCGGCGGCTACATCGGCGTTAATTCCGGCTTGCTGCTCGCAAGCGAGACGGAGAGCGAGCTCGCGGGTGTTTTGGCGCACGAGATCTCGCACGTCACGCAACGGCACATCGCCCGCGCGGCGTACGACAGCCAGCGCACGAGCATCATGTCGATGGCGGCGATGTTGGCGGCGTTGGTACTGGGCGCCGCCAGCGACATGGGCGGCGACGCGATGCAGGGTGTTGTCACCGCCTCGCAGGCACTGGCCGCTCAGCGCCAGATCAACTTCACGCGCGCACACGAGCACGAGGCGGACCGCGTCGGCATTGAGCTCTTGTCCGGCGCCGGCTTCGATCCGTACGGCATGGCGAGTTTCTTCGAGAAGCTCGGCAGGCGTTACGGCGGGTCGTCTCAGTACGTGCCCGAGATGCTGCTGACCCACCCCGTGAGCGCGGATCGCGTTGCGGAAGCTCGCGAACGAGCGCGTCAATTGCCTGCGGTCACGCATACGAGTAGCCCGACGTACGCGTTGGCGAAAGCGCAGATTGGTCGCGCTGAATGCGCCGACACCGGAAGCTGCGTTCGCGGCGTTCCGTGGCAAGGCGGATAGCACTGCGGCCGAAGACCGCTACGGGCTCGCGCTGGCGTCGATGCGCATGTCGCTGCACGACAAGCCGAAGGGCTGTTCCGCGGCCTGATCGCAGACTATCCGAACGTCATGGCGTTTCGCGTCGGCCAAGCCGAGGCAATGGCCGCCAGCGGCGCAGACGGACACGGCCCTGCGCACCTACGCCGAGGCGATCCGTCTGTTTCCGCGCAACATGCCGCTGACGATCAGCTACGCCGAAGTGCTGATCGCCGCCGGCAAGGCGGCCGAGGCGCACGAGCTGCTGCTCGATCTGCTCGAACAACGTGCCGCCACGGCCCCGCAACTTGCGGCTGATCGCGCGCGCCGCGAACGCCGAAGGCGACGTCGCGAACGCCTATTTCTACATGTCGTACTACTACGCCTCGATCGGCAACCTGCCGCTCGCGATCGGTCAGGTGCGCCTGGCGCTCGAAACGCCGGACGTGCATGACGTCGATCGGGCGCGATTTCGCGCCCGGCTCGACCAGCTGATCGAGTACCTGCCCGGACGAGCAGCGAGAGCTCGCGCAGCGCGACGGTCCCCAGTAAGGGCCGAGGTTCCTGCGCCGGCCGGTTGCGGCACATCAAAATAGGACTAAAATAGTCCACTATCAGCTAGAGCGAAGGAACCGCGGCCATGCTGCGCATGAGCAAATTGACCGACTACGGCACGATGGTGCTGGCCCAGCTGGCCGCCAGCGAGCGGGGCTTGACCACGGCGAGCCAGCTCGCCGACGCCACGCATCTCGGCGCTGCCCACCGTCAGCAAGCTGCTGAAGGCTCTGGTGCACGCGGGTCTGGTGGTGTCCACGCGCGGCGTTCAAGGCGGCTACGCGCTCGCACGCTCCGCCGCTCCATCAGCGCGGCCGAGATACTCGATGCGCTCGAAGGTCCCGTTGCGCTCACGGAATGCAGCTCGTCCGAGCGGCTGCTGCGATCTCGAGTCCTACTGTCGCGTCGGCACGGCCTGGCAACGCATCAACCACAGCATTCGCAAGGCGCTCGAAAGTGTGAGCCTCGCCGATCTCCAGCGCGGCGCGACCCGCTGCCGAATCTTCGCGAGGAGCTGCGGGCCGCCGCCCTGGCGCGCTGAGCAGGTAACCACATGGCGACCGACTCCGAACAGCTTTCCGACCTCGTCAAGCGCAAGTACCGGCACGGATTCGTCACGGACATCGAGCAGGAGACGGTCCCGCCGGGCCTGAACGAGGACGTGATTCGCGTGATCTCGGCGCAAGCAAGGGCGAGCCCGAGTTCCTGACCGAATGGCGGCTCAAGGCGTATCGCCATTGGCTCACGATGAGCGAGCCGACTTGGGCGCACGTGCGATACGCGCCGATCGACTATCAGGCGATCTCCTACTATTCGGCGCCGAAGTCCGCCGGCGACGCGCCGAAGAGCCTCGACGAAGTCGATCCGAAGCTGCTCGAGACCTACGACAAGCTCGGCATCCCGTTGCACGAGCGCGCCCGACTGGCCGGCGTCGCCGTCGACGCCGTCTTCGACAGCGTCTCCGTCGCGACGACGTTCAAGGACAAGCTCGCCGCGGCCGGCGTGATCTTCTGCTCGTTCTCCGAGGCCGTGAAGAATCATCCGGACCTCGTGCAGCGCTACCTCGGCACCGTCGTGCCCTATCGCGACAACTTCTTCGCCACGCTGAACTCCGCCGTGTTCACGGACGGGTCGTTCGTGTACGTGCCGAAGGGCGTCCGCTGCCCGATGGAGCTGTCCACGTACTTCCGCATCAACGCAGCCAAGACGGGTCAGTTCGAGCGGACGTTGATCATCGCCGACGAAGGCAGCCACGTGAGCTATCTCGAAGGATGCACGGCTCCGATGCGCGACGAGAATCAGCTGCACGCCGCCGTCGTCGAGCTCGTCGCGCTCGACAACGCGCAGATCAAGTACTCGACAGTGCAGAACTGGTACCCCGGCGACGAGCAAGGCCGCGGCGGCATCTACAACTTCGTGACGAAGCGCGGCGACTGCCGCGGCGCGAACTCGAAGATCTCGTGGACTCAGGTCGAGACCGGCTCCGCCATCACGTGGAAGTATCCGAGCTGCGTGCTGCGCGGCGACAACTCCGTCGGTGAGTTCTACTCGGTCGCCGTCGCGAACCACTACCAGCAGGCCGACACCGGCACGAAGATGATCCATATCGGCCGCAACACGCGCAGCACGATCGTCTCGAAGGGCATCTCGGCGGGTCACGGCCAGAACTCCTACCGAGGTCTCGTGAAGGTGCTGCCGACCGCGCACGGCGCGCGCAACTACACGCAGTGCGACTCGCTTGCTGCTCGGCGCCGAGTGCGGCGCGCACACGTTCCCGTACATCGAGTCGCGCAACCGTTCGGCGCGCATCGAGCACGAAGCCACGACGTCGAAGATCAGCGAGGACCAGCTCTTCTATTGCCGGCAACGCGGGCTCTCCGCAGGAGGATGCCGTGAACCTGATCGTGAACGGCTTTTGCCGCGAGGTATTCAAGGAGCTGCCGATGGAGTTCGCCGTCGAGGCCCAGAACCTGCTGAACGTGAGCCTCGAAGGCGCCGTCGGCTAGGCGGAAGTGTCCGAAATGTTGACGATCGAGAATTTGCACGCACGCGTCGACGATCGCGAGATCCTCAAGGGACTGACGCTGCACGTGCCGGCCGGCGAAGTGCACGCCATCATGGGCCCGAACGGCTCGGGCAAGAGCACGCTCGCGCAGGTGCTCGCAGGGCGCGAGGACTACGAGGTCACGGCGGGCCGGGTCGCTGTACCAGGGCCAGGACCTGTTGGCGCTCGCCCCCGAAGAACGCGCTCGCGCCGGCGTGTTCCTGGCGTTCCAGTACCCGATCGAGATCCCGGGCGTGAACAACGCCTACCTGCTGAAGGCCGCGCTGAACGCGCAGCGGCAAGCGCGCGGCGAGCACCCGATGGACGCTTTCGAGTTCATGGCTTTGATCAAGAAAAAGATGGAACTCGTTAATGTACCAAAGGATTTCCTGACCAGAAGCGTGAACCAAGGGTTCTCGGGCGGCGAGAAGAAACGCAACGAGATCCTGCAGATGCTGCTGCTCGAGCCGAGGCTCGCGGTGCTCGACGAGACCGATTCCGGCCTCGACGTCGACGCCCTGAAGATCGTCGCCCACGGCGTGAACAGCCTGCGCTCACCGCGAGCGATCGATGCTGCTCGTGACCCACTACGAGCGCCTGCTCGAGCTGATCGTGCCGGATCGCGTTCACGTGCTGGCCGGCGGCCGCATCGTGAAATCCGGCGACCAGGAGCTCGCGCGCGAGCTCGACGAGCGCGGCTACGACTGGATCCAGGCCGGAGCCACGGCGTGAGCGCGACGCATTCCATTGACGACGGGTCGCGAGCTGCCGGGCCCGACCCGCTTCGCGCCGGCGCGACTCGCGGCGCTCGCCGAATTGACCGCCGCGGGGTGGCCGCACGCGCCGGCGCGAAGCGCTGGCGCTACACCGACCTCGAGCCGTTGGCCGACGCCGGCTTCGATCTGACTCCCGCTTCCGCGGACGCGGGCGTGCTCGAGGCGGCTCGGCAGCGGCTCGCCGACGCCGCCTTCGGGGATCCGGCGCGACGCCTCGTGCTGCTCGATGGCCAACACGTCGCAAGCCTTAGCCCGGCGCGAATCGACGGAATCGAGATCAGCACCCCCGAGGCGCAATGGAACGCGTTCGAGGCGGAGTTCGCGTCCGCGATCTCCGCGCAGCACTACCCGCTCGCAGCGTTGAACACCGCGTTCACGGAGCGCGGATTGTGGCTCAAGATCCCGGCCGGAGTCGCGGCCGCGCCTATTCACATCGTCGTCGTCGCGTCCGCTCGCGCTCGCGTAGCGGCACAACCGCGCATCGTCATCGAAGCCGCACAAGGCTCGCGAGCTACTGTCGTGCAGCACTTCGTCGATCTCGACCGCCACGCGACGGGGTGGACCAATTGCGTGACGCAGATCGAGCAGTCGCCGTCCTCGCAACTCGAGCTCTATCGCTTTCAGCAGCACGCCGAGTCGCAGTCGCACACGTCGCTGCTGCTGGCGAACGTGGACTCGGACGCCGAGCCTCACGGTCGGCTATTTGGATTTCGGCGCGCGCCTCGTGCGCAACGATGTCCAAGTCGGCTTGCGCGGTGTCGGCGCGCGAACCGAGCTATTCGGTCTGTTCGTTGCGGGCGAAGGGCAACACATCGATAACCATACGACGATTCGGCACGCGGCGGGCCAGACTCAGAGCCGCGAGAATTTTCGCGGCGTCGTCGGCAATCGCGGACGCGGCGTCTTCAACGGCAAGGTCATCGTCGAGCCCGGCTGCCAACGCATCGATGCCGAGCAGCGTAACGATAATCTCCTGCTCGGAGAGCAGGCGGAAGTCGACACGAAGCCCGAGCTCGAGATCTACGCCAACGACGTCAAGTGCAGCCATGGATCGACTGTCGGCGATCTCGACGCGGAGCAACTGTTCTATCTGCAGACGCGCGGCCTCAGTGCCGCCGATGCTAGGAGCGTGCTGACGACGGCATTCGCCGCCACGATCATCGACCACATCCGTGACGAGACCCTGCGCGCTCAGGCTCTCGAACGCGTGACGGCGCAGTTCCCGCGCCTCACAACGAGGTGAGCGTGCAGCCTTCGAAGAAGCCAGCCCCGTCGCTACGGCGCGATTTCGCGGAACTGCGCCGCGATTTTCCCGCGCTGCATCAGCTCGTGCACGGCAAACCTCTTGCCTATCTCGACAACGCGGCGTCGAGTCAATCGCCGCGCGTGGTCCACGAAGCCACGGCACAGCAACAATCGCGCGACCATTCCAACGTGCATCGCGGCGTCCATTCCCTGAGTGAACGCTCGACCGCGGCCTACGAAGGAGCACGGCAAAAGGTCTGCCGCTTCATCAACGCGTCTGTCGAGGAAGTCGTCTTCACGCGCGGCACCACGGAGTCGATCAACCTCGTCGCCGCCACGTTCGGTCAGCGGCTGAAGCCGGGTGACGAAATCCTGGTGACGTGGCTCGAGCACCACTCCAACATCGTGCCCTGGCAATTGCTCTGCGAGCGGACCGGCGCGCGCCTCGTCGCCACGCCAATCCGCGACGACGGATCACTCGACATAGCCGCGTTCGAACAGCGGCTCGGCAAGCACACGAAGATCGTGGCCTTTGCCCACGTCTCGAATGCGCTCGGCACGATAAACCCTGTCGCGGAGCTGACGGCCAAAGCGCACGCCGCGGGTGCGGTCGTGCTCGTCGACGGCGCCCAGGCGGTACCTCACATGCGCGTCGACGTACGCTCTCTGGATTGCGATTTCTACGCCTTCTCGGGGCACAAGATGTTCGGCCCGACCGGCACCGGCGTGCTGTACGGCAAGCGTGCTTTGCTCGCCGAGATGCCGCCGTACCAGGGCGGCGGTGACATGATCCTGACCGTCAGCTTCGACGGAAGCACGTACAACAACCTGCCCTACAAGTTCGAAGCCGGCACACCGAACATCACGGGCGTCGTGGGCCTCGGTGCGGCGGTCGATTATCTGGAGCAACTCGACTTCGACGCCGTCGCCGAGCACGAGCACGCGTTGCTCGATTACGCGACGCAGCGGCTGCTCGACGACATACCCGGTGCGCGCGTGATCGGCACGGCAGCACAAAAGGCCAGCGTCCTGTCGTTCGTGATCGACGGTATCCACCCGCACGACATCGGCACCATCGTCGATCGTGAAGGAGTCGCGATCCGCACCGGTCACCACTGCGCCATGCCGATCATGGAACGCTTCGGAGTGCCGGCTACCGCTCGAGCCTCGTTCGCGTTCTACAACGATTATGGCGACGTGGATCGCTTGATCGCCGGACTGCGACGAGCCGTGGAGATTTTTCGTGGATGACCTGCAAGAGCTGTATCGAGAAGTGATCTTGGATCACAACCGCAACCCGCGGAACTTCGGCGAGCTCGCCGACGCGACACGGGTCGTGTCCGGCGTGAACCCGTTGTGCGGCGACAAGATGACGTTGTACGTGAAGCTCGGGGACGGCACGATCCAGGACATTCGATTCCGCGGCACGGGGTGCGCGATCTCGGTCGCGTCGTCGTCGCTGATGACCGAGCGCGTCAAGGGTGCCCCAGTGACCGCGGCCCTCGAGCTCTTCGACAAGGTGCACGAGCTGCTCACGGCCTCCCACGATCACGAACGGGCCGAGGGGCTCGACAAGCTCGCCGCGTTGGGAGGTGTGCGTGAATACCCGTCGCGGGTGAAGTGCGCGAGCCTGGCTTGGCACGCGCTGAAATCGGCAGTGGCCGACGACGACGCCGCGGCTGTGACGACCGAATAGCCGATGTATAACTCGACCAACGAGCCCATCACGTTCTCGCGGGACTGCCCTGCCGTGCTGATTCCGGCCGGAGACCGCGTCACGTTGCCCAAGGGCACGACGGGGTTACTGACGCAGGCGCTCGGCGGCAGCTTCACGATCTACATCGAAGGCAATCTGTTTCGGGTCGCCGGCCGCGAAGGCGACGCGATCGGCAAGCAGCCGTCCGAGACACCGGACGTGTCGGACGACGCCACCGAAGCCGAGATCGAATCCGCGGTGTGGCAACAGCTACGCACCTGCTACGACCCCGAGATCCCGATCAATATCGTCGAGCTCGGCCTGGTCTACGAGTGCAAGGTGGAAGCCACGGAGTCCGGCAAACGTCTCGCGAAGGTCAAGATGACGCTTACGGCGCCCGGTTGCGGAATGGGCGAGATCCTGACCCAAGATGTTCGAGAGAAGATCGAGCAAATTCCGACGGTCGAGCGTGCCGAAGTCGAGCTCGTCTTCGATCCGCCGTGGAACCAATCGATGATGTCAGAGGAGGCACGCCTCGAAGCGGGCTTGTTGTGACACCACGGCTATGAGCGGAGCGACGGATTCGTCGAACGACAAGCGCCTGCTGCTACTGCGGCACGCGAAGGCGGTGCCTGCCGACGGCACGTTCGCCGACATCGTTCGCCCACTCGCACCGCGGGGCGAGCGCGACAGCAGACACATGGGCGAGCGAATGCTCCGACGGCACGAGCGCGTCGATCTGATTCTCGCCAGCCCTTCCCTCCGCACGCGGCAGACCGCCGAGATCATTGCGGCTGCATTTGGGTACCCGCGCGACAGGATTGCCATCGACGAGCGTCTCTACCTCGCCGATCCAGATGAAATCGCGGCCGTCATCGCAGCGCAGGACTCGTCGATACCTTGCGTGCTCGTGGTGGGTCACAACCCGGGGTTGAGCGAGCTCGCGAATCGGCTGTCGACGGAGTTGGCCGTCGACGACCTGCCCACCGCCGCGCTCGTGGCCCTCGACGCCAATATCGGCCACTGGGCGGACCTCGCCGAATCCGCCAATCGCCTCGCGTATTACGACTTTCCGAAGAACCCGCGCGCGCCGCCTACGATTCGTTGAACGGGCCACGTTGCCGGCGCAGCAACAGGCGCCGCGTACGTTTGTCCGGCCTGCCCTGTGTGGGCGGCGCGAATGCGACTCGCGACGCACGCTCCTCGTTTGCACGGCGCCGCCGCTCCAGCGATTCCGCGGTCTCGACGTACGCGGCGGCGGCCTCCGGGGCCGGTCCACGCCTCGCGGGAATGCCAACGACGGCGACATCCCGATCCGTCGCGCGCGGCGCTTCGATGTGCAAGGCATCGCCAACCCTCACGGCATGCGCTGGCTTGACGCGCTGCCCGTTCAGCCGGACGTGACCACTGCGCACGGCGGTAGCGGCCGCGCTACGACTCTTGAAGAGCCGCGCGCACCACAGCCAGCGATCGATCCGCGCGCGATCCGCAACGTCGTCGCGCTCCTCGCTCACGTGTCAGCGTGTGTCGCAGAAGCAGTACGCATAGATCCCGCGCGGATCGTTGAACCGCCCGAGGAACTCCAGCGGCTCGAGCGTCGACTCGAGCGCGCTCGTCACCCTCGAATGCCACTTCGGCATGGCGATGACACGATCCGCGATGCGCACGGTGCTCGCGGTCATCGACAGCACGAGCCGTTCCGCGAACGTCAGCTGTTGCTCGATGTAGTCGACGGAGTAGCCATCCGCGTCGAGCGCGGCAAGAGTCGCAGCCGACTCGATAGCGGCGCGCAACGTGCCGAGACGATCGACGAGCCCGCGTTCCAGCGCGTCGGTTGCGATCCACACCCGCCCATGCGCGGCCGCGTCGATTTCTTCGGCGGGTCGCTCGCGGTGCTGGGCCACCTTCGCAATGAAGTCGTCGTAAGTGTCTTGGATCGATTGCGCGATGAAGCCCTTCACCGGCTCCGGGAGCGGACGCGTGAGCTCGAACGCACCGGATAGCTCGGTGGTCCCCACCCCATCGACGTGAACACCGAGCCAATCGAGCGTGCGTGGGATCGTCGGAATCGTTGCGCCGACACCGATCGACCCCGTCAACGTCGTCGGGCTCGCCCATATCTCGTCGGCCGCCATGGAGATCCAGTAGCCGCCCGACGCAGCCACGCTGCCCATCGATACGACCACGGGCCGATCGGACTCTTTGAAAACCTCGATCTCGCGCAGGATGATGTCGGACGCGAACGCGCTCCCGCCGCCCGAGTCCACGCGCAGAACGAGTGCCTTCACGTTCTCGTCCGCGCGGGCCTGCCGAATCAACGCGGCGAGGGAGTCACCGCCGATGCTGCCCGACGGTTGCACACCATCGAGGATGGTGCCGGACGCCACGACCACGGCTACCTTGTCGGCACGTGTTGGCAGCGACTGGAGCCGCATCTCCGCCACGTAATCCGCGAGCGTCACATTCGAGTACTCGTCGCCGAGCCCCGACGCGGGCACTTCTTGTCCGAGCGCTGTCGCGGATCCGCTCGCCGACGACGTCGCGGGTCAGAAGCTCGTCGACCAGACCGTAGTCGACGGCAAGCTGAGCCGTGTCTCCTCCGCTTTGCTCGAGCAGCTCGACGAACTCGTCCGCATAGCGTTGCAGCGCCTGCGGCTCCAATTCGCGCACCGCCGCCACATCGCTCTGGTAGGCGTTCCATAGCGCATTCAGGAACACGAGACTGGATTCTTCATCCTGCGGCGACATGTCGTCACGCGTGATCGGCTCTACGAAGGATTTGTACTCGCCGACCGTCCACACGTTGTAGTCGACGAACACCTTGTCGAGAAAGGATTTGTAATACGGCAAGAACCGGCTGTAACCGTCGATCAGCACTAATCCTTGGGGATGCATGTAGACATTGTCCGCGCGAGCCGCGAGGTAATACTGGTCGCGCGTAAACCCATCGCCGGTCGCGATGACGGGCTTGCCGCTTTCCTTGAACCGATCGATCTCGCTGGCCACTTCTTGGAGCTTGCTCAAGCCCGCGCCCGTCAGCTCATCGAGATCGAGCACGACGGCCTTGATGCGGTCATCGTCGCGCGCAGCCCGGAGCGCATCCAAGACGTCGCGGAGCAACGTCTCTTGTGCGGAGACGCCCTGCGCCCTCGCGATCGCGCGCGAAAGCGCGTCACCGGAAAGCTGCTCGACCAGCGTTCCCTGGGGCGCGATTACGAGCGCGGCCGAGCTCGGCACGAGCACGGCTCCACTGAACAGGCTTGCCAGCACCAACAGGAAGATCCCGAGCAGCAGAATCAGGTGCAACAAGCGGCGCAGGCGATCGAGTCCCCGCCAAATCGCCGAGACGATTCGCAACGGCCAGCTGGTGTTGTCCATATCGCGTTTCACCTCGTAGAGAGCTCAGCGACCGAGTAGCACTAACGACAAATCCGGCCAAAAGGCAATGATCACAACCGCCACGAGCGACACGATTAGAAACGGCTGCGTGGCCCAATAGATCTCGGTGATGTCCTTCTCGAACCGATGACTGGCGATGAAGAGGTTCAAACCTACCGGAGGCGTCAAGTAGCCGAGCTCCATAGCGGCGAGGAAAACGATGCCGAGGTGGATCGGATCGATCCCGTATTGCGCGGCGACCGGTAGCAACAGCGGCACGATCAGCACGGTAGCGGAGAAGATATCCAGGATCGCGCCGAGCACGAGCAGGAACACGAGCAGCCCGAGCAAGAACGTCGTCGGTCCTTGCACGTACTCGCTGACGAGCGCGAACAGCCTTTGCGGCACGCCTGTATCGATCATCAGATTCGTGGACGCGAGCGACACGCCGAGAATCGCGAGAATCGCACCGACGAGCACCGTCGATTCGCGCATGATCCGCGGGACCTCGCGCCACGGCACCTCGCGCAGAATCACGAGCTCCACGACGACCACGTATAACGCGGTGACTGCGGCAGCCTCGGAGACTGCGAAGTACCCGCTGTAGATGCCACCCAACACGACGACGGGCAGCGGCAAGTCCCAGCGCGCCGCAACAATCGCGGCCCACGCGGCCGAGAGCGAAGGTTCGCTCACGCGCCGGAGATGACGATTGCGCCAGTACGAGTACAGCGACAACAGCACGATCATCAAGATGCCGGGCAAAACGCCGGCGACGAACAAATCGTCGATCGGAGCCTCCGCCACGATGCCGTACAGAATCAGCGGCAAGGACGGCGCGAATAGCAGGCCAAGGCTGCCCGACGCGGTGATCAGTCCCAAGTTGAAGCGTTCGTCATAGCCTGCCTGTGTGAGCGCCGGGAACAGCAGCGCCCCGAGCGCAATGATCGTCACGCCGGAGGCGCCCGTGAAGGCGGTGAACAACGCGCAGGCGACGAGCGAGATGATCGCAAGACCGCCAGGGAACCAGCCGAGCAACGCCTGCGACAAGCGCACGAGCCGTGCCGGCGCCTGGCCCGCGCTGAGCAGGAATCCCGCAAACGTGAACAGCGGAATCGCGACGAGCACCGGCGTCTCGGACAAGCCGAAGAACTCGATGGCCACGACCGATAGATCGACGCCTTCGCGCTCGAAACCCACCATCGCGCCCGCGCCTATCACGGCGAACAACGGCGCACCGAGCAACGTGATCACGATCAGCAATGCGGCAATCACGAAGCTCATGACTGTGGCGGCACCGCGGCCGCAGGTCTGCGAAATCGCAGGATCCCTTGCGCGAGAAACCGATAAGCCATCAACCCAAATGCCACAGGCATGATGGCTTGCAGCCACCAGGCGGGCACTCCGTCGAGCAACGTGTCGCCAAACTCGTAAGAATCGCTGACGAACACCCAGGAGTACCAAGCCAGCGCGGCGCTGACCAAGACTGCGAACAGATCCGCCCCGAGCTGTGCGAACACCTGCAGCCGCGGCGACAACACCCGGCTCACGGCGCCCATCGTGATGTGACGGCCATCTCGGCTCGCCGCGAGCGCGCCGAGCAACGCGAGCCATAACACGGCAAGGCGCGTCAGGCCGTCGCCCCACGCGAAGCTAATCGAAAAAACATTGCGCAGCAGGATTTGCGCTGCGCCGAACAAGATCAACCCGCTGAGAACCACGATCACGAGCCACGTCTCGACGTCGCGCGCGAAGCGCCCCGCGCGTTGCCACCCACTCTCCTTCGACTCGGAGCTCAAGGTTACTGGCGCGCAGGTTCCGGATGTGTTCGTCGATACTCGACGAGCACGGCGAGCAATCGATCGAACACGGCCGCATCGATCTCGGGACGCGCGCGGACTTTCGGGAACAGGCCCTCGATCGTGCGCCGCCAACCATCGACGTCCGCGGCGTTCACGTTCACGGTTTCGATGCCCGACCTCGAGAGCACGTCCGTGGCCTTGCTATTGTCATCGCGCGCCTCACGGTCGAGCTCGTGGATGTAACGCTGCATGACCTCGCGAACGATTTGTTGATCTTCGGCGCTGAGACCTGTGAATACGGTCTTCTCGATCGCGAACACACCCATCGAGTAGGAGATCGGAAGCTCGGTGATGTACTTGACCTTCGTGTGCCACTGCAACACCAGCGCGGCGACTGGCGAGGCGAAGGCGACTTCGATGAGCCCCGTCTGCAGCCCCGTGAGGACATCGGTCACGGGCAGCACGGTCGGCGACAATCCCATTGTCTCCATCGCCAGAAAGCTGATCGCATCCCCTTCCGGCACCCAGACCTTTTTCCGGCGCAGGTCGTCGACGGTCTGGATCGGCTCGTTCGATAGGAGCTTCGCGAAGCCACCTTCGATGAAACCGAAGGTTACGAAACCGGCCTGGTCGAGCCCCTTTATCAGCTCCGGATCGAGCGTTGCGCGCACGGCATCGATCTCATCCAAGGACCGGAACAACAGCGGCATCCCATAGAGATTCAGCACTCCGTACCTTTCGCCGAGACCGCCAGCCGTGAACGCGCCCCCCTGGAGCTGGCCGATCCTGATCTTCCGCAGCACCTGAGCGTCGTTGCCCATCACGCCGCCAGGATAGAACTTGATCACCACTCGCCCCGCCGTCCGCGTCTGGACTTCTTCGGCACCGGCGCGCATCTGCTGCATCCACCGCGACCCGTCCGGAGCGACAGTCGCGATCTTGATGTCGACGGCGCCCGCCGTGCCAGCCGAGATCGAGAACCAGACCGCAATCGCGATACTGGTCAGAAAGCGGAGCAGCGGAGTTCTGTCTTTGCCCACTAGAAGTACTCCTTTGAAGTGGCCAACAAGCCCTGCGCTTCCTGTTTCGCCAGCACGTTGAACAGCGTGTACCGCGGCGCTTCGACGGGCGCGCCGATCACATCCGTCAACAACCGATCGTGCAGCTCCTGATCGAACACGAGGCGCGCGTAGCGGCGCGCGTATTCTACCTTGATCGAGAGATCGCGGCCTTCGGAGAGCTCGATCGCGCGGTCGAAGTGTGCGCGCGCCACGTCGGGCTTCCCACCGAGCGCCGGCGGACGCAGTGAGTTCAGAATGCCGAGATAGCCGTGCACGGCCCCATTCTCGTACGTTTCGTCGAGCGCCAACGTGCGCTCGAGCACGGCTTCGACCCATGGCAGCTCGGCCACGGCGGTCCAATCCTCACTCGTAGCTTCAAGTTGACTGAGCCAACTGACCGCATACGAGTACAGCGGTCCGATGTCCTTCTTTCCCACAGCGCTGAGATCCGCGACGAACGTGGAATAGTCCGCGTCGCCCCAGCTGCACGCATCCTCATGCGCGAGGCAGATCGCGCGCTGGCCGTAGCGGCGCGCCTTGCCGGTCAGCGTGGGCCCACGCTCGGAGGGTGCGAACCTCGATCCATACAGCGCAAAGAGCTGCGCGCCCGCCGACAGCAGCGTTACGTTGTCCGGATTCTGCGCAATCATGCCGTCGATCAGCAGCAGATACGCAGGAACGCCGCTGCCCACGAGCTCCGGGTCGTCTTGATCGAGAATCGCGGAAGCGAGCGTATCGGCGGCCATGCCGCCGATCAGTGTCGTACAACCGGTAAACAGCGCGCTCGCGGCTATGACGCAGCCAAGTCTCCTTACGAAGACGCGTGCGCTGGTCACGCTGCTCGTCAGACTTTCTCTTTGATGCGAGCGGCCTTGCCGCTCAAGTCGCGCAAGTAGTACAGCTTCGCGCGGCGAACGTCGCCACGTCGCTTCACCTTGATCTCGGCCACAGCGGGACTGTGCGTCTGGAACACACGCTCGACTCCCTCTCCGTGCGAAACCTTGCGGACCGTGAACGACGGAATTGAGACCACGATTGCGCTTCGCGATCACGATGCCTTCGTACGCCTGGAGCCGCTCGCGATCGCCTTCCGTCACGCGTACCTGGACCACCACCGTGTCACCCGGCGCGAAATCGGGAACGTCCTGCTTCAACTGCTGCTGTTCGATGTGGTCGATTAGCTTGGACATGACTATTTCCTCTGCGAAGTCGCAGTATTCTACGCAAACTACGGTTCCGAGTTCAGCTTGGTCCACTCGGCCCTAAACTCAGCCAACAATGCCTCTTCCTCCGGCTTGCAGCTGCCGGTCCGCCAACAGGCCGGGCCGCTTGAGCCAGGTGCGTCCCAGAGCCTGCTTCAGCCGCCAGCGCCGGATCGCGTCGTGATCGCCGCCGAGCAGCACGCTCGGCACCTGCCGCCCGTCGACGACCTCGGGACGCGTGTATTGCGGGCAATCCAACAAGCCCGCCGTGAAGGAATCCTCGACGTGGGAGCTCTCGTCCCCGAGCACGCCCGGCAACAGCCGCGTAACCGAGTCGATCACGACGGCTGCGGCGAGCTCTCCGCCGCTCAACACGTAGTCACCGATCGATAGCTCTGCCTTGACTTCGCACTCCGTAAAACGCTCGTCGATACCTTCATACCGGCCGCACACCAACAACAATCCCGGCGCGGCCGCCAACTCACGCGCGAGGGCCTGATCGAACGGCCGACCCTGCGCGGTCAACACGAACTCGCGACAACCCGGCGGTAACCTCAGCCGCAGCGCCCTGACGGCATCCCGCAACGGCTCGTGCTTCAACACCATGCCCGGCCCGCCGCCGTAGGGTCGATCGTCGACCGTGCGGTGCTTGTCGGTCGTGAACTCCCGCGGCGACAGCTGCTCGAGCCCGATGAGCCCGCGCTCGGCTGCCCGCCCGACCACCCCCGCCTGTATCACCGGCGACACGAGCTCCGGCAACAGCGAGATCACGCCGATCCGATACATCTCGCGTCACTCAAAGTCCGGCGACCAATCCACTTCGATCAACCCGGCGTCGAGGTCGACCCGTTTGACGATCGGCCCGGCCACGAACGGAATCAACCGCTCGGGCGTACCGGCGACGACGAGCACGTCGTGCGCGCCAGTCGCCAACAATCGCTGGACCGTTCCGAGCACCACGCCCGCCGTGGTCCTCACCTCGAGACCCTCGAGGTCGGTCCAGTAGTACTCACCCGCTCCGACCTCGGGCAACAGGTGGCGCTCGATCACGACCTCGGCGCCGACGCACTCGCGCGCGCTATCGCGGTCGTCGATCCCGCGGAGCTTGGCAACGACGCCGCCGCCGTGCTCCTGGCCCTGCTCGATCTCGACCGCTCGGTCAGCGCCGCGGAGCCTCAGGGTCCATCGGTCGAAGGCCACGATATTGCCCGGAGGGTCCGTATAGGACTCCACCTTGACCCACCCTTTGATGCCGAACACGCCGCTGACGCGGCCGAGGGTTACCCATTTCTGCGGCGCCGCACTCACTGCCGGCACGCAGCGCTGCGGGCCCGCTAGGCCGCTGCGGCGCTGGCTCGATGCTGCTTGAGCAGGTGGTCGACTCGCTCCGATGGCTGTGCCCCGTGGGACAACCAGTGCTCGATGCGACCGAGATCGACGCGGAGACGCTCTTCGCCGCCCTTGGCAATCGGGTTGAAGAACCCGACGCGTTCAATGTACCGCCCGCCGCGCGGACTGCGCCTGTCCGCCACGACGACGTGGTAGAAGGGCCGCTTGTTGGTACCGCCGCGTGCCAGTCGAATGATGACCATAGCCGAGAAACCTTCCGTCACAGAAAAATCGAGGCGGTCCACTGGACCGCCCCTTTTGAAGCGCGGAATTCTACTGGGTTTGCTGCCGAAGCGTAAGCCCCACCGGGCGCTTTAACGCCGCCCGCGAAATTGGGGCGGCCCTCCGCCCCCCGGGCGCAGCGACCCCAGCAAACGCTGCATTCCCCCGCCTTTGGCTAGCTGCTTCATGGTCTTGGCCATTTGCTTGTGCTGCTTGAGCAGGCGGCTGACGTCCTGGATAGGCAGGCCCGAGCCGGCCGCAATGCGGCGTTTGCGCGAGCCGTCTATGAGGTCGGGGCGACGGCGCTCGGCCGGGGTCATCGAGTCGATGATGCCGATTTGACGGCGAAAGACCTTCGGGTCGAACTTGGCCGCGGCGAGCTGCTCCGGCTTCAGGCCGGGGACCTTGTCGAGCAGCTGCTCGATCCCGCCCATCTTCAGCAGTTGCCGCAGTTGCTCCCGATAGTCCCCGAGACTGAGTTGTCGACCTTCCTTCACCTTCTCCGCGAGGCGCTCCATCTCCTCGCGCTTCACGGTGCTCTGCACTTGCTCCACGAGACCCACGACGTCGCCCATGCCGAGGATCCGCGACGCGAAACGCGTCGGCACGAAGGGCTCGAGTGCTTCTACTTTCTCCCCGGTGCCGACGAGCTTGATCGGCAGGCCTGTCACCTCACGGACCGATAGGGCCACGCCGCCGCGTGCATCGCCGTCCGTTTTGGTCAGGATGACGCCGGTCAGCGGCAGCGCCTCGTGAAATGCGCGTGCCGAGTTCACGGCGTCTTGGCCCGCCATCGAATCGACGACGAAAAGCGTCTCGCTGGGCGCCACGATCTCGTGAAGCTCGCGCGCTTCTTTCATCATCTCCGCATCGACGTGCAACCGGCCCGCTGTGTCGAGAATCAGCCAGCGCTGCCCGCCGCGCTTTGCCGCTTCGAGCGCCTCGCGCGCGATCACTTGAGGCGAGTCGCTCGCCGAGGACAAGAAACCAACGCCGAGGTCGCTGGCGAGCTTTTTCAGCTGGTCGCGCGCGGCGGGGCGATAGACGTCGGTGCTCGCGAGCAGCACGGCACCGCCGCGTGTGGTTGTCAATTGGCGCGCCAGCTTCGCCGCTGTCGTGGTCTTGCCGGCACCCTGTAGTCCAACCAACATGATCACCGCCGGATGCCCCTGAGGATTCAGCGCAGCCGCGTCGCCGCCCAGCACGGTGACGAGCTCGTCGTAGACGATCTTCACGAAGGCCTGGCCCGGATTCAGGCTGCGCGCGACCTCCTCGCCCAAGGCGCGATCACGCACTCTGTCGACGACAGCCTTCGCCACCGGCAGCGCCACGTCGGCCTCGAGTAGCGCCATGCGGATCGTTCGCACCGTGTCGCGGACGTTGTCTTCGGTGATTCGGCCGCGGCCGGTCACGCGTTGAAGAGCTTCCGTGAGTCGTGCGGTCAGTTGGTCGAACATGTTTCGGACGGTCTCGAGGGCGCTAAATGCAGCGTCGAACCGAAGCCTATCACGCGCTCGAACGGCGCTGACCCAGCGAACCGTCGGCTTCCTTGACACTCCGTCCACGGGTCCCACAATGCTTGGCAGAAGCGAGTCCTGGAGGGTCCCCAAGCCTTGAGCGAAACCGCACCGATCGGTTGGTTGGTGGTCATCATCATCGCGTTGCTGGTGTTGTCGGCGTTCTTCTCGGGCACCGAAACGGCGTTGATGAGCCTGAACCGCTACCGGCTCCGGCACCTCGCGCGCTCCGGAAATCGTGCGGCCCGCGTCACCGAGTATCTATTGCAACGGCCGGACCGGTTGATCGGCGTGATCCTGCTCGGCAACAACGCCGTCAACATCGCAGCCGCGGCGCTCACGACGATCGTGGCGCAACGGCTTGGCAACGAAGGCGCGGTGCTCGTTGGGACGTTCATCCTGACGGCCATCGTGCTGATCTTCGGGGACTTGGCGCCGAAAACTATTGGCGCGCTTCACCCCGCGCGCGTCGCACTGCCGGCCGCGTTGATCTACTACCCGCTGCTGAAGATCGTGTATCCGCTCGTTTGGGTCCTGAACCTGGTTCGCGAACGGCACGCTCCGCCTTCTCGGCGTGCGCCCGGATCTGATCGCGTCGCACTCGCTGAGCGCCGAGGAGCTCCGCACCGTCGTCGCAGAGGCGGGCGTGATGGTGCCCCGGCGTCACCAGCGGATGCTGCTGAGCATCCTCGACCTCGACGCAATCACGGTCGACGACATCATGGTGCCGCGCCAGGAGATCGTCGGTCTCGATCTCGACCAACCTTGGGAACAGACGCTGACCGCGATACAGACGAGCCCTCACGATCGGCTGCCGGTCTATCGCGAGGACATCGACAACATCATCGGCGTGACTCGCGTGCGCGACCTGCTGCCCGAGCTAGCGAAAGGCGAGCTGACTCAAACGTTACTGCTCGAGCGGATTCGCGAGCCGTACTTCGTCCCCGAAGCCACACCGCTCAACAAGCAGCTGTTGAATTTCCAACAGCATCAGCGTCGCTCGGCGTTCGTCGTCGACGAGTATGGCGACGTACAGGGATTGATCACGACTCAGGACATCGTCAACGAGCTCGTCGGCGAGCTCGACCGGGATGCCACGCCCGTGGATCTCGGCGTCACGAAGGAGAGCGAGCGCAGCTACGTCGTCGACGCAAGCGCTAACGTGCGTCAGCTGAATCGCGTGATGAATTGGAACCTACCGACCGACGGCCCGAAGACCTTGAACGGTCTCATCGTCGAGCAGCTCGCGACGATTCCGGAGTCCGGCACCGGCGTCACCGTCGCGAACTATCCGATCGAGATCCTCGACGCAACCGAGCACGGCATCACACGCGTCCGCGTGTATGCGCCCGGCTCGGCTCCACCGCCAAAAGCAGCTGCTTGAGGCCCGCTACGGCGCGTG
Organism: uncultured Gammaproteobacteria bacterium; assembly: GCA_963741255.1. Taxonomy (GTDB): domain Bacteria; phylum Pseudomonadota; class Gammaproteobacteria; order Steroidobacterales; family Rariloculaceae; genus FEN-1219. The sequence goes on along the minus strand of CAVUHM010000002.1, from coordinate 274,612 downwards.
CACGAGCTTGAGCGCATCGCTCAAGCGATCGACCGGCAGCACTTCGATTCCGAGCGCGCGACGCGGCGTATTGGCGCGCGGAATCACGGCTCTTTTGAACCCATGCTTCTCCGCCTCTGCGAGGCGCTCCTCGCCAAACGGCACCGGACGAATCTCGCCGGTCAGGCCGATCTCGCCGAACACGACGAGATCCTGCGCTACGGGACGTTCGGTCAAGCTCGAGACGACTGCCAGCGCAACGGCGAGATCCGCGGCCGTCTCGCTGACGCGGAGCCCACCCACTACGTTTGCGAACACATCGCTGTCGCCCGATGCAAACCCACAATGGCGATGCAGCACCGCGAGCAGCAGCCCGAGGCGCTGACTGTCGAATCCCTGACCGAGCCGGCGCGGCGACTGTGCTTGCGTTGGATCCACGAGCGCCTGCACCTCGACCAGCACGGGACGCGTTCCCTCGCGAGTCACGAGCGTGACGCTGCCTGGGACCGGTGAGCCGTGACGTGCGAGAAATATCGCCGACGGATTCTTGACCTCGCGAAATCCGTCTTCGCCCATCACGAAGAAACCCATTTCGTTCGCGGCGCCGAAGCGATTCTTCACGGCGCGCACGATACGAAAGCGGCTGCCGACATCGCTCTCGAAATACAGCACCGTGTCCACGATGTGCTCGAGCACGCGCGGCCCCGCCAATGTTCCCTCCTTGGTGACGTGGCCGATCAAGATCGTGGCGACACCGCGAGACTTGGCGAAGCGAGTGAGCGCGGCTGCGCATTCGCGGACCTGACTCACCGAGCCCGGCGCGGACTGCAGCTCCTCGCTGAACAACGTTTGGATCGAATCGATCGCGAGGACGCCCAACTTGTCGTGGCCGGCGACTCGCGCTAGCACCGCCTCGACGCAGGTTTCGGCCAGCAAGTCGAGCGGGACGTCGCCGATCGCGAGGCGCCGTGCCCGCAGCCCGATCTGCTCGAGGGATTCCTCGCCAGTGACGTAGCACGTCGGTGTGCGCGGCGCGAGGTTTGCAAGCGCTCGCAGCAACAGGGTCGATTTGCCGATGCCGGGATCGCCGCCGATCAACACGACGCCGCCCGGCACGAGGCCGCCGCCCAGCACGCGGTCGAACTCTCCGAGCCCGGTCGACAGCCGATCGACCTTGCCGACGTCAACGCGATCGAGCCGCGTGACTTCGACCTTTCCCGTGTACGGCGTGCGCGGGGCTCGCGCCGCAATCGACGTCGACTCCGTGAGCGTGTTCCAGGCCCCGCAGTCGGGGCATTGCCCCTGCCACTTCGGCTGCTGCCCTCCGCAGCTGTCGCACGTGTAGACCGTCTTCGCCTTTGCCATGGCGCGAGGATAGCGGAACGGCGCGGGCCGTGGCGCGCCGGCGAAATCGGCAGCGCATCACACGAGACAGCCGAAAGCGCGTGGCATACTGCCGGCCGCCGGGGTACTCCACCATGGATCGGTTCCGCAGTCTGGCGCAGCAAGTTCTTGCAGCGGCTTGGTCGCTGGTCACGGGTGTCGTGCTCGTGATGCGTCGACGTCGACCGCCGACATCGTCGGAAATCTTGGACAACGAGCAGCTCGCCCGCGCACGGCGTGCGGCCGACGACGGGCGACTCAAGGAAGCGTGGGCGCTGTACCGGCAGCTGCCCTCGAGCGTCACCACTGTTCCCCGAGATCTACGACCTCGCCTGCGCGCTCGGCGCGCATGGGTCGCCCGACGAAGCAGCGGATCTCTTTCATCGCATCGCGCAGATCGACGGGGAGTTTCGCGACGTCGCGCAACGACTCGTGCGCGCCGACCACGCGCCACACGAAAGACGATGAGCGGAGCGAGGATGCCGCCGTCGATCGGGCGCTACCAGCTGCTCGAGCCGATCGGCCGCGGCGCCATGGGCAACGTCTATCTCGGTCGCGATCCGATGATCAATCGAATCCTCGCGCTCAAGGCCATCGATCTCGGCGATCGACTACGACCACGCTGGACTCGAGACGCCGACCGAGAGCTTCCTACGCGAGGCGACGATCGCCGGCAGCTTGAGCCACCCCAACATCGTGACGATTTTCGACGTCGGCGAAACCGACGGTCTCGCCTATATCGCGATGGAGTACGTGCGCGGCCATCACCTGAGCGAGTTCGCTGCGGCCGGATCGGCTGCTGCCGGTCGACACCGTGCTCGATCTGATCGGCCGCGCGGCGGACGCGCTCGACTACGCGCACCGTCGCAACGTCGTGCACAGGGATATCAAGCCGGCCAATATTATGTATGATTCCCTATCGAACAACCTGAAGATTACGGACTTCGGAATCGCCAAGTTGATCGACGCCAACCGCACCCGTACGGGCATCGTGTTAGGGACTCCCGCGTTCATGTCGCCCGAGCAGCTCGAAGGGAAAAACGTGAACGGGCACACTGACTTATTCGCGCTTGGTGTTAGCCTTTATCAGTTACTGACCGGCCAGTTGCCCTTCCGCGGAGCCTCGATGACCAACCTCATGTTCGTGATCGCAAACGAACCGCATCAGTCCGTCACGTCGGTTCGCGTCGACCTGCCGAAATGGCTCGACGAGGTCGTCGACCGCGCGCTGGCGAAGAACCCTGCAGACCGCTTCAGAACCGGCGCCGAGATGGCCGCCGCCCTGCGGCGCGCGGCTTGAGACGCGAAGGCGACAGGCCTGCAGCACGCATGAGTCTCAAAGGGAAACTAGTGCACGTCGAGGTCACGGACGTCGGCAAGGTCCGCGACCACAACGAGGACGCGATCGGATCAGCAACCCGAGATCGGCCTGTGGGTGCTCGCGGACGGCATGGGCGGCTACAACGCCGGCGAAGTCGCGAGCGGCATCGCCGTGAAGACGATCATCGACCTCGTGACGCAAGGCCTGCAAGACACGAAAAGCGCGGCGACATCGAGAGCCGGCACCGGCTACATGCGGCAAACGATCGTGCTGCGCGACGCGATCCACCGCGCCAACAAAGTCATCAATCAGACAGCGCAATCGCAGCCGCAATGCGAAGGCATGGGCACGACGCTCGTCGCCAGCTTGTTCTACGACAACCGCGTCTCCATCGCGCACGTCGGCGACTCGCGCATGTATCGCTTGCGCGGCAACCGCTTCGAGCAGATCACGATGGATCACTCGCTGCTCCAGGAGCTCGTGGACCGCGGCTTCTACTCGCAGGAAGAAGCGCAGCGCTCGACGAATCGCAACTACGTGACTCGCGCGCTCGGCGTCGAAGCGAACGTCGAAGTCGAAGTCCAAGAGGTCGAGGTGCAGAAAGGCGACTACTTCCTGATGTGCTCGGACGGTCTGCCCGACATGGTCGAAGACGAGGACATTCATCTCACGATCAGCACGTTCAACAACGACGTGCGCACGGTCGGCGAGCAGCTCGATCAAGCTGACCAACGACAACGGCGGTCGCGACAACGTCTCCGTGATTCTCGTGCGCGTCGCAGATTCTTTTCCGGCCGAAGCCGGCTTCTATGAGCAAGTTCCGCGGTCTGTTCGGGTCGTAGGCACAGGTTGAAGATCGACAACTCGGCAATTGGGACGACAACCATGGCACGCTTGATTCTCAGCTTGGACGGCCAGACCTTGGCGGAATACAACATGACCAAGGAGCGCTATACCGTCGGCCGCCTGCCGGACAACGACATTCGCATCGACAACGCGGCCGTCAGCGGTCATCACTCGCTGCTGATCAACATCCTCAACGACTCGTTCCTCGAGGATCTGAACAGCACCAACGGCACGTACGTCAACGGCAAGCTCATCAAGAAGCACGCGCTGCAGCACGGCGACGTGATCACCGTCGGCCATCACCAGCTGCGCTACGTCGACGATCAGGCGCAGCAAGCGCCCGAGGACGAGTTCGAGAAGACGATGGTCATCCAGCCGAGCGGCCAGATGGAGAAGCAAGTCGCGCAAGCGGCTCGCGTGGCCGAAGCCGCAGCGAGCGCAGCAGCCGCATCGGCCCCTGCGCGCGCCGCTCCCACGCCGCCACCGGCCGCCGCGGAACCGCGCCGCCGTTCGCGCCGACGACGACGCAGGAAGTCGACGAGAGCGCCGCTCCGGCACTGCCGCTCGCGAAGCTGCAGGTGCTGTCGGGCACGTTCGCCGGCCGCGAGCTCGAGCTCGTCAAAGCGCTGACGACGCTCGGCCGTCCGGGCGTGCAAGTTGCCGCCATCACGCGGCGCGCCGAGGGCTACTACATCGTGCACGTCGAGAGCGGCAAGACCGAAGGCTTCCCGCTCGTGAACGGCATGGCGATCGGCGCTCAAGCGCGCAAGCTGCAAGACAACGACGTCATTCAGCTCGCCGGCGTGAAGATGGGCTTCTTCCTGAGCTAGAGAGGACAGAGACGCCTCGCCGTAGGCTTCCGCCACGAGGTTCTCGAACCTCGTGAACTCGCCGAGGAACGTGAGGCGAAACTCGCCCACGGGACCGTTGCGCTGCTTCGCGACGATGATGTCCGCGATGCCCTTGCGCGGCGTGTCGCGCTCGTAGACCTCTTCGCGATAGATGAACAGGATCACGTCCGCGTCCTGCTCGATCGCGCCCGAATTGTGCGTCACGATTCCGTCGGCCAGCCAATTCGCAGGACCGGGCACGGTGAGATCGAAGACCTCCTCTTCCGCCTCCTCCGTGACCGAGACCACTCGGTCCCAGAACAGATCGGACTCAGCCCATCTGGCGATCTCGGGAGCGTCGAGCAGCCGCGCGTAGTCGGCGGCCAAATCTCGGCTCGGAGCGAAACGAAAATGCGAGGTTCCTCCATACGCCGTCCCACGCTGCGCGGCCATGGCGCGTGTCGAGACTCCGCTCGCGCGCATTCGCGCGCGGACCGCCGTGAAGACTTCCATCGGCAGGGTGTCGACGTTCGTATTGCTCTCGACGTTCGCGAGGTACTCCGCGAGGTTCGCGGCGGCGCCGGCGCGCGGCCCAAATCCACCCACCGCGTCCAGGAACTTGCGCTGCGCCGACGCACCGCTGACATCGACGCTGTAAAGCGGTCTGCCGCGTGTGGGGTGGAAGACGCGAATGCGCGCCACGATCTCGATGCGCAGCAGCAAGGCAGCGACATCGAATGCGAGGCCCTGACTGCAAGTTGAGAAATATGCTCGCGGCGCGCCGCCGCCGTTGCGCCGCAGCGTGATCGACCCATCGGTGGCCCACAGGTGCTTGAGCAACACCGCAATGCGCTCGCGAGGCAACGCAAAAACGCCGGCCGGCAAACGCTTTTCGTGAGAGCGCTGCCCGAAGATGCCTAGCTCCTTGAGCCACCGGCCGACGCCTGTGGCCTTCCACCGGTTGCCATTGCCGCTGATGAGGAGTTGATGCCACGCCCTTCTGCCCGCGTACCGCTTGACCGTCGACCCGAATGCTTCAGCGGCTTCGCGCACGGCGGCGCTGTTCGCCTCGGACGCCGTCGTGTAGCGCAGAGGTTGATGTTTCAGATAGCTGCCGTCGCCGACGAGGTGCCCAAGAAGGATCAGCGCGTGGTCCGGCCAGGCTTCCGGTTCGGCCGGCTCGGGGATACGACGCGCAAGCGCAAGCCGATCGCCGATCGCCAGCTCCCCGGTCGTCACCCATCCTTTCCCCGCCAGGAGGCGATGATCTCGTGTCGTACGAATCGATCGCCCGCTTGCGAGGTCCACCCGGACGACCGTTCTGCGGCCAACCTTCCAGACTTTATCGGCGCGACTGGCTGTAAGCCGCTGGTTGCCGTCGACCGACCAGACTTCCGGCTCGGTATCGACGAGATCGCGAATCGGCACGCGTCTGCCGTCCGTCAGGCACACCAGTGTGTCCCCCGTCACGCACTCACGTAGGTCCGACATCACTGGCCGCTTATCCTGACGCTGCTCTACGCTGCGATTCAGCTGCGACAGCGCAATCACGGGCACGTCGAGCTCTTTGGCCAACGCCTTCAGCGAGCGTGAGATCTCCGAAATCTCCGTCGCGCGATTCTCGACGGTGCCCGACACCTGCATCAGCTGCAAATAGTCGACGACGATCAAACCCAAGCCGTGCTCGCGTTTCAAGCGCCGCGCACGCGCGCGGACTTCGGTCGGCGTCAACGCGCCGCTGTCGTCGATGAAGATCGGCGCGTCCGACATCATCGACACTGCGGAGTCGACGCGCGGCCAGTCCTCGTCCATGCAGCTTACCGGTGCGCAAGCGCGTCTGAGCGATGCGCCCGATCGAGCTCAACATGCGGAAGCTACAACTGCTCGGCCGACATTTCCATGCTGAAGATCGCGGCCGGCACCTTGTTGCCGAGCGCCGCGTTCTCCGCGATGTTGATCGCGAGCGTCGTCTTTCCCATCGATGGTCTTCCCGCGATGATGACGAGCTCGCCGCGCTGCAGACCCGCCGTCATCTTGTCCATCTCGCCGAAGCCCGTCGAGACGCCGGTGATCTCGCTCGTCGAGTGGCTCAGGAAATCGAGTCGATCGATGGTCTTCGGCAGGATCTGCTTCAACGACACGAAGCCCGAGCCGCGGCGCTGCCCGCGCTCGGCGATCTCGAATACGCGCTGCTCGGCGCGATCGACGATCTCGGCCGCCGTGAGCCCTTCGGTCGCGTGCGCGCTGGCCGCGATGTCGCCGCCGATCTCGATGAGCTGGCGCAGCATCGCGTTGTCGCGAACGATGCGTCCGTAGGCGCGAATGTTGGCCGCGCTCGGCGTGTCCTCGACGAGCCGCGCGAGATAGGGCAAGCCGCCGGCCGCCTCGAGCTGCCCGAGGCGCTGCAGGTGCTCGCTGACGGTGACGGCATCGGGCGGCTGGTTGCGTTCGACGAGCGACGGCGACGGCGCCGAAGATCAGCCGATGATCGGCGCGGTACAGATCCTCGGCGGTGACGACGTCGGCGATCTGGTCCCAGGCGCGCTGGTCCAGCATCAGGCCGCCGAGCAACGACTGCTCGGCTTCGACCGAGTGCGGCGGCAACCGCAGGCGTTCCGTCAGCCCGGCGGGCGAGCTCGGTTGCTGCTGCGGCTTCGGCCATCCTGATCCTCTGCGGGCCGCACGAGCCCTGCGCTTAGGCGTTGGCGGGTTCCGCGGCCTCGATTACGACCGTGATCCCGACGTTGACGTCGGCGTGCAAGTGCAGCTCGATCTGGTGCTCGCCGACGACACGCAGCGGGCCCGTCGGGCAAGCCGAATCTCGCTGCGCTCGATTTCGATGCCGCGCTTGCCGATCTCCTCGGCGATGTCGACGGTACCGACGGAGCCGAACAGCTTGCCCTCGGCGCCGGCCTGCATCTCGATCTTGAGCACGAGCCCTTCGAGCTTCTTGGCGCGTGCCTGCGCGGCCCCGAGCTCCGCAGCGGCCTTCGCCTCGAGCTCGGCGCGGCGCGACTCGAACTTGGCGATGTTGGCCGCCGTGGCCAGCGTGGCCTTGCCCTGCGGGATCAGGTAATTCCGGGCGTAGCCGGACTTCACGCGCACGCGGTCGCCGATGCCGCCGACGTTATCGACCTTCTGGAGCAGAATGATTTCCATGTCTGAACTCTCGTGCCCGCGCGCGTCGCCGCACCGCGAGCTCAATGTGGCTCAATGCTGATCCGTGTACGGCAACAGCGCGAGATAACGCGCGCGCTTGACCGCCGTGGCGAGCTGCCGCTGATACGGCGCGCTGGTGCCCGTGATGCGGCTCGGCACGATCTTGCCGGTCTCCGTGACGTAGGCCTTCAGCGTCGCGAGATCCTTGTAGTCGATCTCCTTCACGCCTTCGGCCGTGAAGCGACAGAATTTCTTGCGGCGAAAATAACGAGCCATGTTCGATCTCTCCGTAATTCTGTGCGCGGGCTACTCGCGCTCGACTTCGGCGGGTTCGTCGCCGAACGCCGCTTCCGGGCTGTCGAAGTCGGCCGCCGGCCGCGGGGCGCGGCTCGCGCGGTGCCGATCGCGGCGGCCGATTGCGCCTCGCGCTCCTCTTCCTCCTCGCGCGCCTTCGCCATGAACGACGGCTCGGTCGACGGCCTCGTCGCGCGCGATCACGAGATGACGCAGCACGGCGTCGCTGAAGCGGAACGCGCCGACGAGCTCGTCGAGCGTCGGCTTGTCGCACTCGATGTTCAGCAGCAGGTAGTGCGCCTTGTGCACCTTCGAGATCGAATGCGCGAGCTGGCGACGGCCCCAGTCCTCTTGGCGGTGGATCTTGCCGCTGGCGCCTTCGATCATGTTGCGGTAACGCTCCATCATCGCGGGTACCTGCTCGCTCTGGTCAGGATGGACCAGAAACACGACTTCGTAGTGTCTCAATGAGATCTCCCTATGGGTTGAACAGCCTCCCGTCAACGCGGTGAGGCAAGGAGTTCCCCGATTGTTCGGTTCGGGGGGCGCGCCATCCTACCCGGTCGGCCGGGGCCGCTCAAGCCGCGAATGGCTGGCCCTACTTCGGGGCTTGGCGCAGCAGCTCGAACAGCACGATTCCCGTGGCGACCGAGACGTTCAGGCTCTCGACCGAGCCCGCCATCGGGATATGGACGAGCTCGTCGCACAGATCCCGCGTCAGGCGCCGCACGCCCCGCCCCTCGCCGCCGAGCACCAGCGCGACGGGCGGCGCGAGCTTCGTCTGGTAGAGCGACTGCGGCGCCTCGGCATCCGCGCCGACCACCCAGACCCGCGCTTCCTTGAGCCACGCCAGCGTCCGCGCGAGATTCGGCGCGCGGAAGACGGGCACGGTCTCGGCCGCGCCCGTCGACGTCTTCACGGCCGCGGCCGTGAGCTTCGCCGAGTGGTCCTTCGGCACGACGACGGCATCGATGCCGGCCGCGTCCGCGGTGCGCAGGCACGCACCGAGATTGCGCGGGTCCTCGACGCCGTCGAGCACGAGCAACCGCAACGCTCGGCCGCGCTCGACGACGAGCGCCTCGAAGTCGCCGATCGAGAACTCGGGCGCCGCGCGCGACCTCCACGACGATTCCCTGGTGCACGCCGCCGTCGGTCAGCCGATCGAGATCGGCGCGCGCCACGCGCTGCACGCGCTACGCCGCGCGCCGCGAGCGCGCGCACGAGCTCGGCGAGCTTGCCGCTCGCCTCGCGGAGCACCTTCGCCGCGAGCACCGTTTCCGGCCGTCGCTCGAGCACGGCGCGCACCGCGTGCAGCCCGTAGACGTGTTGCGTGCGGCTAGCCACGGCCGCGTCGCGCCGCGACGCGGCTCGGCGCGCCTGCGCTCGTCGCGTTCTCGACGGGAACGAAGTCGATCTTGCGTTCCTCGACGTTGACGCCGGCGAGACGCACCTTGATCGATCTCGGTCAGCCGGTACTCACGGCCCGAGCGCTCGCCCTTGAGCGTCGTTCCCGTCGGGTCGCGGTGGTAGTAGTCGCGCGGCAGCGCCGTCACGTGCACGAGCCCGTCGGCCTGAACCTCCGGCAACGCGCACGAACAAGCCCGAACGCGACGACGCTGCTGATGACCACGTCGAACGTTTCGCCGACGCGCTCCTTCAGATAGATGCACTTCAGCCGCTCGGCCACCTCGCGCGTCGCTTCGTCGGCGCGACGCTCGGTGCGCGAACAGTGCTCGCCGAGCTGCTCCATCTCCGGCAAGCGCGTAACGGAAACCCTTGGCCGACCGTTTGTCGTTGAGCCACTTGATCGCGCGATGCACGAGCAAATCGGGATAGCGCCGAATCGGCGACGTGAAATGAGCGTAAGCGCCGAGCGCCAAGCCGAAGTGACCGACGTTGCCGGGCTGATACCGCGCCTGCATCATCGAGCGCAGCACGACGGTCTCGACGAGCTCTTCCTCGGGCTTGCCCGACACGCTCGCGAGGATCCGGTTGATCTCCTTCGGCGAAATCTTGCTTCGGCGCGAGCTTGTGGCCGAACGTGCGCAGGAACAGCACGAGCTCTTCGAGCTTGCCTTCGTCCGGGCCCTTCGTGAACGCGGTACAAGCCCGGGGATCTTGCCTTTGTGGATGCGCTTCGCCGCCTCGACGTTGGCGGCGATCATGCACTCCTCGATGATCTTGTGCGTCACGAGCCGCTCGACGGCCCGGACGCTGCGAACCTGGCCGCGCTCGTCGAGCTCGATCTTCGCCTCCGGCAGGTCGAAGTCGATGGCGCCGCGCTGCTTGCGCACGGCCGCGAACGCTTCGTAGACGGCGTTCAAGTGCTGCAGCGCCGGCTTCAGCTCGGCGTGCGGCCCGCGTGGCCGCGCCGCGACGAGCATGGCTCGCGGCCTCGGTGTAGGTCAGGCGCGCCGCGGAGCGCATCACGGCGTCGTAGAAACGCGAGCGCGTCACCTCGCCGCGCGCGCGACACCTGCATCTCGCAGACCAAGCACAGCCGATCGACGTGCGGCTTCAGCGAGCACAGGCCGTTCGACAGCTCCTCGGGCAGCATCGGCACGACGCGATCGGGGAAGTACACCGACGTCCCGCGCCCGCGCGCCTCGCGGTCGAGCGGCGAGTCGGCGCGCACGTAGTGGCTCACGTCGGCGATCGCGACGAGCAGCCGCCAGCCGTCGCCCTGCGGCTCGCAAAACACGGCGTCGTCGAAATCCTTCGCGTCGGCGCCGTCGATCGTGACGAGCGGCACGCTGCGCAAGTCCTCGCGCCCTTCCTTCGCTTTCTCCGGCACCTCGGCCGACCAGGTGCGGGCCTCGGCGAGCGCCTCGGCCGGCCACTCGTTCGGAATGCCGTGCGCGAGGATCGCGACTTCCGTGTCGATGCCGGGCTGATCCTTGCGGCCGACGATCTCGAGCACGCGGCCGATGGCGTGACCGCGCTTGCTCGGATACTCGAGCACCTCGACGTTGACGATGTCGCCGGGTTTCGCGCCGTGCGACTCGCCGCGCGCAATCAGCACCTCGGTACGCGACTCGCCGCTCTCGAGCACGAAGTCGATGCCGCGCTCGCGGCGAAACTGCCCGACGATGCGCGTCTTGCCGCGCGCGAGAATCTCGACGACGTGGCCCTTCGCGGCCGCGCGGCGTGTCGCTGGCGCGCGCGGCGATGCGATCGCCGTCCCACAAGCAGCTGCATCTCGCGCGCCGCGAGATAGAGATCGTCGCTGCCGTCGTCGGGCCGCAGGAAACCGAAACCGTCGCGATGCGCGAGCACCTTGCCGGTCACGACGTCGAGGTGGCCCGTGAGGCAGAACTCGTCGGCGCGGTTCCGCAGCAGCTGGCCGTCGCGCACCATGGCGCGCATGCGCGCCTCGAGCGCGCGCCGATGCTGCTCGGTGTGGATGCCGAAGCGCGGCGCCAGGGCCTCGAGCTTGAGCGGCTGCCCGGCTTGCTCCATCGCCGCGAGAATCTCGTCGCGGCTCGGGATCTTGTGCTCGTAACGGCGTTCGCCGCGGTCGGCGTTCTTCGGGCCGCGCGGCATCAGCGAGCAGCCCCGAGGCTCGAGGAATCGATTGATCATCATCGGCGGCATCTTAGCCGAGCCGCCCGCGGCGCTCGCCGCGGCCGCAGCGGTTTGACAGCCCCGGAGGGCAGTCAGTACATTCCTCGCCCTTCGCGACCCCGATGCCCAGGTGGCGGAATTGGTAGACGCGCTGGTTTCAGGTGCCAGTGGGGTAACACTCGTGGAGGTTCAAGTCCTCTCCTGGGCACCATGACCGTGGCGCTGCAACACGCGCGAGCACGGCAGGCGCGGCGCCTCGACTCGCGACAACCGAGCCGACGCAACTCTCCCGAAATGAGCCGCCCTAAGTCGGGAAAGGCTCGCCGATCGATTCCGCTCGACGAGAGGCTTGCGAGCGCAGATGGTCAGCAGCGCGTACTCCGAATCCGGCAGCACGACCACGGCCTTGGGAGTGAGCATTCGGAGATCGCGGGCTACCGACCTGCTTATTGCCGCACCTCGCCGAACACACGGGCGAAACTCCCGCCGAGTACAAGCGCGATCGTTGCATCGGAGTGCTTGCGCCGCACCATCGCCTCCGTGAGATCGAAGATGCGCTTCGGGTGGTTCAGACCGTCCACGTGGGCGCCGCCGTCAGCGGTGAAGTAGGCGCCGTAGCGGTCGTAGTTGGGCTGTTGGCTGAGCACCGGCTCTTCGCCGGCCCTCGGGATTTCGTTCGCGCGGCCGGCCGTGTCGAGGTCAGAGCCGACACCGACGTGCTCGGGTCCAACCAGCTTGATCAGGTAATCGACGTGGTCCACCACGTGCTCGACCGTCACAGGTGGCGCTGCGCGGACCATGAAACGGATCATCGGCACGCCGATCACGCCCCCCTTCGCTGCAAGCGCGCGGATCATGTCGTCGGTCTTGCAGCGCAGGCAGTTCGGCAGCAGCGCGCGCGCTGAGGCGTGCGTGAAAAGCAGCGGCTTCTTCGCCGCAGCGATCGCGTCCAGAGTCGTTTGGTCACCGCAGTGCGAGAGGTCGACAATCATCCCGACCTGCTCCATTCGCTGCACGATCTCGTGCCCGAAGATCGTGAGGCCGCCGTCGCGGTGCTCGAGGAACCCGGCGCCGATCCCGTTCTGCGTGTTGTAGGTGAGTTGCGCGACGCGCTGACCGAGTTGATAGAACATGTCGACGTCAGTGGCGTTGCGGAACTGCGTGGAGTCCTGGGTAGTTATCATGATGCCGACCTTGCCGGTCTCTTTCACGGCGCGCAGATCGCGCGGCTCGTCGATGCGCGTGAACCACTGCGAATGCGAGGCGATGAAGCCGTTCCAACGCGCCATGAAGCGGAGGCCCTCCTCGAAGGAATTTGGGCGCCACCCGAGCGCGAGGACGTTGACCCCAGAGTCGCGGAAGATCGCGAAGTGCTCGGCGGTGAAGGACGCGGGCTCCCCGAGCCAGCGCTCGGCGAGCGGTGCCCCTTCCTCGCGCAAGTCGGGGAAAACGAACTGCGAGAGCATGTCGATGACGATGGATTCGCGCACAAGACGAATGGTGCGCTCGGAGTAGGTCTGTGCCACCTGAGCAAACAGTCGGTAGCGGCCGCGCAGGACCGCGGGAGAGGCGATGGTGGCCGCGGCGGTGGCGACAAGCGCGCGGAGGGCGGTGCGGCGGTTCGTCATGAGTCTCTACCTCGACTGCTGCGTTGCGGATAGGCGTTTTGAACCACTCTTCTGCGCCGCGGGCCATGGCGCGTAATGCCGATTGTGTCAAAGCCACCGGCGGACCGCGACGGCGCATCGGCGCCACAGCGCAGCTGCCCGTCGGAAAAAGCATATTCCAGACCAGGACTATCCGGTCAGCATCGCCGCGAACGCCTCAGAACGGCCAGGACCTGTCATTGCGCCGACTGCTCATGCGGCCAGCTTCAGTTCGGGATTCAGCCCGGCACGCGCAGCCAGCGTCAGCAGCATATCTAGGCTGAAGTCCTGCCACTTGCCCTTGATGAGTCGCGATACTCGCGGTTGCGTTATACCTAAGCGCTTGGCGGCTTCGGCCTGCGTCCAGCCCTGTGCCTTCAAGTGCTGCTCCATGCGAATCATTACCTCGGCGCGCAGCGCCATGACCTTGGCCTCCGCCTGATCGAAGCCGAGATCGACGAATACATTGCCGCTACTCTTGATCCGGCGAGTATCGGAGAGGCGCGGATCGGTCTTCTTCCTCATGACTTTCCTCCAATCATTCTGTAGCGAGCCTTCGCTAGCTCGATATCGGCCTTCGCCGTCTGTTGCGACTTCTTCTGAAAAGCGTGCAGCACATAGACAGCCGCCTCGAACTTGGCCACGTAGATCGCCCGGTATGCGCCCGACTTATCGCGGACACGAATTTCGCAAGCACCGGCTCCTACGGTGGGCATCGGTTTGAAGCTCGTAGGCTCGCCGCCGAACTGCACGCGCATAAGCTCGAATCCGATGTCGTGCCGGACAGTATCGGGCATCGCGCGTAAGTCATCGCGACTTGATCCGAGGAACTCCAGCGGTTTCATCCCTGTCGGCGTGGAGTTACCGTTCACGCGCAGATTATATCAATACCTGCATAGTCATGCAATTACTTGCATGAGCCCGGAGCCTGGTCAGGACCGAACGGATGAAGTCGATTACCAGCCGCGCGAACTCCGCCGGCTGCTCCTGCTGCACCCAGTGGCCGGCGCCGTCGACGAGGTGCGTGCCGTTGTAGTTCGTGCAGACGTTCTTCTCGAGCCGCTCGATCGCGCCGGGATTCTGATACACGCCCCAGTCGGACTTGCCGCCGATGAACATGGCCGGCACGTTGACGGTGCGTCCCGCGAACACCTGCGCGTCGGGTTCCCCGCCGGTACGGTAGCCGTTCAAGCCGCCCTGAAAGCTCGTGCGACCGAATTCCTCGGCGTAGACGCGCAGCTCGCTGTCGGGCAGCCACTTGTTTGCCGCGATCGCCGCCGCGGACGGCATCTCGGCGGCGACCGTTTCCGCCATGCCCTTGTTCAAATCCATGATGTAGTAGCGCGGCATCGTCGCCCACTCGGTCGCGGTCCGTCCCTGCAGCGGATGCGGCTTGTTCTGCGCCCAGTCCGCGCTCTTCATGTGGTAGTAGGCACGGATGAACGCGTGGATCCCCTGCGGCGGATGCCACAGATTCTCGTTCGCCTCGCGCGTCTGGTAGTAGCGCTGATAGTGCTTGCGTGGTGGAGTGAGCGCCGCGAGCTCGTCGTAGATCCGATCGGGTGCTGGCGTCGCGGGCGGTCTGCCCGGCGCGTTCGCCGTGTTGAACGGGTAACGCCTGCACGCCGCCGAATGGCGCGCTCATCATCACCACGGACGGAAGACATCGGCCGTGCGAGCGCGCACCATCCGGCGAGCGGTGAACCCTGGTCGTGGCCGACGACATGCACCGAGCGATGGCCGAAGGCCGAGACGAGCGCCAGCATGTCGCGCAGCTTGTTCATGTTCCCGAACGGATCGAGGCTCGTCGTCGTACTTGACGTCCCACCTGCCGCTGCGTCCGTAGCCGCGGACGTCGGGCGCCATGACGTGGTAGCCCGCAGCCGCTACACGCGGCATCACCTTGCGCCAGCTGTAGGCGAGCTCGGGAAAGCCGTGCAGCATCAGGACGCCAGGTCGCCCGGCGCGATCTCGTAGCCGGCCTCGAGAACGTGAAAGCGGATGCCGTTGACGTTCTCGACGAAGCGCGAGCGGACGCCGGCGGGAGGACATTCGCGGCGAGCGGCGCGGCGGGAGCCGCGGCTGGGCTTGTCTGGGCGAAGGCTCTTGGCGCTCAGCACGGCCGGCGCGAGCATCCCCAGCGCGCCCTGCATGAGGCCGCGACGTGTCAGCGCTGAGTCTTCAACGCGACCGGGCTGGGCTTTCACAGATGCCCTCCGAAGAGAGGTTTCAACCAGTCTAACAAAGGCGCTACGCCGGCAGGCGTCTGCGATTCTACGGCTGGGTGAATGGCCGCTTTGGGTCGGAAGCGGCCGATCGAATAACCACCCAAGCATAGCTCGCGAGCGTCTGCTTTGAACGTCAAAACTTCCAACAACGTGAATGCCGCGCTAGCGCCGGGCGCGTATGCTCAACACTCCGTGTGACAGCTCCTGGGCACCAGATTTATAACGCGGCCGGCGCCACCGCCGCTGCGCGCCGCTTGAAGCCGAGCTTCTCCACAGACGCGTGCAGCAACGCACGGACCTCGTGCTGTGTCGTAGGGGGCCGCCTGCAGGCGGCCCATTGTTACCGAGTCGCAGTCGATGCTGCAGACCGCGATCCACCCATCGTCGCGTAGACCGCGGCAATGTGCGCCTCGCGGATCGTGTCCCAGCGTTCGAACCCCTTGTAGGCATCGAGCGTCAGTGTCCTCTGGATCTCCGGCAGGCTCCGTCCGGCGGCGACACCGGCTGCGACGCCCTTCGAGATGTCCAGCATGTACTGCAGGGACTGCATCGCGTCCTCCTTCGTGCCAGACAACGCGTGGCCGGTGAGAGCGTGCTCGAAGTCGAGTGCGGTAATAGTCGACAGCGCATCGATCCACGACCCGATGGTCGGCGCAAGTCCGCCCGGCAGGCGCTTGACCTGCAGGATGTCGGCGCTGAACACGGCGCGTTCATCCGGAAAATGCAGCACCGAGCTGTCGTCGGCGTGCGCCACTCCGAGATAGGTCATCGTCACACGCTTCCCGCCGAGCGTCACGGTATGACGGTCGGTGTAGGTCACAGTCGGCGGATAGACATCGCTCACCGATCCGCGCGCGATCTCGGCGCCGCTGATGACCTCATCGCGGTTGTAGTCGAACATCGCGAAGCGGTCGCTGTACTGGCCGGCCGCCTCGCTGCGCTCGACCAGTCCGTTCTTGTTGGCGTCGATCTGCACGGCGTCAGCCGGGAGCGGAGGATTACCAGCCGGCGGCGCGAGCGCCGCAAGCATGTTCCGATGGCCGACGAACTCGGCAGTGTCGGCAAACACCACGCCGCCGGACGCATGGTCCCAGTCGCGATGCGTGTACAGCACGTAGCGGACGGGCACCCTGAAGCGCGTCGCGATCTCGGCTTTGAGCCAGCGCGCAAAGTCGCGATTGATCGGATCGCTCATGATGACGCCTTCGGGCGTCACCAAGAACACCGTGTAGTGGTTGTTGTTCTGCGCGCGATAGAGTTGCCCGGTCACGTTGACAATGCCGCGCTGCGGCGCAGCAGGCGGCTGCTGGGCGGAAACACCCGTGGCCGAGACGACCGCGGACAGGGCGAGGGCGGAAGCAAGGTGTCTCATGCTTGTTCTCTTGATGTCAGGTGAAAGGCCAATGGTACAACGCAAAGGTCAAGTAGGCGCCGACATTGCGGCGCTCGCCAACCGTTCGCCGCGGATAGGTGTTTTGCCCCCGTGCCTTATCGACTTGCGCCCCGGCATGCATCGCGAATGCCCGCGCACGGTCGAGCCAGATCGGCTCGTCGAAGCGATGGTTCGGACAACTATGCCAAGCTAGCTAGCGGCGGGCACGTATGCTCAACAGTCCGCGTGATTGCTCCTGGGCACCACCGCTGTTTTACATGGTAGGCAGCTCCAAACAGCGACGACTCGGGCGGCGCACTCGGCCCAAACCCGGAGAGTAATGGTTCGTCTTCGGCCGGAACATCACCACCTCAGGAGACGCGCCTCGCGACTCCCGACCGAATTTAGGCCGAAGCTGTTTGATCTCAGGAGTGAGCTCGGATGAGCGACCATGGGCAACCGAGTCTCAAGTGGAACGATGCATCACCATTACGCGTGGATGAACGAGCACGACGGCGGTACACGTCTACGATAGTCTAGGGGCGTGCGACCGGCGGCCGCGGCCGGTCTCGACGGGGGGCCAATGACGAGAAAGAGAACCGCGATCCGCTGGCTCGTAGCCCTGCTCTTAGGGTGCGCCGCGCCGGCGTTCTCACAGCCGGATATCCGCGGCGGTTGGATTGCCGACGTCGACGGTGTGCGACACATCTACATCTTCAAAGTGCGCGACGATGCCTTCACGGGCACGCATTGCACGCGCTGCGACGAGCGCGAAGACATCTCGATCGTGCGCAACGGCCGCATCTCGGGTGCACGCCTGTCCTTTTCGCTGCTGTCGGATAGCGACGGCCAGTGGCGCGAGCAGCGCTTCGAAGGCGACATCGGCGACGGCCAGATCCGTCTGCGCCGCGTGGGCGCCGAGTCGGCACCGGAACGCCTCGTGCGCGTCGAGCCCGTGGCGCCCACGCCAGCCGCCGCCCCTGCGGCCGCGGCGCCGCCGCCCGCGCCCTACGTCGCGCCGGGATCGCCGGAGCCGCAGACGCTCGAATCGATGGCGGGTACCTGGATCTCGGGCACGGGCGCGCGCGCGCAGATCTTGATGCTCAAGGTGCTCGACGGGCAACTCGTGGGGCTCATCTGCGGCCCATGCGACTCACCCGTCACAATGGCCCCAATCGAGGACGGCTCGGTCGACGGCCCCCGAGTGGCATTCTTCACCGTGCACGAAGACAACGGCAGGATCGCCCAGTATGGGCGCTATCGCAACGACATCGTCGGCACTGTCGCCAAGCACCAGTTGCGCATCGACAGCCACCTCGACGGCAGGCCGGGCGAGAACGAGGCCCACATGACGTTCATAGGGCCGATCGGAAACTAGCGGCGTCGCGATGCGATGCTCGCCGTTCACGGACGGCATGGGCTGCAATCCGCGAACGCGGGGCTCTACTTCGTCTACAACGAGATCGACGAGCGTGGCTTCGGCGCATTGCCGCGGGCCGCGAGTTCGTGATCAAGTACAGCCGGATCTTCGACCTGCTGCGCTAAGTCCGCCTCAGTGCCGCGCTGCGCGCCCCAGCAGGCTGTGCGTTTGCTGCGCGGCCCGCGCGAGCAGCGCTTCCTCGTCCAGCGTGAGGAGCACGCCGTCCTCGAGCAGGATCCGGCCGTCGACGAGCACGCAGACGTCGGCCGCGACGATGAAGGGCTGCGCCGCGGGGACGCTTCTGCCAGCAGCGCGCGCAACATTGCCCAGCGTCCGCGCGGAAGAATTCCGCGCTGAGATCGAAGTCGTTTGCTATATCGCATATCATTCTCCGAGGCGCACCATTCGGCTGCACTGTTTTACGACCAGGAAGGCGGCCGGATCATGCTTCGGGGAGCCGTCACCAAGTTCTTGAACGACAGAGTGATCAAGGAGAACGTCATGCGAATGCTCGTGGCCACTTGCACGATGGCCGCCGTCATGGTTCTTCCGTCCCTTGCGACCGCGGACGATGCCGGGAATTCCGTGCGCGCAACGTTGTGGCAACCGTCAATGAACGTATTCAGGCGCTACGGCGCCCACGCAGAGAAAATGTTCGAATTCTATGGGCCAGGGCTCGGCTTCGAGCAGCTCGTCACGTTCAATCCCGCTGATGCCGTCGGCGGCGTGGCGCGCTTCCAAGCCGGCGCGCAGGAACTCAAGCTCACGGGACGCGTTCCGGATCGCACCTACGTGGCCGGAGGCGTGCGCGACGCAACCGGCGTGCGACTGCTGTCGTTCTTCTTCGCGAGCGAGGGCGAGCTGGTGCGGCGCTTCGAGGCGCACGGGCTTGCGCATCCCGTGTTTCGCACCGTGGGCGAACGCCGGAGCGCGCTCGTCACGGACCCCGACGGCCAATCGGTGGAGCTCGTGATCGAACCTGATGCGCCGGCCGCGCGCTATCGCGAAATCGAGGTGGGTGTCACCGTATCGGACCTCGAAGCGAGTCGCGCGTTCTACCGCGACTTCGCAGGACTCGAGGAGCTCCCGCCAGTGCACGACCCTCTGTTCGACACTATGAAGTATTCGTTCCGTCACGGCGCAACGACCGTGAGCTTACGCAGCTTCGCCGGCGAGTTGCCGGCCGATACCGGCAGCGGCGGGATTCAGTACGTCGTCTCGGACGCGGACGCCGTCGACACCGCCGCCAAGGCACACGGCGTGGTCGTCGAGAAGCCGCTCACGGAGTTCTCGAATGGCGCGCTACGCACTATTTGGCTCGAAGACCCGGACGGCACGACGAATTACTTCGCCGAGACCGCGACGAGCAGGCGGGCGCGCACGCACTGATCGTCTAACGCCGATTAGTCGGCGGCGAAACAATACAGCAACCCGGCGCCGCCGACGCTGATCAGCGCCTCCGGGTTGCAACCCGGCGTCGCGTGCGACGAGTTCCACGGTGCGCCGGGGATCATGAACGAGTAGCGGTCATGATGCCCGACCATCGCGCTGCCTTCGTTGTTGCTCGTCCAGTTGCGACACGTGCGGTCTTCGCCGGGCGGAAACGCTGTGCCGTCCAGTCGTGAGCCGGTGAGGATGTCATGTTGTGTCGTGTCCGGACTCCCGTCTATTCGCGACGCAATCGGGTTGCCGTTCTCGTCGAGCGCATGTTCTAAATTGATATTCGAGTTGTCGTAGTGCAGGTTGTCCAGGTTCGTGGCAATGACGATGCCTTTTGCGTTCGCCCAGGGCCCGGCGCCGATACGGTCGCGCGCATTGACTGCATTACTTCCTTGGGTGCTCAAGTACGCGCGCCACGTGCGGTCACCGGCGCCTGCGGCGCGAGCCAACGACTGGCAATGCGCATCGGCGCCTTCCAATCCGCCGAGGTTGCCGCCGTCGCCGATGCCGACGCTCGTGATGAAGAAGCCGAGCTCGGGCGGCTCGGGCGGCTCGCCATTCTGTGGCTGTGCTGCCAAGTATCCGGCGAGCACTAGCGCACCCGCGATGCCCGTTATTGCCGGCCCTTTATTGCTCATTGCCTGGATCCCCTTTGCCTGTGCGTCCACGAGAAGCCGCCGAACAGCCCGGACGAGATCACCTCGCCTCGGGGGTTAGCGGCTTTTGTTATGATGCATAACAGTCTAGCAGAATCGCGCAGCCTCCATGCCTTCGGCATCGATCTTCTTGACTCACCCTTCCGAATGGCGATTCCGGTTCGAACTTTCCCGCTAATGCAAAACGGGAAGATCTGACCATCGTGGCGTCTAGGGATCTCCCTCTGCCTCCGACGCTTGGGCCGGCATCGCGTCCCGCAACAGCGCGTGCAACCGGTTCCAACAACGTGAATGCCGCGCTAGCGCCGGGCGCGTATGCTCAACACTCCGCGTCCCAGTCCCATTAACTCGGCATTGCCGGACGTGGCCATCCGCAGCACCGCCCAAGCCGGAATCCCGGCGGCCACATGGTGCGCCAATTCGCAATTCTGTCGTTCGATTGCATTGCATGCCACGGACCGGAGGCGTACGGTCCTACCGCCAGCGCGCACGTCTGAATGAAGCCATCCACTCCACATCTTTGAAGAGCTGCGGCAACGCAAAGTCGTGCGGGCGATGGTGATTTACGCCGCAGCCGCTTTCGCGGTGCTGCAGTTTGTCGACATTGCGGCTCCTCGCGTGGGCTTACCCGACGGTTTCGTCGATCTCGTGTTGTGGGCGGGCGTGCTCGGGTTTCCCGTGGTCGCCGCCTTAACATGGCGCTACGACATTCGCGAAGCGCCTGACAGTGACCTGGGCCCGAGCAGCTGATCAGGGCCCGAGTTGGCTTTCGCCGCAAGTCCTGATCGGAGCGGCCGTTCTCATCGCGCTGGGGGTGGGTGCGGGCTGGTGGGCCGGCTCTCTTCCTTCGGACGAAACGCCTCTCGACGTGACCATATCGCCCCTGACAGATCAAGCGGGGCTGTCGTTATCTGGCAGCTGGTCGCCGGATGCCAGTCAACTGGCCTTCGACTACACGTTGAACGGGTCGCTCGATATCGGCGTCCGTTCCGTCTACGGGGGTGAGTCGCACGTTGTGGCGGGCGGCCCGAATGACGACATGATGCCGCGCTGGTCGCCGGACGGCTCGAGAATCGCCTTCCTCTCCGACGACGGAACGGGGATGAAAGTCTTCGTCGTTTCCGCAACTGGCGGACCGCGGCGACGGATTGCCGAGACGCATCTACCGTATTTGGACCAGTTCACGTCTATCGTGGCGATCGGTTCGCAGCCTTGGTCTCCCGATAGCACGAAGCTCATCTTTTCCCGACTTCAATCCGCGGGGCTCGCACTTTTCATCGTTGACGTCGAGACGCGCGCGGAGACTCAGCTCACGTGGCCTGGACCCGACGAGCGCGACGTTCGGGCGTCGTGGTCGCACGACGGCCAGTGGATCGCCTTCGCGCGCGCGCCGTCTTCCGGCCTCTTCCTGGTTCCGGCAGCAGGTGGAGAGCCGATGCCCCTGCTCGTCGATGGGAACCCTAACACTAGCCCCGTTTGGACCCGAGACGATCGCAGGATCCTGTTCACGGTGACGGCGACTGCGACCAGTGGCGGCGACGTATGGGACATCGACGTCGATTCCAGGGACCTCAGGCAGCTCACGAATGGGGTGCGGGCGAGCTCACCCATACCGTCGTCCACCGGTCGTATTGCCTTCTCTCAGTGGAGCCACGAGACGTCTCTGTTCCGCGTACGCCTGGCCGACCCGCAGAACGAGGAACAAATCTCGCTCAGCATCGGCAACAACTTTGCGCAGACCTACTCGCCGGACGGTCGACTACTCGTTTTTCAGTCCGGTCGGAGCGGCAGGTCGGAGCTATGGCTGCACGATCTGGAGACGGGTTCCGAACAGCTGCTCACGCGCCCACCCGAGGGCAAAGAGGATCGCACGCCCGACTGGTCGCCTAGCGGCTCACAAGTGGTGTTCCTTTCAAATCGTGGCGGTCCCTTCCAGCTCTGGGTGGCCGACGTCGACGGCGCAGCGCCGCACAGAATCTCCGAGCAGGCGATCCCGATGGACGGCGATTGGTGGGTGCAAGCGCGAATGGCGCCCCGCTGGGCGGCCGATGGAAGTGCAATCGCGTATCTAGCGCCCGGCGAAAACGGTTCGACACTGTGGCTGATTGCGCCCGATGGCAGCAATGCGCGCGCCACGAATATTTCCGGTGTGCTGCGCTTCGATTGGTACTTGGATAGCCGACGCGTGATCTACACACGCAACAAGCGCGACGGCTTGGGTCGGATCGAAATGATCGCAGCGGACCTCGAGACCGGCCAGGAAGTGCTACTGCTCGATGCCAACGCGACTGAGCTCGACGCGACGGCGGATGGAAAAGCAGTGGCCTA
This sequence comes from uncultured Gammaproteobacteria bacterium, assembly GCA_963741255.1. Lineage (GTDB taxonomy): Bacteria > Pseudomonadota > Gammaproteobacteria > Steroidobacterales > Rariloculaceae > FEN-1219. Next base: position 252,146 of record CAVUHM010000002.1, on the reverse strand, counting down.
CAACAGTGCCGACGCTCATTTGAGCATGAACCGGTGGGTGCTGCCGCTCGAGCGGCCCGATGGGGACGCGGGTCTTCCTGCAGCGGCCGGGGAGCCGCGGCAGATCACGTTCGGGCGAGGCATCTGGCACGTTCACGGCGGTGCCTGGGCGCCCAACAGCGAGGAGTTCGTGTACACGAAGGACTTCGACCGCGGCAACTTGTTCGTGATGGACGGCTACCGGTGACCTAGATTCTCGAACTACTCTGCTCTGAGCGTTTCCATCGGATCAATCGTAGCCGCACGACGCGCGGCAGGTAGCTCGCGAGCGTCACCGCCCTCAACGCGATGATCCGCGACAAGTCGCCTTGGCGGTCCGCGACTACTTTGACGCGGCATCGGTCGTCCGTGAAGCTGCAAACACCCGAGCCCGAAATCGACGGCCGCGCAAAATGGCCGCGGCTTACGAACTCTTTCGAAACGTCGAGCGTCGCGAACGGGTCGTTTGCGGCCCGTGACCACGATCTTACGCCGACGTCAAAGTGAGCGGCCGCTTCTGAGTGCACTCAAGTCGCTCGCTTCGAGCCGAACGCCCGCGATTCATCGGACCGCCTTCGGCCACAAGGGGACGTTAAAACCCGCAGTCATACTCCGTAGGCCGACGATTGTTCACCACTCGTATCTATTCATACGCAGGGGGACCAGACTCTGCCGGTGTCGATAGCGAAGGGGTAGCATGATGCGCGCAGCATCCGGCGTAGTCGGAGGTTCCATGCAAGCACGGTTTCGGGGTATCGCTGCTGTCGCCTTGTTGATCTCAGTTGGGGCATCCGTGAGCGCGGTCGCGCATCACTCGTACACGGAGTTTGACCGTACGCAGTCGATCGAAATCGATGGGACCCTGCTGAACGTCGAGTGGCAGAACCCGCATGCTCTCATCGAAGTGCAAATCGCGGATCCCGACGGCGACCTCGTGACCTGGGAGATCGAAAGTTCGGGGGTCAACTACCTGCGCCGCTTACAGATGCCGCTCGAGATATTGAAAGTGGGCAGCCGCGTAAAGGTCGCCGGCTGGCCATCGATGCGCTCCAATGTCCGAATGTATGGCACGAACATTCTGTCGGCCGACGGGCAGGAATTCGTGTTGTGGCGCTCGAAGCCGCGCTGGGCCGATACCGCCCACGGCTATGTTGCCGATCGCTCCGGTAACGGAGACACGGGCGTCGCAAACGGTGCCACGATATTTCGCGTGTGGTCATCCGTTTTTGGTTCTTCCGTCAGGCCCGATGATCCGGACGCATCGCCGCAGTCTCTTTCGAGAGTGCCGATGCCGTTGACACCTGCGGCGCAGGCGGCCGTTGCGGCATTCAATCCCGTCGAGGAGTCGACGGCGCCCGGGTGCACTCCGAAGGGTATGCCTGACATCATGAATCAGCCTTTCCCGATCGAGTTTGTAGACCGAGAGGACACCATTCTGTTGCGCATCGAGGAATACGACACCGTTCGTACAATCCACATGCGCGATGGCGCGAGTGCACAGGCGCAGCCGGAAACGGCGCGCGGTTACTCGACGGCCGCTGGGAAGGCCCGACGTTGGTAATCGATACAAGTCGAATCAACGCCACCCAGTACGTCAACAATCGCGGCGTGCCGCTCGGCAAGGGTGCGCGACTCCTGGAGCGTTTCACACCGAACGCCGACGGCAGCCGCCTTCTCTACTCGCTGACGCTGACGGCTCCGGATTCGCTGACCGCGCCGGTCGAGCAGAAGCGTTCGTCGGTGCCCGGCGACCGAGTCATGCCGTTCAACTGCGCGATCCAGTCTGTCCACCCGTAGACGCCGAAACTGAGTGAAGCTCGATGCGTTAATTCGGCGTAGCTGCTCCACGCAGATCTTCAGGGCGGGGGAGCTTGAGCCTACGACCGCCTTGGGTCGGAAGCGGCCGATCGAGTAACCGCCCTAAGCATAGCTCGCGAGCGTCCGCTATGAACCCCAAAACGGCCCGTTGGTTTGCCAACGCCGATGGGTCTCGTGAGCCCCCCACCTGGCGTTCGAACTCGCCCGTTAATCGCGTCTCGCGACATAGCGTGCAGCCGCTTCCAACAACGTGAATGCCGCGCTAGCGCCGTGCGCGGATGCTCAACAGTCCGCGTGACAGCTCCTGGGCACCACATACCGCGCCACAGCCGTCGCACAAAAAGGCCAAGGCGCGTTCAAAGCCCCGCGGTTCGGACGATGGTCAGCTAGTCAGGTGTCTGAGCGCTCGTCGTGATGGCACCAGCGGAGCTCCGTGCGGGCGGGACGTGGCCAACGACGTTCTCGTTCATCCACGCAACAAAGTCCGGACGAAAGCTGATCGTCGAAGTTGCGGACCAGACTCGGCTGAAGCTGGGGCGGCTCGCAAAAGCAAACCGCCAGTCTTCAAGGGGTACGTCCTCGCGCTCGATCAGGCCCTCGCGAAACTCGCCGTATATGTATTGCCAGCCGACGAGCACGACCCGGGCATCGATATCGAGCACGAGGTCTTCCATCTCGGTGAGCGGCTCGCCGCGCCGCAGTTTCAAGCTGGCCGTCAACGATTCTGGGATCACCAGCCTTTGCGAAGCCCCGTCAATACGGATCTGGGCTCTGATCGCGCGGGCTTGGGCGCGCTGAACATCACTGTTCTGATGCACTTGAATCGCAAGGATCACGATGCTCGCGATGACCCCAACGTTTGCGAGGACTTGGACGAACTGGCCGACATCGACTCTTTCATCTGGGCACTCTCAGAAAGGCCGCGACCTGTGATCTTATTGGACTAGTGATGGCATGCGCTAAACGATACCGGCGTTCACTCCGTCATCAGCGCGGGCCAGTTGAGCACCATGGTAATGGAGGCTGGAGCGGATCGTAGAACCTGTGGTGCGGCAACCAGGAATCGCTGGCCGTTCGGGGTCAGGTCTGCAGCGAAATTCGGAAGGGCGAATAGCCGCTCGGGAACTCCGCTCTCAAAGACGGTTGCGGTCGTCTTGACTGGCGCGGCGAAAAGGGCCGTGCGCAGTGGAGCGTCGTCAAAGATGATCTCCTTGGGGTTGCGCCAATGGGCCAGTTTCCACCGCCCTTCGTAACCTGCCACTTGCTCTCGCCGAACGCCGGGATGCCGGTCTGCTCTGAGACGCGGAACGGGCGAACATAAACGTCGGCGTGTATTCCACCGGCCTCCAGGGATACATAAGCAACCCAGCGCATATCCGGCGAGAAGACGCCGGCCCACTCGTTGTAGGTATCTCCGAGTAGCAGAACCGGCTTGCGATCACCGTCGAGAGGTAACACCCACAAGTCGTATCCTGTCTTTGGCGCGTTCTCGGTGTGGTACAGCAGGAATCGACCGTCGGCCGACCAGCTGGTGGGGAATGTCGCAGCCCGGGCTCCTTCAACAGCTCCGTCGCCTCGCCAACCCCGGAGGAGGCTTTTTCATAGATCGTGTCACCGAGACTGCCGGCCGAGTAGGCGATACGTGCGCCGTCCGGTGACCAGACGCCGGGAGAGTAAATTTCTCTCCGAAACGTGAGACGCGTGCGTTGATCGCTGGAAAGATCGAGCGTCCACAAGTCACCTGACCCGCCATCCGATCCCTGACGACCGCGCGCCTTCCATCCGGTGACAATGAAACCAAGCGTCCGTGCCCGGTGGTCCGAACGTGCTGACGGCTCTCCTTGCCGGTCGATCCAGGTGAGCTGACTACGTTCGCCCCGGCTTGGGCACGATAAGCCAGAGACGCCGCCGGGTGAGACCGAAGAACTACTCGTGGCATACCAGGTGGTTCGGACGGCCTCGGCCACGAACCGGCTCACTCCCGAGCCGCAGCCGGCGGCGTCGAACGGCTGAGCCAGCAGCGTGCGATCACGCTAGAAAAAAAGGTAGCCATTCGCATAGGCCACCGGGAACGGGCTCGCGAGTATTCGCTCGCGCGATTGCTCTTCCGGGTTTGGCATCGAGAGAGCCGGCATAGACCCCTCGATCTCCGGCGGTCCGGAGCGGAAATAGAGAAAATGCTTGCCGTCCGGCAGGAAGGTCGGCCACGTGTGGTAGAGCTCTCCCTTCGACGTGTCGACCTCCGTCACCGCGGTCGCAGCGCCGCCCGACCGCGACCTTCCATATCGGGCCGCCGGAACCGCCTCCCCAGCTCCCGAACACGATGACGCCGTCCCGATTCCAGGTGCCGGACGCCCGCGCACGTCAGTCGCACCGTGCAGCAGCGTCTCCGGAGGACCGCCGGCAATGTCGATCTTCTTCAGCTGGTTTGTTGCCGCAAACGCCAAGTAACGGCTGTCCGGAGACCAGAACGGGCTCAATGCACCTTCGGTGCCGGGCAAGTGTCGCCATTCCAAGCGCGTCGAAGCTCGCGAATCCAAAGTCCGTTTTGCGCGGCCGATGACCAGCTTGCGGCCGTCAGGGGAGATCGCGATCGAATCGCCCGGTGTCACGTTTTCCGGCAAGAGCGCCTCGAACGTGCTGGACGAGGCCGGGCGCCTTCGGCCAAACATCCAGCCGGCGATACCGAACGCGATCAGGGCCATCAACGCCGCCAATCCCTGCCAAAGACGGACCGGCTTCGCGACGCTTCGCGCTGACGGCGTTTCCGCCGAGATCCACGTCAACGCATGCTTCACCTCGCGAGCCGATTGCCAGCGCTTCTCGGGATCCTTCTCGAGGCAGGTCTGCACGACGCGATCGATGCCGGTCGGCGTCAACGGCTGCTAGCTCGTGAAGTCGTTGCGGCTCTTCCCTGAGAATCGACGCGATGAGGCTGGCCTGGCTCTTGCCCGTGAACGGTCGTTTGCCGGTGATCAACTCGTAGAGGACCACGCCGAACGAAAAAATGTCGCTGCGCTCATCGGCTTCTCGTCCCTCGATCTGCTCGGGCGCCATGTAAGGCAGAGTGCCGATGATCGATCCTTCGCCGGTCAACGACGGAACCTCCGTCGCGGTTTGCGTGTCGCCGGCGGTCGGGCGCGCAGATCTTGGCCAGCCCGAAATCGAGCACCTTCACGCCATTTCGGGTCAGCAGAATGTTGGCAGGCTTCAGATCGCGGTGGATGATCCCCTTTCGATGCGCGGCATCGAGCGCATCGAGGATTTCGTCCGCGACCGCGAGCGCCTGATCGAGCGGCATCGGGCCGTGCAATGCCTCTCCCTCGACGAACTCCATCACCAGGTAATCCGGGAGCGATGTCGTAGAGCGAGCAGATGTGCGGATGGTTCAGCGCGGCGATAGCCTGCGCTTCGCGCTCGAAGCGCTCGCTGAAACGCTCGTCGCAAATCTTGATCGCAACGAGCCGTTTGAGCCGCGCGTCTTCGGCTTTCCACACCGAGCCCATTCCACCCGCACCGACGAGCTCGATGATGGTGTAGGGTCCGAATTTCGCGCCGCGCTGCAACGGGCCGCTGTTGAGGTCAGGTCGTTCCATGGAGCTCGAACGTAACGAAACGATATACGCCGCTGTGCACGCGGATAGTGCTTTGATTGAGTCTCTCGGTAAAGACCTCTAGCGCCGATACACGACGTCGTAGTAGCGACCGCCGCCGGGATGCTGCGCGAAGCGATGCCGCGAAAGCTCCGTGTAGCCGCGCGCCGCACGAACCGCTCGATGTCCTCGAGCTGCGCGCAGCCCTCGTACGCCTCGAAGTCCGGCACTTCGGTCTTGATGAACTTGAACGTGCGCAGCACCGGCTCGGCGCCGCGCAGAACGAGCAGCTCGGAGCCCTGCGTGTCCATGACGAGCGCATCGTAATCGGCCGATCGATTCGCTCGCGCGCGAGCAACGTCGCGAGCGTCGTGCTGCGCAGCTTGATCGTGGTCGTGAACTCGACCTTCGGCCAAACGTCCTTGTGGTCCTTGAGCGCGAGAATCGACGACGACTCGCCCTGATTGTTCGCGACGTGGAACTCGTACCAAGCGTCGTCGCGATCGGTCACGAGGCACTCGAGCGCGCGCTGGCGCGGGAAGCCCGCGAGATTCGCCGTCAGCGTCGCGAACACGTCGGGGATCGGCTCGATCCAGAGCACGTTCAGACCGTGGCGACGATAGAGGTCGCGTTCCTGACCGACGTTCGCGCCGACGTGCACGACACCGCGCACCGAGCGCAAGAACCGATTCGGGTCCGGTCCGAACAGTCGTCGCAATCGACGCAAGAACTTCATCGCCGCGCAGCATAGCACCGGGAATCGAACGACGACCCGTTGCAAAACGACGCCGTTCAAAACACCATCGTGGCGTTTCGATCACTCGACGAGTCCACACGTTGATACGCCGCAAGACACTAAAGGCCGCAGGGGTGCGTTTGGTCGGCCCGCTCGGAATGCACGCCGCGCCGCGCACGCAACCGCGCTGCCCTACGCGAGCTGCTGCAAGCGCTGCGGCCGCTCGCGGGCGAGTTCGAGCTGATCCGCATCGGCCCGAACATGGACGGCGGCTATCTCGTTCCCGACGATCTCGACGGAATTCGTTACGCGTTTTCGCCCGGCGTCTCCACGGAATCCGGCTTCGAGGCCGAGCTTGCCGGCGCGGCATCGACGTTTTCCTGGCCGACTACTCCGTGGACGGGCCTGCCGCGCAGCATCCGCGCTTCGTGTTCGACAAACGCTTCGTCGGCAGCGTCACGGATGAACGTTACATCACGCTGGACGACTGGCACGCGGCGAAGGTCGGCGCCGACGAGTCCGAGCTGTTGCTGCAAATGGACATCGAGGGCGCCGAATACGAAACGCTTCTTGCTGCGTCGCCAAACCTGCTGCGCCGCTTTCGCATCATGATCATCGAGTTTCACTGGCTGCCGCAGCTGTGGAACCGGCCGTTCTTCACGGTGGTCGAGCCTGTCTTCCGCAAGCTCCTGACCACTCACGCCGTCGTGCACATCCATCCGAACAATTGTTGCGGCTCGGTCAAGAGCGCCGGCATCGAAATCCCACGGATCGCCGAGTTCACGCTGCTGCGCAGAGACCGGGTCGGCGCCACGCGCTTCCAGACGACGTTTCCGCATGCGCTCGACCGACCGAACGTCGCGAAGGCGCCGCTACCACTGCCCGCCTGCTGGTACTCGTGACCCGCTATCGGCCTACGAGGCTGCGATACAGCTCGTGGGTCCTCTCGATCGTGTCCTCGATCCTGAAGTCGCGGCGTATGCGCTCGCGCGCAGCGGCGCCGAGGCGGGCGCGCAAAGCGGGGTCGTCGTGCAGACGCCGAATTGCATCGCAGAGCGCGCTCGGATCATTGACCGGAACCACCAACCCGCAGACGTCATCGATTACGAGCTCCGGGCTGCCGCCGCAATCGGTGACGACGGGTGCGACGGCATACGCCATGGCCTCGATCAGCGAACGCGCGAGCCCTTCGCGTTTCGTGGACGGCAGCACGAACACGTCGCATGCGGCCGTCAACGCGGGCGCGTCCGACCTGAACCCCAACGCGTGAATTCGCAGCGCGGCGGGGCTCGCGGCGATGCGTCGTGCGAGCGCCGGCGCGTCCATGCCCGCGCCGATCAAGAGCAGGTGCGCGCCCCATTGATCCGGGAGTCTTCCGAACGCGTCGACGAGCACCTCTATGCCCTTTCGCGGCCGATAGTTCGCAACGCACGCGACGACGAAAGCGCCTTTCGGCACATCGACTATGGTCAGATCGGCGGGGACGGCCTGATACCAGTCGAGGCTGTGGCCTTTGTAGATCCTGACCAGACGCTCGGGCGGCATGCGCAGAAACTTCGGCCGCATCGCCAAGAAGTAGTCGCGCACGGCGTCCGCGACACACACGATGCGGTCGATGCGCGGATTCAAAAATCGCATCCACGACACGGGACTGAAGAAGCTCACGTTGCCGACGATGCCGCGGTACGCAATGACTTTGACGGCCAGGCCGCGGCTCGCCGCGAGGCCGTTCTGCAACGCCTTGTTGCTGAACAAGTGCAGGATGTCGTAACCGCCGCTCGTGAGCTCGGCACGGAGCAGGCGCACGCCTTTACGATCGAATCGCTTGCGCAGCGCTAGATCCAGCACGCGCACGCCGTTGTCCTCGAGCCACCCGCGCCGCCCGCTGTGCTCGGGGCAGATCACGCTGACGTCCACACCGGCGCGGACGAGCCCCGCGAACATCGCCGTCGTCGGCCGATCCGGATCCTCGGTGATGCACAGCGCTTTGATCGGCCGCGTCATGACCGCTCACCCCTCCACGCGGGTGCCGAGCACCGACTCGTAAAGCGAGAGATATTTGTGCCACATGGCTTCGCCGGTGAACTGCTTCGCAAGCTCGCGGCCACGCGCTCCGTACGCGCGCCGCAACTCGGGATCGTCACGTAGCCTAAGGATCGCGTCGCGGAGCTGATCGGCGCTCGCCGGGTCGATCAATACGCCGTTGTCCCCGTGGTGCACGACATCTGGCACTCCGCCGACTCGGCTCGCGATTACGGGCAACCCGAGCTCCATGGCGTCGAACAGGATGCTTCCGACCCCTTCGCGATTCGACGGCAGAATGAACAAATCGAAGGCGGCGAGATAGTCGCCGACATTGTTCTTGAAGCCCGTGAACGTGAGGTTTCGAAGTCCGGCTGCATTCGCCTTCAGCATTGCCTCGTCTGCGCCGCCACCGACGAGCACGAAATGTACATTCGGCTCCGAACGCTCGATCTGTCGCGCCACTGCAATGATGAACTCCTGGCCCTTTTGCGCGTTGTCCAGCGCTCCGACGTGGCCGACGAGAAACTTCCCGGCAAATTCCGAGCGAATCACTTCGACGGTCGTGGCGTCGACAGGCAGGCCGCTGCTGCCGCTGTGCACGACGCTCACGACAATGCTTGGGTCGTACGCGCGGACGATCTCCGCCACTTGCGGCGCCACGGCCGCCACGCATGCCGCGCGGGCGTAGGCTCTATGTGCGAACCAATGGTTGCGAATCGGGTTGTTGACGCGGCGCGTGATCACGTACGGCGTGCCCGACAAAACGGACCTCGCATACGCTGCGTAGACGCTACGCCCTTCGTGGACGTGAATCAGCGATGCATCGCGGGTCGCGCCGATGACCGAGATCATGCCGCCGCCGACCTCGCGAACCTCGACACCGAGCTCGCGGACGTTGCGTGCGAGAACGTCACCGCGACGCGCGACGAGCGCCTGACGCACGTTGCGACTCGCGAGCCCGCGGATCAGAAGCTCGGTTTGCCGCTCACCGCCGCGATAGCCGCGAGCCGTGTTGACGTGAACGATCTTCGGTGTCATCGAGCGTGGCGGAATTGCGCGCGCGCAGCGGTATGGCAGCCTAGCACAGCCGCGAGCCGCGGCCGCCGGCAGCGACTCGTTGCGGCCCGCGCGTCAACTCCATAGAGTGCCGAGCATTCGACTGCGCTCGAGAGCGCGAGGACATCCCGTGTGCGGCTTCGTCGGTGGAACCGATCCCAACTGGAACTACGCCGCGGCGCTGTCGTCGATCGCCCATCGCGGCCCCGACTCGAGCGAGCTTCGACTCGTCGGTCCCGTGCACGTGGGTTTTCGGCGCCTGTCGATCATCGACCTGCGTCCATCGGCGAACCAACCCATGATCGCACCCGACGGCGCGTCGTGGATCGTCTTCAACGGCGAGATCTACGGCTACAACGAGCTGCGTAGCGCGCTCGTCAAGCGCGGACACAAGTTCCTCACGGACTCCGACACCGAGGTCGCGCTGCATGCCTATCTCGAGTGGGGCGAGAGCTTCGTCGATCGCATCGACGGCATGTTCGCGATCGCGCTATTCGACGCGCGCACGCAAAAGCTCAGGCTCTACAGGGACCGCCCTGGCATCAAACCACTCTATTACTTCTACGACGGCCGGCGCTTCGCATTCGCGTCCGAGCTGAAGGCGCTCGAGAAAGCGTTGGGGCCGCACGAGCTCACGATCGACCCGACCGCCTGCTACGACTTCTTGGGATACCGCTACGTGCCGGCGCCAAAGACGCTGTACAAGCGCTGCTTCAAGCTGCCGCCTGCGCACGAGCTCGTTTACACGCCCGCGAGCGGCATTCTCGAAGCGCCGCGGCGCTACTGGCAACTGCCGATTCCGGAGGAACCGCGCACCCCACCTCTGCCGGCTTGCTGCGAGGAGCTTCGTGGACTGATTGCGTCGTCGGTCGAGGAGCAGATGGTCGCCGACGTGCCGCTCGGGTTTTTTCTATCTGGCGGCGTCGACTCCAGCGTCGTCGTCGCGGCCGCCGCGAGCACGGGCCGGCGCGTGTCCACATTCTCGATCGGCTTCGATGCCGACGAAGTGTCCGAAACGCCGTTCGCCCGCGAAGTCGCTACGCGATTCGCGACCGATCACCACGAGCGGATTCTCTCGCAGGCACACGCGCAGGAACTGCTGCCGAAGCTGAAGTCGTGGTTCGACGAGCCTTTCGCCGACGAGTCTGCGATGCCGACATTTCTCGTCTGCTCGGCCGCGCGCGAGCACGTGACGGTCGTGCTGACCGGCGACGGCGGCGACGAGGTCTTCGGCGGCTATCGCACTTACCCGCGCTATGCGCGCTACGCGCGCTACCCGACCTGGCCTCAGGCCATGGAGCGCGTCACGTACGCGCTGCGTCGGCCGTTCGCGCGCCAGCACGTGCCGTGAGCCGCACCATGATGCTGCTCGAAACGGCGTTGAGCGACGGGCCGAACCTCTGGGCAAAGCTCATGGGCGGCATGTCGACACCGGCCAAGCGCGACTACGCACGTGAGCTCGGCATCCCGCGCGACTACGATGACTGGTGGCACTACCGAGAGTTTTGGCGCGACGACTTGCCGCTCAGGACGCGCCTACAGTACGTCGACTTCCACACGTTCATGCCGGGCCTCGTGCTCACGAAGGTCGACCGCACGAGCATGGCCGTGTCGCTCGAAGCTCGAGTGCCGTTGCTGGCGCGCCGCATCATCGAATTCTCGTTCGGCATCCACGAGGACCTGCGCTACCACGGTGGCGAACCGAAAGGCTTGCTGCGCCACGCGTATCGCGGCATCCTGCCGGATCACATTCTCGACCGCCGCAAGAAGGGATTCGGGATCCCGCGCTACTACTTGAAGGACATGAGCGGCGGGCGATTCATTCAGGAGCACGTGTTGCGTAGTTTGTACCTCGGAGGCTCGGGTGAGCGCTGACCGGCAACCCAAAAAGGCGTTGATCACGGGCATCACCGGCCAGGACGGCGCCTATCTCGCAGAGCTTCTGCTCGACAAAGGGTACGAGGTGCACGGCGTCAAGCGCCGTGCTTCGTCGTTCAACACCGAGCGCATCGACCATCTGTACCGGGACCCGCACGAGTCGGATCGGCGCATGATTCTGCACTACGGCGATCTGACCGACGCGACGAATCTGATCCGCATCGTGCAAGAAGTGCAACCGCACGAGATCTACAACCTCGCGGCCCAGAGCCACGTTGCAGTGTCGTTCGAAACCGCCGAATACACGGCGAATTCCGACGCGCTCGGTACGCTGCGATTGCTCGAGGCAATCAGGATTTGCGGGCTCGGCAAGAAGACGCGGTTCTATCAGGCGTCGAGCTCCGAGATGTTCGGCAAGGTTGCGGAGACACCGCAACGCGAGACGACGCCGTTCTATCCACGCTCACCCTACGCGGCGGCAAAAGTGTATGCGTACTGGATCACGGTCAACTACCGCGAAGCGTACGGACTGTTTGCGTGCAACGGCATCCTGTTCAATCACGAGTCGCCCGTGCGCGGCGAAACGTTCGTGACCCGCAAGATCACGCGCGGCCTCGCTCGGATCAAGGCCGGCCTCGATGACTGTCTTTACCTCGGCAACCTAGAGGCGCGGCGCGACTGGGGCCATGCACGCGACTACGTGCGCGCGCAGTGGCTGATGCTGCAGCAGGCTGAGCCCGAGGACTACGTGATCGCGAGTGGCGAGCAGCACTCCGTCCGCGACTTCGTCACGCGTTCCGCAGAGGCGCTTCAAATGCCGCTGAGCTGGCGCGGCGCGGGCGTGGACGAGCACGCGATCGACGCTGCCTCGGGACGCACCGTGGTCCGAGTCGATCCACGCTACTTCCGTCCCACCGAGGTGGATACCTTGCTCGGCGACGCATCGAAGGCGCGGCGGCAGCTCGGTTGGACGCCGCAGGTCAGCTTCGACGAGCTTGTCCGCGAAATGGTCGACTCGGACTGGCGACTCGCACAACGCGATGCCTTGGTCGAGCGCGAAGGGTTTCCCGCCTACAAGCACCACGAATGAACGCGGACTCCAAGGTCTTGGTGGCCGGCGCACGCGGGCTCGTCGGCTCTGCCATCTGCCGCGCGTTGGCGGCTCGCGGATTTCACCGGATTCTGGCCCCGGCCCGTAGCGTCCTCGACCTGCGAGACTGCGCGGCAGTCCAGGTCTACTTCGCGGCCGAACGACCCGAATACGTCTTCATGGCCGCGGCCAAGGTCGGCGGCATCGTCGCGAACGACACCTATCCTGCCGACTTCATTTTCGACAACCTGCAGATCCAGACGAACCTGATCGACGCCTCGTACCGCCACGGGACGCGCAAGTTCTGCTTCTTGGGCTCGAGCTGCATCTATCCCCGGCTCGCGCCGCAGCCGCTGCAAGAGTCCTCGTTGCTGACGGGCCCGCTGGAGGAGACGAACCAGTGGTACGCGGTCGCGAAGATCGCCGGCATCAAGATGTGCCAAGCCTACGCGCGACAACACGGCTTCAATGCGATCTCGGTAATGCCGACGAATCTGTACGGCCCGGGCGACAACTTCGACTTGCAGACCTCGCACGTGCTGCCGGCGCTGCTACGCAAATTTCATACGGCCAAGCAGAACGGTGACCAGCAGGTCACGGTGTGGGGTTCCGGCACACCGCGCCGCGAGTTCCTGTACGTCGACGACCTCGCGGATGCGGTGTGCTTCTTGATGGAGCGCTACGAATCGCCAGACATCATCAACGTCGGCTGCGGAGAGGACATCACGATTGGGGACCTCGCCGCGCTGGTTGGCGACATCGTCGGTTACCGTGGCGCCATCGTGTTCGACCGCAGCAAACCTGACGGCACGCCGCGCAAGTTGCTCGACGTCAGCAAGTGCAACGCGCTCGGTTGGCGCGCGAAGACGCCGCTCCCCGACGGAATTCGCGCGACGTACGCCTGGTATCTCAAGAACGCGAAGTAACGGGCCTGCCGCCGATCGTACGCGTCTAGAAAACGGCGACGCGAGCCCGCGTGCCTCCGAGCCACCACGCGACTTCGCTGAACGTGCTCAAGTAGCTCGCGAACAGCCTGCGCGTCCGGGCCAACAGCAGCATGTCGATCAAGTCCTCGGTGATGCCGCGCGGCGTGAGCCAGCTGTCGGCTCGTGGCGTCGTGCGGGGATAGCACAGAATCCGCTCGGCGCCGTAACGTTGCGCGAGCTTCGGCGCGATGTCGTCACTGTCGCTGACCACGAAGAACCGCGCATGCGTCTCTGCTCCGTCGAGCAAGTGCGTCAACCGCCGCAACGACGGCACGTGATACTTCCGGTAGCGCCGTGGGTCGTCGCGCCAGGTTCGAACCTGTACCCCGATCAACCCGTCGTCGACGTGCGCGCCGGCCCATTCGTCGACGGCCATTGCGATCTCCGGCCGAACGTCGATGCGCCGGAACAATGCGCCGTAGACGTCGCGGAAGTGCTCTGGAATTCGCTCGTACTCGAGATCGATATGGCGAGCATCGCCACGCGTTGAGCGGCGCGAGTGCTGCTTCGGGAACAGCATGAACCGGTAGCGATCCGATTGCCGGCCCATGAGACTCCACCAGGCCTTGCCGAGGCCGCGCACGATCGGATGCGCGCCGGCCCCGACCGTCGCGAAGCCGGCGGGTAGGTACGGCTCGTCCGCCGGCAGTATCGCGAATCGCCACGATCCATACGCGGCGGCATCCGCGGGCACCGCATCGACGGCGCAGTCGTTCGCGAACAGCTCGCCAAATTTCGCCGGCATGTTCTTCGTGACCGGCCACAGCACGCGTGGATCCGTACCGACGTGCATCGCGGATACCCACGACTTGAGCCGATTGCCAAGCCCGCCGGTCTCTGTCGAAACGACCGTTCCGACCGGTGTAGGAGTCAATGCCGTCCAAGCGTTCGCCATCAGGCGCGCATCTTACTCGTTCCGGCGTGACGTGATTCACTCGTGCGCGGCGGCGACCCTCCCGGACAGTGAACTGTGCAAGGGCCGCCCGAAATACGCCGTGGCACTATCGTCGAAGCGCCCTTCGAGGCCCTACGATCGAGGTTGTCATCGCCAATGGCTGCTCGTTCACATTTGCACTGTTTCGCCGTCATCGCGTCCGCCGTTTGCGCGACCTGGTCGACCGTGCCATCGCAGGCGCAACCGGATTTCGGCGACGACTTGAGCCGCTGGGCCAATGACGGCGAGTGCGATGACCCGCGCTTCGAAGGCGCAGGCAGCGCGGATACGCTGCTCGAGGTGGATCGCGGCCACGACGCCAACGACTGCCGCAAGTTGTTCACTGCTGGTCGCATCGCGCTGCGCGGCCCGGCCACCGTCCGAGAAACAGGTGACATCGACTTCGGTGACGACCGTGGTGAGTGGGCGCGCGATGGCGAGTGCGACGACCCGCGTTTCAAGGGAGACGGTGCCGCCGCGACCCTGGTCGACGAAGATCTGCTTCACGACGCCACGGACTGTCGAGCACTGTTCGCCTCGGGGCGCATCGAGCTGCGCGACGAATACAGTACCGAGATCCGGCACGAGCGCGGCCGCCTTCAAAAAGGCGACGACCGCCTGCCATCCGGGGAATTCGCGGACGCGTACACATTCGCCGGTCGGCCGGGACAACGCGCTGTCATCGAGCTCAAGTCCGATGACTTCGATCCGTATGTGTTCGTACGCTCGCCGAGCGGCGAGCAGTTCGACAACGACGACTTCGGAGACGATTCCAACCGTTCGTTGTTGTCACTGGACCTGAGCGAGCAAGGCCAGTACCGCGTCACGGTAACGAGCTACGCGCAAGGCGAGACCGGTGCGTATTCGCTATCGATCGATGTCGGCGCCAGCAGCGCGATCACAGCCCGCGTCGACCACCCCGGCGAGCTCGAAGCCGGCGATGAGACGCTGACTTCGGGTGAGTATGTCGACGAGTACCTGTTCCAAGGCGAACCCGGCCAACACGTCTCGATCAACCTGCATTCCAGGACGTTCGACACCTACCTGATCCTTCGCGATCCTAACGGCGAGCAGACCGAGAACGATGACGCCGACGACGGCACCGTGGGTCACAGCAACCTCGAGGTCGACCTCACCGAGTCCGGCATGCATCGCGTGCTCGTAACGAGCTATGACACGGGCGAGACCGGAGCGTACGTGCTCACGATCGATCCGGCGGCCGCGAAGCCCCATGAGCCGTCGCGACGTGAGGTCTCGATGCTGACGGCGGGCGGTCCCGCCACGGCAGCGCGCCCCAGCGCTCAGAGCGCCCTGCTCGATCGCTAGCGACCGCGCTGCCTAACTCTGGCCCGCTACGCGACAGGCGACGCGGCGTGTCGCGCCAACCGCCAGCTGATCAGGTTTGCGGTCAACGAGGCGCCCAGCATCATCGCTGCGATCGGCATGAGCGTGCCGTCGTTCAGCACCCCGCTGAGCCAACCGAACACGCCGCCGAGCAGGAACATCAAGGTCGTGTACACGGACGACGCGCTGCCCGCCAGCTCGCGGAAGAAACCCATGTAGCGCGTGGAACCGGACGGTCCTACCAGCCCGAGCGTCGATACCGTCAACACGATCAGCGGGACGACCGTCACGAGCGTCGCTAGACCTGTGAGCACGACCGACAACAGACAGGCCACGATCAAGAGCTGAATCGTGAGCCCCGTGCGAAAGAAAGTGCCCGCGTTTTGATCGTTGAGCCGCCACATGCTGAACAGGTTCATCGACATGAACCCGAGCACGCTGAGCGCAAACACCAGCGGGAAGCGGCCCGGCGAAACGCCGAAATACTCCATGTACATGAACGACGAGTTCGTAACGAAAATCATCAGGACCGCCGCCGAGAACGCCATCGCAGTTGCATAGCGGATCGGCAAGCGGCGCGCATCGACGCGCTGCTGCACGACCTGTACGCATTGCCTGAACACCGAGCGCAGCGACAGGTTTCGGAGCTGACCGGGCCGCGTTTCCGGAACCAGCACGGCATAGGTACCGACCAACAGTGCGGCGTAGACGGCCTTGAGGATGAAAATCATCTCCCATCCGAGCGGCAGGACGGCCGCACCGAGAGCCGGCGCGACCAGCGGCGCGACGAGAAGCACCATCGTGACGGTCGCGAACCGGCGGCCGAGCTGCTCGACGGGATAGATATCGCGGACGGTTGCCATGCAGATCACGGTAGAGAAGCCGCCGCCGATTGCTTGCAGGAATCGCAAGGTCAGCATTTGCTCTACGGTCGTCGCAAACGCGATCGCGACCGACGTCACGATATACACGGAGAGTCCCACATACCCGATTCGCTTGCGGCCGATCTGGTCGGACATTGCACCGCCGAAGAACTGGCCGAGCGCATAACCGACAAGGAACACGTTCAACGTGTTCTGGAGGCTCACGACCGTGACGCCGAAGTCAGCGGCCATCTGCGGTATCCCGGGCAGGTACGCGTCGATGCTGAGCGGCCCGATCGCCGCGAGCGCACCGAAGAACACGATCAGATACGCAGGCGGCGCAGCCTGGGCTGCGCTGGTGTTGCGCGCGACTGGAGTCGTCATCGAGACGGCTTAGCGCGCCGCGTACAGGCGCAGGTAACGCCAAACCGTGGCCGCCACGAGCGCGTGCTCGATCTGGCCGTCCAGCAACAAGCCCTCGAGCTCACGCACCGGCACGAGCACCGGCTCCGTGAGCTCCGTGGACGTGTTCTGCACGGTGCGCTCCGGTTCCACGTCGGTCGCGAAGAAGCTGTGGAGCCGATTCGTGAACAACGCGGGGTTCGGATACACGGCTCCGAGCGAGACCGCTTGGCGGGCGCGATAGCCCGTCTCCTCCAGGCACTCGCGCAGCGCGGCGGTCGCCGGGTCCTCGCCCGGATCGAGCATTCCCGCGGGGATCTCGAGCGTCATGCGCTGTGAGCCATGCCGGTATTGGCGCACGAGCACGGCATCCCCGTCGGCCGTGATCGGCAAGACCTGTGCCCAGTCGGCACAGCGAATCCGATGAAATGTGTGCGGCGCGCCATCCGCAGGAGAGCGAGCGATCGAGCGTTCCACCGAGAAAATTCGACAGTCCGCCACCGACTCGCGCGTGACCTCGGTCCACTCGCCCAACGTCGTACGCGCGATGTGCATCAAGAGCTCCCGAGCTGATAGATCAGCAGTGCGCCACCGTAACCGAGTGCCGTCATGTAGCTCCAGGCAAAGATCGGCCAGCGCCAACTGTTCGTCTCACGGCGAATCACCGCCAAGGTCGCCGCGCACTGCAAGCACCATGCGTAGAACAGCAGGAGGCCCAGCACCATCGGTAGCGTGAACACCGGCGTTCCATCCGGCCACTGCGCGGCCGTGAGCTGTCCGCCCAGCGTCTGCTCGTCGGCCTCGCCGCCGACAGCGTAGATCGTACCGAGCACGGCGACGACGACCTCACGGGCAGGGAAGCTCGCGATGACGGCCGCCGACACCTTCCAGTCCCAGCCGAGCGGGCGGAACAACGGCTCGACGGCATGCCCCGCCCGGCCGAGCCAGCTCTGCTCGAGATGCTCTGCCGCTGCTTGATTGTCGATCTCGGCAAGCCGTTCGTCGAGCCCAGTGCCTGCCAACGTGGCGGAGGCCTGCGCCTCGGCCACTGCGCGCGCGTCGTCGACGGCAGGCGAGCGAGGAAAGTACGTGAGCACCCATACGACGACTGCGACCGCGAAGATCACGGTGCCTGCGCGCCGCAAGAACACGCGCACGCGGTCGAGCAGTTTCATCGCCACCGTGCGAACGTTTGGCATGCGGAACTCGGGCAACGCCAGAATGAACGTCGGATTCTCGCCCCGTAGCACGGACCTGCGCAGCAGCAACGCCGTCGCGACGCCGCCGACGACGCCGACGCCGTAGAGGCCGAACAGCACGACGCCCTGCAGGTTGAAGACGCCGACGTTCTGCGCCGGTACGAACGCGCCAATCAACAGCGCGTACACGGGTAGCCGCGCCGAGCACGTCATGAACGGCGCCGCGAGAATCGTCGCGATGCGGTCGCGCCGATTCGGAATCACGCGTGTCGCCATGATCGAAGGCACCGCACAGGCGAAGCTCGACAACAGAGGAATGACGGACTGCCCGGAAAGGCCGACGCTTCGCATCGCCCGATCGACGAGGAAGGCCGCGCGCGCGAGATAGCCCGTGTCTTCCATCAAGATGATGAATAGGAACAGAATCAGGATCTGCGGCAGGAACACGATCACGCTGCCGACGCCGGCAATCACTCCGTCGACGACGAAGCTCTCGATCATGCCGTCCGGCAACACCGCGGCGAGCACCGAGCCCAGGCCCCCGACGGCGACGTCGATCAGGTCCACGAGCGGCGTCGCCCAAGCGAACACGGCCTGGAACACGACGAACAGCAGGATCAGAAGCAGCGCGGTCGCGGGCCACGGCCGATTGATCCAATCGGTCAAGCGCGCTGCCTGCGTTGCGACGCCCGAGCCGGGCGTTTCGACCTTCGCAAGCGTTTGCTTGACCCACGCGTAGCGGCGGCGCGCTTCGACCGCGAGCGGGGGCTCGCGACCAAACAGCTGTTCGCGAGCTGCGGTCAGATCGCCGCGCAACGCCGGCGCGAGCGTATCGTCCTCGCTGGCATCGATCAGCAGTCTCTCGACCTCGACCCGATGCCGATCCGAGCCAACCGCCCGCCAGCGTTGAGCCAGTCCATCCGCAGCCGCCTCGAGCTCTGGCCAGTGCGCGGCCGCGCGCGGCGGCGCCAACGTCAGCACGTTGCCCAGCGCCTCCTTGACCGCTGCGAACCCACGACCCGACGTGGCGACCACGGGATACACGGGCACGCCGCCGAGAGCTTCGCGCAATCCATCGAGGTCGATCTCGAGGCCAGCGCGCTCCGCGGCATCGACCATCGTCAACGCGACGACCATCGGCCGGCCCAGCGCGACGAGCTGCTGCAGCAGGTACAGCCCTTGGTACAAGCGCGTCGAGTCGATGACGGCCAAGATCGCATCGGGCTTCGGCGTGCCCGCGACACGCCCGAACAGCACATCGACGGCGATTCGCTCGTCGGCCGACGTGGGACTCAGCGAGTAAGTGCCGGGAAGGTCGATCAAGTCCAACGTCGTCGCGCCGAACGTGCCGCGGCCGACGCGCCGCTCGACCGTGACGCCGGGATAGTTCGCCGTGTGTTGCCGAAGGCCCGTCAGCCGGTTGAAGACGGAGCTCTTGCCGGCGTTCGGATTGCCGACGACGGCCACGGTGCCCACGGCCTTGCGCTGGATGCCGACCCGCGAGAGGGGAACGACCGTTTCAGCCGGTGCGGCCATGGCACACCACGTGAAACCGCCGCGCCTGTTCTTGGCGCAGCGAGATGGCCGCGCCGTAGATCCGCACCTCGAGCGGATCGCCGCCGAGCGAGCGGCGCAGGAACGTCAGCTCGGCCCCCTCGACGAGCCCGAGCACCATCAACCGTTGCACGGCCGGATCGGCCGTCTCGATGGACTCGATATGCGCCCGGTCGCCGGGCTTGAGGTCCGCCAGTGTCAGAAATTGGGCTCCGCGCACCACCGCGCAAATAGGAATGGTTATTATTATCTGCCCAATCCCGTGTTCAATCAAACGGATGGCGGCGCATCACGACGGCGTCGCGGCTAGGCCCGGTCGATACGATGTCGATCGGCACTTCGGCGAGCTCCTCGATTCGCCGCAGGTAGTCCTTGGCTTCCGTCGGCAGCGCATCGTACGACGTCGCGCCCGCCGTCTTCGCTTTCCAGCCCGGCATCGACTCGTAGACGGGCACGCATTCGCCGAAGCGATCGATCTGCAACGGCAAGCTGCTCAGCTCCTTGCCGTCGAGGCGATAGCCGACACAGATCTTGATCTCGGAGATTCCGTCGAGCACGTCGAGCTTCGTCAGGCAGAGCCCCGCGACGCTGTTCCCGAACACGGCGCGACGCAACAGCACCGCGTCGAACCAACCGCAACGCCGCGCCCGGCCCGTCGTCGAGCCGAACTCGTTCCCGACGCTGGACAGATGACGTCCGACGTCATCGTTGAGCTCGGTCGGAAACGGACCCGCGCCGACACGCGTCGTGTACGCCTTCACGATACCGAGCACGTAGTCGAAAGCCTTGGGTCCCATTCCTGTGCCGGCGGCGGCACCCCCGACCGTCGTGTTCGACGACGTCACGAACGGATAGGTGCCGAGATCGATGTCGAGCATCGCTCCTTGGGCTCCTTCGAACAGGACGTTCACTCCGCGGCTCTGAAGGTCGCGCAGCACTTCCGTGACGTCGACGACCAGCGGCTTAACGCGCTCGCCGAGCGCGAGCAGATTATCGAGCTCCCGACGCGGATCGACGCGCTCGGAATGGTAGTACTGCACCAGCAGGAAGTTGTGAAAGTCCAACAGTCGTTCGAGCTTGGTCGCGAGCGCCGCGGGCGTGAATAGATCCGCGACGCGAATCGCGCGCCGCGCGATCTTGTCCTCGTATGCGGGGCCAATGCCGCGTCCGGTCGTGCCGATGGCCGCGCCGCCACTCGCCTGCTCGCGAGCGCGATCCAACAGTCCGTGCGAGCTCAAGATGACCGGGCACGCGGCCGAGACACGCAAGCGCTGCTCCACGGGAACGCCCTTTGCTTTCAGAGCGTCCATCTCCTTGCACAACGCATCGAGCGACACGACGACGCCGTTGCCGATCAAGCACACGACTCCATCGCGGAGGATTCCGGAGGGTATCAAGTGCAGGACGGTTTTCTGCTCGCCGATCACGAGCGTGTGGCCGGCGTTGTGACCACCCTGGAAGCGCACGACCGCGCCGGCGCGGTCCGCCAGCACGTCGACGACGGCGCCCTTTCCCTCGTCGCCCCACTGCGTTCCGATCACTACTACGTTTCGACCCACACTAGCCTCGCACGCTGAACAGCAGCAGCAATCCAGCGATCACCGCCGCCAGACCGAACAATCGCAATCGACTTTCC
Source organism: uncultured Gammaproteobacteria bacterium (assembly GCA_963741255.1). GTDB lineage: Bacteria > Pseudomonadota > Gammaproteobacteria > Steroidobacterales > Rariloculaceae > FEN-1219. The sequence continues at coordinate 231,014 of CAVUHM010000002.1, read as the reverse complement.
CCGAGCCCCGCCAACGCCGAGAGGCTTCGCCGCCACTGCTCCGGGGCCAGAAACGGGAACAGCCCTTCGAAGATCAAGTAGAAAGCCAAGCCCGCAAGAAGATCTGCCCACTCCAAGGCCTCAAGCCTCCGCCATCATCGTCGTGGAGTCTGCGTCGGCGTCAGTCGTCGTCGAGCCGACTTGGCTCTGCAGGAACTTGAAGAACTCGCTGTCGGGTTGCAACACGAGCACGTCCTGATTCGTGCCGATCGATTCGCGATAGGCCTGCATGCTGCGATAGAACGCATAGAAGTCGCGGTCCTTCCAATACGCCGCCGCGTAGATCTCCGCCGCGCGCGCATCGCCGGCGCCGCGAATCCGCTCGGCGTCGCGGTAGGCCTCGGCCAGAATCACCGTGCGTTGCCGGTCGGCATCCGCACGGACCCGCTCGTACTCTTCCTCGCCCTCCGCGCGCAGCTGCGTCGCCACGCGCGTGCGCTCCTGGCGCATGCGGCTGTAGACCGACTCGCTGACGTCGTCGGCAAGATCGATGCGTTTCACGCGCACGTCGACGACTTCGATTCCGATCTCCGGCGAGCGCTCCGCACCTGCACCAGCATCTCCTCCATGAGCTCCGTCCGCTCGCGCCGATACGACCTCCTGCAGCGTGCGCGACTGATCGCGGCCTTGATGCCTTCCTTGACGATGGCCGACAAGCCGTTGCTCGGCCGTCGCCTCGTCGCCGCGCACCGCGCGGTAGTACTGCGCGGGATCGACGACTCGCCAGATCACGAAGTAGTCGACGATCAGGTTCTTCTTCTCGCCGGTCAGGAAACTTCTCGCGCGAGTCCTGTCGAAGATCAGGATGCGCTTCGGATAACGTGCCACGTTCTCGAAGAACGGAACCTTGAAATGCAAGCCCGGCTGCGTAGTCGGACTCGACGATGCGGCCGATCTGGAACTTCACCGCGTGCTCGCGCGTGTCGACCGTGAACACGGACATGCGAATCACGATCGCGACCAGCACCGTGAGGATCAGCAGCAAATTCAAACGTGGGCTCATGATCGATTCCTCGGTTAGCGCGTGTCGCGCTCGCGCGAGCGCGGGACGCTGCTGGCGGCGGCGGCGGTGTTACGCCGGCGGCGAGGTCTCCACGCCGCGGTCGCCGCCGGCCGGCGCTGCATGAGTTGATCGAGCGGCAAATACAGAAGATTGTTGCCGCCTTCGGTGTCGACGAGCACCTTCGTCGAGATTGCTCAGAATCTCTTCGAGCGTTTCGATGTACATGCGCTCGCGCGTCACGGCCGGCGCCTTCTGATACTCGGCGAGGATCTGCGTGAAACGGTCGGCCTCACCTTCGGCGTTGGCGACGACTTGCTCGCGATAGGCCTCGGCGTCCTGCCGACGCCGTCCGCCTCGCCGCGCGCCCTCGGCAGGATCTCGTTCGAATACGTCTGGGCTTCGAGAATCCGTCGCTCACGGTCCTCGCGAGCCTCGATCGAATCCTGCACGGCTGCTTTCGACCTCGCGCGGGGAACTCGGCGTCCGACCAGGTTCACCTCGTACATCGTGATGCCGGCGCCGTACGAATCGAGCGTGGCCTGCAGCAGAGTCTGCGTCTGCGCGAGACCTCGGTTCGGCCCTCGGTCAGGATGAAGTCGAGCACGTTGCGGCCGATGACCTCGCGGATCGCGCTGGCCGTGGCCGCCGCGAGATTGTTCTCCGGCTCGTCGAGGTTGAACAGATAGCTTCTGCGGGTCCGTGCGCCTGAACTGAACGACGAGCGACACGTTCACGATGTTCTCGTCCCGCGTCAGCATGCTCGACTCGTACGGGTAGCGCTCGGTGGCGCCGGTGTTGATCTTCTCGGCGCGCTCGATCGGCCACGGCCAGTGCCATTGCAAGCCCGGCTGCGTGAGCCCCTGGAACGCGCCGAAACGAAACTCGACGCCGCGCTCGGCTGCGTCGACGCGGTAGAAACCGAAGCTGGCCCAGACGACGGCCACGATCACGACCGCGCTCGCCACGAGGCTGCCGCTCAAGCCTTGATCGCCGCTCCCGCCTCGCCCCGCACCGCCGCCACGAAACAGCCCGGCAAGCCTGCGTTGCAGGTCGCGCACCACGGCATCCAGATCCGCAGGACCTTTGTCCTTGTCAGAACGCCACGGATTCCCTTTGTCGCCGTCGTCCCAAGCCATCGTGTGTCACACTTTCTGTCGAATACTGTCCGCTGACAAGCCTTCTTCGTCGCGCAGCTGCCGCCAACGCTGGGCCGGCAGATCCACGGCAAGCGTGCTAGCCGCCGTCCTTCTCCACTGTCTCGCCGCGCACCGCATGCCAGCCGAACAAGCGCGCCCGCAAGCGGCTCTGGTCCGGCCGCAAGCGGAGCTCGCCCGCCACGCGGGCACCCGCCACCCGCACCCGAATCGCTTCCCGGAGGCTCTCGAGCCCCTCCCCGGTCACGGCGGAGACGCAATGCTTGGTGATCCCGGCGCCGTCGAACTCCCGAACGAAATCGGGTGGCGCCCGATCGACCTTATTGTACACCCGCAGACAGTCGACCTCGGCAGCCCCGATGCCTTCGAGCACCGATTCGACCTGCCGCCGCCGATCGTCGTGATGAGGATCGCTCGCGTCGATGACGTGCACGAGCAGAGCCGCCTCGCGCGTTTCCGTCAGCGTCGCGCGAAACGCTGCGATCAGCTCATGAGGCAGATCGCGCACGAAGCCTACCGTATCCACGAGCAGAGCCTCGCCACCGGGCGGCAGCGACAGCCGCCGCACTGTCGGATCGAGTGTCGCGAACAGCTGATCCCTGGCAACGAGATCGGCCCCCGACAGCGCGTTGAACAGTGTCGTCTTACCGGCGTTCGTATAACCGACGAGCGCAACGGTGGGGACCTCGGCGCGTACGCGTTCCTTGCGGCTGACCTCGCGTTGCCGCTCGACACGCGTCAGCCGCTCGCGCAAGTGCCGGATACGCCGGCTCACGAGGCGCCGATCGGTCTCGAGCTGCGTCTCGCCGGGCCCGCGTAGACCGATGCCGCCCTTTTGCCGCTCGAGGTGGGTCCAACCGCGAACGAGTCGAGATGCGAGATGCTCGTGCTGAGCGAGCTCCACCTGGAGCTTGCCTTCGAAAGTTGCCGCACGCTGCGCGAAGATATCGAGGATCAGGCCGTTGCGATCGAGCACGCGTGTTTTCAGAGCGAGCTCGAGGTTGCGTTCCTGACCCGCGCGCAAGGGCTGGTTCACGAGGATCAGCTCGGCGTCCGTCTCACGCACGCGCGCGGCGATCTCGTCGACCTTGCCGCTGCCGACGAAAAATTTCGGATCCGGCCGATCCCGACGTGCTTGAATTTCCCCGACGACGCGCGCACCGGCAGACTCCGCCAGCGCACGGAACTCTTGAGTCTCGTCGTCGAAACACGGCCGATGTAGGCCGATGTGAAGTAGCAGCGCGCGTTCACCGCTGCGCGGGCGATCGAGCAACCTTACCTCCCTGTATCAGGGAACGGCCTTCAGTCTTCTGCCTCTTCCTCGTCCATCGCCGGAATTCGCACATTACGCGCCGGCACCACCGTGGAGATAGCGTGTTTGTAGACCATCTGGCTGACGCTGTTGCGCAACAGTACGACGAACTGGTCGAACGAATCGATTTGCCCTTGAAGCTTGATGCCGTTCACGAAGTAGATCGATACGGGCACCTTTTCCTTGCGCAAAGCATTCAGGAACGGATCTTGAAGCGACTGACTCTTGGCCATGACTGCTCTCCTTCTTCTTGTTCGAATGTCGAGATCAGCTCGGACCGTGTCGCTTGGGCCCGCCGCGCTGCTTGAAAACCTCGAACTCCGATCGCCGTGGCACAAAGGCAACGGCCTACTCCCACAAGCGGCAATGCTAGCACAGCCAATCAGAGTTTTTAGCGGCTACTAAATTCTTTGGCCACGCGCGTCAACAACCGCGCGAGTAGTCCTGGCGCAAAGGCGGGCCAGGGTTCGCAGCGCGGATCGCCCCGCATCCACGTGAGCTGCCGCTTGGCGTACTGGCGTGTCGCGACGATTGCCTTGGTGCGCGCTTCGTCCCACCCATATTCCCCATCGAGATGCGCCCAAATCTGCCGGTAACCGACAGCCCGCATCGAAGGCATAGCGGGATTCAAATCGCCGCGAGCACGCAGCCGCTCGACCTCTTCACGAAATCCTGACGCGACCATGGAATCGAAACGCCGCTCGATGCGCTGCCCCAAATCCGGGCGGCTCTCGGCAACGAGCGCGATCGAGATGACGCTCGCGCCGCCGCCGTGATCGCCGCTCTGCAAGCGCGTGATCGGTTGCCCCGTCAGCTCATGGACCTCGAGGGCCCGTTGAATGCGTTGGCGGTCGCTCGGCGCAATGCGTGCCGCAGCCACAGGATCCAACTGTTGCAAACGCTCGTGCAGCGCGCTCCATCCGTGCGCCTCGGCCTCCCGGTCGATGCGCTCGCGCACGCGCGGATCGGCACGCGGCAGCGTTGCAAGACCGTCGCGCAGCGCGCGCAGATACAAAAGCGTCCCGCCGACCAGCAACGGTAGCCGATTGCGTGCGTGGATCGACTCGATCAGAGCGGCCGCATCCCGCGCAAACCGGCCGGCAGAGTACGAATCCGTCGGTTCCAGAATATCGATCAGGTGATGAGGCACACGCGCACGCACTTCGGCCGGCGGCTTCGCGGTACCGATGTCGAGACCGCGGTACACGAGCGCGGAATCCATGCTGATGATCTCGAGCGGTACATGCTCGGCGAGCTGCAACGCCAGCTCGGTCTTGCCGCAGGCCGTGGCGCCGGTGATACACAGGCATGCACGACCGCGCGGCTCAGTCACTACTGGCCTCGCAGAAAGAGGCGATCGAGATCCTCGAGCGTGACCTGAGCCCACGTGGGTCGACCGTGATTGCACGCTTCGCTGCGCTCGGTTCGTTCCATCTCCCGCAGCAGCGCGTTCATTTCTTCGATCGTCAACCGCCGACTTGCGCGGACCGCCGCGTGGCAAGCCATCGTCGCAAGCATCTCGTTGATGGCGTGGTCGACACGAGCCGCGGCCTGACCATCGCTCAAGTCGCTCAAGATGTCGCGGACCAAAGGCTCGACGTCGGCGCCTTCGAGCAGCAAGGGGACGCTCCGCACCGCTAGCTGGCGCGGGCTGCGCAGGCCGAGATCGAGACCGATACGGCCGAGGTCGTCTGCGTGCTGCTCGACGAGCTCCGCCTCGCGTGCGGAGATTTCGAGCGTCAGGGGAACCAGCAGCGGCTGGCCTTTCAGCCGTTCCGTCGCGAGCGAATCCTTCAAGCGCTCGTACGTGATTCGTTCGTGAGCGGCATGCATGTCCACGACGATCAACCCGGCCTTGTTGTGGGCCAGCACGTAGATACCGGCCAACTGTGCCAATGCATAGCCAAGTGGCGGCGCCTCGCCGTCGTTCGACTGTGCGACGGCTACTTCGGGCCGGTGGTGCAGGCGCTCGTACAGCGGAACGTATTCCTTGAGATTGCCGCCTCTGAGCGCCAACGACGCTTGCCGCGAGCCAAAGTAGTCGATCGGCACGGGGCTTGTGAGCTGCGATCCGAAAACGGGTGCCAGGCCACCGACATCGGCCGCCGTCGCAAGCGGGCTCGCGAGCGCGGTCTCGACCGTGCGAAACACGAAGTCGTGCACGAGCCGCGAGTCGCGAAAACGGATCTCGAGCTTCGCGGGGTGCGCATTGACGTCGACTCGCTTTGGATCGAGCGTCAGATACACGACGTAGGCGGGCTGGCGTGCCTGGAACAGCACGTCCTGGTAACCGAGACGGACCGCATGGCGGAACAGCTTGTCGCGAACAAAACGACCATTCACGAATGTGTACTGCATGTCCGCTTGGCTGCGCGAAAACGCAGGCGCCGCCAGCCAGCCGTTGATCGCCATTCCCGCGATCTCGCGCGTGAAATGGCGCGCGTGCTGCATGAACTCCGCGCCGCAAAGCTCGGCGACTCGAGCTTCCTGCATCGCCCGATCGGTGGCCGGCGGTAGGTGAAACACTGTCCGGCCGTTGCTGGTGAGACGAAAATCGACTCCGAAGCTCGCGAGCGCGAGGTTGCGCACGACGGTGTCGACGTGACCGAGCTCCGTCTTGTCCGCGCGCTGAAACTTCCTGCGCGCCGGTGTGTTGAAGAACAGGTCGCGAACCTCGACGGTGGTGCCTTGCGGACGCGCCGCCGGACGCGGCTCCCCGATCTCGCCGCCGGTCGAGACGATCTGCCACGCATGCTCGGCGCCCACTACGCGCGACGTGATCGTCAGCCGCGAGACCGACGCGATGCTCGGCAGCGCTTCACCGCGAAAACCCATCGAGGTCAACGCTTCCAAGTCGTCGAGCGAAGCGATCTTGCTCGTCGCATGGCGCGCCAGCGCCAACGCGAGCTCGTCACGCGCGATACCGGCGCCGTCGTCTACGACTCGAATCAGCGTCGTGCCGCCGCCTTCGATGTCGACGGTGATCGCTCGCGCACCCGCATCGAGCGAGTTCTCGACGAGCTCCTTGACCACGGATGCTGGCCGCTCGACGACCTCGCCCGCCGCGATTTGGTCGATGAGAATGGAAGGCAGAATGCGAATGGCCACTGGACGCCTACGGAAACGCGCGGGCGCATCGGACGCTCGCTGCACGTGCGAGTGTAGCTCAAGGCCGCGCGAACGCGGGCGTCAGCCGCTTGGAATCGTCAGGACCTGACCCACGCGCAACACGTCGCTGCGCAAGCCGTTCGAGCGCCGGATACTCGCGGAGGTCACGCGATAGCGTTCCGCAATGCCCGACAACGTCTCGCCGCGCACGATCACATGACGCATCGGCTCGCTCGGCGCCGCAGCCGGGTGCGCGGCGAAGTAGCTGCCTTCAGGCGGGTTCGCCGCGAAATAATCCTCGATACCTTGGCGCAGGGCCGTCGCCAACGTCGACTGGTGCTTGCTGCTGCGCAACGCAGCTTCTTCACGCGGATTCGAGATGTACGCGGTCTCGACGAGCACGGACGGAATGTCCGGCGACTTCAACACCAGGAACGGCGCCTGTTGCACTTCACGCCGCCGCATCGCCGTCACGGCTGACATGCGCCGAATCAGTCGCTGCCCCGCGGCCGTGCTCGCGCTCAACGCCGCGTTCTGCGAGAGGTCCAGTAGCACGCGCGCGAGCAATTGATCTTTGTCCGCGAGCGACACGCCACCGATCAGGTCCGACGCGTTCTCGCGCTGCGCGAGCAACAGCGCAGCTTCATCGGTAGCCCCCTTGTCCGAGAGCACGTAGACCGTGGCGCCTTTGGCAGTGGAATCCCGATACGCGTCGGCATGGATAGAGATGAAAAAATCCGCTCGCGCTTCATGCGCGATCTCCATTCGCTTGCGGTGCGAGACGAAGTAATCACCGTCGCGGACGAGCACGGCGCGCATTCCGGGCCGCGCATCGACCTCGGCCGCCAGCCGGCGCGCGATCGCGAGCACAACGTCCTTCTCGCGACCACCGCTGCGTCCGCTGGCACCCGGATCCTCACCGCCATGCCCCGCGTCGATCACGACCACGACATCGCGACCAGCGCCTGTTGTCGGCGGCGGCGCCCGGCGCACGACAGCCGCCGCTTGGGCCGGCGGCAGATCCACGACCAGCCGATGACCATACTGTTCGTTCGGCGCGAGCAGGAAGGTCTTGGGCTTGGCAGCCGCCGTGAGCTCGAGGACCAAGCGCAGCTCGCCGCCCGGGCGCGGGCCGCTGCGTACGGCCGTCAGGGCACCCTTCGGCTCTTCGAGACGGAGCGAGCTCGCGGCCGCACTGTTTGGTAAGTCGACTACGACACGATCGGGACCCGACAACTCGAACACGCGATGCTCGACCGGCCCGCTGAGCTCGAACACGACGCGCGTACCTTCCGGGCCGGACCACGCTCGAACACTCTGCACGGTCGCGGCGGTCGCCGAGCTGGCAAGCAGCAGCAACAGCGCTGCGAACAGCCCCGCTTCACGCGATCCGACGCGCGACACTATGACCTGACTCCGATTGGCCCCACGGGCTACTGTTTACCGGTTTTCCCAGGCCTTTTCAACGTTTTCTTGTTGTGCCGCAGGCAATTACGGAGGCTTATTCGATCCTGCATGACGAACCGCCGTTAACGCCTCGATTCCAGCGCGCGTGGCAGCGTCAAAAACAATGCGGCGGCGTTCCTCGCCCGCCTCTTCGAACGCGATTCTGAGATCGCAACTGCGCGCGAGCTGCGGGGCGCGCTCAGGCCACTCGACCAGAATCCAGCTCTTCGGATCGCCGAGCCAGTCGCGGAGACCCAAGTTCTCGAGCTCGGCGTCGCCACCGAGACGATACAGATCGAGGTGCACGACGCTGAGCCCATCCGACGAATAGTGCTCGAGCAGCGTATACGTAGGCGACGGGACCCGGCCCCTATACCCAAGTCCGCGCAGCATGGCTCGTACCCACGTCGTCTTGCCGCCACCGAGCGGACCACTCAGCCCCACGACGAGCGGGCACACGCCGTGGTCGCGCCAGCTACGCGCGACGAGGCCCGCGAGCTCCGTGAGCGCGGCCTCGCTCTCGACGAGTTTGTCTAAAGAGGATTCGCCCATTCTCGGAGGTGCGGCAGCAAATCACCGGCGATCGTGCCGCGCTCTCCGGCCACGGCCGCCGCGTCGCCTGCCAACGCGTGCAGCAACACTCCGGCGCGCGCCGTAACGTCGAGATCTCGAGTCTGCACGTACAGCGCACCAAGCGTTCCGGCCAACACGTCGCCGGTGCCTGCTGTCGCCATGCCGGGATTCCCGCGATCGCACACGCGCAGCGGGTCGCCGGCTCGCGAGGTTGCGACCAGCGTATTCGGCCCCTTCAGCACGACCGTTGCGCCGAATCGGCGGGAGAGCGCCTGCGCCGCGGCCCGGCGATCACGCTGCACCTCGTCGGCCGAGCTGCCGAGCAACCTCGCCGCTTCACCCGCGTGCGGCGTCAACAGCCAGCGTCCGCGCGCGAACGGTTCCGCAGCCAACCAGTTGAGCCCATCCGCGTCGACCACGAGCGGCAACTCGGTGTCCACGACACGCCGCCACAGCGCACGCGCCCATAGCGACTGGCCGAGGCCCGGTCCCAGCACGGCGCCATCCGCCGTCCTGAGAAGTTCCTCGAGATCCTGGCCAGAACTCACTGCTCTGCAAATGATTTCTGGGCGGCCCGCCAACACGGGCACGACGTTGTCGGGGTGCGTGGCCACGTAAACCAAGCCGGCGCCTGTGCGCAGCGCAGCCTCGGCCGCGAGTCGAATTGCACCGGGCATTCCGGGGCCTCCGCCGACCAGCAATAGGCGGCCGCACGAACCCTTGTGTGCGCCGCGTGGGCGACGAGGTAAAGCGAGCGCGAGATCCGCAACGGTGAGCCGCTCCAGAGCAGGCGGCGTCAAGCTCGCAGCCAGGTCGGCCGGAATGTCCAAGCCGTCGAACTCGAGCCGGCCGCAGTAATCGGCGGCGCCGCCAAGGAACAGTCCTTGCTTCAAGCCCAAGAAAGTCATCGTCGTGTCGGCACTCACGGCCGCGGAATTCGGCCAACCAGTATCCGCATCCAAGCCGCTCGGCACATCGAGAGCGAGCACGGGAGCGCGCGCTGCATTGATCGCGTCGATTGCCGCGCGCATGTCGCCGGTCACGGGCCGCGAAAGCCCGGTGCCGAGCAAAGCGTCGACGATCACATCTGCGTTCTCGAGCGCCCGCGCGTCGAACGCAGCGGCTGCGACGCCGGCCGCACGGCAGTCGGCGGCCGCCCGCCCCGCCTCCGCCGCGAGCTTTGCATCCGGCATCACCGATAACAGATCGACGGCGAGACCCGCCGCTTTCGCGAGGCGCGCCACGACGAATCCGTCGCCGGCGTTGTTGCCGGCACCGCAGACGACCGCAACGGCTCGCGCTTTCGGCCAACGCGTCGCGATCAGATCGAACGCAGCAGTTCCGGCCCGGCGCATCAGCTCGTCGCCCGACACGCCGCTCGCGATCGCCAAGCGCTCGAGCTCCCGAACCTGCGCGGCGGCGTAGATCTTGGGCGGCAACCGCTCGGGAAGGGCCTTCATCGACCGAGATTATACTGGGCGCAACTTGCAGGCTTGAGCGTCGTGCCGAATTTCAGCGCTCCCGAACTCGATCAGCTGGCGGCCGACGTGAAGCGGCTGGGCCGCGACCTCGGTTTCACGAAGCTCGGCATCGCCACGACCGTGCTCGACGCCGACGAGCAGCACTTGAGACGTTGGCTCGAACGCGGCCGCCACGGAACGATGGCCTACATGGAACGGCACGGCACCAAGCGCGCGCGGCCTGCCGAGCTCGTGCCGGGCACCGTCACCGTGATCTCGGCGCGCATGAACTATTGGCCCGCCGGCGCGCAGGACGGACGCGAGACTCTCGCCGATCCCAACACCGGTTATGTGGCCCGCTACGCGCTCGGCCGCGACTACCACAAGGTGCTCCGAGCACGCTTGCGGCGCTTGGCGGAGCGGCTGAGCACGCAGGTCGGAGAGTTCGGCTACCGCGTGTTCGTCGACAGCGCGCCCGTGCTGGAAAAGGCTCTCGCGCGCGAAGCCGGGCTCGGTTGGATCGGCAAGCACTCGAATCTCCTCGACCGCGACGGCTCGTGGTTCCTGCTCGGCGAGCTGTACACCGACCTACCGTTACCGCCCGATGCGCGCGTGGCCAACCACTGCGGCTCCTGCCGAGCATGCATGGACGTCTGTCCGACCCAAGCCATCGTCGCGCCTTACGAAGTCGACGCACGGCGGTGCATCTCCTACCTGACGATCGAGCTCAAGGGCTCGATTCCTGAAGCGTTGCGGCCCGCGATCGGCAACAGGATCTTTGGCTGCGACGACTGCCAGCTCTATTGCCCGTGGAACAAGTTCGCGCAGCCCACGAGCGTCGGCGACTTCGCGGTCCGCCATGGGCTCGACAACACCGGGCTCATCGAGCTGTTCTGCCTGGTCCGAAGCCGCAGTGGCTATCACGCACCGAAGGCTCGGCACTGCGCCGCGCCGGTTACGTCGGCTGGCTGCGCAACATCGCCGTGGCGCTCGGCAACGCACCGGCCGACGGTCGCGTGGTTGCGGCGCTCGAGGCGCGTGCCGACGACCCCTCGCCGATCGTTCGCGAGCACGTAGCCTGGGCGCTCGCGCGACACGGAAAGCCCGCCGCCAAGACTGCCAACTGCGTCACTGTTGCGTCCGAGGTCGCCCCTTAGCATCCGGTCGAAGACAGGCCCGGTTTCCTTCGACATGAGCATCCCGAATTTCGAGTCCTTGGCCTATGGCATCGACACGGACTTCCGCCGTTCGCTGCTGCAGGGCATCGCCCTATTCCGCGGCATCGATGGCGAGAGCATCAGCGATCTGCTGCCGCAGTGCGGCCGTATCGACGTCAAGCAGGGCCACGTCCTGCTGTCGCCGCAGCGAGAGAATCACTGTGTCTACGTGGTGCTGAGTGGACGATTGAGCGTGCACTTGGGGTCGCTCGACGCGCCGAAAATCGCGGATCTCGGGGCCCGGTTCTTGCGCCGGCGAGATGTCCCTGATCGAGGACAAGGACCCCTCTGCGTTCGTGGTGGCGACCGAAGACTCTCACCTGATGGTGATCAGCCACACGCTCCTGTGGCGGCTGGTCGATCGCTCGCACACGTTCTGCAAGAACCTGCTGATCGTGCTCTCGGAACGCGTGCGCTCCGACAACGAGTACATCGCCAGCAGCCTCGGCGTGTTGCGGCAAGCCGAGCGCAACGCACACACCGACGCCCTGACCGGCCTCGGCAACCGTCATTGGATGAGGACGATGTTCGAGCGCGAAGTGACTCGGACGCTGCACAGCAAGAAGGCGCTGTGCCTGATGATGATCGACGTCGACAACTTCAAGCTGTTCAATGATCGCTACGGGCACATCGCCGGCGATCGCGTGCTCGTCGCCGTGGCCGAGGCCCTGCGCGAGTATCTGCGGCCGACCGACCTAGTCGCGCGGTTCGGCGGCGACGAGTTCGCGGTGCTTCTGCCAGACCTCATGGTGAACCAGGCGCGCCAGACGGCAGAACGCATTCGGCAGCAAATCGCCGGCCTATCGCCGGCCAGCCTGACCGACCGCGATCACCGTCTCGATCGGGATCGCGAGCAAGACGGACCATGACGATGTCGCGACGCTCGTGCAACGAGCCGACGCTGCGATGTACGACGCAAAGGAAGCGGGCCGGAACCGGGTCGCGGTCTTGGCCGGCGATCCTTCAGACGAATAGGTTGTCGATCAGTCGTGCGCGGCCGAGCCAAGCGGCGCCGAGCACCACGCGCTTTTCGGCGCGATCCGTTGTCGCCGGCGCAAGGTCGTCCTGACGCCGAACCTCCACGTAGTCGGGCTTGAGGCCGGCACGCTCCAAAGACGCGCACGCCTGCGCCGTCAGGCTCGCGAGATCCTCCGCGCCCTCGCGGAGTCGTTCACGCACGTTCGCCAAGGTTGCATGCAACACCGGCCGCGTCGGTCGTTGGCGCTCGTCGAGATAGCGGTTGCGCGAGCTCATCGCGAGCCCGTCCGCTTCGCGCAACGTCGGTGCCAGAATCAACTCGACCGGCATCCGCAAGTCCCTGACCATACGTCGCATCAGCACGAACTGCTGATAGTCCTTTTGGCCGAGCACCAACGCGTCGGGAGCCACGATATTCAGCAGACGGCACACGACCGACGCGACACCGTCGAAGTGCCCGGGACGACGCGCGCCGCAGAGCTCCGCGCTCAATGGCGGCAACTGCACACGCACCGCGTGCTCGAGGCCGAACGGGTAGATCTCGGCGACGCTCGGCACGAACAACAGGTCCGCATGCCCGGCGGCCTCGATCAGTGCCGTGTCCTCGGCCAGCGTCCGGGGGTAGGTCGCGAAGTCTTCACTCGGTCCGAACTGCGTCGGATTCACGAAGATGCTCATCACGACACGCGGCGCGGTCTCCGCGGCAAGCTTGGCCAGGCTCAAGTGCCCGGCATGCAGATTGCCCATCGTCGGCGCGAACGCGACCCGTTGCCCGGCGGCGCGCCACTCGCCGATGGCCGCGCGGACGGCGTTCGCCGTTTGCACGGTGCGGACGGCGGTCGGTTTCGCCAACGTCAATTCCTCGAGCCTAGAGCGAGCCGAGTCTAGCGCGGCCTCACGCTGTGAAGCAGTGTTCCTCGGCCGGGTAGCTGCGCTCTTTACCGCACGAACATAAGCGCGCAACGCCTCGAGCGGCTCGTCGCGGCCTTTCATGAAATTCTTCACGAACCGCGGCATGCGCCCCTGCGTGACACCGAGCACGTCATACAGGACCAGGATCTGCCCGTCGACGCTGGGACCGGCGCCGATGCCGATCACGGGGACCTTGACCGCATCGCGAATCGCGGCCCCGACCGTGCTCGGCACGCACTCGAGCAGAACGGCGTCTGCACCGGCAGCTTCGAGCGCGCGAGCCTCGTGAACCATCCGCTCCGCGGCTTGCTCATCTCTGCCCTGCACCTTGAAGCCGCCGAGCTTGTGCACCGACTGCGGCTTGAGCCCGAGATGCGCGCAGACCGGAATATCCTGTTTGGCGAGGTGCTCGACGATCGCGACCTGACCCTCGCCAACCTCGAGCTTGATCATCATCGCCCCGCCCTCCTGCATCAGGCGGACGGCGTTGTCGAGCGCTTGCGGCGGCGTGGTGTAGCTCATGAACGGCATGTCCACCATCAGAAACGCGCGCCGCAAGCCGCGTGTGACGCAGCGGCTGTGATAAACCATGTCGGCGACCGTCACCGGCACCGTGGTGTCGAGTCCCTGAATCACCATCCCGAGACTGTCTCCGACGAGCACGACGTCGGTCCCGGCGAGATCCACGAGCTCGGCGAAGCTCGCGTCGTAGGCCGTCAAGCATGCGATCGGCTCGCGCGCGTGCTTCATGTCACGCAGCATGCCGATGTTCACCGGCGGTGAGTCCATGCCGCGCTGTTGAAGTTGCTTGTACATGTCGACCTCCGCCCGCTCAGGTCAGGGCAGCGCCGGCCGGGTTGAAGAAGTGTCGCCCGTGCCTGATACGCAGGATCGTCTGCAACAGCTCCTGATAGTCAGATTCGCGGTGAATCGGGTCAATGGCCGCGGCATTGACGATCAGGAGCGGCGCCGCGTCGAAATCGTAGAAGAAACGCGCATAGGCGTCTCCGAGCCTTTCCAGGTAATCGGACTCGATCAGTTGCTCGTACGGAATGCCGCGAGCCGCGACTCGTTTCAGCAGCACCTGCGCGGGCGCCTGCAGGTAGACGACCAGATCGGGCGTCGGTGGATCGAGGTCGAGCGTGTCGGCCACTTGGCTGTAGAGCCCGAGCTCGTGTGCATCGAGGTTCAGCTCGGCGAACAACCGATCCTTCTGCAACAAGAAATCCGCGATCCGCACCGGCGAGAACATGTCGCTCTGCCGGATTTGCTCGATCTGTCGCGCGCGCTGGAACAGGAAAAACAACTGCGTCGGCAGCGCCGACTGGCCGCGATTGCGATAGAACGTTTCGAGAAAAGGGTTCTCCTCGGCACGCTCCAAGATCAGCTCGCTTGCAAAGCTCGCTGCCAAGCGCTTGGCCAGGCTCGTCTTGCCGACACCGATGGGTCCCTCGACGACGATGTAACGCGGGCCGTCGAGGCGAATTGTCTCGCCGACTCGGTCCGTCGCCACACCCTTCGCGGCCGATCGGCCGGGCGTCTCCGGAGCCGACTTCGTGCGCTGTCGCTTTGCCAAGCTAAACGACAACGTCGCTGATCTCGCGCTGGGCGCGGCGCCCTCGACCGCCTCGCCGCCGCCGGCCTTGGCGCTTCACGTTCAACAGCTTGTTACGTTCTTCGATCGGCATCGTTTGGATGTCGGTCCACCAGGTTGCAGTCTCTCGATCCACCTCGCCGCAACCCGCGCGCAGCATGAAGAAATCGTACGCGGCGCGAAATCTCTTGTGGTCGAGCAAACGCAGCGCTCGGCCGCCGTGCCGTTCGTCGAACCGCCACTGCATATTCAGCAGCTCCTTCATCGGCGAGCTGAAGCGGCGCGGGAACGCCGTCTGCTGCGTCGCCACGATGCGCTGGCTCGCCTCGAGCATGGCCTGGCCCGCATTCCAACCTTCGCTCTCGAGCCTGCGCGCCAGCGCACGAATCGGGAACCACAGAAAAAGTGCGTACAAAAACATCGGCGTTACCGGCTTGTCGTCTCGAATTCGCTCGTCGGTGTCTTCGAGACCACGCCGGACGAATGCCGTGATCTGATCGCGATCACTCGTGGCGAGCAGCTCGGCGATGTCCCGGAACAGATATCGCAACAGGTCATACTGAACGAGCAGGTCGAAGCTGCGTACGGCATAGCCGCCCAAGAAGAGCTTCAACAACTCGTCGAACAACCGCGCCGGTGGAACGTCGGCGAGCAAACGCCCTAGAGATGCGATCGGCGCTTCAGTCCCGGCCGCGAGCGTGAAATCGAGCTTGGCGGCGAAGCGCATTGCCCTCAGCATCCTGACCGGATCTTCGCGATACCGTTTCTCGGGATCGCCGATAAGGCGCAGCGTCCGAGCGCGCACGTCCTCGACGCCGCTCACGTAGTCCCAAATGCTGAAGTCCGTGATGTTGTAGTACAGCGCGTTGACCGTGAAGTCGCGTCGCCAGACATCTTCGTCGATCGTGCCGTACACGTTGTCGCGGAGGATTCGACCGCTGTCGGAATGCGCGCGGTCGTCGTCGTTGGGCTCCGCGCCGGCCGCGCGAAACGTCGCGACCTCGACGATGTCGCGGCCGAACCGCACATGTGCGAGGCGAAACCGCCGGCCGATCAACCGACAATTTCGAAATAGGTCTTTAATCTGATCGGGGTCGGCATCCGTGACGACATCGAAGTCTTTCGGGTGACGGTCCAACAGGAGGTCACGAACTCCACCCCCAACGAGGAAGCCTTCAAAGCCCGCGCTCTTCAAGCGGTACAAAACTTTGAGTGCGTTGGGCGAGATATTGGCCCGGCTGACGTTGTGTTCCGCGCGCGGGACGATGACGAGACCGTGGCGCGACTCTGAATCCGTGTCGTTCAACAAAGCTGCCGTGGTTTCGCCATGCTAGAAAGGCCGGTATCATACAGCCTCGCCAAAGGCGCGGCACCCGCGCTCCCTTCGTCTAGCGGTCCAGGACGTGGCCCTCTCAAGGCTAAAACGGGGGTTCGATTCCCCCAGGGAGCGCCATTCAATCAAGTGCTTACGCTTCCCCTTCGGGGCTCGTACGGAATGTGCACGGCAAGCCTGCCGGCCGCTCGTCGCCGCGGACACAAGCTGGCGCGACCTCGTCAACGCTGATATCCGGGGGCCATGGCTACGAAAAAGGTACAACCGACAACTCCGACCCTCATGAAACAGCACCGAGCGGGGCTTAGGCTCATCGTGAGCGACAACGGTGACCAGGACGCGAGCTGGCACGCGGACGATCGCAAACAGTCGGTGCGGAGGCCGACTCACGCGGTGCGCCGACGTTTCAACGGCGATCGAATCTGTGGAGGGGCTGGCGCGATAGTTGGACGGACTCATGCCCCGCGCCCAAGCCGCCGTCGCGGCGCGCGAGCTGGTGCAGAATTTGCATCTGGTTGCCGTGAAACCTGGCGTCGCGCCAACTGGGAGGAAAGCATGAACCGTCCCGCCCTCACGGCCGCCGTACTCGCCTTGCTCCGCTCCGGTCTAACGGTCCGCGATGTTGCCGAACTCTTCCGCGTTCACCCGCTGGCAATCGAGGCGTTGATCCGCTGAAACGTCTGCCGGTCGCGGACAACTTCGGGCCGCCTGCAGGCGGCCTCTTGTTCAATCGGGGCTTCCGCCATGGGATTGGCGTTGTCCGCTACCAACGTGGACATGCCGTCGGCCACCGATTTTCGTGTGGCAAATTAGCTACGTCTCACAGCCCGGCCCGCGAATGCCTTGACAGTTCTTGACCACACCTCTCGAGTTTCGGGCCTATACTTCCTTCCGCTTTAAGAATTTCCTCCCCGATTGGAGATCTTGAAGCCCCCTGTAGAGCTCGACCTGCGGTCGGGCTCTCTTTTTTGGGATACACTTTAGCCATCAAGGGTTTCGGCGTGGAACCGAATGCCAGACTCGAAGAAATGGATCGGCTCTCTTAAGGATAACCGCGCGGGCAGGGTCGTCGCGGACGGCGGAGCAAACCGCTGGCAGTGGGACGCCGAGGACGAAACGCAACGGCTCTTGAAGTTGCTCGAGAACGAGGCGCTCGCGATCGAGAAGACGGATATTCAACCCGTCACGAAGCGGACCCAGGCGCCTGACGATGGTGGCCTGACAACGGCGAGTCACCCGCCGAAGGCCAAACCGAGCCAGCCGCTGAAACCCAAGCGCGATTCGGGCGGCGGCTTCAATCCGTATGACCACGCGGGCAAGACACGGCGCCGTTAGAACTCCTTACCCTCTCTCGTGACGAAGGTCTGCAGGTAGCCTCCGTCCTCGCCGGTCCGCATCGGTGCGATATCGATGGCGAGTGCGTCCCCCGCATGGACTTGTGTCCGCACGCCAACCACGACGATGGACGTTGTTGCGACTGTGGCCTTCGTACTCCAACGGCGACTTCTATAATGTGCATACCCTAAACAACGCGAACGACATCTCGTGACCAAGACGACCAAGATCGATCAAGTGACTTTCGTTGGAGGCTCGGGCGGCCGCTACGATTGCCGGGTCTATGTGTGGGACACGAAGTTCAAGTCCGTTCCCGGGGTATACGTCGTCGCTTGCCGCACAATGGATCCGGGCCAACCCGCGCGCTACGAAGCACTTTTTGTCGGCGAGGCAGCGGATTTGTCGGCGGCGCTGAAAGGTCACCCGCGCGACGAGTGCTTTCAGATGTACTACGCGAACGTGGTCGGCGTGGTGAAAGAGGAAAATGCAGAGGCGCGAGCGGCGATCCTCGCGGATCTGTTGGCGGGTCTTGCCCCGCCCTGCAACGCTTCCGATGCCGTGTAGACTTCACCCGCATGTCAGAGGAAATCCGCCACGAGCCGGCGTCACAGCGTTTCGTGATCGATCGTGACGGCCTCACCGCGCTGATTCAATACCGCCCACTCGACGACAGTCGCTCGATCGATTTCTACCGCACGTATACACCGCCCGCATTGCGCGGCAACGGCCTCGCGTCGCGCCTGACCGAGCACGCGCTGCGTTTTGCGCGTGAGCACGGCCACAAGGTCGTGCCGAGTTGTCCATTCGTAGCAACGTTCATCGCGCGCCACCCCGAGTATCGGGATCTCGTCGCCTGACTGCCGAGAGAGCCAAGCTCGACGTCGAGCCCGCGCCGTTGTGGCGGCGGCTCGCGGCGTTGTCCTACGACCTATTGCTGCTCACCGCACTGTTTTTTTCGTTCACGCTGATCGTGATTGCGCTGCGGCTCGGTGAGCCCGTGCCGCCCGATAGCTTTTGGTTCCCCGCATGCTTGCTCGCAATCACGATGGCGTTCTTTTGCGGTTTCTGGGTGCTCGCTGGACAGACCGTCGGTATGCGGGCGTGGCGAATACGTCTCGTCGCGAACGATGGCGGCCGCGTCGGATGGCTACAGGCGAGCGGACGTTTCTGTGCCGCGGTCGTGGCGATTGCACCTGCGGGGCTCGGCTTCTGGTGGGCGATCCGTAACGAACGCAAGCGGGGTTGGCACGATCTCTTGGCCGGTACTCGGGTCGTGCGCGCACCCGGGCGCTAACGTACGCGGGCCAGCGCAACGACCGTCGTGACCACCAACAGGCTGGCCGGCGCCCACGCGACGAGCAGCGGATGGAAACCGTAAACCTCACCGCCGCTGAGCAGCACTTCGCCGATCACGTAGTACGACAGCCCAATTATCAGCCCGACGACGAGTCGCGCGCCGGCAGCAGCCGAGCGCAGGCTGCCGAACACGAACGGTAGAGCCAACACCGTCATGAGCACGACGGAAACCACGTTGGCGATCCGCGACCAATACGCGATCAGGTACGGCCGCGCATCGAGATCGTTGGATTGCAAATAGCCGATGTAGCGTTGCAGCGACGGCATGTCGAGCAGGTCCTCGCGAACCACCGACAGCTCGAGCAAGTCCGGATTCAGGCCGAGCGCCGTCGCCTGTCGTTCGCTGCGAATCGCAACGCCGTTGTCACCGAACGACGTCTCCGCATAGTTCGAGAGCACCCACCGATCGGCGGAATCGAGATCGGCCGAGTCGGCTCTCGCTACGCTGCGCAGCGAACGATCGGGGCCGAGCTCGAAGATCAGCACACCGGCTTCGTAGCCGAGATCCCCGGATTGGCGCCGCAAGCTCAAGATTCGGTCCCCGTCCCGCAGCCACGTGGCCTGACCCTTCGCGACCGCGAGGTCTTCATTGATCGCGCGCGTGCGCATCTCGTTTGCGTACGCGCCGAGGGACGGCGCGACCGACTCCCCGAGCAGCACCATCACGACCGCGAGCACGAATCCGGCGAGACCCACGGCGGACAGAAACTGCCAGGAGGAAACCCCGCTCGCTCGCATGACGACGAGCTCGCGATGTACGGCCATGTTGCCGAGACTCAGGAGCCCGCCGATCAGCGCAGCAATCGGTAACGTGATGAACACCGTTCTCGGTATGCGCAGTGCGATGAAGATCAAGGCTGCGCGCACGTCGTAGTCGCCCGTGCCGACGTCGTTCAGCTGGCCGACGAATTCGATCGCGCACGTCACGGTGATCAGGACGAGCAACACGGTCGCAACGCCGCGCAACACGGCGCTCACGATATAGTTCCTGAGCAACGTCACGCCGGCACCTCTACGGGGCGAGCATTCACGAACCACCCACTTTCCCGGGCCAGCATCCAGAGCGCCACCAGCGCAACGAGCGCGTGGACCCACCACAGGCCCACCGCGTCGCTGACGACACCGCTTTCGACCCAGACTCGGCCGATCGACAGTAGGTTCGTGTAGATCAAGTAGATGAATAGGGCAACGCCGAGACGCGCATAACGTCCCTCCCGGGGAGCAGTGCGACTCAACGGCACGGCCAACAACCCGAGCACGAACAGCGACAGCGGCCACGACAGACGCCAGTGCAGCTCGGCGCGATCCGCGAGCGAGCCGGACCGCAACAGATCCGCCGTCGGTTTCGCCGCGGCGGCCTCGACGAATTCCTTCTCGCGGTCCGAGCGGACTGGAATCCCGTGCTCGTCGAACGACTCGACGACGAGAAAATTACCTTGTCCAGGCACGCCTTCGTAGTGCCGACCGTTGTAGAGCACGAACGATTGCTCCCCGTCTTGCTCGCTCACGACGCGCCGGCCTCGCTCTGCGAGGATCGCGATCACTCGGTCGCCTTGTTGCGTCTGCAAGAAGACGTCGTGAAGCTCGTCGCCTACGACCTCACGGGCGTAAAGCACCGTGTCGCCAGAATCCGGCGACGTGAACTTGCCGGGCTCGATCGCGGCAAGCTCCACGCTCTGCTCGGCTCGAAAGCGGATCTCCTCGATGCGCCGACTCGCTGCGGGTGTCGATACGAGCGCGAGCCAGGAGAGTACAAGTGCCAGCATGACGGTGAAGCTGCCGATCGGGACGAGTAGCCTCGTCGAGCCGATGCCGCATGCCGATAGAGCCGCCATCTCGCCATCGCGATTCAATCGTGCGAGAGCGAGCGTAACGCCGAGAAACAGCGTGATCGGCATCAGCAGAGTCGCATAGCGCAACGCCGTGAAGCCGAAGATCGCGAGCACGGCTTCACGCGGCAACCGTTGGGCCGCGGCATCGCCGAGGATTTCGGCGAGCTGATTCGTCATGAAGATCATGAACAGCACCGCCATGACCATCAACCAAGAGCCGAACGCTTCACGGAAGATGTAGCGGCCAATCAGATTCACGGTGTCGGTCCGGCGCCCAGTACCTTCAACGAATCGAATGAACTAAACTGCGGTTTTTCCACGTATTCCAACACGATAGCACAGCGCGGCTGCCGTACAGCGCCGCGCGACGGCGTGCACCGACGATGCGGGGCATCGTCACGAAGGAGTCGAGGATGGAGTTTCCCGTCAAAGCGGATCGGCCCGCACGAATTCGCACCGAGTGCGCAATTCTGCCCTTGTTCGACGATTCCGCGTTGCACGGAGCCACGGCCGATTTCGACAAGGCGTCTCGCGGCGCCATCAAGAAGCTGATCCGCG
Organism: uncultured Gammaproteobacteria bacterium; assembly: GCA_963741255.1. Lineage (GTDB taxonomy): Bacteria > Pseudomonadota > Gammaproteobacteria > Steroidobacterales > Rariloculaceae > FEN-1219. The sequence goes on along the minus strand of CAVUHM010000002.1, from coordinate 209,804 downwards.
GCGGCGATGCGCTTGCACGGCTCGGAACGACGACCGTGGTCCATCGTCCTCAGGCTGGTTCGGCAGCGCGCTGGCTACTGGTCGGCTGCGGCAAACGCAGCGACTTCAACGCCAAGAGACTCAACGTCGCCCTTGCGGCCGCAATCCATGCGCTCCGAAATAGCGGTGCGAAGGAAGCGACGAGCTTCTTGGGCTACGACGCCAGCGCGGCGCTGACCGCCGCCGACGCCGCCCGTCACAGCGTGGAGACCGCACGCGCGAGCGTCTATCGTTTCGACGAGCTCAAGAGCCACAACGACCCGCCCTCTCGGCTGACGCGGTTGAGCCTTGGCTACGCGAAGGGCACGAGCCCGGCCGCCGTCCGCGCCGGGATCAAGGTCGGCACCGCCATCGCGAACGGAAGCGACCTCGCGCGCGACCTTGGCAACCGGCCCGCGAACGTCTGCACGCCTTCGCACCTCGCGGACGCGGCGCGCACGCTAGCGAAGCGCAGTGCGCGCATGGAAGCGAAGGTGTTCGACGAGGCGGACATGCGCAAGCTCGGAATGGGCGCGCTGCTGTCCGTGACGCAGGGCGCCGATGAGCCGCCGCGCCTGATCGTACTGCAGTATCGCGGCGCCGGCGCCAAGGATGCGCCAATCGCGCTGTGCGGCAAGGGTGTCACGTTCGACACGGGCGGCATCTCCATCAAGCCGGCTGCCAAGATGGACGAAATGAAGTTCGACATGTGCGGAGCCGGCGGGGTGTTGGGCGCGATGAGCGCGATCGGCGAGCTTCAGCCGGCACTGAATGTCGTAGCCGTGATCCCGGCCTGCGAGAACATGCCGGGCGGCCGAGCCACGCGTCCCGGCGACATCGTGAAGAGTATGTCCGGCCAGACAATCGAGATCATCAACACGGATGCCGAGGGTCGCCTGATCCTCTGCGACGCGATCACGTATGCCAAGCGCTTCAAGCCGCGCTGCATCGTCGACGTCGCGACACTGACCGGCGCGTGCGTGATCGCTCTCGGCCACATATACACGGGGCTCTTCTGCAACGACGAGCCCCTCGCGAAGGAGCTGCTCGCGGCCTCCGACCGATCGCTGGATCTCGCTTGGCGGCTGCCGGTCCACGAGGAGTACGGCGACTCGCTGCGCAGCAACTTCGCCGACTTCGCCAACTCCGGCACACGCGACGGCGGCGCAAGTATCGGCGCGAACTTCCTCTCACGGTTCGTCGATGGGGTGCCGTGGGCGCATCTCGATATCGCCGGCGTCGCCTGGCGCGCCAATGCAAACAAAGGCGCGACGGGCAGGCCCGTGCCTCTGCTCGTCGATTTCCTACTCAACGCGACCGGGCAGTGACGCAAGTCGACTTCTATATTCTCGACAGCGACTCCGACGACGCGCGGCTGCGGCTCGCGTGCAAGATCGTCGACAAGGCCACACAGCTCGACAATCACGTGTTCATCAACGCCACGTCCGAGGGCGAAGCGAAGCAACTCGACGACCTGCTGTGGACCTTCTCGCAAGGGAGCTTCATCCCCCACCGCGTCGTCCGAGACGAGCTCTCGGAAGCGCCGCGCGAGCCCGTGTTGATCGGCGTGAATCGACCGCCGGCCCCGGGGCGCTCAAACGTGATGATCAACCTCGCCGCCGACGTGCCGGATTTCTTCAGCCGCTATGAACGCGTCGCCGAGGTTGTCGATGCCAACGCCACGCGGCGCGAGCAAAGCCGCGAGCGCTATCGCTTCTATCGCGACCGCGGCTACAAGCTCAACACTCATCAGGTCTGAAATTGATGTCGTCATCCCCACCGATCGAACGAAATATCCCGACGCTTACTGAGATCATTCGTACCGCGAGCCCGATGCCCGCAGACGTCGAAACGCTGCTCGCGGAAGTGCAGACCAAGCTCGCATCGCGCACGTTCAAGCTCGCGGACGACTTGCTTCGTTCGGCGTTCGCCGAGATGGAAGCGTCGTTGCTCGAGCAAGTCTCGAGCCGGCTCCGGCGCGAGCTTCCGGACCTCATCGACGCGACGCTGCGTGAGCACTTCGACACGCACGACGGTTAGCGCGATCGTGAAAAAGGACTACCGCCCCGCCGAGATCGAGGCCCACCACTACGCGCGTTGGGAAGCGGCAGGCTATTTCGCGCCAGCCGGCGACGGTAAGCCGTACTGCATCGTGATTCCGCCGCCGAACGTGACGGGCACGCTGCACATGGGGCACGCCCTGCAGGACACGATCATGGACGCGCTGACGCGGTATCACCGCATGCGCGGGTTTCGCACGCTGTGGCAGCCCGGCACGGACCATGCGGGCATTGCCACGCAGATGGTCGTCGAGCGGCTGTTGAATCGAGAAGGGACGGACCGGCACAAGCTGGGAAGGGAGCGTTTCGTCGAGCGCGTCTGGCAATGGAAGGAACGCTCCGGCAACACGATCTCGCAGCAACTCCGGCGACTCGGCGCTTCGGTCGATTGGACTCGCGACCGTTTCACGATGGACGAAGGCTTGTCGCGCGCGGTGACCGAGGTATTCGTTCGCCTGCACGACGAGGGCCTGATCTATCGCGGCAAACGTCTCGTCAATTGGGACCCCGTCCTGCAGACCGCGCTGTCGGACCTCGAGGTCTTAAGCACCGAAGAGCGCGGCAAGCTCTGGCACCTGCGGTACCCGATCGCGGATGCCCCGGGCACGCACCTCGTCGTCGCCACGACACGGCCCGAGACGATGCTCGGCGACACCGCAGTGGCCGTGCACCCCGAGGACGAACGCTACAAGCACCTGATCGGCAAGCGTGTCGCGCTGCCGCTGACCGACCGCCAGATTCCGATCATTGCGGATGAGTACGTCGACCCCGAGTTCGGCACCGGCTGCGTCAAGATCACGCCGGCGCACGACTTCAACGACTACGAAGTCGGTCAGCGCCACAAGTTGCCGATGGTGTCGGTGCTCGACGAGCACGCGGCGTTGAACGACAACGCGCCGCCGGCCTATCGCGGTCTCGACCGGTTTGCCGCGCGCAAGCGCATCGTCGCGGATCTCGAAGCGCAAGGACTGCTCGGACGCAATCACCGATCACACCTCGATGATTCCGAAAGGCGATCGCAGCGGCGTCGTCGTCGAGCCACTGCTGACCGATCAGTGGTACGTGCGCGCGAAACCCTGGCCGAGCCCGCTATCGCGGCCGTCGAGGATGGCCGCGTCCGCTTCGTGCCGGAAAACTGGAGCAAGACCTATTTCGAGTGGATGCACAACATTCAGGACTGGTGCATCTCGCGGCAACTGTGGTGGGGTCACCGGATCCCGGCCTGGTACGACGATGCCGGCAATATCTATGTCGGTCGCGACGAGGCCGAGGTTCGCCGCAAGCACAGTCTCGCCCCCGATCTCTCCTTGCGCCAGGACGAGGACGTGCTCGATACGTGGTTCTCGTCGGCGCTCTGGCCGTTCTCGACGCTGGGCTGGCCCGACGATACTGCCGGAGCTGCGCAAGTTCTACCCGACCAACGTGCTCGTCACCGGCTTCGACATCATCTTCTTCTGGGTCGCACGCATGATGATGATGGGGCTGAAGTTCATCGGTGACGTGCCGTTTCGCGAGGTCTACATCCATGCGCTCGTGCGCGACCACGAGGGCAACAAGATGTCGAAGTCGAAAGGCAACGTCTTCGACCCGCTCGATCTGATCGACGGCGTCGACTTGGACACGCTTCTGAAGAAGCGCACCGATGGCCTCATGCAGACGCACCTGCAAGCCGGCATCGAAAAAGTCACGCGCAAGGAATTTCCGAGCGGCATTCAGGGCGTCGGCACCGATGCGTTGCGCTTCACGTTCGCATCGCTGGCGACGACTGGCCGCGATGCGCGCTTCGATCTCGCGCGCGCCGAGGGTTATCACCGCTTTTGCAACAAGCTGTGGAACGCATCGGCGTACGTCCTGAGCCAACTCGACGGCATCGACGATGGCCCCGCCACACTCGGCACAGCGGATCGCTGGATTCGCTCGCGGCTCGCCGCGACGATCGCGACGGTCCACGAGCATTTCGCGGTCTATCGCCTCGACCTGATCGCACAGACGCTGTACGACTTCGCTTGGTACGAGCTCTGCGACTGGTACCTCGAGCTAACGAAGGCCGTGCTGACCGATCCGGCCGCGGACCCGGCGCTGCGGCGCGGCGCGCAGCGCACGTTGGTCGACGTGCTCGGCAGCCTGCTGAAGTTGCTGCATCCGCTGATGCCGTTTGTGACCGAGGAGCTGTGGCTCGAGGTCGCAAAGAAACGCGGCGTCGAGAGCGCGACGATCATGCTCGAACCGTTTCCGCAGCAAGGCGATTTCAAAGCCGACGCGGCCGCGGAGGACGAGATCGCGTGGCTCAAGGGTTTCGTCGGCGGCGTCCGCCAAATTCGCGGCGAAGCGAACCTGCCGCGCACCGCCACGTTGCGCGTGCAGCTCGCCGACGCGACGGCCAGCGACCGCGAGCGCGTCGATCGGCACGCGAGTCATCTGCGCAAGCTCGGGGGCCTCGAGCACATCGAGTTCCTGGCGACCGGCGCGAGCGTGAAAGGTGCGGCCACCGCCCTGCTCGGAGCGCTGCGTATTCTCGTCCCGCTCGCCGGGCTCATCGACGTTGCCGCCGAACGCGACCGTCTCGGCAAGCAGCTCGCGAAGACGGCAGACGACCTCGGCAAGGTGCGCAAGAAGCTCGAGAACCAGAGCTTCGTAGCGAACGCCCCGGCCGAGATCGTCGCGAAAGAAAACGCGCGCATCGCCGAGCTCACGCAACGCACACAACAACTCGAGCAGCAGCTCGCCCGTCTCGCTGAGCTCGGCTGACTCTATCCCCGCTCATCGCAGCGTTCCGCGGTTGCGTCGCAGCGCCTTGCCACGTTCAGCGCGTGCCGGCATCGCCGGTTCCCTGCCTCGTGCCGTCACGTGGGGCGCCAGGGCGGCCCGCCCGCGCAGCGCGTGCGCGGCGTCCCTGCCGCGCACCCCGCGCTGCGCGAGGGGCCTGTCCACGTGACGGCACGGAGGCCGGCTTCGCGACGGCCGCGGCAAGCGCGCTGCGACGCCAGCCGCGGAACACAAGCACGCAGTGCGCCGACACGCGAAACGCGGGAATAGGTCACAAATGCGCGGGTTTGGGGTGTCGCGACGCGGAAATTTAGGCGACCATTCAGCTCATGGCCCCTACGTTGATCGCGGCGCGCGGCGTCGCCGACATCCAAGTGTTGATCCGACCCGTCCTCGACGCGCTCGAGCACATCGTGATCGGCAAGAACCTTAAGATAGAGCTCGCGCTGTCGTGCCTGCTCGCACGCGGGCATCTGCTCATCGAGGACGTGCCCGGCGTCGGCAAGACGACGCTCGCGCACGCGCTGGCCAAGACGCTGGGGCTGAGCTATCACCGCATCCAGTTCACCAGCGACCTATTGCCGGCGGACGTGCTCGGCGTCTCTGTCTTCAACGCGACAGCAGCCGCTTCGAGTTCCACACGGGCCGGTCTTCTCGCAGCTCGTGCTCGCCGACGAGATCAACCGCGCCACGCCGAAAGCCCAGAGCGCCTTGCTCGAGGCGATGGAGGAGCGGCAGGTCACGGCCGACGGCACGACCTACGCACTGCCCTCGCCGTTCTTCGTCGTGGCGACGCGCAATCCCGCGCACCAGATCGGCACGTTTCCGCTGCCCGAATCGCAGCTCGATCGATTCCTGATGCAGATCGAGCTGGGTTTTCCGGCGCCGAGCGACGAGCGCCGCTTGTTGATGAACGGCGAGCGCCGCGTGCTCGTCGATCAGCAACAACCCGTGCTGTCGCTCGACGCGCTGCTGCGCTTGCAAGAGCAGGTACCGAATGTCCACGTCTCCGAGCCTCTGCTCGACTACGTCCAGGCGATCCTCGCGTACACGCGAGAGTCGGGCGAGTTCGTGGCCGGGCTGTCGCCGCGCGGTGGCCTTGCGCTGCTGCGCGCTGCCCAGGCCTGGGCGTTGATCAAAGGCCACGGCGGAGTGCACCCGGAGGATCTGCAAACCGTGCTTGGCTGCGTGGTCGCACACCGCTTGCAGCTCGCCCACGGCAGCTCGATCGAACGCGGGGCCGATCTCGGCAGCGCGATCGTCGGCGCCGTCCCGGTCCCTTGAGGCCGCCGACGAGGCTCTGAGACGAATGGGCTCGGCGTGGCCCGCTCGATGGAACGTTGGGCCGCGGCCTGGGCGCGTCGCCGTCAGGGCGCGGACGCACATGCGGTGCTGCTGCGCCGCCGCCGCATCTACATTCTGCCGACCCGCTTCGGGATCCTGTTCGCCGCGATGTTGTTTGCGATGTTGCTCGGCTCGCTGAACTACGGCGCGAGTCTCGGCTTCACGCTGACGTTTCTGCTCACGGGCCTAGGGCTCGTCATCCTGCACCACTGTCACAACAACCTGCTCGGCACGCAAATCAAATTCGTCGGCGCGGCCCCCGTGTTCGCGGGCGAGCGCGCCGAGTTCAAGATTGCCGTGAGCAACGCTGCGGCGACGCCACGATTCGAAATCGAGCTCGTGCACCGCGAGCACAGGGCGGGACCGATCGACGCAGCGGCGGGCGGCACGGAGACCTTACGACTCGGCGTGCCGACCACCAGACGCGGTTGGGTCAAGCTCGAACGCTTCTGCGTCGAGACACGTTACCCCGCGCGGCTGTCTCGCGCTTGGAGTTGGATCCACATGGATGCGCGCTGCCTCGTCTATCCGCAGCCGGCACGCCCCGGACGGCCCTTGCCGTTCAGCGGCGGCGGCGGTGTCAACGGCCCTCCCACCGCCGGCGACGACGACTTCGCGGGTTTGCGAGCCGCGGCGCCCGGCGACCCTCTGCAGCGCATCGCGTGGAAGGCGTACGCGCGCAACGATGTGCTGTTGCTGAAGGAGTTTTCGAGCGGCACGCAAGAGCCGTGCGTGCTGGATTGGGCGATGCTACCCGAGCTCACTACCGAGGAACGGCTCGCGCAGCTCGCGCGCTGGTGCCTCGATGCGGACCAGGCCGGGCGCAATGTCGCGCTGCGGCTACCGGGCACCGAGATTCCCCTTGGCGCGGGACCGAAGCACTTGGCCACGTGCCTCGAAGCCTTGGCGCTGTTCGAGCCGCCGTCATGACGTTCGCCGCGACGCTGCTGCGTCGCGAGCTGCCGCTCGCCACGAAGCGCCTCCTATGGACTGCTGCGATCGTGCTCGGCACGAGCCTGCCGCATTGGAACACGCTGCCGGCGTGGATTCCGGTCCTGCTATGCGCCGCCGTGGCGTGGCGTTTCGCCGTGAATCTCTACGCGTGGCCGATGGTGCCGCGTGCCGTGCGCCTTGGGCTCGCGCTCGCGACGTTCTTTGCGGTCTTGTCCCACTACCGCACGTTGAACGGCGTCGAAGCGGGCAGCGCGTTGCTCGTCGTCATGGTGGCTTTGAAGTTCCTCGAATCGCGCAGTCAACGCGACGAGCTCGTGCTCGTGATGATTTCGTATTTCCTGATGTTCGCGAGCATGCTGACCGAGCGTAGCCCGCTGACGGCGATCTACATCGTGTTGCTCGTCTGGCTCACGACCGTGGCGCTGCTCCAGATCGGCCGGCGCGGACAGCTGCTGGCCAACCGTAAGACCGCGGCGACCAGCGCACGGCTGTTGTTGCATGCGTTGCCGGTGATGATCGTGCTGTTCGTATTTTTCCCGCGCTTGCCGGGATCGTTGTGGGCGATGCCGGGCTCCACGAGCAGCGGCGCAACCGGGCTGAACGATACGATGAGCCCCGGAGACATCACGAATCTCGGGCTCTCGGACGAGATCGCGTTCCGCGTCACGTTCGACGGACGGCCGCCACGCGCGAGCGCGATGTACTGGCGCGGACCAGCGTTGTCACAGTTCAACGGTCGTACGTGGTCGGCGCCCCAAGGCACGCGCCGCGGCGAGCGCGTGGCGGCGTACACCGAGTTCCGCGGCGAGGCCACGAGTTATCGCGTGACGCTGGAGCCGAACGGCCGCAATTGGGCATTCGCGCTCGACATGCCCGCGCGCTGGAGCGGAGACGACTCGTTGCGCATGGGCAGCGACTATCAGCTCGGCACGTTCTTCGCGCCGCCGCGCACGCGGCGCCTCGACTACAGCGTCACGTCGTATGTCGACTACAGCGCACGTGAGCCGCTGATTCCGCGCGAGATCGATGCGTTCCGCATGCTCCCTGCCGACAGTAGCCCGCGAGCGCGCGCGCTGGCCAGAAGCTGGCTCGCCGATTCGCCGACCGAAACCGAAATCGTGGCACGCGCGATGGACTGGCTGCGCTCTGAACCATTCCAGTACACGCTGACGCCACCCGCGCTCGGGGCACAGCCGGTCGACGAGTTCTTGTTCGAGACACGCGAGGGTTTTTGCGAGCACTACGCCTCGGCGCTCACCGTATTGCTGCGCGCGGCTGGCCTGCCGGCCCGCGTCGTGCTCGGTTATCAGGGCGGAGAGCTGAACGCTATCGGCGGCTATTTCATCGTGCGCCAATCGGACGCGCACGCGTGGACCGAAGTATGGCTCGAGGACGAAGGCTGGGTCCGTGTGGACGGCGTCGCGGCGGTCGCGCCGGAGCGCGTGGCGTTGGGGTTCACGAGTCAACGCGAAGCCGGATTCGCGGGCGCTCCTCTACGCATGCGTTGGCTCCGCCAGGTCGCGTTCTTGTGGGACGCCGTCGAAACGCGTTGGCAAGCTTGGGTCATCGGCTACGGGCCGGACGTGCAGCGCGCGTTGCTCGAGGCACTCGGCTTCGAGAATCTTCGTCGGACCCAACGTCAAGGAGTGTTGCTCGCGCTGGCGGCCATTGCGACGGTTGGATTGTTGATCGGCCTGAGCGTCTACCTCCGCTGGCGCCAACGGCGCCGGGCGCCGGTCGATCGTGCGGCGCGGTGCTTCGCCGAATTCGTGAGCCATCTCGGGCGCCGCGCAGTGCCGCCCCGTGCGCCGACCGAAGGGCCGCGCGCGTACGCCGACCGTGCCGCGCATGCATTGCCGCAGCAAGAATCGTGGATACGCACCGTAGCGGCCTTGTACCTGGCAGCCCGCTACGAGCCGGACGCCGACGGCGCGGCGTTGACGCGTCTCGAGCAGGAAGTCGCGGCGCTGCGCGCCGCGCACGGCTAGTCGGATCACGCCGCTGCGCTCAGCTCGCGCGTCGTGAAGAACTTGATCTTCGGCCACCGCTCCTGGGTCAGAGCGAGACTCACGGTGCTCGGCGCGATATAGACGAGCGCGCCGGAGTGGTCACGCGCGACGTTCACACCGAGCTTCTTCGCGAACTCGTCGAGATGCGCGCTGTCGTCGCAACGGACCCAACGCGCCGCCACCACCGCGACGGCCTCGAACACCGCCTCGACGCCGTACTCGTCCCGTAACCGATACGCGGCGACCTCGAATTGCAGCGGTCCGACCGCGCCCAAGATCAAGTCGTTGCCGAGCAATGGCCGGAACAACTGCGTCGCACCCTCCTCGCACAACTGCGCAAGGCCTTTGTGCAGCGCCTTCAGCTTCAGCGGATCGCGAAGCACGGCGCGGCGAAACAGCTCGGGCGCAAAACTCGGAATGCCCGTGAACACGAGCGGCTCGCCTTGCGTGAAGCTGTCGCCGATGTTGATCGTGCCGTGGTTGTGCAGGCCGATGATGTCGCCGCCGTACGCCTCCTCGACGTGCTGGCGGTCGGCGGCCATGAACGTGATCGCGTCGCCGACTCTGACTTCGCGCCCGAGGCGAGTGTGAAACATCCGCATCCCGGGCTCGTAAGCCCCGGAGCAAATTCGGAGGAAAGCGATGCGATCGCGGTGTGCCGGATCCATGTTCGCCTGAATCTTGAACACGAAGCCGCTGAACGCATTCTCGTCCGGCGCGACGAGCCGCAGATTCGTCGCACGCGGCTGCGGCGCCGGCGCGAGCTTCGCGAACGCATCGAGCAGCTCGCGGATTCCGTAGTTGTGGATCGCGGCGCCGAAGAAGACCGGTGTCTGCTTGCCGGCGAGATAGGCGGCGCGGTCGAATGCCGGCGTCGCGCCACGAACGAGCTCGACCCATTCGCGCAACTCGACCGCGATCCTCTCGTCGAGCGCAGCCTTGAGCTCCGCGCTCGAGAGGCCGCGTACTTGGCGGACGTCAGGCAGGCGGCTGCCGTCGCGGTTCTGGTACAGGTACGCGACGTCTTCAGCGAAGTGATAGATGCCGCGGAATTCCGCCCCATGCCGATCGGCCACGTCATCGGCGTGCAGGCGATGTCGAGTACCGACTCGATGTCGTCGAGCAGATCGACCGGCGAGCGCCCGTCGCGGTCGAGCTTGTTGATGAAGCTGATGATCGGCGTAGTGCGCAGCCGGCAGACCTCCATGAGCTTGATGGTCCGCGCCTCGACGCCCTTCGCGGCGTCTATGACCATCAGCGCACTGTCGACCGCGGTCAGCGTTCGGTAGGTATCCTCCGAAAAGTCCTCGTGACCCGGTGTGTCGAGCAGGTTGATCACGGCGTCGCCATACGGAAATTGCATCACCGACGACGTGATCGAGATACCGCGTTCCTGTTCGAGCCGCATCCAGTCCGAGGTCGCGTGACGGGTCGCCTTGCGGCCCTTGACTGCGCCGGCCATCTTTATCGCGCCGCCGAACAACAATAGCTTCTCGGTCAACGTGGTCTTGCCCGCGTCGGGATGCGAAATGATCGCGAACGTTCGCCTTTTCAGGTGCTCGTGCATGGGGATACGAAAGAAAGTCAGCGGGAGGTCTGAAGCGTCGCGGCGAGTATCACGGCGTCTTCACGGCCATGATCGGCTTGATAGTAGGCCGGGCGAATTCCGATCTGCTCGAAACCGACGGAGCGATACAGTCGCAATGCGATCTCGTTCGACGGCCGCACCTCGAGGAACACCTTGTCGGCATCGGCCTCGCCGGCCCGGAGCATCAGCGCGGCCAACAAACGTCGCCCATAACCGAAATGCTGGGCGTTCGGATGCACGCACAGATTCAGCAGGTGCGCCTCGCCGGCTGCGATCGACATGACGCCATAGCCGGTCACACTGCCGGCGACGTCGAGCACCAAACATTGGTAGCCCGCGAGCAAGCAGTCGCGAAAAATTCCGAGGCTCCACGGATATTGGTATGCGGCTCGCTCGACAGCCGCGACGGCCTTGAGATCGGCCGGCTGCATCAGCCGAATCTCAGTGCGCGGATGCAGAGCGGCGCTCATGGCGATCGATCCAAAACGTCCTTGACGAGGCAGAGATCGGTCCACGCCGCCGCCTTCGCGAGCGGGCTACGCAGCAAGTATCTGCCGGGTGGTACGTCACGACCAGAGGAATGTTACGTTCACCGTAGGTGAGCTCGCCCACGCGGCCTACCTATCGGGGTATCCGTCTGCAATAACCACTGCAGCCGAATCCGTCCGACCGCCAACAACACGCGTGGCTGCACGAGCGCAATCTGCTGGGACGAATCAGGCGTGCAGCAACTCGACTCCTCCGGCTGCGGGTCGCGGTTGTTTGGCGGACGACACTTCAGGATGTTCGCGATGTAAACCTCGCTGCGTGGTAAGCCGATCGAGCGCGGCGTCGCGTTTAAGAGTTGTCCCGCGCGGCCTACGAACGGCTCGCCCTGCCTATCTTCATCGGCGCCGGGCGCTTCGCCGATCACGAATACGCGGGCGTCGCGTCGACCAACACCGAAAACGGTTTGGGTCCGCGTCTTGTGCAGCGCACAAAGCGTGCACTGACGAACTCGCGCGGCGAGATCGGACCACACGTCCTCGGCCGGGACGGGCCCTGGTGTCACCGCCGTCCGCTCGACGACGATCGACGCGACGTCGGCCGCCCGACGCCTCGGCCGCCCGCAGCGACATAGACCGGTATCCCGATCTCCGCGAGATAGCGGTCCCGGACCTCGTTCACGGCGCGGCCGGCTCCTGTCGCTTGCGACGGCGCCACAACCAAGTGGCGGGTCCCGACGCGGCATATACGACGAACAACGCGAAGATCGTCACCGGTGGCTCGAGGAAAATGAAAATGATCACGAGCGGGATCACCAACAACTGGGCGAACCGCAGGCGCTTGCCGGGATTGAAGTCCTTGAAGCTCACGTACGCGAACCGCGACATCATCAACAACCCCGCGACGGCCGTGATCGTGACTCCTGCCACGAGCGCGGCGAGGCCGGTCAAGCCGTCGTAGGACGTCGCGAGCCAGATCATCGACGCGACGCCGGCCGCGGCCGCCGGGCTCGCGAGCCCCTGAAAAAAGCGTCGATCCTGCGCAGCGTTGGTGTTGAAGCGTGCGAGCCGAAATGCCGCGGCCGCCACGTACAAAAACGCCGCGAGCCAGCCTATTCGACCCCAGATGGCGCCGTAGTCCGCCAGCCGCTCGACTCCCCATTGGTAAACGACGATCGCCGGCGCCAGACCGAACGAGACCATGTCCGCGAGACTGTCGAACTCCTTGCCGAACTCGCTCGCGGTGCTGGTCCAACGCGCGACGCGGCCGTCGAGACCGTCGAGCAACATCGCCGCGAAGATCGCGGCGGCGGCCGACGCGAAGTTGCCGTCGATCGACGCCACGATCGCGTAGAACCCCGCGAACAGCCCGCCTGTCGTGAGCAGGTTCGGCAGGAGAAAGATGCCCTTGCGGCGCGTGCTGCTGTACCGGCCATCCATGTCAGTTCGACTTCCTTTCCACCGACCATTCGCGCGCTCGGCCGCTTACGCTATCGCGCTACAGCCACGCCGCTGACAATCCGCGGGTCGAACCAATGTACCTGAGTCGGCCGTTGCTGAACACGGCGCTCGAGTGTGACCGGGTCGCGGGGCAACGGCCTCGACTGCGCGCATGATTTCGCGTCGTGGGTAACATAGTGCCGCCATTTAGTTGCTTGCCGCGCCGCTGCATTCGGCGCTCGGTCCATGGCTTGCGGCTTCCGCCTTCACGGGCGCCGAGAGCGGCGGTCCCGATGAGCGACGCGCGCTCCGGGCCGGACCCGGAGCTGCGCGAGATCCTCGTCGGCGGTGATCGCCGATGCCGACAGCTTCGCGGATCGATTCGATGCCGAAGTCTGGCTCACGGACATGTCTGGACGGCTCGCGCGTCAGGTCCCCGATCACGCGGAGCGGCTGACGATACTGTAGGGCACGGTTCATGCTCAGGCCACGCTCGCCGGCGTCGACCCCGAGCTCGTCCTCGCCGTGATCGACGTCGAAAGCAGACTTCCATCGCTTCGCGATCTCGTCGGCGACGGCACTGGGACTCATGCAGGTGATGCCGTTCTGGGTACCCGAGCTCGGCTACGAAGACAAGAATCAGCTGTTCGACATCGAGATGAACGTCCTGCTCGGCTGCCGCATTCTCAAGTACTACCTCGAAATGGAGAACGGCGATCTCATCAAGGGTCTTGCGCGTTACAACGGCAGCGTCGGCAAGCGTTGGTACGCGGACCACGTATCGAACGCTACGGACGAAGTGGTTCCAGCACTGAACGCGCTAGCTTGCGACGACGAACCCGCGCGGCACACGCTCGGCCCATTCTTCGAGACAGCACGGATTCCACGCGCGCCGAGGGCGGACCTTGCCATAGCCAACCCGTCAGCGTCGTCACCGCCGCCGGCGCGCCTGCGGCGACGATCTCCACGCGACCGTCGGCGAGATTCTTGACCCAGCCGTCGACCTTCAGCCGCTGTGCTTCGGCAGCAGTGGCCGAACGGTAGTACACGCCCTGAACGCGTCCGGACACGATGCAGCGAACCGCCATCGAACGCGGGAGTCGTGCTCACGATCAGCGGGTCGCGTCGGTCGGCTGACTCGAGCGCAGCGCCTGACCCGCGCGATTCTTCGCGCGAACGGCGTTCATACGAGCCGGGCCGTACGCTTCCTCTTGGATTTGACGCTCAGCTTCCGCCAAGAACCGGCGAGCCTCGCTCAGCGTGTCTGCTGCGAGCCGTGCAGCATCGGCTTCTTCGGCAGCCATGATCGCCTGGCGCGCATCGCTCATCTCTTGAACCGGAGGCGCCGTGACACAACCGGCGACCAAGAGGAGAGCCAACGTCAGTAGGACTCGGTGCATAAGCGGGTTCTAGCCGGAGCGCGAAGACCTTACACTTAAGTCTATGAAGGCCAAAATCTACCACAATCCCCGTTGCAGCAAATCCCGGCGCGACGCTCGCGCTGCTCGAGGAACGCGGTGTCGGTGCCGAGGTCGTCGACTATCTTGCGTCACCGCCGTCACGTGACGTGCTGCGGCGCTTGCTCCGCAAGCTCGGCGCACCGGCGTTGACGATGGTCCGAACGGACGAGCCGGAATTTCAGCCGTTCAAGGGCCGCACCCTCGACGAAGAACAGATCTTGGACTTGCTCGTCGCACATCCGCGGCTATTGCAGCGACCGATCGTCGAAGTCGGCTCGAAAGCTCGGATCGGCCGACCGCCCGAGCAGGTCCTCGAGCTGCTCGAGTGACGCACGCAATAGTTCTGATCCTGTACTACTCGCGCGGCGGCCGCACTGCGGCTCTGGCGCGACACGCCGCCCGAGGCGTGGAGAGCGCCGGCGCCGAAGCGCGACTGCGCACCGTGCCACCAGTCGCCGCGGCAACGACGGCCACGATGCCTCCCGTGCCCGATGACGGTCCGCCTTACGCGACGATCGGCGACCTGGTCGAGGCGGACGGGCTGCTGCTCGGCAGCCCTACCCGCTTCGGCAACATGGCGGCGCCGCTGAAGCACTTTCTCGATTCGACGAGCGAGCTCTGGCTCGCGGGCCGCCTCGTCGACAAACCCGCCGGCGTGTTCACGTCGACGTCGTCTGCACATGGCGGCCAAGAGAGCACGTTACTGAGCATGCAACTGCCGTTGCTGCATCACGGCATGGTGATCGTGGGCGTGCCGTACACCGAGGCCGCGCTCTTCGAGACGCGCACCGGCGGCTCACCCTACGGTGCGTCCCACGTTGCGGCGGCCTGGAACACGACGCTGTCCGACGACGAGGCCACCGTGGCCAAGGCGCTCGGTGCACGCGTGGCGCGATTGGCCCGGGCCCTGGCCGCCACACGACGCCAAGCGCAATAGCGCACCGCGCGTGTCGCTGCGAATCGTCGCCGTCGTTTGTCACCTTCTGCTCGCCGCGGCGCTCGCGACGAGCATCGTCCTGACCGGCATCTCGTGGCTGCGCATCGCCGCAGTCGTCGCGGTGACCTTGCCGTTGCTGTTGACGTTGCGCGGGCTCATCGCAAATGTGCGCACGATCGAGCAGCGTCTCTGCGTGCTGCTCGTCCTCTACGTCGGCGGCGCCGCCGTCGAGGTCGTCGCACAATCGGGCACCGCGCCGCTCGCGAACGCCGCGCTCGTTACCGCGGCGCTCGAGCTCGCGCTCGTGCTCGTGCTCATTCGGCGCCAACCCCGGCGCGGACCAGCTGCTCGCGAATGAAAGGAATCGTCAGGCGTTTCTGTGCGCTCAACGATGCCTGGTCCAACCGCGTCAACCAATCGATCACCGCCGACATGTCACGCGCCACGCGTCTCAACAAGAACTCCGCCGCCGGCGTCTCGAGCTCGAGCCCGCGCGCCGCGGCGTGCAAGCGCAACGCCGCCGTGCGATCTTCGTCGTCGAGCGGCGCAAGGCGATAGTTCACCGCGCCCGCGCCGCGCGACGCGAGATCGGCCAAATGAAAACCGCATCGCGAAGCCGGCGCCGCGGCGGCCAACAGCAAGGCACCGTTGCGCGACAGAAACGCGTTCAGGATCCCGAACAGCGGCCGCTCCCACTCGACATCGCCGGCAATGGCGTGCAGATCGTCGATTGCCAGCAATTCGACACTCTCGAGATCCGCGAGAATGGCCGGTGCCGCCGCCGGCAGCGCTACATACATCGCGCGTTTCTGCGCGGTCGTCGCCGCGCGACACGCGGCCTGCAATAGATGACTCTTGCCGGACCCCGCGGGACCCCACAACCACACGGTATCCGGCTGCCCTTCCGCGAGGGCATGCGCGTGCTCGACGGCGGGGCCATTGCTGCCGCGGACGAACGTCGCGAAGCTCGCATGATCGGCGAGCGCCAGCGCGAGCGGCAGTTGCGCCAAGACGCCTCCCGCCTAGCTCGCGCCGTGCGCGACGTGCCACGCACGCGCGCTCCATCGCAGGATGTATGTTAGCCCGCTGACGATGCTCGTGAACACGACGGCTGCCCCGAGCACCACGAGTGAAACGCGCGGCGGCCAGCCGAAGGCCGCGCTCGTCAACGTGAAGAACACCAAGCTCAGCTGGCACGCCGTGTTCAACTTGCTCACGGCCGCAGGCTCGCCTTGCACCGGCGCGATCAGGAGTTGATAGGAGACGGCGCCGACGACGATGATCGCGTCGCGCGCAACCACCACAGCCGTGAGCCCGACGGGCAAGAGCCCGACGTAGGTCAGCGCAACGAACACCCCGACCAGCAGCAACTTGTCGGCGATGGGATCGAGCAGCCCACCTAGTCTGGTCCGCCAGTCGAATGTCTTGGCCAGGAATCCGTCGAGGCCATCCGAGACACCCGCGACCACTAGCACCACGAGAGCCGCGGCGTAACGTCCCTCGACGATCCACAGCACGAGCGGCACTACGAGCAGCATCCGCCCGACGCAGATCGCGTTCGGCAGAAATCGCAAGCTCACTGCGACACTCCACTCCCCACGAACTCGAACACTAGGGACCCTGCAGGGCCAGACGTCGCGGGCCTCAAGACACTGCCGAGACCGAGTACGCGCTCGAGCACGCGGGCGTCACCGCGCGCAGCCACGCGCAGGCTCAAGATGCCGTTGCCGAACGATTCGACGTCGACGCGCTGTAGCACGCTCTGCTGCTCCAGATAGCTCAAGACCCTGCCATAGTCGGCCGAGGTCGAAACGTTGCGCACGGTGATCGCGCTCAAGCTCAGGCCGCCCACCGTGCTGAGCTCGGCCGCATACCGATCCGCGGCCGCGTCCAGGCCGTCACGAACCGCGGCGCCGGGCAGCCCCTGTCTCTCGGTTCCGTTCACGAACAGCCACTCGACTTCATTGCCGAACGTGCCGGGACGCACGCGACCGATCAGCACGGCGTCGGCGCGATAGCGTGCCGACGCAGCGAGGACCTGATCGTCGAAACGGCCCCACACGTCCTCGAACGTGACTGCACTCAAGTCCTGGAGATCCAGCAACGGCCACGCGACCGGTAGCCCGCGCTCGTCGGCCGCGAGCTCGATCTCCGCACGCACCGCCGTCATCAACGCGGTCAAGGTCGGGGGCACGTCCACGCCGGGCTCGCCGGCAAGATTCGCGCCGAGCAAAGCGCGACCACCGACGCCATCGTCGATCGCAACCCACAACAACGTCAGCGGACGCTCCGGCCCCCACACCGCTATTCCGAGACCGTTCAGCGCCCGTTCCACCTGGCTTCGGCTAAAACCGACCAGCGCGCGGCTCTGTCGATCGAGGCCGTACGAGCTCAAATACTCTCTTGGGTTTGCGACCAGCGGTTGCAGGACAGGATCGAGAGGAGCATTGCGATTACCGGTCACACGAATCAACAGCCGCGACATCGCCGCCTGCTCGGCCGCGGCGCGCGGGTCCGTCGCACTGCGGTCCGGCGGGACCGTGACGGTGTATAGATCCGGGAATGTCGCTGCAAGCACGGGCTGAATCGCCGCGACGACTGCCACTAAACCCAAGCATCGGGAGGCCCGCCGCAACGAAAGAGGTAGCCGCATCGCCTTGGTCCTTGCCCACGATCAAACGAGGTCACTTATTATACGCGCCAACCGTAAGCCTCCTGTTGCAGACTCCACTGATGACTCCCGCACCTCGTCGGATCGCCGTATTGATCTCGGGCGAAGGCACCAACCTTCAGGCGCTCATCGACACGGCACGCGCGGGCCTGCTCGGCACCGAAATCGCCGTCGTGATCAGCAATCGCGCTTCCGCACGGGGGCTCGACCGCGCTCGCGCCGCCGGTATCGCGGCCCGCCATCTTCCCGCCATGCGGGGGCAAGACCGTGACGCTTACGACTCGATGCTCGCGGCGGAGATCGCGGCGCACGGCGCGGAGATCGTCGTGCTCGCGGGTTTCATGCGCATCTTGGGCGAGCGGTTCGTCGACACATTCGCGGGCCGCATCCTGAATATCCACCCGTCGCTGCTGCCGGCGTATCCGGGCCTCGAAACCCACCGCCGCGTTCTCGAGTCGGGCGACCGATGGCACGGTGCGACGGTGCATTTCGTCACGGCGGAGCTCGACGCGGGGCCTGCCGTGATTCAGTACCGGCTCGCGATTCTGAGCGGTGATACGACAGAATCGCTCGCCGAGCGCGTGCACATCGGCGAGCACATCATCTTGCCGCGAGCAGCCGCGTGGCTTGCAGCGGCGCGCTTGAGCCTCTTAAACGGCTGCGTCATGCTTGACGGACGGCCATTACCCGAGCCCGTCGTCGTCGACGAGGGAGCTTGAGCCACTATGACTCGCTGGTTGATGTTCGCTGCCTTGAGCCTAGCTGCAAGCGCGGCGTGCGGCGCCGATGGCGACATCGCAACTTACAAGGCGACCTATTCCGTCGAGTACAAAGGCAAGGAGGCCGGAGTGTCCGACTGGAGCGTGCGGTCGCTCGGCGATGACCGGTACGAGTTCCTTGCCAACATCATGGCCAAGGGCATGCTCAAGCTAGTTCGGCCGAAACCGACTATCGAGCGCAGTCAGTTCCGTCTCGAGGCAGGCGCGTTGCGTCCGCTCGAATACTGGTACGAGGACGGCAGCCGCTCCGGCGAGGACAACTGGCACGTCGTGTTCGATTGGGACCGCCGTGTTGCGACCGTCACGACAACGGATGCGCGCCGCGACCTGAACATTCCCGACAACGCGTTAGACATCGGCACGCTGAAGGCAGCCGTGATGCGCGATCTCGCGGTGAAAGGATCACCGGGCCCCTACGCAATCACGGACGAAGATTCGGTCGGCGCCTACGAGTACACGGACAATGGCACGGCGATGCTCGAGACCGGCGTCGGCTCGCTCGAGACGCGGGTCTTCATCCAGCAGCGCGCCGGTTCTTCACGCTCGACGTGGATGTGGGTCGCGCCGAGCTTGGGATTCCTGCCCGTGCGCGTCGAGCGGCGCAGGGACAACGAAGTCCAGACCGCGTTCCTGCTCACGGCCGTCGAGGGGTTGGGCGCGAGCCGGTAGTCGCAACGACCTCAAGTCCGCGGCAGCGTGACGCCGCGTTGTCCCTGATACTTGCCGCCGCGGTCGGCGTAGCTCGTCTCGCAAACCTCGTCCGACTCGAAAAAAATCATCTGCGCGACGCCTTCGTTCGCGTAGATCTTGGCCGGTAGAGTCGTCGTGTTCGAGAACTCCAGCGTCACATGCCCTTCCCACTCGGGCTCGAGCGGGGTGACGTTGACGATGATGCCGCAACGCGCGTACGTGGACTTACCGAGGCAGATCGTCAGCACGTTGCGCGGTATCCGGAAGTACTCGACGGTGCGCGCGAGCGCGAACGAGTTCGGCGGAATGATGCACACGCTGCCGGCCATGTCGACGAAGCTCGACTCATCGAACTTCTTTGGGTCGACGACGGCGGAGTTGATGTTCGTGAAGACCTTGAACTCCGGTGCGCAGCGCACGTCGTAACCGTAGCTCGAGGTACCGAACGAGATCACGCGCGCGCCGTCCACGTGGCGCACTTGGCTCGGCTCGAACGGCTCGATCATCTTCTGCTCGGTTGCCATGCGCCGGATCCAGCGATCGGACTTCACGCTCATCAATTGTCCTCGACGGTGATCTTGGGAAACAGTCGGCTGTAGTCTTTGGTTCGCGCGGCTAACTCACCGACGGCGCGCAACGCCGCCTCCGTGAACGCGCGGGCGAGCGGGCCCGACGGGTCCGCAGCCACGGTGGGCTTGCCTTGATCGGTCTCCTCTCGGATGCGCCGATCGAGCGGCAACGAGCCGAGCAAAGGTACGCCGTACTGCTCGCTCAAGCTCCGACCGCCATCCTCGCCGAAGATGTGCTCCTCGTGGCCGCAGCGGCTGCAAATGTGCAGGCTCATGTTTTCGACGACGCCGAGAACCGGCACGTGGACCTTCTGGAACATCTCGAGCCCCTTCCGGGCGTCGGCGAGCGCAATGTCCTGCGGCGTCGTCACGATCACCGCGCCGCTCACGGGCACGCGCTGCGCGAGCGTGAGCTGGATATCGCCGGTGCCGGGCGGCATGTCGACCACGAGGTAGTCGAGGTCACCCCAGCGCGTCTGCATCAGGAGTTGATTCAACGCCGATGTCACCATCGGTCCGCGCCATGCCATCGGCTGCTGATCGTCGACGAGGAACCCGATCGACATCGCCTCTAGCCCAAGCGCGACGAGCGGCTCGAGCAACTTGCCGTCACGAGTCTCTGGGCGCTGTCCCATGAGGCCCAGCATGCGAGGCTGGCTCGGTCCGTAGATATCGGCATCGAGCAAGCCGACGCGCGCGCCCTCGGCCACCAACGCGAGAGCGAAGTTCACCGCGACCGTCGACTTACCGACGCCGCCCTTGCCGGAAGCAACGGCCACGAGATTGCGGACGCCGGGAAGCGGCTTCAGCCCATGCTGCACCGCATGCGCTTCGATCGCGCTCGTGACCGAGAACTCGATCGGCGCACCCGCAAAAAGGTCGCCGCAATGGACCTTCAGCGCCTCGATCAAATCGGCAGCGGCGCGCCGCGCCGGGAAACCGAGCCGGATCGCGACGTGCCACTTGGGACCCCGCCGCTCGATCTCGAGCGCCGAACCGGCCTCGCCGAGACGCCTACCCGTCTCGCGCACGACAAATGCGCCGAGGTGTTGTTTGAGATCTGTGGTGCCGGAATCGGTCATCGAGGGGCTCGCGAAAGGCGGCGATTGTAACCTAATGCTTGCGCCACTCTCGCTTCGAGAAAGCGCTGAACCGTGCGTCCCAAACCTGTGATCTACGTTACATTTCAGCCAAAACCGTGTGGCATAATTGCCGCCGTCGGAAGGACCATTATGTTCGATAGCCGGCCATTCGACGTGGCTGGACCCCCAAGGTCGTTGAATCGTTTTGCCGCCATGGAACGCGCCCGAGCGAATCTACGAGGCCGATGAACTTTCTAACCGCCATACAGGCCGATCGCCTCATTGCCCAGATTCGCGAGGAAGCAGACCCAGGGTCGCCTTCGGCGAAGAAGGCTTTTGCGAAGCTCGGCAAGCTCGGGAATGGGGCCGTGCCGAAGATCCTCGAGGCTCTCGCGTCCGCCGACAAGAAACAGACGGTCGAATACGTCGAGCTGCTGAATAGCCTCACGAACGACAAGACGCTGCCGCTGATCACCCGCGGGCTCGCCGATAGCGATCCGCGCACCGTCTCGGGCACGGCCTGGGCTCTCTCGAGCAACAAGCGCTACAACGTGAATCGGCTCGTCGACCTGCTCGGCGAGGACGACTATTCGAAGGCCGCGATCGTCGAGGTCCTGCAAGCGCACAAGGACCGGCTGAACGTTCGCCAACTTTTGGGCCAGATCTATTTCCTGCAGCCGAGCGAAAAGGCTGCGGTCTTCAAGCTGATCGACGACGATCATGACCGAGGAAATGGTCCCGGACCTGCTGTCGCGCTTGGACGGCAAGGACCCGCTCGTCAAGACGCACCTGATCAACGTGTTGGCCCGCTATCGACCGGCCCGACGTGAACAAGGCGCTTCAAGACGCCCTTCGCGATACGAACAAGCTCGTGCGCGGGGCAGCCTTGGCCGGAGTCGCACGCTCGAAAACCGCGGTCGACGTCGCAGTGATCGCCGGTCTGCTTGCTCGATCCCGACATCGACGTCATGAACAAGGCCGTCGACGTCATCATCCAGCTGAACCACCCCGAGACCGCCAAGTTCCTACTCCCGGCCCTGAAGGCCGAGAACGAGTTCACGCCGGCGTTCCGCCGTCGAGGTCCTGAACGCGATCGGCACGACGCACAGCATCAAGTATCTGCTCGAGACCGTGTCCGACGAAGACTGGTGGGTCCGTTCGCGCGCGTCCGACGCGCTTGGCGCGAATCGGCGGACCGCGCGTCGTCGACGCCGTGCTCGATCTGATCAAGGACAAGGACGAGAACATTCGCCGCGCGGCCATCGAGATCCTGGTCGTGTGCCGCGACAAACGCGCCGTAGACAAGCTCATCGAGGCGACGCGCGACAAGGACTGGTGGGTCAGCGAGCGTGCGGCCGACGCGCTGGCCGAGATCGGCGACGCGAAAGCGCTGCCCGCGGTGCTCGAGATGATGGCGCAAGAACAATCGCTCGCTGCCGATCGCGATTGCGGCCGTCGGCAAGCTCGGTAGCCCCAAGAACCTCGACCAGCTGCTGCCCGTACCTGCAGAGGCCGGAGAAAGAAGTCCGCGTCGCCGCGATCAGCGCCGTCGCGCAACTGGCCGGCGAGCAGCAGGCAGAAGCGGTGCGACCACATTTGCAGCAGAGCGCGCACGGTGCGGACGAGACCGTCTCGCGCGCCGTCGCGAAGGCGTTGCAGAAGATCGAAGGCCGGTTGTCGCCGAGCGGCCGATACAGCGGCACTGGAACACTCGGGGCGCCGTCGGTGGCGAGCACGACGTCTCCCCCATCGATGGCCGGTGCAACTCAGTCGCGCGCGACCACGTCTCGAGCCTCGCCTGCCGCGCCTCCGCCACAGTCGACCGCCTCGACGTCGAGCGCGCGTACGCTGCTGGTCGAAGGTCCCGAGGGAACCGTCGCCGCACCGCCGCCGGAAGCGCCGTCGTTCGACTTGAGTGCGCTGCAATCCGGCGACATGATCGAAGGCCGCTACAAGTACATCCAGAAGATCGGCAAGGGCGCGTTCGGCACCGTGGTGCTCGTCGAGGACACCGTCGTCGAGGAGCGCCTGATCCTGAAGTTCTTGAACGCGAATGTCTCCTCCGACGAGGAGATGCTGAAGCGCTTCGTGCACGAGCTGCGCTACTCGCGCCGCATCACGCACAAGAACGTGATCCGAATCTACGACTTCCTGTACGTGGGCGGCAGCTACGCGATTTCGATGGAGTACTTTCCGTCGCACACGCTCGGCACCGAGATTGCGAACGAGAAGCCGATGCCGCCGAAGAAGGCCATCGGCTATGGCATGGACATTTGCATCGGCATGAGCGTCGCTCACCAGCAGGGCATCATCCATCGCGACTTGAAGCCCGCGAACATCCTGATCAACGACACCGGGCTACTGAAGATCGTGGACTTCGGCGTCGCTGCCGCCGCGAAGAGCGGCGATACGCAGCTCACCAAGACGGGCTACGTGATCGGGTCACCGAAATACATGGCGCCCGAGCAGATTCTTGGGTAAAAAGGTCGACGAGCGCGCCGACATCTACAGTCTCGGGGTCATCATGTACGAGATGCTGGCCGGCAACCCGCCCTACAGCCGCGGCGACCACATGTCCGTGATGTACCAACACGTGCAGGGCAAGGCCCAACCGTTGAACGATGCGAACCCGAATGTCCCGCGCGAGATCGCCGACGTCGTGACGAAAACGATGCAGGTCGACAAGCTCAAGCGCCACTCGTCGATGGAAGAGCTGCGCATCGCGCTCGACTCGGCGGCGGCTGCGAGTACGGTAGAACACCATGGCACGCATCGACGCATTCTTGAAGCTAGGCCTCGCGCAGGGTTGCTCGGACATCCACCTCGCGGTCGGCATTCCGCCGATGCTGCGGCTGCACGGCGACCTCATGCCGATCAAGTTCCGCGACCTCGGTGACACGGAGCTCGAGGGCTACGTCGACGAGATCCTGAGCGACTCGCAGCGCGACCGCTTCCGGCACAAGAACGACATCGATTTCTCGTACGTGAGCACGGACGGCGGCCGGTTCCGCGTCAACGTCTATCACAAGGCCACGGGCGTCGGCGCGACGTTCCGGAACATCCCGAGTGTCGTTCCGAGCCTCGACAGCCTGAACCTGCCGCCGATCCTGTCCAAGTTCTGCGACCTGCACCAAGGCATGGTGCTCGTGACGGGATCGACGGGCACGGGCAAGTCGACGACGCTTGCCGCGATGATCGATCACATCAACACGACGAGCACCTCGAACATCATCAGCCTCGAGGACCCGATCGAGTTCGTGCACAGCAGCAAGCGCAGCCAGATCATCCAGCGCGAGCTCGGCACGCACATCCCGAGCTTCGCGGAGGGCGTTCGCGCCTCGCTGCGCGAAGACCCCGACGTGATCCTCGTCGGCGAGCTCCGCGACGGCGAGACGATCAGCATGGCCATGACGGCCGCCGAAACGGGCCACTTGGTGCTCGGCACGCTGCACACGACGAGCGCCGTGAAGTCGATCGACCGCATCATCGACGCGCTGCCCGGCGACCAACGCGAGCAGACGAAGAGCTTCCTCGCGAACAGCCTGCACGCCGTCGTGACGCAGAACCTGATCAAGACGCCGGACGGCCGCGGCCGCCGCGCGGTCGTCGAGGTCATGGTCATGAACCGCGCGATCGCGAAGCTGATTCAGACCGAGCAGACACACCAGATTCCGGCCCAGCTGCAAACCGGCAAGGACCAGGGCATGCAGCTCATGGACCAGGCGCTGTTGAACGCGCTGACCGCGAAGCTGATCGATCCGGACGACGCGTATCGCTACGCGACCGACCGCAAGAAGTTCGAGCGCTTCGTCACCGACACCACCGTGCTGCCGAGCGGCGTGGGAGCCACCCCGGCGCCCGCCCCTGGCGCCGCTGCGGGAAAGACTGCAGGCACGGCTTGAACGAGGCACCGCGATGTCGATGATCAATGATTTTCTGCGCAGCATGTACATGCGCAAGGGCTCGGACCTGCACGTGATCGCGGGCGATCCGCCGCGCATGCGCGTCCATGGCGACCTGATCACGCTGCAGAACCAACGCCTCGAGCCGGAGGAGCTGCGCTCCGAGCTGTTCGGCATCATGTCCGAACAGTCGATCGAGCAGTTCAACAAGCACGACTCGGCCGACTTTGCCCACGCGATCCCCGACGTGGCCCGCTTCCGCGTCAACGTGTTCCGCCATTTGAACGGCGTCGGCGCCGTGTTCCGAGGGCATTCCGTCGAAGGCGCTGACGCTCGAAGAGCTGAAGATGCCGAAGGCGCTGCACGAGCTCGCCTCCGCGACGCGCGGCCTGATCCTCGTCACCGGCAAGACGGGATCTGGCAAGTCGACGACGCTCGCGGCCGTGATCGACGCGATCAATAGCCGCATCAAGGGCCACATCCTCACGATCGAGGACCCGATCGAGTTCGTGCATCAGCGCAAGCTGTGCCTGATGAGCCAACGCGAGGTCGGCGTGCATAGCGCGTCGTTCGCGAACGCCCTGCACTCGGCATTGCGCGAGGACCCCGACGCGATCCTCGTCGGCGAGCTCCGCGACCTCGAAACCATGAGCATCGCGATGACCGCCGCAGAGATGGGCGTGCTCGTCATGGGCACGCTGCACACGAACGGTGCGGCTGCAACCATCGACCGCGTCGTGAACATTTTTCCGGCCGGCAAGCAGGATCACGTCCGCAACATGCTTTCGACGTCATTGCGCGGCATCGTCTCGCAGCAACTCCTGAAGAAAAAGGACGGCACCGGCCGGGCGCCGGCGCTCGAGATCCTGATCAACACGTCGGCCGCCGCGAACCTGATTCGTCAGGGCAAGCTCGAGCAGCTCGAGACCGTCATGCAATCGAGCAGCCGCGATGGCATGTGCACGATGGACGGCTCGATAAAAAAACTGTACGAGGACGGCCAGGTCACGGGCGAAGAGGCGTACTTGAACGCGTACGACAAGTCCAAGTTCGAGC
Organism: uncultured Gammaproteobacteria bacterium; assembly: GCA_963741255.1. Lineage (GTDB taxonomy): Bacteria > Pseudomonadota > Gammaproteobacteria > Steroidobacterales > Rariloculaceae > FEN-1219. The sequence continues at coordinate 183,994 of CAVUHM010000002.1, read as the reverse complement.
AGTTCAAAGACGCCTAGTCCTCGCATCCCTGCGCTCGTCGGCAATTGCTTCGGCAATTGCTCCGTGCATTGCTCTACCGGGGCGTCCCTGCCCGCGTCGGCAATTGCTCCCGGCAACTGCTCCCTGCGTTGCTCTAACGCGGGCATCCATGCCCGCGCCTGCGTTGCTCTACCGCGGGCGTCCCTGCCCGCGGCATAATGGCGCCCGCGGGTAGCAACGGACGCTGCCCAACTTGGGAGCCCCGCAATTGAGCCAGCGTACCATCCTCGTCACGAGTGCCCTGCCGTACGCGAACAACTCCCTGCATTTGGGCCATGTGCTCGGCTACGTCCAGACCGACATCTGGGTGCGTTTTCAGCGCCTGCGCGGCCACCGTTGCTGGTACGTCTGCGCGAGCGACGCCCACGGCACGCCGACGATGTTGCGCGCCGAGCAGGAAGGCATCGCGCCCGAAACCCTGATCGAGCGCGTCAGCGCCGAGCACCGCCGCGACTTCGCGACCTACCGAATCAGCGTCGACAACTACCTGACGACGCACTCGCCCGAGAACGAGGAGCTCACGACGGAGCTCTACCGGCGGCTCGCGGCCGGCGGGTTCATCGGCCGCAAGACGATCAAGCAAGCCTACGACGAGGAACGGCAGATGTTCCTGCCCGACCGCTACGTCCGCGGCACGTGCCCGATCTGCGGCACCGCCGGATCAATACGGCGACTCCTGCGAGAACTGCGGCGCGACGTACTCGCCGCTCGAGCTCAAGGACGCCGTCTCGACGTTGTCCGGCACGCCGCCGACCGTGCGCGAATCCGAGCACCTGTTCCTGAAGCTCAGCGCTTTCGAGGACGAGCTCGCGTTGGGTGGCCGAGCACGTCGATCGCCGTGCTCGCGCGCAAGCTCGACGAGTGGTTCAAGACGGGCCTCAAGGACTGGGACATCTCGCGCGATGCGCCCTACTTCGGCTTCCGGATTCCCGGCGAGCGCGACAAGTTCTTCTACGTCTGGTTCGACGCGCCGATCGGCTACATGGCGAGCTTCCTGAACCTGTGCCGCCGCGAAGGGCTCGACTTCGACGAGTTCTGGGGCGCCGGACAGCCCGCACGAGCTCTACCACTTCATCGGCAAGGACATCCCGTACTTCCACGCGCTGTTCTGGCCCGCGATGCTCTCGGGCGCGCGGCTACCGCAAGCCGAGCGGCATTGTTCGTGCACGGCCACGTCACCGTCGACGGCCAGAAGATGTCGAAGCGCCGCGGCAACTTCATCACGGCCGGCGAATTCGCGAGCAACTCGACCCCGACTACCTGCGCTACTACTACGCGGCGAAGCTCGGCCCGACGCTCGACGATCTCGATCTCGAACCTCGCCGACTTCGTCGCCAAGGTGAACGCCGACCTCGTCGGCAAGCTCGTGAACATCGCGAGCCGCTGCGCCGGCTTCGTCCACAAGCTGAACGGCGGGCGCCTCGCGGCGACGCTGCCCGAGCCCGCGCTCTACGCCGAGTTCGCGGCCGCGGCCGACGACCTCGCCGCGGACTTCGAGCAGCGCGAGTACGCGCGCGCCGTGCGCAAGATCATGGCGCTCGCCGATCGTGCGAATCAGTACATCGACGAGCGCAAGCCGTGGATCCTCGCCAAGCACGCGTGCGGCCAGCGGCCGAGGTCGTGGCCGTCTGCACGCTCGGCCTGAATCTGTTCCGCGCGCTGATCGTCTATTTGAAGCCGATCGTGCCGGCGCTGGCCGCGCGCGCCGAGAAGCTACTCGGCGGGACGGCGAGCTCCGCTGGCAGGACGCCGCCGTAGCCGCTGCTCGGCACGCCGATCGCGAAATTCGAGGCGCTGCTGACGCGCGTCGAGCCCGCGACCGTCGAAGCCATCTCGGCAAGCCGGCCGCCGAGCGAGGCGCCACCGCCGCCGCCGCGCGAAAACCACCGGCAATGGCACGCCCACGAGCGGAGCAATCGATCTCGCCAGTTCCAGAAGACCGAGCTTCGCGTCGCGCGCGTCATCGAGGCTTCGTACGTCGACGGCGCCGACAAGCTGCTGCAGCTCAGGCTCGACGTCGGCAGCGAGGAACGCACGGTGTTCTCCGGCATCCGCAGCTCGTACGAGCCGGCGGCGCTGACGAATCGGCTCGTCATGCTCGTGGCGAACCTGGCGCCGCGCAAGATGCGCTTTGGCGTGTCGCAGGGCATGGTGCTCGCCGCGAGCGGCGACGAGCCCGGCATCTTTCTGCTGTCGCCCCGATTCGGGCGCGAAACCCGGCATGAAGGTCAGCTAGCGATGGGCGAGCTGCTGCTCATCGCGCTCGGCGCCGCGCTCGTCAACAATTTCGTGCTCGTGCAATTCCTCGGCGTCTGCCCGTTCATCGGCGGCTCGCAGCGCGTCGAGGGCGCGATCGGCATGGGGCTCGCGATCGGCCTCGTGCTGACGATCGCGGCGGGCCTGACGCAGCTCGTCGATCGCTACGTGCTGCGGCCGTTCGACGTCGCAGTACCTGCGGCTGCTCGCATTCATCGTCGTGATCGGCGTGGCGCGTGCAGATCACGGAAGCGCTCGATTCGGCGCTTCTCGCCGCTGCTGCAGCGCGTGCTCGGGCTGTACGTTCCGCTCGTCGCGAGCAACTGCGCCGTGCTCGGCGTCGCGCTGCTGAACTACGACGGCGAGCCGCAGCTTCGTGGCGGCGCTTGTTCTACGGCGCCGGAGCCGGCGCTCGGCTTCGGGCTCGCGCTCGTGTTGTTCGCGGGCTTGCGCGAGCGGCTCGCCTACGCCGACGTGCCGGTTGCGTTCCGCGGCGCGCGATCGCCGTTCGTGACTGCGGGAATCCTGTCGCTCGCGTTCATGGCTTTCGCAGGCTTCGCGAGGCTCTGAAATGCCGGCGCCGATCGTCACACGCGGGCTCGCTCACGCGCTGACCGCGCCGGCCGAGCGCGCTCGACCACACGCTTCCGTGCCGCCATGGTTGACTACGTCTTCGAGCAGCATCTGAGCGGCGGCATCCTGCTGCCGGCGAACAAGGCGGCCTCGACGACCACCCCGATTCGACGCGGCTTCGTGCCGTCGCAGCTCGTGCTCGCGCTGCGCCAGCACCGCGGCGCAGCCGGCCGAACCCGTCGTCGCGATCGGCGAACGCGTGCTGAAAGGTCAGTCGTGTCGCAGCCGCGGCGTCGACGGCCCGTCGGCTGCCGTGCACGCCTCGAGCTCGGGTACGGTGCGAGCGATCGAGGAGCGGCCCGTGCTCGCCGGCAACGGCGTGCAGTCGTCGCCGTGCATCGTCATCGAGACCGACGGCCGCGACGAGCGCGTTCCCGCCAACGGGCACGCCGGAGTGGCCGCACCGACCGAGCCGCGCAGCGCGCGGCCGATGCGCGCCGGCGGCATCGTCGGCCTCGGCGGCGCCGTCTATCCGACCGCCGACAAGCTCGCGACGCCCGTACCCTGCAAGACGCTGATCGTCAACGGCGCCGAATGCGAGCCGTACATCAGCTGCGACGACATGCTGATGCGCGAGAACGCCGCCGAGATCGTCGCGGGCGCGCTGCTGCTGACCGACGTGCTGGCGCGCGCCGCGCTGCATCATCGCCATCGAGCGCGACAAGCCGCAGGCCATGGAAGCCATCGAGGACGCCGCCCGCGCACTCGATGATCCGCGCTTGAAGCTCGCCGAAGTCCCGACGATCTATCCGGCCGGCGGCGAACGGCAGCTCGTCGAGCTGCTGACGGGCGAAGAGGTGCCGAGCGGCCGCTACCCCGGCGAATTCGGCTACGTCTGCCAGAACGTCGGCACGGCGTATCGCCGTGCAACGCTTGCGCGCCGCGCGCGAGCCGCTGACGTCGCGCATCGTCACTGTCACCGGTGGCGGCGTCGCACGCCGCAGAACGTCGACATGCCGATCGGCACGCCGATCGCGGAGCTCATCGCGCTCTGCGGCGGCTACAACGACGACGTCGTGCGCCTGATCGCCGGCGGCAGCATGATGGGCTACGCGTTGCCCGACGACGACGTGCCCACGACGAAGGCCACGAACTGCATCATCGCGGCCACGGCGAGCGAGGTCAGGATCGACCCTCACGAGTGGCCCTGCATTCGCTGCGGCGACTGCGCGATGGTGTGCCCGTCGCGGCTGCTGCCGCAGGACCTGCTCGTCGCCGCGACGACGTCCGACCTCCCCGCGCTCGAGACGCTGGGCCTGCAGGACTGCATCGAGTGCGGCTGCTGCGACGTGATCTGCCCGACCACATCATGCTGACGGAGCGCTTTCGCATCGCGAAACGGGCCGTCGCGCGCGCGAGCGCAGCCGCACGAAAGCGCCGGGACAAGACGTAGCCGATGCGGTTCGACCAACCCACCGCGCCGCACGCACCGCCGCTCGTCAGCGTGCCCGTCATCATGCGGCGCGTGCTGTACGCGCTCGCTGCCGGCCGCGCTGTGCCACACCTGGTTCTTCGGCTCCGGTCTGCTCGTCAACTTCGCGCTCGCGGCCGTCGGCGCATTGCTGACGGAGGCGCGGTGCTGCGCTTGCGCGGCCGCCGCACGCGCCACGCGCTGCGCGACTGCAGCGCGCTCGTGACGGCCGCGCTGCTGTCGTTCGCGCTGCCGCCGTTCGTGCCGTTCTGGATCCCGCTGCTCGGCGGCGCGATCGCGATCACGCTCGCGAAGCAGCTCTACGGCGGGCTCGGCAAGAACCTGTTCAACCCGGCGATGGTCGGCTACGTGTTCCTGCTGATCTCGTTCCCGGTCGAGATGACGCAGTGGCTGCCGCCGCGCATGGGCGACCTCGACTACCGGCATCTCGACGTCGGCCAGCACGTCACACTACGTGTTCACTCGGGCGCCTGCCCGCGCGAAGTCGACGTCGACGCGCTGACGCGTGCGACACCGCTCGACCTCGTCAAGGAGGGCTTGCGCGCGGGACGCCCTTTCGCCGAGATTCGCAGCGGCTCGCTGTTCGGCGACTTCGGCGGCCGCGGCTGGGAGTGGGTCGCGAATCTGATCGCGCTCGGCGGTCTCTATCTGCTCTACACCGGCACGATCCGCTGGCACATCCCGGCCGCCTTCTTCGCCGGCCTGCTGGTGCCCGCGACGGTGCTCTATCTCGTCGATCCGTCGGTTATGCCTCGCCGGGTTTTCATCTGTTCAGCGGCGCGAGCGATGCTCGGCGCGTTCTTCATCGCGACGGATCCCGTATCGGCCGCCGCGACGGTCCGTGGGCGCCTCATCTACGGCGCCGGCATCGGCCTCCTGATCTACACGCTGCGCACGTGGGGCGCCTACCCCGACGGCGTCGCATTCTCGGTGCTGCTGATGAACGGCGCCGTGCCGCTGATCGACCGCTACACGCGGCCGCGCATCTATGGCCAAGCCTGAAGGCAATCTGATCGGCACGGTAGCGGTCATCGGCCTTGTTGACGGCCGCGGCGGCGTTCGCGGTCTACGCGACGCTACGACTGGAGCCGCGACCGCATCGCGGCCAACGAGCGCGCGCGCCTCGTCGCGCGACTGAACAGCGTGCTCGACCCGGCGCTGCGCGGCCGCGACCTCACGACGACGCGGATCAGCGTGTCGGACGCGACATTGCTCCGCAGCGACGGCCCGATCGACGTGTTCGTGCTCACGGAGAACGGCCACGCCGGTCGCGACGCGTGTTCGCGACGCGTCGCGCCGCACGGCTACAACGCGGCGATCAACCTGCTCGTCGGCGTCTCGCCGCGGGCAACCGTCACGGGCGTGCGCGCCGTGCGCCACCGCGAGACAACGGGGCTCGGCGACGCCATCGACATCGCGAAAAGTGCATTGGATCGAGCAGTTCGACGGCAAGACGCTGCGCGCGCCGGCGTGCGACTTTGGGCCGTCGACAGGACGACGGCGAGTTCGACTCGATCACGGGCGCGACCGTGACGTCGCGCGCCGTCGTCACGGCCGTCAAGAGACACGTTGTTATACTTCGAGCAGCACCGCGACGAGATTGTATGCCGCGGCCGCCGCCGCGGCAGCGAACGTAGCGACGATGAGCTCGACTAGCGATCTCACGCGGCGCAACGGCCGGCCTCTGGCGCAACAACCTCGCGCTCGTGCAGCTGCTCGGCCTGTGCCCGCTGCTCGCCGTCACGACGTCGCCTCGTCAACGGTTTGGCGCTCGGCCTCGCGACCACTGTCGTCGCTCGTCTCACGAGCACCGCGATCTCGCTCGTGCGCCGCGCCCTGGTGCCCGGCGTGCGCGTTCCGCTGTTCTTGCTGCTGGTCGCCGCGCTCGTGACGTGCGTCGACCTGCTGACGCAACGCCGTGTTCGACGAGCTGCACGAAGCCCTCGGGCATGTTCATCCCGCTGATCGTGGCGAACTGCGGCTTGGTCGCGCACGCCGAGACGGTCGCGAGCCGCCGCCCCGTCGTGGTTCGTCGCTGCTGTCGGCGCTCGCGACGGGGCTTCGGCTTCTTGCTCGTGCTCATCGCTGCTCGGCGGCGCTGCGCGAGCTGCTCGGGTCACGGCACGTTGTTCGCCGGCATCGAGACGCTCGCCGGCGAGGGCAGCGCGTGGCTCAACGTCGACCTGCCACTCCGCGGCGATGCTCGTCGCGATCCTGCCGCCCGGAGCGTTCTTCGGCATGGCCCTGCTGCTCGCGCTGCGGAACCGCCTCGAGGACCGGAGCAAGGCGACCGCTGCGGCGACCACGAGCGCGACTGCCGCGGACCCGCCGCGGTGAACGCGGCGCGCCGCCGGAAGATCTACGAACGTTTCGCCGCCGCGAACCCGGCGCCCGCGCACCGAGCTCGCTCTACGCGCACGCCGTTCGAGCTGCTCGTCGCGGTCGTGCTGTCGGCGCAAGCGACCGACGTCAGCGTGAACAAGGCGACGGCGAAGCTGTTCCCCGTGGCGAACACGCCGGCCGCCATACTCGCGCTCGGCGAGGAAGGCCTGAAGAGCTACATCAAGACGATCGGCCTCTTCAACAGCAAGGCCAAGAACCTCATGAAGACCTGTGCCGCGCTGCTCGTAGCGAGCACGGCGGCGAGGTGCCGCGCGACCGCGATGCGCTCGAGGCGTTGCCGGGCGTCGGTCGCAAGACGGCCAACGTCATTCTGAACACGGCGTTCGGCGAACCGACGATCGCGGTCGACACGCACATCTTCCGCGTCGCCAATCGCATCGGTCTCGCGCCCGGCGCCAACGTGCGCGCCGTCGAGGACGAGCTCGTGCGCGTGACGCCCGACGAGTTCAAGCAGCACGCGCACCATTGGCTGATCCTGCACGGGCGCTACGTCTGCAAGGCGCGCAAGCCGGAGTGCCCAATTGCCTGATCGCCGATCTCTGCGAGTACCCCGATAAAACCAACTGATATAACAACTAGTTATACGATTGTCATGACAACTCTCCTGAGGCACCTCTGGACTACGGGCACGAGCAGCGGCCAGGCGCCGATCGTTTGAGCCGCAGCGTCCATGCGCATCTGGAGTTTGCATCCGCAGTACCTGGACGCCAAAGGGCTAGTCGCGCTCTGGCGCGAGACACTGCTCGCGCAAGCCGTGCTCCGCGGGAGGACGAAAGGCTATCGCCATCACCCTCAACTGCTCCGATTTCGTGCACGGCCTTCGCCCGTGGGCTCCATCGCGGAGTATCTTCGCGTCGTGCGTGAGGAAGCATCTGCGCGTGGCTATCGGTTCGCGGCGGACAGGATCGCTCGCACTCGAGCGCTCGGCCGGCTCACGGTCACGCGCGGTCAACTCGAGTTCGAATGGCAGCACTTGTTGCGGAAGCTTCGCGCGCGCGACCCGCAACGACTGGCCAGGTTCGCATCGGTGAAGAAGCCACGGCCGCATCCTCTATTTCGCGTCGTGCGCGGAGGGATTGCGCCGTGGGAGAAAGGTCCCGCGCCAGCGAGCGCTACACCAAACAGAAAACCGCGGCAGAGCCGCACGACCAAACGCTGACCCTCCGGCTCATGCGCCACGTTGCCACCCTCAAATACGACGAGCGTCTCGTGCGCCGCGCGGTTCTCAGCTTCTGGCTTCGTTCGATGGCGTGGAAGACTCCCGTCGCCGTCGTGATTGTCGCCGCCCTGTTCATCGCCCGCCTCGCGATGGGCGATCGCTCGTGGGTTGTCGGGCTACTCGGCGGCGTCGCCATACTCGGCATCCTGATGCCGGTCGCGGTCTATTGGACCCATTACCGCAATTCCATGGCCAAGTTCCGCGAGCTGGGAAACCCAGTGGCGACGCTGCTCGCGGAAGAAACATCGTTCACCTTGAGCTCGGACGCCGGTGCTTCGATCCTCAAATGGAATGCGGTCACAGAGCTGTGGTGCTTCGAGGGACTCTGGCTCTTCCTGTTCTCGAAGGCGCACTTTGCGACGATCCCGCTCGACGCCATGTCCGCGGAGATGCAATCCTATGTCGTGGACAGGGTGCGCACGGCCGGCGGCAAGGTTGTCGGCTAGCCGCGCTCGGCGACTTCACTTCGTCGAGGTCAACTCAAGTGTCGAGCGAAGCACAGTTCAAGCAAGCGTTCCCGTATCAGAAGGACGTGCTCGCACTACCGGTCAGCGATCTCGACACCGCGGCCAAATGGTATGGGGAGCATTTCGGCATGACCGAGGTCGAGCGCAGGACGGAGCCCGTTCCGACCGTGATCCTCGAGCGCGACGGCACACGCATCGGCTTCGCGATCAACGGTGGCGATGCGTCGCAAGACGGCGCCGCGATCCTGGTATCGAACATCCGGCAGATCAAGGACGAGCTCGAGGCCAAGGGTGCCCACGTGGGAAACTGGCGCGTCGATCAGAACAACGGGCGGCGGTTCCAAGTCTTCTTCGTCGTGGCACCTGACGGGCTGTGCTACTACTTTCACGAGCCGATCGCCGCTTCGTGAGCAGGGCCGTCGGCCCGTGACCGATTCGTGGGCCCGAGGATGCCGATCGCGGAGAAACCGATGCGTGTCCTGATCCCAACCGTGGCTCTCCTGAATCTGCTGATCCCGATCGCTCTCCTGTGGTGGCTGCTGAGCACCACGGCGCGGAGCCGCGTCTATTTCATCAGTATCCTCTTGCTGTTCGTCGCCTTCATGGCCGCGGCGACCTGGTCGACGTTCGGCTTCTGGCATGCGATCGGCACGTTCTGGCCGGCACTGCTGGCGGTCTCGCTCGCAGCGGTACTGTTCCTGCGACTGAAACGTGGGCTACCGGCCGCGTGGCTACCCAAGCGCTGGGGCAAGGAGTTTTTCCTGACCGGCGTGGCGGCCCTGTTCACCGCGTATTGGGCAACAGCGATTCCATCCGTATTGCGGGGTCGAACATACTCCGGTGAGGCCCTGGCTTTGTCGGCGCCGCTTCGAGGCGGCACGTTCTATGTTCGCAGCGGCGGCGGTAATTTCATCGTGAACCAGCACGCCACGGACCCTGCGGTCGCATACGCGATGGATATCACGAGGACCAATGCCTTCGGTTTCAGCGCCTCGGGCCTGTACCCGGACGAGATCGACGCGTACCTGGTGTTCGGCGCAGAGATCGTCGCCCCGTGCGCGGGCGAGGTGATCTCTGTCCGTAACGATGTGCCGAATCGCGCACCGCTGGACCCCGACGACACCGACAAGGAAGGCGGTAACCACGTAACCCTGTTTTGCGAAGGGCACAGCGTGCACCTTGCGCACATCGATACGGGCAGTGTTGCGGTCTCGATCGGCGACCAAGTCGCGCTCGGTCAGCTTCTCGGCAGAGTCGGCAACTCCGGCAACTCGATGGAGCCTCACCTGCACATCAGTGCCGCCGCGGGTCGGCATCCGCGTTTCCGGGATCCCTCCGACCCGGTGGAGTCGACCCCGATCCTGATCGACGGCCGGTTTTTGATGATCGGCGACTCGTTCACGAACTAAGTCACAGCTGTCAGACGATGACCGATCGATCGAACGGCTACGAGCGCATCGCCGAGGAGTTCCTCGCACACCGGGGCCGCGCACCGTCGACCGGAATCGGCACGAGAGAAGTGCGTGCCTGGGCCCGGGAGTTGCCGCGCGGCGCAGCCGTTCTCGATCTCGGCTGCGGGCCCGGCATCCCGCTCACGCAGGTGCTGGTCGTCGAAGGCCTGTCTGTTCATGCGATCGACGCGGCGCCGTCGTTCGTCGAAGCGTTCCGGCGCAATCTGCCGAGCGTGCCGGTCGCCTGCGAGACCGTCGAGGAATCGACGTTCTTCGATCGGCAGTTCGACGGTATCGTCGCGTGGGGACTCATGTTCTTGCTCGCGGAGCAGGACCAGCGGCGTCTGCTGCGAACGATGGCGAAGCTGCTCGTGCCGGGCGGACGCCTTTTGTTCACCTCACCCGCGGAAGTCTGCACTTGGAACGACATGCTGACGGGCTTGGAATCCCGCTCGCTCGGAGCAGTCGAGTATCGACGGGAGCTGACGGCCGCGGGCCTGCGTATCGGGGCCGAGTACGCGGACGTCGGCCAAAACCACTACTACGACGCGGTCAAGGATTGATCCGACGGTCTAGCGCCCACGGTCCGGGCCGTTCACGCGCTCGAACACGCGCTCCGGCGGCGGGAGGCCTTTCGCCGCGGCTTCGGCCGCCGCCTTCTCGTACTCGCGCTCACCGGACAGGATGTGGCGCATCGCCATGTTGCCCTCGTGGCACCCGTACTCGTAGATCTCGTAGTCCGGCTGCGACGTCACCGTCATCCGTAGCGTCCAGGGTTGCTCCCACGTCGCGGGATCCTCGATGCGCACTTCGTAGTCGATCATCTGCGGGTCGACGCGCGTGAAGCGCTCGGTCAGGCGCAACTTCTCGCTGTGCCGCACGCCACCCAATGCGGTCTTGTCGGTGAAGTTCGAGCTTTCGATCACGAGCGTGTTGCCTTCGAAGTGTCCGCGCGAGTCACCCATGTACAGATGGATGCTCGACGAGAGCGGCGGGCGGCCGTCGAGGGGAATGATCCGCGTGTCGTGCACCATTTCGTAAGCGATCACGACCGTGTCCGGTGTCTGGATGATGCGCGCGCCGTTGCCGTACACGGCCGGCCCGAACGAGCCGACCACCCCGCGCGTGATGCACCGGTCGTAAAGGCTGAAGTCTTCCATGGTGTTGAACGGCCCGACCCCGAACGTGCCCGCCACGCGCCGCTCTCGCGCCTCCGGCAAGGCCGGCGGGATCCGGCCGTTCGGTGGATCGATCACGAGCGACGTGTAGCCGAACGTGCGCGTGCCCTCTTCGTTGCGGAACGTGCCGACCGCGCCGCGATCCTGCGTCTGGCGCGCACGTTCGCGTTGGTCGCCGCGCTCCGTGAACTCTTCGTCGGTCAGATACTGCCGCTCGCCGAACTGCTCCGGACGCTGCTGCGGGATCGCACGCATGTCGTCCGTGGTCCAGATGCCTTGCAGGTCCGGGTGTCCCCACGCGGTGACCGGCGGTTTCCAGCTCGGGTCGTTGCGCGCTGCGGCCGTCGCTTCGGCCGAGCCGACCGCTTGCGCTAGCGCCGGTGTCGGCCCGTTCGAGAGGCCAACGATCAGCAGGCCGACGAGCGTGACCGCGTTGCCGATGAGCTTGCGCGACATGGCGGAAGAGCCTAGCACGAACCCACGCCGGAACGGCTAGTGGCGCTTCTTCGGTAGATAAAGGTCGGTGATCGTGCCCTCGGCGGCTTCCGCCGCGAACGCGAGCGTCTCCGACAAGGTCGGGTGCGGGTGGATCGTGAGGCCGACGTCCGCGGCATCGGCGCCCATCTCGATCGCAAGCGCGGCTTCCGCGATCAGGTCGCCTGCGTTCGTGCCGACGATTCCGGCGCCGAGCACGCGCTTCGTGCCGACGTCGAACAATAGCTTCGTGAGCCCGTCACCACGGCCGAGCGTCAGCGAGCGAGCGCTGGCGGCCCACGGAAACGAGCCCTTCTCGTATTGCACACCGCGTGCCTTCGCTTCGTCCTCGGTGAGGCCGACCCACGCGACCTCGGGGTCCGTGTACGCGACCGCGGGGACCACGCGCGCGTCGAAAAAGCTCTTTTGCCCAGCCGCGACCTCGGCCGCGACCTTACCTTCGTGGCTGGCTTTGTGCGCGAGCATCGGCTGCCCCACGATGTCGCCGATCGCGAAGATGTGCGGGACGTTCGTTCGTTGTTGCTTGTCGACCTTGATCAGGCCGCGTTCGTTGACCTCGACGCCGGCTTTGTCGGCCGCGATCTTTCGGCCGTTCGCGCTGCGGCCCACGGCGACGAGCACGAGGCCGTAGGTCTGCGGCGCCGCCGGCGCCTGCTCGCCTTCGAAGTGCACGGTGATGCCCTTCGCTCCGGCTTCCATCTTCGTGAACCGCGTGCCGAGCATGATCGCCTCGTAGCGCGCCGCGATCCGCTTCTCGAGCGGCTTGACGAGATCGCGATCGCAGCCCGGGATCAGCGTCTTCGTGAGCTCCACGACGCTGACCTTCACGCCGAGCGCGTCGTAGACCGTCGCCATCTCGAGACCGATGATGCCGCCGCCCACGACGAGCATCCGCTCCGGTAACGACTTGAGGTCGAGAGCGCCGGTCGAATCGATGATGCGCGGATCGTTCGGCAGGCCCGGCAACTGTGTCGGCTCGCTGCCGGCCGCGATGATGCATTGATCGAAGTCCACGCGCTCCAGCGCGCCGTCGCTCTCGACCTCGAGCTGATTGGCCGACGTGAACCGGGCGGTGCCGCGCACTACGCGTACCTTGCGCTGCTTCGCGAGCGTCGCGAGACCATTCGTGAGCTGGCTCACCACCTTGCTCTTCCAGCCGACGAGCTTGGCCGTGTCGATCGTCGGCTTCGCGAACGTGATTCCGTTCGCACCCATCTCGTGCGCGTCCTCGATCACACGCGCCGCATGCAGCAACGCCTTGGAGGGAATGCAGCCGACGTTCAAGCACACGCCGCCGAGCGTCGGCCAGCGCTCGATCAGCGTGACTTCCAGCCCCAAGTCCGCCGCGCGAAATGCAGCCGTGTAACCGCCGGGACCGGCGCCGATCACTGTAAGCCGCTTCCCAGCGGGGGCTGGCGCAGCAACTCGCGTGGCCGCGAACGCAGCAGGCGAAGGCGCCGACGTTCCACTGGACGCCCGCGGCGCGGCGGGCGTCGAAGCCGTCGGCGCGGCGGGGCTGGCCTTTGTGGCGGCGGTGGGTTTTGCGCCTTCGCTTTCGACGACCTCGAGGGTCAGCACGATATCGCCGGCCGAAACCTTCGCGCCTTTCTTGATCGCGACCGACACTACCGTGCCGGCCTGCGGCGCCGGCACGTCCATCGTCGCCTTGTCGGTCTCGAGGGTGATCAGCGGATCTTCGACGGCGATACGATCGCCGGGCTTTACATGCACCTCGATGACGTCGACGGCGGGGAAGTCCCCGAGCTCGGGGACCCGCACTTCGACCTTGCTCACGGAATCGCCTCCACGAGCTGGCCGGGATTAGCGAGGATCTCGCCGAGCCGAGTCGTGAAGCGCACGGCTTTCGCGCCGTCGATGACTCGATGGTCGTACGACAACGAGAGCGGCAGCATCAGGCGCGGCACGAACGCGAGGTCGCGGTAGATCGGCTGCCACGCGCTCCGCGACACGCCGAGGATTGCAACCTCGGGTGCGTTGATGATCGGAGTGAAGAAGCGTCCGCCGATCCCGCCCAAGCTCGAGATCGTGAAGACGCCGCCCTGCATGTCGTCGGCCTGCAGCTTGCCGGTGCGCGCACGCTCGCTCAACGTGGCGAGCGACTTCGCGATCTCGTACAAATCCTTCTTGTCCGCGTCGCGAATCACCGGAACGACGAGCCCGTTCGGCGTGTCGGCCGCGAAGCCGATGTGCGTGTAGTGCTTGATCACGAGACTCTCGCCGTCCGACGACAGCGACGACTTGAAAAGCGGCATCTCGGCGAGCGCGACCGCGCACGCGCGGACGATGAACGCCAGCGGCGTCAACTTGATGCCGCGCTCCCTGGCCTGCTCTTTCAACGCCACGCGCTTCTCTTCGAGCTCGGTGATGTCGGCCTCGTCGTGCTGCGTGACGTGCGGCAGATTGACCCAGCTCGCGTGCAACCGCGGGCCCGAGATCTTTTGGATCCGCGACAGCGGCTCCGTCTCGATCGAGCCGAACTTCGCGAAGTCGACACTCGGCACTTGCGGCAACGCGGGACCGCGCGCGGCGCCGCCACCGCCTTGCATGACTTCCTTGACGAAAGCCTTGACGTCGTCCGACGTGACGCGAGCCTTAGCGCCCGTGCCGCGCACGCGTCCGAGCTCGACGCCGAGCTCGCGCGCGAGCTTGCGCACGGAGGGGCTCGCATGCGCTTCGCCGAACGACGTGGGCGTCGCCGATACGGTACCGCGCATCGGCGCCGCCGCGCGCGGCGCGGCAGGCTTCGGGGGCGCTGGAGCAGCCGCACGCACGGGAGCCGCCGGTGCCGGTGATTCCGCAGCCACGCCGCTCGGCTGTAGCACGAGCAACGGATCGCCCGCCGATACTTTGCCGCCCACGGCCACTTTCAACTCGAGCACGCGGCCGGCTTCGGGCGCGGGCACGTCCATGCTCGCCTTCTCGGTCTCGAGCGTCACGAGGCCCTGCTCCGCCGTCACTACGTCGCCGGCCTTCACGAGAACGTCGATGATCTCCACGTCGGCGAAGTCACCGAGGTCCGGAACCACGACGACGCGCGGAGCGGCGCTTGCGCCCGTCGCGCCGCGCTGCAACTTCGGCTGCAAGACGGTGCGGTCTTCCTCGGGCCTCGAGTCGGCGGCCGGTGAGGATGTGCCAGCTTCACCGCCATCTGCGGTCTCGAGTGTCGCGATCACGCTGCCCGCCGATACGCGATCGCCGACCTTGACCTTCAGCACGGCGATCTTGCCTCCGGCCGGCGCCGGAATGTCCATCGTGGCCTTTTCGGTCTCCAGCGTGATCAGCCCCTGCTCGGGCTGCACGCTGTCCCCGGGCTTCACGAGCACTTCGATGACTTCGACGTCGGCAAAGTCACCTAGATCGGGTACGACCACTTCCACGGCTGGGTTGTTCTTCAGTTACTGCGTGACCGGATTCGGCTTGTCGGGGTCGACGCCGAGATCGGTCATGGCCTTGACGACCGTGCTGCCGTCGATGCTGCCTTCGTCGACGAGCGCCTTCAGCGCGGCGACCACGACCGATTTGCGATCCACCTCGAAGTGGTGACGCAGGGCTTCGCGGCCGTCGCTGCGCCCGAAGCCGTCGGTGCCGAGCGCGACGTATTGGCCCGGCACCCACTGGCGAATCTGATCCGACACGAGCTTCATGTAGTCGGTCGCGGCAACGAACGGACCGCCGCGATCCGCGAAGCACTGCGCGACGTAACTCACTCGCGGCGCCGCGCCTGGATGACGCGCGTTCCAGCGTTCCACATCGAGCGCCTCGCGGCGCAGCTCGCTGAAGCTCGTCACGCTCCAGACGTCTGCAGGGATACCGAACTTTTCCTCGAGCAGATCCGCGGCCGCGAGCACCTCGCGCAGAATCGTGCCGGCGCCGAGCAGCTGCACGCGCACCTTGCCCTTGCCGCCGCTGCGCAGCGGATACATGCCGCGCAAGATCCCGGCCTCCGCGCCAGCGGGCAACGCCGGGTGCGCGTAGTTCTCGTTCATCACGGTGATGTAATAGAACACGCTCTCCTGGTCGACACACATCCGCCGCAAGCCGTCCTGGATGATCACGGCCAACTCGTAGTTGTAGCAGGGGTCGAACGCGCGGCAGTTCGGAATCGTCGTCGCGACGAGCAAGCTGTGGCCGTCCTGATGTTGCAGACCCTCGCCCGCCAGCGTCGTGCGTCCGGCAGTCCCGCCGAGCAAGAAGCCGCGCGCGCGCGAGTCGCCGCCGGCCCAGGCGAAATCGCCGATGCGCTGAAAGCCGAACATCGAGTAATAGATATAGAAAGGAATCATCTGCACGCCGTGATTCGCGTACGCCGTGGCGGCCGCAATCCACGAGCAATACGACCCGCCCTCGTTGATGCCTTCCTCCAGGATCTGGCCTTTCTTGTCTTCCTTGTAGTAGGAGAGCTGGTCGGAGTCTTGCGGCGTGTATAGCTGGCCGAGCGAGGAATAGATGCCGACCTGCCGGAACATCCCCTCCATGCCGAACGTCCGCGCCTCGTCGGGCACGATCGGCACGATGCGCGAGCCGATGTTCTTGTCGCGCACGAGCGCGGTCAGAATTCGCACGAACGCCATCGTGGTCGAGAACTCGCGATCGCCGCTGCCTTCGAGCTGACTCTTGAAGAACTCGAGCTCCGGCACCTGCAACGGCTCGGCCTTCGTCCGCCGAACCGGCAGCGAGCCGCCAAGCTTTGCGCGGCGCTCCTTCAAGTACTTCATCTCCTCGCTGTCCTCGGCGGGCTTGTAGTACTTCACCGCCGCAAGATCCTCGTCGGAGATCGGCACGTGGAAGCGGTCGCGGAAGTGCTTCAGGTCGTCATCGTCGAGCTTCTTCTTTTGATGCGTGATGTTCTGGCCTTCGCCGGCCTCGCCCATGCCGAAGCCCTTGACGGTTTTCGCGAGAATCACCGTCGGCCGGCCTTTGTGTTGCACGGCTTGGGTGTAGGCGGCATAGACCTTGACGGGATCGTGGCCGCCGCGATTCAGATGCCAGATGTCCTCGTCCGAGAGGTGCGCGACCATCGCCTTGAGCTCAGGGTTACGGCCGAAGAAGTGCTCGCGCGTGTACGCGCCGCCCTTGGCCTTGAACGCCTGATAATTGCCGTCGACGCACTCTTCCATGGCCTTGCGAAGCAGGCCCTTCTCGTCCCGCGCGAGCAACGGATCCCAACGCGAGCCCCAGACCACCTTGATCACGTTCCAGCCCGCGCCCTGATATGCGGCTTCGAGCTCCTGAATGATCTTGCCGTTGCCGCGCACGGGGCCGTCGAGGCGCTGGAGGTTGCAGTTGATGACGAAGACGAGATTGTCGAGACGCTCGCGGACCGGCATCGTGATCGCGCCCATCGACTCGGGCTCGTCCGTCTCGCCGTCGCCGAGGAAGCACCAGACCTTGCGATCCTGCGCGGGCACGATGCCGCGCGCCTCGAGGTAGCGCATGAAGCGCGCCTGATAGATCGCCATCATGGGACCCAAGCCCATCGACACCGTCGGAAACTGCCAGAACTCCGGCATCAGCCACGGATGTGGATACGAAGACAGTCCCACGCCGGGCCCCGCGACCTCGCGGCGGAAGTGATTCAAGTTGTTCTCGTCGAGGCGCCCTTCGAGGAACGCGCGCGCATAGATGCCCGGCGACGAATGTCCCTGGAAATACACGAGGTCGCCGCCGTGATCCGCGGTCGGCGCGCGCCAGAAGTGGTTGAAGCCGACCTCGTACAGCGTAGCCGACGACGCGTAGCTCGCGATGTGCCCGCCATACTCGGAGCTCAAGCGATTCGCGTGAACGACCATCGCCATCGCGTTCCAGCGGATGTAGGCCTCGATGCGCCGTTCGATCGCGCGATCGCCGGGATATTCGGCCTGTTGGCCGACCGGAATCGTGTTCAGGTACGCCGTGTTCGGGCTATACGGCAGGTACGCGCCGGAGCGGCGCGCGTGGTCGATCATGCATTCGAGCAGAAAGTGAGCGCGTTCCGCGCCGTGGACTCGAAGCACGGAATCTATCGATTCGAGCCACTCCTGCGTTTCTTCCGGGTCGAAGTCATCGCCACGAAGAGCGATCAGCGGCAGTGGTCTTGCAGTGGCCATGAGACATCGTACTCCACCAATCGGGCATGCAACGAGCGCGGGACCCCAGCGCTCGCGAGCACGAATCCTGCTAGGATGCGAGCCCGCTCGTACGGCCCACCTGACCCTCGCTTCAGCAGAGCTATGATCGGGGTTTGCCGAAAAGCGGTCAAGGCAAAGACACGACGCTAGCGACGCGACGCTCGACACATCCGAATGATCGAACTTCCCGATTTCTCGCCGTTGCGCGCGACCACGAGCGAGAGTCCACCACTCAAGGCCGCGCTCGATCGATTCGATCACGTGCTCGCGGTTGTGCCGAGCGCGCGCACGCCCGCTCTCGCGCGACTGCCGCACGGCCGTCAGCTCCACGCGTTGCTCGGGCGAGCGAAGCGCAACGGCGACGACTTCGCGAGCACGCGTTTGGCGAATCCGCGCGCGACCGGGCTCACGATCGGCACGTTCACCGCGAACCAGGCGTTCTCCGCGTTGACTTGGGCAGCGAAGGCTATCCGCGAATGCGCTCGCGACAAGCCGCGCTCGCTGGGCGTCGTGCTGACAGGCTTCGACGAGAGCACGGAGCACCTCGCCGCGGAAAGCCTACTCGCGGCTGCGAATGCGGCGGCCTTCACGCTTGCCGAGTTCAAGTCGGCCGTGAAGTCGCGTCCCGCCGCGAGACTCGAAACATTGCGCATGATAACCACGCACGGCGGAGTGGATCTCGAAGCCGCTCGAGCAGCCGCGATCGGTAACAACGTCGCGCGTTGGTTCACGGCATTGCCGCCGAACGTGCTGACGGCGGGCGTCTACCGAGCGGCGATCGACAAGCTCGCAAAGCCCCACGGCATTCGTTCTCGATTCATCGGTGAACGGCAACTGCAAAGGCTCGGAGCCGGCGCTTTCCTGGCCGTGGCACGCGGCAATGCCGCGCGCGATGCCGGTATCTTGCACTTGAGCTATCGGCCACGCGGCCAATCCCGTGCGCCGTTGGCTCTCGTCGGCAAGGGCGTGCTGTTCGACACGGGCGGCACGAACCTGAAGTCGTTCACCGGCATGCTCGACATGCACACCGACATGCAGGGCAGCGCTGTAGCGCTCGGCGTCCTGCTCGCGCTCGCCGAGCTGCGCGTGCCGTACGGTGTCGACGCTTGGCTCGCGATCACCGAGAACCGCATGGCGAACGATGCGTACAAGCCGCAAGATCTCGTCACGGCCGTCAACGGCACGACGATTCAGGTCATTCACACGGACGCCGAGGGCCGGATGGTGCTCGCCGACACGCTCGCGATCGCGGCGCAGGAACAGCCAGCCGTGATCATCGACTATGCGACCCTGACGGGAAGCTGCGTGTCCGCGCTGACGGAACGTTACTCCGGCGTGTTCTCGAACCGCACCGCCGCGAACGCGTTGTTGCAGCAAGCGGGCGCCACGAGCGGCGAGCGCGTGTGGCCGTTTCCGATGGACGAGGACTACGACGAGCTGTTGAAGAGCGACGTCGCCGACGTCAAACAGTGTTCCGTCGAAAATGCCGGCGATCACATCTTGGGAGCCCGATTCCTGAGCCGCTTTGTGCCGAAAGCGATTCCATGGATGCACGTGGACTTGAGCGCCGGTCAGCACAAGGGCGGCCTCGCCCACATCCCAACCGATATCACGGGCTTCGGCGTGCGGTTGACGTTGACGCTGCTGCGCGCATTGACGGACGGTCCACACGATCTTGCGAGGCGGCTCGCTCCGTGAGCGCCGAACAGCCAACACCGCCGGCCGAGGGCACGCTGCCCGCGATAGCGACGCGCTTTCGCGGCTTCCTGCCAGTCATCATCGATGTCGAGACCGGCGGCTTCAACAGCGCGACCGATGCGTTGCTCGAGCTCGCGTGCGTGTTCGTGCATTTCAATGCAGCTGGCGACCTGCTGCCAGGCGAGCAGCATCGTTACATCGTGAAGCCGTTCGAAGGGTCGCGGCTGGATCCCGCATCGTTACTAGTGACGGGTATCGACCCGTTCCATCCACTGCGCCCTGCGATGGACGAAGGCGACGCGTTACGCGCGATGTTTCAAGAGATCCGCAAGGAGCTGAAAGCCTCGGGCTGCACGCGCGCCGTGCTCGTCGGTCACAACTCGTTTTTCGACTTGCAGTTCTTGAACGCGGCCGTCGAGCGAACGGGCATCAAGCGCAATCCGTTCCATCCGTTCTCGAGCTTCGACACGGCCACACTCGCGGGCGTCGCGTTCGGCCAAACGGTGCTGAGCCGAGCGGTCACGGCAGCGGGCTTCGAGTGGCACGACGACAAAGCGCACTCCGCGCTCTACGACGCCGAGATGACCGCGCAACTCTTCTGCGCGGTCGTGAATCGCTTTCGGCCGGTCTTCGTCGGTTGACGGTCGCGCGTTGACGCGCGCTACTGGGGCGTCGCTGCCGCCGTGCCGGCGCCGGCCAGGATCTTCTGCAGCTCTCCGGATTCGAAGAGCTCGACCGCGATGTCGCAGCCCCCGACGAGCTCGCCGCCGACATAGAGCTGCGGAAACGTCGGCCAATTCGAGTAGGCCTTCAACCCCTCGCGGATCTCGGGATCCTCGAAGATGTTGATGTACGCAAACTTGGCGCCGGCAGCGCGCAACACGCCGACGGTTTTCGCCGAGAAGCCGCACTGCGGAAAATCCGGCGTTCCTTTCATGTACAGCAACACGGGGTAGGTATCGAGCTGCTTCTTGATGCGTTCGTTGACGTCCATGCTACGAATCCTCCGATCGAGAGACACACGAGTCCACGCGCCAATGTCAAGCCGAAGCGCAGTGGCAGACTCGTTGAACTGCGTCTAGGTCTTATCTATTCTTCTTTAGTCTTCGAAGCGGGGCAAGGGCTGCGCTTGCGAAAGAGATAAACAACGAGAAACGCCCAGAGTTTTCCAAGGGGAGGTCCCATGAACCCGTTGAATTCCATCCAAGGCACCATAGCCGCCGGTGTCGTCATTGCTGTCGTGATCGCACTCCTTACGATGGGCGGCCCTCAAGAGCAGAGCATGATCATGTGGCTGCACGTTGGCGCCGGCGTCACGTGGGTCGGCCTCCTCTACTACTTCAACTTCGTGCAGGTTCCCGCGCTCGCCGCGGCCGCAAAAGACCAAGGCGGCCCCGGCGGCGCTGGCATCACCAAGTATGTCGCGCCGCGCGCGTTGCTGTGGTTTCGCTGGGCGGCCGTCGTGACTTGGCTCACGGGCGCGATCTATCTCTTTCGGGTCGGCTTGTTCGACGACGCGTTCCTGCTGCGCCCTGCAGGATTCACGATCGGCGTCGGCGCGTGGCTCGGCACGATCATGCTGTTCAACGTCTGGGTGTTCATCTGGCCGAATCAAAAGAAGGTGTTGGGGCTCGTCGAAGCCACGGCCGAGCAGATCGCGAAAGCGCGTCGTGTCGCGTTCCTGGCGTCGCGCACGAACACCATGCTTTCCATCCCGATGCTGATGAGCATGGTCGGCTTCGGCCACGGCGGGTTTTTCCTCTAGTCGTCGTCACTGACTCACGAGGACCCGGCAAGGCAAGAGCTCTTCCGGGTCCTCGTCGTTTCCGATCCGGCGAAACCGCGCATGCCCCACACCTCGTTGCCTCCGGACATCGCCACGGTCGTGAGTCGCGCGATCGCCGAGGACCTCGGCGCCGAGGACCTGACCGCGGCCCTGCTCCGCGCGCACACGCAGGCGATTGCGCGCGTGGTGGCGCGAGAGCCGGCGACGTTGTGCGGTCGTGCGTGGGTCGACGAGACGTTCCGGCAACTCGACTCCCGCGTGGCCGTCGCGTGGCTCGTAGACGATGGCGCGCTGCTCGCGGCCGATGACATCGTCTGTGAGATAACGGGCCCCGCTCGCAGCGTCGTCACGGGCGAGCGCACGGCGCTGAATTTCCTCCAAACACTATCCGGCACGGCAACCGCGGCGCGTGCGCTGGTCGATCTCGTCGCCGGCACGGGCGTGCGCATTCTCGATACCCGCAAGACGCTGCCGGGCTTAAGGCTCGCGCAGAAGTACGCGGTACGCTGCGGCGGCGCCGAGAACCATCGCATCGGGCTCTACGACGCGATCCTGATCAAAGAGAACCACATCGCGGCCGTCGGTAGCGTGACGGAGGCCGTTCGCAACGCGCGTCGCCGGTCGCCGCACGTGATGATCGAGGTCGAGGTCGAGACACTCGACGAGCTGCGCGAGGCACTGACTACCGACGCCGACCGGATCATGCTCGACGACTTCTCGATCGATTCGATGCGCGAGGCCGTCGCGCTCCGTAACTCTCACTCGGGCAAGCGCCAGGAGCTCGAAGCCTCGGGCAGCATGAGCGGCGACTCGCTGCGCGCGGTCGCCGCGACAGGCGTCGACTTCATCTCGATCGGCGCGCTCACGAAGCACGTGCGCGCAATCGACTTTTCCATGCGCTTCGTTTAGCTCATCGCAGGCCGTTTCTCGCCGCGGGCACCCGCATTCGACATTCGCCGGGGACGCCGTGAATACGTCCCTGTAGGCTCGCGCGCGCACATCCCTGTGCGCGAGCGCCCCGTCGAACGCCGAATGCGGGTGCCCGCGGCGAGAAACTTCCGCTCGCGCGGTGGTGGGTTTTCTTGTGGTCATGCGACGCCCGGGTTTCGCTGGACATCGACGTTGAAGGCCGTTCCCGAGACCGTCGGCGCACAGGGATGTGCGCCGACGAGCCCCAGGGACGGTCTTCCGGCGTGTCTCGGGAATGGCCTTCGACGGCGGTGGCCGGAGAAACGTACGCGACGAAGTCAGCTCAAGCGACGGCTTGCAGGAGCCGCCGCGGCTCGGACACGCCGTAGCCTTGGGCGTAGTCGATCCCCATCCCGCGCAGCATCGTGATGATCTCGGCGTTCTCCGCGAACTCCGCGATCGTCTGCTTGCCCGTCAAATGCCCGATCTCGTTGATCGAGCGCACCATCTCGCGATCGATCGGGTCGTGCAGAATCTCTTTGACGAAGCTGCCGTCGATCTTCAGGAAATCGACCGGGAAGTGCTTCAGGTAGCCGAATGACGAGAGGCCCGTGCCGAAGTCGTCGAGCGCGAAGCGGCATCCGAGCTCTTTCAGCGCGTGAATGAAGCGATTCGCCTGGCTGTAGCTCGCGATCGCGGCGGTTTCTGTGATCTCGAAGCAGATGCAGGAACCGGACAGCCCACTCTTCTGGAACTGCTCGACCACGAACGGCAGGAACTTCTCGTCCGCCAAGCTTTGGCCCGATAAGTTGATCGCGCACAGCGACAACCGCTCGCGCTCGTCGGCCTCCGAAACCAACCAAGTGAAGGCCTGCGCGATGACCCACCGATCGATCGCAGTCATCAACCCATATCGCTCGGCCGCGGCGATGAACAGGCCCGGCGCAATCAGTTGCCCCGACTCGTCGCGCATCCGGATCAGCAGCTCGTAGTGCGCACCGGTCTCGCCGCTCGCCTGAAGCGGCTGGATCGTCTGGCGGAACAGCTCGAATCGATTCTCGTCGAGCGCGTTGCTGATGCGAGCGGCCCACTGCATTTCCTTGCGCCGCTTCATCAGGTCGATGTCGTTTTCCTGATAGTTGTAGACGCGATTGCGTCCCGCGTCTTTCGCCGCCGCGCAAGCGCTATCGGCCGCCGACAACAGCGAAGCGACGTCGTCGGTCGCAGCCGTGATCGGCACGACGCCGACACTGACGCCCAGACGAAACGTGCGATCGTCCCACACGAACCGGAACTCGCTGATGTTCTCGCGCAGCGTTTCGGCGGTCCGCAGCGCCTCGTCCATGGTGCAGCTCTCGAGCAGCACGCCGAACTCGTCCCCGCCGAGGCGCGCGAGCGTATCGCGCCAACGAATCTTCGACTTCAGCAGCGAGCCGATCTGCTTCAACAGCGCGTCGCCGGCATTGTGTCCGCACGCGTCGTTGACGATCTTGAACTGATCGAGGTCGAGGTAGAGCACAGCGTAAGACGTCTCGCGGGCCTTCGCGCTCTTCAGCGCACGTTCGAGTCGCTGCTCGAACTCGCGGCGATTCACGAGCTCGGTCAGCACGTCGTGGCTCGCCGCATAGCTCAGGCGGCGATTCAGCTCGCGTGACTCGCTGACGTCGTGAAACACCAGTACGCCGCCCGTGACGTTCCCGAACGGATCGCGAATCGGTGATGCCGTGCTCTCGATGTAGAGCTCGTTGCCGTCGCGCCGGATCAACAGCGCCGGCCGCACCGATTTGATCGGCCGGTTGCGCCGCATCGCCACACCCACCGGGTTCTCGATGGGCTCGCAAGTCTCTTCGTGGAAGCCGCGGAAGATCTCGTCGATGTTGCGGCCGACGGCGTCGTCGAGGCGCCATCCCGTGAGCTCGGACGCCACGGGATTCAGGTACTGCACGCGCGCTTCCGCGTCGGTGGTCACGACGCCGTCGCCGATGGACTGGAGCGTAATCTGTGCGCTTTCCTTCTCGCGGAACAGCGCTTCCTCGTAGAGCTTGCGCTCGGTGATGTCCGTCTCGACGCCGACCAGGCGTTTCAGTCGGCGGTTCTCGTCGAGGCGACCCTGAACTCGGCTTTGAATCCAGCGCCATTCGCCGTTGGAGTGCTGCATCCGGTGCACACTCTCGAACAGCGGAATCCGACCTTCGAGGTGCTCGTGCAGTTGCGTCTGCACGTGTGCGAGGTCATCGGGGTGCACGAGCAAGCGCCACTCCGGCACGTCGTCATCGTTCGCGTACCCGAGCATCGCGCGCCAGCGCGGCGAAAAGTACATCGAGTTCTCGCGGACGTCGTAGTCCCAGAGGCCATCGTTCGCCGTGTTCGTGACGAGGCGATCGCGCTCCTGCACATCGGCGAGATCCTCGGCGAGCTCGATGCGCTCGAGACCGCTCGCGCAGCTCGCGCTGATCAGCTTGACGGTCAGCGGTAGCTCGGCTGGCCAGTCGGCATTCGGTGCGGCGCTGCACACGCCGAGCAACCCGGCGAGTCGACCGCGGATGTTGAACCCCACCACCAGCAATGCGCCGACATTCAACGCGGCGAGCTGCTCCGCATCCTTTTTTTGAGCTTCGGAGCCCTTCGCCGTGTCCTTGATCTCGAGCAACCGCAGATGCGCGAGGCGCGCCTTGAGCCACGGAAACTCCTCGAGTTGCCTGCCCTGCAGCACCTCGGGATTGAACGCCGAGAAAGTGGAGCGGCCGGCATACACCTTCTCTATCGCGGTGCCGGCGTGGTCGAGCAGCGCCACGAACACCGAATCCACGCCGTAGGCGTCGGTCAGTGCCTGGAGACCAGCCGGGATCCGCGCCGCAACCGTGTCGGCGCCGACGCTTTGAAGATCGACGGCAACCTTGGTGCAGATGAGATCGAGCCCTGGGGTCCGCGCTCGCAACCGCACCGGCGGTCGCTCTGCGCTCCGCGATTCATCGGCGCTTGGCGTGCCTGTCCCGTCTTCAACCCGGGCACTCATTTCGTCGCGCAACCTCTTGATTGGGCTCGGCCTCTGGGCATTCTGCCAGCAACCACCAGGATTACAAGCGATGGCCGCGCATAGACCCGAATTGCATGGCGGGTCAACGGCGACCCACCTCGCCGCGTTGCTGACCTTCGAGTACACGCGTTCGCAAAGGAGACCTCACTCATGGACACATTTAGCAGACGCATTGGCGCGGCCGCCCGCGCCGTCTGGTTGGCGGCTCTCGCAGCCCTGGCACTTGCAGGCTGCGGCGGTTCGAGCGGTTCGAGCGATTCGGCAGAGAACCCGCCCACGCCGAGCGCGAGCACCGGCACCTTGCTGATCAGCGTCACGGACGCGGACGGCGACTTCGTCAGCTACTCGGTCGATGTCTTGTCGGTGACGCTGCAACGTCGTGGCGGCGGCACCGTCGAGGTGTTGCCTGCAACGACCCGGATCGACTTTGCGCAGCTGACGGATCTCTCGGATCTCTTGTCCGTCGCCACTTTGGCTCCCGGCGACATCGTCGGCGGCAAGATTCGGCTCGACTATGGCAATGCCGAGATCTTCGTCGAGCAGAACGGTCAGGTCGTGCGCGCGAACGCGATCGGCGCGAACGGCGCGCCGCTCGGCATCGTCGAGCTCGACGTTCAGCTCGCCGAGCGCGAGCACCTCGTGGTCACTCGCGGCCGAGCGGCATTGCTCGCGCTGGATTTCGATCTGGCCGCCTCGAACGACGTCGACGTCGCACAATCGCCGCCGGTTGTCACGGCTCGGCCCTACGTGGTCGCGGAAGTCGAGCCCGTCACCGACAAAGAGCTGCGGCTCCGTGGCGCGTTGGTGTCGACGGATACGCAGGCAGGGACCTATACGGTCGACGTTCGTCCTTGGTTTCGGCCGGATGGCAATCACGGCGGTGTCACGATTCACACGACGCCGTCGACCGCGTTCGAGATCGACGGCGTGACGGCGACTGGCAGCGCGGGCCTCGCGGCGCTGGCTCAGAAACCCGCAGGAACCATGACGGTCGCGTTCGGCACTCTCGCGTTGCAGGACCGTCGATTCACGGCCGAGATCGTGCATGCGGGCGACAGCGTGAGCGGTGAAGGCATCGACGCCATTCACGGCAACATCGTCGCACGCAATGGGACGCAGCTGACCGTGAAGGGTGCCTACGCCGTCCGCCGCGATCGCGTCGCGCATCTGCGCCGCACGGTG
The DNA here is from genome assembly GCA_963741255.1 of uncultured Gammaproteobacteria bacterium. Lineage (GTDB taxonomy): Bacteria > Pseudomonadota > Gammaproteobacteria > Steroidobacterales > Rariloculaceae > FEN-1219. The sequence goes on along the minus strand of CAVUHM010000002.1, from coordinate 157,681 downwards.
ATCGTGAACGTCGGTCCGAACACGAAAGTGCTGAAGACCGGCACTCCGGGCACCGTACTCGACGCGACTGCGCTGTCCGTCGGTCAGCATATCGTGGCGTTCGGCTCGATCACCGAGCCCGCGTCCGAGACGACCCCGGCGACGTTCGATGCGACGAACGGGCGAGTTCGTATGTTGCCCACGCACCTGGTCGGCAGCGTGAACGGCGTGCTGCCGGGGCAGCTGAACCTGAGCTTGCGCGCAATCGACCGCCTCGGTATCGATCTGTTCGATTTCAGCGGCACCGGCACGACATCGGGACAGGACGCCGATCCCGCCGATTACGAGATCGCGACCTCTACCCTGCCCCTCGCCGGCGTAACCGTGGGGGAAGCTGCGAAGGTGCTTGGCCACGTGCGTCCGTTCGGTAGCGCGCCCGCGGACTTCGAGGGCCGCACCGTCATCGATCATCGTGCGCTGCCGGCGATGCTCGGGATTGGCTGGGGCACAACCGGTACCCGAGCGCCCTTCCTCAGCATGGGCGCCACGGGTTTCGTGCTCGATATCGACAACTCGAGCATCGGTACGCGTCACGCGTTGGTCGTCGGCCGGGAAGTCATCGACCTGACGGCGTTGACGACACCGCCGACCATCGCGCCGACGACTGGTCGCGCACTCTACGGCATCTCGGTCGGACGCGAGGTTCGCTTGTTCTCGTCCTTCGCCGAGTTCAGCAACGCCGTCGCGGCGCAGCTCGCGCTCGGTAACGCCGTGGCCTGGTGGCGCTCGGCAGCTGGGATGAAGGCGAGCTCGACGTTGCGCGCGCATCACATCGCGATGCACTTCACGCCGAACTAGCAACACTGCGCGCCGGAAAAGGACGAGCCCCGCAATGCGGGGCTCGTTTTTTTCTAGGCTTCTTCGAGGCGAACCCCGCGACGCGTTGCACGTCGCGGGGCCCGCCGACTTCACAGACTCGCGTGCTCTTGCGAGCAGCGCGCTTACACCGCCCTTCTTCACGCAGGTCACCGTTACACACCGCGCGAATTGTTCGCAGTGACCTTCCCGTGACCATGGTTGGCCCGGTGATGTCCCTGACCTTCCGCTTGTGCTGGCGCTGATGACCACGGCGTGTCGCGCTTGCCATGATCCGCGCGGGGCGGCTTCGCTGGCGGCTGCGACGGCGGCGTACGTCGGGCCAGGCGCAGGCGTGGGCGCCGGATCAGGCACCGGAGTCGGGCGGCTCCGGATCGGGCGTCGGCGCGGGTCCGGGTCGGCACCGGGGTCGGCGTCGGCTCGGGGACCGGCGCGGGATCCGGATCGGGACCGGGGTCGGTTCCGGATCGGGCGTCGGCACGGGCTCCGGGTCCGGCGTCGGCGCCGGCCCCGGGTCGGGGCACCGGCGTCGGCTCCGGATCAGGTGCGGCGCCGGACGTAGGCTTGGTCCGCAAGCCTCTTCACCGTTGAGGTCGACGCACACGAGCCAGTCTTCGAGCGTGCCTTGCGCATGAGCCGGCGCGAGCACGAATGCTCCGGCCGCGAGCGCAAGCACTCCGCAGAGTTTTCTCACCACAACAATCCTCCTGACATTTCGACCAAAATTCGTTGCAGATTTTTCTTGGTCGCGTGGTTGAGTGGCTTCTGCGTCCACTGCAGCCGCGCTTTTTTCTGCTGCGCGCATTACACGCGAACGTGTCGTCGCGATGCGACGATCACAGTCACATAACGGTCGCTGTCAAATGTAGAGCACGCGTTGTGATGCGCGGTTTTTGTCTAAACGCAAACCGCGAACTGTAAAAACGACGAGTTCGTCGTTCGGTGCGTTACGTGCGGTCCGGTGCGCGCAGCATCAGTACGTTGCGGCGACACACGGCGACCATGACGTCGTCTTGATTGAAGCCGCGATGCTCGAGCGTGAGAATGCCGTTGTTCGGCCGCGATCGGCTCGGCCGTTTCGCGACGACCTCCGTCTGCACGTGCACGGTGTCGCCGACGAATAACGGCGCCGGAAATCGGACGTCTTCGAGCCCGAGATTCGCGACCGTCGTGCCCAGCGTCGTCTCGTTGATCGAGATCCCTACTATGAGACCGAGCGTGAAAAAGCTGTTCATCAGCGGACGGCCGAACTCGGACTGCTTACGCATGTACTCGTGATCGATGTGCAGCGGCGCCGGGTTGTGCGTCAGCGCGCTGAACAGCACGTTGTCCGTCTCGGTCACGGTGCGTCGAATCGCGTGCTCGAACACGCGCCCGATCTCGAACTCGTCGAAGTAGTAGCCGGCCATGGCGGTCCTCACGCTCGCGACAATTCTTGGCTCCTCTCGGCTGCCGCCCGCACGGCGCGAGAAGAACTCGGACATGCCTGGCTGCCGCCATCAACACGTCGAGCGCGGCTTGCGTCGTGCCTTTCGGGCTCGTGACGCGCCGACGCAGCTCGGCGGGTTCTGCGTCTGCCGCGGCCGCGTATGCGCCGGCTCCAGCGACAGTCGCGAGCGCGAGTTGCCTCGCGAGCGCCGGTCCGAGACCGAGGTCGCGTCCAGCTTGCTCGAGACACTCGATCAACAGAAAGACATAGGCCGGGCCGCTGCCGGACACTGCAGTGACGGCATCCATGTGCCGCTCATCATCTATCCAGGCGACCGCGCCCACGGCGCTCAAGAGATCCGTGCAGAGAGCTCGTTGTGCGGCGCTGACGGTCGAGTTGGCCACGAGAACCGTGATTCCCTTGCCGATCGCGGCCGGAGTGTTCGGCATTGCACGCACGACGGCGGCACGCCCGAGACCTTCGGCCAGCGCCGCGAGCGTCTTGCCTGCCGCAATCGACAACATCACGGCGCCGGAAGCTGCCAATCGCGCGCACGCGGGCAGCACGGCCGCGACCTGATTCGGCTTGACGGCCAGCACGACGACGTCTGCGCTAACGCTCGTGACCTCGCCAAGGCTACGCGTGCGCGGCCACGCCGAGGTCGGTCGCGGCACGCCGTGTGCTGGCCACGGGATCGACGACGCGAATCGTAGTGGCGGCCCGACCCTTGGCGAGCCACCCTCGCACGAGCGCCTGCCCCATGTTGCCGAAGCCGATCAACAGAATTTGCTGCTGCGCGCTCAACGCCGCTCGCTCCTTACTTCTTAGCCGTGCGCGCATCGTCGCCGATGGCATTCGCGGCGAGCGTTTGCCATGATGCGCGCCGACCACGCGGCCGGGACGGCCGCCGGAGCCGTAGTGAGAGACGTGTTCATTGCCGGTGTCGGACAGACGCCGGTCACGAAGGACCACGCTGATCGCGGCCGCTATCTCGGCGCCGCGGCCGTCAAGGCAGCCCTCGCGGATGCTCGGCGTCGACCCCGAGCGAATCGGCGCGCTCTACGTCGGCAACATGCTCTCGGGCATCCTCGCGCAACCAGCAGCAGCTCGGCGGACTCATCGCCGACTACTCGGGGCTCGCCGGCATCGAGGCCGTGACCATCGAAGCCGCGTGCGCTTCCGGCGGCGCCGCGATTCGCCTCGGCTACCAAGCCGTCGCGGGCGGCATTCACGACGTCGTGGTCGTGTGCGGCGTCGAGCGCATGACGCACGTCGAGCGCGACTCGGTGACCCGCGCGCTCGCCACGGCGGCGGACTGGGAGCTCGAAGGCGTCTGCGGCGAATCGTTCCTGTCGTTGAACGCGACGTTGATGCGGGCCTACATGCGACAACACGGCGTCGCCGGCCGAGCGCTTCGCACCGTTCGCGATCACGGCGCACCGCAACGCGCTCACGAATCCGAATGCGCTGCTGCACAAGCCGCTCGACCTCGACACCTACCTCGCCTCGCGGATCGTCACCGATCCGATACGCCTGTTCGACGTCTCGCCGATCTGCAACGGCGCGGCGGCGCTCGTGCTCGCGGCGCCGCACGTCGCCGCGGAGCGCTGCCGCCGCACGCGTGCGCATTGCCGGCTCGGCGCTCGCGACAGCGCCACTCGCGCTTTCGCGGCCGCGCGGATCCGCTGGAGCTCACCGCTGTCGGCGCGTCGACGCGCCGTGCCATGCAGCAAGCCGGCGTCGCCCATCGACGACATCGATCTTTTCGAGCTGCACGACGCCTACACGATCATGACCGCGCTGACGCTCGAGGCCGCCGGTTTCGCGCCGTCGGGCGCTGGCCTCGACTTCGCGGACGACGAGCCGCATCGGCTTGCGGGCGAGCTGCCGCTCGTCGACGTTCGGCGGCCTGAAAGCGCGCGGCCACCCCGTCGGCGCGAGCGGCTGCTACCAGATCGTCGAAGCGTTCCTGCAGCTCACCGAGCGCGCCGGCGCGAATCAAGTCGCCGACGCGGGCGTCGCGCTCGTGCAGAACATCGGCGGCACCGGTGCCACCGTCGTGAGCCACGTGCTCGCGCGCGACGCACTAGACGCGCGCTCAGCTGCCGAACTTGCGCGTCGCGTCTGTCGGGCTCGATCGCGACGACGCTCGGGCGCGGCGCCGCGTCGCCGCCGTCCGGCCAATGGCTCTGCGGGCTCGTGGCCGAGCCGGCCTCACCCGGATGCTGCAAGGTCAGGAACAACGTCGCGCCGTCCGCGGTGAACTCGCAGCCGCACACCTCGGCGCCGACCGGGCCGCTCATGAACTGGCGCACGTGGCCGCGCTCCGGGCCCTCCGTCGGGCAGACGAAGCAGCCGTCGTTGTTGTCGCCGGGCTGGTTTCCGTCCGTCACGATCCAGAGGTTGCCGTCCGCGTCGAAGCCCAGGTTGTCGGGATTCGCGAAGGCGCTGAGCTCGCTCGCGTCGGTCGCGCCGCCGAAGTACGTGAGCTTCCGCTGCGAGCGACGCTCGCGTGCTCGGGCGGTAACGCCGCGAGCAGTTGCGTGCCGCTCGGCGCGCCGGCGAGCAGGAAGATCTCCCAACGGAACGACGTCGCGGCCGCATCGGCGCCCGCTCGATGAACTCGAGAATGTGGCCCGACGATGTTCGGTGCCCGCGGGCTCGCGCGGTCTCGTGCGCGTGTCGAGCGTGCGCCCGCCGACCTGCCACGACGCCGCCGTCGCGGTCCGAGATTCTGCGTGCACGACAAATAGACGTTGCCCGCTGCGCGGATTGACGGCGACGTCCTCGGGGCGATCGAGCGGCGTGGCACCGAGCCGGTCCGCGGCCTCGCGGCAGCGCAGCACGACGTCGGCCTGCGATGCGAAGCCGCGCTCCGCGCGTCAGCTCGCGGATGCGCGCCGTGCACGAGCGGCAACCATTCGCCGCGGCCGTCGTCGAAGAGAGCGCGCGACGTACAGCGTGCCGTCGTCGAGCAGATCGCGGTTCGCCTCGGGCCGCGTCCGGATCGAAGCGAGCGCGGCTCACGAACTTGTAGAAGTACTCGAACTGCTGATCGTCGCCCATGTAGACGACGGCACGGCCGTCGCGCGGCCAGCACTGTCGTCGCGCCCTCGTGCTTGAATCGTCCGAGCGCCGTGCGTTTTTTCGGCGCGCGCTCCGGGGTCGAATGGATCGAGCTCGACGATCCAACCGAACTTCAGACTCTCGGCGGGATTCACCGCGGAGTCGAACCGCGCGTCCGCGTACTCCCAGCGGTAGGCGCTGTCGCGTTGGCGAAATCCGAAGCGCCGATGCGCGAGCTCCAGAGCCGCATCGAGCTTGCGCCGCCGCGCCGTTGCCGAAATAGTCGTCGACGTTCTCCTCCGCCGTCAGATACGTGTTCCACGGCGTCGAGCCGGCCGCGCAGTTGCCGAACGTGCCGAGCGCCTGCGGTGCCGCTACGCCGCGAGGATTCAGCAACGGGTGAGTCGCGCGCGGGCCCGGAGATCTCGATCGGCGTGTGCGCCGTGACTCGCCGGTTGTAACGCGAGCCTGCCCGGTAACGCCACCGCGAGTCGCGCTCGAGCTCGACGACGCTCAAGCCGACGGCAGCCTGCATGTACGCGACGGCGGACGGGTGCTCGCGCACGAACGCACCGAGCATGCGCGCTTCGCGCGCTTCGACCCAGCCCGGGAACAGCAACGCGCGGCGGTCGGAAATTCGTGGTTCACGCAGAGCAAGCAGCGCCGCTCGTCGAGCGTGAACAGCCCGATACCGTCGCAGTTGTAGCCGAACTGGCCTTGCTTGGGCTGCGGCAGCGCCGGGCGCCAGCAACGCGCCCTCTGCTACCGCGCTCGGATCGAGCGCGGTCGAATTCGCGAACAACGGATCACCCCACCGCAGCACGACGTCTGCGCGATAACCGTCGGGCACGATCACGGTGTCGGCACTTCGAGGGTGCGACGCGCGGAAATCGGAGTCTGCGACGCCGCCGATGTTTGCCGGTAACCCGCGCTCGCGACGAGCGTGACCGCAGCTAGCTCGACGCTGCTGCCGAGCAGTCGGCGCCGATTGAAGCGCCGCTCGAGCAACGCCTGCAAGGTCGGTGAATCCATGGAGCGCATGCACGTGTCGTGGCAGTAAACCGAACTATGCCAGGTCCATTCGCGGCGTCGTAACCGCGCGAATGTGCGCCTACGCGAAGAAGTGCTAGCCTATGCGGCCTCCGCCGCGACAACGCGGCACAGGACGGAGACCGACATGGCAGACGAGCTCAGCGATGCCGAAATCGCAATGGACACCACAGGCCCTCTACCACGAGGAGACGTTCACCGATCGCCGCGTCGGCACGCTGCAGCGGCTGACGCCCGTGACGCCGTCGGGCGCAACGGACACCACGCGTCCCGTGCTCTACGTCGGCCAGACGCAGGTCCTCACACCGGCCGGCGCGCTGCCGTTGAGCTTCGAGGTACCGGCCACATCGCTCGACGATGCCGTCGCGAAGTTCGGCGAAGGCGCCAAGCAAGCTCTGGCGCGCACGATGCGGCGCCTCGAAGAGCTGCGCCGCGAACAGGCGTCGTCGATCATCGTGCCCGGCGCGGCGTCCTCCGCCCGGCGGGGCGGTCCCGGCGGTCGCCTCGTCCGCTGAGCGCATGGATCGCGACGCTGCTCGACCGCCTCGCGATCAGCGAGGTCGTCAACAACTGGGTGCTATGGAGCGACTCCGGAGACTGGGAGCGTTTCGCGACCGTCTGGCACGACGATGGCTGGATGACCGCGACGTGGTTTCAAGGGCCTGCCACCGAATTCCAGAAGGCGCGTCGCGCCGGGTTCGAGCGAGGCGTCAGCATCATCCACTTTCTCGGCGGCACGACGTGCGAGGTCGCGGGAACGCGCGCGATCGCTCAAACGAAGATGACGATCAACCAGCGCGCCGCCGTCGACGGCGTGGTTGTCGACGCCGTGTGCACGGGCCGGTTCTACGATTTCTTCGACAAGCGTGCGGGCCGATGGGCGATCGTGCGCCGCCAACCGATCTACGAAAAGGATCGGCTCGATCCCGTAGAGCCCGGCGCACGAGCTGAACCTCGATCCGACGCTGCTCGCGAAGTTTCCCGAAGGCTACCGTCACCTCGGCTATCTTGCAGACGAAAGCCGGCTTCAACGTGCGGCTCGGGCTTCCGGGTTTGCGAGGTCCGGAAGTCGCGCAAGCTGTATGCCGAGGGCAAGGAGTGGCTCGCTGGCTCGGCGCGACCCGGCGACGCCGTTGTGATCGTCGAGCGCGTCAGTGCGGTCGACGCAGAAACATCGCGAAGAACCGTGCGACCACGTGCTCGGCGTGCTGCCGCATCACGGCTTCCGCGGGCGGCGGCGCGGTCACGTAGAAGATCTGCATGTGCCAGTGCTGCATCAGCATGCCGATGAAGAACTCGGCTGCCTCGTTCGCGTCGGCGATGTCGATGACCTCGCGATGCTTGAGCGCTTCGAAGTAGGTCGTCAAAAGCCGCTGACTCTTGTACGGCCCGCGCTCGAAGTAGATTCGCGCGAGATCCGGAAATCGCTCGCGCTCTGCGAGCACCAGCCCGAACACTGCGCGGTGGCGCGGCGAAAGGACGACGCGTTGCCGGCTGATCGCGAACTCCGTGAGCACGAGCCGCGCATTGCCGCCGATGTCCAGGGCCGTACCGGCGATCGTGCGCAACGATCGCATCGATGACCGAGCGAAACAGATCTTCTTTCGTCGGGAAGTAAGCGTACAGCGTGGACTTGGAGCCGCCGCTCTGAAGCAGGATGGCGTCGATCGACGCTTGCTCGTAGCCGACCTTCAGAAACAGCTCCGTCGCCGCTTCCAGGATCTTCGCCAACCGCGCACGCCCTCGCGCCGACTGCGGCTCGAGCCGATGAATCGCGAGACGCACACTGCTCATCGACCGCCCCCGTCTAGGCGAGCTCCGTGACGATCTCCTTCACGGGCCGCCGCTGCTGAGTCGGCATCACCTTCGGCACGCCGTACCAGAAGAAGCCGACGATCGACTCGCTGGCCGAATCGATGCCGAGCAGCTCATAGAACCGCTGCTGCCGCGTGATACCGCCTGTCGTCCACTTGACGCCTATACCTTGTGGCCATAGGTATAGCATCAGGTTCTGCGCGGCACAACAGCACGCCGCATAATTCTCGCGCTCGAGCAGCGCGTCGTCGCTACGGCGGACTCGTGAGCACGAACGTTCCCGGGATTCCCTCGAGCCGCGTGCGCCGAGCCGCGCCGGCCCTCTGCCCCTTCACGGCTGACCTCGAGCTCGACCGCAAGATCGATGACGGCGCGCATCGTCGACGGTCCCAACAGATAGAAACGCCACGGCTCGGTCAGGCGGTGATTTGGCGCCCAGCGCGCGACCTCGATCGGCTTGACGCAGCGCTTCCGGGTCTACAGCGTCCGGCGCGAACAGGTCGATCGAGCGGCGCCCGCGCAGCACGGCTGCGAGGTCATCGACTCCGGCGGGCGGCGGCACTGCCATTCTCCGGCACGCCCGCGACAGCGCGACGCGTGAGACGATAAACGAACCCCGGCGGCAGGTTCAGCGGAGCAATTCCGAGAAGCATGCTGTCCACGCGGAACGTCGCGCGCAGATCCTTGTCGAGGGGGCACACTCCGCCGTAGGTGAATTGGTGGAAGTGGCCGCGCGGCTTCAGCAGACGAAACGCCTGTTGCAACACCCGATGGCGTTGCTCGGACGAGAACAATAGCAACGGCAGCCCGCTGACGACGAAATCGAAGCTTGCCGTCGCGAACTCGCCATTCAGATGCAACGCATCAGCCGCGATGACGCGGCACTGCGGAAACCGTCGCTCGAGAATGCGCACGAACTCGTGCTCGCGCTCGACGACGTAAAGGTCGTCGGGCGCAACGCCATTCGCGAGCAGGGCTTCGGTGACAGTTCCGGTTCCGGCTCCGAGCTCGACGACACGCGATCCTGGACCGATATCGCGCGCCATGAGCTTGGCCAAGGACTTACCGCTCGGCGCGAAGGCGCCCATCGCCAACGGATTGCGGATCCACCCCTTGATGAAACGACCGAAATCGTCAGGGGTGTGAGGGTCCCGGAACTCGTGGCCAGACATGCGATCGCGTTTCCTCGCGCAGCGGACTCGATGAAGTCGTCAGGAATGCCGGGTTAGTGAGTTCGGATCCGCACGTTGCGGAACATCACGCGCCCTGCACCGTATTGAAGAGCGAACGGGCCTACGGCGAGCTTATCGTCGTTGGTGTCGACTGTCGTCTGCCCGTTCAGCTTGACCATCAAATGTTGTCCTCGTGCCGAAATCTCGTAGCGATTCCACCGATCGCCGGTCTCGAGCATGACTTTCGGCTCGGCAACCTCGACTATGCCGCCGGTTCGATATTTCGGATCCGGCCGTTGGTCGAAAATGTTGACCTCATAACACGTCGCAGCACCGATCTCGGCCGGCGTTGCGCACCGAATAAACACGCCGCTATTCGCATCGGGCGACACGAAGAACTCGAGCTCGAGATCGAAGTCGGCGTACGTATCCTTCGTGATCAGAAACCCTGTACCGGAATCCGCCGCAACGGCTCCATCCACGAGCTGCCAATTCGCGTCCCCGTCTTTCGTCCAGCCATCGAGGTGCGTGCCGTCGAACAACGTTCGCCACTCGGAACGTGCCGCGGCAGAACTTGCGGCCTGCTCAGGTACATCTCCGCACGCGCACAATGCGGCGCCGGCGAAAGTCAACGCAATGGACTTGGATGACATGGCCCTCGACCTTTTTAGACCCGCAAGCTGGACATCGAGCTGCGCCGCAGGGCCTGTTGTTTCGGGCGAGCTTAGCAGCACGTGGAAGCGAACACTATCGGGCTTCGGCCCAAGTGGCCGTCATTACAAGGATGCGCACGATGGTGCCGGTGGAGGGACTCGAACCCCCGACCCCCCGCTTACGAAGCGGATGCTCTACCAACTGAGCTACACCGGCAGGAATCGGAAGGCGCGTATTGTGCCTGAGGTCGATACGCTGCGCACGCAGAGAAAATGTGTGAGCGAACCGCGTGCGCGAGTCGCTAACTTTCGCGCACACCTCGTACCCGGACGACGACTTCGACGCCTGCCTGCTCGGTGCCGGGTGGCAGCGCGGTCTCGACATTCAGAGCCACGGACTCGAGCGGGATGTCCGTGAGCTCGCCGGTATCGATGTTGTAGAAATGATGATGCGGACCCGTCGAGGAATCGTAGTACTGTCGCGTCGGGTCCACATCCACGGCACGCAGGAGCCCTCGTTCGCAGAACAGGTTCAGCGTGTTGTAGACGGTCGCCTTCGAGATCCGCAAACCGCCCGCACGAATGACGCCGATGACTTGCTCGGCCGACAAATGTTGCGGCCGACGCCAGCATCATCAACGCAATATCGATGCGCTGCGCCGTCGGCAAAACACCTCGGCCCGCGAGCAACTTGCGCAGCCTCGTCGCGTGTCATACCCCGATACCTTAGAAATCAGCTACTTGCCAAGTATAAGCACGACGGGGCTTTGAGATCAAAAGGTGCCATATCTCCCGCTACACGCGGGATTTCCTCGTCGACCCGACTCGAGTCGACCCCTAGCGTAGGCCGGCACACGGGACAGGGAGTGTCCGATGCGGCGCGATATCGGGTTCACGCTGTGGGAACTGCTCTGGACGGTCGCCATCGGCGCGCTCGTGCTCGGCACCGGCGTCCCCGCGTTCCGGAGCGTGTTGCTCGACGCCCGCAGAACCGCCGACGTCAATGCGCTGGTCCTCGCCGTCCAGCTCGCGCGCAGCGAAGCGGCTAAGCGCGGGCACCCCGTCATCGTATGCAAGACCGCCGACCGCCGTCGCTGCGGCGGCGACGAGATCGCGTTCGATGCCGGCTTCATGGTCTACGTCAATACTCGATGACCGGTATCCGCCCGAGCGCTCCGGCGCCGAGCCGCTGCTGTACGCGCACGCGCCCGAGCTCACGGGCACGATCGTCAGCAACCGACCCTTTTACGAGTTCCGCCCCGGCCGGCGCAGCACGAACGGCACCGATCGTGTTCTGCGATCGCCGCGGAGCCCCGGCCGCTCGCGCCGTGATCGTGAGCTACACAGGCCGGCCGCGGGTCGATACCCGCGACGGGGACGGACGCCCGTTGCGATGCGCAGGGTTGACATAAGCCGCGCTCCCGCCGGAGGCCGCTCGTCCGGCGGCCGCAGCCGGTCGTCGGCGCGAATGCCGTGCCCAACCGGCCTCGTCCGTATAGTCCGCGGCCATGGACACGTCGCAACAGCACGGCTTCACGCTTTGGGAGCTCCTGATGACGTTGCTCGTCGGCGGGCATCCTGCTCGGCGTCGGCGTCCCGAACGTCATGGAGTTCCAGCGCAACGGCGCAGATGACGGCCGCGCGCGAACGACTTGGTGACCGGCGACGCTGATGGCTCGCACCGAAGCCGTCAAGCGGCAGGCACCCGTGACGGTGTGTCTCACCGACAACCCGCTCGACGCGGACCCCACCTGTGACGAACGCGGCCGTGGTCGATTCCTTCACGCCGCGGCTTCATCGTGTTCGTCGACGAGAACGACAACTTCGACGCGGACGGCGCTCGAATCTTGACCGACGCGACCGACGGCAACGCCGTCCACGACGACAACGAGCTGATTCTGATGCGGTCCGAGGCCGTCGGCGCGCCGATGATGCTCTCGGCGAGCTACGGCTACGTCTCGTTCGGCCCGTCGGGCTTCACGCGACCCGCCGCGGGCTTGTGCTTCCCCGCCGGCGCGGCTCGTTTCGTCTTGTACTGCGACGACCGCGGCGCGCGACCGGCCGCCGGCAGCTTGTCGAGCGCGCGCGTCGATCAGGATCGATCGGCCGGGCCGCGCGCAAGTGCTGCAGGACGTCCCACTCGTGAACGCCGTCATCGGAGCGCTGGGCGCAACCTGCGCGTAAGACAGCGAGATCGAAAAATGCACCACACAATCAAACATCGTCAACACGGCTTCGGCCTCGTCGAAGCGCTGGTCGCACTCGTCGTGGTGTCGGTCGGCATGATCGGCATTGCCGCGCTGTACGGCCAGGGTCTGCGGCGCAAGTCGCACCGCGTTGTATCGGACGCAAGCCGTGAACCTCGCGGCCGACATGGCCGACCGCATCCGCGTCAATCGTCGCGGTGACGCGAGCTACGGCGGGGCCGGCGCGGACAATGGCCTGCGACCCCGGCGGCGGCGTGAACTGCACGCCCGCGGAGATGGCCGCGCACGATCTTCTGACCTGGCAGGCGCAGGTGACCGCGCTGTTGCCGGGTGGTGTCGGCGCCGTCCAGTACGCGGGAACGACGCCCGCCGACCTACACGATTCAGGTCACCTGGCAGGAAGTGGGCTTGGGCGCCATCACTCACCAGATCGCCGTACGCGTCCCGATCGCTGTGACCACGCCATGAAAGTACACAAGCAACACGGTATGACGTTGATCGAGCTGATGGTGGCGCTCGCCATCGGCGCATTCCTGATGATCGGCGCGATCACGGTCTTCATGCAGAGCCGCACGACGTTCCGCATCACGGAGTCGGTCGCGCGGATGCAGGAGAACGCGCGCTTCGCGCTCGAGGCGATCGAGCCGGACATCCGCATGGCGCACTACTGGGGAATGACCACGGATACGACTAGCGTCCAGGGCCGCGTTGCGCCTGCGGCCGGCAACAGCTTCGGCCGAACTCCTTGCGGCGCAACGGGGCACGCGTGCTCGCGGTCGCGGTCGGCGGCAGCAACAACACCTACGGGTTCGGCGGTTGCGCCGCGTTCAGTGGTGCGCAGCCCAATGCCGACACGCTCGTCGTTCGCCGCGTCAGCGAGGATCCGGAGACGCCGCCACTGACCGGGGCCGCGACGCTGCGAGTGCAGAGCATGCGTAGCCCAGCCGAGTCATTGATCTTCACGGGCACGGCGGTTCCCGGCGGCATCTTCACGGCTTTGAACGAGCCAGACGCACCGGCTCGTCGTGAACGGCTACTACGTCGACCGATCGTCGACGCTGCTCGGTGCGACGGTGCCGTCGCTGCGAGCCAAGGTGCTCCAAGGGACCGGCGTGATCGCGGATCAGGAGATCGTCTCCGGCGTCGAGGACCTCCAGGTGCAGCTCGGCCTCGACATGGACGCCGGACGGAGCCAACAGCGGCTCGATCGATCGCTATGTCGACATCAACGACCCGATGGTCGATCCGGGCGACGCCGGGTTCGACCCCGACGCGGATCGTGCTGGCCGTTCGTATTTGGGTTCGCGTGCGCGCGGAGCGCCTCGAGAACGGCTTCACGGACACGACGAACTACGTGTACGCGGACCAGAACGTTGGCCCCTTCAACGACAACTTTCGCCGCATGGTCGTGTCGAAAACGATTTATGTCCGAAACGCCCGGCCGCTCCCGGCCATGGGGAGTTAACACCATGAAAAAACCAACATCGCTTGCCGAGCTCACGACCCGTCCCGGCGGTCATCAGACCGGTGCCACGTTGATCGTCGGCCTCGTGCTGCTGCTCGTGCTGACCGTCGTCGGCGTGTCCGGCATGAACACGGCCACCATGGAAATCACGATGGCGGCCAACACGCAGTTCCAACAGGACGCGTTCCAGCAAGCCGAGGACGGCATCGACATCATCATCGCGAATCGCATGTACAACCCGTCCACTCCGCGGACGTTGGATTGGACCGGCGACCCGGACTACGACCGCCGTGCCGTGTCCACTCCCCGCGACAGCGTCGCGAATGCGTTCGGCAGCAGCGTCGGTGTGATCCGCGCGTTCCATTGGGACATCGTGTCGGTCGGCCAGGGACCGCGGAACGCGATCTCGACACATAACCAGGGCTTCTACACCGAAGGCCGCGCGAACTAACCGGTACTTGGAGAACGAACATGACCCGCAAAGCACTTCTCGCAGCCGCACTCTTGCTGGCCTTCAACACGGCCGGAGCCGTTCGAGTCCTCGAGCAGGTCGAACGACCGATCGAGCTCACGCTCGCCGATCTCACTTTGCCGGCGGCCGATGGCGGCACGATCAGTTTCCGTGAGTGCGGAGCTTGCAACCTCAGCACACACCGCCTGTTGACCTCGACGGAGTATCGGGTCAACGGCCAGCTGGTTGCCATCGTCGATTTCCTGCGCATCGCCGAAGAGATCGGCGACAAGCCGAACGGTGCCGAGAAGGCGATGGCCGTGGTCTTTCTCGATCTCGCAACCGGACGCATCACCCGCATCGAGGTCCGCGAATAGCTCGCGCAATCGTTAGTGGTTTAACGCAGCGCCAGGGATGGCGCGTCGCAAACTGAGGGACTTGTATATGATTCTCAGCAAAGCACGGATGAGCTGGCTCGGCCTCGGCGCCTTTTGGGCGCTTGCGTCCGGCATGCCCGCGATTGCCGACGACACCGAGCTTTTCATCGGCACCAGCCTGAGCTCGCAAGCCACTCCGAACATCCTGTTCGTGATCGACAACTCCGGCAGCATGGGCACGCTCGTGGTGACGCAGGACGGGTACGACGGCACCATCACGTACCCGGCCGTCGGCAGCTGCGACGCGACCCGCATCTACTGGCGCACCGGCATCGGCACCCCGCCCGATTGCAGCACGGATCGCTGGTTCAATGCGACGGCGCTGCGTTGCAACCGCGCTGCGCAGGCGTTCCTGACGGCCGGCTACTACACGGACAACATGGCCCAGTACGACAACTCGACCGGCAGCGGCGGTCGACGCTGGGAGAACATCAGCACCTCGCAACGCAGCCGCGTCGTCGAGTGCCAGGACGACCGTGGCGTCCATGGCGACGGCGTCGACACGACCAATCTGTATGCGCGCAACGGACCGACGACCGGCACGCCGCCGGCCGGCGGCCGTTGGGGCACGTCCGGTCAGGAGATCGCGTGGGGCGCGTCTCCGGCGAACGAGACCTATACGATCTACAGCGGCAACTACTTCAACTGGGCGTATGGCCCGACCGGCTTCAAGACGCGCCTCGAGATCGTGCAGGACGTCGCGACGGACCTGTTCGACTCGATCGACGGCGTCAACGTCGGTCTCATGACGTTCAACCGCAACAACGACGCCAGCGACGGCGGCGGCTGGGTCGTGTACCCGATGGAGGACATCACGACCTCGCGCACACCGATCCAGGATGCCGTGAGGAATCTGACTCCGACCGGGTTCACGCCGTTGTCCGAGACGCTGTACGAGGCCGCGATGTACTACTCGGGCGACCGAGTCACGTTCGGTGCCAACAGCGTGGCGGAGTCTCGCGATCCAAGCGATTCCGGACGCTACGACTCGCCGTTCGAGTACGACTGCCAGAAGAACTTCATCGTGTACCTGACCGACGGCGAGCCGACGCGCGACGACGAGGCCGACGCTGCGATTGAGTCGATGGTCGACCAAGGCGGCGGATCGTTCTCGAGCCTCGTCGGCTCGTCGTGCGACGTCGAGACCTACCCCGTCGGGTTCAACCCGTCGGGCGGCGAATGTCTCGACGACCTGGCCGAGTTCCTGTACGACGGCGACTTTTCCACGCTCCCGGGCCAGCAGAACGTCTCGACGTATACGGTCGGCTTCACGATCGACTTGCCGATTCTCGCCGACACGGCGGAACGCGGCGGCGGTCGAGTACTACACGGCCGACGACACCGCGACGCTGGCGAACGCGCTCACGAACATCGTGACGGCGATTCTGTCGCTGGATACGACGTTCTCGGCGCCGACCGTCGCCGTCAACTCGTTCAACCGCACGCAGAACCTGAGCGACCTGTTCATCAGCGTGTTCCGCCCGACCGGCCGCACGCACTGGCCAGGCAACCTGAAGAAGTATCGCGTCCGCGCGAGCGACGCAGCGATCATCGATGCGAACGACAGGGATGCAATCGATCCGGCCACGGGTTTCTTCGACGACGCGGCGCAGAGCTTCTGGTCGGCGAGCATCGACGGCGCGACCGTCGATCTGGGCGGCGCAGCGGAGCTGATCCCCGGCTCTACGAATCGCGTCGTCTACACGAACTTGAGCGGCACGAACCTCACGGCGACCGGCAACCGGATCTCGTCGAGCAACGTTGCGCTGACGGACACGTTGCTGAACACGGGCGCAGTGGGCGAACCGACGCGCGACCAAGTCATCGACTTCATCAACGGCATCGACGCGTCCGACACGGACCAGGACAACGACCGCACGGAAGCGCGGACGCAGATGGGCGACCCGTTGCACGCGCAACCGGTGTCGATGATGTACGGGCCCGACCTCCGCGACGGGCTCGTGTTCATGGGCACGAACGACGGTTTGCTGCACGCGATCGACCTCGAGACCGGCGAAGAGAAGTGGGCCTTCGTGCCGGCCGAGTTCCTGGACGATCAGGTCGAGCTGTACAAGGACGACTCGAACGCGAACAAGCACTACGGCATCGACAGCGACCTGCGCATCCAGGTGGTCGCCGACAACGATCCCGTGATCGAGGCCGGCGAGAAGGTCTACCTGTTCTTCGGCCTGGGCCGTGGCGGTGAGGCTTCTACTACGGCCTCGACGTCAGCGACCCGTTGTCACCGCAATTGCTGTGGAGGATCGACAGCAGCACGCTCCCCAATCTCGGCCAGAGCTGGTCGCCGCCGATGCCGACGAAGGTCAATGTCGCGGGCGCGACCCAGAACGCGGACAAGCTCGCGCTCGTGATCGGCGGCGGCTATGAGGCCGACCAAGACAGCTCCGGGCTGACGACCGATGGCACCGGCAACTCGATCTACATCGTCGACTCCGTCAGCGGCGCACTGTTGTGGCACGGCAGCCGCGACGGCGTGCACAAAGACTTCAACGTCTCCGGCCGCACGATGGACTATTCGATCCCGGCGCGGATCCGGATCGTCGACATCGACGGTGACGGATTCCTCGACCGCATGTACGCCGGCGACATGGGCGGCCAGGTGTGGCGTTTCGACGTCACGAACGGTCAGTCCGCGACGAACCTCGTCGTGGGCGGCGTGATCGCGCAGCTCGGCGGCGCGCCGTCGGCGAGCCCGGCTCGCCGAGGACGTCCGCCGCTTCTACAACGCGCCGGACGTCGCGTTCATCCACACGCGCCAACAGAACTTCATCCACGTCGGCATCGGCTCCGGCCATCGCGGCCACCCGCTGGGCCTCACGGTCGAGGACGCGTTCTACGCGCTGCGGGACATGTCGATCGGCGCGCTGACGCAGACGCAGTTCGACGCGCTGACTCCGATCGTGCACGACGATCTCGTGCCGATTACGAGCGCCAACACCACGGTCGACTTGAGCGAGGCCGGCTGGCGCGTGGATCTGTCCATCGGCGGTTGGAATGGCGAGAAGGTGCTGTCCGAGGCGCGCACGTTCGCGAACCAAGTGTTCTTCTCGACCTTCCAGCCCAGCACGGCGGCCATGACGTGCCAACCGCAGCTCGGCACGAACCGCACCTACGTGATGAACGTGTATAACGGCGCTCCGGTCATGAACCTCGACGCCGCCGGCGACCCCGACGCCCTGACGATGGACGACCTGTTCGTCGAGGCCGAGGGCGGCATCCTGCCGGCCGCGGAGGCATTGTTCCTCGACCAGGACTCGAATGGCGACGGCATTCCGGACATCGAGGACGACGAGGACGGCGACGGCCTGTCCGATGCTGCCGACGGCGACGATGATGGCGACGGCGTCGCCGACGAAATGGAAGACTTCGACGGCGACGGCGAGCCGAATATCACCGACGGCGATGACGACGGTGACGGCATGCCGGACAACATCGACAACAACGACCTGCGGGCGAACGGCAACGAGGATCAGGACGGCGACGGGATCCCAAATTACCTCGACCCCGACATGGACGGCGACGGCGTGCTGAACCAGGACGACGATGACGACGACGTGGTGTTCGTCGGCCGCGTGGGGTACACCGGCGTCATGAGCAACAACCCGGTTCGCACGTTCTGGTCGCAAGAGCAAACTCGACTAAGGGAATCGCGGCCGGGCCTCGCGCCCGGCCGCGCTCGGAGACACGGCAATGAACACATGGATGACAGGGATCGGGCCGCGTCGCCGCATGATGGGCGTCACCCTGCTCGAGCTCATGACGGTAGTCATGGTGATTGGGATTCTCGGCGCGATTGCGATCCCGAGCTACCGCCAGTACACGATGCGTGCGCAGCGGGCCGAAGCTAAGGGCGCCCTGCTACGGCTTCAAGCGAACCAGGAGCGCTTCTACTTGGCGAACCGCACGTACACGAACGACCCGACGCAGCTCGGCTTCGCCGCCGGCATAACGGAACGCGCCATGTATACGATCACGATCGCGGGCGCGGACCAAAACGGTTACATCGCCACCGCCACGCCGCGCGCCGGGGCTGCGATCGACATGACCGCGGACGCGCAGTGCACGTCGTTCTCCCTGTCGGCCGATGGCGTCCGAACGGCTACAGGCACCCTAGGTAACGACTGCTGGTGAGCTAGCGCTTCTTCGCGCGCGTTCGGTCGAGCTCGAGCAAGTTGTCGAGTATCACGAAGGCCGCGCCGATCGTGATCGCCGAATCCGCGACGTTGAACGCGGGGAAGTAGTGCTCTCCCCAGTGCACACGGATGAAATCGATCACGTGCCCCAATAGCACGCGATCGATCACGTTGCCGAGCGCCCCGCCGAGGATCAGCGACAGGCCCGCTGCGAGCAGGCCCTGACCCTTCGGCGGCAAGCGCCTGAGCCAGATCAGGATCGCGGCGCTGACGACGACGCCGAGCCCGATGAACATCCAGCGCTGCCAGCCGCCGGCGGTGCTCAAGAAGCTGAACGCCGCGCCTTCATTGTGCAGGCGCATGATCTCGAGCACGGGCAGCAGCACGACCTTGTCGAACTCTTCGAAGCGGTCGACGATCAGTGACTTGGTCCACTGATCGAGCGCCATCACGACGACGGCGAGCCATAACCAGTTCGACGCGCCCGCTCGCAGTCCGAACCAGCGACGCTGCGTCATCGACCCTCCGCATCGCGAGCGAGATGGATGACCCACTGAGCTTCGCCCTGCTCCTGCGTGGCCACATGCGCGTCGGCCGAGCGGCGCCACGAGGTCGCCAGCGTCTCGTTCATGATGTAGTCCCGATGGTGTTGCAGTGCACCCGCAACGGCGGAGTCGCCTTCGATCAGCAATGCGATGCGATCCGCGACCTCGAAACCGGCCTGCTTGCGCGCATCCTGCACGGCTCGCACGAGCTCGCGGGCCAGACCCTCGCGCCGCAGCTCGTCGTTTAGGCGGGTGTCCAGCCCGACCAGGTAGCCACCCTCCTCGGCGCACGCCAACCCTTCCGCGGAGGCGCTCTCGACGAGCAGGTCGTTGGGCTCGATTGCGAGCTCTTGCCCAGCCACCACGAACGTCTGCACGGCGCCTCGCGCGACGGCGGCCGCGATCGCGGCGCCATCCGCGGTAGCCAAATACTCGCGGATCGCGGGAATCAGCTTGCCGTACCGCTTGCCGATCACGGGCAGGTTCGGCTTGATCCGATAGCTGACGAGAGTCGCATCGCGCGCGACGAGCTCGATCCGCTTCACGTTCAGCTCATCGAGGATCTGGTCTTCGTGGCGGCGCACCGCGGCTTCCGCCGCATCGTCGGGAACGCGAACCAGCAATCGCGCGAGCGGCTGGCGCACTTTGAGCCGCGACGAGTTTCGAGCCGCGCGCCCGAGACCGACGATCCGCTGCACGACCGCCGTTTCGGCGAGCAACTTGCGGTCGAGCCGCGATACGTCCGCGTCGGGCCAAGTCGTCATGTGCACGCTGATCGGCGCGGCCGGAGCGATCGCCCGCACGAGGTTCTGATAGATCGCTTCGCTGACGAACGGCACGAATGGCGCCAGCAGCCGAGTCACGGCCTCGAGGCATTCGTAGAGCGTCAGGTACGCCGCCTGCTTGTCGGCTCCGCTCGCGGCTTTCCAGAAGCGTCGGCGGTTGCGGCGCACGTACCAGTTGCTGAGCTGGTCGACGAAGCTCTCGATCGCGGCGCCGGCCTTTTGCGCGTCGTAACCGTCGAGTGCCGCGGTGGCCGTCGCGATGCGTCTCCTCGAGAAGCGCCAAGACCCAGCGGTCGATCTCGGAGCGCTGCGCGTGCGGCACTTGCTCGCGCCTGTCGAATCCATCGAGCCGCGCATACATCACGAAAAATGCGTACGTGTTCCACAGCGTGTTGATGAAGCTGCTCGCGACGTCGGCCACGATCTCCACCGACATTCGCTTCTGCACGTCGGGCGCAACGCGGGCAGTGAAATGCCAGCGCATGGCGTCGGCGCCGACCGCGTTGAACACGTCGTACGGATCGATGATGTTGCCGAGCGACTTCGACATCTTCTTGCCGTCTTCGTCGACGATGTGGCTCAAGCAAACCACGTTCTTGTACGCCGCGCTGTCCGCGACCATGGCCGCGATCGCGTGCAGCGTGTAGAACCAGCCGCGCGTCTGGTCGATCGCCTCACAGATGAAGTCGGCGGGGAAGCTCTGCTTGAACGTCTCGGCGTTCTCGAACGGATAGTGCGACTGCGCGAACGGCATCGCGCCGGAATCGAACCAGCAGTCGATGACCTCGGGAACGCGGCGATACTCGCGGCCGTCGTGCACGAACGTTACGCCGTCGATGGCGGGACGGTGCAGATCGAGATCTGCGAGCGCGCGGCCTGCGCGCTTCTCGAGCTCGGCCACAGACCCGATGCAAACGTAGTCGCCCTTGCCATCGTCCACAGCGGCAGCGGCGTACCCCAGAAACGTTCGCGCGACAACGCCCAATCGATGTTGTTCTCGAGCCAGTTGCCGAAGCGGCCCTCGCGGATGTGCTCGGGCACCCAATTGATCTCGCGATTCAGCTCGACCATCCGCTCGCGGTATTGCGTCGTGCGGATGTACCAGGCGTTCTTCGCGTAGTAGATCAGCGGATCGCCGGTGCGCCATCCGAACGGATAGTTGTGCTTGTACGTGCTCGCGCGGAACAAAAGGCCGCGTTCCCGAAGGATCGCGATGATCGTGGGATCGGCGTCCTTGAAGAACTTGCCGGCGACCGGAGTCACCGCCGGCAGAAAATAGCCGTCCTCGCCGACGCCGTGCAGCACGGTGAGCCCATGACTAGACCCAAGCTTCAAGTCGTCCTCGCCGTATGCCGGCGCGACGTGCACGATGCCGGTGCCGTCCTCCGTCGTCACGAACTCGGCCGGCCTGCACGCGGCACACGTCGCCCTTCACCGGGAGGTAATCGAACAAGCGCTCGTAGCGCATGCCATCGAGCTCGCTGCCGCGAGCCGTGCGCGTGATCTCGTGTGGCCCGTCACCGAGAACGGCTGCGACGAGCGACTTCGCGAGAATCAGCGTCTCGTCGGCGCGCTTGACCCACACATACTCGACGTCGGGGTGCACGGCGAGCAACAAGTTCGATGGCAGGGTCCACGGTGTCGTCGTCCACACCAGGAACGAAGTGTCGGGCTCGCCGTGCACTCGGAAGCGGACATAGACCGACGGATCCTCGACCTCGCGATATCCCTGAGCGACTTCGTGAGACGACAGCGTCGCGCCGATCCGCGGGTCGTACGGAACGACCTTGTAGCCCTGGTAGATGAGCCCTTTGTCCCAGATTTGCTTCAGCAACTGCCACACGCTTTCGATGTAGTCGTTGTGCAGCGTGAAATACGCATCCTTGAAGTCGACCCAGAAGCCCATGCGCTCGGTCATGGCTTCCCATTCGGCGACGTGGCGCATCACCGACGCACGGCACTGCGCCGTGAAGCTCGCGATACCGACTTCTTGCTCGATCCGCTTCTTGTCGAAGATGCCTAGCTCTTTCTCGATCTGATGCTCGACCGGCAATCCATGCGTGTCCCAGCCGGCCTTTCGCGGGCAATGAAAGCCGCGCATGGTCTTGTAGCGCGGATAGAGATCCTTGAACGTGCGCGCGAGCACGTGATGGATGCCGGGCTTGCCGTTCGCGGTCGGCGGGCCCTCGTAGAACACGAACTTCGGACGCGAGCGACCGCTGGCCATGACCTGGCCAAAAACGTTCTCACGGCGCCAGAGCTCGAGAATGCCCCTTTCGAGCTCGGGCCCGTCGTAACGGGCGCCCACTGGTTCGAACATGATCGTACTTTAGCGCGGGACGAGAGGATTGGAGGGCCGTGAGTTTACGCGATTCAATCGGTTAGCGCAGCCCGCGCAGCTGCTACGTCAAGATGCATTTGCTGCTGCATCGCCTTGAGATCGCCGAAGTGCCGCTCCTCGCGCAGACGCTTCACGAAGTGCACGGTGATGTAGCGACCGTAGATGTCGCGGTCGAAGTCGAAGATCAAGACCTCGAGCAACGCCGTGTTGCCGCCGATCGTCGGCCGCGTGCCCACGCTCGCGACTCCGTCGAGCGGTCGTTCCGCGAGGCCCGTGACGCGCGCCGCGAAGATTCCATCGATCGGCGCTTGCAGTCGCTTCAAGTTCACATTGGCCGTCGGGAAGCCGAGCTTGCGTCCGAGCCCGAGCCCGCGGACGACGCGGCCCGATATCGAGTAGTCGCGGCCCAGCATTGCGCGCGCGACGTCAAGGTCGCCGGCCTTCAGCGCCTGACGAATCGCAGTGCTGCTAACGCGTTCGCCGCGCCAGTAGACCGGCGCCACTTCGCTGACCTCGATGCCGTGCGGTTTGCCGCGCGCGCGCAGCTCTTCCACCGTGCCGCGGCGCTCGGCGCCGAAGCGAAAATCGTTGCCGACGACTACATGCCGTGCACGGAGTCGTGCCGCAAGCAAATCGTCGATGAACTCACGCGGAGCGAGATCGCGAATCGCCCCAAATCGCGGGCAGAAAAGCTCGTCGATGCCGTGCGCCGCAAGCTGCTCGAAACGTTCGCGGAAACGCGTTAGCCGCGGCGGCGCGCTGGCCGGCGAGAAGAACTCCTTCGGTGTCGGCTCGAACGTGAACACCAACGACGAGCCCTCGAGCTCGCTGGCGGCACCTTGCGCGCGGTCGAGGATCGCGCGGTGTCCGATGTGCATGCCATCGAAGACGCCGATCGCGACCGCGCGAGGTGTTCGGGTCGTGGACCAGGCGAGCGAAGCGAACGTTCGGTAAAGGCGCATACGATCCTTCAAGCCACCGACCGAATTCGAAACTGGCTTGCTCGCAGACCGACGGCGTAGCACGCGAAGAAGTATACGGCCGCACCGCCGAGCACGAGCGCGCCCAGGTTGACGACGCGATCGAGCAAGCTCATCGCAAACCAATCGCCGATGACGCCGAGACCGGCGACCAACGCCAGCACCATCGTCGTGCTCGGTATCACGATGCGCAGCGCCAAACCCTTCCAGCCCGGCAACGCGACGTACACACGCTTGCGCTTGAGCTCGATCAGCAACAAGCCGGCGTTCAACAGGCCGGAGCACGCCGTCGCTGCCGCGATGCCTGCGTGCGGCGGTGCCCACTCCGTTCGCAACAGAGTGAGCACGAATGCGACGCTCAACACCATGCCAAGTGTCAACGCTTGCAAGCCGACCCGCACCGGCGTGCGCGTGTCTTGGCGCGCGAAGTAACCCGGCGCGAGCACCTTGACGAGCATGAAACCGAGCAGCCCCGGCGCATAAGCCTGCAAGCTCGCTGTCGCCATTGCGACATCGCGCTCGGTGAACTCCCCGCGAAAGAACAGCGTAACCAGCAATGGCTCGGACAGGAGCGCGAGACCCAGCGCTGCCGGCACTCCGATCAGGAGTACGAGCCGCAACGCCCAGTCGAGCGTGTCCGAGAACGACGACGCCGATGCCGTCGCGTGCTGTTCGGACAACCGCGGCAGGATGACCGTCGCGAGCGCGATGCCGAACACACCGAGCGGGAATTCGACGAGACGGTCCGAGTAGTAGAGCCAGCTGATGCTGCCGGCGACGAGAAACGACGCAATCAACGTGTCGAGCAGAATGCTGATCTGCGCGACCGAAGACCCGAAGATCGCCGGCAGCATCAGATTCAGAATCCGCCGGACGCCGGGATGCTTCGCGCCCCACCGCGGCCGCGGCAGCATGCCGATTCGATACAAGAACGGCAGTTGGAACGCGAGCTGTATTACACCGGCGACGAACACGCCCGCTGCCAGCGCCAATCCCGGCCGCTCGAGCGACGGCCCGACCCAACCGGCGAAGGCAATCATCGTGACGTTCAACAGCACGGGTGTGAACGCCGCGATCGCAAATCGGCCGTGAGAGTTCAACACGCTGCCCGCGAGTGCGGTCAAGGACACGAACAGCACGTACGGAAATGTGAACCGGAGCATGTCGACCGCGAGCGCGAATCGACCGTCCCCGCCCTGAAACCCCGGAGCGAATATGAAGATCAGGAGCGGCGCCGCAACGACTCCGACGGCGGTAAGCACGAACAAGCCGAGAGCGAGAGTGCCGGTTACGCGGTCGACGAGCTCGCGAGTCTCCGTCGGCCCGCGCAAGGTGCGGTACTCGGCGATCACGGGCACGAATGCCTGCGAAAACGCGCCTTCGGCGAAAAAACGGCGCAGCAGGTTCGGAATCTTGAACGCCACTGCGAATGCGTCCATGACGAAACCGGAGCCGAACCACGCCGAGAACGCGATGTCGCGCGCGAGGCCGGTGATACGCGACAACAGTGTCAACGCGCCGACGACGGAGGTCGCCTTCAACAGGCGAACGTGCGGCGTACGTGGGGGAGCGGAATCCTGGGTCGAGGTCATGCGCGGGGCATTCTAGGGCGAGCTATGTGCTTGACTTGCCATGGGTCGCTCCGAATAATAGCCGCCTTTCCGGGGCGGATGCCCCCTGCGGAAATCTGCATTGGCCAACATTAAATCAGCGAAGAAGCGCGCTCGTCAGGCAATCAAGCGCCGTGCCCACAACGTGACGTTGCGGTCGCGCGTGCGCACCGCCGTCCGCAGGGTCGTCAAGACCATCGAGGCCGGAGAAAAAGACGCGGCCAAGGCGGCGTTCAAGGCGTTGGTTCCCGAGATCGACAAGATGGCTAACAAAGGCATCCTGCCGAAGAATCGCGCAGCGCATTACAAGAGCCAGCTCAACGCGAAGCTACGCGCGATGGCCTGACGGTTCGTCCGTCGGCTCGGTTTCTCGTAAGCCTTCCAAGTACTTCATCGCGTCCTGCACGAGACGCGTAGTACCGTCGGCGGTCAGCGCGCTGATACCGTAGACCGGTCCCTTCCAATCGAGCTCGCCGACGATCGAGGCCACGCGCGCGCCGCGTTGCTCCGGCGGGAGCAGATCGAGCTTGTTCAGCACGAGCCAACGCGGCCGGTTTGCGAGCGCGTCGGAATACTCACCAAGCTCGCCTTCGACCGCGCGGTAGGTCGTGGCCACGTCCTCGCCGCTCAGCTCGCCGCATGCATCGACGACATGAAGCAACAGCCGAGTTCGCTCGAGGTGCTTCAGGAAACGGATCCCGAGACCGGCGCCCGCTGCCGCGCCTTCGATCAACCCCGGAATGTCCGCAATCACGAAGCTGCGATCGGGACCGACACGCACCACGCCAAGATGTGGATGCAATGTCGTGAACGGATAATCGGCCACTTTGGGTCGAGCCGCGGACAGCGCGCGCGTCAGCGACGACTTGCCCGCGTTGGGGGCACCCAGCAATCCCACGTCCGCGAGCAGCTTCAGCGCAAGCTTGATCCGGCGCTTTTCGCCCGGCACACCCATGTCGAACTGTCGAGGCGCACGGTTCACGCTGGTCTTGAACCGCGTGTTGCCCCGCCCCCCTTGCCCGCCCTTCGCGACCAAGAGCTGCTCGCCGTCATGCGTGAGATCGCCGAGCTTCTCGCCGGTGTCGACGTCGAAGACTTCCGTGCCCTTGGCGACCTCGACGTAGAGATCCGCGCCCGCGGCGCCCGTCATGTCCTTTCCGGAGCCACCACCGCCGCTTTCGGCTTTGAAGCGGCGTTGGACACGGAAGTCTGCAAGCGTGTTGATGCCCTCGCGCGCGACGAGGTAGATGCTGCCGCCGTCCCCTCCATCGCCCCCGTCCGGACCGCCGCGCGGAACGAATTTTTCGCGACGAAAGCTCACACAGCCTCTGCCACCGGCACCGGCCTCGATGCGAACCTCCGCTTCGTCGACGAACTTCATGGTTTAAGCCTGCATCCCAGCGCCAGAAACGAAAAAGCCCCGCAATGCGGGGCTTTGAGTCCTCTTGCCCTCACGGGCTTCGGATCAATTCGCGAGCACGCTCACGACGCGGCGCCCTTTCGTGCCCTTGACTGCGAACGCCACCCGCCCACCGACACCCGCGTACAGTGTGTGGTCGCGCCCCATGCGCACGTTGGCGCCCGGGTGATACTGCGTGCCGCGCTGGCGCACGATGATGTTGCCGGCCAGCACCTGCTCACCGCCGAATTTCTTGAGGCCGAGCCGCTTTGACTCGGAGTCACGGCCGTTCCTGGTACTACCGCCTGCTTTCTTGTGTGCCATCTCGCTGTTCCTTTGCCTTAAGCGCCGCTGATTCCGGTGATCTCGACTTCCGTGAAGTGCTGGCGATGCCCCTGGGTGCGCCTGTAGTGCTTGCGGCGCCGAAATTTGATGATCGTGATCTTGTCCTCGCGACCCTGCGAGACCACCTTGCCTTCGACCGCCCCGCCCGCGACGAGCGGTGCACCGACCTTGACGCTCGCGCCTTCACCGACGACCAACACCTGGTCGAACGTCACGGCGTCGCCGACTGCAGCGTCGAGGCGCTCGACACGAACGCGTTCACCCTGTCGCGCGCGGTATTGCTTACCGCCAGTACGAAAAACGGCATACACGACGACGTACTCCTGGGCTGATCGGGGTGACCCCCGCGGAAAGGCTCGGAATTCTAGTGACTTGGCGACGCTCGGTCAATGTAACCGTTGGCCACGCGGTGCGGCGAGCGGCCGCCCATTGGGTCCCGCGGGACCGCCGTGAATACGTCCCTGTAGGCTGCGTGGGCGCCGTCCTGGCGCCCACGCTCCCGCGAGACCCAATGGGCGGCCACTCGCCGTTCACGCGCATCGCGGGGCCGGTCATCTCCCCCGCTGCGGCGGTCCCGCGGACCCTATTGGCGACGGCGCGCCCTGCGACGCAGCCAGCCATATGGCCAGGCTCTGCGGCTCCGCCGCCGAGGCTCGAGCCTCGCTAAAGGGGGGTGGCATCAGGCAAAATTCGTGTATGTCGCTCGCAAGTCCAAATCCCGCCGCTGCCGACGTCGACGCGCTCCGCAGCTTGGTCGGTGACGATTGGGGCGAGGTGAACCGTACGATCGTGCGCCGCCTCGGCAGCGACGTCACGCTCGTCAATCAAGTCGCGCACCACATCATTCACAACGGCGGGAAACGACTGCGGCCGTTGGCCGTGCTGCTCGCGGCTCGCGCATGCGACCCGAATCGCGGCAGCCAAGCGCACATCGCGGCGGCTGCGATCATCGAGTTCATCCACACGGCGACGTTGCTCCACGACGACGTCGTCGACAACTCGGGCTTGAGGCGCGGCCAGGAAACCGCAAATGCCGTGTTCGGCAATCAGGCTAGCGTGCTGGTCGGCGACTTTCTGTACTCGCGGTCGTTCCAGATGATGGTGGAGCTCAACGAGATCCGCATTCTGGATGTGCTCGCCGACGCCACGAACACGATAGCCGAGGGCGAGGTGTTGCAGCTGATGAACTGCAACAACCCGGACACGAGCGAAAGGGACTACATGGAAGTCATCTACCGCAAGACCGCCAAGCTGTTCGAAGCCGGCACGCGGATCGGCGCGATCATGGCTCACCAGCCCGAGCCCATCGAGCAATCGCTCGCAACGTACGGGCGGCATTTGGGGCAAGCATTCCAGCTCGTCGACGACGCGCTCGACTACGATGCCAAGCCGGAGGAATTCGGCAAGAGCATCGGTAACGACCTGGCCGAAGGCAAGCCGACCCTACCGCTGATCTACGCAATGGCACACGGCAGCGCGGCCGAGCGGCACATGATTCGCGAAGCCATCGAGACCGGCGGCACTCGGAACCTGACTTCGATTCAGCTCGCGATCGAGACGTCCGGCGGTCTCCGCTACACGGCGGAGCGGGCGCGACAGGAGGTCGACGTCGCGATCGCGGCACTTTCGCCTCTGCCACCCTCGATCTTTCGCGACGGGCTCGTCGAGCTCGCGCAGTTCTCGATCCGCCGGCGTTACTGAGCGCGCGTCGCCTTCGCCTTTTCGAGGGCTTCCAACCGCTCGAGCTGCTCCTTCGTCGCCGGCGGCTGATACCGCTCCTTCCATTCCCCATACGGCATGCCATAGATCTTCTCGCGCGCCGTGTCGATGTCGACGGGAAGATCGCGCTCGCGCGCAGCCTCGACGAACCACTTGCTCAAACAATTGCGACAGAACCCCGCGAGAATCATGAGCTCGATGTTCTGCACGTCTTTACGCTCGTCGAAATGCTGCAGAAGCCGCCGTAGCACAGCTGCTTCTAGCTCGACCTGATCGTGTGCCGTCAACGCGTCGTTCTTTTTCATCTTCGCTTCTCCTCAAGTCTGTTCGAGTGCCGCAGTAACGAGGCCCGGCCACAGCGCCTCGATGCCCGTGCCCGCGGTCCGTGCCCGGAGCTTCGCGCCGAGCCGTCGTGTCTGGTCCGCCGAGAAATGGTTGGCCCAATCGCCGACGGTTCCCTTCCGCACGAACTCCGGCATGCCTTCCGGTCGTCGGCTCGACCACCGGTCTTGGTTCCGGCGCATCTCGCCGAAGCTGCTGTCGCGTACGATGTCGGCCAACCTCTTCTGGTCGCACGCGACAGCGGTCGCGGTTCCGCCCAAGAAACCGGCGAGCGCCTGGACCGCGGCTCCCGGGTCCGCGAGCATGCGCTCGTACGTCAAGAACAACACGTTCGGCTCGTGACGCAACGGCCACCACGACAGCAGGTTATCGAAGTAGTCGCCGAAATCCACCTCGCCCGCCAAGAAGCACTCGAAATAGGTCTCCCACGTCCCCGCCGCGAAATCGTAGTGGCGCACGAACCCGCGTGTGTGGTGAAAGAATGAAACCGCGCAATCGAACGGATTGCGCGCGACGTACACGTACTTGGCGTCCGCGCTCCACGGACAGCGATTCAACGGCAGGTGAGTCTTGATCAGCCGCGGCTCGGGCAAGGCCCGCACGACGTGCTCGCCGACCTCCTCGAGGTGCGGAAACACGTCATTGATGGTCCGGCCGGATGGGAACGGACGTCCGTCGTTCAGCAACAGGTACACGATGTATTGTGTCCACGTCGTGCCGCATTTCGGATACGACGCTACAAAGATGTCGCCGGCCGCGGCGCTATAGCGCTGTCCGGAATCCAAGCCGGCGACTGGAAACCCCATCGGTATGCGAAAACCGTCGTGGACGGTGTATCGCGGTCGAGCGTCGGTGCTGCTCACGGTTCGCTGCCGCGTAGGTTAGGCGCGACGCGGTACCATCTAAAGATAGGCCATCCACCGGCCCGTGGTCACGACG
Organism: uncultured Gammaproteobacteria bacterium; assembly: GCA_963741255.1. Classification (GTDB taxonomy): domain Bacteria; phylum Pseudomonadota; class Gammaproteobacteria; order Steroidobacterales; family Rariloculaceae; genus FEN-1219. The sequence goes on along the minus strand of CAVUHM010000002.1, from coordinate 127,922 downwards.
CAGAGCCAGAACACGAGCGACAGTGTCGCGAATCCCTTCGCGATCACGGGCGGCCGATCCGCCGCGACCCATGCGCCGCCCGAGCGACGCACCAAGACGTCGAACGCCAACGCATTCAGACCCGCCAGCACGATGAAACCCATCTTGAGCTGGAACGCGGTGTTAGGGCCGAAATTCGTGGCGCCGTAAATGAACAACAGCGAGCCCGTGACGACGTTGATGATGAAGCCTACCCACACGAACGGCAGCAGGCCGATCATGCTCTTGAGCGGCAGACTCCGTGCGACGCCGAGCACCCGCAGGTCGATCAGCATGATGCCGCCGACGAGGAACGACAGGCCGATGTAATGCCCCGTCTCGATCGCCGGGTACATCCATGGGACCGTGCGGATCGCGTTCGCGATCGCGGTCCCTTCCAACCAAGCGAGAAACTCCATGCGTGCACCCTGCCCGTTAGTAGTTGATGCGCGCGTTGTGGATCACGGACTTCATGGCAAGTAGGCGATGAGCCGGCCGGCACACACCGCGGCGAACCAGAACACGAGCGACGTAGCCGCGATCCATTTCGTGCTGAGGGCCACCGAAACCGACTGTGTGCCCGCTGCGTCGCGAAAGATCCGTCGACCGAGCAATGCCGCGTTGATGCCGCCGAGGACGATCAACACCATCTTGACTCGGAATGTGTAGCTGTCGAAGAAACGGACCGCGTCGGACGTGAACAACAGCGTTCCGCTGATCGCGTTCAGTGTGAAGCCGAGCCAAGCGAGCGGCAGCAAGTCTGCCGTGCCCATCACCGGTAGCTCGGGCTTGTAGCCGAGCACGCGCAAGTTGATGAGGCCGAGCGCACCGATCAGCATCGCCATGCCGATCGCATGAATCGTCTCGAGCAGCGGGTATCCCCACAGGGACTCGGCGACCAGCAGGCCGACCCAGGTCCCCTGCAACCACTCCAGGAATGCCATCCGACCCCCATCAACGCGATGCGGGCTGAATTGTAGCGAACGCAGCTTGCTTCAGGGAGTTCGGACGCTCCGAACCTACCAGGCGATGCCGTGGTCCTCGCCGAAATCGCTGGAGCCGCCCCACAGCGAACCGCTGGCGCGGTCGATCAAGATCGCGTTGATCGGGCCGGAGGTCAGATCCCAGCCTTCGACGCGATAACCCATGCGTTGCAGCTCCGCCTGCACCCACTGCGGCGTGTCGTTGCGCACGATGAGCCGGCCCGGCTCCGACGCATGCTCGCCGAACGAGTCCAGCATCTGATAGCTGTTGACGTTCGCGGCCTCGACCGCCTGCTGCACGCTCATCTTGAATTCCACGATATTCAAGAAGAACTGCAGCAAATTTTGGTCCTGCGCGTCGCCACCTTGCACGGCAAACGACAAGAACGGTTGACCGTCTCGCAGCGCCATGCTCGGGCTCAGGGTCGCGCGCGGCCGTTGCCCCGGCGTCAGCACGTTGAACGGATTGGTCCGCGGATCGAGCACGAAGCTTTGCATCCGCTGCGACAAGCCAATGCCGGTCTTACCTGCGATGAACGCTGGCACCCAACCGCCGCTCGGCGTGATCGAGACGACCCAGCCCTCCTCGTCGGCCGCCTGGACGGACGTCGTACCGACGAGGAACCGCTCGTCGTGCGTCATCAGGGTGGGCTCGTCGCCGACGGCCGCGCGCGACTGCTGCGCGATCCTCGGCCGCCATTGCTCGATCAGCTCGCTATAAGGATTCGTGCCGCCCTGAAATGGGTACGGATCACCGGGACGCACGAGCGGGCTGTTGCGGTCCCAATCGATCAGTGCGAACCGCTGCCGCGCGTATTCCTTCGACAGTAGGCCCTTGATCGGCTCGACGGGCGGCACGTAGGGATCGCCGTAGTAGAAGTCGCGATCGGCGTAGGCCAAGTTCATCGCCTGGTACAGCGTGTGGATGTAGCGCGTGCTGTTGTAGCCCATCGCACGCAGGTCCGACGTTCTCGAGCAGGTTCAACGTCTGCAGCATCACCGGCCCTTGCACCCAGTGATTCAGCTTGTAAACGTCGATGCCCTTGTAGCTCGTGACGGCGGGCTCCTCGACGTAGACCTGCCAGCGGTCGAGATCCTCGAGCGTGATCAAGCCGCCCGCTGCCTGCGTTGCCTCGACGAGCTCGTGCGCGATGTCGCCGCGATAGAACCGATCGTAGGCTGCGAGAATCGCCGCCTGCCGACTCTTGCCTGCCGCGAGCGCTTGCCGCTCGGCCTCCACGAGCTTCGTCAACGTCGCGAGCAGCTCGGGCTGTTTGAAGATCTGGCCCGGCAGCGGCGCCGACCATGATTGCGGACGCTTCGGATCGAGGTTCGGCAACAGCACTCGCCGAGAGTCTTCCCAGCGTACGAGCAGCTCTTTGTTCGCTTCGATGTTCGCGGTCTGCGTCTGCTCCATCGGATAACCGGCCGCCATCTGCATCGCAGGCTCGAGGACTTCCTCGAGGCTCAGCGTGCCGAACTCCGCGAGCATCACGAGCAACCCGCCCGGCGTACCCGGCGTCACGGCCGCGAGGGGTCCGTACTCGGGAGGCCCGCGCAAGCCGCGACTGCGGAAGTACTCGGGTGTTGCGCCGGTCGGCGCGACGCCGAGCGCGTTGATCGCGCGCACTTCACCGCTTCGCGGGTCGAAGATCAGCGCCTGCGTTTCGCCGCCCCAGCTCAGCGTGTCCCACATCGTGGCCGCTGCCGCGAGCATCGCGCACGCCGCATCGACGGCATTGCCGCCGCGCGCGAACGTCAGCGCTCCGGCGGTCGCCGCCAGCGGCTTGCCGGTGATGGCGACCCAGTGCTTGCCGTGCAAGGCCGGCCGGCGGGTCTCCCGCTGCTCCTGTCCTGCCCCTGTGCCCGCAATGCACAGAGCCGTCGCAGCCGCCAAGGCCAGCGTCCAACGACGCGGGCTACCGTGATCCCAAGCCATCGATGTCGCGATCATGGCCCGAGTGTATCACTGGGCCCGGCGGCGTCAGCGGGCGCGCATCACGCGGCGACTGACCAGTAGAATGGCCCCCGGAGGTCCCACGCCTTGACCGACGAGCTAGCGCTATTCCCGGAGACCGTGCCGCCGGAGGCCGTCGCCGCCGCGCCGCTTGCGCACCGGTTGCGGCCCGAATCGTTCGAGGATTTTCTCGGGCAAGACAAGTTACTCGGCCCCGGTAAGCCGTTGCGACAGGCGATCGAGCAAGGGGCCGTCACGAGCATGGTGCTGTGGGGTCCGCCCGGTTGCGGCAAGACCACGCTCGCGCGGCTCGTCGCGCGCTACACCGACAAGGAGTTCGTTACGTTCAGTGCCGTGACCGAAGGCGTGCCGCGCGTGCGCGAGATCATTCGCGAGGCCGAGCAACGCCGACAGGTCGAAGGCCGCGACACGATCCTGTTCTGCGATGAGATCCATCGATTCAATCGAGCGCAGCAGGACGCGTTCTTGCCGTCCGTGGAGACCGGCGTCATCACCTTGATCGGTGCGACGACCGAGAACCCGTCGTTCGAGCTGAACTCGGCGTTGCTATCTCGTCTGCGCGTGTTCGTGCTCGAGCCGCTCGCGCCCGATGCGATCGCCGCGATCATCGCGCGCGCACAGCGGCATCTTGCAGCGCAAACCCGAGACACACCCGAGCTCGCGCCGGACGCGATCGAGCTACTCGCTCGGCACGCGGACGGCGACGCACGCCGCGCGTTGAATGCCACCGAAGCCGTGCTCGATCACCTCGCGCGGACGAGGCGCAACACCGAGCCCGTAACCGCCGCCGAAGTGGCCGCGGTCCTCGAGCGGCGCATCGCGCAGTACGACAAGGTCGGCGAGCAGCACTACAACCTGATGTCGGCGCTGCACAAGTCCGTGCGCGGCAGCGATGCGGATGCGGCGCTCTATTGGCTCGCGCGCATGGTCGAGGGCGGTGAAGACTTGCTGTACGTCGCGCGGCGCGTCGTACGGATGGCCATCGAGGATATCGGGCTAGCGGACCCGCGCGGTCTGTCGATCGCTCTGGCCGCGAAGGAGGCGTATCACTTCTTGGGCTCGCCGGAGGGCGATCTCGCGATCGCGGAGGCGATCGTGTATCTCGCTACGGCACCGAAATCGAATCACGTCTACTCGGCGTGGGGCAGCGCGCAACAAGCGGCCCGCGATTATCCTGCCGAGCCCGTGCCCCTGCACATTCGCAATGCACCGACTCGGCTCATGAAGGAGCTGGGATACGCCGAAGGCTACCGCTACGATCACTCGGAAGGCGGCCACGCGGCGGGCCAGGAATATTTGCCGCAGGCGTTGCGCGATTCCGTCTGGTACGCACCCACTGGGGTCGGCTTCGAGAAAACGATCGCCGAGCGGCTCGCGTGGTGGCGAGACCGCCGCGGCAAACAAGAATGAGGCGCGAGCCCACGCCCAAGGAACAGCGATGACCGAGAACAACGTCCAACGAGCGTTCTTCGTAGCGCTGCTGCTGATGATCACGCTCGCGTTCCTGTGGTTGATCCGAGGGTTGCTGCAACCGATTTTCTGGGCGATTGCGCTCGGCATCGTCGTGTATCCGCTGCACGCGCGGCTCGTGCCGCGCGTGAACAACCGCGAAGGGCTCGCGGCCGGGTTGAGCATGCTCGCGGTCGTCGTCGTCGTGATCCTGCCGCTGATCGGCGTCGCGGCCGCGGTCACACGCGAGGGTGCGGCTCTGTACCAAAGCCTCAACACGGGTGACATCGGCCTCGAGACGATCTACGCACGCGCGATGGAGACCATGCCGCAGATCGCCTCGCTGCTCGAGCGGTTCGGTATCGATCCCACGCGGCTCGAGAGCCAGTTGTCGGAGGCGGCGGTCGCGGCCGGCCGTTTGGTCGCAACGCGCGCCTTATCGCTCGGCCAAGACACGCTGCGCGTGACCGTGTTCTTCTTCCTGACGCTGTATCTGTTGTTTTTCTTCCTGCGCGATGGCCAGCGTCTGCTCGAAGGGCTCGTGCGCGCGCTGCCGCTCGGCGACGCGCGCGAGCGTCTGTTGCTCGGACGTTTCGCGGAAGTCTCGCGCGCGACGATCAAAGGCACGCTCGTCGTCGGAATCGTGCAAGGCACGATCGGGGGCATCACATTCGCGCTGCTCGGCATCGGCGCACCCGTGCTCTGGGGCGTCGTGATGGCGCTCTTGAGCATCCTGCCGGCCGTCGGCGCCGCGCTCGTCTGGCTGCCGGCCGCAATCCTGCTCATGATCGGCGGCCAAGTCGTCGGCGGCGTGATTCTGGTCCTCGTCGGCGTATTCGGAATCGGCCTCGTCGACAATGTGTTGCGGCCGGTGCTGGTCGGCCGCGACACGCGCATGCCGGACTATCTGATTCTGTTGTCGACGCTCGGCGGCCTTGCGGCTTTCGGTCTCGCCGGCATCATCATCGGCCCCGTCATTGCCGCGTTCTTCGTCAGCGTCTGGCAGATGGCGCAGGAGGAGTTTCGCGATGAGTCCCCGACCCCGGTCCCGGTCCCGATCCCGCCGCAGGAAGAAATATGAGTAACACCTACGACATCGTCACGGTCGGCTCCGGTCACAACGGCTTGGTCGCGGCGGCGTACCTCGCCGCGGCCGGCAAGAAGGTCCTCGTGCTCGAGCGCAACGCCTGGTTCGGCGGCGGCGTCGTCACGCGCGAACTGACCGTGCCGGGTTACCTGCACGACCAGCACTCGATGGCCCACATCTTCATCCAAGCGAATCCGCTGCTGAAGAACGACGAGCTCAAGCTCAAGGCCAAGCACGGGCTGTCCTACGTGTTCCCCGATCTGCCGATGATGTCCGTGTTCGAGGACGGCACGACGCTCGGGCTGTACCGCGACCGCGAGAAGAGCTGCGCCGAGATCGCGAAGTTCTCGAAGCGCGACGCCGAGACTTTCCGCTGGCTCGCGACGAAGGCCGCCGGCTACTTGCCGATGATCGTGGCGTCGCTGTACGCGCCGCCCGCGCCGCTCGGCGCCACCTACGCGCTGATGGACCAGAGCCGCGAAGGCCGCGAGCTGTGGCGCTACATGCAGATGAGCTCGCACGATTTGCTGTGCAGCCTGTTCGAGCACGACAAGGTCCGCATGCACTTCGCGCGCGTGGCCGGCGAAAACCTGGTCTCGCCGGACGAGAAGGCCACCGGCATCGGCGTGTTCGTGTTCGTCGGCTTTCTCGAGGCGCTACGGAATCGGCGTGCCGCGTCGGCGGCTCGGGCAAGCTCACGGACGCGCTGATCGCGAGCATTCGGTCCCATGGCGGCGACGTGCAAGGCTCCGCCGACGTCACTCGAATCGTCGTCAAGAACGGCCGAGCCGCCGGAGTGGAAACGAAGGACGGGCGCAAGTTCGATGCAAAGGACGGCGTGATCGCCGCGCTGCACCCGCACGATCTCGGCACGATGGTGGACGGCATCGCACCCGAGGTCGTGAAGGCGGCCAAGGATACGCAGATCTCCGAGATCGGTTGCATCACGCTGCACGCGGCACTGCACGGCCCGCTGAAATTCCGCGCCGGCGCGCACGTTCGCGCCGTGATGATCGAGCTATTGCCGAACAAGTACGACACGATCCGCAAGTCGTTCGATTGCCTGCGCTACGGAGAATTCTCGACGTATCCGCTCGTGGGCCTGGGATCGCTGACGATGTTCGATCCGTCGCGCGCGCCGGCCGGCAAAGCCACGATGCACGTTTGGGATTACGTGCCGTATCAACGCGCCGACGGCCGCAGCTGGGACGACACGAAGCATCACTACGTGAAGCGGATGCTTGCCACATGGAGAACTTCGTCGACAACGTGGCCGGCAATGTCGTTGCATATCACAGCGACAGCCCGGTCGACATGGAGCGCACGTCGTCGAGCTTCCGCCGCGGCGATCTGCACGGCATCGCGTCCGACGACGTACCAATACGGCGCGCATCGTCCGACGCCCGACTTGGGCGGGAACGTCGTGCCGGGCTGCGAGCGCCTGTGGCTCGTCGGGCCTTTCCAACATCCCGGCGGCGGCGTGTTCGGCGCCGGACGCGCGGCCGCGCATACGCGCGTTCGAGGACCTGAAGCTCGATTTCTCGAAAGTCGGAGCGCGCTAGATGCTCACGCTCTACTCCACAGACAACACGAAGCTCATGGAGATCGAGACGCTCGAACGCAGCGGCAACGATCTCCTGATCAAGGGCAAAGTGTTCGGCGCGATGCCGATGACGGCGCGCCTCACGCCGGCCGAAGCGCGCAAGGGCGTACGCATGTTGAGCTTCAAGCTCGCGCTGTTCCTGTTGACGTTCCTGTTGCGATAGCAGCTCGCGAGCCCTTCAGAAATATCAAGTCTTGGCGCCGAATCGATTGCAGGTATCATCGATTGCCCATGCGCATGCGCGACACACGGACGGGTTACGGCTGGCTCTCGATCGCGCTGCATTGGCTCACGGCCATCGTCGATCCTGACGATCTGGTTCGTCGGCAGCTCGATCCAGAATGACCTCGCGGCCGGCTCCGAGAGCACGCTGCGCCTGCACACGTCGATCGCGATCAGCGCCTACGTGCTGCTGTGGTTCCGCGTCGATCTGGCGATTCAAGCAAGGGCATCCCGGCGCGATGCCGGAGCAAGCCGGGCGTGTTCTACCAAATCGGCAAGTACACGCACTACGCAATCCTCGCCGCCGTCGCCGCGATGCTGATCTCGGGGCCGCTGATGGTGTGGTCGCGCGGCATGCCGATCTACGTGTGGGACTGGTTCACGATCCCGGCACCGCTACGGCGTGAACATGGGGTTGTTCGACATCCTGCACACGGTACACGTGTGGGGCTCGCGCGTGATCATCATCGGCACCGTGCTGCACCTTGGCGGCGTCTACAAGCACGCCGCGTTCAATCAGGACGGCACGTTCGGCAAGATGCTGATCGCCGCGCGCAGAAGACTGAGCGCTATCGCGCTTCAGCTTCGGATCGATCTTGCGGCGCGTCGCGCAGAGCGCGATGCACTTCCTTCCAGCGCGCCTTCGTGCGCCCGGCCAGGACCGGATCACGCTTGCGCGCCGCAGCCGCGATCTCCAGCAGCAGCTTGCGATAACTCGCAAGCCGCTCGGCGCGGCAGCTCCCCGCTCTCGGCCGCCGCGAGCACGCCGCAGCCGGGCTCGCTTTCGTGCGCGCAATCGCGAAATTTGCAGCGCTCGCGCGAACGCCTGCGATCTCGGCGAAGCTCGTCTCGACTCCTGCCCGCATCGTCGATCAAGCCGAGCTCGCGCAGGCCCGGCGTGTCGATCAGCACACCGCCGCCGGGCAGCTCGATGAGCTGACGCGACGTCGTCGTGTGTCGGCCGCGGTCGTCGTTGCGCAAGCCGCCGACGGCTTGCACCTCGCGGCCGAGCAACCGATTCGTCAGCGACGACTTGCCGACGCCCGACGAGCCGATGAAGCCGACGGTCTTGCCGTGGCGCGATGTACGCGCGAAGCTCGTCGAGACCCTGCCCCGACGCGGCGCTCGCGCGAACGATCGGCACGCCGATCGCGGCGCGATCGATGGCCTCGAGCATTGGCGCGAGATCGGCTTCGAGATCGACCTTGTTCAGCACGACGACGGGCTCGGCGCCGCTGTTCCACACGGCGCGACAGTAGCGCTCGAGCCGCCGCTCGTTGAAGTCGCGGTTCGCGGCCGTCACGACGAAGAACACGTCGACGTTGACGGCGACGACCTGCGGCTCGGCGAGCGTTCCGGCGGCGCGGCGCAGCAGCGTCGTGCGGCGCTCGAACACGTGTTGAATCGACGCGCGATCCGCGCCGTCGACGACGGCGACCCAATCGCCGACGACGGGACGCTCGAGCTTCGTCAACGATCCGAGCAGCTTGCCCGCTCAGATCGCCGAGCGGCGCGCGGCATCCCGCGAGATGAAACGATGCTCTGACCTTCGGCGACGATGCGCGCGGGAACCCATGCGCGATCCGCACGCTGCTCGTGCTGCGCGGCAAAGAAATCGTCGAAGCCGAGGGATGTGAAGTGTCGTCAGAAAATCAGAAGCGCATGGGTGCCGATGGCGCGATTATGCGCCCGCGCGAAGTAGCCGCCATTACGTCACTGATGCGCGCGGCGGGGCTTGCCCTTGCGGCGCCCGGAAGCGTATAAAGGCGCCCTCTTTTCCGCGCTGCGTCGCGGCAAGCGAGCGGCAGCCCGAAGCCGCCGATGCTATGCTTGCCGCGCCAGTTTCTCGCACCGTGTCGGGGTGTAGCTCAGCCTGGTAGAGCACTGCGTTCGGGACGCAGGGGTCGCAGGTTCAAATCCTGTCACCCCGACCAATTTCATGATCGCTGTGCTCAGCAGCCTCACGCGCACCTCGCCTTGCATCTCGCGACGGACGAGCTTTATGAGAGACCTCATGAAAGCTTGCATGATGGCCGCTATTGCGGCTCCCGTGTTCGCGCATCACAGCGGCGCGGCCTACGACAAGACGCGGCTCGTGACGATCGAAGGGACAGTCGCCGCGCTCTCGTGGAAGAACCCCCACATCTCCATGACAGTCGAGACGCAAGGCCCCGACGGCGCGCCGCTGTTGCGGGAGATCGAGGTGATGTCCGTGAGCCAGGCCCGCGGCCTCGGTCTTCGCCGCGAGGCGATCAGCCGGGGCGCGCGCGTCGTGGTGCGCGCGTTCCCAACCGGCGTGATCCGGCGGACAGAGCGTTCGGCTTCACAGTCACGACGAGCGACGGTGCCGTGATGCCGCTCAGCAGCTTCGCGAGGTTCAGCGCCGCGCCGCCGCCAGTCGTGGAAGCCCGCGGGCTCGCCGGGAGGTGGGTTCCGACGGTCGAGAGCTTCACCACTGTGGTGGCGGCTGCGCGCACTGTGCCACTCACCGAGGCGGGTCGAGCGGCGCGGGACGAGGCGATTAGCCGGTATATCGCTCCAGGCGGCGCCGGTATCTGCGAACCATTGGCGCCGCCGTTGCTTCACGTTTTCCCAGACCTGCGCACGATCGAGGTCGCCGACGCGACGGTGATGATTCGCTCAGAGACCAATGGGGTGAAGCAGGAGCGCGTCGTCCACCTCGATCAGAACGCGCACCCGGTCGCGTTCGAGCCCAGAGTCGAGGGTCATTCGATCGGCTGGTGGGAGGGCGAAACCCTGGTCATCGACACGGTCGGACTTCGCGCCCTACCGGACCGCGGACCTGACGGGCTACCGACCCATCCGCGCACGCATATCGTCGAGCGGCTCGCGCTCAGCGAGGATCGCCGGCATCTCGAGTACGAGATTACGCTCGACATCCCCGAGTATCTCGCCGAGCCGGCGACCTTTCGAGCGACCTGGGACCACCGCCCCGACCTCGAACTCTCGGATGTCGTATGTGACCCAGAGGCCGCGAAGGCACTAGCCTTTTAATCATCAACTTACAGAGCCTTCCTGCTGTTGCTCGGAAGGTCTAGCGCGCCGTTACGGCGTTCACTTGGCGTTGGCGGCTCGCGCGGCAGCTGCCGCGCGGCGCTCACTCTTCGAAAGCGCCTTGTCCTTGGCCCATCGGCGTCGCCCGTTCAGAGCGGTCACGATGGTTTCTACGTCCACTGTTACGCGCGCGAAATCGCCGCGCCTGTATCCGGTGATCGCGTTCACACCCTGGGCGATGCGATAGACGTGCCAATCGCTGCCCGAGCAGCCTTCGGGCGCCCGAACCGGATCGATGGATATCAACCGATAGCGCTCGTCGTCGACACGCTCGTCGACTCCCACGGCGCCAGCATCCACCCCGCTCGCGTTCTGGACTTCGTCATCGCTGACGGGTGGATTCGGTCGCCCTACGTACCCTCGCAGCCTCATTTCGGTTTTTCCGGCACGCTCGCAACGGCGAGATAGACTGACACTAGGCAACCATCGAAATTGGAAAGATTCAGCGCGGCGATTGCTCGGTGCGCTTCCGCGCGCGTCTCCATCTCCACAAATGCGCCCCGCCGGCTGGCACGCACCACTGCGTCGATCGCGACGGACATCACGACGCCGAACTTGCGGAAGTGGGCCGCGAGCCTTCCCTCGGTTGCAGACAAGGGCAAGTTGCTCACGTAGAGCCGGGTGCCCATACGCGTGGTCCTTTGGTGGGGAAGCGCCAGCGAGAGTCTGGCTATCCCGAGTCTACACGAGTTGCCCACGCTCAGCGACGCGAAGATAGGGCAACGCCGCAGGCTGGTAGAGCGTATAGTCGCAAAACCCTATCGCTTCTCGCGAGTCTGTGGGCATGGTGCCTTCATCCTCTTCTGATGCGAACGCTACCTAAGGAGGTAACCATGGGCAGGAAACTTTATGTCGGCAATTTGCCATATTCCGCCACCGAACAGTCGCTGCGCGAAGCTTTCGCTGCGAGCGGCACAGTGGACACGGTGAGCTTGATCACGGATCGCGACTCGGGCCAGAGCAAGGGTTTTGCGTTCGTCGAGATGTCGTCGGACAGTGAGGCGCAAGCAGCGACGCAAGCCATGAACGGCAAAACGCTCGATGGCCGCCAGATCAAGGTCAACGAAGCCAAGCCGCGCGAGAGCCGCGGCGGTGGCGGCGGTGGCGGCGGGAATCGTGGCGGTGGCGGTTTCGGAGGCGGTGGCGGCGGCTACGGCCGGCGCTAACAACACCTTTCGTAGGCTTGCCTAGCTACCTTGCGGCGTCTTAGCCGACGCCGCGGGGTTTTCGCCCTATTGGGAGGAATGCCATGTCCAACTTCAAGTCGCAGGCGAAACGCAAGCGCGAGCTCGCGAAGCTCGACAAGCGCCAGGCCAAAGACCAAAAACGCGCTCTGCGCAAAGCCGAGCGATCGGGCGTGGACGTCACACCGTCGGCAGGGACAGTCGCGGTTGGCCTGCAGTCGATGCCGAACCAGCGGCCGGCACCGAACGCTGTCGTCGTGCCCAAGGCGATGACGCTCGCCGAGGCAGCGGAACGATGGCGAAACACGAAAATCGTCAAGCCGAAGAAGCGCTAGCCAACGCGACTCCGTCGTCCCGGTATCGAACCCCAGACACGCGCTGCCTTGTGCGGCGCTATTTGCCGAACGCGGCCCACGGCCCCACTTCGACCTTTCCGGTCGTGTTCCACAACTCGCCGAGCTCGACGCGCACACCGGTCGCGATTGCGCCGGACTGCTGTTGGGCCTGGAAGCACGTGAAGTCCGGTCGCTCGCGCCACGCAAACGGCCCGCACAAACGAACGCCCGCGCCGATCGCGGCATCGTGGACAACGTTGATCAGCCGCTCGTAGTCGGGCGAGCCCTGCGCGTAGCCCGAGAAATTTCCGAGATCGCCGGAGGCCGCGAACAACGCGGTCACGCCGGGAACCTTGGCAATCTCCGCAGCGTTCTTCACACCTTCGAGCGTCTCTATCATTAGGATCAGCACGAGATTGTCGTTGATCGTCTGGCGATAACCACCCGGCACGCCGCCGTACATGCTCGCGGCGAACGCGTTGCCGCCGCCGTTGCTGCGCCGGCCGAGCGGCGGGAAAAAAGCCCAATCGCGAGCGGCAGTAGCCTCTTCCACGGTATCGACCGTCGGCACCACGACGACGAGCGCACCATTGTCGACCGCGTGCTGAATTTCTTGTTCGTTCGTAAACGCGACACGCGTACCGGGAACCGCTCGAGCGTGCGGGCACGCTCCCCACATCTTTGCCGCCTGATCCCACGTGGTCGACGAATGCTGCATCTCGGTCCAGATGAAGTCGTAGCCGGCGTTGGCCAGCGCGCAATAGATCGACGGATCGGTGACGTTGAACAGCGTGCCACCGGCGACTTTCTGGCCGGCCAGCATCTTTGCCTTGACCGGATTCCAAATCTTGGCGCCCGGTGGCGGGCTGAACGCGGAACCGTATTTCCACGTCGCAGGATCGAACGCGCCTTGGTTCACGCCGTTCGGCAGCCCCTTCTCGATCGCACCGCTGTCTTGGCCCGCCGGAGCCGAGAGCGGCGACGTGACCGGCGACGATGCGATCGCGTAAGCGGGCTGTTGCCCGGCGGGAGCGGGAGCGGGTGCCGGCGCCTGCGCGCTCGCGATGGCGGCCGTGAGAACGAGGATCGTGCCGAGCACACTTGCGACGGGGCGGTTGTTCATCGTCATTTCCCTCCAGGCAGTTGCATGGATAGTACGTTCAAACGCGGTTCGCGACGAGCACGAACGAGCTCTCTCGCCCGGCTCGAGCGTTGTCATTATTGATCATCGACACGCCGCGGGTTCGCCAGAGTCGTTCCGTAGAGTCGCACCATGCAACGAGCATGGGAGACTCGAATGCGCGCAACGACAAGACTCATAGGGTGGTTGATCCCGATCGTCGCAGTTCTCGCGACCGGTTGCCATCGACCCGAGCCGCTGCGCAGCGAGTCGGCCGATGTGTTGGCGCGACTGATCGTCGGCCACACCAGCGGAGTGGTTTCGCGCAAGACCGAAATCCGAGTCCTGTTCGCGCACGACGTGATTCCCGCAGATGCGAATGCGACGGTCGCGCCGGGCCTGTTACGAGTGCGTCCCGCCGTTGCCGGCGAGATCGAGTTTCGCGGCTCGCGCGAGGTCGTGTTGAGGCCGGCCAGAGAATTGACGCCGGGACAGGAGTATCGCGTCACGGTGTCGCCGGGGGGGCTGACCGGCGTGGAGCCGGACGTGCAACCGTATTTCTTCAGCTTCCGCGTGCAAACGCCGCAGTTCGACGTGGTGCTGGACGGTCTCGCGACCGATCCGCTCGACGATCGCCGGATGACGCTGGCTGGCACGATCGTCACGGCGGACTTCGCCGATGAGGTGCCGGTAGAGCGCATGCTGCGCCCACGGCTTCGCGGCGAAGCGTTGCCGGCCATCTGGTCGCACGCGAGCAACGGCCGCGAGCACCGGTTCACGTTGAACGGAATCGAACAGCACGCGGCCGCAGCGGAGCTGACGCTATTGCTCGATGGCGACTCGATCGGAGCGCAGCGCGTCGAGGAACGACGCGTGCAGATTCCGGCGGCGAACGAGTTCGTCGTCACGGCCGCGCAAGCGTTCGAGCAACAGAATCGCAAGGAGATTCGAGTCTCGTTCTCGAACAGGCTCGACCCGCGTCAGGATCTGACCGGGCTCGTGCGCGTCTCGACGGGCGAGTTCACGACTCGCGTCGAGCAGAACAGCCTCACGATCTATCCGCAAGACGGCGTGAGCGGCGACGTCACGGTCACGCTCGAACCCGGCATCCGCAATGCGCGCGGCGAAAGCCTGAAAACCGCGGCTGTCCACACGATGACCTTCACGAGCGAAAAGCCGCAGCTGCGCTTCGTCGGCAGCGGCGTGATTCTGCCGGACGGAAAAGTGCTCACGGTCCCGTTCGAAGCCATCGGCGCGCGCTCCGTGCGCGTGATCGCGACAATGGTCTACCCCGACAACCTCGCGCAATTCCTGCAAGTGAACAGCCTGCCCGGGTCGAACGAGCTCGGTCGTGTCGGTCGCTACCTCTGGCGCAAGACGTTGGCGCTCGATGCACCGAACACCGGGCGCTGGCAACGCTACGACCTCGACGTCACGGAGCTCGTGTCTCGACACCCCGGAGCACTGTTCCAGCTGTCGCTGCAGCTGACCCCGGCCGACTCCGCGTACGCATGCCCCGGTGACGACGAGGCGCGTCCGCAAGTCCTGGAGCCCGAGCTCCGCAATCAGGAGAGCGGCGACGTTGCCACGCCGTCGCCGTGGGATTTCGCCGAGGACTACTTCGGCGTCTCGGACGACGCTCCGTACGACTACCAAACGCAATGGCGCGATCGCGACGATCCCTGCAAGACGGCGTACTACACGTACAGCTCCGGCACGCGCGCGCAGCGCAACGTGCTCGCGTCCAACATCGGCTTGCTCGCGAAAAGCGACTCCGCAGGCCGGATGCTCGTCAGCGTGACCGACCTGCGCAGCGCAGAGGGGCAGCCCGGCGTCACGCTCAGCGTCCGGAACTACCAGAACCAGGTGATCGGTACGGCGACGTCGGACGCCGTCGGTCTCGCGACGCTGCAACCCACGGGTACACCGTTTCTGCTGATCGCCGAGCACGGCCGCGAGCGCGGCTACCTGAAGCTGAACGCGGGCACAGCGCTGCCCGTGAGCCACTTCGACGTCGGCGGCGAGGCCGTGACGCACGGTCTCAAGGGCTCGATCTACGGAGAGCGCGGCGTCTGGCGCCCCGGCGATCAAATACATCTGACGTTCGTGCTACACGATCGCGACAACACGTTGCCGCCGAATCATCCGGCCACGCTCGAGCTTCTCGACCCTCGCGGCCGCAGCACGGAGACCGTCGTGAACACGACGCCGCTCGGCGGCTTCTATCGCTTCGACGTGCGCACTGCTCCCGACGCGCCGACCGGCGATTGGACGGCGAAGGTCACATTCGGCGGCGCGACGATTCGCAAGACGCTGAAGGTCGAGACCGTGATGCCGAATCGGCTCAAGATCGAGCTCGACGTCGGCGACGCCGCGATCGGCGCCGGCGACGCGATCGCCGGCGCGGTTCGCTCCGAGTGGCTGACCGGCGCGAGCGCGGCCGGTCTCGCGACCGACGTCAGTCTGAGGCTGACGCCGACGGCAACGCGCTTCGATCGTTTCACGGATTACGTGTTCGACGATCCGGCGCGCGAGTTTCGCAGCGAGCCCGAGGAGATTTTCGCTGGCAAGCTCGATGACACCGGCAACGCGGCGTTCGACAAGACGTTGGACCTCGCGGCGCAGCCGCCGGGCATGCTCAGGGCCGATTTCACGACGCGCGTGTTCGAGCGCGGTGGCGCGTTCAGCATCAGTCACGAATCGCGGCCGTTCGCACCGTACGCGCGATTCGTCGGGGTGCGCCTGCCGAAAGGCGACGTCGCGCGCGGCATGCTGCGAACCGACGTGGATCATGTCGTCGAGATCGGCACGCTGAATGCGGACGGCGTTCCGGTCGGCGCCAGCAACCTCAATGTGACGCTCTACAAGCTCGAATGGCGTTGGTGGTGGGACCGCAGCGACGATTCACTCGCAAACTACGTCGCGCGCAACAACCGCTCGCAGCTGCGGGAGGCGACCGTCGCAACGGACGCCGACGGGCGCGGCCAATGGACTCTGCGGCTCGACTATCCCGAGTGGGGCCGGTATCTCGTGCGCGTCTGCGACGAGCAAGGCGGCCACTGCTCGGGTAGCACGTTCTACATGGATTGGCCGTCGTGGGCCGGCAAGGAACGCGAGCAGAGCGGCCCCGCGGCATCGATGTTGAGCTTGACGGCCGACAAGGCCAGCTACTCCGTCGGCGACACCGCCACGATTCAGCTGCCCGAGAGCGCGCAAGGCAGGGCACTCGTCACGGTCGAGAACGGCAGCGGGATCCTCGATGCGCGTTGGGTCACTCCGTCCGCGGGCAACACGCGTGTCGACATTCCGGTGACGGCCGACATGACGCCGAACGCGTACGTTGCGGTCACGCTCGTGCAGCCGCACGAAGGCAAGACCAACGACCGGCCGATACGCCTGTACGGCGTGATTCCGCTCGAGGTCGAGGACGCGGCCACACGTCTTCAACCCATTCTCGAAACGGCCGAGGAATGGCGCCCGGAGTCGCAGGTGTCGATCGACGTGCGCGAGGCGCTCGGCAGACCGATGACCTACACGCTCGCGGTCGTCGACGAAGGGCTGTTGTCGCTGACGAGTTTTCGGACACCGGATCTACACGCGGATTTCTTCCGGCGCGAGGCGCTCGGCGTGCGCACGTGGGACGTATTCGACGACGTGATCGGCGCCTACGGCACCGAGCTCGAACGTCTGCTCGCGCTCGGCGGCTCGGATCCCGGGGCACTTCAGGCCGCGCGACGCGAGCAATCGCGGTTTCCGCCGGTCGCGCAGCTCTTGGGACCCTTCAGGCTCGAGGCCGGCGAGACGCAGCGCCAGACGATCACCCTGCCCCGCTACGTAGGCGCCGTGCGCGTGATGCTCGTCGCTGGCGACAACGCCAGCGCGCCCGCGGCGTTCGGCTCCGTGGCCAAAACCGTGCGTGTTCGTCAAGCGTTGATGATCCTGCCGACGATGTCGCGGGTCGTCGGCCCGAACGAGGAGATCACGGTGCCGGTGTCCGTGTTCGCAATGGACTCGACCGTGCGCGATGTGATCGTCGAGGCTCGGCCCGACGCGATGTTCGAGGTGCTTGGCGAGGCCACGACGCGCGTCTCGTTCACCGGCGAAGGCGAACAGTTGGGGGAGCTGCGGTTGCGCGCGGCGGAACGGCTCGGCACCGGCCGCGTCAAGTTCACCGCGGTCAGCGGCGAGCATCGCGTCGAGAGCGAGGTCGCGATCGAGGTGCGCAGCTCGAATCCGCCGACGACTCGCCTTCAGACGAAGCTCCTGTCGCCGGGCGAGACGTGGACCACGCGAGTCTCACCGCATGGAATCCCGGGCACGAATCGCGCGACGCTGGAAATCTCGGCGTTACCGCCGCTGAACATCGAGAACCGTCTCGCGTACCTCGTCCAGTATCCGCACGGTTGCCTCGAGCAGACGACATCCTCGGCGTTTCCGCAGCTCTTTCTGTCCTCGCTGCTCGATCTCGACAGCTCGCGCGAGCAAGAAATCGAGCGGAACGTTCGCGGCGGCATCGAGCGGCTGCGCCTGTTCCAGCTCGCGAACGGCGGCTTCAGTTACTGGCCCGGCGGCAACGACTTCGCGAACGGCTCGCTCGAGGGCTACGAGCTCTGGGCCACGACTTACGCGAGCCACTTTCTCGTCGAAGCCGAGAAGCGCGGCTACACCGTGCCGACACAAATGCGAGCCGGGTTGATTCGAAACCTGCGCGCCAGCGCACAGAGTTGGGCGACCGAAAAAGGGACGCCGATGGATCAAGCGTATCGACTCTACGTGCTCGCGCTCGCGGGGCAACCCGAGATCGGTGCGATGAACCGACTCCGTGAGCACCGCGCGCTCGGCGCCGTGGAGGGCTGGACGCTGGCCGCCGCGTACCAGCTCGCGGGCATACGCGACGGCGCGATCCCGTTGGCCGACGGCGATCCTCTCGCGGTGCGTGCACCGTCGGCCGTCGACTACACATTCGGTTCCGTACTTCGCGATCACGGCCTCGTGCTACAGGCGATGGTGACGGTCGATCGACTCGAGCAGGCCGAGCCGCTCGTGCGCGCAATTTCCGACGAGCTCGGCACGGAGCGGTGGTATTCGACGCAAGCGGTCGCGTACTCGTTACTCGCGATGTCGCAGCTTGCGGGCGCGAGCAAGCCCGGGTCGCTCCGCTTCGAGCAGACCGTAGGCGGCGAGACCCGGCAGATTGCCAGTGACGCCGCAGTGCATCAGGCCGAGCTCGCCGGAATCCCCGACGCGGGCCAACCGCTCACGCTGCGCAACACATCCGACGCGCCGCTGTTCGCGACCGTAGCCGTGCGCGGAATCCCCGCCGTGCAGGACGAAGGCGCGAGCGCACAAGGATTGGCGCTGCAAGTCCATTACTCGAACGAAGCGGGTAAGCCGCTCGATGTCACGCGCCTGACTCAAGGCGAGGACGTCGTCGCGGACATCGAGGTGCGGAACACGAGCGCGGTCACGATCGACAACATTGCGCTGACACAGATCGTTCCCGCCGGCTGGGAGATCCACAACGAACGCTTGGGCGGCGTCGAAACGGCCGGCGTGCGCGCCGGCGCCGCGACGAATCCGTTCGACGCTGCCCGCGCTGCGACGACGGCGCGCGTCGACTTCTTGGACATCCGCGACGATCGCGTGCTGCGTTATTTCGGCCTGCGTCCCGGCGAAGCGATCCGCTTCGAGACGCGCGTGAATGCCGCGTATCGCGGCCGCTTTTACCTACCAAGCGTGATCGCCGAGGCGATGTACGATGCGTCGACACAGGCACACACCGCGGGTCACTGGACAGAGGTTGTCGCGCAGTAGGCTCTTGGCGGTGCTGCTCGCCGCGGCGGCCTTCGTGGGCGCCGCGGTGTTCTGGTCGCTGCTGCCGCGCCCGCTGTTCAGCGAGCCTCGCTCCGCGGTGCTGTTCGCGCGCGACGGCACGCTGCTCGGCGCAAGGATCGCGGCCGACGGGCAATGGCGCTTCCCGGATTCCGAGGCCGTGCCAGCGCGCTTCTCGACCGCGGTGATCGCCTACGAAGACCAGCGGTTCTTCGAGCATCCCGGCGTCGACCCGATCGCGATCGCGCGTGCGCTCTATGGGAACTGGCGAGCCGGCCGCGTCGTGAGCGGCGCGAGCACGCTCACGATGCAGCTCGCACACCTGGTCCGCAACCAGAACGCCGCGGAACCCGTAGCGCGCAGCTACGCGGGCAAGGCATTCGAGGCGTTGCTGGCACTGCGTCTCGAGGTGGGCTTCTCGAAGCAACAGCTACTTGCGTTGTACGCGAGTCACGCGCCGTTCGGCGGCAACGTCGTGGGACTCGAAGCCGCATCGTGGCGTTACTTCGCACGCGCACCGGAATCTCTGTCATGGGCAGAGGCCGCCACGCTGGCCGTGTTGCCGAACTCACCTGCGCTCGTGACGCCGGGACGTAACCGCGAGCGGCTCCGCGAGAAGCGCGACCAACTGTTGCAGCGGCTCGCAAGCGACGGCGTGATGACCGCGCTGGACCTCGAGCTCGCGCTCGCCGAGCCGCTCGTAGAGGCCCCGCACGCGCTGCCCGACGATGCGCCGCACCTGCTCGAAACGCTGCGGCAGCGCTCGCCCGGCGAGTATCGCTTCCACACCACGTTGGACGCCGCGCTGCAACGCGACGCAATGGAGCTCGTGCGTCAGCACTCCGACGTGCTGCACCGCACCGGCATCGGCAACGCGGCGGCCGTGATCGTCGACAACCGACAGCTCGAGCTGCTGGCGTACGTCGGCAACTCCGAATGGCGCACGCGCAGCGACCGCGCGCTGGCCGTGGACATCGTGCAACGGCCGCGCAGCACGGGCAGCATCCTGAAACCGTTCCTGTACGCGGCGATGCTCGACAGCGGGCAGCTACTGCCGCAAATGCTGGTCGCGGACGTGCCGACGCAGTTTCGCGGTTTCGCGCCCGAGAACTTCGACCGCACGTATCGCGGCGCCGTACGCGCGGACGAGGCGCTTGCGCAATCGCTGAACGTTCCGGCCGTGCGGCTATTGAAGGAGTACGGCTACCCTCGCTTCTACGATCTGCTGAAGACATTGGGATTCACGACGCTGCGGGAGCCGCCGGACCACTATGGGCTCGCGCTCGTGCTCGGCGGCGCCGAGGCGACGCTGTGGGACGTGACGCGTGCGTATGCGAGCCTCGCGGATCGCGCTCGGCCGGCGACGGGGCGACCACCTCCCTATCGCGACGTGCGAATGCTGCACGCGTCGAGCGGCGTCGCCGTAGAGCCTCGGCCGTTATCCGCGGAGCAGCCGCTCAGCATCGGCGCCGCGTGGCTCACGCAGCAGGCGCTGCTCGAAGTGTCGCGCCCCGCGGACGAAGCGAGCTGGAAGCAATTTGCGAGCAGCCGCAGCATCGCCTGGAAGACGGGCACGAGCTGGGGGCTGCGTGATGGCTGGGCCGTCGGCAGCAGCACGCGCTACACGGTCGGCGTCTGGACCGGAAACGCGAGCGGCGCAGGAGTGCCGGGGCTCACCGGCAGTCTCGCCGCGGCGCCGCTGCTATTCGCGCTGCACAATCGATTGCCCGCCTCGCCTTGGTATCCGGAGCCGCTCGGCGCGCTGAAGCGGATTGCAGTGTGCGCCGACGATGGCTATCTGGCGTCGGAGCTCTGCGAGTCGCGCGAGGCATGGGCGCCCTCCGGCAGCCACTTCGATCGGCAGAGCCCGTATCACCGTGTGATCCATACCGATGCGACGAGTCGGTACCGCGTCGATGCATCGTGCGAGCGTGTCGGACTCATGCGGCACGAGTCGTGGTTCGTGTTGCCGCCGACGATCGAGCATTACTATCGCCGCGGCCACGGAAGCTATCGGCCGCTTCCGCCGGTACGTGCCGATTGCGGCGCCGGTAGCGACGCGAGCTCCACGATGGAATTTCTATATCCAGGCGCCTCCGGCAAGCTCTACGTGCCCGTGGAGCTGGACGGCCGCAAGGGTCGCGCGGTGTTCGAGGTCGTGCATCGCGACTCGCGCGCGGAGTTGTTCTGGCACCTCGACGACGAGTTCGCGGGCCGCACCTCGAACGTGCATCAGCTCGCGGTGAACCTCGCGCCGGGCGCGCACCGCGTCACCGTCGTCGATGAGGCCGGCAATCGGTTGGCCCGATCGTTCGACATTCTCGACGCGCGAACGCGCAGCACGCCTTCGCCGTAACTCGAAAGGTCACACGCCAGCGCTGCGCTCGCCACCGCGCAGATGATAGTGGCCGAGCACGAGCAGGTAGCTCGCGAGCACGAGGTGAAACACCGCCGGCAGCGGCTTCGCGAACCAGGCCACGTGACCCAGCATCGTGAGCCCGAGCACGAGCCGCACGGCCATCGCAGCGAAATACACGCCGCCGAGCGCGAGCAACCCAACGCCGAGACGCCGCACGGCACGAACGCCTCGCGCGATCCTGCTGGTTACCGAGATCATGAGGATCAAGATCACGAATTGACTCGCGAGCAACACTGGATAGCTCAAGGTGCTGCCCTGCCACGCTTCGAATGGCGGCAGAATCGGGATAGGGCTCGCGTATTGCACGAGCTGCGCCGCGACGCGGAAAGCGAACAGCGCCGTCAGGGACCACAGCAATGCGACGTGAGCACGCGTCTCGAGAATCACGGCACGCAGTATACGAGCCCCGTGAACCTCAACTCGATCGCACTCGCCGTTCGCGCGGCGCTATAGTTCGCGCTTCGAGGAAGGGGGCCTGTCATGAGTTCTTCAGGGCGAATCGTGTGCGTGCTCGGTGTGATCGTCCTAGCGGGTTGTGGAGGCGATACCGATTCGGCTCCGACCAGGACCACCGACGCGGCGACCAACGCCGCGCCGCCGGCGGTCGCCGCGGCCGACTGGCCCGCCTACAACCGCACGCTCGCCGGCGACCGTTTCTCGCCGCTCGACGAGATCAATCGCGGTAACGTCGCCCAATTGCAACCCGTCTGCACGTACTCGCTGCCGGAAGTCTCGTCGCTGCAAACCGGCCCGATCGTGGTCGCCGGCACGATGTACTTCACCACCGACACGCGCTCGTACGCAGTCGATGCCGCAACGTGCGCCGAGAAGTGGCAAGTCGAACGAATCGGCGAACGGCGCTCGCCGCTCGGCGTGCATCGCGGCTTCGCCTATCTCGACGGCCGGCTGTTTCGCGGCACGTCGGACGGTCACGTGCTCGCGCTCGATGCCGCGGACGGGCGCACGCTCTGGGATCAAAAGATCCCCGACGATGCGCCGGGCGTCTCGATGCCGATGGCGCCGATCGCGGCAAATGGCCTCGTGTTCATCGGCCACGCGGGCGGAGACCAGACCGGCGTCGTCGGGCACGCGTACGCGTATGACGCCGAAGACGGCCACCTCGTGTGGCGTTTCGCGGTCGTGCCGGACGACGCGGCCGTACGGGCTACCTGGCCGAACGCGGACCGCTACCCCATCACGGGCGGCGCGTTCTGGACTTCGTTCACGCTCGACGAGCAGCGCAACGTCCTGTACGTGCCGGCCGGAAATCCCGCGCCGGACTTCGACGTCGAAGCGCGCGGGGGCGACAATCTCTACACGAACGCGGTCATCGCGCTCGATACCGCCACGGGGCGCATGCTCGGCTACAACCAGATCGTGAAGAACGACAACCACGACTGGGACGTGAACAGTCCGCCGACGCTCGCGACGACGCGCTCGGGTCGCGCCATCGTCGCGTCGGCGAACAAGGACGGTCTGCTCTCGGTGCTCGATCGTTCAGCAATCGCGACGAGCGCGACGGCGTCCGATTTGTCGACGCGATTGCCGATCGTGTATCAAGCCGCGACCACGACGCGCGAGAACGCCGACGTGCCGCTCTCGCGGACAGCACCCGTGCGTTTCTGCCCCGGCATTCAAGGCGGCAACGAATGGAACGGTGCGGCGTTTCATCCCGGCGTGAACGCGCTGTACACGGGCGCGGTCGATTGGTGTGCGACCGTGCAGCTCGCGGACGAAGTCGAAGTGCCGCCGGCCGGGCAGATCTGGTTCGGCTCGAGGCCCGGCGACATCCAGGCCCCGCCGACGGAGGCCAAGGGCTGGCTCACGGCGTTCGATGCCGACACCGGCGCCGTGAAGTGGAAGTTCGCGGCATCGGCCCCCGTGGTCGCTGCAGTCACTCCGACCGCGGGCGGTCTCGTGTTCAATGCCGACTTGCGCGGCGGATTGCGCGCGTTCGACGCGGAGTCCGGCGCTGTGCTGTGGGAGCTCGATACGGGCCAGTCGATCGGCGGCGGCATCGTGAGCTACGCGGTGGGCGGCCGGCAACGCATCGCAGTCGCGTCGGGCATGAAGTCGCCGATCTGGCCGGGCAGCGCGGATCAGAGCCGGATACAGGTGTTCGGCTTGCCGTAGACGGCGCAGAATACTCGCCGATGCACAAATCACTCAGCGTCGTGACACTCGTTGCATCGCTCGGCGTGAGCCACGCGATCGCGCAGACGGTGTCGACCGTTCCGCGCCTCTCGAACGGCCAGCCCGACTTGCAGGGCACGTGGGAGAACAACAGCGCGACGCCGCTCGAACGGCCGAAAGAGCTCGCCGACAAGCCGCTGCTGTCCGACGACGAAGTCGCCGCGATGCAGTCGAAGGCTGCCGAAGTTTTCGGGCCGGAAGCCGACGCGGTGTTCGGCGACTCGCTGTACCTCGCCCTGCTCGACGACACTCGTTCACGCCAAACGTTCGTGACCGGCACGTACAGCCAGAACTGGGTGCCCGATCGCTACTTCGAGAACCGCACGTCGCTGATCGAGGATCCGCCCGACGGCAAGCTGCCGCCGCTGACGCAACAAGCGATCGAACGGCGCGCGGCCGCCGCTGCCGCACGACCGCCGCGCGCGAACGGCCCCGGTGATTTCTCGCTGCCCGATCGTTGCATCACGTACGGCATTCCGGATCTCTTCGCCGCGTACATGAGCGTGTACCGAATCTTCCAGACGGACGATCACGTCGTGATCCAGATGGAGAAGATCCACGACGCGCGCGTGATCCCACTCGACGGCCGCCCGCCGTTGGCGCCGACGTTTCGTCAACATCTCGGCGACTCGCGCGGACGGTGGGACGGCGACACGCTCGTGGTCGAGACCACGAACTTCCATGCCTCCGGCACGCCGATGGGCGGCTACTTCCGTTTCGCCGATGAGAACCTGCGCCTGACCGAGCGTTTCACGCGCGTCGATGCCGATACGCTGCGCTATGAGTTCACGGTCGACGACCCGACCGTTTGGACGCAACCGTGGACGGCCGCGATCTACTGGAAGAAGAGCAACGGCGAGATCTTCGAGTACGCCTGCCACGAGGGGAACATCAGCATGCGCGGCATGCTGTCGGCGCTGCGCGCCGAAGAAAGCAGGTAGGTCTCTCCGGCTATCGGCGAGAGACGTCGCCGCCGCCGCTCGAATCGACGTTCACGCTGCCGGGATTCCCCGCGTAGGTGATGTCGCTGCCGCCCGACGCATGCCCCGTGATCGAGTTACGCACGCCAATCGACAAATCGGAGCCGCCGCTGCTCTGGACGTCGGCCTCGTCGACGATGAAACCCTCGGCATCCAGATCCGCGCCGCCGCTCGATTGTAAGCGCGCGGAGCGCGCACTACCCGTCAGCTCCACGTCGGACCCGCCCGATACTTGGACATCGACGCTGCTCACGGACGCGTCGAGCTCCACGTCGGCGCCGCCGGAAGCCGAAACCCGTAGCGCGTCGCCGGTGAACGTTCCCTCCGCTGAGACGTCCGAACCTCCTGAAGCCGACAACGACTGCAGCGTCGGCATCGTGACGTAAACCTCGCCTTCGTCGTCGCCGCCGAAAAACCCGAACCACTTGCCGTCGCGGCTCACGTGCAGCGTGCCGTCGCGGACCTCGGTGATGATCTTGCTCGGATCCTCGTCCGTCTCCACCTCGACGACGAACGTGTCTCCGCGCCGCAAGAATAGATCGAGCCCCCCGCCGATCGACACGGAATGAAATCCGGTCAAGTCGCGGACGTCCCTCTGCTGCGCAAGCAGCGGCGAGCGCACCGCCAAGACCGACACGAAAAGCAGCCCGACTGTCAGCACGCGATCACGAATTTGCATGACTTCCCCCAAAAGGAGCTACACGCGCGATCGGGCCATACTACGCCTCGGAACAGACCGAGCCCACCGCGGCGAAGCGCGGTCATTTCATGGGCTGACGAATCACGGTTTTCCACGTGGCCGGGGCCGCTCGGCGGATGTCGCTCAAGTAGATCTCGTGGTGCTTGCCGCGCCGGCCGGTGCGTGCGTCGATGAACGTGTGCAGCCGCTCGATGGTCGGGCCTTCGTCGGAGAACGGCCCGATGTGCAAGATCTGCGCGCACGCGCCTTCCGCAAACGTCTCGAGCCGGAGCTGACCTGCCGCGGGGATCCCCTTCTTTTTCTCGACCGCGGATTTGGCCGCCTCGATCACGTCGTCCGCGACGAAATCCGGCTGCATGATCATCATCGTCCATTGCCATTGCGCACGATCGCCGGCCACGAACGCCGCCATGTCGTCCGCCCACCATAGGCCTTCGAGCGGCATCACGGCGTAGTCGACGCCTTGCGTCTTCTTCACCACGAACTTGGCCGCATACGACACGGAGAACAACGCCTCGACCGCACGTCCGTACTCCGGCGACGTGTTCGGATCGCCTCGACCGTCGAGCATCAAGAATCGCAACAGCGGAACATCGACCGCGACGACTTCCTTCGCCGACGGTTGATAGAGGTGCTTCAGGTCCTTCTTGAGGTCTACCTTCGGCACGGCGAATCCGCCCCGACTGTCAGGCTGTCAGGCCGAGCGCGTCGAACACAGCTTCCGTGACGATATTCGACGGCGCGCGCGGCGGGCGGCCCGCGTTCACGGCGTTGCCGCTCAAGTACGTGAAATAGTTCTTCGCGAAGCCGATGCCGAGACGCCTGGCCGGATCGGCGTAGCCGAACGAACCCCCTCCGCCGACGTGACCGAACGCTTCCGGCGACGCGAGCGGCCCCGTATCGATGCCGCGTCGATACCCGAGCGCGCGCCGCGCGCGAATCCGGTAGATCTCGTCCCACTCGAAGCTCTGCAGCTCGATGCCGGCGCGGATCCGGGCCTCCGGCAGCACGCGCACGCCGTCGAGCTCGCCCCAGTTCGCCAGCATCGCGTAATGACGCGCGAGTCCGCGCGCGCTGAACAGCCCGCCGGAACCCGGCACCGACGCCTGCACGACCGCGCGTCGATTGAACGCGTCCGCGACGTGCGATCCGGCGGGCTCGCCGACCATCCTCGCGTCGTAGTCGGCCGGCGCGGGCGGCGCATCCGTGAGCACGGCGACGCGGTCGAGCTCGCTGTTCGGCACTCCGAAGTACGCGCCGTCGATCGCGAGCGGCTCGCAGATCTCTTCTTGCAGAAACTGCGCGATCGAGCGCCCGTCGACGCGGCGCAGAATCTCGCCGTTGATGTAGCCGTAGTTCAGCGAGTGGTAGGCCGTGCGCTGGCCGATCGGGAACATCGGCGTGAGATCAGCGATGCCGCGGCACATGCGATCCCAGTCGGACAACCACTCCGGCGTGTAGCCGACCGGCGTCTGCGGAACACCAGTCTGATGCGTCAACGCGTGGCGCAACGTCGCTCTCTCTTTGCCGTGCCCGCCGAACTCGGGCCACACTTCGACGATCGGCATGTCGTACGACAGCTCGTGCTTCTCGACGCAGAGATGCATGCACGTTGCCGTGACGCCCTTCGTCGTCGACGACAACATGAACAGCGTGTCGCCGTCGACGGCTTTGCCGGCCGCCGGATCGGCGAGACCTGCCCACGCGTCGATTACGAGCTCGCCGTCGACGTAAGCCGCGACCTGCAACCCGATCTCGGGCGTGTCCGCGACGAGCGACTCGAGCACGCCTCGCACCTTGTCGTTCGCGGCGCTGGTGACGGCGCGCGCGGTGGCGGCGATCCCGGATAGGCCCACCGAGGCCGTGACGGCCAGGCCGCGGACCACGTCGCGCCGAGTGAGCTGGCTCGTCGACGAAACATCACGAAAAGCATCATTCGCGGCTCATGTCGACCGAACCTTCGCGCTGCGCTACGCCGTGAAACAGACTCCCGACGGCGGCCAAGAAATCTTCGCGCGCGACGGCGACGGCTGGCGCAGCTGGATGAAGATCGCGCAGGCTGATGCTCTGACGACCGGCATCGCCGGTATGACGAGCGATGGGAAGACGCTGTACATGATCGACAGCCGCGACCGCGACACGGCCGCGTTGTTCGCGATCGACACCGCTACTGACCAGCGCACGCTCGTTCACGAGGATGCCCGCGCCGACGTCAGCAACGCGATCGCGCATCCGGCGACCGGCGTCGTGCAGGCCGCAGCCGTGAACTACCTGCGTACCGAATGGACCGTGATCGATCAGACCATCGCCGGCGATCTCGAAAAGCTCGAGGCCATCGGCGACGGCGACATCAACGTCGGTGCCCGCACGCTCGCGGACGACAAGTGGGTCGTCGTCCTGACTTCGTCGACCAATGCACCGCGCGTCTTCCTCTACGACCGCACCGCAGGCACCACGCGCCATTGGTTCGACGTGCGGCCCGAGCTCGAAGGTGCCGTCACCGCGCCGATGCACACGGCCGAGATCAAGAGCCGCGACGGGCTGACGCTGCCGAGCTACTACACGCTGCCGCCCGCGAGCGATCCCGACGGCGACGGACGGCCCGCGGCGCCCGTTCCGACGTGCTGTTCGTGCACGGTGGCCCGTGGGGCCGCGACGGCTACGGCTTCAACTCGATGCACCAGTGGCTCGCGAACCGCGGCTACGCGGTGCTCGCCGTGAACTTCCGCGGCTCGACGGGTTTCGGCAAGGCGTTCACGAACGCCGGCGACCTCGAATGGGGCCGCAAGATGCACGACGACCTGCTCGACGGCGTCGACTGGGCCGTGAAGGAAGGCATCGCGCAGGAAGACCAGGTCGCGATCATGGGCGGTAGCTACGGCGGCTACGCGACGCTCGCGGGACTCACGATGACGCCGACCGAGTTCGCGTGCGGCGTCGACATTGTCGGTCCTTCGAACCTGGTGACGCTGCTGTCGGCCATTCCGCCGTACTGGGGACCTATTCGAACTCAATTCGCGACGCGTGTCGGCGATGAGACGACGGAAGAAGGGCGCAAGCTGCTGACCGAGCGCTCGCCGCTGACGTATGCGGACCAGATTCAGCGCCCGCTATTGATCGGCCAGGGGGCCAACGACCCGCGAGTAAAGCAGTCCGAATCGGATCAGATCGTTCAGGCGATGCAGGCCAAGAACATCCCCGTGACGTACGTCCTGTATCCGGACGAGGGCCACGGCTTCGCGCGGCCGCAGAACAACCTGTCGTTCAACGCCGCAGCCGAGGAGTTCCTCGCGTCTTGCCTCGGCGGACGCGTCGAGCCCGTCGGCGACGATCTTGCCGGCTCATCGATCACGGTCCCGACGGGTGGCGAGCTGCTGCCCGGATTGAACACGGCCCTGGCCGTACCAGCATCCCGCTAGCACTTCACTGATTGGGAGGAATGCCATGCAACGAAGAGACGTTCTGACGATGACAAGCGCTGCACTGCTGCTCGGCGGCGGCCGCGCGCTCGCGCAGGCCGGCGCACCCGGCGCCGCGACCGACGCGAAAGTCGTGCGCGTGTACGCGACGCCGGACGGCGGCTCGCGAGTCGAAGAGCTCACGATCTCGCCGAATGCGAAGCCGATCGACATCACCCGCATGACCGCAGGCGCCTATCGCGGCTCCGGCGCAACCGCGCCCGATTGGCACACGGCCCCGCGCAAGCAATTCGCGATCAACATGACGGGCGAGCTCGAGGTCGAGCTCTCGGACGGCACGCGCCGCAAGATCGGCAGCGATCTCGTGTACCTCGAGGACCTCACGGGCAAGGGGCATGTCACGCGCGCGCTCGGGCCGATCACGAACGTGTTCCTGCACGTGCCGGACGACTTCGACGTCGTGGCGTGGGCGAAGGGCCAGTAACCGCAACTCTACACGCCCGAAAGACCGCTTCCTCGGGACAAAAAAACGACGGCCGCGGACAAGACGGCCGCGCCGCCGCGCTGGCACTCTGCGCCCTGCGAAATACCCCCATTTCGCGAAGGGAACGACACACGTGGAGGGATCCACACTGGGCCGCCGGCCAGCCGCGCGACGACTCTCACGCGGTGGCCGGCGGCGCCGCAGTTTGCCCGGCCGGATGCGCTGCTGGGGGGGACGGCACGTCGGGCCGGGCGTTTTTCCCGCCGGCCGTCTCGCCGGTTACGCGACCGCCGCCGACTGGTCGACGAGCGAGCCTTTGTCGACGTAGAGCCTGCGCGACGCATGCTCCGCGGCGCGCGGGTCGTGCGTCACCATCACGATGGTCTTGCCTTGTTTGCGATTCAACAGCTCGAGCAGGCCCAAAATCGACTCGGACGTCTCGCGGTCGAGATCGCCGGTCGGCTCGTCGCAGACGAGCAGTGTCGGATCGGCCACGAGAGCGCGAGCGATCGCGACGCGTTGCTGCTGCCCGCCCGAGAGCTCGGCGGGTTTGTGCTTCGCGCGATCGGCGAGCCCCACGAGCTCGAGCGCGGCTTGCACGTTGCGCTTGCGTTCGCGGCTCGACAGGCTCGTCAACAGCAACGGCACCTCGACGTTGCGTTCCGCGCTCAGGACGGGCAGCAGGTTGTAGAACTGGAAGATGAAGCCGACGTGCCGCGCGCGCCATTTCGCGAGCTGGCCCGACGACAGACTATCGATGCGCTGCCCCGCGATCGTGATAGCGCCGCTATCCGGGCGATCGAGCCCGCCGATCAGGTTCAGCAGTGTCGTCTTACCCGAGCCGGACGGCCCCATCAGCGCGAGGAACTCGCCGGCCGCGACCTCGAGATCGAGCGCGTGCAGCACCTCGACACGCTGCTTGCCACGCGTGTAACCCTTGACGACCTTCTGAATCGAGATCAACGCGCTCACACTCGCTCCTCAATCTGCGATTCGAACTTGAGCACCGTCCGACAGCTGCGCGAGGTCTCCGACCGCGACTTGCGTGCCGGCGGTGAGTCCCGATAGCACGACTTGCCCCGAGCCGATGCGCCCGCCAAGCCGCACGCTGCGGCGCTCGGCGCGGCCGTCCGCGATCACGAACACGATGCCGGTGTCGCCGTTCGCCTGAACCGCCTGCGGCGGCACGACGATCGCGCGCGGCGCTGTCGCCGACTCCGTCGGCGCTGTGGATTGCGCGCTGTCGAGAAACGCCACGCGCACGCCCATCTCGGGCAAGATTCGTGCGTCCTTGACCTCCAAGCCTAAACGAACCTTCACGGTCGCCTTGGCACGATCGGCGGTCGGAATGATTGCGATCACGTGGGCCGGAATGTCCCAATCGGGATACGCATTCAGCTTGACCGTGGCTGGCTGGTCCGCCTGCACGCGATTGATGAAGCTCTCGCTGACGTCGACCTCGATCTCGAGCGAGTCCATGTCGACGATCGTGCCGATGCCGGTGCGCGTGAACCCGCCGCCGGCGGAGATCGGCGACACCATCTCGCCTTCCTGCGCGGCCTTGACCGTGACGATGCCGGCAAACGGCGCCCGCACCACGGTGTCCTCGAGATTGCGCTCGGCGTACGCCAACGCGGCCTGTGCGACTTCGACCGCGCGCGCGGCCACGTCGGCGCCGGTCCGCGCCGCGTCGTAGCTGGCCTTCGCCGTATCGAAATCTTGGGCGCTGATCACGGCCCTCTCGAGCTGCTGCTCGTTGCGGCGAAACGTCGGAAGTGCGTTGTCGAGCGCGACGCGCGACGCCGTCAGATTCGCCTCGGCTTGCGCGCGCTGAGCGCGCGCCTGCGCGACGGCCGCACGCGCATTCGTGTCGTCGAGGCGCGCGATGATCTCGTCGCGCTCCACGCGCTGGCCTTCCTCGATCGCGACAGCAACGACCTTGCCCGTAATCTTCGACGACACCGTGGCTTGGCGACGCGCGACGACGTAACCGGACGCATCCAAGATCGAGCCCGGACCGATCGCGACGTCCGTGGGCGCGAGCTGCGCCGTGGCCACGTCGACGGACACGCCGCGCGGCGCGAGCAACCAACCGGCCGCACCGGCGAGCGCGAGCAACGCGAGCGCGGCCGCCAACCCACCACAGCCACCGCGGGCTGCCCTGAGCTTCCGGTGGTCGCTCGATTTTCAGTTGATCGATCAGCGAGGATCTATCGTTCATACCCACCCTGGCGGAGACCATTGCGCAGCGACCGTCATCGCCGCGCGCTATTGTGCCGCGCGGTGAACGATCCTGCATTCCCTACGATCGAGCGCTGCGTTCTGTTACAGCCTGGCGCGGGCTCGGCGTTCCGCTTAGTATCCCGGTCGTTCGGCAGACACCGATGAATCACGCCCAGACTCGAGCTCCATGAAATACCTACCGCTGCTCTGGGCTAACCTTCGGCGCAAACGGCTCCGCACGCTGTTGACGTTCGCGTGCGTGGTGGTCGCATTCCTATTGTTCGGCGTGCTGAAAGCCGTCGAGTATGCGTTGACGGGCGGCGCGGAGCTCGCGGGCCAAGACAGGTGGGTCGTCCAGCACAAGGTCTCGATCATCCAGTCGTTTCCGCGCAGCTACCTGGATCGAATCCGCGCGGTCGACGGCGTCCAAGCGGCCACGTCGCAAGACTGGTTCGGCGGCTTCTATCAGGACGATCGCAACCAGCTGAACATGATGGCGGTCGACGGACCTTCGTTCGTCGAGGTCTATGCCGAGTACGGCACGGCAGAGCAGCAACGCGCGTGGCTCGCGGACCGCAGCGGCGCGCTCGTCGGCCGCGACATCGCAGCGCAGTTCGGCTGGAAGGTCGGCGACGTCGTTCCGATGCGCTCGAACGCGTATCGCAAGGATGACGGCAGCAACACGTGGGACTTCACGATCTCGGCGATCTACACCGTGGAGAGCGGCGACAACTCGTCGATCTACATTCACTACGACTATTTCAACGAGGCGCGCACGTTCAATCGCGATCAGATCGGCTGGGTCGTGATGCGGCTCGCCGACGTGAGTCGCGGCGAAGCGATCGGTCGAACCATCGACGGGTTGTTCGCGAACTCCTCGGCGGAAACGCGCAGCTCGTCGGAGAGCGCGTTCCTGCAAGGCTTCGCGAACCAGATGGGCAACATCGGTGCGATCGTGACCGTCGTCGCGGCCGCGGTGTTCTTCACGATGCTGCTCGTGACGGCCAATGCTATGGCGCAAGGTGTGCGCGAGCGAGTGCGCGAGATCGCCGTCCTGCGGACGCTCGGCTACTCGAACGCGTTGATCGTGACGCTCGTACTCGCGGAGGGTTTAGCTATAACGCTCGTCGGCGCAGCTCTGGGCCTCTGGCTCGCACGCGGCGCGATCGACGCGCTCGGCGTGTCCGTGTCGACGTTCCTGCCGTTGCTGACGGTTCCTCCGGCGACATTCGTCAGCGGCGCTGCGCTGGCCGCGGCGCTCGGCATCGTGTCCTGCGCCCTACCCTCCGCGCAGATTTGGCGGCTGTCGATCGTCGAGCAGCTGCGCCGGACCTGATCGTTACGAGGGGCGAATCGTGAGCTGGTTGAAGCAAGCCGCCGCCGTCACAGCGATGAATGTGCGCAGCATTCGCGAGCGCAGCGGGACGTCGCTGGTTGCGATCGTGGGCATCGCCGGCGTCGTGGCAGTGCTGATCGGCATCTTCTCGATCGCCGCCGGGTTCCGCGCGGTGCTCGAGCAGTCAGGCGCCGATGATGTCGCGATCGTACTGCGCGGCGGCTCCACCGACGAGATGACCAGCGGTTTCTCGCAACAACAGACGCGGATCATCGCCGATGCGCCCGGTGTGCTGCGGAACGGCGGCGAGCCGGTCGCCTCGTCCGAGCTCTACGTGCTCGTCGACGTGCCGTTGAAGAGCACCGCGACACCGGCGAATGTGCCGTTGCGCGGTGTCGGCGCGCAGGCCGCCAACTTACGCAACGGCTTCCGGATCGTCGACGGACGTGAGTTCCGTCCCGGAACCAACGAAGTGATCGTGGGGCGCGGCGCGGCGCAGCAATTTGCCGGGCTCGACGTCGGCGCGGAGCTGCGCTCCGGGAGTCAGGTTTGGAACGTCGTCGGTATTTTCGGCGACGACGGCAGCGTCGCGGAATCGGAGATCTGGAGCGACGCGGTCGTGCTGCAAGGCGCCTACAATCGCGGCACGTCGTACCAATCGACGCGAGTCAGGCTCGAGGGCGCGAGCGCGTTGACGACGTTCAAGGATGCCCTCACGAGCGACCCGCGCGTGAACGTGAGCGTGAGGACGGAGCGCGAGTACTACGCTGCTCAGTCGCGCTCGTTGGTCGCGCTCGTGACGGTGGTGGGCCAAGCGATCGCGATCTTGATGGGCCTCGCGGCCGTGTTCGGCGCGTTGAACACGATGTATTCGGCAGTGTCAGCGCGTACGCGCGAAATCGCGACGCTGCGAGCGATCGGCTTCGGCGCGTTCCCGGTCGTTACGTCGGTGCTCGCGGAAGCGATGCTGCTCGGCGCGATCGGTGGGTTGGCCGGTGCACTGATCGCGTACTTCGGATTCAACGGAATTCGCGCGTCGACGATGAACTGGTCGTCGTTCAGCCAAATCACGTTCGCGTTCGTCGTGACGCCCGCGCTCGTCTTGCAGAGCTTGGGCTATGCGCTCGTGCTCGGGTTCATCGGCGGCTTGCTGCCGAGCGTGCGTGCGGCGCGGATGCCGATCACGGTCGGGCTCCGCGACTCCTGACCGCGCTCTAGAGCTTGAACAGAAATTCCTGCATACCGTTCCTGAGCAGGCGGCCGCGCTCGACGGTATATCGGGGCATGCACTTCGCGAGATCTTCCGGGGAATAGCGCGGCGCAGGCCGCTCGCCGGCGGACACCGAGACTTCCGCTAGATGCTGGTCGTCGGCGGGCACGAACGTCGTCGGCTTGTCCGGCATCCGTTTGGCCGAGTAGTAGACGAGCCCGTGAGCCAACGCGCCGCGCTTGCAGCGCGCCGCGACGCACTCCATCAACGCGGTCAGCGCGGGCCGATTCAGGTAATTGATCAGATCCCACAACAACACGATGTCGGTCGTCTCGTTGCGGCGCGGCAGCAGTAGGTGCTCCGCGTGCGTACGAATCCGACGCGGATCGGCCTCGCCGTTCAGCACGTCGAGGCCCTCGGCGAGATCGACGATGTCGAGCCGACACCGGAAACGACCGAACGCGCGTATCGTCGCGCTGCGTGCCGGGCCGAGATCGAGCACGACCCAACGTCCGCCCGTTTCGAGCCGCTTGATCAGCGAATGAAACAGCGGCGCGTGCAGTGCCGCCGGCGCGGACGCAGACGGCATACCCGTATGCAGCTTCGGAGCGCCGACGGCTACTACTACCGCTGGCAAGCGCTCACGGCCCGGTCTTGACGCCCGGCACCGCCGCCGCTGGAGCCGGAGCCGGTTTCGGCGCGGCAGCCGGAGCTGCGCTGCGCGGCGGCGCCGCGGCACGCCCAGCCGAGCTCTGCACGGCCTGCGGATCCATCTCGATCGAGCCCTTGAACCTAGCACCGTCCTCCAAGCTCACGCGCGGCGACGTGATGTTGCCGCGCACCTGTGCATTCTTGCGGATCGCCACGCGCTCCGAGCCGAACAGGTCGCCCTCGACGAGGCCGTCGACGAAAATCGAATGCGCGTACACGTCCGCGCGAACCTTGCCCTGGGGGCCGACGGTCAAGCTGTTGCTCTTGAGCTGCAGCGTTCCGTTCACCTCGCCCTCTATCAGCAGGTCCTCTTCGCCACGCACGTCGCCGTCGATGTGGATCGACGGGCCAATCACGGCCGCCTCGCGGCTGCTGCCCGCGCTGCGGGGAGCACTGGTCTCGGGGCGCACCGGGCTGCTCTCGGGTCGCGAGCCCGTCTCGGGCGCGCCCTTCTTGCCGATCTCGAACATGATTACTCCCTCGCTTGGCTAAAAGGTTTTTAGCTTTTGCCACAACCACTTGCACAGCGATCATGACCCTTGCCTTATGTATCACAGCAAGGCTGTCGAAGTCATCTGTCGGTGGACGACGACATGACGTAGCTCACGGCCCGGTGACGAGATTCACGATGCCGACGATCGCGGCCCAGGTTGCGACCGAGGCCAACGCGATCGCGGCGGTCGAGACAAACATCCCGATCAGGACGATCAGCCCGTCCCGCTCGGTGAGACCGACCGCGATCAACGAAGCCGCGAACCCGGGCGGCATGTTCCCTAGGAACGGGATCGGCAGGATCATGATGCCGCCCAGCATCAGCAACACGACGCCGATCAGCACCTTGCCGACCGGCTCGGTCACGATCGCGAGCCGGGGCCGGCAAATCCGCTCGAGGCGTTCCAGGTAGGGGACCATGCGCGCGACCATTCGCTGCAGGTCCGCCCGCGCCACGCTCTTGTCCGCGACCATGCTGGGGAGCCACGGCCGTTGTCTCGCGGCAATCAGGCCCAGCGCGATGATCACGATCGCGATTCCGCAGACGGTTGGAATCCCCGGCGGCATCGGCAAGCAGCACGGCAGCGCGAAGATCAGCAGCGTGAACCCGAAGGCGCGATGGCGCAGCTGCTCCAGGATCCCGCGAAACGTGATTCGCTCGCTGTCGCCGACGACGAGCTCGCGCAGCGTCTCGGACGTGCGTTCGGGCGTCGGGCGACGCAGCCGGTCACGGAGTCCCCGGTGAGTGTTGCTGTCCATCGAGCGGGGAATCCCTGCCGTACGCTTCGGACTGGCCGCATTCTAAAGGATCTTCACGGACACGAGTCGCGGGCCGCGAGCCAGTCGACGGCGGCTGTCAACACCGGATCGTCGGCACCGGCCCCGGCGGTGCCGCGGCCGATCGGCTCGTCCGGCGGTACCGGACCCGCGAACACCTGCCCGTCGCGGTCGCTCGTGGCCGCCACCGTCAGCAGCAAAGAAGCCCCGTCCGCGAGCGCGAACGTGCGATTTCCCGCGCTGACGCCGCGAGTAGCGGCGCCGAACGAGCGCGTCGCGGGCCGGCCCCGAAACCCGACCGCAAGCACCTCCGCCGAGCTCGCGGTGGCGGGACCGAGCAGCACCGCCACGGGTTTGGCCGCTGCCGAACGGTACGGAACCGGCACGCGCAGCTGCACGTAGTCGCCGAAGCCGGCCTGGCCGTCGCGGTACCAGATACCGACGCGGCGCCCGTCGGGATAGACCGAGGCTGCGAGCTCGCCGTCGCCGAGCAGTGGGCCGAGACCCGTCACCATCGGCCAGAGGTTGCCGCCGCTGTTCTGCCGTAGGTCGACGACCCAGCCGCATGTCGCTGCCGAATCATGGGCTTGAATGATGTTCTTCAGACTTTCGGCAAACTCGACTTGGTGGGCGGGAGTGCCGCCCGCGAACGCCGGCACCGACAGATACGCGACGCCGCCGCGCAGCGCCCGCCCCTCGGCGGCCGCGAGCGGCACGCCGGTGCGCGCATTCGCGACCGGCGTGTCGCGCAGCGCGACCGAGACCCGCGGACTCTGCAAAAAGCTATGTCGATCTCCGAGCTCGCGGACGGCGAAGCGCACAGCGAGGTGAGCATCCGCCGCGCTCGACGCTCCGCGGGCGTACTCGAGCGCCGTCGTTCGCAACGAAGCCCAATCGATCGCGGCGCGGTTCAACGCATGCTCGCGCAGGATCTTGAGCGCGGAGTCGACGTACCGCACGGCTGCCGGCGTAGGCTCGCCCAGTGAATCCGTCGCGACGATGCGGACCTCCAACCCGTCGAACCAGACGGTGCCCAGGCCGCGAGCGGCGACGCCGAGCGCGATCTCCTCGACGTCGGGCGGCCAAGGGAGCTCGACCTCGTAGCGTTGCCAGTCGACGTTCGCCGCCGAATCGCGCGCTGCCGCCGCGCCGGCCCCGTCCGGAGCCGCAGCCGAGACGCCGTCGCTGTCGAGATACAGCGGACCCTTTGCGCCATCGATCCGCAACCACAGCGACGGTCTGGCCGAAGCGCCTGCGGCGACTCGAACGTATCCCGACAGGCGCACGCGCTTCGCTCTGCCCGCGGCACCCGCGAGGCTCGTCGCGGCGAGCCGTTGAGTCACGCGCGTCGCTCCCGCGGCGCTCGTCCGCTCTACCTTAAGGCTGCGCTCGCCCTCGGCCGCAACCGCCGCGTCAGGCGTTACGGCCGCGGTGTCCGCGGGGCCTTGGAAGCTCCATCCAACCGGTAGCCCACGAGCCTCATCGGTGGATTCGAATCCGAGGTTTTGTTGAGCGCCCGCAAGTGCCGCGTTCGCGGCCGTGGCAATGCCGAGCAAGCGTAGTCTGCGCCCGAGGATCGGCGTCGAGCGCCTCGGTCTAGGCCGACCGAAGCGCGGGCCGATCGGGGACATTCGGGTTCACGAGCCGAACGAGCGCATGGAACAGGTCGCGGTCGCCGAGCACGGCGAGCCGTTCCGGCGCCGACAACCACCCGAGCGCCTCGGTCACCGTCTCCCCGTCGGCGAGCTTGGCTCGCGCCGTGATGAACATGACGTCGGGATGGCCGCGCGTCGCAGGCGGCCGCGGCAGCACGGCCGCGAAGTGCCGCTGACGCGCAATGTCGTCGGCCAACAACCGCTCGATCGTCACGTCCGCGAGTAGCTCCTTGAGGCGGAGCTCGGCCTCGTCGCGCAGCGCGATCACGCGCGGCACCACGATCTCTTCCGGCACCGTCAGAAAGCCGAAGAAACGCGTGACCTTCGCGAGCACCGTGCTGCCGCTCGCCGCCGACAGCGGCAGCGCGCAGACGAGGCCCAACAGCGCCGGTGACATCCACAGAAGCAACGGCGGCGACACGTACAGCAACACGGCCGAGACGACGATACCGGCCAGGGTCTGCAGCCAATGTCTTCGCAGCAGTAGGCCCCACGGTGTGCGCGAGTGCTTGCGGCTCTGCGTGGCCCAACCCGAGTCCTGGCCCCAGAAGATCTCCGAGATCTGCCGCACCTGCATCATCATCATGATCGGTGCGTACAGCGCTGAGAGGATCGTCTCGGCTGCCGCGCCGAGCACGACACGCAGCGGATTCACGGTGCGCAGCAGCTCGCCGTCGAAGAAAGCGCGCAGCACGCCCAGAACTTTCGGCAACAGCAGCGTGATCATCGCAAGCACGAACAGCTCGATCATGCGCTCGCTGTCGAACAACGGCCAACGTGGGAACAGCGCCATCTCGTCGGTGAAGTACTCGAACTGCACGGTCGCGATGTGCCCGGCCGTGCCAAGACCCACGACGATCAGCGCAAACCACAGCGGCGAGGCGAGGTAGCTCATGATGCCGATCGCCATGTGTACGCGGTTCGGCCAGGCGAAGCCTTTGCTCAAGATCACGGCGAGGTGCTGGATGTTGCCCTGCGCCCAGCGCCGATCGCGCGCGGCCGAATCGAGCAGCGACGGCGGGCCGTCTTCCCAGGTTCCGTTCTCCGTCGGCAACATGCGCACGGCCCAACCGGCGCGGCGCAGCAACGCGGCCTCGACGAAATCGTGCGACATGATCGCGCCGCCGAATGGTTTCTTGCCGGGCAACACGGGCAGCCCTGCCGCAGACGCGAACGCGCGCACCCGAATGATGGCGTTGTGGCCCCAATAATTGCCGTCGTCGCCCTGCCAAGCCGTAATGCCGCGTGCGACGATTGGGCCGTAGACGCGCCCGGCGAACTGCTGCATTCGCGCGAACAACGTGCGCCCGCCCACGAGTCTCGGCGAAGTCTGGAGCAGCCCGAGGCTCTCGTCGGCCGCCATCTCGCGCGCGAGCGTCACGAGCGTCTCTGGCGCCAAGATGCTATCCGCATCCAGCACGATCATGAAGTCGTAGCGCGCGCCCCAGCGCTTGATGAAATCCTCGATATTGCCGACTTTGCGCCCGACGTTGTCTGCCCGGCGGCGGTACCAGATCCGCACGCGGTCGCCGAGCCTATCGCGCAGCACGTGATACGCCGCCGTCTCCTTGACGTAGATGTCGGGATTGTTCGTGTCCGATAACACGAAGATCTCGAAGCCCTCCGCCGCATCGCGCTCGACGAGCGCTTCGGCCATCGCTTGCAGCGCGGAGAACGTGCCCGACGGTTCCTCGTTGTAGATCGGCATCACGAGCGCCGTGAGCTCGCCCACTCGTTGGTCGGCCTTCGCCCGCTTACGCACGCCGCCGAAGAAAACCCCGGCAACGGCCCCCGCCGCGGTCAATGCGATCCACGCGAACGTGACCGCGAACAACGCAACCATCGCCCACTGCAGCGCGGATACGCCGCCAACGGACACGACGGCGATCATCTCGCGGCTCGCATACACCGTCAGGGCTGCGCCTCCGCCGAACGTCACGAGCCGCCCGAGCAACGTGCGGAACGAGGGCCAGCGGCGTCGGCGCCCTGGCGGGTACTGCCGGAAGCTCTGGGCCGGCATCGCCAAATCGGCAAACGGCGGGACCGACGTCGTGTAGCGCGTCGTCATCGACTCCACCTGTACAACCAGGTCTCGCTCCACGGCTTGTCGTTCGAGTGCAGTGTCATGCGCAGCTCGACGATGCTCTCGCGCTGCGGGTCGAGCTCGAACGTCGCGCGGTATACGCCGGTCTGCGGCACCACCTGGCCGCGCGGCGAAGATATCTCGCCGCCGGAGCTCGAGACATCGAGCTCGAGAGCGTCGGGGACCTCGCCAGCACCTTTGAAGTCGATCACGAACGATCTTAAGTCATCGTTGTTCGGCGCCTGCCCGACGCGTGTCGCCACCGCGCGCGCGAGCGAAGCGTCGAGCGGCTCGACCGTGAACTTCAGGCGATACGAGAACTCGGCGCTCCCGCCGGCCGGGATGGGCTCGCGCGGCTGCCAATACGCGACGATGTTGTCGTTGATCTCGTTGTCGGAGGGAATCTCGACGAGCTCGACGTGCCCCGGCCCCCACCCGGCGGTCGGCTCGACCCAGGCCGAGGGGCGCCGATCGTAGGACGCTTCGGCGTCCTCGTAGTCGTCGAACTCGCGTTTCCGTTGCACCAGCCCAAAACCTTGCGGACTGTCGTCGACAAACGCCGATATCTGCAGCGTGCGCGGATTCGCGAGCGGCCGCCACAAACGCTCGCCGCGTCCATTGACGATTTGCAGGCCGTCCGAATCGTGCACGGCATTGCGATAGTCGTCGAAGCGCCCGCGGTTCGACGCGTCGAACAGGAACATCGAGGTCAACGGCGCAACGCCGAACGCGGTGAGCTCGGCGCGCGGGAACAGCGCGACATCGACGTCGATCTGCGTTTCGTCGCCGGGCTTCGCTCTGAACGTGTAGGCACCGACGACCGACTCGCTCTGCAGCAACGAGTGGATCACGATCTGCTCCGCCTGCTCCGGCGGACGCTCGATCCAGAAGTCCGTGAACACGGGAAACTCCTCGCCTTCGGGCCGCGCCGTGCGCACCGCGAGACCGCGCGCAGCC
This sequence comes from uncultured Gammaproteobacteria bacterium, assembly GCA_963741255.1. GTDB lineage: Bacteria > Pseudomonadota > Gammaproteobacteria > Steroidobacterales > Rariloculaceae > FEN-1219. The sequence goes on along the minus strand of CAVUHM010000002.1, from coordinate 87,397 downwards.
AAGCCGTAGAGTTGCCCGCGCGCAAGCGCGCGAAAATAGCTGGCACCCTGAAACACGAGAAACTCTTCGGGGTTGTCCGAGCCTTCCATCGGGGCACGCACGCGAAACCCGGAGTAACCCGCGTGCTGCACGTTCGCAAAGTCCGGCGCGGTGGCGCCGTATTCGAACAGATCGTTCTTGAACAACACTCGCCGCGCAGTCTTGCCGACGACGAGGTTGATGTTGACGGGCACCTCGAAGATGAAGCCCGGATACGCGAGATCCAGCGTGAACGTGCGGCCCTCGCCCGTCCAGATCGACGCGGCCGTATAGCGGATCCGCCGGTACTGATCGAACGTGAGGCGTTCACCGTCTTCGCCTTCCGGCCGGGGCGGCAGAACGTGCTCGTGCTTGGCGAGCTCCGCGGCGCGCGCCACGAGCGTCGCGCGGTCGAAAGCTTCCGTCGGCCGATCTTGCGCGAGCACGGCCAAGGTTTCGCAGACTGCGAGGAGACCGAGAACGAATGAGGGGCGGAGAAGCATCGCTCTCTTTCTATGGGCCGTCTTGGTGCGGCGAACGTCCGACGGGCCATCCGGCGGGATTCTTAGGGCCGCAATTCTACCAACTCTTACACTTGGCAAGCTTTCCGGTCGGTTTCGACCTGTTGCCAAACGGCGTCGCCGGCCGGCGCCGGGGCACTCGAGGCCCGGGAGCCCCTACAATAGCCGCCCACCGACCCGATTGCGTCCATCGATGGCAGCCACGCCGTTCGCGCCCTTGGAATCACGCTTGCGCCGGGAGATACGCGGCGAGGTGCTGTTCGACGCCGGCAGCCGAGGGCGATATTCCACGGACGCCTCGATCTACCAGATCGAGCCGCTCGGTGTCGTCGTGCCACAAACGCCCGATGACGCGCAGAAGACTCTCGAGATCGCGGCCGACGCCGGGGTGCCGATCCTGCCGCGCGGCGCGGGCACGTCTCAGTGCGGCCAAACCGTCGGCGCGGCGCTCGTGATCGACGGCAGCAAGCATTTGAACCGGCTGCTCGAGGTCGACGCGGCCGGCGCTCACGCGTGGGTCGAGCCCGGCATCGTGCTCGACGACCTGAACGCGCGCTTGAAGCCGCTGGGCCTCTGGTACCCGGTCGACGTGTCGACTTCTGCCCAGGCCACGCTCGGCGGCATGGCCGCCAACAACAGCTGCGGCGCTCGGTCGCTGCGTTACGGCAACATGGTGCACAACGTCGACGCGGCCGAGACTTGGCTCACGAGCGGCGAGACGTTGACGTTCGGCCCCGTGCGCGCCGGGCCACCCGAGGGTCCGACTCGCCATCGCGAGCTCGTGACGAAAGTGCGCGAGCTCTACACGCGCGAACGCGACGAGATTGCGGCGCGCGTGCCGAAGGTGCAGCGCCGAGTCGCGGGCTACAACCTCGACATGGCGTCGGCCGACGCGTTCAACATGGCGCAGCTGCTGGTCGGCTCGGAGGGCACGCTCGGCTACTTTCGCAAGCTGAAGCTGAAGCTCGCTCCGTTGCCGAAGCACAAAGCGCTCGGCGTCGTGCACTTCCCGACGTTCTACCGCGCCATGGAGCTGGCACAGCACATCGTCAAGCTCGACCCGGCCGCCGTCGAGCTCGTCGACCGCACGATGATCGATCTGTCGCGCGACATCGCGTCGTTCCGCGCGACGATGGACAAGACGCTCCGCGGCGAGCCCGATGCGATCCTGCTCGTCGAGTTCGCCGGCGACGAGCAGGCCCCGCAGCTCGCCAAGCTGCGTGCGCTCAGCGAGCTGATGGGCGACCTCGGGTTGCCGGGCAGTGTCGTGGAGATTGTGGATCCGGCTTGGCAACGCGACGTGTGGGAAGTCCGCAAGGCCGGTCTGAACATCATGATGTCGATGAAAGGCGACGGTAAGCCCGTGTCGTTCATCGAGGATTGCGCGGTGCCGCTCGAGCATCTCGCCGAGTACACGGCGCGGCTCACGGAAGTCTTCGCGAAGCACGGCACGCGCGGCACGTTCTACGCCCACGCCTCGGTCGGCTGCCTGCACGTGCGGCCGGTGCTGAATCTGCGCACCGAGCACGGCGCGCGGCAAATGCGTGCAATCGCCGAAGAAGCGTGCGCGCTCGTCAAGCAATACAAAGGCTCCTATTCGGGCGAGCACGGCGACGGCCTCGTGCGCTCCGAATGGATCGAGCCTTTCTTGGGGAAGCGCCTCACGAACGCGTTCGCGGAGCTGAAGCGCAGCTTCGACCCGAAAGGCCTCATGAATCCCGGCAAGATCGTCGCCGCGCCGAAGATGGACGACCGACGACTGTTCCGTTTCAAGCCGGACTACCGCACCGTGCCGGTCGCGACCGGTCTCGATTGGTCGCAGCACGAGGTCGGCACGGAGAACCGCGGCCGCGGCTTCGCGGCCGCCGTCGAAATGTGCAACAACAACGGGCATTGCCGGAAGTTCGACGCCGGCACGATGTGTCCGTCGTATCGCGTCACGCGCGACGAGCGGCACGTGACGCGGGGGCGAGCGAACTCGTTGCGGCTCGCGCTATCGGGGCAGCTCGGCGCCAACGCGCTTGCGTCGCGCGACCTCTACGACACGCTGGCGCTGTGTGTCTCGTGCAAAGGCTGCAAGCGCGAGTGCCCGACCGGTGTCGACATGGCCGCCATGAAAGTCGAGTTCCTGCATCAGTACCATCGCGACCACCCACGCTCGCTGCGCGACAAGCTCGTTGCGCATCTGCCGCGCTACGCGCGCACCGCCGCGACCTTGGCTCCGCTTCTGAATCTTCGGGATCGCGTGCCCGGGCTCGCCAAGCTGTCCGAAACGATCGCCGGCTTTGCCGCGCGCCGCACACTGCCGAAATGGCGGCGGGATTATTTTCGCGGGACGAGCGAGCTGCCGGCGCCCTGCTCCCGACGCCGCACCCAAGGAAGCGGTCCTGTTTGCAGACACGTTCAACACCTACTTCGAGCCCGAGAACCTGCGTGCCGCGGTCAAGGTGCTTGACGGCCGCCGGCTACACGCTGCACACGCCCACAGCACCGAGCGGCCGCCCCGTTTGTTGCGGGCGGACCTATCTCGCGACCGGCATGATCGATGCGGCGCGCGCGACGGCTCGCGAGCTGCTCCTGACGATGAGTCCTTTCGTAGCGCGAGGCGTACCGATCATCGGGCTCGAGCCATCCTGCGTGCTCGGGCTCCGCGACGAGCTGCGCAGTCTGTTGCCGGGCGATGAAAGCACCGCGGTCGCGGCGGCGGCACTGACGTTCGAGGAGTTCGTCGTGCGCGAGCACGCGGCCGGCCGCTGGTCCTTGTCATTCAAGCCATCGCGATACGCGCGCGCGCTCGTGCACGGCCACTGCCATCAGAAAGCGTTCGGCGTGATGCCCGCCGTCCACGCCGCTCTCGAGCTCGTACCAGGATTGGTGGTAGAACCAATAACATCCAGCTGCTGCGGCATGGCCGGCGCCTTCGGCTACGAGGCCGAGCATGTCGACGTTTCGTTGCGAATGGCCGAGGCGGGGCTGCTGCCGGCCGTGCGCGCAGCGGACTGCCGACAACCGCGATCGTCGCGGACGGCACGAGCTGCCGGCATCAGATCCGCGACGGTGCGCAACGCCACGCGATCCACGTCGCACAGCTCCTCGCCGACGCACTCTGAGCGCCGCTGAACGGCAAGTTCCGCGGGCGATAACGTTACGCGAGACGGCAAAGTCCGCCGCGGGGGCACGGCCGGCGCGGGCTCGCGCCAGGACACTGTATGACACGTCACAACAGTGCCGGTTTGGGATGAACTGGCAGCTTCCAGAATCATGCCGCTGACGGACATGCAGATCGACAGAACAGACCAGGACGAAACTATCGCCGCCAAAGCCTCGTTGGGGGCGCTGGCCGAGCAATTGCGAGATGGCCCGCTGCAGGAGCTGGTCGAGCTGCAACGCCGCGCGACGGAGCTCTCCCAGGAGCTCGGCGACAGCTCCGCAGAGCGCCTGCGAGCACCTCGAGGAGCTCGTGCGCCTCTCGCTATCCGCGATGGGGCAGTTCCACTCCTTCACTCGCGAATTCGAGGCCGTGCTCCGCGAGTTGACCCATGTCAGTCTTGACCGCCATTAAGCTCATAGGGCGCCTCACAGAGCTCTGCGAGCAGTTTCGCGCCCAAGGCGACATCGCGTGCGATGTCGCGCTCGACGAGCGCCACACTCGCTTCGACGACGAAGTCAGCGAGATCGTGTTTCGAACGGTCCGCGAGCTCCTGACGAACGTGCGCCAGCACGCACGCGCCAAGCGCGTCGCCGTCTCCAGCACCTACCGCCGCGACGGCTCCGTCGGCATCACCGTCGCCGACGACGGCATCGGCCTGCCCGCCCACCGGCGTCGCGGCAATCCGTTCGACGAGAGTGGCGGCATCGGCCTATGGAGCATCGATCAACGGCTCAGGGCCTTCGAAGCCATGCTCGACGTCGAGGCCGGCGACGGGTTGGGCACGACGGCCACACTGATCCTACCCGCCAGTCTGATCACCACGAATTAGACGAGCCGGCCCGCGGCGACTCGCACCGACGATCTTGAGGCCCGCGGCCTCGAGGCCGGCAATCAGCTTCTCCTGATAGGCCCCGTCGAAGTGCCATTTGTCGAAATCGTGCAACGCCTCGGATTCGAACTCGGGGTACAACGTGACCAACCTTGCCGCCGCTTCGCGGGCGACGTCGTCGCGACCGGCCAACGCCGCGGCCGCAGTCAACAGCGTCTGCGCGCCCACCCAATCGGGCGTGCGAACCTTCAGCGTCGCCTCGAGCGCGCGCTCGAACTGGCCGGCGCGTAGATAGGTGACCGCGAAAGCCACGTTGTAGTAGACGCCGGGCGGCTTCTTCGAAAGCGCGTGTGCGCGCTCGATCAGCGGCAGCCCCGCAGCGGAGTCGCCCGACATCGTCAGCATGATGCCGGCCTGCGACAACGCCTCCGCGCTATTGGGTCGCAGCGCAAGCGTCTTCTCGATGCCGTCGCGGAACCGCGTATCCCCATCGAAGAACAGCACGCGCATCAACGCCATGTTTGCGAGGAAGTCGTCGGCGTCGATCGCGATCGCTCTCGCGGTCGCGTCTCGCGCTGCCGTCAACGATCCCGCCGCATCGTTCCCGAAGTGAAACGCAAACGAATCGAGGTGCAGCAAGGCCTGCCCGGCCCACACCTGCGCCACGCGCGGCTTTCGGGCGCTGACGATCTCGAAGCATCGCAACGCGTCTGCGTGCGCGTCCGGCTCGATACGTCGCCGGTAGTCGTAGTACTTCACCACACATTCGCGAAGGTCCGGCTCGTGGCGCTCGCGGCTCACGCGTGTCTGCTCGGCTTCGAAGATCGGGCCGTAGGGCGCCGCCAGGGCCGCCACGTCTCGCGCCACCCACTCCTGCAGCGACAAGAGCTGCTCGAGCGCTGCGTCCTCGCGGTAGCTCGCGGTCCACAGTTGCTGCCCTGTCTCCGCGTCCACCAAGCGCGCCGTGACCCGCTCCTGGTCGAGGCCGCCGTGTACGCTGCCCGTCAACAGGTAGCTTCCGGGCGCCTCGCGCGAACGGGCGCCGCCGCCGGGCGCTCGAATCTGGCCCGCGACCACGTACAGGTCGAGCTGATCGAGAGCCAGCATGACTTCGTCCGTCACGATCGCCGCGAGATCGCTTAGCTTCGGCTCGGCGGTCAGGTTCTCGAACGGCACGACTACGAACCTCGGCCATTCGGTCATCCCGGGCTCGGCAGCGGCCTCGGTTTCCGCACTCTCCGAGAGTGCGTGCCGCTGCGATGGGATCGCACCCCATACCGCGACCAGCAACGCGCCGAGAACCGCGACACCGAGCCGCCAAGGAGGCGGCGACGCACGGCGTTCCGCAACGGGCACGGCGGGCGGCGGGTCCGGAGGCGACAGGCGGTACTCGCACGTCACGGTGTAGCTACCGCGCGGTAGCTGTATCCGGATCGGATCCGCCGCACCCTCGCCGCTGTAATACTGCGCGAGCCTGCGCCGCAAGCGGCCGGCCTCGACGCGCACCAGCGGGTCTTTCTGCGAGTCGAAGTCAGCCGGCCGGCCGAAGACCGCGACACCGATCGAGTGTCCCTTCAATCGCGAGCCGGCGCCGGCGAGCGTCTGCTCGACCGCATATTTCAGGAAATTGGTGGCCCGCTCCGCTCGAGCGAAACATGAGCTGACCAAAATTCGCGCGAGCGCGGCCCGAATTTCCTTGGAGTCGGGCTTCACGGCCCGCGCCCCGTCGTGGTTCGAAACCGAAACTGCGCCCTTACCTCGCCCGTCAGCCATTCAATCCTTTACGCCTTGGTGTTACCCCAAACCGAGGCGTATATTCGATCCTACGGGCTGGACCTGACCTCACACAGTCAACAGCTTGACACAACTGGTCATTTAGTTGCCCAAACTAAACTGGGCCCTTGGACCAGGTTGCTAACAACAGGGCCGGTAGTGAGCAGGTTCCAGCCCGTCGAGTCGCGCCGCCAGCTTTCAATCGAACAGCACTCGCACCGGATCGCCGGTGCGAACCGTGCCGTTCTTCACGACCCACGCGTTGATGCCGCGGAGTTGTAACGCGCGGCCTGCGTCCGAGTTCACGAACCTCTGCGCGTCCTCACCGTAACGCTCGCGAAACAGCCTGCAGCCCATGTGCGGCTCGGAGCTCACCTCGATCTCGGCGGCGCCGATTGCGATGCGCGTTCCCGGCGGAACATTTTCGACACTCAAGTCCAGGTCGACGTAGAGCTGGTCACCCGCAAGCGGCCATCGTTCGCGGCTCTGCGCGATCAACGCGATCGCGCGCGCGTTCATCAGCGTGAGTTGATCCTTGCGGTGGCGCTTGCCTTGCGCCCAACGGTCACCGGCGAGGCCGTCGGCCATATCGAGCGCGGCGGTTTCGACAACCTCGCGCTCGCCGCGCCGCGGCCGAAGCACGATCAGCGCGAGCACCCCGTGCTCGCGCGGCGAACGCTGGATCTCCGCGAAGACCGGCTTCGAGATCGGCGAGGCTCGAGTGTTTCGCGTGCATCGACTACCGCGGCGGGTTGAGACCGAGATGACGCACCAGCAGCCCGAAGATCTCGGGCTGCCGCAGCGAAGACGGAATCTCGTCGGCGCCGGGGCCACTCGCGAACAGCGGCACGTCGGCTCCGGTGTGGTCCTCCTGGACGCTCGAGTCGTTCGTCGCGTAGCCCACGCCCATCAAGCCGCCCTCCGGCGTGCGCACGCGCGCGAAGTAGCCGGGACTTGCCGCATTCAACGCCGCGAGCGCGCTGGTCTCGGGAACGAGCTGCGCGGCGTGGCTGTGATCGGCCGTCACGAGCACGAGCGTCTCGGGATGCGCACGCGCGTAGTCGAGCACGACTTTCAGCGTGTCGTCGAGCTGGCCGAGCTCGCCGATCTGGCCGCACGGGCGCCGCAAATGCGACTGCTTGTCGATCGACGCCGACTCGATCATCAGCATGAACGGCCCGCCGTCGAGGCGCTCGAGCGCCGCGCGCGCCATCGTCGGCAAGGTCGGCATCGACCCGAACTCGGGGTTCGGCTCGCACGGAAATGCGTCGGGCAACGCCGGACGGCCGTCGATTCGCTGCACGCGCTCGGCCTTCGCGTCGCCTTCGCCGCGCCATTGCACCGGCATCGTGTTCGGCGAGAACAATCCGAGCACGCGGCCTGCCTCGGGCAACGCCGCGAGCTCGCTCGCGGTGTGCACGATCGCGAAGCCATTCTCGATCGCGGCATCCGCGACCGTCTTCGTTGCTTCGCCCTCGGCCGGCTGGTCGAAGTGCTGCCGACCGCCGCCGAGCACCACGTCGATACGCGACGCCGCGATCTGCTCGGAGATCGAGCCCTTGCCGCCGTTGGCCTTCAGGTCGGCCGAACAGTTCGTGTTGAACAGCCCGTTGTTCTGATTGCGCGGCACCATGCTGCGCGGCCCCTCGCACAAGCGCCAGTTCACGTGCGCGACAAACGATGCCGGCGTCGCATCCGTCACGCTCGAGGTCGTGACGATTCCGGTCCGGATTCCGGCGTCGGCCGCGAGCTCCATGATCGTGACGGCGTCGCGATCGGTGCCGGCCGTCGTGGCAATTCGGCCGGCGCTCGTGACGATGCCGGTAGCCATCGACGTCGCCGTGTTCGCAGAGTCCGGCACGTAATCGGGCAGCGACGGGTTTTGCTCCACCACGGTCTGCATGCGCACGGCGGAACGCTGCGGCATGCCGTCGAGCGCAAGCGCCCCGGCTTCGCCGACCAGGTAGTGTCGCGCGATCGTGATCTGCTGATCGTCCATGCCGTCGCCGATGATCAGGATGACCTTCGGCGCCGCCGCACGCGGAGCAACGCTGGAGCTGACACAGCCCTGAGACGCAAGCAGGGCAACGAGCATGGCGGTCGCGGTCTTGGTCACGAGCGAGCTCCTCGGCGCTAGTTCCAGGTGGGCAGAAACGCGTAGCGGTCGGCGTATTCGAGCATCTGCGCGCTGAAGTCGGCCGGATACTCGATCCGCACGTCGACGATCGCGCCGGCGTCCTCGATCGGCACGAGGCGCGGACCGATGAATCCCGAATAGGGCGGGATGTTCAGCGCCGCATAGCGCTCGAGAACCTCGGCGTGCAGCGCGCGATCAACCTTCACCGCGTAGCGCTCCACGAGCTCGCGGCCGGCCGCGTAGTCGCCCGTCGACTTGATTCGCTGGACCTCGCGCAGCAATGCGCCGAACAAGCCGCGCAGCTTGGCGTAATCGTTGATCACGAAATACGTCTTGCCGTCACGCACGCGTTTCTCGATCACGTTGTCGCGCTGCCCTTGGCTATAGGCCCAAGCGGCGATCAGCTGCCGATTCCGCATGTGATCCTCTTCGACATCCTTGCCGAGCTCGACGCGATTCAGCTGCTGCATGAGTCCATTGCGGACGAACTGATCGCAAGCGGTGTAACCAACCTCGAGCGACGGCATCACACCGAGCTCGATCAGCTTCGGATCGACGATGTAATACAACGCGACGAGATCCGCGCGCGCCTCCTCGAGTGTCGAGCCGTAACTCTTCAATGTCTCGCTCAGCGACGCGACGCCGGTTTCGAGCTGCCCCGAGCCATGACCGATCACTTCGTGCAGATCGATATGCAACGCGAGGGCGAGCTCGCCGTGACGTTCGTTGCGCGAGATCTCGTCCGCACCGCAGGCGAACTCGGCGTCCGCGCCGCCGCGCACCGCGTTGTAGGCGGCTACGACGTTGCCGAGGCTGACCGACTTCGAGCCGTGTCGTTTGCGGATCCAGTCGGCGTTCGGCAAGTTGATGCCGATCGGCGTGGTCGGCGCAGCGTCGCCCGACTCGATGATCACGTTGATGACCTTACCCGTGACACCGGTGACGTCGCGCTTCTTGTGGCCGTCGAGGAACGGCATGTGATCCTCGAACCATTGAGCGGCACCCGCGATCGCAGCGATCCTGCGCGTGGCCTCCGCGTCTCGCACCGACACGACGGCCTCGAACGTTCCGCGCATGCCGAGCGGATCGTGATAGACCTCGATGAAGCCGTTGATCAGGTCGACGTGCGAATCCGTGTCCTTTACCCACGCAACGTTGTATTCGTCCCAATCCTTGAGATCGCCGCTCTCGTAAAAACGGATCAGCTTGCGCAGCGCCGCCGCTTGGGCCTCGTTCTCGGCCTTGGCCGCGGCCTTCTTGAGCCATGACACCATTCGCTCGATGGCCTGCGTGTAGCGGCCGCCGACCTTAAGCACTTGCTCGACGATCGCACCGCGCTCCTTCACGAGCCGCGAGTTCAGCCCGAGCGAGATCGGCGTCGCATCGCCCGGCTCGAGCTTCGTCGAGTAGAACGATTCGGCCTCTCGTTGCGTGACGCCGCTGTAGAAATTCACCGCAGAGCTCGTCAGCACGTCGCTGTCTGCCGCCTTGCTGACGAGCTTCGCGTCGACGCGCGGATCGAACATTACCGGCGTTATCTCGGCGATGAATTCTTCGAGCGACTGGCCGTCGCGCAGTGGAAACTCCGCCGGCGTGTCGCGAACCCACGCAGCGAATTGCTCCGCGCCGAACGCTCGGCGCCAGCTTGTCGTGCGAATAGTGGTGATGAATGCCGTTCGCGAACCAGACGCGCTTTAAGTACAGCGTGAGCGCCCTGAACTCGTCCGTGTCGCGCTCGCCGTCGTAATAGCGGACGATCTGCTCGAGCGTGCGCTTGACCGCGAGGTTGTAGCGGTACTTCTGATCGTAGATCAGCTCTCGCCCGCACAGAGCTGCCTCGTAGAGATAGTAGATCAGCTCCTTGGTCTTCCGATCGAGCGTCTCGAACCCAGGAACGCGATAGCGCAACACGCGCGCGTCGGCGAAACGCTCCGCCTCGACCGCGAACGCACCGCCTGCGGCAACCGCTTCGCTCGATTCGGCCACTTGATCGGCACGGTCGGCTCCGGCCACTATTGCGTGCGACGTCGCGGAGATAGTTTGTTTCACGGGGGTTGCCATGGGCTCTCAAGTTTCGCGAACGCGCGATGATGCCACAGCGCGGCGAACGCCAGCAGCATCGCTCTGCGACCGGTTGTATCTCGGGCCTTGTGTTGCCGTGATCATGAGCCTCGGTGCCTCCGCGGCGTTCGGTCAGGCGATGCCGTGCCCGGACATCGAGAACGACACCGAGCGACTCGCGTGTTATGACCGGGCGTTGCGACCCAATCGCGCGCCGGCCTCGCCGGGCCCGACCGCGGCACCGACTTCAGCCGCCGCGCCGACGTCGACCACCGCACCGCCCTCCGCGGCGGCGACTGCACCCGCGAGTGCGGCCGTCGCCGCAGCGGCTGCGCCGTCGTCGACCGTGGCACCGCCCGTCGCCGCGTCGACGTCGGCGCCTGCACCCGCGAGCGCCGCGAAGAACGAGGTCGTCGCGATCGTCATCACGGGCGTCAGAACCGTACAGGGCCGAGCTACGACTTTCACGGCCGCGGACGGAACCGTATGGGCGCAGAACGACAGCCAAACGCTCCGGAACTTGCCCGAGACCCCGTTCGATGCCGAGCTGAAGCCCGGCGCGATGGGCAGCCGTTTTCTCGTGCCCAAAGGATCCGGCCGGTCGATCAGAGTGCGGCTCGTGCGCTGACGCGTCCGTTAGCGGTTCAGGTGCTCCTCGAGCCGACCGAGCTCGAGCAAGTCGCGGTAATAGCTGTCCGGATCGCAGCTCCCCTGCTCGCTGATGTCGACGTCGACGTCGTCGCGAGCCGAGCCGCGCCGGCGTACGAGCGGCTGCGTGTAATACGGATCGTAGATCGTCATGGTCCGATCCATCGCGAGCTGATCCGCCGTGAACTCGTAACGCTCGATGATCCGTGTGCCCTCGCCTTTCATCGGCAAGCCGGAGCCATCGAGCCAGCCCGGTAGAAGGTGCGTCGTCTCGATCACGAGGTCATCGCCTTCCCAATGCCCCACCGAGAAACCGAGCGACGACGGCTGCGTATCGGCGGGCGCCGCGCGGCCATCCATCCACACGCGCCGCGGCGTGTTGTGCTCGACATGAATGATCACGTAGTGCGTGCCCGCATCCACGATCTCCATGTTGTAAGGTGCACCGAACAGACGCGGCAAACCGAGCGCCATACAACGCAGCGCCGGATCCTGATAGTGCTCGGTCCCCGCAAACACGGCGCGGCCCTCGGCCGTGAACGGCGTCGGCTTCGGATCGAGGTCGTCAACCGTGACGCGGAACTTGTAGCGGTTGCGCCACGCACCCGTGATGTCGACGGGATAGTCGTTGTCCACTGCGCCGTACCCGTAGCGCTTACCCGGCGTCGCGCGGACCTCGTTGACATCTGAGGCGGCGGGGTCACCACGCGCGGCCAGCAACACCGTGCCGTCTGCGCGCTGGACGTTGCGCACGAATAGCTTCTTCGCGCCGTCGCGCCCGAGCTCTCCGGATACTTTGAGCTCGTCGCCGACCTTGACCGTGGCCTGTGTCCAACCGAGGCGCTGCAAGCCCGTGATGTTCAGGGCTTGCAGCTCCCAGCTCTCGGTCGCGCCGGCGCCGCCGCTAACCTCGAGCCGATAGCGAACGTGCGGATTGGCCCACCAAACCTGCACGATCTTGCCCGTCAGCTCCGCTCTCTTCTCGGCATCGAACTCGGCCGAGAAGGAATGATGCGCGGTCGCGATGCCCGCGATCCCAAAAGCCGCCACGCCCACGATCACTCGCCAGAACATGAGCCCCCCGTTTGCTTGGACCCTCTTTGCGCCAGCATAAGCCCGCCTTGAGAATTCGTGCCAGTCGCAGGCTTGCTTTCACGGCACCGGCATGGATAGTGGAGCGTCAACAGCCGCCCCGCGCGGCCCGGCGCAAACAAATCGCTTTTGGGGGAAACAACATGGCATTCGTCCGACGGCTGTCCGCTTTGTCTCTCGCGATCTCGTTCAGCCTTGGCGCCGGCATCGGCGCCGCCCAAACCGTAGCCATCGATGCCGACGACATCGGCGGCGTCGTGAACGGCCCGGCCGGCCCGGAAGCCGGCGTCTGGGTCATCGCGGAAACCGACGACTTCGACACGCGTTACGCCAAGATCGTCGTGACCGACGACCAGGGACGCTACGTCGTTCCCGATTTGCCGGCGGCGAACTATCGAGTGTGGGTCCGCGGCTATGGACTGGTGGATTCGGCGAAGACGAACGCCAAGCCCGGACAAGCGCTGAACCTCGTCGCGAACGCGGCGCCGTCACCGGCCGCGGCTGCGGTCGTCTATCCCGCCGCGTACTGGTACTCGATGATGAAGGTGCCGCAGGCCGCGGAGGTCAGCGCGCTGCCGGGCGGCGTGCCCCAGTACCTCGCGTCGGTGAAGAATCTTTCCTGCATCGGCTGCCATCAGATTGGGCAGCTCGCGACGCGCACGCTGCCGCCCGAGTTTCAGAGCATGAGCCACCACGACGCATGGGTGCGCCGCATCCAGTCGGGACAAGCCGGCGCGCAGATGCTCGCGTCCGCGATGAACCAGCTCGGCGGTGTACCGCCGAAATATCTCAGCGATTGGACCGAGCGCGTCGCCAAGGGCGAGCTGCCGCACACCCAACCGCAGCGGCCGCGCGGCGTCGAGCGCAACATCGTCGCGACCGTTCGCGACTGGTCCACCGACAAAGCCTACATGCACGACCTCTCCGGCACGGATCGCCGCAACCCGACCGTGAACGGCTACGGCAAGTTGTACGGCGCGCCGGAGCTTTCGACCGACGAGTTCCCGATCCTCGACCCGAAGACGAACACGGCGACCGCGATGCACGCGCCGGTGCAGGACCCGAACACGCCGACGACGAACAGCACTCCGCCGACACAGCCGTCCGCGTACTGGGGCACCGAGGCGATCTGGGACAGCAAGGCCAACGCGCACAACCCGATGCTCGATGAGCAAGGACGTGTCTGGTACACGGCCGTCGTACGCGCGCCCGACAACGCGCCGTCGTATTGCAGCGCGGAATCGAACCATCCGTCCGCGAAGCTGTTCCCGCTGCCGCGCTCCGGTCGACAGCTGTCCGTCTACGATCCGAAGACCGAGAAGTACACGTTCATCGACACCTGCTACTCGACTCACCACCTGCAGTTCGCCGAGGACGCGAACGACACGCTGTGGACCAGCGGCGGCGGTCCCGTGGTCGGCTGGCTGAACTCGAAGATGTTCCTCGAGACCGGCGACGCGGGACGCTCGCAGGGTTGGACCGCGCTCGTGCTCGACACGAACGGCAACGGCAAGCGCGACGACTACGTCGAGCCCGGCCAGCCCGCGGATCCGGCGAAGGACACGCGCGTCAACAGCGGCTTCTATGCCGTGATGCCGAACCCGGCCGACGGCTCGATCTGGGGTTCCACGATCGGCTATCCCGGCGCCGTCGTGCGCGTGAACCCGGGCTCGAATCCGCCGGCCACCGCGCTCACCGAGGTCTTCACGCCGCCGATGCCGGGCTACGGGATCCGCGGCGCCGACATCGACCGCAACGGCGTCGTGTGGATGTCGATGGGCAGCGGCCATCTCGGCGCGTTCGACCGGCGCAAGTGCAAGGGCCCGTTGAACGGCCCGACCGCGACCGGCAATCACTGCCCCGAGGGTTGGACGCTTCCATCGCTATCCAGGCCCCGGATTCGTCGGCCGGCCCGATGAGAGCGTCGAGTCGAGCTATTACAGCTGGGTCGATCAGCACAACACGTCCGGGCTTGGGAGCCAACGTGCCGATGTCGACCGCGAACCTGTTCGACGGCGTGCACGCGCTCGTGAACAACGAAATGGTCACGCTGCGGATTCCGTATCCGCTCGGCTTCTACTCGAAAGGATTCGAAGGCCGCATCGACGACGCGAACGCGGGCTGGAAAGGCCGCGGCCTCTGGGTGCCGAGCGGCGATCGCACGCCGTGGCTCAAGGAAGGCGGCAAGGGCACGAAGCCGCTCGTGGTGCACTTCCAGGTGCGCCCGAATCCGCTCGCGAAATAACGCGAAGCTGAACGAACTTAAAGTGATTTCTAGGACCCCTCCGCGGAGGGGTCCAACCCCTCTGTCATGCCCTGGCCGTTCTCGCCGCACGGCGGCGCGTCGGCCAGTAAGCGCTAAAACCCAACAAAGCGACGTTGACGCCCCAGACGACCCAGGCCGACCACAAGACGTGCGAGAGAAAGTGCGCGCCGCGCACGATCTGCACTCCCCCGAGTATCGTGCCCACGGCGAACGCCACTGCCCACGACTGCCACGCGCGGCGGCGCGCCGCCGGATAGAGCACGAACCCAACGGCGAGCCAGGCGTAGCCTGTAACGGGATGAGCGGCCGGAAAGCAGCCGCTGACGTCAGCCGCGGCCGCGTGCGCGCCCAGCAAGGGGTGATAGATCGCTGAACCGCCGAATGACACCAGGGCCCACGGGCAAGCGTGCGAGCTGAAGTGCTTCAAAGCGCCCACGATCGCAGCAGCCCCGAGCGTAGCGATCGAGATGAACAGCAGCGCCTCACGATGCGCGCGAACGGCTCGCAGTTGCTGCGTGACGTAGCTCGTGACCGCGAGCCCGACCAGTGCGAGCGCGGCCACGACGCTCATTGTGCGAGCCCCGTCGTGCAGTACGGTTTTCAGGAACCATTGGTTGGTCAGCGGGAAAACGCGTCTTACATCATCGAAGAACCACCGCGCGATCGTGAGGTCGACACGTCCGTCGCCCAGACCCAGGGTCAACGCGATGGCACCGGCTGCGAGCGCCATCGCGTGGTACAGCAGGACGTGCTTGCCGTCGCGGCTGCGATAGAAGTCGAGGAAGGTCATTGCCGCACGCGCGGCTCAGCGGCTCTTGACCGACGTGAGCATGTTCCTGCGGCAGGCTGCCATCAGGTCGAGTCGCTCATCGTAGACCGGCGATCGGAGACCGAAGATCGACAAGAGCGTGTGAAAAACCGCATCGTGACTCGTGTCGCGCTGCGCCGAACGCCGCAAGCATTGCGGGTCGACCTTCGCTCGCTCCGCGTAGAAGCCCGGCGATGCCCAGAACAACATCGGCACTTCGATCTGCTCGCGCGGCGCCATCGAATAGGGCAAGCCGTGCAAGTACACGCCGTTTTCGCCGAGCGACTCACCGTGATCGGATACGTACAGCATCGCCGTATCGAATTCGGCGCTGCGTTTCTCGAGCTCGTCGATCACGCGGCTCAGGAAGTAGTCGGTATAGAGGATCGTGTTGTCGTATGAATTATTGATCGCTGCGCGATCGCAGTTGCGCAGGTTCGCCAGGTCGCACTCGGGGAAGAACTCCTTGGCCCATTGCGGCACGTCCGTGTGATAGGCGGGACCGTGGCTGCCGCGCTGATGCAGCACGATCAGATGATCGCGTGCACCATCAGCGAGCAGAGAGTCGAAGTCCTCGAGCAGCAGCTCGTCGAAGCAGCCCGTGTCGTCACACCACTCCGAGTTTGTCCAGTTCGCGCGCTGTTCGAAGCGCTGCTCGTCGCAAACGTTCTTGCAGCCCGTGCTGTTGTCTCGCCAGAACGTGCTGACGCCGAGACGCTGCATCGCGCCGACGAGGCTCTCGCTGGCCATGGCCGCCGCATGCGAGAACCGGTCTTGGCCGAGGCCCGAGAAGATGCACGGCACCGACTCCGCGGTCGAGGTGCCGCAGGAGACCACTCGCGGAAAGTTCACGACATCTCTCACAGTCGTGTAGCGATTCGTGTCTCGTGCGTAGCCGTTGAGCGAGAACCGATCCGCACGCGCAGTTTCGCCCATGACGAGCACGACGAGAGCGGGCTTACGCGCAGCGACGGCAGTGGGTGCGAGCTGGATGTCGAGAGGACGGCGCGCCTTCAGCGCGTCACTGTCCGATTTCATGCCGAACGTTGCGACCGCCCACACCGGATAGGCGGGATTGATTCGCAAGCGCAGCTCGTTGTTCTCCCGGCCGAAGAACGCGACGGCGGCATAGTTCATGTACAACGTCACCGCCAACAGCATGAATCCGCCAACCGCGGTGCCGAGACGCACCAACAGGTCGGCTCGCCAGGGCAAGCGGGCCAGGGGCATTGCGAAGACGATGATCGCCGGCAAGACGCCATAGAGAGCGATGTGCCACGCGTACGCCGTACTCAGCAGAGGTGTCGCTTCGAGCAACGTAGTCTCGACGACGTTGCGGATCATCGACTGGTCGATGACGACGCCGTATTCGGCCATGAAGAACCCACAGCTGGCAGCCACCACCAGCAGCAGTGCTGCAACAACGCGCAGCAGCTTCCCGCCGAGCGCGAACGACAGCGCCGTCGTCAGCGTGACGAAAGCGAGCGCAAACAGCGTCGCGAGAATCCCCAGCCGATGCTGATCGTCTTGGGTCGCGCGCAACGCGACGCGCCACAACGAATCGTTGTCTACAGCGACAATGAATAGTGCGACCGCAACGATGAGGAACGGAGCACCGAGAAGGTCACGTCCACGGGTGCGCGGCGGCGTCGGCCCCCGGGGCCGCGCACGATCCGGTAAGACGGGCCCGGCGATTGGAGGCGCTTCGTGTGTCGACATCGTAGGATCTTTCCCGATTCGCGTGCAGGTTGGACGCCGGTCGGCACGAGAATCGGTTGACCATCGCAGCTAGCGGGCGCCCTGCCCTCATTGGCTCCCGCGTGCTGTCGGCCTCACAAAGCGAAAGTCGAGCTTGAACATCAGATCGTCGTCCCACGCCAAGACCGCAGGCAGCCCCGGGGTGGAATAGCGATCGAGGTTGTATTCGTTGCGTTCGACGCTGAAGGCCACTTGGCTGCCCTTGCCCCAACGCTCCGTCGCGACGCGAACGCCCGTCACGTACTGGGTCTGAATCCAGTCATCACTGTCGTGCCATTCTTCGCCGTGGCCGAAAATTTCCCACGACTCTCCAATTCTGAAAGTCACGTCAGCGGCGAGAGCGCCCGCGCTCGTTGTTTCGCGAAGATTGGTCCGATCGTAGCCGCGCAGTCTGGGTGCGTCGTCGTCGATCTCGAGGAAGTTGTAGCCGATTCCTGTCTTCAGCGAAGCGTCCACAGAATTGCCCGCGAACCCGACAACGACCGCGGGCAGTAAATGAAGCTGCCGCTCGATCGAGCTTGTGGTGTTCATCCGCGTGTCTTGAGCCACCTCCCAGCCGATGAAGGTCTTTCGGTCGCCGGCCCCGAACTTGCCGTCGATCCCGAGGTCGGTTTCCCACCAGACCGGTATGTGGTCGGGATCGAGGTGGTCCGTGTCGTGATCCAAGTACACATCGAATGAAGCGAACCGATGTCTGCCGAGCGCGGTCACGTCGTCCACCTCGGCATGGCCGCCAATGCCGTACGTGCTCGAGTCCACATCGCGGACGGCCAGGTCGTGAAGACCGAGCGAATATTTCCATTGCGCCGCTTCACAAGCACCCGACGCGAACGTCAGTGTGAGCGCTGCAATTCCGCAGTCGGGCGATCCTCTTCAGAGCGCTGGGCACGCACATCTCCCCGGGTTCCCTGGTGAGTTAGACGGACGAGCCTGGGGAATCTGTCGCCGTCGACAGCGACGTAGTACCGAGACCCACTGCGCCGTCCGCCTTACGGTCCGTGAGCCTCCGTTCCGATCGAGGTTTGACGCACAGTCTGCGACGCCGACGTTTCGCGCCGGCCGGCGACCACGACGTTCCGGACCGTGGGCAAGCGATATTGCGCACGCTCGTAGGTCGCCGACGACCAGTCGGCGTGCGCGATCGCGGTGGCCACGAGCTCGGGATCCTGTCGCGCCGGCGTCAGCGTCGCGACGCCGTCGTACTCGAAAACGGCGGGCGGCAGGTCCTTGCGCAGCACCGCCAGCATTCGGCCCTGAAGGTAGGCCTGCGTGTCACCGTACTGAAGAATCGCGCGGCCGGGCCACGCGGCGAACTCAGGCCGCGTAAGGTCGTGGCCGATCATCGGGTGTTCGCCCGACACCCCGATCAGCGAGAGTAGCGTCGGTGGTAGGTCGATCTGGCTCGCGACCGGCCCGTAGACGCCCGGCTCGATACCCCCGCCCAAGATCAGCGCCGGGATGTGGAAGTGCTCCACGGGCACGAGCTTGGCGCCGAAGACGCGCGAATTGTGGTCGGCGACGACGAGAAACACGGTGTCGTCCCAGTACGGCTGCACACGCGCGCGGTCGAAGAATCCGCCGAGCGCGTAGTCCGCGTACTTGACGGCGTTGTTGACGGTGTGGGGATCGTCCTTGTCGTACGGCTCGATGCGCCCGTCGGGATACTCGTACGGTGAATGGTTCGACGTCGTGAACACGAGCGAGAAGAACGGTCGCTGCCGCGGCTTCGAGAACTCCGCGTCGGCGCGCGCAAATAGATCTTCGTCCGCCACACCCCACGAGCCGTGGAACACCGGGTGCACGTAGTCGTCCTCGTCCACGACGAAGTCGAACCCGTTGTTCATGAAGAACCGGCGCATGTTGTCGAACTGCGCCTCGCCACCGTAGATGAAGCTCGTCTCGTAGCCTTCGTCGCGCAACAGCTGCGCGATCGAGAAGAAGTTGCGCTGCGAGCGTCCGAGCTTGATCACGCTCTCCGCCGGAGTCGGGGTGAAGCCGGTGACGAGCGCCTCGAGGCCGCGGACCGAGCGCGTGCCGGTGGCGTACATGTTGTCGAACCACCAGCCCTCGCGCGCGAGCTCGTCGAGGCGCGGCGTGAGCGGCTTGCCACCGAGGGCGCCCACGAACTCCGCGCCCAGGCTCTCCTCTACCACGATCACCAAGTTCTTCGGGCGCGCGCGCGGCACGCTGGCGGTCTGGCGATGCAACGTCGGTATCGCAGCAGCGCCGAAGGCGCCGGCGTCGATCGACATGCCCTCCTTCACGCGCCGCAGCACCTCGTCCTGCGGCATCGCCGCATACCGAAAGCCGCCCGGAAGCTCATGGTGCTCCTGGTAGACGGCGTAGAGCACCGTGTACGCGGAATTGAGCGCGAGGTCGTTGACCATCGGATCCGTCGAGATCGCTACCGTGCTCGGGTTCACCGCGCGATGGTCGAACGTCGACCGGCCACCGATGACGCAGAGCGCGAAAAGGACCGGTGCCGCCGCGGCGGCTGTCAGCCAGTGGATCTCCCGGACCGCCACCAGCGCACGCTTAAGAAAACGTTGCAGCAGCCAGGTGCACGCCGTCACGGCCAGCACGGCGACGATGACTTGCGGAAGATAACCGGCGAGCAGAGTGCTGCCGACCTCCTTTGGATAGATGAGGTATTCGAAAAATAGCCGGTTGGGCCGCGCGTCGAATTGCGTGATGAACGCCGGCGTCGCGGTTTCCATGAAAGCGACGCCGGCAAAGCACGCAACGAAATACCCGAGCAACAGTGGGCGGGCGATGCGCAGACCGTGGCGACTCGTGCCGAACAACGGCAGCGCAAGCGCGAGCGGCGCCAGCAGAGCCGCGAGCAACACGACGTCGAACCGAAGGCCTTGCAGCACGACGGGACCGAGCATCCGCGCCGCAAGCACGCGCTCACTTTGCCAGAGCACCAGACCGAGCCGCGCCGTCATGAGCACCGCGAGGACGGCGCCGACGAAAATGGCGACGGGGCGAAGACTCGAGAGCAGGGCCGCAAGCTCGGCGCGTGAATTCATCGTCAGAAGACCGCCTTCCTTGTTGCGTGTTGGACGCGCGGGCGAAAGCACGACCGGTCGCAGTGGGGACCTTCTGTCGCATTGCGTGGTAGCGACAACCGTTTGCGGCGGATGTGACCGTCCAACGTTGCGAATGGCCAGACACCACCTAACCAGATGGGGTGTGGCGCTCTTCGGCGCATCCCTACTTGTGCAAGCTCCGGCACTTGCTCAAGAAGCGCCGGGGAGCGTCACACCCACCCGCGCCGAGCTCGAGAGCCGCGCGGCGACGATCCGCGAACTAAACGTCATCGTCGACAACGTGTTCGATCCGGCCAACCCCGAAGAGGACAAGAAGCTCTACCGCTGGGCCAACAACATGCACACGCCCACACACCCGAGCGTCGTCGAGAACTTGCTCCTGTTTGCCCCGGGCGACACGTTCGATGGTCGTCTACTCGACGAGTCGGCGCGCGTGCTGCGAGCGATGCCCTTCCTCTCGAAAGCGGAGATCGTGCCTCACGACTACGACGCCGCGACGAACAGCGTCGCCGTAGACGCGCGAGTGCGCGATTCGTGGACACTGGCTCCGGATTTCAAGCTGAGCCACAAAGGCGGTGCAACGGAGGCCGGGATCGGGATGGCCGACAACAACCTGTTCGGCACGGGTAAGGACCTCACGGTCAAGTACCTGAGCGGCGTCGACCGAAACGAGACGCAGCTCGGCTACACGGACACGAATGTCGCGGGGAGCCGGGTTCATCTGAGCGCGTGGGCGTCCGACGCGAGCGACGGGCATCGTCACGCGATCAACGCCGGCCGAGCGTTCTATTCTCTCGACACCCATTGGTCGCTGGGCGGGAGCCTCGTCGACGAAGAGCGTGTGGATTCGATGTATGACCTGGGCCAGGTCGTGGACGAGTTTCAGCACCAGGTTCACGAGCTCAATCTGAGCGGCGGCTTCTCAGCGGGCCTCGTGGATCATCGCACGCGCCGCTGGCTCTACGGCTTTACCTCCGTCGAGGATCGATTCGCGCCCGCGCTCGACCGGCCAGAACCGATACTGGTGCCCGAGGACCGAAAGCTCGTATTCCCGTGGGTGGGCATCCAATGGGCCGAGGACTACTTCCGCGAGATGTCGGAGCTGAATGACATGGGCCGCACGGAGGACATCTCGCTCGGATTGAACGTCGCGATGAGCTTGGGATTCGCGAAGCAATCGTTCGGCTCCGATCGTGACGCCACGCTGTTTCGCGTGGACGCCCAAAAGGGCTGGGAGCCCGGCGGCGACGGCCGGCTGCTGATGCTCAGTGCCGGCGCATCAACCCGCGACGAGAGCGACGGCCTGCACAACTCCACGGTGTCCGTGGGCGCGCGCTACTTCCGTCGCAACTTCGACAGAGGTCTTTTTTCCGTGAGCCTGCAAGCGCTGGCCGCCGACAACCTCGACGCGGAGAACCAAGTGCTGCTCGGCGGCGACAACGGGCTCCGCGGCTATCCGCTGCGTTATCAGGCCGGCACGGGACGCGCGTCGGTCTCGGTGGAAGAACGTTTCTACACCGACTGGTATCCGTGGCGCCTTGTGCGCATGGGCTACGCAGTGTTCTTCGACGCGGGCCGCGTGTGGGGCACCGACCCGAGAGGCCAGCCGAGCCTCGGCCTGCTCAGCGACGTCGGCGCGGGATTGCGGCTAACGTCGCCGCGCTCGAGCGGGCGCTCGGTCGTTCACATCGATCTCGCGTTTCCGCTGAACGGCGGTCAGGACATCGACAGCGTGCAGCTCGTCGTCGAGACCAAGACCTCGTTCTAGCCGCACCCGAGAAGCCGCGCGCACTAAACCGCCGTCGGCGGCTTCGCGAACCGCAAATAGAGCGCCGGCACGACCAACAGATTCAATAGCGCCGACGTCACCAACCCGCCGAGAATCACGACCGCCATCGGATGCTCGACTTCCTGCCCGGGGCGCACGCCGCCGGAACCAGCGGCAGCAATGCCAGCCAGGTCGTCAGCGTCGTCATGAGGATCGGCGCGAGGCGTTCCTCGGCGCCGCGCATGATCAGTGCCGGCCCGAACGTCATGCCCTCCTCGCTCTCGAGATGCCGGAAATGGCTCACGAGCATGATGCCGTTGCGAGCCGAGATGCCCAGCACCGTGATGAATCCGATCCACGAGCCGAGCGACAACACGCCGCCCCCGAGACTGCGCCCACGATGCCGCCGACCACGGCCCCCGGCAACGCCAGGAAGATCAGCAGTCCTGCGCGCACCGAATCGAACACCGCGTGCAGCAGCAGCAGGATCGCGAGCACGGAAACGATGCCCGCGAGCACGAGCCGCAGCCGTCCTTGTTGCAGCTCGGCGTATTCGCCGAGGATCTCCGGATAGTAGCCTTGGTCGAACGCGATCTCGTCGACGGCGGCACCGACGTCCTCGGCCACTGCGCTCAACGCCGCTACCGGCGGCGTTCAACGTGACGTCGATGCGGCGCGACCCAGCTTCGCGCGTGATCTGATTCGTCGTCGACGCGATGTAGACGTCGGCCACATCGCGGAGCGGCACTGCGCCGCCGCTCGGCGTGTCGACCAGCAAGTCGCGCAGGGCGTCGATGTTCGCGCCGGCCTCGGGCGTACCGCGCACCACGACGTCGAATACTTTTTGGTCCTGGTAGAGCTCGCCCACCTTGTTGCCGGTGAGAATCACCTCGGTGAGCCGCCGTAGATCGCCCGGTGTCAGGCCGAACACGGCCGCCGCCTCCGGCTTGAAATCGATCGCGATGTAGGGAATCAACGTCTGATGCTGGACGAGCAGGTCGTCGACGCCGTCGATCGTTGCCAACCGCGCCGCCACCTCCTCGGCTTTGACCTCGAGACGCTGCAAATCGGGGCCGAAGATCCGCACGACCACCGAGCCGCTCGTTCCGGTCAGGACTTCCTTGATGCGCTCGCGCAAGTACGTCAACAAATCACGGAACAGGCCGGGATACCCGTTGACGATTTCTCGGACCTTCTCGACCGTCGCCTCGTAAGGGACGTCGGGATCGAGGCTGATCCAGAGCTCAGTGAAATCGATGCCGACGACTTCGTCGGCCACTTCGGCGCGACCGACGTGTGCGCCGAAGTTGCGCACGCCGTCGACGCCGCGCAATTCCACGCTCGCGCGCATCGTGACCCGATTCATCGCGTCGAGCGACGTGCCGGGTCGCTCGAGCCAGTGCATCAGAAAATCGTACTCGCGGAAGTTCGGTAGCAGCTCCTGGCCGAGCAACGGATAGATCAGCACGCCGGCCAGCACCGCCGCACCACTCGCCGCCAGGCAACGCCGCGGCTGGTGCAGCACGCGCGCGAGCAGGGGCCGGTAACGTTGCTTGAGCCAGGCGACCAGCGGCGAATCTTGCGGCCGCCGCTCGGCCGCTTTCGGCAGCAGCAGCAGCGCGAGCGCCGGTGTGAGCGTCAGCGCGACCCCGAGCGACGCCAGGATCGCGACGACGTACGCGAGCGCGAGCGGCTTGAAGAACGCGCCAGACAAGCCTTCGAGCGTAAACACCGGCACGAGCACCAACATGACGATCAAGCTGCCGAAGACCACGGCGCTGCGCACCTCGAGCGATGCCTTGAGCACGACCGAGAACACCGACTCGTGATTGCCGGTCGCGTGGTTGACGCGCAGCCGCCGCATGATGTTCTCGACGTCGATGATCGCGTCGTCGACGACCTCGCCGAGCGCGATGATGAGCCCTGCCAGCACCATCGTGTCGATCGTTCCGCCGGTGTAGCGCATGCACGAGCGCGGCAGTGAGCAATGACAGCGGAATCGCAAGGCTGCTGATCAGCGCAGCTCGCCAGTCGTACAGGAACAGCTCAATACGAGAACGACCAACACGCAGCCGATCAGCAACGCCATGTTGAGGTTCGACAGCGCGTTCTCGATGTACGTGGCCGGGCGAAAGATCGTCGGATCCACGGACACGCCTTCGAGCGCCGGCGCAAGGCTCGCGAGGACCTGTTCGATTTCTCGCGTCACTTGCAGCGTATTGCCCCACGGCTGCTTCTCGACGATCAGCAGAATCCCCGGCACGTCGTTGATGATGGCGTCGCCGATCGGCGGCGGTGAGCCTTCGACGACGCGCGCTACCTGCCCGAGCGTCAGCGACGCGCCGTCGACGTGCGCCACGACTACCCGGCCGAGATCCTCGCTCGAGCGGATCGCGGGCGAATGCGTCACGTTGAGGCGTTGATTCGGTCCGTCGATGAATGCGCCGCCCGCGACCGAGGTCGCGGCCGTCGTGGTCGCGATGACTTGATCGAGCGTCACGCCGTGCGCGAGCAGCCGCGCAGGATCGATTTGCACTTGCAATTGGCGGTCGCGCTGCCCCCATACGGCCACGTTCGCCACGCCGGGGACCGCCATGAGCCGCGGCCGCACTGTCCACATCGCGAGCGTCGACAGCTCGATCTGCGACAGCGTGTCCGACTGCATGCCGATCTTGAGCACGCGGCTCGTCGAGGACAGCGGCGAGAGAATCACGGGAGGCCGCGCGGCGGAGGTGAGCTCCGCGGCGGCAATCGTGACGCGCTCCTGCACGACCTGCCGCGCCTGCATCAAATCGACGTCGTCGCCGAACAGCAGCGTGATCGACGACAGTCCCAGCACCGATTTCGAACGAATCGTCTCCAGCCAGGGCGCACCGTTCAAGGCGCTCTCGAGGGGCACAGTGACGAGCGCCTCGACTTGGTCCGCGGAGAAGCCCGGCACCTCCGTTTGAATCTCGACTCGCGGCCGCGCGAATTCCGGGAACACGTCAAGCGGCGTGTCGCGCGCCAGGTTCCCGCCGACGGTCAAGAGCACGAGCGCCGCCGCAACGACGATGAAGCGAATGCGCAGCGCCGACGTGATGAGCCAGCGCATCAGTGCGCGACTCCGAACTCCGTGCCCGCGAGCTCTGCCACCGCAACGGTCACGACCAGCGCACCGGCCTCCGGGCCCCGCGCGAGAATCGCCAAATCTCCTTGCACCCGCTGGAGCTCCACGCGCGTGCGCACGTACACGCCGGGCCCGCTCTCGACGTACACCCACGCGCCGCCGTGAATGTCTTGCAGCACCGCAGACCACGGCACCACGAGGCGCTCGCCGCTCTCACGCAGCGGCACCATCACCTGCACGCGCTGTCCTGCACGGTAGACGTCATCGTCGTTAGCGAGCTCGTAGAACACATCGATCGATGCGGCAGCCGGCGTGGCCGTCGGGGGACCCGCGACGGGTTGCGCCATGCGGCCGGAGCCCGGCGTGCTGCCCAGGAGCTCGACGAACGCGGGCTCTGCGCGATTGACGGCGCCCTGGTCGGATGAGTACACCGGCACGCGCACCCACAAGCGATGCTGAGCTTCGACCGTAAACAACGGCGTCGCCGCGGCCACGAACTGGCCCGCCGCGACGTGTAGCTGCGCGAGCACTCCGCCGCCGCGGCTGCTGAGCGTAACGGGCGTCAGCCCCGCAGCCTCAGCCCCGCGCAGCAACGACTGCTGCGACTGCGCGATCCGCAACGCTCCTTCCGCGCGCACCAGCTCGGCCTGCGCTCGCTCGAGCTCCTCTTGGCTGCCGGACCGCCCCGCCAGCGCTTGCTCCGCGCGTTCGGCACGCGCCCGAGCGAGATTGACGTCTGCCAAGCGGATTGGAATGTCTTCATTGGCCGCGAGTAACTCGCTGTCCGGCGGCAGCGGCAGCAACTGAATCACGGCGTCGCCGGCCTCGAGCTTGGCCCCGGCGGGGAGCATCCCGCCACGCTCCGGCCCGAGCACGATACCCGCGGTCGGCGCCGTAACCGTCATCACGTACCCCGGCGGCACCAGCAGCTCGCCGCCGAGCAGGCGGGTCACCGCCACGTTCTGCCGTTGCACGGCCGCGGTCTCGATACCGAGCCGGCGAACGGCATCGGCGGTCAACGTCAGCGTCGCGAGCGCGCTCTCCGGAACGGCGTGCTCGACGTGCGCCGGCGGCGCTTGCGCGACGTTGCCGTCGCCGCATGCGACGAGAGCGACACTGCTGAACGCGAGCACCGCACCCGGCGGCCAGTTGGCGAGTTTCACTACACGCTCTCCGTCGATCTTCTAAGGTTGTGCTGCAACTTTCTGCCCGACGCTGTGCGCGAGATTGGCCGACGCTCTGCTGAGCTCGGCCAACGCCTCCGCACCCGCGATTCGCGCGGCGAGCAGCCGTTGCTCGCCGCGCAGCACGAGCAGCTCGGAAGTGCGGCCGAGCGTCAGCTCCCGCTGCGTGCCCTCGAGCGACGCCTCGAGCCGCGGCACGACGTCGTCTTGCCACGCCTGAGCGGCCGTCAACGCCGCGCGGTAATCCGCGTAGCTCGCGTTCACGTCGAGCACGATCCTGCGCCGCACCGCCGTGTACCGGAGCGCGGCTTGCTCGATGCGAGCCTCGGCACGCAGCCTGCCCGCCTGGTTACGATCGAAGATCGGCAGGTCGATCTCAAGCCGCCGCCCGTCTCGAGCTCGCCGCCTTCTTCCTCCTGCAGATCCAGCAACGCGATGAAGTCGTAGATTTGCTGGCGCTCGAGCCGCACGGATTCCCCGGCGCTCTCCACCAAGGCTCCGCGGCGCGCAGATCCGGTCGCGACACGAGCGCCAGGCTCACCAGCTCGGCGAGCTCCGGCAACGGTTCGGGCGCGGTCGGCTCGGTAGCGGCCACGCTTCATTGCATCGAGGTCGGACAGACCGAGCGAGCTCGGCAAGCCGGCGGCGCGCCGCGGTCTGCTGCCGCACGGCGTCCTGGTACGCGCGACCGCGACCAACGCGTCGGCCGCGATGCGGTCGCCCTCGAGCGCGCTGATGCTCCCGGCCGCAGCTGGTCCGCCGCGATCGTGGCGATGTCGCCAAGGAGCGCCGCTTCGCGCTCGCGCAACGCGCGCGCGCCCTCTGCCACGCCGAGCTCGGCATGCGCCACGCGCACGTCGCGAATGAGGCTCAACCCCGTCTGCACCAAGTCGTTGGCGATGCGTTCGGCATCACGCTCCGCGATCGCGCACACGCGTGCGACGCTGCAACAGCTGAACGCGGTAGGCTGAGCGTACCCTCGTAAAGCAGTGACGTCTCCCCGGGAACACGAGGCTCAGACACGGGATTCGGGCAGGATGCCCGCCTGCAGCAGGTCGGCGCGTGCGAGGCCGATCTCGGCTGAGCGTGGCGTGAAAGTCCGCGTTGTTCCACAGCGCTACGGCAACCGCCTCCGCTTCCGTCAACCCGTCGGTCACCGACACCTGCGGCGGCACCGCGGGCTCCGCGCCGACCGGCGCCTCCGGCAGCGTCTCGCCGGCGCGCTCCTCGATCTCGTTGCCCCGACAGCGACGATCGAACTCTGTCGTACCGGCGCAGCCTCCCACTAGCGCCGTTTGACGTACACCCACCTCGCCGTCCGGCGCACCCGCACGCACGGTAGCAGCCCCGCAGCATGAAAGCTCAAGCGCCAACCGAGATGCGCGCAGAGACGCGAGATGAGCTCGATGCCGATACCCGCAGTGGCGATGAATTCGCCGGAACGCGCAAGCCGCGTGTAGACAGCGCTCATCTCCTCGTCCGACATGCCGTGACCGGGATCCTCGATGCGGACCTTCGTGCCATCGGCCGTTGCCACCTTGATGACGCCACGATCGCTGTCTCGATCGCATTGCGCACCAAGTTGCCGATCGCCGCGCGGGCAATCTGCACCGGAGCACTGATCGAGCATGGCGCCGTGACATCGAGATCGAACGACAATTCCTTGCGCTTCGCCAGAAACTCGTGATCCGCCACGATCGACGGCAGCAATCGCTATGGCGATCGAGCCTACTTCCGCCGCTCCGGAGATCACGGCAATCGGTGTACGCAGCTCATGGCTCGCCATGTTGACGAATGCCCGCTCCCGCTCCACGAACTCGTCGAGCCGTTGCAGGTAATCGTTGACCGCAGTCACGATCACGTCGGCTTCGTGAGGAGCGGAGCGTTCCACGACGACGCGCTGGCCCGCGCGGTCGGGCCGAAACTCCGAAATCCGACGCGCAATCGACACCAGGGGCCGCACGAGCCAACCGGCGCCAAGGTGCGTAATGAACGCCAGAACGGTAACGACAAGAGCCGTCGAGCCTACCATCGCCCAGGTCAACTGGCGCTCGCTGCGCTCCATGCCCGAAATGTCGAGCGCCAGTACTTCTCGACCGTGGTCGGACTCGCGCACGAGCGTCACGAACAGGCGGCCCGAGGCTCCTACCTCGTCATGCATGCCCGCTGAAAGCGCCGCGAACTCGGCCGGTATCGGATTGCCGGTAGCGAAGCCGTAGAGCTTCAGGGTTTCGGTGTCCGTCCAACGATAGCCAGGATCCTCAGCGCGACGCTCGTCGAAGTGGGCGAGCTCGCTCTCGAGCAGCCGACTCCCACACGAGGCTCTCAGCACGCTCGTTGACGATGTAGCCGTGCACAGCCACTGCCAACGTAACGACGATCACATAGAGCAGGATTCCGACCGTGAGTCGCCTGCGGAGTCCGGGCCGACGCCTCACGTGATCGCGCTCGGCACCGCGATCCGATAGCCGACCTTCGGCACGGTGTGAATCAGTTTTGTCTCGAACGGACCGTCGACGCTCTTGCGTAGCTCGTAGATGTGCGACCGCAGCATGTCGCGATCGGGTGGGTCGTCACCCCAGAGGATCGACTCCAGTCGCTCGCGCGACACAACGGCCGGGCTTGCCCGCATCAGAGCCTCGAGCAATTTCTTGCTGCCGGCGTAGAGCTGCAGCACCGCACCACCGCGCGTGATCTGCTGCGTCGCCGGGTCGAAGCGCAAATCGGCCACCTCCAGGACGCGTGCACGCCCCTTGCTGCGCAAGATCAGCGCCTCGAGTCGAACCTCGAGCTCCGCCAACGCGAAAGGTTTGGTCAGATAGTCGTCGGCGCCCGCCCTGAAGCCCGCGATCTTGTGCGGCAGGTCGTCGCGTGCCGTGAGCATCAACACCGGGGTCGTCGAACCGCTCGCTCGCAGCCGTTCGACGACTTCGCGGCCGTCGAGACGCGGAAGCATCCAGTCGAGGACGATCGCGTCGTAGTCGACGGACAACGCCAAGCGCAAACCGGACGGCCCATCCTGCGCGGCGTCGAGGCTGTAGCGCCGAGCCTCGAGGTAGGCGAACAGACTCGCCACCAAGCTCTGATTGTCCTCCACCACCAAGACCCGCTTCGACATCGTCTCAGCCTGTTCGAGCACCGCACCGGTCACTCTACCGCTGTGACCGAAGGGGGCGGCCGAATCTGACAAATTTCGGACATCCGAGCCCACATTCCTCGCAAACTCGGATCGCCTCGACCTCGACGCATGGCGACTTCGACCCAGATGGCGCCGCGCCGCCGAGAATACTGCCCGTCTTATCCGGCCGTTGTTGTGATGGTTCGCGTCGCCGTCACACCCGAAAGCCGCACGTTCCTATTGGTTCACGAAGCAGCCCGTAGGTGGCGCGAAGCTGAACGAACTTAAAGCTACTTCTGGGCCCCCTCCGCGGAGGGGGCCGGTTCGCTGCGATGTTCTGGTCCTTGCGGTTGGAGGCGCCTACGATCACCGCTCCACCGGGGAGATTCACCATGAGAAAGACCGTCATCGCATTCGCGTTCGCAGTGACAGCGGGCTCGGCGCTCGCTCAACCGCCGGGCGGCTTCACACCGCCGACGTTCGCCGGCATCGACACGGACAAAACCGGTTCGCTGTCGAAAGCCGAGGTCGGCGCTTGGGTCGCCACGATCCCGGCGGGTCCGCAAGGCGCGCCAAATGTCGACACCGTGTTCGGCAACTGGGACGCGAACAAGGACGGCTCCGTGTCGCCGGCCGAGTTCGACGCGCGGCCGAGACCAGCCGGCGCCGGCGGCGGTCCGCCACCTGGCGCGGGTGCTCCACCCCCCACGCGCTAGCAGCGGCTGCCGCGCGACCTGCGGCACCTAACGCCGTCCTTTAGTCGCCGGCCGGCGACACTCCCGCGCGCGCTCCAGTCGCGCGCGATTAACCTTTTGTCATCTCGATGCGCCCGCCGACCGGTTCTCCGGAGGGGCTCGGTCTAAACCTGCAACACGAGCCGTTCGTTCGCGACGCGAGCGCGGCGAGTAGGTCAGGAGGACCGCATGAGCTTTGATCCCGGTTTGGATGTCGCACCCCCGGCCGCCCTCGCGGCACTATCCGTGTTCCCCGCCCGCGGCGCCGCGACACAAACGAGACTCGTGCGCCATGGCCCGCACTCTCCGCGGCGCGCGCTGCTCGAGGACTTCGTTCAACGCGAGTTCCACACGCACTTCGGCGCGCGCATCCGCCAGTTCATGCCCGAGCTGCTCGCACTGCATGGCAAGGACGGCGCGATTCGCGCGGTCGTCGGCTGCCGCGCCGCCGCGGCCGAGCGGCTGTTCCTCGAAACCTACACGCGCGAGCCGATCGAGAACGCGCTCGCAACCTTGAACGGCTTCTGGGTGCCGCGCGAGCGAATCGTCGAGATCGGCAGCCTCGCGTGCCGCAGCGCCTCGGCCGCGATCGCGATCATTCGCGCGCTCGTGCCGCACCTGCTCGCTGCGGGCTTCACCTGGGTCGTCTTCACGGGCGCCGACACCGTCATGAACGTGTTCCACCACTTGGGCCTCCGCCCCCGCGAGCTGTGCCCGGCGGACCCACTGTTGCTCGGCGACGCGCGGCACGACTGGGGCACCTACTACGACCACAACCCGCACGTCATGGCGGGACGCATCGAGGACGGCGCGTGCGCTTCCAATCCGCTCGCGCTGCGGAGGCCACAATGATCACGACGACGGCATCCGCGACCGAGAGCGTCGATCGCACCGTGGCGACACGTGCGCGCGATCGCGCTGCTGCCGTTCATGAACACCGTCGTCATTCCGAGCATCCTGCTCGTGCTGACGCCGGCGACGCGGCCGTACCTGACGCGGTGGCGTCGGCGCTGGCCGCGGCGATCGCGGGCGCCGCACTGCTCGCCGGCGGCGCGGCCCTCGTGGCACACTGCATTCGGCTCTTCATCCGCCTCGGCCGCGGCACGCTCGCGCCGTGGGATCCGACGCGAGAGCTCGTCAGCGTCGGCGCCTACCGCTACAGCCGCAATCCGATGAAAGGCGGCTTGTTCCTCGTCTTGGCCGGCGAAGCGGTGTTGACGGGCTCGTCCGCGCTCGCGGTTTGGTTCGTCTGCTTCGCGATCGTCAACGTCGTCTACATCCGCCTCCACGAGGAGCCCGGCCTCTACGCGCGCTTCGGCGAGCGCTATCGCGACTACTGCGCGCGCGTGCCGCGTTGGTGGCCGACGCTCGCGTCGCTACGCGCCAGCGACTCGACTAGGAGCCCGCAACATGACCTCGACACTCGACTGCCTCCGCCACGTTCGCCGCCCACTCGCCGAACCGCACCGCGGTGAGATCGCGGCACGCGACAGCTGGAGCTATCGCGAGCTGCTCGATCGCGCGACGGCGATCGCCGGCGGCACTCGAAGCTCGCGACGTCGAAGTCGTGGCGCTCGCCGCCGACAACGGTCCCGCCTGGCTCGCCGTCGATCTCGCCGCGCAGATCTGCGGCGCCGTGCTCGTGCCGTTGCCGCCGTACTTCACGCGCGAGCAGATCGCGCACGCGCTCGCCGACAGCGGCGCCGACGCGCTGCTGGCCGACCCGCGGCTGCTGGCGCGGCGCGACTCGACTGCGGCGCACTCGAGCCCTTCGCTCGCGCTCGGCGACGAGCTCGCGTTCGGCGCGGCTGCGCGCGAATCCGGCTGCCGAAATGCCGCCGGGCACGGCCAAGATCAGCTACACGTCGGGCACGACCGGACAAACCGAAAGGCGTGTGCCTGCGCACAATCGAGCATGGACACGGTCGCGGACTCGCTGCGCGGCGCCGTCGCGGAGCTCGGTGTTGCGAGCGCATCTGTGCGTGCTGCCGCTCGCGACGCTGCTCGAGAACATCGCGCGGTGTCTTTGCGCCGCTCAAGAACGGCGCCGAGATCGTCGTGCCGAGCGCCGTCGAGACGGGCCTCGCCGGCGCAGCGCGCTTCGACGCGGCCGCACTGTTGCGCTGCCTCGATCGGCTACCGCCCGGAGAGCATCATTCTCGTGCCGCAGCTGCTCGCGCGCGCTCGTCGCGGCGCTCGAGCGCGGCGCGCCGCGGCCGACGAGCCTCAAGCTCGTCGCCGTCGGCGGCGGCCGCGTGTCGCCGGCGCTGCTCGCGCGCGCCGATCGCCTCGGGCTACCCGTCTACGAAGGCTACGGCCTCACGGAGTGCGCGTCCGTCGTCGCGCTGAACACGCCCGCGGCGCGCCGCAGTCGGCAGCGTCGGCCGGCCGCTGCCGCACGTCGACCTCACGATCGACGCGCGCGGCGAGATCCACGTCGGCGGCGCCCGCCGTCTCCGGCTACGTCGGCGGCGAGCACGTGCCGCAGCGCTTCGCCACCGGCGATCTCGGGCACCTCGACGCCGACGGTTTCCTGCACGTGAACGGCCGCCGCAAGAACCTGTTCATCACGAGCTTCGGTCGCAACGTATCGCCCGAATGGGTGGAAGCGGAGCTCGCCGAGGAACCGCTCGATCGCGCAAGCAGCCGTATTCGGCGAGGCGCGGCCGTGGAACGTCGCGGTCATCGTCCCGGCCGCGGGCGGCGCACGCGCCGACATGCAAGCCGCGATCGACGCCGCCAACCGTCGCCTGCCCGACTACGCGCGCGTCGGCGACTGGCTCGTGGCCGACGAGCCCTTCATGCCCGCAACGGCCAGCTGACGACCAACGGCCGCAACCGGCGCGCAGCGATCTGGAACCGCTATCGTTGGTCGGCTCGACGCGCTCTACGACCAACTGCTCGACCTCACCGCTTGACACAAGGAGCGTTCATGTCTTTTTCTACCGAGCTACGCGTACCGCGACCGAGACCGATCGGCAACGCTTGTTGACGGCGCCGATCATCACCGACTGCCTCGCCGGCCGCGTGAGCCGCGACAGCTATCGCGCGTTTCTGACCGAGGCGTACCACCACGTCAAGCACACCGTGCCGTTGCTGATGGCGTGCGGCGCGCGCCTGCCGGAGCGCCTCGAATGGCTGCGCCACGGCGTCGCCGAGTACATCGAGGAAGAATACGGCCACGAGCAGTGGATCCTCGCGGACCTCGCCG
Organism: uncultured Gammaproteobacteria bacterium; assembly: GCA_963741255.1. Taxonomy (GTDB): domain Bacteria; phylum Pseudomonadota; class Gammaproteobacteria; order Steroidobacterales; family Rariloculaceae; genus FEN-1219. The sequence goes on along the minus strand of CAVUHM010000002.1, from coordinate 54,158 downwards.
AGGCCGGCTTCGACGCGGCCGCCGCGCGCGACGCAAGGGCCGTCGGCCGAGACCGAGCTCATGGTCAGCTACGCCTACGACACGGTGCAGCGCGGCAACCCGGTCGGCTTCTTCGGCATGGTGCTCGTGCTCGAAGGCACGAGCGCCGCGATCGCGACGCGCGCCGCCGAGATCATCGCGGCGCGGCTCGCGCTGCCGCGGCGCGCCTGCACGTATCTGCTGTCGCACGGCAGCCTCGACACGAGCACGTCGGCCACTTCGACGGCCTCATCGACAAGCTCGACGACGCCGCCGATCGCGCCGCCGTGCTGCACGCCGCGCGCATGTTCTATCGCCTCTACGGCGACGTCTTTCGCGCGCTGCCGCGCGCCGAGCTTACCGCCACCACTTCTGACAAGAGGGTTGCAGCATGAACCTGACCGACGCACGAATCGTTCTCACGGGCGCCGCCGGCGGCATCGGCTCCGCCATCGCCCGCCGGCTCGCCGACGCGGGCGCCACGCTGTTGCTCACCGACTTGCGGCAGGAGCCGCTCGACCGCCTCGCACGCCAAGCTCGCCCCGACCGCGCCGCGCACGGTGGCCGCCGACATCGGCACCGACAGCGGCCGCGCCGCGCTCGCGGCCGCCGCGCGTGAGCTCGGCGCCAACGTGCTGATCAACGCCGCCGGCATCAATCCGTTCGGCCTGTTCGCAGAGCAAACGGCGGCCGAGATCGGCAAGGCGTTCGCGATCAACGCCATCGCGCCGATTCTGCTGTGCCACGCGCTGCTGCCCGTGCTGCGCGAGCGTCCACGCGCGCACATCGTCAACGTCGGCTCGACGTTCGGCTCGATCGGCTTTCCGGGCTTCGCGGCGTACTCCGCGAGCAAGTTCGCCGTGCGCGGCTTCTCCGAAGCGCTGCGACGCGAGCTCGCCGACACCGCCATCCGCGTGCACTACGTCGCCCCGCGCGCAACGAGCACCGCACTCGCCACGGATCGCGTACGCGCGATGAACGCCGAGCTCGGCGTCGGCATGGACTCGCCGCAGACCGTGGCGGCCGCCATCGAGCGCGTGCTCTGCGAGGACCGCAACGAGCTCCTGCTCGGCGCGCCGGAGCGGTTGTTCGCGAAGTTGAACGCCCTGTTCCCATGCCCTCGTCGACCGCTCGCTGCGGCGTCAGCTCGCCGTCATTCGCCGCCATGCGGCGCCCGCGAGCGGCGCGCCGACACCGTCGTGTCAGCCCCCCTATCCATCAATCCTTGAAGGAGTATCGAGTCATGAATCGCAATTTTCGATTTCTTGGCGATCGCGGCCGCGTTCGCCGCCGTACCGGCCGTTCGCCGACGACTTCAGCGACGGTCTCGCGGCCATTCAGCAAGAATGGGCCGTCGCCAACTATCAAACGACGGACGAGCACCGCACGCAGCGACGCGTTCGCCGCACTGGTCGAGCACGCGACTGCGTTCCGCGAGCAGTATCGCCACGCGCGCCGAAGCCGTGGCCTGGGAAGGCATCGTGCTCAGCACCTACGCCGGCGAGGTCAGCGCGATGAGCGCGATGAAGTACGCGAAGGCCGCGCGCGTCGCGCTCGATCGCGCCGAGAAGATCGACGCGACCGCGCTCGGCAGGCGGCATCTACGCGTCGCTCGGTGCGCTCTACTCGAAGGTGCCGGGCGGCTTCATCGGCTTCGGCGACGACGAGCTCGCGGCGCAGTACTTCGAGAAGGCGCTGGCCGTCGATCCCGACAACATCGACAACAACTACTTCTTCGGCGAGTTCTTGCTCGATCAGGGTGAATACGCGCGCGCGCGTACCGTGCTCGAGCACGCGCTTGCGGCTCCGACCGTAGCCGACCGGCCCGTGTTCGACGCGGGGCGCCGTCAGGAAATTCGGGCGCTGCTCTCGATCGCCGAGCGCAAGGTCCTCGAGCTAGAACTGCCAGAGGAGGCCGATGTTCCCCGTCACGCCGAAGCGCGCGCGCTCGGTACGCTCGAGCCCCGCCGAGCCATCGGGGAGCGTCACGGGATCGAAGACGAGACAGCAGGCGTTTTCCCGCTCGGTGAGATTCGTGACCTCGGCAAAAAATCGCAATGCACCGGAGCCAACGACGAAATCCTTGCTCGCGCGAAAGTCGACCCGGCGCACGCTCGGCAACCGCGTGTCGTTGCGCTGGCCTGCCACCGCCACCGTCTCGCCGCTCGGTAGCGTCGTCACGGTCACCTCGGTGACGGGCCAGCCGCGATTCATGCTCGCGGCCGCGCTCAAGTCCCAGGCTCCGACGCGCCAAATGACGCCGGCGCTGACGGCGCTCTCCTGGTCCCAGCTGCGCGGCACACTTCTCCCGTCGATCTCGTCGACGACGCGCGCGAACGACACACCGGCCCACCACGAGACGGGCTGCTCGCCGCTCACGAGCAGCTCGAGCCCGCGCGCCTCGGAGCGGTCAGGCGCGATCTGCACGCGGCTCGCGCGAAGCTCCGGCACGAGCACGAGAGGGTCGAACTGATTCTCGTAACGCGGCCGAGCATGTTGCGTGCGCTTGCGATAGTACTCGGCGCGCATCGCGAGCGTTCCGACGAGACGGCGTTCCACGCTGACGATCGAATGCGAGGCATCCTGTGCGCGCGAGAAGTCGACGACTCCATCCTCGACCTGCAGATCGAGTAAGCCTTCGGGCTGGAAGAAACGGCCGTAACTCGCGCGCAGGTCCGTTCTCTCGCCGACGCGGTAGAGGAGGCCCACGCGCGGGCTGACCTGGCTCCTCGAACATCGCGAGGTAGATAATCCTGGCGCTCGAACCGCACCCCGAGATCCAGAATCAGTCGCTCCGTCGCGCGAAGGCGGTCCGTGACGTAGGCAGCCGACACTTCGACCATCCGGCGCCACGGCCAAGTCTCGCAGCGGCGGCGCCGTTCCCCCGAGCGTTGCGAGCAGGCCGAGCCGTGTCACCGCGCTCGAGTAGCGATACGCAGCGTCGCTGTGCTCGATCTCGAAGCCGAAACCCAAGAGCTGGCGATCGGAGGCCGCATAGCGCCACGCCTGCTTGACGCCCAAGAGGTCGAGCTCGCGATGGTCGTCGACGGCGCCGACGATCTCGTCGAGATCGAACGACCCTTTCGGCGCGCGACGACTCGAAGCGCGTCGAGTAGAGCCACGTATCGCTCGACAGCTTGTCGCTCCAGGCACTCACGAGCTTGAGCCAGAGCTGCTCGTTGTGCGTGTCGCTCGTGGCCTGCTCGCGATTCGTAGCCGAGTCCTCCGGCGTGAAGAACAGATCGTCACGAAACTCGAGGGCGCCGAACGTGAACCGGTGCTTGGCGCCGAGATCCACGCCCACGCGCACGAACACGTCCGAATAGGCCGGTTGACCGATCTCGTCGACGACGACGCGGTCCAAGTTGCTGCTGCGCGCGGACACCAGCCACGACGCTCGCTCGTCGGCGAACGTGCCGCTGGACAGCAACGACGTGTAGAGCACGCTGAGGCCGATCTCGTGCGCGAGCTCCGTGGGCTCGCGCGGCTCGATGACCATGAGGCCGCTCAAAACATCGCCGTACTCGGCCGGGAATCCGCCCGCGTGGATCGCCGCAGTCTCCACGATGCGTTGATCCACGGCGCTGACGATGCCCTGGAAGTCCCGCAGGTGGTAGGGCTCTATCAGCCGGACACCATCGAGTAGCACGGCGAACTCGTTCGTGGCTCCGCCGCGCACGTACGGGCGCGCCGAGAACTCGTTGCTCGCGACGCCGGGCAAGCGATGCGCGACGCGAACGGTATCGTCACCGATCGAAGCGAGCGCCTCGATCTCGTCGCGCGAAAAGTAAGCGGCCGAAGGTTGTAGCTGGTTGGTCACGTCGTAGCGACTCGCCACGACCGTGATCTCGTCGAGCTTTGCCACCGCTTCGAACAGCCCTACCGTCACGGCGATCTCCGCTCCAGCCGTCGTGTTCACGGTGAGCCGCTCGGGCAGGAACCCCTGCCCGCGCACGGTCAAGCTATGGCGACCCGGCGCGAGCCCGGCGAGCTCCGCTCGGCCGTCCACGACGGCGACGACGGGCCCTGAGGGCGGATCTACCTGCACGGAACCGACTGCGATCGGCAGACCGCTGTACGCACCTTGCACGGTCACCACGACGTGGGCGGGAGCTGCCGGCACCGGCACGGGCGGCTCACCCCGCACCACGAGCCAGACGCCGCCCTCTTCGCGGACCGTGAGACCGTGCGGTGCGAGTAGTTCCCGTGCAAGCGCCAGTGGCACCGTGCTGGTCGGCTCCGACTCGACGCGTAGGGTCGGCGGCAGCAGGTTGCTGCTGTAGACGAGCGGCGACCCGGCTGCGCGCAGCTCGTCTATCACGGACTGGACGGTGCGGCCGCGGTACGTGCCGCCGGGCTGCGCGCCGGCCGCAACCGCCAACAGCACGCAGCCAACGACCAACAACACGCGAAGCTCGCAACGCCATTGGACACCGGACGCACCGCGAATCTGCGGCGGCCGATTGTACGCAATGGCCGCGAACGCGGGGGATCCGTAGTCGCCGCGTTCTTGCCTAGCGCAGGCTGATCACGACGCGCCCGTCGGCCTCGAGCGTAGCCTTGAGATCCGTCGTCGCCAACACGAGCGACAGCTTCTGGACCGGCTCCTCGACGCCGATCGAGCCCGTGATCCTCTCCTGCGCCAAGCGCTCGGCCGCGGCATCGGCGAACACGATGGTGCGGCCGGTCTGCGCGGCGAACCAAGCGAGGAAATCGCTGATCGAGCGGCCGTTCGTGTCGAACGGCGGCGCGAGACCCTCGGCCCAAACCCACTCGCTGCCGAACGTCGCGATCGGTTCCCGCCGAATCGCAGGCGTGTCCGCGGTGGCGACGAGCCGTTCGCCGACGTTGGCCGTGCCCGATTCGGCGTTCGTCATCAGCACGACGCGGCCCTCCCGGACACCGACATCGAGTCGACGCTGCGCGCCATCGAGCCGTGCCAGGAACTGCGTGCCCACGTCACGGACGGTCCCGATCTCAGTCGTCACAGCGAACGCCGCGCCTGCGCGCTGCCCCTCCGAGTCGAAATACACGGCGCCGGCCACGAGCTCGGCCGCGTCCATGCCAGTTAGCACGACGCGACTTCCGGGCGCGACTCGCAGCGAACCGCCGCTCGCGAGGCGCAGCGAAATCTGCCCCGTGCCTGTCGACACACTCGCACCGGTCGGAAGCATATCCCCGCTCGCGAGAGAGGCGGCCGCACTCGTGTCGACGGTGCCATACACACGCTCGACGCGCGCCACGACGACGGGCGTGCCCGGATTCAAGGCGCCGCCGACCCAGATCGCAGCGGCCAGCAACACCGACGCGGCCGCCGCGAACCCCGCGCGGTTGCGCCACACGCGCCGACCGGTCACGGCGTCCCACTCGGCATAGACGGCCCGCCGAACCTGCTCGGTGTCCTCGGGCGGCGGCTCGAGGCGCGGCTTCGCGTGCGCGAACAGATCCTTTAGTGCGCGCTCGGCCTTGGCGTCCGGGTCTCTTTCGTTACTCATACTGTGTCAGCGGCCGGCTTCCCGGCCCCCTCCCCTTGTCCGTTCACGAGCTCGCTCGTGAGCGTACCGTATACCTCTTGGAATCCGCGCTTCGCGCGGGCCAACAACGACTGCGCCGCCTCGACGCCGACGCCGAGCTTCGCAGCGATTTCCTCTACGCTGAACCCATACACATATTTCCACTCGAGCGCGTCGCCGTAATGAGTCGGCAACTGATCGAGCGCTACCTGAATAAGACGCGTCGCCTCGAGGCGGCGGAAGTTGTGCTCCGGCTCGTCGGACGCCGGCGCCGCTATCGCCTCGACGGCCGCCCTGATGTCCGGCGAATCCTCGGTCAGCACGACATGCTGCCGTTCGCGCGCGACCCTTGCGCGATGGTCGGCGATCTCGTTGCGGCAAATCGTGCAGAGCCACGTGAACAGCGCCGCTTCGCCACGGTACGAGCCGAGCTTGCGAATCGCCTTCGTCAACGTCACCTGCACGATCTCCTTCGTCGTATCGGGGTCGCCGCCGAGCCGAGTCCGCGCAAACCGATAAAGTCGGGGGAAATAGCCGTCGAAGAACGCGTTGAACGCGTCCCGATCGTGCGCCAATAGCCGTTTTACCAGGCGTCGGTCTTCGAGCTCGTCGGTCATTCGAACCCCGTCGTTACAGTATTAGACCGGGGACCGAGACCAAACCGGTCGCCAGGACGGGTACAGGTCGGGTACCGAACGGTCAGTCGATGGCGAAGACCCAGTGCTTGCTGACCAGCATCTTCACCCCCGCAATCGACAGGATGATGCCGAAAAGCGCGAGGCGGTAGTCGACCGCGGTCCAGTGCAGGGCGCCCGCGTAGCACAGTCATCGGAATCCCAGGTGGTCCGAGCAACGCCTATTCTGCCCGTTCGGAGGGCGTCCGGGACGCGCTTGGGTCGCGGATCCTAGACCAACGCCGAGGGCCAAGACCGATTTTCCGGCGTTGACCGTCAAACCCTGTATCCAGTCCTGCAGGGGATGCTCATGGCCACCGCGGCAGTCGACCAGGTTTTCGCCCACGAACTCGAGCACGTCACCGACTTTACGTTCGACGAGGCCGTCGCCGGCGTGTTCGACGACATGGTGTCGCGCAGCGTGCCGATGTACGGCGAGATTCAACGGATGCTCGCCGAGCTCGCCGCCGGCTTCGCGACGGAGGGCTCCAACATCTACGACCTGGGTTGCTCGACCGGCACGACGCTGGCGCTGCTGCAGCAGGAGCTGTCGGTGCGAGCGAACCTGATCGGCATCGACAACTCCGCGGAGATGCTGGCCAAGTGTCGCTCGAAATTGGCCGCTCGCAACCTCAGTGACGTCGTGGACTTGCGGTTCGCCGACCTCGACCAAGGCGTCGCGATCGAGAACGCGTCCGTCGTCCTGCTCGTGTTGACGTTGATGTTCGTTCGACCGCTGCACCGCGAAAGGCTGATTCGCCAGATTCATGCGGGAATGAACGACAACGCCTGCCTGCTGGTCGTCGAGAAAGTCCTCGGCGACGGCTCGCTGTTCAATCGCCTGTTCATCGAGCGCTACTACGCGTACAAGCGCCGTCGCGGCTACAGCGAGCTCGAGATCGCGCAGAAACGGGAGGCGCTCGAGAACGTGTTGGTGCCGTACCGGCTATTCGAGAACCGCGAGCTGTTCATGAACGCCGGCTTTCGCGAGGTCGAAGTGTTTTTCAAGTGGTACAACTTTGCAGGATTCGTGGCGGTGAAATGATGGTCGCGCTCGGCAACTACTTCTTCCATTATCGGACGACGCTCTCGCCGATGTTACCGCTCCTGTTATTGCTGCCGGGACCGACCCTGTGGCAAGACCCGTTCGTAGCGGCGTTGATTGGGCTGATCGTTGCGCTAGCGGGCCAAGTCCTGCGCGGCACCACGATAGGACTCGAGTACATCGTGCGCGGCGGTCGAAATCACTGGGTCTACGCCGACAACCTCGTCACGGGTGGACTGTTCCGCCACACGCGTAATCCGATGTACGTGGGTAAGTTCTTCATGGTCTTGGGCGCCGGCATCGCCTCGAACCGCTGGCCGGCGCTGGTCGCGATCACGGTGGCCTACTCGTTCATGTACCAGGCCGTGACGCTAGCCGAAGAGGCCTACCTGCGAGATAAATTCGGCGCAGCCTTCGATGACTATTGCCGCGACGTGCCGCGTTGGTGGCCGCGTCTGCGCGGCCTCGCGGAGACGTTCGCGAAGACACGCTTCAACTGGGCGCGCGTCTTGACCAAAGAGTACAGCGCGCCGCTCGGGTGGACCTTGCCGATCGTGCTGATCGGCATTTACAACATCCATTCCACGACGGGCTTGGAGCAACGCCCCTTCGCTGTCGCGGCGCTGTGGAGCGTGCTCGGCTGCGCGTTTGGCTTCTGGGTTATCCTGGGCTTGATGAAGAAGACCCGCTCACCGGTACTCCGCAGCACAGACTGACGCGCATGCCCGGCGACCCAACCGCGACGAGCGCGGATGCCGATCCGCGCCGACGGCCAGCCGCAAGCGCGGTCGAGCCCCGGCGGCGGCCGCTCTACACGTTCTGGCGGCCTCGCTACTGGTCTGCGTGGGCCTTCTATCTATCGCTGCGATTGACCGCAGCCCTCCCGCTGCGCGTGGCGCTTGCGCTGTACCGGTGCATCGGCCGCATCCTGTATCGATTATCGTCTCGCCAGCGCCGGATCGTGCTGCGCAACCTCGAGCTGTGCTTTCCCGATCTCTCGGCGGAGGAGCAGGAACGGCTCGCGCGCCGCTATTTCGAATCCCTCGGCATGGCCCTCGCGGAGTGCGCCTTCGCGTGGCTCGCTTCGGATCGGCGCCTCGCGGGGCGCTTCACGATCACGGGGCTCGAGCACTTGCACCGGGCCCTCGAGCGAGGCAAGGGCGTCATTCTTTATACGGGGCACTTCACCACGCTCGACATTTGCGGCCGCCCCCTCAAGCTAGCCACCCCGCTGTTCGCGTGCATGTACAGCCACCGCAGCAACGATCTGCTCGACGAGGTGCAGTACCGGGGTCGCCTACGCGAGGCGCACGAAGCGTTCCCGAGCGACAACGTACGCGCGATGATTCGCAGCCTGCAGCGCAATGCCGTGGTCTGGTACGCGCCGGATCAGATCCATCGAGAAGGCGAGCTCATTCCGTTCTTCCAGGAGCTCGCCATGACCAACGTCGCCACGAGCAAGCTGGCGCGACTGACGGGCGCCGTTGTCCTGCCGTTCGCCTACCGCCGCGTGGATCCCAAAGGTCGCTACGAGCTAACGCTGCACCCGCCGCTCGAAAATTTCCCGACCGAAGACCCCGTCGAGGACACGCGGCGGCTCGTTCGGCACTTGGAAGCCTTCGTCCGAAGCGCGCCCGAGCAGTATCAGTGGATGCACCGTCGCTTCAAGGATCGGCCGCCGCCGCTCCCTGATCTCTATCGCCGCAACTGACACGCACGCGACGCCGCCTCGCGCGTCCTCACAACCCCGCGGGCCCGGTGATGTGCTCGACGTCCTGGTTGTTCTCGTTGCAGATGTACTCCATGAGCTCCCAGCCCGGCCGCAGCGTGTGCGTGAACTTCACCGTGAACGGCTTCGCGTAGGCGCCCGGGTCGTAGACCGTCGTGACGACCTCGAGCTCGCCGACCTTCGTGCGCGTGTAGCGCTCGACAGTGCGCAACTGCGTCGTGTGCGGATGCCCGACGAAGTCGAACCAGAAAAGATCGTTGAAGCCGACGGTCTCGATCACGAGCGTGTCGCCTTCCCAATGGCCGACCGAGTGGCCGTACCACGTCGGCCTCGAGATCGTCGGGATGCTCGCGGCCGTCCATGAAGATCTGCCGGAAGCTGTGGATGTTGCCTTCGAACAGAAAGAATAAATGAGTGGCTTTGCCGTAGGCAGGCGTCTGCACGAGACGCCACGGATACGGCGCGATCCGCGGCACGCCGGTCGGCAAGCACAGCGCCTCGGGGTCGTCCGCCGCCATGCGCGATTTCATCAGCGCGGAGGCTGCCGGCAGCAACACGATCTCCTCGCCCGGCAAGAGCCCCGTGCTGATGTCGCCGATGGGCCCCGAGCCGACCCAAACGCCGGATAAGTCCGGCGTGCCGTCCGGTAATTTCGGAACGGGCCCGTCCGGAACTGCACCGGCCAGCGCCGCGTTGCTGGAGCCGCCGCTGCCGGCCGGGGAAGTGCTCGCCGCCGGCACCTGCTGTGCGCCGGCGTAGAGCCCCGCCGACGCGACCGCGATCGTCGCTAGCACGAGTCGAAGTACGCGCATTGGGTTAGCCGCCGTCCTGCGCCGAGCGCGCGAACACGCGCGTGCCGTCGGCGAAGGTCACGAGCCGCGCGTTCGCCATCTTCGCGCCGCTGCGCGCGAGCGAGCCTTCGACCATGACCTCGTCGCCTTGCTTCAGCGACGTGCTCGACCAACCCGCACGCTTCAAATAGTTCGGGCTTGCGAGCTCGAGATTCCAGTTCACGACCTTGCCATCGGGCTCGGTCACGTCGATGTAGAACCGCGCGTGCGGATTCGTCCACTCGACCTTCGTGACCACTCCCTTCAGCGTCACGGGTTGATTCGCGTCGTACTGCGCCGCGAACGAGTGATGCGCGGCGGCCGAACCCGCGGACAACGCCATACCCAGCATGGCAGTGACATTCCAAACGAATCGCATCGGCCCCTCCCTATCTTCCAACACGGCGAAATCTATACCCACCGATCGTAACGAAACGAGGGTATGCCGTCACGGGCTGATTTGTCCGAACCGAGCCGCTCGGGCGCCGGCTGTTATAGTCCGACAGAGCACTGGAGGCTCTGCGTGCGATCTGTAGTTTTCCTAATCTGCTTTGCGGCGCTGCTCGACACGCCGACATCGGCACAGCTGCCGGTCGAGATCGAGAAGAATCAGCCCGCGCTGCTCGAGACCGCTGATGCGGCGCTCGCCGCCAACAAGAAGCTCGTGTTCGATTTCTGGCGCGTAGTGCAACAGGCGCATCACACCGATCGTGTCGCGGAGTATCTCGCCGCGAACTTCGTCGAGCACGATCCGACGGACCGAGCCCTGCTCATGAAATCCGTAAGCCGGTCTCCCCCGCAGCCGATCAAGCCGACGATCGACGACCTCGTCAGCATCGTCGCCGAACGCGACCTCGTCGTCTTGGCGTTTCGCCGCGAGCTGCTCGACCTCGAGAACGAGGGCCAGACCTACACCACGACGGGGTTCGATCTGTTTCGCGTCGCGAACGGCAAGATCGTCGAGCACTGGAGCTACGGGACGAAAGACTGACGTCTAGCGGAGTGCCCAGTGCTGCACGCGCTGGGCCGCGAGAAACGCCTCCGCATCGCGGCCGCGCAACAGCGATAGCGTCGCCAGCATTCCCGCTTGCGTGCACGTCGGTGCGGCAACGGTGATCGACCGCGGCGCGTCGTCGACCGGCCATCCGGTGGTCGGATCGAGAATGTGGCTGTAGCGCTTGCCGTCCTTGTGCAGGAAACGGTGCGTGTCTCCACTCGTCGCGAGCGCACCGACGCGGAGCTCGATCTCCTTCGCCGCGGTTGCCGCTCGCTTTCAGCGACTCGACACCCACACGCCACGGCCAGCCGCCTGCCTGCGGCCCGAGCGCCAAGAGATCGCCGCCGAAGTTCAACAAGCACCGTTCGGAGAGCGGCCTCACGAGCGCGGCCGCGCGGTCCACGGCGTACTCCTTGCCGATGCCGCCGAGATCGATCTCCATGCCCGGCTCGAGCGTGAGCTTCGGCGCGTGCCAGCGAACCTTCTGCCAGCCGACGAGCGGCAACAACGCTGCGATGACCTCCGCGCTCGGCACGCGATCGCTGCCGTCGAACCGCCAGGCACGCCGCAGGACCCCGGACGTTACGTCGAACTTTCCTTCGCTGAGCTCGAACAGCTGAGCGGCGTAGTCGAGCAGCCGCGCAGTCTCCTCGTCGACGACGACGGTGCGGCCGCCGGCCGTGTTGATCGTGTCGATCGACGTTGCCGGGCCGATAGCGGCTGCAGCTTGGCTTCGATGCGCGCGGCTTCGGCAGCAACGAGGCTCGACGATGCGCTCAGCCAGCGCGCGGTCTTGCTCGGAGACGAGCACCTCGCACGGGCTCGCCATCGCGCGGAATGAGCCGAGCCAACCGGACCCCCGCGGCGAGAGCTCGCGCTCCCGCCGCAGGCCGGGCGCCGGGGGGTGCTAGCGCCTGCCGAATTTGTAGGTGAATTGAGCAATCAACGCGTTCAAGTCCGGATACAGATCGTAGCCCGCGAGCGCGCCGACGGCCGAGCCCGGTGTCGGAGTCCCGGTCTGCGTGTAGTACTCGACGCGCGTCGACCACTCCCCGCCGCGCGCCGTCGCTTGCCCGTACTTCACGCCGAGCGTGAGCCCATCGAACTCTCCGAGCCGATAGTCCGCCGTCGCATAGGTCGGCAGCGGCGCGCCGTTGAACAACACGGTCCGGTAGAACTCCGCTGCCGTCTGCTGATAGAAGCGCACGTGCGGTTGAAAGTACCTGCTCGGCGCCGAAGTTCCAGCGATAGCGGAGCTCGACCGTGTGCGAATCGATGGCCCAGTCGTCGGTCATGTATCGATAGGACGCTTCGAGAACGTTGCCGTCGAAGTCGCGCTTCACGAGCCCGTACACGCTCTGCTTGTCGCGTGTCGCCGGACGGCTCTCGAACAAGTACAGCGACAGTCCGCTGCCGGGCGGACCCGCCACGGGCGCGCCGGTCACGGGATCGACCACGGACAAGAATCTTGTACGGGTCCGTGAGATAGCCGTCGGACTGGCTCAACGAGTAGTTGAACTGGACGATCGTGTGGCGATTCACGACCTGCGTGACACCGATCAGGAAGTCCGTGACGTCCTTGGACTGGTCGCCCGCCTTGTTCCTGTAGTCGCCGAGACCCAGCATCGGCGCCAGCGGAATGGGGCTGCCCCCTACCGGGCTGACGGTGTCGTTCGCGAGCGCCACACCGAACGAGAGCGTCGTGTTGCGGTCGTTGAAGTCGTGAGCGAGACGCGCATTCAATCCCGTGTGCTCGTAATCGAACTCGTCCGACAGGCTTGCGCCGACCGACAGCAGCGTGAGCCGCGACAACGGCATCTCCCAGCCCGCAGTCAGCGCGTTGCGCGTGTCGAGAAACGAGCTATCGAGCGGCGGCTCGCCGACGCGGCACGGTGTATTGCGAGTTCCCCGATGGGCTCGTGAACGTCTGGGCCGTGCCGGCGGGGACGGCCCCGCTCGGCGACGCACCCGTCAACGAGTCCAGCGCAAAGGTCAGGTCGAGAAACCTCTCCTCGCGCATCTCCTTGCGCGCACGAACAGCGAAGCTCGTATCCTGCACACGGCCATCCGATTCACTGTAGATCAAGAGCGACGTGTCGATGTCCCACGGCATGAGCTCCTGAGCGACGACATCGCGAGGAACGGCTTGCCCGAGCAACGTGCAGGTCGCCACGGTCAGCGGCGTACAGATTTGCCGAAAGCCTCGGCAGCCTGGCGTTTTTCAATTGCATCCGCAGCCCCCGCCACCGAAGCCTTGGCCACCGCTCGAGGCTTCCTTGCTGAAATAAATGTGCTCGTCCGCAGCGGCTTCGACGGGATCGCTGACGATCTGCATGTCGGGACGAGCGAGCACGTCACGATCCCACGGCTCGACACCGGCGCACCCTGCAGCGGACAGCGCTGCCGCTCCGCACGTCGCAAGGCACAAGAACAGTCTGGATATCTTCACCACATTTCTCCTTACGCGTGTCAGTTCGTGGCCGTTACTGCGGCGAGCGCCTGCTGTATCGCGCGCTCGTACTCCGGCGCGTCCGCGGTCCTGAAGCCGAGATGAGCTCGCGAGCACGTTGCCGTCGGCGTCGAGCAGGTACGAGCTCGGCATGGTCTGCACTTTGAATTCCTTGGCCAGGTTTCCGGCCGCGTCGAAGCGCAACGCGAACTCCGCGGGCACCTCCGCGAGGAAGCCGTCCGCAAGCGCACGTTCCTTGTCCAGGTTGATGGCGATGATCTCGAGCCCGTCCGCGCCGTACTTCCGGTGCATCGCGTTCATCCACGGGAACGACCGGCGGCACGGCACGCACCAGGACGCCCAGAAATCGACCCAAATCACCTTGCCGTGCACGGGCTGAAGACTTTGAGGCGGCGCCGCGTGCGCCGTTGGCAGACCCAATGCGAACAACACAGCGACAACAAGCGACAACAGAAGACGCACAGTCCCTCCTCCTGTCCCGCGACCTTGCAGACAACCGTTGGACGGGGCGGCCCCGTAAAATCGGTCGCACCGGCCGCCAGCCGCGCATCAACGTGCGGAGACGTCGATCGCGGCCGTGGCGAGCAGGCTCGCGGACGCCGCCGCATTGGCGTCGTAGAACCGCACGAAACGTCGCGTCTCGTCCGAGTCGTAACCCCGCAGGTTCTCGGCCCAGCGATAGCCGATCGATTGGTAGAGGAGCTCGGCGACGACGCGGAGTGGACCCCGTGCCGCGGCGCCGAGCGCCACGCGGTAACGTACACGGTCGCCGCCGGCAACGAAGTCCGCGTCGGTAGCCGCTTCGCCGTGCACGGCCACCTCGGCCGCGGCCGTCGACTTGTCGAAGCCACGCGGCAGCAGCCGGTTGTCCTTGACGTAGCGCACGCCGCGCAACAGTCCCGTCGTGACCGCATCGGCGCGATCGACCATGACCGACTCGTAGATCTGCACCTGGTCGCCGCTCGCGACCTCGGCGTAGTGCGGCTCGAAACGTGCGGGGTCGGCGTCGTTGTCGTTGCCGACGATCGAGCCGTCCGGCGCGCAGCGCGCCCGACTCGAACACGATCGCCCCCTCGCCGTCCGTGACCACGACATGCAGCCACGCGCGCCGCGACGGATACGCCGTCGGCAGCTTGTGCCCCGTCGTGCTCGTCACGGCGATCTCGAGGTCGAGGCGCGCATCCGTGCGCTGCGCGGCCACGATCGCGAGGCCGGCGGCTTTCGAGCCGAGATACCGTTGCGTCTCGGCGATCGCGGCGTCGAGCTCTTGCGGCAGCGCCGTGACGCCGAGCTCGCCGCGATAGCGATTCAGAATTCGCAGCATGAACGCGTTGGCGCCGAGGAACGTGTGCTGCGACATGCGCGGCCGCGGTTGGCCGAGCACCGAGGTGATCGGTATCTCGACCGCAACCTCGGGCATGTGACAGCTCTGGCAGCTCGCGGTGTCGCGATAACTCGCTGTGCAGCCACTCCTGATACGGCACCTGCTCCGGCAGCGTGCCGATCGCCTGGCCCGCGTCGTCAAGCGCCGTCGTGTACAGCGTGTGACAGGTCGCGCAGAGCTCCGATTGCTGGATGTGCGTGGCCGCGGTCGGCGTGAACGCGGCCGCGGAGCGCATCACGGATTGTCGGCCCGCATCGACATCGTGCGGACCGAACGCGACCGGCGAATCGCCGTGCGGCTCGATCTTGAAGCCGCCGTCGAAGCTCGCGTGCTCGCCGAGTCCCTCGGCCGCGATCTGGTGGCACACCGTGCAGGACACGCCGTCGGCCGCGAGCGCGTGCTGCGGCGCCGCAGCGACGAGACTCGCGAACACCTGGCCCTGCCGACCGGCCGCGGCGGCATCCGATGCGCGCCATCGGCATGTGGCACGTCGAGCACTTGTCCTCGATCGCGGCCTGCGCGGTCGGATGATCGATGACCTCGCGGCGCACGCCCGCGTGCCAGTAAGGGTCGCGCGCCGCATTCGCCATCATCGTGGCGCGCCAGTCGAAGCCGATCGAAACATCCTCGCCCGACGGCGTCGTCAATCCCACGTGACACGCGATGCACTGCGTGCTCGTCACGAACTGGCTCGGCGTGTCGGGCGGCTCGGCCGCAGTGGCGCGCAGCGCCGAGACGACGGCCGTGACGCAAACGCAAACGATTCGCAAATACATGATTGGATTAGCTTTTTATAGCCCTGCGGCCATCATACTGGCGCGCGTCGTGACTACAACTCCAATCGCTCCTTGACGCATCACCCTCTCCTTCTCCTCGCGCCCGTGCTCACGGGACTTAGCGGCCGTCCGCCTGGGCACAGACGCCCGAGCCGCGCGCGGTCTACACGGCTGCTTGCGCCGCGTGTCACGGCGACGATGGACGCGGGCGCGCCGCGAGCCAAGTCGGGTTCGACATCCCATTGCCGGACTTCACCGATTGCGACTTCGCGGCGCGCGAGCCCGACTCCGATTGGCTCGCGATCGTCGCACCGCGGCGGACCCGCGCGCGGCTTCGATCGCATGATGCCGGCGTTCGGCGAAGCGCTCGGCGACGACGAGATCGCCGCGGCCGTCACGCACCTGCGCGCGTTTTGCGCCGACGCCCGCTGGCCGCGCGGCGAGCTGAACCTGCCGCGCGCGTTGTTCACGGAGAAGGCGTACCCCGAGGACGAGGCCGTGATCACGACGACGCTCGTCACCGAGGGACAGGACTCGATCACGCACGAGTTCCTGTGGGAACAGCGCTTCGGCGCGTTGAACCAGATCGAGATCAAGGTGCCGATCACGCGCGCCGATCTCGGCTCGCCGGACGACTGGAAGAGCGGCACGGGCGACCTCGGCATCGGCGTCAAGCACACGCTGCGTCACAGCCTCGAGCGCGGCGCAATCCTCACGGTCGGCGGCGAGCTCGTGCTGCCGACCGGCGACGAAGCCAAGGGGTTCGGCAAAGGCACCACGGTGTTCGAGTCGTTCGTCCTGTACGGCAAGATCCTGCCGAACGACTCGTTCCTCCAGCTTCAAGGCATCGCCGAGTTCCCGAGCGACTCCGCGTTCGAGGACGAGATCGTCGTCCGGGCCGCGTACGGGCGCACCTGGACGGCCGATGCCCCGTTCGGCCGCGCCTGGACGCCGATGATCGAGGTGCTCGGCGCCCGCGAGCTCACGGGCGGCGTCGACACCGAGTGGGATCTGGTTCCACAGTTACAAATCTCCTTGAGCACTCGTCAGCATGTCCAGGCCGGCGTTGGAATTCGCGTCCCCGCCACGGACCGCGACGACCGCGCCGGCGAGTTCGTGTTCTACCTGCTCTGGGACTGGTTCGACGGCGGTGTGCTGCAAGGCTGGTAGGCCACAAACCCGCGCCGCTCCTGGCGTTAAGGCACCGTTCAGGTCCGCGGCGTTACCGTTGGCTCCAAGCTGGGCGCAGAGCGTGCGTCGCAAGCGCTCCCAGCCAGATGGAGGCCCGTATGAACAGACCGATCGCTCGCGTCGCTGCTCGCAGCGCGAAAACCTACTGGGTCATGCTCGCGCTCTCCGTGTGCGCGCTCGCGGCCACCATCGCAGTGCGCCCAGCACGCGCCCAGGAATCGGCCGAGCTGCAGATGGCGACCGCAGAGGAGCTCGACGAGCTCGTCGGACCCGATTGCGCTGTATCCCGACGACTTGGTCGCGATTGTTCTTCCCGCCTCCACGTATCCGTTGCAGATCGTTCAAGCCGCGCGCTTTCTCGAGGAGCGCAAGAGCGATGCGAAGCTGACCGCCGACGACGACTGGGACGACTCGGTCGTGGCGCTGCTGAATTATCCCGAGGTCGTGAAACTCATGAACGACGATCTCGACTGGACGTATGACCTCGGCACAGCCGTGCTGAACCAGCGCGCCGACGTGCTCGACTCCATCCAGGTGTTTCGCGACCGTGCTCGCGAAGCCGGCAACTTGACCAGCGACAATCGCCAGACCGTGACCGAGGAAGGCGACACGATCGTGATCAAGCCCGCTGACCCGAAGGTCATCTACGTTCCCTACTACGACCCGACGTACGTGGTCGTGCGCCACGCGGCACCGGTCTACCACTACTATCCATGGGCGTATCCGGCTTACTACTACCCCTACCCCGTCGGATACCACTTCGGCGCCGGTTTCTTCTGGGGCGTCAGCAGCTGGTTCTCGATCGGCTGGCACTCGCACCACGTGCACGTGTACGACTACGGCTATTACGGCCATCCGTACTACGGCTTCAGCTACTACCAGCCGTATTACCACCACCACGGCTACGCGAACGTGAACGTGCATAACAATCACGTCTGGGAGCCGTACCGCCGCTACGGCGGTCGGCCCGTCGTGCGCGGTTATGAGGGCCGTGCGTACACGGCTGATTCGCCGCCGCGCTCGAGCCCCGGTGCCGCGACGGGCTCGACATACCGGAACCAGAGCAGCGCAGGACGCGCCAACGCCACGGCCTCACGCGCGACACCGAGCGACGCTTCCGGTTCTACGCGCAGCAGCGCCGGGCGAGCCAATCCCGCCGCGTCACGTGCGGTCCCGAGCGATGCGAGCCGCGGAACTCCGACGTCGGCGTATCGCAACCGTACTGCAGACGACTAACGCGCGCACGACGCCGAGCACCGACATCGGCCGCGCCGGCCGCGCGAGCGGCGGCAACGCGACCGTTGCGCCGAACGCTACGCCTCGGTCGACGACCGTGTACAGACAGGGTGGCGCGAATCGCGGCGTGCGGCGCGGATCCGAGCGGCAGTTCCGCGTGCGTCGACAGGCATGCCGCGCGAATCATGGCGCGGCGCGGACGTGCGCAGCATGCCGTCGGCATCGCCGAATCAGGCGCCGAGCATGGGCGCGGCCGCGGCCGGCGCGGGCCGGGCGTCCGGCGGTGGCGGCGGTGGCGGCGGTAGTTACCGATCCGGCGACAGCGGCGGTGGTGCGGGCCGTGCCTCCGGCGGCGGTGGCGGCAGCTATCGCGGCGGCGACGGCGGCGGCGCGCGCGGGGGCTCCTCGGGCGGCGGCGGGCGCACGCGTCAATAGAGCGCGGCGTTAGAAGCTGACGCCGAGCTCTTGCTCCAACGTCGCACGCATCTCGGCCGGCACCTCGTGCTCGCCGACGGTGCCACCGTTCGGCGCGCCGACCGAGATCCACCAGCGAATGATTTCGACCTGCTCGGCCGTGAGCGGCGTCTTGCCCTCGGCCGGCATGAACTCGTCGTCGTCTTCGGGAAGCGTGATCCGACGCAGCAGCTCGCTCAAGTCGGTGTTGCCGGCGACGACGACGCGGCCGCTCTCGCCGCCTCGCATGACGCCCGCATACGTGGTCAGCACCAGCTCCGATTCTTGCTTGTCCTCGTTGTGACAGCTCGCGCAGCGCTCGACGAACATCGGGCCGACGACGTCGAGCAAACGGATCCGCCGTCGACACGCTCGTGAGCGTGCGCCGCGGCCTCGAGCCCGCCCAGCGAACGCAGGGCTGCGGCGCGTACTCGACCAGATACGTGGAGCCGTGCGTCAGATTGCCGCCGTAGTGCCCCGTGATCGCAACGAGACACCAGCAGCACGACAGACGCCGGGCATGAACAGCGGCCTGTAGCTCGCCGCAAACTGCTGATCCGCAGCAACGCCACGCCGGTCGCGATCGCGGCCACGACCGTGCCGAAGAAACGGTGCTGCTCGGCCGACGGCCCCGTGAAGGCGCCTTCCGAAAAGTGCATGAAGCCGAGCACGCACGGTCACGAGCGCCGAGATCGCCGTCGCTCCCCAGAGGAACGGCGAGGCGGCTTCGAGGTAGCGATACTTCTCCTTGCGACTCGAGCCACTCGAGCACGCACAACGCGACGATGATGCCGATCGGCAGATGCAAGACGAGAACGTGGAACCGGCCCAGGAAGTAAACGAAGTCCATGTCTCACACCTTCCGATCTGAATTGAACGCGGCTGCTACGATAAACAGCTCGGCCGCAGCAACTTCCAGCCGCGGAATCAGCCGCCGAGACAAAGTTCAGAGCTTGAACCACTCCGTGAGACGCAGCTCGAGCGCGGCAAGATCGCTCGCGCGCCCGAGGTACCCGACGTACCCGTCGGGCCGCAGCAACAGCACGCGATCCTCGTGGCTTTCGCCATAACGCTGTGTCGAACTTCGGCGACGGCGGAATCGTGTGAAGCTCGAGGACCTGCGCGAACCGATGCACGAGCGCCTTCAGACTCGCCTCGAGCGCCTTTTGGTGCCGCCTTCGGTCGCCGGCAACGCGAGCAGAGTGCAGCGCGGGTGACGCGTGAGCTCGAATAGCGTGTGACCGCCGGGCAAGATCGACGTCGGGTGCGCGATCGCCGACGGCGGTACCGCCGACGCCTCGCTGCGCCGCTGTCTCGATACGTATAGGAGATACCCGAGCAGCGTCCGACGACGGCATCGAGGAACACAGGGTCGCGAATCTTCTGCGCGCGCTCGGCGATGTCCTTGCCGTGCCCCATGAAGATCTCGTGCAGCGACGATGCGGCCCAGATCACCTGCTCGGCGATCGGCCGGCGTTCCTGCTCGTAGCTGTCGAGCAGACGCGGGTCGCGCGAGCCCTTTCACGACGAACGCGAGCTTCCAGCCCAGGTTGTACGAGTCCTGCATGCAGCAGTTCAGCCCCTGCCCGCCCGTCGTCGAATGGATGTGCGCCGAGTCGCCGGCCAGGAACACGCGCCCTTTTCGATACGTGTGCGCGAGCCGCACGAAGCTCTGCCACTTCGAGTGCCAGACGATCTTGCCGAGCGTGACGTCGTCGAAGTGCTTGTCGACGAGCCGCATGAAACCTTGCTCGGGCGACACGTTCGGCGCGGCGGCTTCGCCGCGATCGCTGAGCAGCATGCGATAGAACCCGCCGGGCAGCTTCACGATCATGATGAAGTGATCGGTCCCGGCGCAGTAGTGGACGTAGTCGTCGACGTCGGGAAAGCCGTTCAAGAACGCGTCGAGATTCTGGAGCGTCGTGCCCTTGTAGTCGCTCTCCTCCTGCTCGAGCCCGACCGCACGCCGCACGCGCGAATTCGGGCCATCGCACGCGACGAGATACTGGCAACGCACCTGCTCCGTGCACGCCATCCGACTCGAGCGTCGCGGTCACGCCGTTCGCGTCCTGCTGCACGTCGACGCAGCGTCGGTGTTCGCAGTCCGGCGCCACACCGTAATGCGCGCTCGTGTACTCGCGCACGTACTGCTCCGTCTCGCTTTGGCGATGCACGAGCAAGAATGGGTAGCGTGAGTCGACGTTCGTGAAGTCGATGCCGGGCCGCACCTCGCTGCGCTTGCCGGCGCCGTCGACGAAGTGCAGCACGTAACCCTTGTTGTGAATGCCACGGTCGAGAAAGCGATCGACGAGCCGCCTGTCGATGCGCTCGAAGATCTCGAGCATGCGCGCGTGCACCGTGATCGCCTTCGACGTGTCGGCCGCGCGTCGGCAAGCGATCGATCGTGCGCACGTGCACGCCGCGGCGCGCGAGCTCGAGCGTCAGCATCGTGCCCGCCGCACCTGCGCCGACGACCAACACGGGAACCTGGCTCTTCTTCATCTCCCCGCCCCCTCTTGCGCGCGAGTATACCGCCCCGTCGACGGCCGACGTTCAGGCGCGCAATATTCGCGCATGAACCTCGCGACTCTGCAACTCGAAACGTCGCGCCTGCTGCTGCGACCGATACTCCGCGAGGACTTCGACGCATGGGCCGCCTTCGTCGGCGATCCCGAGAGCGCGCGTTTCGTCGGTGGAGTGCAGCCGCGTCCGGTCGCATGGCGCGGCTTTCTGACGATGGCCGGCGCATGGGCCATGCAGGGCTTCGCGATGTTCTCGGTCATCGAGAAGGCGTCGGGCCGGTGGATCGGCCGCGTCGGCCCGTGGCAGCCCGAAGGCTGGCCCGGCACCGAGGTCGGCTGGGGCATCGTCCGCGATCGCTGCGGACTCGGCTACGCGACCGAGGCCGCGACGGCGACGATCGACTGGGCGTTCGCCGAGCTCGGCTGGACCGACGTCATCCACACGATCGACGTCGAGAACGTCGCCGTCGCAAGCGCGTCGCGCGTAAGCTCGGCTCGTGCAATCGCGGCCGCGGCCAGCTGCCGGCGCCGTACGCCGAGCTCGTGATCGACGTGTGGGGCCAAACCAAAGCAGAGTGGCTCGCGCGCCCGCCGCAGAACGTCTAAGTCAGCGCGGCATCGTGCGCCGGCCGCCGGCCGGGCGCGTGCGCTGCGCCCTAGAGCGCGGCGGGAAGCGCGGGAACACGCGCCGCGTGTTGCCCTCGAAAATCTTGGTCCGGTCCGCCGCGGAGAGCTTCTTGCTGCCGTCGATGTAGCGCTTCGTGTCGTCGAAGTAATGACCCGTTTCCGGGTCGATACCGCGCACGGCGCCGACCATCTCCGATGCGAACAGGATGTTGTCGATTGGAATCACATCGAGCAGCAAATCGATGCCGGGCTGGTGATAGACGCACGTGTCGAAGTACACGTTGTTCAGCACCGACTCTTTCAGCGGTGGCCGCTTCAGCATGTCGGCGAGGCCGCGGAACCGCCCCCAGTGAAATGGCACCGCTCCACCGCCGTGCGGAATGATCAGCTTCAGCTCGGGGAAATCCTTGAACAGATCGGACGTCATCAACTGCATGAACGCGACAGTGTCCGCGGCCAGGTAGTACGAGCCCGTCGTCTGGAAGTACGGCGTGTTGCACGCCTCGCTGACGTGAACCATCGCGGGCACGTTGAGCTCGCACATTTTCTCGTAGAGCGGATACCAATAACGGTCCGCGAGCCCGGGACCGTTGAAGAATCCGCCGCTCGTGTCGGGATTCAAATTGCACCCGACGAAGCCGAGCTCCTCCACGCAGCGCGTGAGCTCGCGCACGGACGAATCGATCGGCGTGCCCGGTGACTGCGGCAGCTGCGCCACGCCGACGAAGTTCTTCGGATACAGCTTCGTGAGCCGAAAGATCAGCTCGTTGCAGTGCTCGGTCCACGCCTTGCTCGTGGACGCGTTGCCGAGGTGATGCCCCATCCAGCTCGCGCGCGGACTGAAGATCGTGACGTCGGTGCCACGCTCGCGCTGCAGCTTCAGCTGCGCGCCCTCCACGCTCTCGCGCAACTGATCGTCGCTGATGTTCAGCGTGCCCTTCTGCGATTGATGCTGCGGATTCTTCTTGAGATCCGCCTTCTGCCGGTCGCGATAGTCGCCGAGCTCCTTCGGAGTCGTCGTGTAGTGGCCGTGACAATCGATGATCATGCTTGTTCTCCGCGGTGCGCAGTATAGCGACCGCGTTCAGGGCGCCGCGAGCACGCGCTCGAGCGCCGCGTCGATCTCCGCACCGGTGGGCACGTCGATCGAAAAGGTTCCCCGCAACACATCGCGAAGCTCTGCCACGTTCGCGATACGGCGTCGCTCGATTGCGCCGTTCGTTCCATACACCGATAGCCCACCGTTCAGCAAGCCGAAGCGGCGCTCGGGCTCGGTGCGAGCCGCGATCAAGCGCCCGACCATCGGCGAGTCCGCGTGGCTGATCACGTAGTGGTTCAGCATCTCGATATCGACGGCGTGCTGCTCTTGGAGATCGAATCGATAGAGACGCTTCCACTCACTTCGCACGCGTGCTTCGACAGCGTACTCACGGCCCAGATCGACAACGCGGAACATCTCGTGCGGTGTGGCCTGTTCGACGTCGGGCGCAAGCTTCAACGGGGCCGTCGGCGTCAACCCGCCGAAACCGACGTCGCAGAGATACCGACCTTCTTCGAGGTCCGCTAGCAAGACCATGTGCGTGCGGGCTCGAACCTCGCCCGCCGGGCGCTCCCAAACCACGCGCGCCGCAAGCGCCGTTACCGAGACACCCAACGCAACGAGCACGTGCTCGAACAACGAATTCTGCTCGAAGCAATACCCGCCGCGGCCGCCGTGCACGAGCTTGCGCTGCAACGAATCGAGGTCGAGCCGCACGGGCCGGCCGATGAGCGTGTCGAGGTTCTCGAATGGAATCGCGCGCGGATGGTGCACCTGCAATGCACGCAACGTGGCGAGCGTCGGGCTGCGCGGCCCGCCGTAACCGATGCGCCGACAGTAGGACTCGAGATCGAGCATGCGCCTCACCACGAGTGATGCCGGCCGTGACTATACTTAAGACGCATGCCGGACATCGAATATCGCTATTGCCCATCGTGCCGCGCGGAGCTCACGACCGCGCGTGCGCGGCGGCGAGACACGCCTCGTGTGCCCGCAATGCGCGTTCGTGCATTGGCGCAACCCGGTGCCGGTCGTCGCGGCCGTCGTCGAGCGTGCGGGCCACGTAATCCTCGTGCGCAGCGTCGGCCGGCCCGCGACGTGGTACGGGCTCGTCGCGGGTTTTCTCGAGCGGGGCGAGCACCCTGAGGTGGCCGTGCTGCGCGAGGTCAAAGAGGAAATCGGGCTCGAGGGCCGCCTTCGAGAGTTGCATCGGCGTTTACCCGTTCGAGCGGCTGAATCAAGTGATCTTCGTTTATCACGTCACGGCCCCGGACGGGCCTATCACGCTCGCGACCGACGAGCTCGCGGACTACAAGGAAGTTCCGTTCGCGAAGCTTCGGCCCTGGCCGCAGGGCACAGGCCCCGCGCTGCGCGACTGGCTCGCGGCGCGCGGTTTCAATCCGCCGGTCGTCGAGTTCGGCACGCCGATCGAACCCTAGGGCGTACGTGCCGGGGAAATGTTGAAGCGCCCGGATCGCGCCTCTATGCTCGTCTGCGCGGAGCAAACCGCGAATAAGCCGACAACTCCAAGAGATGAGCTTCGCGCCCGGCACACGATTCGGCGCCTACGAGATCACCGAGCTCATCGGCGCGGGCGGCATGGGTGAGGTGTATCGCGCGCGCGATTCGAAGCTCGGGCGCGACGTCGCGCTCAAAGTCCTACCCGAGACGAATCGTCTCGATCCCGAGTCCGTGCAACGCTTCGAGCGCGAGGCGCGGCTCCTGGCGTCGCTGAACCACCCCAATATCGCCACGCTGCATGGCGTCGAGACCAGAGACGATGCGCAGTCTCTCGTCATGGAGCTCGTCGACGGCGAGTCGCTCGACGCACGCATCGCGAGCGCGTCGCGGGGCCGAGGGCTCGCACTCGGCGACGCGCTCGAGATCGCGGACCAGATTGCCGCGGCGCTGGAAGCGGCTCACGAACGCGGCATCGTGCACCGCGACTTGAAGCCCGCAAACGTCAAGGTGCGCAGCGACGGCACGGTCAAAGTTCTGGACTTCGGCATCGCGAAAGCGCTGTCCGTGGATGACGCGGTGCCGGCCGGCCGGACCGTTACACGCTCCGCGGGCGCGATCATCGGCACGCCCGCGTACATGAGCCCCGAGCAGGCGAGCGGTGGCACCGTCGATCGCAGAACGGACATCTGGGCCTTCGGTTGCGTGCTGTTCGAGATGCTGACCGGCCGGTGCGCGTTCGACGGCGACACCAGCCAGCAAATTCTCGCACGCGTCATCGAGCGCGAGCCCGACTGGAATCTGCTGACCGCCTCGGTCCCTGTGCCGGTTCAAGCGCTCCTGCGTCAATGCCTCGAAAAGGATCCGCGCAGACGGCGCCGCGATGCCGGCGACCTTCGCCTCGACCTCCAGCGGGCGCGCACCGCGCCCCAAGCCGCACGCGCCGCGCCCGGCAGCTCGAAGACAGGCTTTTGGTTTGCCGGTGCAGCCGTTGCGCTCGCGGCGCTCGCGATTCCCGCGACGCTGTACCTGCTCGAGACTCCGGCGCCCGAGATGCGCCTTGAGATCTCGACACCGCCAACGCTGGCGCCGCTCCACTTCGCGTTGTCTCCCGACGGGCGACACATCGTTTTCGTGGCATCGGAGTCTCCGGGCAACAACGTACAGCGCCTGTACCTACGCGCCCTCACCGGCACCGAGGCAACGCCGGTTGCAGGCACCGAAGGAGCGCAGTATCCGTTCTGGTCACCCGACAGCCGCTCGATAGGATTCTTCGCGCGCGAGCAGCTTTATCGCATCGATGTCGCCGGCGGCCGCCCACAGGCGTTGGCGCCAGCACCGAACCCGATGGGCGGGGCATGGAACGCGGACGGCACGATTCTGTTTGCGCCGCATACAGTGAGCCCTCTGCTTCGGGTTGCGGAGACGGGCGGCGAGCACGTCGACGCGACCAAGCTCGACGCCAGCACCGCAGGCCCGAAGAACCATCGGTTTCCGTCGTTCCTGCCGAACGGCCGGCAGTTCCTCTTCTATGCGGTGGGCGGCCCCGATGAGTCCGGGCTCTTCTTGGGATCGCTCGACGGCGGCACGCCGAAGCGGCTCGCACTTGCCGACAGCGCCGGAGTCGCGATCGCAGATGACTGGATCGTATTCGTTCAGCAGGGTGCGCTCGTCGCGCGCCGCCTCGACACCGAGCGATCGGAATTGATCGGCGAGCCCGTGACGTTGGCCGCCTCGCTTCCAACCGGTCCTTACGGCGTTCTCGGCTTCTCGTCCTCGGTGAACGGCATTCACGCCTATCGCGCGACTGCGACGGCGGGGCGCCAAACCGCGTGGCACGACGCCGCCGGAAACGTGCTGGCACTCGAAGCGCCGATGAATGGGCCCGACCTGTCGATCGACGAGCGCTACGTGGCATACGACGACACAGGTGACGGTAATCGCGACGTCTGGATCAGAGATCTGCAGCGCGGCGCCGCCACCCGCTTCCACGACGGACGCAGCCGTCGACGGCTATCCCGTCTGGTCGCCCGATGGCCGCGAGATCGTGTTCGAATCGCAACGCAGCGGCACCTTCGATCTCTGGATCGCGCCCGTAAACCGCATCGGTGGTGAACAGCTGTTGCACGGAACATCGAGCAGCGAGATTCCGCTCGATTGGTCCGCCGACGGCCAATACTTCCTCTATCGCAGCAGCGACGCCGACTACGGCTCCTCGAATCTCTGGGCGTTGCCGATGTCGGGCGAAGATCGCACACCCGTCGCCGTTGCCGACTCGGCCTTCGAAGAGCGCATGGGCGCGTTCTCGCCGGACAGCCGCTGGGTCGCGTACGACACCGAGCGCTCGGGACGATTCGAGATCGTCGTCCGCGCGTTTCCCGAGCAGAGCGAGGAGTTTCAGGTATCGACAGACGGCGGGCTCGCTCCGCAGTGGAGCGCAGACGGCCGGGAGATCTACTTCGTCTCGCTCAGTGGGGAGATGATGGCCACGCAGGTCCGAACCGACTCCGCGGCCTTCGAAGCCGAGAGGCCCGTTGCGTTATTCTCGACGCGGATCGCTCTTCAGTCCTTCAACCAGCAATACGCGGTAACGGCGGACAAGCGATTCCTGCTCACCAGCACGGAAGCCGACGATTCGCCGCCGCCGATCACCGTCGTGCTGAACTG
Organism: uncultured Gammaproteobacteria bacterium; assembly: GCA_963741255.1. Classification (GTDB taxonomy): domain Bacteria; phylum Pseudomonadota; class Gammaproteobacteria; order Steroidobacterales; family Rariloculaceae; genus FEN-1219. Next base: position 27,529 of record CAVUHM010000002.1, on the reverse strand, counting down.
GAAGCCGTAGTCGCTCATCCACTCTCGCTGTGCGTGCGCGCTAATGACGATCTTCGCGCTGCAGCAACGCGGGCCAACCGTCTCTAGTTGTCCTGCTCCGTGAACGTGAAATCGCGGAACTGCGACGAGCCGTTGTCGGTTTGGATCACCGTGTTGTTCTGATTCTCACCGCAGTCCCAGTAGTGAATCCGCAAGGCCTTGTCTTCGTTCGTGAGCTTCAGATACGTGTGCTTCGAATACCACGGTTGCGCGAGCGAAGGTGGATCGTAGACCCACACGTGCGCGATCAACGTGCGGTCGTCGACCTTCTCCCAGATCTCGACGGTCTCGACCTGCTCCGTGTACTCGGGCTGCGTTCCGTTGATACTGGCCGCTGCGGAGCGAGTTCGTGTGAATCACGAGCTTGCCGCCGTCCCAGAAGCCGATCGAATCGCCGTTCCACAACGGGTAGCGGTCGAGCTCGGGAATGTGGTCGCGGCCGTCGGTGTAGATGCGGCGAATGTCGTTGACCATCTCGTTGATCAGATACGTTTGATCCGGCGTCACGACGAAGTCGCGCAAGAACGGCTCGGTCATCCAACGCGGATGCCCGGGCGGCGCGCAATTGCTCAAGTTGTCGAACTCGATGCCCTTCTCGATGTTGTCGAGCTTCGTGATCAGCTTCTGCTCGTACTCGGGCGTGAGCTTCGCGGTCGGCATCCGGTTGCGCCCTTGGTCCTGATCCCAGTTGAACAGCACGCCGCTGCGCGAGTAGACGCCGGTCCAGTCGGGCAACCGAGCCGGATTCAAGCGCTGACCGCCATTGGCCTGCGCTTCGAACGCTTTATAGAGCTCCCACGCCGTCTTATGCTGCTCGCCGAGCGCAATCAGGGCAGCCTTTTCAGTCGGCAGCTCGATCGCGGCGAAGCTCACGGCGACCGGCAGGGCACCGAGCGCGGCGGCGGCAATCCTCGAAACCAGCGCAAAACGCGAACAACAACGAGCATTGGCAGACATGTCATTCCCCCGTAGCCGACAACCGTTCGAAGACACGCTAAACCGTGGCAAGGGGCCATGCAACCCGTCCTGATCGGCATCGCCGCATACCTGGTCGTGCAATTCGCGATCGGAATGTTCGTGTCGCGACGCATTGCGACCGAGAGCGACTACCTGCTCGCGGGCCGGCGGCTCGGGTTGGGTCTGGCCGCGTTCTCGATCTTCGCAACCTGGTTCGGCGCAGAAACCGTCGTCGGCGCGGCCGGCTCGATTTATTCCGAAGGCCTGTCGGGAAGCTCGGCCGATCCGTTCGGGTATGGATTGTGCCTGATCGTGCTCGGCATCGTGGTCGCAGCGCCACTATGGCGGCGCAAGTACACGACCTTCGGCGATCTGTTCCGCGACCGCTATTCGCCGGGCGTGGAGCGTCTCGCGGTGCTGCTGATGGTCCCGACGTCGGTGCTGTGGGCCGCCGCGCAGATCCGCGCGTTCGGCCAAGTCGTCAGCGCCGCATCCGACGTCGAGGTCTCGATCGCGATCACCGCTGCGGCCGGATTCGTCGTCGTCTACACGGTTGCCGGCGGCTTGCTCGCCGACGTGTACACGGACTTCGTACAGAGCATCGGCATCGTGGTCGGGCTCGTCGGTGCTGCTCGTGGTCGTCGGCAATGCGCACGGCGGAGTCGCGGAGCTCTTCGCGTTGATCGATACCGAGCGCCTCGCGTTGTTCTCGACCGCCGATGCGACACCCATCGAGATCGTGGAAGCGTGGGCCGTGCCCGTGTGCGGCTCATTGTTGGCTGTCGAGATGTTGTCGCGAATCATGGGATGCAAGACGGCGGCCACAGCACGCAACGCGACGCTGCTCGGGGCCGCGATCTATCTGACGGTCGGCCTGATCCCCGTGACGCTCGGTCTCGCGGGCCCCGCGCTCGTGCCGGGCCTCGAGGAGCCGGAGCAGCTCGTCGCTGTGTTGGCTGAGCAGCACCTGTCGACGTTCCTGTACGTGCTGTTTGCCGGCGCGCTGATATCCGCGATTCTCTCGACCGTCGACAGCTGCCTGCTTGCTGCGAGCTCGCTCGTGTCGCACAACCTCGTCGTGCCGTTGAAGCCGAGCCTGACGGATCGCCAGCGGATACTGACCGCGCGCCTCGGCGTCGCGGCGTTCGGTCTGCTGGCGTACGTGATCGCGCTGCATGCGGAAGGAATCTACGAGCTCGTCGCGACGGCGTCCGCATTCGGCAGTGCGGGTATTTTCGTCGTCGGGCTGTTCGGACTGTTCGGCCGAATCGGCGGAGCGGCAAGCGCCTACGCGGCCCTCGTGGCCGGTGTCGTCGTATGGGCTGCCGGCGAGTACTGGCTCGCGTGGTCTACACCGTACGTCGTTGCGCTGGCAGCCTCGCTCGGCGCGTATCTATTGGTTGCGGTCCTGGTGCGCCGCACCATCGTCGACGCCGAGCCTGCTCGCCGCAGCTTTTGAGCTAAGATGCGGCAAGCATCCATTCTTACTGGGGGATTACTTAAATGACCCGCGCTGCCGGTCTGGTTGCCGCCTTCGGCGCCGCCGCGACTCTGCCCTTCGCGACTTTGCTTGCCCAACAAGCACCTCAACCGCCGCAAGCAACCGCCAATCTCACGCCGGTCACCGACGCGATGCTCGCGAACCCGGCCCCGGCCGACTGGCCGATGTGGCGGCGCACGTTGAACAACTGGGGCTACAGCCCGCTCGAAGAAATCACGCGACGCAACGTCGCGCAGCTGCAAGCTCGTGTGGTCGCGGCCGCTCGGCGACGGCGCGTACCAAGAAGGCACGCCGCTCGTTCACGACGGCATCCTGTACTTCCCGAATCCCGACGACGTGACGCAGGCGTTGAACGCCGCGACCGGCGACTTCATCTGGGAGTATCGCCGCAAGGTGCCCGAGGACGTCGGCGCAGTATTTCCCGGCGGCGGAAACCAACCGCAACCTCGCGATCTACGACAACCTGATCCTCGACAACGGCGCGGACGGTTACGCGTACGCGATGAATGCCCGCACGGGCGAGCTCGTGTGGGAAACGAAGATCCTCGACTACAGCACCGGCGCGAAGAACAGCTCCGGTCCGATCGTCGCCGAACGGCAAGGTCATCTCGGGCCGCAGCTGCGAGCCGGAGGGCGGCCCCGAGGCGTGCGTGATCACGGCGTTCGATGCCAAGACCGGCCGCGAGCTCTGGCGCACGCGCACGATTCCGAAACCCGGCGAGCCCGGCGACGAAACCTGGGGCAACATTCCGTACGAGAAGCGCTGGCACGTCGGCATGTGGATGGTGCCGAGCTACGACCCGGAGCTGAACCGCCTCTACGTCGGCACGTCGGTCACGGCGCCGGCGCCGAAGTACATGCTCGGCGGCAACGACGAGCAGCACCTGTATCACAACTCCACGCTCGCGCTCGACAGCGACACCGGCAAGATCGTCTGGTACTTCCAGCACGTCGTCGATCATTGGGATCTCGATCATCCGTTCGAGCGCCTGCTCGTCGACACCGTCGTCGCGCCGGATCCGGACTCGGTGAAGTGGATCAACCCGCGCGTGCGCAGCGGCGAGCCGCGCAAGGTCATCACCGGCGTCCCCGGCAAGACCGGCATCGTCTACACGCTCGATCGCGAGACCGGCGAGTTCCTGTGGGCGCGCGAGACCACGATGCAGAACGTGATCGCGGACATCAACGTCGAGTCCGGCGCGGCCACCGTGAACCCCGACAAGATCTTCACGGCGCCGGGCCAGGAAAAGCTGATTTGTCCCAGCACGTCGGGCGGCAAGAACTATCCGGCCGGCACGTACAGCCCGCTCACGGGCGTCATGTTCTACCCGCTGCAAAACACCTGCATGATCGGCGACGTCGGCGAACGAGATCGTCGATACCGACGTGACCTACGCGCTGCGCAACCGCGTGCAGATCACGCCCGGCGACCGACGAACGTCGGCACGATCGAGGCGATCTCCGTCTCGACCGGGCAAGACGGTCTGGAAGCGCGAGCAGCGCGCGGGACAGTTGTCGCTGATGTCGACGGGCGGCGGGCTGCTGTTCGGCGGCGACGTGAACGGCCGCTTCCGCGCGTACGACCAAGGCACGGGCGAGATGCTGCTGGGAAGTGAACCTCGGCGCGCCGGTCAACGGCTATCCGGCCACGTTCGCCGTCAACGGCAAGCAGTACATCGCCGTCAGCACGGGCGGCTCGGGCCTCGCGCTCGGCCTCGGCCGGCTTGCGCCGGAGCTGCGCCCGGGACTCCGGCAATCAGCTGTTCGTGTTCGCGCTGCCGTAACGAAAAGACAGTGCAGGCCTTGGGACGAAGTCTTCCGCCTGATCGCGTTCGGGGGGACGCATGCAGACAGCCACTCCGCCGTCCGAAGCTTCGCGCAACGGCATTCTGACGACGTTCGGCGCCACGATCGGCCTGGCGCTCGGCCCGAGCGTCATCGCCAACCTCACCGTCACGAGCTACATCACGCCGATCGAGCGCGAGTTCGGCTGGTCGCGCGTCGACGTGTCGTTCGCGTTCACGCTCGTCGCCTACATGATCGTGCTGGTGTCGCCGCTGCAGGGCTTCCTCGTCGATCGCTTCGGTCCGCGACGCGTCGTGCTGACGTCGATCCCGCTGTTCGCGCTGAGCCTGGCGGCGATCTACTTCACGCCGCCGAATCTCTACGTCTACTACCTGCTGTGGGCGCTCGTGCCCATGGCCGCGATCGGGCTCTGGCCGCTCGGCTATCTGCAAGCCGTCACGCCTTGGTTCGATCGCAAGCTCGGCCTCGCGCTCGGCTGCGCGAACGCCGGCATCGGCCTCGGCAGCACGTTGCTGCCGATGTTCGTGCTCGCGCCGATCATCGCGGCGAATGCGACCGACGGCGGCTCGCTGATGCAAGTGGTAACGCTCGGAGGGCTGTTCCCGTTCGCCGGCTGGCGCACGGCCGTGCTCACGCTCGCCTGCTGATCATCTTCGTCAGCTGGCCGGTCGTCGCGTACTGTCTTCGCGAGCCGACCGCCGCCGAGGTCGCGGCGCGCAAGCACACGGCGCGGCCAAGTCGTTCGGCTTGTCGTTCGAGGAAGCGAGGCGCGAGCCCACGTTCTGGATGCTGAACGTCGGTTTCTTCCTGCTCGGCGTCACGGCCACGAGCCTCGTCACGCAGCAGGCTCCGCTGCTGCAGGACGCCGGGTGGACGCCGGCCGAGACCGCGCGCCTGCAGACGACGTTCGGCTTCGGCCTGCTGTTCGCGCGCGTAGCGGTCGGTTACATCATCGATCACATCTTCGCGCCGCGCGTGCTGACGACCGTGTCGATCGGCGGCGCAATCGCGTGCATTCTGTACGCCGTCTACCCCGACTTCGGCTACGTCAGCGCGCTCTTGATCGGCTTCCTGCTCGGCGCCGAGTTCGACGTGCTCGCGTTCCTGATCAAGCGCTACTACGGCAACGTCGCGTACGGACGCATCTACGGCGTCATCTTCGGCGTGTTCTACCTGGGCTCAGGCATCGGCATCTACGGGCTGCCGAAGATCCGCGAGCTGTCGGGCAACAACTACGACAACGGCCTCTACGTCGCCGCCGTCATCCTGCTGGCATCGGCGGTGCTCATGGTGTTCATGCCGAAGTACCGCTTCGCCGTCGGCCACGGCACGCAGACCACGTCGTCGGCAAGCCCGCGACCCAAAACGCTTGATCGCTCCGGAGCTCTCTCATGCGACTAACTGCGATGAAGACCACGACGCTTTGCGCCGCACTACTCGGCGCCCTCACCTGCACGACGGCGGCGGCGCAACAGCCGGCACAACAGCGCAACTTGCGCCCCGTCACCGACGCGATGCTGCAAAACCCGGATGCCGCGCGACTGGCTGTCGTGGCGCCGCACGCTGAATCACTGGGGCTACAGCCCGCTCGAGCAGGTGAACGAAGCGCAACGTCGCGCAGCTGCGGCTCGTGTGGACGCGGCCGCTCGCGCAAGGCGTGCAGGAAGGCACGCCGCTCGTGCACGACGGCGTGATGTTCTTTCCGAACCCGAACGACATCACGCAAGCCATCGACGCTGCGACCGGCGACCTGATCTGGGAATACCGCCGGCCCGTGCAGGACGACAACAACGACTACATCCCGTTCCCGTCGATCAACCGCAATCTCGCGATCTACGGCAACTTGATCCTCGACAACGGCGCCGACAACTACGCGTACGCGCTCGACGCGCGCACGGGCGAGCTCGCGTGGGAAACGCAGATCCTCGACTACCGCCACGGCGCGCAGCACAGCTCGGGCCCGATCGTCGCGAACGGCAAGGTGATCTCGGGCCGCAGCTGCGAGCCCGAAGGCGGCCCCGAGGCCTGCGTGCTCACGGCGTTCGACGCGCAGACGGGCAAAGAGCTCTGGCGCACGCGCACGATCCCGCAGCCCGACGAGCCCGGCGGCGACACCTGGGGCAACATTCCGTACGAGGAGCGCCGCCACGTCGGCCTGTGGATGGTGCCGAGCTTCGATCCGCGAGCTGAACCGCATCTACGTCGGCACGTCGGTCACGTCGCCGGCGCCGAAGTTCATGCTGGCCGGCAACGACAAGCAGTACCTGTACCACAACAGCACGCTCGCGATCGACGCCGACACCGGCAAGATCGTCTGGTACCTGCAGCACAACGTCGACCACTGGGATCTCGATCATCCGTTCGAGCGCATCCTGATCGACACCGCCGTCGCGCCCGATCCGAGCGCCGTCGCGTGGATCAATCCGCGCGTGCGCTCCGGCCAGACGTACAAGGTCATCACCGGCATTCCGGGCAAGACGGGCCTCGTCTACACGATCGATCGCGAGACGGGCCAGTTCCTGTGGGCGCGGCCCACCGTCGAGCAGAACGTGATCGCGTCCGTGAACACCGAGTCCGGCGCCGGCGTCGTCAACGAGGAGAAGCTGTTCACGGCGCCGAATCAGGAAATGCTCGTGTGCCCGAGCCTCACGGGCGGCAAGAACTATCCACGCCGGCGCGTACAGCCCGCAGACGAAGCTCATGTACATGCCGCTGCAGAACATCTGCATGACGGCGACGTCGACGTCGGCGACGCCCGAGCCTCGACGAGCTCTATGCGATCCGCACGAAGGACCAGATCGCGCCGGGGCAGCGAGAACGTCGGCACGATCGAAGCGATCTCCGTCGAGACGGGCAAGCACGGTGTGGAAGCGCGAGCAGCGCGCGGGCCAGACGTCGCTGATGACGACGGCCGGCGGCCTGCTGTTCGGCGGCGACACCGCGGGCGCTTCCGCGCCTACGACGCCGAGACCGGCGCCGTGCTCTGGGAAGTGAACTTGGGCTCGCACGTCACGGGTTTCCCGGCCACGTTCGCCGTCAACGGCAAGCAGTACATCGCCGTCAGCACGGGCGCGACGCCGAACACGTTCGGTCTCGCGACGCTGACGCCGGAGTCGCGCGCGGGAACCGCGAACAATCTCTACGTGTTCGCGCTGCCGTAGCGGCGCGTGGGCTACCCACTACGCGCGCCCGGCCGACCACGGGCTGCCGACGAGATCCGCATCGGCCGCGCAGGTGCTCGGGGGCCGCCGCGACCGCGACGCATCGGCATCTCCTCCGGCGAAGCCGACGCTGCGACTCGCGCGCGGACGCGCGTGCGACGTCATGGCCGCTCGTCGATCTCGCGCCACAGCGAGCGGTAGATTGCGGCGGCCGCGCTCGCCGGTGCATACGACTCGATCGGCGCACGCCGCGCGGCCATGCGCTCGAACTCGCTGCCGTACGGGACTTCGGTCGCGAGGATGCCGGGGAAACGCGCGCGCAGCTCCGTCGATGATCTGCCTTGTGCAACGAACGCCGCCGATCGACCATCGAGAAAAACGGCAGCACGTTGACGTCGTGCCAACGCCGTGTCGGCGATGAACTCGAACAGCTGCTCGAGCGTGCGGGCCGACAGCGGCGTCGGCAGCAGCGGCACGACGAGCGCGTCGGCGGCGTGCATGACGTTCTCGGACACGAGCGACATGCCGGGCGGGCAATCCATGATCAAGCACGCATACCGGTCCTGCAGCGGCCGCATCAGCCGCAACAGGCGCGTCGCCGCGTCGTGCCGCTTGTTCAGGTGCACGTCCATGCGCCGATACGAAAAATCGGCGGGCAACAGGTCGAGCCGCGCGTGCTCGGTCGGCGACCACGACGTCGCCGAGCGCGGTGTCGCCGCGGATCAGGTCCTTCGCACCGCCGGCCACGTGCGCCTCGCGTCGCAACAGATACGTCGCGGCGCCTTGCGGATCGAGATCCCACAGCACGGTCGGCCAATCCTCGGCCGCGGATCGGTAAGCGAGATTCACGGCGGTCGTGGTCTTGCCGACGCCGCCTTTGAAATTGTAAACAGCAATGATTTCCATGTGTTATAGCCGCTTCATGCGTATGAGAGTTAACATTACCGCGCCGCGCGCGTCGCGCCTTGACGCTTCGAGAACGCGTCACTAATGTCACAGTGACACCGGGCAAAGCAAGCCCACCTTCTCAATCGATGAGCGATCCACGCGCACAACGAGTCGTCGCCTCGACGGAGCTTCCGTCGGACCGCGTCAGGGGATGCGGCTCGACACGTCCGACCGCATCCGGTGCCCACCGATCCGTTCATCGTGTTCGCCTATGCGACGCTGCGTCGCGAGTTCGCGGCGCTGTCAAGCGGCCCGTCCGCGGCAGGTCTCGGCACCGACTCCGGACGAGATCCATCAGCTTGCGCGTCGCGGCGCGACGACTCCGCGTCGCGCTGCGGCTGTTCCGGCGCATGCTGCCGAGCAAAGCCGTCGTCGCGCTTCCGCGCGGATCTGCGTTGGTTCGCGCGCTGCCTCGGTGACGTTCGCGACCTCGACGTCTACACGGACAACTTCCGTTCGTATGCGCAGCAATGCCTGCGCGAGCAGCAGCAGGAGCTCGCCGGCTACGAGCTCTACTTACGCCGCGAGCGCGCCGAGGCTCGCAGCAAGCTGCCGGCGGTGTTCGCCGACCCTCGTTACGCGGCGCTGTTCGACGAGACGTCTGCGTTCCTCGGCGTGGGACCGAGCGCAGGTGCGCTGCGTCGTTGGCGCTCGCTCTCCGTGCGCGACGGCGTCGAGGACAGCATCCGACGCAGCGCCGCGCCGCGTCCGTCGTCTCGGCAATCGCCTGACCGCACGGTCGAAATCGGCGGACATTCACGAGCTCAGAATCCGCGCGAAACGCTTGCGCTATGAGCTCGAGTTCTTCGCGGACGTCTACCCGCAGCTCACGATGCCAGCGCAGGTCACGAAGCGACTGCAGGAGCAGCTCGGCTCTCACCAAGACGCGTACACGGCCACTGCGCGCCTGCGCCGTTACGCGAACGGGCTGAAGAAAACGCAGGCCGAGCCGGTCGTATTGCCGCCCGCACTCGTCGAGTTGCGCCGGAGTCAGTTGCGGCTCGCGCGCAGCCGTGCGGCAGTCGTTCGTCGCGGAGCGACAGCTGATCCTGGCCTTGATCGCCAATGCCGCGGACGCGGTCTCGTAGCTCGAGTCGCAACCCTTAAATGCGGCTCTTCGCGATCGGGGACATCCAAGGCTGCGCCACCGCCTTCGACGCGTTGCTGCGCAGGATCGCGTTCCGGCCGTCGCGCGACAAGCTCTGGCTCGTCGGCGACCTCGTGAATCGCGGCCCCGACTCGCTCGCCGTCATGCGCCGCGTGATGGGGCTCGGGCGCAGCGTGACCTGCGTGCTCGGCAATCACGACTTGCACCTGCTCGCGACAGTGGCCGGGCGGCGCCAGCTATCGCCGGCCGACACGTTCGAAGACGTGCTCGATGCGCCGGATGCCGCCGACATCATCGATTGGCTGCGCCATCGGCCGTTGCTGCACCACGATCCCGAGGCGCGGCGCGTGCTCGTTCACGCCGGTATCCCGCCGATCTGGAGCGTCGCGCGAGCGCGGGCCGAAGCTCGCGAGGTGGAGAAGCTGCTGCGCGGCCGTCAGTGGCGGTACGCATTACGCTCGATGTACGGCGGGGAGCCGTCGCGCTGGAGCCGCAAGCTCTCGGCCGCCGATCGCCGCCGCTACACGATCAACGCGCTGACTCGGATGCGCTACCTCGATCGGCGCGGACACATCGATCTGTCGTACTCGGGCGCGCCGGGGACACAGCCGAAGGGGCTGATTCCGTGGTTCGACTTCCCGGACCGACGCGCGGCCAGCACCAATATCGTGTTCGGCCATTGGGCCGCGCTCGGGCTGTTGCGCCGGGCCGACGTTACGGCGCTCGACACCGGCTGCGTTTGGGGGAACTATCTGACGGCCGCGCGGCTCGATAAGCCGACGCGGCCGACGACGCGCGTCAGCGGCGCGCTGAGTCGCTTGTCGAAAGCCGAGGCACGGCGCAGGAAGTAGCCACCGAGGCGGTGTATCGAATGCGTGATCGGACCCACAACACGCGTATCCCGCTACCGGCATTGACGGCCGTCGTGACGCTCGGTGCGATCGCGCTCGCGTGGATCGCGTTGCGCAACGGCGAGCCCAGCGTCGAATTGACACCGAGCCTGCCGGTCGCGGCGCCGGCCGAGCCCGTGCGGGTCGCGAATGCCGCGGCGCCGACGGAACCACCCGCAGTGACCAAGCTCCGCGAGCTGCGCGCGATGTCGGAGACGTACCGGAACACGACGTTTCTGATCGCGATCCGCGACGCCGGATACGTCTGTCACGAGTTGCTGAGCGTGCACGGCGGTTTCGATACCGCGATCGCCTGGAGCGCGGCGTGCAGCGACATGCTCGCGTACACGGTCCACATCGCCAGCTCCGGAGCGCTCGCGGTGGAACCGCTTGCCACGTACTTCGACGGTCTGGTTCCGGGGGGCGTCAACCAGCAGCAGCCGCTGCAGCCTGGAGAGCGATTGCCGCCCTCACCGCTGCCGTCCCCGCCGCGCTGACGTCGGTGGTGCCGGACGACCTCGCTCAGGCGCCGAGCGACTCGAGCACTGCCGCGATGGCCGGCGTCCCCTGCGCCGGTGCCATCACGTGCGCACCGGCCACGCCCGGAATCTGCTTGAGCCCCTGAATCAGCTCGACGCAGACTTGGCGTCCTTCGGCCGCTTGATCCTTGGCCGCCTCGAGCCGCGCGATGATCGGCTCCGGGACACTCACTCCGAACAGGTTCTCGTTCATCCAGCGCGCCGACTTCGCCGAGCGAATCGGTCCGACGCCGATGATCACGCCGAGCTGATCCGTGATGCCCTCCGAGCGCAGCCGTTCGATGTAGGCGCGCACGACGTCGAGATCGAAGCCGAACTGCGTCTGCACGAAATTCGCGCCGGCCTCGATCTTCTTCTTGAGCCCCACGGACGACCATTTCTCGTCGGGCCGGCGCGGCACGTCCGCGGCGCCGATGAAGAACTTCGGCGGCGAGTCGATCGCGCGCCCCGAGGGCAGCATGCCCTTGTCGCGCATGTCGCGCGCCAGCGCGAGCAAGTCGATCGACTCGAAGTCGAACACGGGCTTCGCATCCGGCTGATCGCCGCCCTTCGGATCGTCTCCGCGCAAGATCAGCAGGTTCTCGACGCCTTGCGCGGCCGCCCCGATCAGATCACCGGCGAGCGCGATACGGTTGCGATCGCGGCAAGTGACTTGCAGGATCGGCTCGTGGCCGTTCGCGACGAGAATCGCGGCCGCCGCAAAGCTGCTGATCGAGGTCTTGCCCGCGGCGGCATCGGTGATGTTGATCGCATCGACCTTGCCCTTGAGGTCGCCGGCCTCGTGCAACAGCTTCGCGCCGCCGGCCGAAAGCGGCGGCACGATCTCCGCGGTGATCACGAATTCGCGTGCGGCGATCTTGCTCTTGAGTTTCGACATTCCACTGCTCCGTTGCGCGTTCACGTCTTCTCGAGTGCCGAATTCTACACTTGCCGCTGCTAGGGCAACGCGTAGGCGATCAGCGACTGGACATCCGCGGGGGCTGGGTCGTCGATCTCCGAGACGCCCGCCGCGACGATCGCGACGTATTGCTTGCCGTCGCCGCCCAAGTAAGTGATGGGCACGCCATGCGCGCTCATCGGCAGCTCCGTGACCCACAGCTCGGCGCCCGTTCCAGCGTCGAACGCACGAAACCGGCGGTCGTTGCTCGCGCCGATGAACACGAGGCCGGTCGCGGTCGCCATCGGTCCGCCCAGGTTCAGGCGTCCCGTTGCCTTCCGGCCGTCCGGCAACTCTTCGGTGATTCCGAGCGGCACTTGCCACACGATGTCGCCGGTCGCGAGATCGACGGCGGCCAGCTGTCCCCAAGGCGGCTTTTGGCACGGCCAGCTCACGGCGCCGCCGTCGCGCTCGTTGCCGACCGAGTCGGGCGGCGTATCGCGCGACCAAAAACGTGCGAAGGGCCCGCCGACCGCGCTCATGCGTCTGTACGGCAAGCGCTCGCGGCGAGCGCCCTCGCCGGTTTGCGCCGAGGTCACGTCCGCGGTGTTCGGCTCGATCCAACCGATGCCGCCCTCGCTGGATGTGTTCACGAACACGAGCCCGCGGCTCGGGTCGACCGCGACGCCCCCGGAGTTCGCGCCGCCGAGCGAACCCGGGAACACGATTCTCGAACGCGGCTGTGCGCCGGCCGTGCGATGCCGAAATGGCGTGAACGGACCCAGGTTCTCGAGCCCCCGCTTCGATCGCGCAGCGCGCGACACATGGCCGCGTGCTCGGCGTTCGTGTCGGCCGCCGTCACGACATCTTCGGGCACGTAGCCGACGCGCGCGAGCGGCGACGGCTTCGTGGGGATCGGTTGCGTCGGCGAGGACGTTTCGCCGGGCACGTCGGACGCCGGTACCGGCGTTTCGACGATGCCGAATAGCGGGTCGCCCGTGACTCTGTTTAGGACGTAGAGATATCCGGTTCTGCCGGCTTGCACGAGCAGCGGAACTCGAGCGCTGCCCGCCGTGACGTCTACGAGCGCCGGCGGCGCGAGCAAGTCGTAGTCCCAGAGATCATGGTGCACGGTTTGAAAGTGCCAACGCCGCTCGCCGGTGCGCGCGTCGAGAGCGACGACCGAGTTGGCGAATGGGCTCACGACGTCGCGACCGCCGCCATAGAACGCATCGTCTTCGGGACCCGCGAACGACGCATACAGCAACGCTCTGTCGACGTCGATCGTGACCGAGAGCGCCGGGTGCAGCAGGCTCGGCTCGGGCTCGAACGCCCAGCGCAAGGCTCCGCTGCGCGCATCGTACGCGCGCACGCCACCGGGCAAGCTGCTCGACCCGACGATCAGCAAACCCTCGAACGGCGTGGGCGCCGCGTTGTAGATCACGGGCAGCTCGGCTTCGCCGTTCACGCCGAACCCAAGAACCCGTTGACCCGTGGCCGCATCGAGCGCGACGAGCCTGCGACCCGCCGTGAAGAAGATGCGCGCGGCCGTCTCCGCGCCGCCGGGCCAATACGTCAGTCCCCGACGCGACGGCGCGCCGGGCTCCGACATGAAACGCCAGATCTCTTCGCCGCTGTCGGCCTTGAGTGCGACCACGCGATCCGCGGCGGTCGCGTACAACACGCCGCCGACCACGATCGGCGTGAGCTCCGAGCCCAGCGGTGCAGAACCGTCCGCGGCGCCGAGCGGATACGCCCACGCCTGACGCAGCTCGCTGACGTTCGTCGCCGTGATCTCGCGTAGCGGCGAATACCTCGTGCCGCCGAGATCGCGATTCGCGGTAGGCCAATCGGAACCGTGGACATAATCGGCGACGGCGGCCGCTCCGGGCACCTGCGGCGGAGCCGGCGCGGGCGACTCACAACCGGCCATGATCGACCGCAGCGAGCGCTGCGAGGGCTCTGGCTACGGCTGGCATTCCTTTGGGCTCCGGGTCGATTCGGGACTCGATTTTAGGGGAGCCCAAACCCCGGTGCTAGAATCGCGCTCATCGGATATCCAGGGAGAGCGAGTCATGCAAGCCGTCCAAACCGTGCCGAGTTATACGCCCGTAGCCGAACTCGGCGCCGAGTCGCGCTCCACGTTCATCTGGCGCACCTACGGTCACGTGGCAGCGGCGATCCTGCTGTTCGCGGCCATCGAGTCCTATCTATTCAGCAACGGCCTCGCGATACCGCTGGCACAGACGATGCTCGGCTTCAACTGGCTGCTGATCCTCGGCGCTTTCATGGTCGTCGGTTGGCTCGCGACGCACGTCGCGCACACCGTGCAATCGAAGCCGCTCCAATACCTCGCGCTCGTCGGGATTCGTCGTCGCCGAGGCCGATCATCTTCGTGCCGCTGCTCGCGATCGCGATGGCGGCTCAGCCCGGCATCGTGGAGAGCGCCGTCGGCGTCACGCTGCTCGGCACCGCCGGGCCTCACCGCCGTCGCGTTCATCACGCGCAAGGACTTTTCGTTCCTGCGCGGCATCCTGGTCTGGGGCGGCATTCTCGGCGCTCGTCGCGCATCGTCGCGAGCGTGCTGTTCGGCTTCGAGATGGGCACCTGGTTCTCGGTCGCGATGATCGGCTTCGCGGGCGCCGCGGTGCTCTTCGACACGTCGAACATCCTCCACCACTACCCGGAGGACCGGTACGTCGGCGCGGCGCTCGCGCTGTTCGCGTCGATCGCGCTGATGTTCTGGTACGTGCTGCGGCTGTTCATGTCGCGCGACTAGGGGCAGCTGAACGCGCGCTGAACGCATTGCAGGCACCTCTAGAGAAGGTCAAGTTAACGGCATTCGCGCCTTTGCGGCTCGCGGAAGGCATCGAATACAATTTCGGTCGACACACTTCGGTTCGCGACATTCGGGAAACACACATGATCAAGTCGCTTTCGTTGAAACCTCTCGTCGCTCGCCGCCGGCCTCGCGTTCAGCGTGGGTGCGTTCGCGGCCCCATGGACCGTGGTCCCGGAGACGAGCTCGGTCGGCTTCGTCGGCACGCAGCAGGGCACGAAGTTCAACGGCCGCTTCCAGACCTACACGGCCACGATCGACCTCGACGCGGCCGATCCCGACCAAGGGCAGCATCGTCGGCACCGTGCAGCTCGACTCCGTGAACACGCGCGACCACGATCGCGACGCGTCGCTGCTCGACAAGGACTGGTTCAACGCCAAGGAATTTCCGCAGGCCAAGTTCGAGTCGCAGAAAATCGAGAAGGCTGCCGATGGCTCGTACGTCGCGAACGGCCAGCTGACGCTGAAGGGCCAGACGAAGCCGGCCGCCATGAAATTCACGCTGACGGGCGCGGGCGCGACGGCGCAGTTCGCCGGCACGATGTCGATCAACCGCTTCGACTTCAACGTCGGCGAAGGCTGGAACGACACGAGCTGGGTGGCGCAGGAAGTCGCGGTCGAAGTCAAGCTCGACCTGAAGCAGTAGCAGCCCGGCGCAGACTCTCGAACGCAGCGAAAGGGCCGTCACCTCAGGTGACGGCCTTCGTCTCGTTAGTGCTCGTCGCGTCGGTCGTCGCGCTAGCTCGCCATCGCGATCGTGACGCCCTGCTTCGCCATGAGCTCGCGCACGAGCTTCTCGGTCTCGGGCTGCGGCCGCGGCGGCTGACCTTCGTTGGCAGCGATGCCTTGCGCCCACGTGAGCACCGAACGGCCCGCGTTGTCCTTCACGTCGAGACGCGCACCATGGTCGACGAGGTACTGCACGACGAAGTTGTCGCCCTTGAAGATCGCGCAGATCACGGGCGTGATGCCCTCCGTCGTCGCCGCGTTCACGTCCATGCCGAGCTCCTCGACGAGCAGAGTCGAGCGCAGCCGTGATCTCTTCCTCGGACCGGAGGTAGCCCTGGCCGAGCGGCCAACCGGCGCCGGACGAGCAGCAGCAACGCCGTCTCGCCCTTCTCCGTCACGACCTTCGGATCGGCGCCGCTGCGCGAGCAGCAGGCGCATGACCTCGATGTCGCCGTTCCATGCGGCGCGCGAGAACGCGGTGCCGCCCTTCAGATCGGACCAGCGCATGTCGAACGAGCCGCGGTGACCGACCTTGCCCGTGATCTTGATCGACGGATCCGCGCCGGCCGTCGAGCAGCTGCTCGATCATCGCGAGGTGCGTCGGCCTGCGGCAGCTCGGGCGCCGGCGCCTTGCGACCACTGCACGTTGCGCAGATCGATCGCCGCGTAAAGCGGCGTGCGGCCGTTCGCGTCCGCGACGTTCGGGTTCGCGCCGCGCTCGATCAGCAGCGACGCGAGCGTCGTAGTGGCCGTTCACGACGGCGATCAACAGCGGGCTCGTGTTGTCGGCGCCGGCCTGATCGATGTTCGCGCCGCCATCGAGCAGCGCGCGCGCGGCGTCGAGCTTGCCCTGCCGAGCCGCGAACAGCAGCGCCGTCATGCCGCCCGGCGGCCGACGCTCCGGCTTCGTCGATGCCGTCGATGACAGCGCGGGATCCGCGCCACGCGCGAGCAGCAGCTTCACGACATCGGCGTGTCCCTCGGCGGCCGCCCACATCAGCGCGGTCTGGCCGCGGAACTGCTGCGTGTTCGGTTCCGCGCCGCGCTCGAGCAGCAGCTTCACGGCCTCGGCGTTGCCGGTGTACGCCGTCAGCATCAGCACGGTCTCGCCTTCGGCCGTGAGCACGGCGTTCGCGTCTTCGCCGGCGTCGAGCAGGCGTGCGATCACGGCCGCGTCGCCGTTGATCGCCGCGAGGTATAGCGGCTTCGCGCCCGTGCGGTTCGTGAGCCGGTAATCCGCGCCCGCGTCGAGCAGCAGGTTCGTCATCTCGAGATCGCGCCGTTGCACGGCCCAATGCAGCGCCGTCATGCCGTCGGCTTGCGCCGCGTTGACGTCGGCGGTCTGGCGAACGAGCGTTCGAACGGCCTTCGAGATCGCCGTTCATGGCGGCATCGACGATGGCCGGCTCCGCGTGGGCTGCGCGACGCCCGCAGCGAGACACAACGACGGCCGCGACGACGCTGGCGTCAGGGCTTTGGTGAACATGGTGTCGGCGGCCTCCCCCGGCGAAAACACGAGACTCGAATCAAGGTTTTGTCTTATCACAGGGGCTTCGGAGTGACAACCAACGGCGGGTCCGCTGATACTCCCGGACACGCTAGCAATAGGGTGGTATAAGCCACGCGTCGGACCGGTAGAATAACACGAGAATCCGGTGCGTTGCGCGCACCTGATGTGGCGACGTCGGGGGAGTGTCGTGAGGAGAGTGAGTTCGGCCGTTGCCATTGACGTTCGCTGGCAGCAGGTTCCTGCCTCGCGCAGCCGCCTGCCGCGCCGTTCCGCTCGAACGGCCTGCACCCGCAGCAAGCGTTCCTCGAGCAACACTGCATCGAGTGCCACAACAGCACCGATCAATCGGCGGCGGCGCTGTTCGCGGGCCTGTTCTTCGACAAGGTCGACGTCACGCACGTCGCGCGAAAACCCTGAGACTTGGGAAAAGGTCGTCCGCAAGCTCGGCGCCGGCATGATGCCGCCGGCGGTGAAGCCGCGACCCGATGCGGCCGCACAAGCGCGCAGTTCCTCGACTTACCTCGAAACCGAGCTCGACGCGCTCGCCGAGGCGCGAGCCGAATCCCGGCCGCCCCGCGCTGCATCGCGTCAACCGCAACGGAGTACGCGAACGCGATCCGCGATCTGCTCGCGCTCGACGATCGACGCGACGGCGCTGCTACCGGCCGACGACTCGAGCTTCGGCTTCGACAACATCGCGGGCTCGCTCGGCGTCTCGCCGGTCCTGCTCGAGCGCTACGTCGCCGCGGCCGGCAAGATCAGCCGGCTCGCGATCGGCGACACGACGATGCCCGACGCGCAAGAGAAATACGTCGTCAGCGGCGACCTGACGCAGAACCAGCACCTGCCGGGGATGCCGTTCGGCACGCGCGGCGGCGCCACGTTCACGCATCACTTCCCGGTCGACGCCGAGTACATCATCCGCGCCGATCTCGTCGAGCGCGGCGGCCGCATGTTCGGCGCGAACATCGGCAAGACCGAGCAGCTCGAGGTCACGCTCGACGGCCAGCGCGTTCTGCTCGCAGACCTCGCCGACTACGAGGTCGAGAACGGCGCCGCCATCCGCATGGCCGTCAAGGCCGGCCCGCACACGATCGGTGCCGCGTTCATCAAGAAGAATCACGCGCCCGTCGAAGACGTGCATCCAACCGTTCGAGTTCAGCTTGTTCGAGCCCGCCGTCGACGGCGATCCCGATTGGACGTTCGTGCCGCACCTCGCGAGCATCGGCGTGACCGGGCCGTTCAACATCGCCGGCGTCAGCGACACGCCGACGCGGCAGACGAATCTTCGTCTGTCGGCCCGCGAGCGAGCGCGAGACGAAGCGCCGTGCGCGCGGCAGATCGTCGAGACGCTCGCGACGCGCGCGTTCCGCCACCCCGTCGACCGCGAGCAGCTTTCGACGCTCATGGATTTCTACGCCGACGGCCGCGAGCAAGGCGGGTTCGAGGCCGGCATCGAGATGGCGCTGCGCCGGATTCTCGCGTCGCCCGAGTTCGTGTTCCGCTTCGAGCGCGCCGCCACGACGTCGCGCCCGGCGAGATCTATCGGATCAGCGACGTCGAGCTCGCGTCGCGGCTGTCGTTCTTCCTCTGGAGCAGCATCCCCGACGACGAGCTGCTCGAGCTCGCCGTCGACGAGCAGCCTCCACGAGCCGGCGACGCTGCGCAAGCAAGTGCGGCGCATGCTCGACGACCCGCGCTCGGACGCGTTCATCGAGAACTTCGCCGGGCAGTGGCTCTACCTGCGCAATCTGAAGACCAAGGGCGGCGCCGTCGAGCACTTCCCGAACTTCGACGACAACCTGCGTCAGGCTTTCCGCACCGAAACCGAGATGCTGTTCGCGAGCATCGTGCGCGAGGATCGCAACCTGCTCGACATCCTGACGGCCGACTACACGTTCGTGAACGACCGGCTCGCACGCCACTACGGCATGGCCGGCATCTACGGCAGCGAGTTCCGCCGCGTGCCGGTCGAGAACGACGCGCGGCGCGGCGTGCTCGGCCACGGCAGCATCCTGCTCGTGACGTCGTATGCCCGAGCGCACTTCGCCCGTGCAGCGCGGCGTCTGGGTGCTCGAGAACATCGTCGGCGCACCGGTGCCGACGCCGCCGCCGAACGTGCCGGCGCTCGAGGAGCAGGCCGGCACGAAGAACCATCCGCGCACGCTGCGCGAGCAGATGGAGCTGCACACGACGCGGCCGTTCTGCGCCGGTTGCCACAAGATCATGGATCCCGTCGGCTTCGCGATGGAGAACTTCGACGCGATCGGCCGATGGCGCACCGAGGAGCACGGCGAGCCGATCGACGCACGCGCCCGCATCGTCGACGGCACCGAGATCGACGGCGCCGTCGACCTGCGCAACGCACTGCTGAAGTACTGCGATCGCTTCGTGCAGACCGACGACCGAGAAGCTGATGACCTATGCGCTCGGCCGCGGCCTCGAGTACTACGACATGCCGGCGGTGCGCGCGATCGCGCGCGACGCGGCCGACGACGACTATCGCTTTTCGAACATCATTATGGGTATCGTGGAAAGCGACGCATTTCAGATGCGAAAGCCGCCGAGGACGTTCCGGCGGACACCGAGATCGTGGCAGGCGCACGCTGAGCCTACTCGAGGAGACGACTGCGATGTTCATCACGAAACGACACCTCCCCCGCCGCACGTTCCTGCGCGGAATCGGAGCCGGCATTGCTCTACCGCTGCTCGACGCGATGGTGCCGGCGATGGCCGCAACGCCGACGGCGCGGAGCCGCTACAGCTTCCTGCACGTGCCGCACGGCGCATCGCCGGGCTACTGGCGGCCGACGGGCACCGGCAAGAGCTGGGAGCTGTCGCGCATTCTCAGCCGATCGCGCCGTTCAAGGACCACATCACGGTCATCAGCGGCACGGACCACCGCATGGCCACGTCGCTGTCTCCCGAAGAGAGCGCGGGCGACCACTCGCGAACCGCGGCCGTGTATTTGAGCGCGGCACATCCGAAGCGCACCGAAGGCCAGGACATCCACGCCGGCGTCACGATCGACCAGGTGCTCGCGAATCAGATCGGGCGCGAGAGCCCCCTGCCGTCGCTCGAGATGTGCATCGAGGACGTCGGCTCGCTCGGAGTCTGCGGTGTCGGCTACAGCTGCGCGTACACGAACTCGATCGCGTGGTCGTCGCCGACCTCGCCGCTGCCGATGGAACGCAACCCGCAGGTCGTGTTCGAGCGCCTGTTCGGTGACGGCGGCACGCCCGAAGAACGCGCGGCGCGCAAGCGCGAGGACCGCAGCATCTTGGACTCGGTGCTCGCGGACATGAATCGCCTGAAGCGGGGCTTGGGGCCGAGCGACCTCGCGCGTTTCGACGACTACCTCGACGACATTCGCGAGATCGAGCGCCGCATAGCGCTCGCGGAGCACACCGCCGCGGTCGAGGCCGATCGGCCCGAGACCGCCGAGTTGCCGTTCGACGAGCACGTCAAGCTCATGTTCGACCTGCAAGTGCTTGGCGTTCAAGGCCGACATCACGCGCGTCGCGACGATGATGTTCTCGCGCGACCTGAGCGCGAAGGTCTACACCGAGAGCGGCGTACCGGACGCGTACCACGCGCTGTCGCACCACCAGAGCGATCCGGTGCGCATGGAACGCTACGCGAAGCTGAACGCTTACCACGTGAGTCTGCTCGGTTACTTCCTCGATAAGCTACGCACCACGCAGGAAGGCGACTCGAACCTGCTCGACAACTCGCTCGTGATGTTCGGCAGCCCGATGGGCAACTCGAACCTCCACGACCACAACGACCTGCCCGTCCTGATCGCCGGCACCGCCGCGGGCCGTTACGAGACGAATCGGCATATCGAGAACCCGAAGGGCACGCCGCTCGCGAACTTCTTCCTGACGCTCGCGGCGAAAGAAGGCATCGACCTCGATAACTTCGGCGACAGCGCCGCGAGGATGGAAGTCTAGCGACGTCGCGGTTACTTAATTCGTCCTACACGATTCAAACATGAAACGGTGACAGGGGTCGCGTCGAGCGACAGCCGCGTACGCTAGAGTCGAATCATCTACGGATCCGGAGTGGGATCGGCGGGATGCGAGGGAACACTTGGGGCTTATTCGTTGTGGCGCTGGCCTTTCAGGCCACCGACGGCGTGCACGCTCAGGCCGTGACGACGCACTTCGAATCCTCTGGCACCGAGCAGAAACCGCGTAGCAATGCGGGTGTTTCGATTCAGCACGACTGGCTCCGCCTGCGCGCGGACGTCGCGCTGCGAGGCGCCGCTACCCTAAGCGATGCCGTGAATCCGCGACCGAGCGGCAAGACCGAGGTCGTGCCGAACCTGCGTTCGGCGTTCACGCTCGCGAGAAACCTCGACATCGAAACGCGCGTGAATTTCGCGGAGTGGAACGCCGGCAGCAATGCTACGGTCGACACTCGGCTGACTTACCGGAAGTCGCTGGACTCCTTCTTCGACCAACTCGACGGCAGCGTGTGGCGCTCGCCGGACGGCTTGACGAAGCAGACCTTGCGGCTCGGCTTCCGCGAGATCCTCGGCGATACGGTCGCGACGACGCCGCTGACGATCGCCGGCGAAGCGACATTCGAGGCGGCTCAAGGCGCTGCGCCAACGCTTGCGGCGGCATCAGGCGACAGCCGCCGAGTCGGCGTCGAGACGCGCGTGGCCGGTCTCATGTCGTCGTTCGTGGCGGCGGATCACACGCTGACTTTCAGGGTCGAGAAGACGGCGGGAGTGCGCCCGGAACGCGCGAGCATGTTCGCGTATGACCAGTCGTGGACGCTCCGCTCGCTGACCAAGGTCGGCTTCAACATGCGCCTGCAGCGGCGCGCCGGCGGCGGCGCCGACATCCTCGAGCCGTCGATCAATCTGAACTGGCGTACACAGCTCTAGACGCTGTCCCAGCGTAGCGCCTCGTCGTTGCAAGACTTGCAGCCGGCAGCCG
Source organism: uncultured Gammaproteobacteria bacterium (assembly GCA_963741255.1). Taxonomy (GTDB): domain Bacteria; phylum Pseudomonadota; class Gammaproteobacteria; order Steroidobacterales; family Rariloculaceae; genus FEN-1219. Next base: position 5,676 of record CAVUHM010000002.1, on the reverse strand, counting down.
ATCGGGCCGCGCCCACCTCCAATACTTACAATGGACACGCGGCTGAATGCCGCGTCGGAACACCTGTTCGTGCGCTGAACCACCGCTCTGGTGCCTCCACGCGCGTGGCATAGAGTTTGCAACCGCGCTAGCGACAGTCAGCGAAACAGGAGTCTCGACCCATGATCTATTACGCGCTTGTATTCCTCGTCGTCGCGCTGATCGCGGGCGTGCTTGGATTTTCCGGCATCGCCGGCACGGCCGCGAACATCGCTTGGATTTTGTTCGTGATCGGCCTCGTGCTCGCGGTGGTGTTCTTCCTGCGCGGTCGTCGGCCAATCGTCTAGCCATGGCTAACCAAGTCTCGTGCGCCCACCGCGGGTGCACGTGCAAGGTTCGCGAGCCGCACGCCGTCCTGCAGACGGGAAAACGTATTGCAGCGACGGCTGTGCGGCGGGCCAGGGATGCGAGCACGGTGACTGCACGTGCAGCACGAACACCGGCGCGCAGCCGGGCGAGGATTTCGGCCGTGCCCGCGCCTCCCCGAGGAGACCCGGCTAGACGCGAATACCGGGTGCGGGGAACGCTTTGCAGAAGTCCGCGATCTCGGCGCGGATCTTGTGCAGCTTCGCCGCATCGTCCGCAACCTGCAGCACGCGATCGATCCATGCGGCAATCGGCTCCATGTCCTTCTCGAGCATGCCGCGCGACGTGATCGACGGCGTGCCGATCCGCACGCCGCTCGGATCGAACGGCTTGCGCGGATCGAACGGGATCGTGTTGTAGTTGCACTCGATTCCGGCCTCGTGCAGGGCGCGCGCGGCCGGCTTACCCGTGATTCCGCGCGGCGTCACATCGATCAGTATCAAGTGGTTGTCGGTGCCGCCCGAGATCAAGCGGAATCCACGCCCCTGCAGCGCTGCGGCCAACGCTTTCGCGTTCTTCACGATCTGGTGTCCGTAAGCGCGGAACTCCGCTGTTGCGGCTTCCTTCAGTGCGACCGCGATCGCGGCCGTCGTGTGATCGTGCGGCCCGCCTTGGAGCCCCGGGAACACAGCGCGATCGATGTCCTTCGCGTACGCCGTGTCGCAGAGGATCATGCCGCCGCGTGGGCCGCGTAGCGTCTTGTGCGTCGTCGTCGTGATGATCTTCGCGTGCGGATACGGGTGCGGATGCGCGCCCGCGGCGATCAATCCCGCGACGTGCGCGATGTCCGCCACGAGCACAGCGCCGACCGCGTCGCGATGGCGGCGAAGCCCGCGTAATCCCACATGCGCGGATACGCTGTGCCGCCGCAGAAGATCAGCTTCGGCCGCGTCGCCTTCGCGAGCGCTTCGACGCGGTTCAGGTCGACGCGATGCGTGTCCGGGCTCGACCTCGTACTGCGACGATTTGTAGTGGATGCCGGAGAAATTCACGCCCCAGCCGTGCGTGAGATGGCCGCCGAACGGCAAGCCGAGCCCCATGACGGGCTCACCCGGCTTCGCGAGCGCCAAGTACACGGCCTGATTCGCGGGCGACCCCGAGTACGGCTGCACGTTCGCGTGCTGCATGCCGAACAGGCTCTTCGCGCGCTCGATCGCGAGCGTCTCGACCTTGTCGATGTATTCCTGGCCCTCGTAGTAGCGCTTGCCGGGATAGCCCTCGGAGTACTTGTTGTTCAGGATCGAGCCCGTGGCTTCCATGACCGCGCGTCGACGCGTAGTTCTCCGACGGGATCAGCCGGATGAACTCGTCCTGGCGCTTCGTCTCGAGGCCGATGAGGTTGAAGATCTCGGGATCGGTCGCGCGCAGCGCGTGCATGTCGGACATTCGCATTCCTCGAAAACGGCTTCGACTTAAGGGCGGCGCGGCCGCTCGGGGGGCGATAGTCTACAGGACGCGGGCCGGCGACTCGCGCAGCCGCGCGCCTGCGCGAGTCGTCGCCGCGGCTAGAAGCGGCTGCGAACGCCGACGGCGTAGTTGCGTCCCGGCAGCGGCGCGACGTCCTTCACGAACGACGTGTGCTTGCGCGCCTCCTCGTCGCCCAAGATTGCTCGGCGTTGACGAACAGTCTCGAGCTCGGCTGCCGCTGCCCGTCGACCAGGCGCCACCGAAAGTCCGCGTTGATCAGCGTGTAGCCCGGCGTCAGCGTTCTCGAACGGCGCCGATCTCGTCCTGATCGTCGTAGCGCGTCGCCTTCGAGACCGAGCGAGCAAGCGATCGTCGTGGTACTGGAAGCGCGCGCCATAGCGCAACGGCGGCAGGCGCGGCAGCGACTCGCCGCTCGTGAGCTCGCCGCGCACGTAGTCGGCGAACAAACGCAGGTCGAACTCACCGGTGTCGCCCGCCGATGCATCGGCACGAACAGCTCCGCCTCGAGCCCGCTGAATTCGGCGTCGGCCTGCGTGTAGACGAAGATCGGCAGACCGCTCGACCGGATCGACGGCGCCGGTATCGGCGAGATAGATGAAGTCGTCGTAACCGCGTGTGCGAACGCCGTGACGCTCCACGTCAGGCCGCCGCCCTCGCCGCGAAAGCCGACGTCGACGTGCTGCGCGGTCTCGGCGCGCAGCGTCGGATCGCCGATCTGCACGGCACCGGTCGCGAGGTGCGGGCCGTCGGAGTACAGCTCCTCGGCCACCGGCAGGCGCTCCGACGAGCGCGACGATTCAGCGCCAGCGAGTAGCTCGTCGCCGAACGAGCGCACGCCGCCGAACGACACGCTGGTCGCAGTCGTCGTCGAAGCTCGGCAGGCCGTTCGACGGCGTGTGCTCCTGCGACTCGACGCGCCCGCCGAACGACAGCTCCCACGTGTCCGAGGTCGAGCTGCTCGACGATGAACACACCGAGCGTCGCAGGTGTCGACGGGCGGCACGAACGCCTCCTCGCCGATCGCCGCGAACTCGCGGTCGCCGCACTGGACGCCGAATGCACCGCTCCAGCTGGCCGATGGCGCGGTGCAGCAGCTCGAGCCGTGAGCTCGGTGGCGTCGTTCGTGAACGTCGTGCCGACCTCGTCGCCCTCGAGCTCGACGTGCTCGTAGTCGTTGACGCCGAGGCTCACGATTCACGGCCTTCGATCGCACCCGAGAAGTCCATCCAGCCCGCCGCGCAGATCGACGCGCCGCTGCGTCGAGGTCGATGCGCACGGCGCTCCTCTTCCGTCGGCCGGGAATGCCGTACAGCGTATCGAAGACATTCACCGCTACCCCGAGGAAGCCGCTGTCGCCGAGCCACGACGCGCCGAGCGCCGCGGCGTCGCTCTCGGTCGCGCTGTTCGTCGAGCACGCCGGGCGACATCGCCGGGCTCGGGAGACGCGCGCGCGAACCCGGGAATATCGTAGTCGTCGCTGTCGCGGCTCGCGCCGTCGAAGTGCCAGCGCGAAGCTCGAACCGCCGCCGTCGAGCGCAACGCCGCCGAGCGGCATCGGCGACGCGTGTCACCGCGCAGCTCGACCGCCCCGTCGAAGCCGTCCATCGGGCGCGCTTGTCGGGAATCCGCGTCGTGACGGTGTTGACGACGCCGCCGACGGCGCCGCTGCCGTACAGCAACGTCGTCGGGCCGCGGAAGATCTCGATCTGGTCGGCCGCCAGCGGCTCGACGGTGACGGCGTGATCGTCGCTGACCGTGCCGCATCCATGGAGTCGATGCCGTCCTCGAGCATCTGCACGCGCGCGCCCGCGAGGCCCCGGATGATCGGCCGCGACGCGCCGGCGCCGAAATACGAGGAGCTGACGCCGACCTGGTTCGCGAGCGTCTCGCCGAGACTCGCCGCACGCGATACGATCGAGCGTGTCGCCGCGGACGACGGTCACGGATTGCGCGAGCTCGCCGGGCGCGCGATCGCGCGGCACGCCCGTCACGATCACCTCATCGGCAGCCTCGTGCGGCTGCGCGTGCGCGACGAGCCCTGGACTCAAGCTCAATGCACAGAAGCTGAGGGGCACCGCCGCGCGGCGGCGCGCCTCGTCTGAAATGTTCATTGCGGATTTCCTTCACTGAAGCCGAAACCATTGACGATGAAAAGCGCGCAATTCCGTCCGTTCGACGGGGGCGCGAAGGCTCAGAGAGCGAAGGAAACGGCTGGCGGACCGCGTGCGTAGCGGCGAGAAGGAAAGGTCGAACTGAAAACGGCGACGACGCTCGCGACGAACACCGGCGTCGCGGTCTCGAGCGTGAGCTCGACGGGTGGGGAGGCAGCGCCGTGCCCGAGATTCGTGAGGCTGACGCAGATCGTGCAGGCTTGGCCATTGTCGTGCGCGGCAGAGTCGAGCGGATGCGTGATCGCGAGCGACTCCGCGAGCAGCAGAAATGCGACCAGCATCGCGCCGACCCACGCTTTGAGCGTGGGTCGCCGGCACTCTCGCAAGACTGTTGGAGCTTTCACGCGCGATCGACCTCGCCCAAACTCTAGGCCCGCGATGGCAACCTGTCGATGGCCGCAGCGTTGACGGCCCGGCGAGCCGTTAGAATGGCGCCATGCCCGCGTCCCGCATGGTTCTCGTCATGTTGGCAATCGGTGGCTCCATGCCACTCTGCGCGGCCGTGCCGCCCGTACCGGTGCCGGTCGAGAACCCGATCACCGAGCCGAAACGCGTGCTCGGCAAGATCCTGTTCTGGGACGAGCAGCTGTCGAGCGACGGCACGGTCGCGTGCGGCACTTGCCACCGTCCTGCCGTCGGCGGCGCGGACCCGCGTGCGGCACGCTACCCCGGAATCGATAAAGGCACGATCGACGACGTGCAGGGCTCGCCCGGCATCGTTGCGCTCGGCCCCGACGGCCGGCCTCGCGCGGACCCCCTGTTCGGCGCGCAGCCGCAAGTCACGGCGCGGTTGTCGCCGTCGAACTTCATGGCGTTGTGGGCCGACGAGCTGTTCTGGGACGGCCGCGCCGGGCCCGCAGCTCAAAGACCCCGTGAGCGGCGCGGTTGCGATCGCTCGCGGCGCCGCGCTCGAGAATCAGACGCTGACCGCTCTGATGAACCCGATCGAGATGGCGAAGACACAGCGCACGTACGCGGAGCTCGCGGCCGACATCGCGCGTGCGAAACCGCTCGCGCTCGCGACCCGCTGGCCGCCGACACGGCCGCGGCGATCGCGAGGCACGCGACGTATCCCGAGCTGTTCGCGGCCGCGTTCGGCGACGCGACGATCACGCCGACTCGTATCGCGTTTGCGATCGCGACCTATCAGCGCACGCTCGTCTCCGACCAAACCGTGTGGGACCGCTTCGACGCCGGCGATACGGCGGCGCTGAGCGGTCGCGCGCTGTACGGCTGGCGCGCGTTCCAAGCCTTCCATTGCGATGCTTGCCACAAGCCGCCGCTGTTCACGAACAACGAGTTCTTCCAGATCGGCGTGAGACGCGCGGACTTCGACCGCGGCCGCGAGAACGTCACGCACGACCCCGAAGATGCCGGCGAGATGAAGGTGCCGAGCTTGCGCAACGCGGCGTTGAAGCCCCGCTTCATGCATACGGGTGAGCTCACGAGCTTGAGCGCCGCGATCCGCTTCTACATCACCACGGTAGCAATGCCAGAGCGCGACGGCATTCCCGGCGCGGGGCTCTACACCTTCAATATGAGCCAGGTCGACGAGGGCGACCTGCGCGAGTTCATCGCGACGGCGCTCGTCGGATCCGCGCGTCCGCGACGAGCGTTTCCCGTTCGACCGTCCGATTCTGCGCAGCGAGCGGTAGCGAATGGGCAAGCCGGG
>CAVUHM010000001.1:0-172067 GCA_963741255.1 uncultured Gammaproteobacteria bacterium | reverse complement strand
AAGTTGCACCGAGTGCGGAGCCACCGGTCTGTCGAATCATGGACTATGGCAAGTTCGTGTTCGAGCAGAACAAGAAGGCGCAATCCGCTCGGCGTAAGCAAAAGCAGATCCAGGTCAAGGAAGTGAAGTTCCGACCGGGAACCGAGGAGGGTGACTACCAGGTCAAGCTGCGGAGCCTCACCAAGTTCCTGACCCATGGCGACAAGGCCAAGGTCACACTGAGGTTCCGCGGACGCGAGATGGTGCATCAGGAGCTCGGAGCCGAGTTGCTGAAACGCGTGCAAAAAGACCTCGAGGAGATCGGCTCCGTTGAACAGCAGCCGCTCATGGAAGGACGGCAAATGGTCATGGTGATCGGCCCGCGCAAGCGCTAGCCGGTCTCACGCACCGAAACGAACAAGTGCCGGCACGGCGCATGGTGCGCCGAACGAGCCGCCCGCCCAGTCGAGGCAACACTGGAACGGGCTAGACACGAGGAGAAAGTCATGCCGAAGCTGAAGACAAAGCGCGGCGCTGCGAAGCGTTTCCGCGCGAAAGGCAATGGCGGGTTCAAATCCGGCCACGCCCACAAACGCCACATCCTGACGAAGAAGTCGCCGAAGCGGAAACGTCAGCTTGGTCACCACGATGCAGGTGCACGAGTCCGACGTCGAAGGTCTTCGCCGCTGCTGCCGTACGTCGAGGTGACCTAGATGGCCAGAGTAAAACGTGGCGTCACGGCGAAGGCGCGCCACAAGAAGATCCTCGACCAGGCGAAGGGCTACTACAACGCCCGACGCAAGGTCTTCCGTGCAGCGAAGCAAGCGGTCATCAAGGCCGGCCAATACGCATTCCGCGATCGCCGCGTGCGCAAGCGCGAGTTCCGCGCGCTGTGGATCACACGCATCAATGCGGCGGCCCGTGCGAACGGGTTGTCGTATAGCCGGCTCATGAACGGCCTCGCGCTCGCCAAGATCGAGTCGATCGCAAGATCCTGGCCGACATCGCGGTGCACGACCAAGAAGGCTTCGCGGCGCTCGTCGCCGCCGCGAAGGAGGCCCTCGCAGGCGCCTAATCCACGCACCTCGATGGGAGCTCGCGGTGAGCGGCGTCGCGGAACTGCTGGCGAAGGCCGATCGGCCGTCAGCGCAGCCGAAGACTTGGCTGCGCTCGACGCCGTGCGCGTGCAGTTCCTCGGCAAGAAGGGCCTGTTCACCGCGCAGCTGCGTGAGGTCGGGAAGCTGCCGCCGGAGCAGATTCCGGCCGCGGGCAAGGCCATCAACACGCCAAGGACGCGCTCGAGGCGGCCATCGAAGCGCGACGCGAGGCCCTCGAAGCACGCCACCTCGAAGCGCAGCTCGCGGCGGAGGCGATCGACGTGACGCTGCCGGGTAGCGGCGAGCCGCCCGGCCACCTGCACCCGGTCACGCGCACGCTGCGACGCATGATGGCGATCCTCGCGCACGCCGGCTTCGACGTGCACACGGGCCCCGAGGTCGAGGACGACTTCCACAACTTCACGGCGCTGAACATCCCCGCAGGACCATCCGGCGCGGGCGATGCACGACACGTTCTACCTGCGTTCGGGCTTCCTGCTGCGCACGCACACGTCGCCCGTGCAGATCCGCGCGCTACGCGAGCACGGCGCGCCGATTCGGTTGATCGCGCCCGGGCGCGTGTACCGTCGCGACTCGGATCTCACGCACACGCCGATGTTCACGCAGGTCGAGGGGCTCGTGATCGATCGACACAGTCAGCTTCGCGAACTTGAAGGCGCTGCTGTACGACTTCGTGTCGAAATTCTTCGAGCGCGAGGTGCAGCTGCGTTTCCGTCCGTCGTATTTTCCGTTCACGGAGCCGTCCGCCGAAGTCGACGTCTGGTCGGAATCCGGACGCTGGCTCGAGATCCTCGGCTGCGGCATGGTGCACCCGAATGTGCTGCGCAACGTGGGCATCGATCCGACGGAATTCAACGGCTACGCGTTCGGCATGGGCGTCGAGCGGCTGACGATGCTGCGGTATGGCGTGGACGATCTGCGCGCGTTCTTCGAGAACGACCTGCGCTTCCTGGAGCAGTTCGACTGAGCGCTGCCATGCGCGTGAATCTCGAATGGCTGCGCGACTTCGTCGAGCTCGACGGCGATACCGGGCGGGTTGCGGCTGACCTCACGACGTCGGGCCTCGAAGTCGAAGCCGATCGAGCCGATCGGCGCGGCGATCGACGGCATCGTCGTGGCGGAAGTGCTGAGCGTCGAACGGCATCCGAACGCCGACCGTCTGTCGGTCTGCATCGTCGACGACGGAGCTGGGCGTCACCAGGTCGTCTGTGGCGCGCCGAACGTGGCCGCCGGCATCAAGGCGCCCTTTGCCCGCGTCGGCAGCCAGTTGCCGGGCGGCAAGACGATCGGCGCCGCCGAGCTGCGCGGCGTGCAGTCGCACGGCATGCTGTGCTCGGCCAAGGAGCTGAACCTCGTCGACGACGTGAACGGCCTGCTCCTGCTCGACGCGATGCGCCGGTGGGAGCGTCGATCTTCGACCACCTGCGCGCTCGACGACGCGCGCTTCGAGATCAACGTGACGGCGAACCGCGGCGACTGCTTCAGCGTGATCGGAATCGCGCGCGAGCTCGCGGCAAGACGCGGCAAGGCTTGTCGACCGAGCCGGCGCCAGGCTCCAGCGAGCACTCGCGGACCGACTGCCGGTGGAGCTCGAGCGCTGGCGCGAGTTGTCCGCGGCTTCGCCGGCCGCGTCGTGCGCGGGCTGGCGACGGGCACGACGACCGCCGCTGTGGATGCGCGAACGGCTGCGGCGCGCCGGGTGTGCGGCCGATCCAGCCGATCGTGGACGTCACGAACTACGTCATGCTCGAGCTCGGCCAGCCGCTGCACGCGTACGACCTGCGCAAGCTCGATAAGGGCATCGACGTTCGCCTCGCCAAGACGGGCGAAGCGCTGACGCTGCTCGACGGTCGCGCCCTCGATCTCGGCCCGGACGTGCTCGTGATTGCCGACGGCCGCGGCGCCGTCGGCCTCGCCGGCATCATGGGCGGCCAGTCCACGGCCGTCAGCGCCGCCACGACGGACGTGTTCCTCGAGAGCGCGTTTTTCGCCCCGAGCGCGATCGCGGGCGGGCACGCCGGTTGCGGCTTGCACACCGACGCATCGATGCGCTTCGAGCGCGGCGTCGATCCAGCCGGCCAGCGGCGCGGCATCGAGCGCGCGACGGAGCTGCTGCTGTCGATCTGCGGCGGGCAAGCCGGTCCGCTGACCGTCGTCGAACGTGCCGCCGATCCGCGTCCCGCGGCGGTCGCGTTGCGCCGGCAGCGCCTGCGACACGCTGCTCGGCCTGGCGGTGCCGGCGACAGCGGTCGCGGACCTTCGAGCGGCTCGGCATGCGGGTGAAAGCCCGCGACGGGTGGCGCGTCACGCCGCCGTCGTTCCGATTCGACATAGCGATCGAGGAAGACCTCGTCGAAGAAGTCGGGCGCATGGTCGGGTACGACCCGATTCCTGCGACACCCGGACGCTCGCGACGGAACGCCTCGCCGGCGACGAGCGAAGCGTCGGGGTCGACGGCTCGCGGACGTGCTCGTCGCCCGCGGCTACTCGGAGGCGATCACCTACAGCTTCATCGACGCGGAGCTCGAGGCGCTCGTCAACCCCGGCGCCGAGCGATCGAGCTCGCGAATCCGCTAGCGAACGACATGGCGGTGCTGCGCCGCTCGCTGTGGCCCGGGCTCCTGAGCGCCGCGCGCCTGAATCTGAGCCACCAACGGCAGCGCCTGAAGCTGTTCGAACTCGGGCCGCAATTCGCGGCCGGAAGGCGCCGGCGTCACGCAGACGACCGTGGTCGCGGGGTCGCGGTCGGCAGTCGCGGTCCGGAACATTGGGACGGGGCGGCGCGCCAGAGGTCGATTATCTTCGACGTGAAGGGCGACGTCGAAGCGCTGTTGCGCTGACGGGAGCCGCGCGCGAGTTTCGATTCGAGGCGGCTCGCACCCCGCGCTGTGCCCGGGGCGCACGGCGAGGATCGTGCTCGGTGAACAGACGGTCGGGTGGCTCGGCGGCCTGCACCCCGAGCTCGCAGCCGCGACTCGACAAAAGAATTCGGAGCGTCGTGTTCGCGATGCGACTCGACGCGCTGTTGCCGGCGTGTTCCCGCGTTTCGGCGTTACTCTCGATTTCCGTCGATCCGGCGCGACCTCGCGATCGTGGTCGACGAAGCCGTTTGCGCCGACGCGCTGCGCCAGTGGCGCGCGCCGCGGCCGGAGAGCATCTTCAGCACGTGCCGTTTTCGACGTATACCGCGGCAAGGGCGTAGATACAAGACGAAAAAGCGTCGCGTTAGGCTTGATTTTGCAGGACGTCTCACGCACCCTTACTGACGAGGACGCCGATAAAACGATGCGCTCCGTCATGCTCCAGTTAGAGCGTGAGTTCGGAGCGACAATAAGAACTTAACAATAATCGGACGCCGAACCCGAATATGGCACTGACGAAAGCGGACATGGCCGAGTCGTTGTTCAACGAGCTTGGCTCTGAACAAGCGCGAGGCTCGCGAGCTCGTCGATTCGTTCTTCGAGGATCTGAGAGCCGCGCTTGCAGTCGGCGAACAAGTCAAGCTTTCCGGATTCGGAAACTTCGATTTGCGTGACAAGAACAAACGGCCCGGACGAAACCCGAAGACCGGCGAGGAGATCCCGATCACCGCTCGCCGCGTCGTCACGTTCCGTCCCGGCCAAAAACTAAAAGCGCGAGTCGAAGCCTATGCTGGAACCAGGGAATAACTGCGACCTCCCACCGATTCCCGGCAAAGCGCTATTTCACGATCGGTGAGGTCAGCGAGCTCTGTGCGCGTCAAGCCGCACGTGTTGCGCTATTGGGAGCAAGAGTTCCCCCAGCTGAAGCCCGTCAAGCGCCGCGGCAATCGCCGCTACTACCAGCGCCAGGACGTGCTGGTCATTCGCCAGATTCGCAGCCTCCTGTACGAGGAAGGCTTCACGATCGGCGGGCGCGCGTCAGCGACTCATGGGCGACGAGGCAGCAGCGACACCAGCCAGAGCCAGCAGATCATTCGTCAGATCCGAGCCGAGCTCGAAGACGTCCTTAAGCTGCTGCGGCGGTAGCGGAAACGCCCAGCCCTGTCGGGTATCCGGGCCGGCCCTTGTCGTTAAACTTGCCGCCCTCGGTCGGGGCGTGGCGCAGCCTGGTAGCGCACTTGCTTGGGGTGCAAGGGGTCGCAGGTTCAAATCCTGTCGCCCCGACCAATCCTTTTTCCCTGAGAGGTTCCGGACTGCAGCGAGTATCGTCAGAGTACCCGAGAAGAAGAACCGCTTCAAACGGGCCACGCGTTGTTCCTCGAGCAGTACAAGCTAGAAGCCAATCCCTTCGCCGCGGACGCCGCGCGACCCGTGTTCGCGTCGCATTCGATGCGCTACGCGGCGCTGAAGCTCGACGAGCTGATCACGAGAAACATCCAATCGTTGTTCCTGAGCGGCCCCGCCGGTGTCGGCAAGACGCTCTTGGCGAGGCAGCGGTTTCGGCAGCTCAAGAACCTCACGTACGCGTGGGTCGAACCGACCTGCGAGACGCGCGAGGAATTCCTGGCGCAACTCCTGGCCGAGATCGGCCCGGCGCCGGTTCAGGGCTCGGCCACGGAGCTGCACCGAATTCTCGAGGTATTTTTGCGCCATCAGGCCGGCAACGGCCGGCTCGGCCTACGTCGTGGCCGACGGCCTCGAGCGTTTCGCCGCGCCGGTGCTGCGCGAGCTCGAGTCCCTGGCGCAGGCACGCCTGCGCAACCGCCCAGCTCGTCTATGTTCTCGGCATCACGCGCAGCGAGGAGCTCGTTGCCAACCTGATCCCGCAGTACGACGGCGGGCCGTTCGGGCGCGCCGCACATCAACGCCTATCGGGCTTCACGCTCGACGAAACTCGCGCATACGTCTGGGCGTGCCTGCGCGGCGCCGGATGCAACTGGGCCGAGGAGCTCATACCTCGACGAGATCATCCTCGACATCCAGGCATTCACTCAGGGCACCGTCGGCGACATCAATGCGATTTGCTGCTCGGCCTTGGACGCGATCGCCGCGCGTTCGACCGGTAGCAACCGACAGCCGACAGTCAGCCGTGTGCTGCTGAAAGAAGCCGGCGCGAGCCTGAATCTGCGCTACGACGCGTCCGCGTGGGCGCAACCCGTCGAAGAGTTGTCCGCGGACGCCGTGCATTTCGAGCGACCGCAGCGAGCTGCGGCTCGAAGCCGCCCGACTCATCGTGTCGAGCGGAAAAACGATCGTCGCGGAGGTCGCGCTGAACAGGCCTAGAATCGTGCTCGGGCGCGACGACAGCTGCGACATCAGCCTCGACAGCCGTTACGTGAGCCGGTTTCAGAACCTGTTCATGGAGACGCCCGAGGGATGGGTGCTGATCGACTTGAGCAGCACGAATGGCTGCTTCGTGAACGGCCGCAGAGTCCGCGAGCATCGGCTGCGCGACGGGGATCTGATCGTGATCGGCCATCACCAAGTCCGTTTCACGGGCCCGAGTGCCAAGAGCCAGATGCCCGTGGAGCCGCACCCCGACGACGGCGAGACGACGCTCGTGGCGCCGCGGGTCGACGCCGTACGCTCCGGACACCACTGAAGCGGCTAGGCTAGGGCAGGCCGCAACACCGGCTCGGCGCCGCCGGTCAGCACCCCCTCCGGTCCCAACGAGCGGTCTTCGATACCGAGCAGAATCGGCTCGGCATTGCTCCGATAAATGTTGACCTTCGCGTTGTACACGCGACGCGCAATGCCGTGCTTGTCGCTGACGCTGATGCGCCGAACGCTGAACTCGCCGTTCGGCAGCTTGGAGCCCGTGAGGTAACACCGAATCGCATCGACGCGCTCACCCGACAGGTCGAGACCTTCGAGCTGCTCGACGTGGCGCATCGCGATCTCGACGAAATCGACGGATTCGACGATCTGCGACTCGCCCGCGGGGGCATTGGTCTTCGGCATCTCGGCCCGAAAGTCCCCGACCAGGATCTGTCCCGGCATCGCGCGCTCGATCACGCGGGCCAGATCTACCGTGACGTCACCGACGATGTAGTTATAAAGCGTGGGGCTCAAGCCTTCGGACTGGTGGAACTCGTAGCTGCTGCCGACGTGGAAACAGGCCCGCAACCGCGGCACGGTGTTATGGGTCGCTTTCTTGTGTGCGATCGCGTTGTCGGCGAGCGCGAGCTGCATGAAGTGGTAGAGGTTGATATTGCCTTCGAGCGTCAAGTCGCGGTTCCAGATGTAGAACCCATCGCCGGTCGTCGTACGCGAGAAATCAACGCCGATACGCTTCGTCAACAGCTTCGACTGCGCGGAGTTCAACGAGTAAGACAGGCTGTTCAGCTGCATCATCTGCTCGAACGGCGTCAGCAAGCTGAAGCCGACGATATCGAACAACGAGACGCCGCGATTCGGCACATAGGTGATGCTGTAGCGCTTCACCATCTTCTCGATGATTTCATTCTGCGACGGCGTGTTGTTCAACGGCTCGCGCAGCCGGATGTGGTCGTCTCGATTCCGAGCAGGCGGCCCACCTTCCGGAGCTGGGTCGCGCTCAAGCAACGCCGCCCCGACAACAGCACCTGGAAGAACTCTTGCTTCGGCTCCGCCAGCGTTCCTCGTGTGCGCGGCCCAGCATCGGGGTCACGACTCGTGTAGCCGGCGATCGCGTAATGAGGTGCCACGAGCAAAGCGATGCCGTCACCATCCGGGCACCAGTTCAAGATCACATTCGCGCCGAGCCCCCAATGGTCGTGGAGCAGCCGATCGAGAAAGATCAGGTTGCTGCGTTCTTTCAGGCTCATCTCGTCGGTAATGGTCGACAGCGCGTCGAGGTAGCTGCCGACGCTCGCGAGCCTGAATATTCCCGAATCCTGAGGATTCATCGGGTTGCCTGTTCGAGTTATGACCCGATCATAGCGATTGAGCCTCTAGGTCGCAAAGCGAGGTTAGTGTGCTGATTCCCCGAGCTTTCCGGCCGACGCCTCTCGGGGCCCCGCGGTTGCCCGAGCGTAACGCCCCCGCCATAATCGCTGCCCCGCAAACTCGCCGCCGCTCGAACCATGGCTCAAAACGATCAGGACCCGCCCGGGATCGACCCTCGCCGGCATTCGCGTGTCGTCGTCGACGGCGCTCGACCAGGCTCCGAGCCGGGCGATGCTGCGCGCAGTCGGATTCACGGATGCCGATTTTGCGAAGCCCCAGGTCGGCATCGCCTCCACCTGGAGCATGGTCACGCCGTGCAACATGCACATCGACGTGCTGGCACGGCACGCGGGTGCCGGCGCCGACGCAGCAGGTGCGAAGAGCGTTCTGTTCAACACGATTACGGTATCCGACGGTATCGCAATGGCACGCCCGGCATGCGCTACTCACTCGTGTCGCGCGAGGTCATCGCGGACTCGATCGAAGCTGTCGCGCGGTGCACAGGGCTTCGACGGCCTCGTCGACGATCGGCGGCTGCGACAAGAACATGCCGGGCTGTGTCATGGCGATGGCACGGCTGAATCGACCGTCCATCTTCGTCTACGGGGGCACGATCCAGCCTGGGCCGAAGCGCCGCGACATCGTATCCGTGTTCGAGGCCGTCGGTGCACTGCGCGGCGGGAAAGATCGACGACGCCGAGCTCAAGGAAGTGGAGTCGACCGCCATTCCGGGTCCGGGCTCCTGCGCCGGAATGTACACGGCCAACACGATGGCCTCGGCGATCGAGGCGCTTGGCCTGAGTTTGGCGAACAGCTCGGCACAAGAAGCCGTCTCGAATGCCAAGGCCGACGATTGTCGGCGTGCGGGCGAAGCCGTCGTCGCGCTGATCAAGCGCGGCATCAAACCGTCGGACATCCTGACGCAAAGAGGCATTCGAGAATGCGATCACGACCGTGATCGCGCTCGGCGGCTCGACGAACGCGGTGCTGCACCTGCTCGCGATCGCGCACGAGGCGCGCGTGCCGCTCACGCTGGACGACTTCACGCGCATTGGCGATCGCACGCCGGTGATCGCCGATCTGCGGCCGAGCGGCCGCTACCTGATGTCCGAGCTGATCCGCGATCGGCGGGATTCAGCCGCTGAGAAGACGACTGCTCGACGCGGGGCTTGCTGCACGGCGAATGTTTGACCGTCACGGGCAGCACGCTCGCCGAGAACCTGGTAGCCGTGCGCCGCTACCCCGAAGGACAGACGATCGTGCGACCGCTGACGTGCGCCGATCAAGGCCGACAGCCACCTCGCAGTGCTATACGGCAACCTCGCACCGGAAGGCGCGGTCGCAAAGATCTCGGGCAAGGAGGGCACGCGCTTCGAAGGTCGCGCCCGGGTGTTCGACTCCGAGCACGACGCGTTGCGCGCGATCACTCGACGGCGTCGTCGTCGCTGGCGACGTGATCGTGATCCGTTACGAGGGACCGAAAGGCGGCGCCCGGCATGCGCGAGATGCTGAGCCCGACCGGCGCGATGGTCGGCCGCGGCCTCGGCGGCAAGAGTTGCACTGATCACGGATGGCCGATTCTCCGGCGGCAGCCACGGCTTCGTCGTCGGGCACATCACGCCCGAGGCGGCCGTCGGCGGACCGATCGCGGTCGTCGAGGACGGCGATCCGATCGTGATCGACGCCGTGCGCAAGACGATCGAGCTGGGCATCCCGCTGGCTGCGCTCGATGCGCGGCTACGCGCCTGGAAACGACCTGCGCCGAAAGCCGAGCGCGGCTTGCTCGCGAAGTATGCGCGTCTCGTGAGCTCCGCCTCACAGGGCGCCGTGACCGATCTCAACCTGCTCTGATCGATTAGAGGCCATCATGTCGTCACAACCGGTGCTCGGCGCGAGCCAAGCCGTCGCAACGCCGTATCCCGACTCGCCGTGGGTAGTGCTGAAGTTCGGCGGCCGCAGCGTCTCGACGGCCGACAACTGGGCCATCATCGCGAAGTTGATTCGCGAGCGCCTCGCGGAAGGAGTGCGGCCCGTCGTCGTGCATTCGGCGCTCGTCGGCGTCTCGAACGCGTTGATCGCGCTGCTCGATACGGCCGTCGCCGGCGGCGACACGGACGAGAAGCTCGCAAAGATCCGCGCGCAGCACGATACGCTCGCGAAGGAACTGGGCATCGACCCCGCGATAGTCAACGAGCGGTTCTCTGCGCTGACGCAGGTGATCTCGGGCATCAAGTTGACCGGCGAGGTGAGCCCGCGCATCCATGCTCGTGTGCTTAGCGTAGGGGAGCTCGTGGCGACCGAGCTCGGCGCCGCCTACCTGCGCAAGTCCGGGATCAAGGTCGCTTGGCTCGACATCCGCGAGTACCTCGAGAGCGCGACGATGCGCGATCAAACCGAGCGCGCCCGATTCATCTCGGCACGCTGCGACTTCGCGCCCGACAAGGCGTTGCAGACGCGATTTGCGGCGATCGACGGCGTCGTGCTATCGCAGGGTTTCATCGCACGCAACGCACAGGGCGAAACCGTGCTGCTCGGCCGCGGCGGGTCCGACACATCCGCCGCTTATTTGGCTGGCAAGCTCGAGGCGCGTCGCCTCGAGATCTGGACCGACGCGCCCGGGTTCTTCAGCGCCGACCCGAAGGCCGTGCCGTCCGCACGCCTGATCAAGAGCCTGCATTACCGCGAAGCGCAAGAGATTGCGTCGGCCGGCGGCGGCATACTCCACCCGCGCAGCATCTCGCCGGTGCGCGCCACCGGCATCCCACTGTTCCTGAAGTGCACGACGCATCCCGAGTGGGAAGGCAGCGTGATCTCGAACGCGCCGAACGACGACCAGGCGCAGCTGAAGGCGATCTCGCACCGCAGCGGCATCACGCTCTTGTCGATGGAATCGATGGAGATGTGGCACCAGGTCGGATTCCTGGCCGACGCATTCAACGTGTTCCGCGAGCACGGCATCTCGGTGGATCTGATCTCGACGTCGGAGAGCAACGTCACGGTGTCGATCGACACGGCGCAGAACGTCACGACGGCCGCGGCCATCGAGGCGCTCGCCGCCGATCTGCGCAAGCTTTGCAGGGTCACGATCATCGGCGACTGCGCCGCGGTGACGCTGGTCGGACAACGGATTCGCACGATCCTCCACGAGCTCACACCCGTGCTCGAGGTATTCCAAGAGCAGCAGGTGCACCTCGTCACGCAAGCCGCGAACGATCTGAACCTCACGTTCGTCGTGAACTCGGAGCACGCGTATCGGCTCGTACAGCATCTGCACGGCCTGCTCGTGGGGAAGTTCGAAGGCGGCGTGTTCGGCGAGACCTGGGAGCGCCTCACTGGTGGCGGCGCGCCATCCAAGAGGATGCCGAAGCCGTGGTGGGTGAAGAAGAAGGCCGAGCTGATCGAGATCGGCGGACAGCGCGACGCCACGTATGTTTACGACCGCGAGAGCATCGAGCAGGCCGTCGCGGCACTGCGGTCTCTGAAGGCCGTCGATGCAGTGTTCTACGCGATGAAGGCCAACCCACATCGCGAGATACTGAAGATCGTCCACGACCGTGGGCTGAACATCGAGTGCGTGTCCCCCGGCGAGATCGCACGCGTGCTCGAGGTGCTGCCTCGCATCGACCGCAAGCAGATCTTGTTCACGCCGAACTTCGCGCCGCGTGCGGAGTACGAGCACGCGTTCGAGCAAGGCGTCTGGGTCACGCTCGACAACCTGTTTCCGCTCAAGCACTGGCCGAAGAGCTTCAAGGGCAAAGAGCTGTTCGTCCGGATCGACACCGGCCAGGGCCGCGGCCATCACGAGCACGTCCGCACGGCCGGCGTGCACTCGAAGTTCGGCATCCCGCTATTCGAGATCGACGAGCTCATCGACAGCGTCAAGAAGGCCGGCGCCAGCATCGTGGGGCTACACGCTCACACGGGCAGCGGCGTGCTCACGCCGGAGGCCTGGCTCAACACGGGCCGGCAACTGTTGAAGCTGCTCGAGCGGTTGCCCGACGTGCGCTACATCGACGTCGGCGGAGGGCTCGGCGTGCCGGAGAAGACGGGCCAACCCGGGCTCGACCTAAAGGCCCTCGACACGGTGCTCGCCGAGATCAAGCAGGGCTGCGGCGGCCGCGCGTTGTTTCTCGAGCCGGGGCGATTCGTCGTTGCGCAGGCCGGCGTCTTGATCGCACGCGTGACGCAAACGAAGGGGAAGGGCGAGGTTCAGTACGTCGGCGTCGGCACGGGCATGAACAGCCTGATCCGCCCGGCACTGTACGGCGCGTATCACGACATCGTGAACCTGTCGCGGCTCGGCGAGCCGGCCACGGAGCTCGTGACCGTCGTTGGACCGATCTGCGAGACCGGCGACCGGCTGGGCTCGGACCGCTTGCTGCCGCCTTGCCAGGAAAACGATGTGCTGCTGATCGCGAACGCCGGAGCCTATGGCTACGCGATGGGCTCGCACTACAACCTGCGCGACCCCGCGACCGAAGTTCTGATCTAGCGCGCGGCGGCCGAGCGGAGCTGTGCCGACGCGCCGCTATGCTCCGCGGCCTTCTCCTGCCTCGCGGAGCAACTCGCGTCGCCTTTCCTCCGCAATCGTGAAGCCGGCGCGTGCAAGCCGCGCGATGATCGGCCCTATGGCTTTGACTAGCCTCGCGTGCTTGCCCAGAAGCAGCACGGCGCCGATGTCGATCACCTCGAGCCCGAGCTGAGCGGCCTGCGCACGCGCGGGCAGGTCGTCCATCAAGATCAAGGAATCGTCGTGTTCGGCCGCGAGCGCAATCGTGCTCGCCTCGCCTGGATCGATCTGCCGGAACGCCCAAGTCTCGGGCGGTGTCGGCGCGACACGGATCCAGCCCGCGCGCATCGCGGCATCCAGCTCCTTCGCCCCGCGGCGAGCGCCGCGCCCCGCGACCTCGTCTTTCACGAGCCTCGTGATCATGACGATACCAAAGAGTTCGCGTAGCCAGACGAGCACGCCGGCCGTCGCCAGGCCGATCAATGGGCTCGCATCGGCTACAACGAATCTAGCCATGGCTCAGCGCTGCACGACGTGCCGATCTAGCCACATGCATTGCCATGCTGCGAGCTACGAGTCGGCCCAGGCGCGCAACAAGTTGTGATACACGCCGGCGAGCTCGACGAGCGAGTCGTGCCCGGGGACATCCTTCGCGAGACGCTGAATCGCAGAGTCGAGCGAGAATAGGATCGATCGCTGCGTTGCGTCACGCACCATGCTCTGAATCCAGAAAAACGCGGCAAACCGAACGCCGCGCGTGACCGGAGTGACGCGATGCACGCTCGAGGCCGGATACAGGAATAGGTCGCCGCTAGCGAGCTTCACGGAGCGCTCGCCGAGCGAGTCCTGGATCACGAGCTCGCCGCCGTCGTAGCTGTCCGGCGCGCTCAGGAACAGGGTGGCGGACAGGTCGGTTCGCACGCGGTGAGGAGTGCCGCCGACGGGCCGGATCGCGCCGTCGATGTGCCGGCCATACGACTGCTCTCCGGCGTAGCGGTTGAACAGCGGGGGCAACACTTTGAGCGGCAGCGCGGCCGAAAAGAACAGCGGGTTCTTCTCGAGTCGCAGCAGGATGATCTCGCCGAGCTTGCGCGCGGTGGCATCGGTATCCGGCAGCTGCGAGTTGTTCTTGACCGCTTGTGAGAGATAGCCGGCGCTCTCGCGGCCGTCGGCCCACGGCGCGGACTCGAGCCGCCCGACACACGTCGCGACGTCCTCCGCCGACAGCACGCCGGGGATCGTGACGAGCATCGATCAGAACTCGGCGTTCACCGCGAGCGTCACGGTGCGGCCGCCCGCCGGCACGATGTGCCACATGTGCAGTTGCTCGAAATAGAACTCGTCCGTCACGTTCGTGACGTTGACCTTCAACGCCGTCGACCCCGATAACGCGTAGCGGCCCATGATGTCGACGGTGCTGTAGCTCGGTACCATCCGGCCGTTGATGGCCGCTTGCGCGAATTGCTCGCCGACGTAGCGTGCCCCTAAGCCGAAGTCGAAACGGCTCGACACGCGATAGTTCGCCCAGAGGTTCACGGAGTCCTCGGGCGCATTCGCGATCTTCGCGCCCGCGGCCGCCCCGGGCGCCGCGCGCACGATCTCGCCATCGAGATAGGCGTAGCCCGCCGTGAGGTACAAGCGCTCGGTGGCCATGCCGGCGATGTCGATCGAAGCACCGCGCATGCGTTGCTCGCCGCCCAGCGTGTTGAACCCGGGGTTGGCGGGATCGGGTACCCGCGCGTTGTCCTTCGTGATCTCGAACAGCGCGGCCGAGAACGACAGCTGATCGTTGCGGAAACCGATCTTCGTGCCGAGCTCGATGCTCTCGTTCTCTTCGGGATCGAGGAATGCGTTCTCCGTATTCAGAGCCCGGCCGGTCGTCAGGAACGACAAGCTCTGCGCCGACGGGTTGAACGACGTGCTGGCCGCGAGATAAATGCTCGAGCGCTCGGCCGGCTTGTAGACGACGGCTGCTCGGTAGCTCGCGACGTCGTCGACCTGCGCATATTCCTCGTGACCGCTCCTGGTGCCGGAATCGAACGGCGTCGGCGGACCGGCGAAACGATCGGCCGAATAGTCGGTATCGAACTGGTCCCAACGGGCGCCGAGCGTGACAGCCCAAGCCTCGCTGAGCTTCAGCGTGTCCAGCACGAACAGCGCCAGCGTGTCCGAGTCCGTGTTGGCAATCACGCGCGGATCCAGCGACGTCGCGCTGAACGGCTGCGTCGTGTCCGGGCTCACGAGGTTCGTTCCCGGCACGCCGATGCCGAAAGAGAAGGTCGGCGACGACTCCTCGCTGGTCCATTCGAGCCCGGTCACGAGCGTGTGGTGCACGCGTTCTCCGCCGAAGTCGATCCTCGCGAGGGCCTGCGTCGTGAACAACACTTCGTCGCTGGGACCCGCAAACACGTAACGGTAGACGGAGATGTTCTCGAGCGGGGTGCCCGCCGGAGGCGCCGGCGTGATCAGCGGCTCCGTGATGCGGACGTCGCGTTCGTAGTCGGCATAGCGCGCTTGCACGTCGAGACGGATCGAATCGCTGACGCGATGCTCCACGTGCGCCGTCAAGAGATCGGCATCCGTCTCGAGGTAATCGTCCTCGAACCCGTAGAAATTGTCGCGCGCCACAGGCGCCGGGCGCGTGCCGAGCCAAGGCAGGCCATAGTCGGGCCGGTCGTCCGACGTCTGCTTCATGTAGCTGAACGTGGTCTGCGTGTCCGTGCCAATACCGATCGCGAGGCTCGGAGCGATGCCGAAGCGTCTGATTTCCGACGCGCGATCCGTGACTTCGCCGTCGTGCGCGAGCACGTTCAACCGAAACGCGGACGTGTCTCCGAGCAGAGCCAGTGGCCGTCCGAAATCCGCCGTCGCGCGCACGGTCTCATCGCTGCCGACGTTCAGGGCCAAGCTCGTGAGTGGCTCGCGCTGCGGCTGCTTCGTGGCTTGGTTGATCGCTCCCCCGGTAGACCCCCGGCCGAATAACACCGAGGACGGACCCAGCAAGACCTCGACGGACTCGAGATTGAACGGATCGCGCGGATAACTGCCGAAGTCGCGCAAGCCGTCGAGGTACATGTCGTCGCGCGAGGTGAAGCCGCGGATCGTCGGATTGTTGCCCTGCCAGCTGAACTCGCCGGCGCCGAGCGTGATGCCGGGCACGTTGCGCAGTGCGTCATTCAGCGACATCAGGCCGCGGTCGTCGAGCATCTCCTTCGACAGCAGTGCCATCGATTGCGGCGTATCGCGAATGCTCTCGGTGAGCTTGCTCAGCCCGCTGTCCTCGACGCGGTAGCGGTCGAGCGCTTCTTCGATGACGACGATCTCCTCGACGTCGCCGCGATCGGCGGGTGCTTGAGCCAGCACGTGCGGGGCGAGCAAGCCGACGCCGGCACCGACCAGCGTGCGCCGTATCCCGGCTGCCACAGGGCTCAATTTGCTGCTCAAGCGACGGTCCTCGTTGTCCCTACGGTACGGAGCGCAGGCTTGCGCCCGCGTTAGCTTACGGTACCTGCCGCGCGAACTTAAGCGCCCGAATCGCAAGTTCGCTGGAGGCCAACGGGCCGTGGCTAGTGCGCACCGTGGTGGCGGCGCTCGAGCTCCGTCGCGATGTCCGCGAGCGTCAAGTCCCGCATCGCGAGCAGCAACAGCACGTGATAGACCAGATCCGCGGCCTCGGCCGTCACGCGCGCGCGATCTTGCGCGGCCGCGGCGAGCGCGAGCTCGACGCCTTCCTCGCCGACCTTCTGCGCCACTTTGAGTATGCCTTGCCCCGCGAGCTTCGCCGTGTAGCTACCGGCGGGGGCATCGGCCAGTCGCTCGCGGATGATTTCTTGTAGCCGCTCCAAGAACGCCGTATCGCTCACGACTTCCTCCTAGGCAACTGGCCGGATCGCGATCCCGGCGGCCGCCAGATACTGCTTCAGGTCTCGAATGTCGATCGCGGCCGTGTGGAACACGCTCGCGGCCAACGCGCCGTCGACGCGCGCGCGTTTGAACACGTCCTCGAAATGCTCGCGTGCGCCGGCGCCGCCCGAAGCGATCAACGGCACGTGCGTCACGGCGCGCACCGCCTCGAGCTGCACGACGTCGTAGCCCTTGCGTACGCCGTCCTGATTCATGCAGTTCAGCACGATCTCGCCGGCACCGCGATCTTGCACCTCGCGTACCCAGTCGAGCGTGCGGCGCTCAGCTGCACGCGACCGGGTCGGGTCACCGGTGTATTGATAGACGTGATAGTCACCGTCGCGTGTCAATGTGTCGATGCCGATCACGACGCATTGCGAGCCGAACCGGCGCACGAGCTCGTCGATCAGACTCGGGCGTTCGAGGGCAGGGGAGTTCACGGAAATTTTGTCGGCGCCCAAGTTCAGGACGGTTTCGGCGTCCGCGATGCTGCGGATGCCTCCGGCCACGCAGAACGGAATGTCGAGCACGGCCGCGATGCGATTGACCCAGGTCCGGTCGACGGTGCGCTGATCCGGGCTCGCAGTGATGTCGTAGAAGACGAGCTCGTCGGCGCCTTCATCGCGATAGCGAGCCGCGAGCGTCATGATGTCGCCGACCACCTTGTGGTCGCGGAACTGCACGCCCTTCACGACGACGCCATCGCGAACGTCGAGGCACGGAATTATGCGCCGCGTAAGAATGGTCCGATCTCCTCAGGTGTGAGCTTGCCCTCGAGCAGTGCCTTGCCCGATACGGTCGCCGCGACGCCGGCGTCCTCGAGTGCTTCGAGATCGGCGACATCGCGCACGCCGCCGGACGCTTGGAATGCGATGGCCGGCCAGCGGCCCACGCACTCCTTGTAAAGCGCCGTGTTCGGGCCGGAAAGCGCGCCGTCGCGGTCGATGTCGGTGCACAGCACGTGGCGGAGCCCGGCCGCGCGATAACCGTCGATCGCGTCCGCGAGTGTCATCGTCGACGCGCGCGTCCAACCGTGCGTCGCGATCATCGGCGTGCCGTCCGGAGTGAGGCGCACGTCGAGCGCCAACGTGAAACGTTCCGGTCCGAGCTCGCGCAACCAAGCCGCTACGAGCTCCGGGTTGCTGACTGCAAGGCTCCCGATCACGACACGCGAGGCGACACCGAGCACCCGCTCGAGATTCGCGCGCGAACGGATGCCTCCGCCAAGCTGCACCGCGATCCCGGTCGCATGCATCCGGCCAATCACGTCGAGATTCACGGGCTCGCCGCGCTTCGCGCCGTCGAGATCGACGACGTGCAACCAACGCGCACCGAGATCCCGGTAGCGAGCTGCCAGCTCGACCGGGTCGACTGGGTAGCGAGTCTCCTGGTCGAAGTCGCCCTTGAGCAACCGCACGCAACGCCCGTCTCGCAGATCGATGGCCGGAATGAGATCCATATAAAACAGCTAGTTACGCTTCTATCCTGAGAAAGTTTTCGAGGATCTGGCTCCCGACTCTCGAAGAACGCTCGGGATGGAATTGCGTCCCGAAGAAGTTGCGCTGCTCGATCACGGCCGAAAACGAACGGCCGTAGGTCGTCAAGGCGCGCGTGTAGGCGCCGAGCGGCGCCGCATAACTGTGAACGAAGTACGCATAGGCGCCGCGCGGTACGCCGGCCAAGAGGGGCGATGAGCCGACGGGCTCGAGCTCGTTCCATCCCATCTGCGGCACCGGCAGGTCCGGGCTCGCGGGCAGTCGTTCCACGGCCGCGTCGATGATGCCGAGACACCGTGTTTGCTCTTCCTCGGATGTCGCGAACAGGAGCTGCATGCCGAGGCAGATGCCGAGCACGGGCTGCGTGAGGGTGGGGATCAGGTCGGCGACGCCGGCCGCCGCCAGTCGTGCCATACCGGGCGCCGCTGCTCCGACGCCCGGGAGGATCACGTGGCTCGCGGCCCGGATCCTCTTGGCGTCTTCGGTCAACGGCGCTTCGACGCCGAGCCGATCCAGCGCGAACTTCAGCGACGCGAGGTTCGAGCCGCACGACGGGATGATCACCGCGTTCAGCGTCATAGCGTGCCTTTCGTCGTCGGCAGCTCGTCGCCCTCACGCTTGCACGCCTGACGCAGCGCGCGCGCCACGGCCTTGAACGACACTTCGACCATGTGGTGCGTGTTCTCGCCGCGCACTCGCACATGAATCGCGGCACCGAGCGTCTCCGCGAGCGAGCGGAAGAAGTGCGGCACGAGCTCGGTCGGCAGATCGCCGACACGATCTCGCGGAAACTGCGCCTCGAACACGAGAAACGGCCTGCCGCCGAGATCGATCGAGACCTCAGCATCGGCCTCGTCCATCGGCAACAGGAATCCGTAGCGCTGGATGCCGCGTTTATCGCCGAGCGCCTGCTTCAAGGCCTGACCCAGCGTCAATGCGACGTCCTCGACGGTGTGGTGCTCGTCGATGTGCAGATCACCCGTGCACTGCACGTCGAGCTTGAAGCCGCCGTGCTTGCCCAGCTGCTCGAGCATGTGGTCGAAGAACCCGAGACCGGTCTTCGCGCGCGGCTCCGCTTCGCTGTCCAGGTCGACCGCGACGCGAATGTCGGTCTCCTTGGTGCGGCGCTGCACGTCCGCCACCCGCGGTCGATCGACGAGCACGTGCGCGATCGCGCTCCACGTCTCAGCCCCGGGTGTGC
Source organism: uncultured Gammaproteobacteria bacterium (assembly GCA_963741255.1). Classification (GTDB taxonomy): domain Bacteria; phylum Pseudomonadota; class Gammaproteobacteria; order Steroidobacterales; family Rariloculaceae; genus FEN-1219. The sequence continues at coordinate 153,012 of CAVUHM010000001.1, read as the reverse complement.
CGAGCTTGAAGCCCTGGATGCCGAGATTCCGCGCGAACTCGAGGTCCGTGTCGCGATCGCCGACCATCGCGCTGCGCTCGCGATCGAGCGGTGTCGCATTCACGAAGTCACGGACGAGGCCGATTCCAGGCTTGCGGCACGCGCACCCGGCCTCGGGCAGGTGTGGGCACGCGAAGTTGCCTGCAAATCGAATGCCCTGCGACGCGAACAGCGCCAACAGATTCTGGTCGGCCCGCTCGAACGCCGCACGCGGCTGAGCGACGCCGCCGAGACCCGGCTGATTCGTGACGATCACGACGTCGTAGCCCGCACCTTTGAGCTTAAGCAGTGCCGGAATCACGCCGGCGACGAGCGGCTGCTCGACGAGATCCTGCAGAGTCTTCCGCTCGGCCACGAGCGTGCCGCCACGGTCCACGAACAGCACTTTACGCATGGCTTCTTTGCTCCGTGCCGGCAACGGCCTGCAGCAACTGATCGTTGTCGGCGGGCCGGCCCACGGTGATCCGCACGCAGTCCTTGAGCAACGGGTCCTCGAACGTGCGCACGAGTATGTCCGCGCGCCGTGCCGCCTCGCGGAATGCGCGGCCGTTACGGGTTTTCACGAGGATGAAATTCGCGTCGCTGGCGTATACCTGCAAGACCTCGGGCACGTCGCGCAACGCGGCGGACAGTCGCGTTCGTTCGCGCTTCAACACCGCGACGCGCTCCTCGGACACCCGTAACGAATCTTTCGACAGGGCTTGATCCACGAGCTCGATGGACGGCGTCGGGAACGTGTAGGGTGGCAGCACGACTTGTGCAAACTCGATCAGCTCCGGCGCGCCGACGATCAAGCCGCAACGCACGCCGGCGAGCGACACGAACTTCGACAGCGTCCGCAGCAACACTACGTGCTCGAAGCGATTACGCAGCTCGAGGAAGTGCCCGTGCTCCGCGAACTCGTGATACGCCTCGTCGATTACGACGAGAGCGCGCCCGGCGGCAGCCTCGCAGATCTTCTCGATGTCGGAGCGTTGCATCGATTGCCCCGTGGGATTGTTCGGCGAGCAGATGAACACGAGCTTCGTCGTGGCATCGAGCGCGGCGATAACCTTGTCCGCATCCAGCGCGAAGTCCTGATCGGCTTTCAGCGGCACATGCACGACGCCGGCATTCTGGATACCGGCGTAAAGCCGATACATGTCGAACGTCGGCGGACACACCAGGATCCGGTCACGCCCCGCGGTGCAGAAGCCGCGAATCAACACGTCGATCGCTTCGCTGCTGCCTCGTGTCACGAGGATCTGCCGCTGCTCGATTCCGTAGTACTCGGCGAGCTTGGCCTGCAGCACGGTCGGGCGCGGTGGCGGATAGACGTTCAAACCGCGCTCCGACGTGTCCCCGGGCGCCCGCCACGGCGACTCGTTCGCGTTCAGGCGGATGCAGCCGGGCTCGTAGGCGCCCGGAACGTACGGCCGAATGTTCCTGAGCTCGGGCCGTGCGAGGTCGAGAACCTTGCTCATTGCCGGCTCCCGGACGCGGCCGCGAGCCGCACAGTCACTGCAGCTGCGTGAGCGTCGAGGCCTTCGAGCTCCGCCAGCGTCGTCGCTATCGGGCCGATGTTCTGCAAGCCCTCGATCGTGAGCTCTTGAACCGTCATCGAGCGCAGGAAATCGCCGACGCCTAGGCTCGAGTAGCGCCGCGCGAACCCGTAGGTCGGCAACACGTGGTTCGTGCCGCTGCAGTAGTCGCCGACCGACTCGGGCGTCCATGGCCCCAAGAACACGGAACCCGCGTTGCGGACTTGCAGCAACCACTGGCGCGGATTCTCGATCTGCAGGATCAGGTGCTCCGGCGCATAGCGATTCGCGATCTCGAACGCCGTCGGAAGGTCGGGGACGACGATCGCGCTCGAGCTCGCGAGAGCTCCGTCGACGATCGCGCGACGCGTGAGTCGCGTCTTCTGCTTGTCGATCTCCGCAACGACGGCCGCCGCGAGCTCTGCGCTCGTCGTCAGGAGCAGCACTTGCGAGTCGACGCCGTGCTCGGCTTGCGACAACAGGTCCGAGGCGACGAACGCCGCGTTCGCGCTTGCGTCGGCGATTACGAGCACCTCGGACGGCCCGGCGGGGTAGTCGCGCGCCGCGCCGTCCGGATCCCGGTCGACTTGCGCCTTGGCCTCGGTGACCCACGTGTTGCCGGGCCCGAAGATCTTGTCGACCTTCGGCACCGTCTCCGTGCCGTAGGCGAGTGCCGCGACGGCTTGCGCGCCACCGAGCTTGAACACACGCTGCACGCCGGCACACGCGCGCCACGTAGAGGACAGCAGGGTGTACTTGGCCGTCGGCCTGCGGCGGGCTGCACAGCACCCTGGTGCCGCAGCCCGCGAGCCGTGCGGGCACGCCGAGCATGAGCGCCGTGGAGGGCAGCGGCGCGCTGCCAGCGGGCACGTACAACCCGACGCTATCGATGGGTCGCGACACGCGCTCACAGCGCACGCCGGGTGCGGTGTCGACGGCAATCGGCGTGGGTAACTGCAGGCGGTGGAACGTCTCGATGTTACGTGCGGCCGCTTCGATCGCTTCGCGTTGCTCGGGTTTGAGTCGCGTACCGGACTCCTCGATCTCGGTGTCGCCGACCTCAATGGATCGGAGCCGCACTCCATCGTGCTTCTGCGTAAGGTCGAGCAGCGCGGCGTCGCCTTCCCGCCGCACGCGTTCGATGATCTCTGCGACGCCCGCCGCGACACTCGCATCCTTCGCGAGGGCGGGGCGGGCGAGCAGCTTGCTCTGCCGCTCAGCGGTCAGGGTTTTCCAAGTTGCGACGCGCATGGCTACGACAGCATCTTCTCGACCGGCAGCACGAGCATCGAGCTCGCGCCGGCCTTCTTGAGCTCCTCGAGCGTCTCCCAAAACACGTTCTCGCGACACACGGCGTGCACGGCCACTTTGTCGTCGCGGCCTTCGAGCGGGATGATCGTCGGCGACTCGCTGCCCGGCAGCAGCGCCGTAATCGCTTTCAGCGCCGACCGCGGCGCGTGCAGCATGATGTACTTGCTCTCCTTGACCTGCAGCACGCCCTGAATCCGGAGCAGCAACCGCTGCAACCACTCGGCTTTCTCGCCCGTGATTTTCTTCGGCGTCTGAATCAATGCTGCGCGACTCTCGAGAATCGTAGCCGCCTCGTAGAGCTGATGGGCGCGCAGAGTTGAGCCGCTCGACACCAGATCGCAGACCAGGTCGGCCTTGCCGAGGCTCGGCGCGATCTCGACGGCACCCGAGAACGCGACGATGTGTGCTTGCACGCCGTTGCGCTTCAGGAAATCTGCGAGCACACGCGGATACGTCGTCGCGATCCGCTTGCCTTGCAGCGACTTCGGGCCACCGTAGGGGACGCCGGCGGGCAAACCGAACGATAAGCGGCATTGACCGAAGTCCAGACGGCCGATCTCCGTGAACAGCTCCGTTTCGCCTTGATCGAGCAACTCGAGCCGGCGTTCTTCGATGATGTTGAGCCCCACGATGCCGAGATCGCAGATGTCTTCCTGCACGAGGCGAGGAATATCGTCGTCGCGCACGAGCAGCACATCGACGGGCATGTTCTCGCCATAGCAGATCAGCTGATCCTTGCCGCGCGAGTAGCTCAAACCGCAACGCACTAGCAACTCCAGCGAGTGCTCCGTGAGGCGGCCGGACTTCTGCACCGCGATCTTGATACGGGAATCGGTGGTCATACGCATGGAATTGCCCCCAACCTAAATCGGCGAAAGCCGCTTGAGAGCGGTTTGATAACCGCCGTTGCCGGCAAGTAAAAACCTTGCGACACGCCCGATCGTCGTCACGGATACGCCTGTGAGCTCGTGAATCTTGCGATAGGGGAGGCCGTCTTGGAGATACTTCACGACCGCCCATCGATCGACCAATGCCTCGAGCTCTGCCGGCGTGCAAAGATCGCCGAAGAACCGTTCACATTCTTCCTCGGTGCGCAAACTCAAGATAGCGCGATAGAGCCCTTGCTCCGCGCGAGCAGCGAAACGCGCTGATTGACTACGATGAGCTTTCATGTGCCGTACCAATAAATTAACGCGCTAATGTACTAGCGCGTTAGTACATTAACGCAAGCCGTCGGGGCAGGTCAAGCCAAGGGTCAATGACTGGCTAGATTCTTGAGGACTACCTCAGTAAAAGCGTCCGTGCCGAGCCAATCCTGTGCGCCCGGAGCCGCGATATCGCGCGTTCTGGCGCCCGCCCGGATGGCCGACGCCACGGCCTTCTCGATGGCCGCCGCGGGCGCCTCGGCGCTCAGGCTGTGACGCAGCAGCATCGCGGCGCTCAAGATCGTGCCGCACGGGTTCGCAATGCCCCGGCCCGCGATATCGGGTGCAGAGCCGTGGATCGGCTCGTACAAGCCGGGGCCGTCGCCGTTACCGAGCGACGCGGAGGGGAGAAGGCCCATCGAGCCCGCCAGCATCGAAGCCTCGTCCGTGAGGATATCGCCGAACATGTTCTCGGTGACCATGACGTCGAAGTCGGCGGGGCGGCTGAGCAGATGCATCGCGGCCGCGTCGACCAGCAGGTGCTCGACTTCGAGCTCGGGAAACTCGGTGCGGAACACGCGTGTCGCGACGTCGCGCCACAAACGCGACGTATCGAGCACGTTCGCTTTGTCGACGGAGGTCACTTTGCGTCGGCGCCTCATCGCGAGCTTGCCGGCCACGCGGCAGACTCGCTCGATCTCCCCGAGCGTGTACTCGCACGTGTCATATGCCGCATCGGCCGAGCGCGACCTCTTGCCGAAGTAGATGCCGCCCGTGAGCTCACGGATCACGAGGATGTCGACGCCTGCAAGTTTTTCGGGCTTCAGCGGCGAAGCCGCCGCGAGCTCGGGCATCGTCGTAACAGGGCGCAGGTTCGCGAATAGACCCAGCGTCTTGCGGATCGCGAGCAGCCCTTGCTCGGGGCGATGCTGCACGGGGATGTCGGCCCACCTCGGCCCGCCGACGGCGCCCAGCAGGATTCCGGCCGAAGCTTTGCAGGCTCTGACGGTTGCGTCGGGTAGCGGCGAGCCGACCGCGTCGTAAGCCGTGCCGCCGATCAGCGCGTCCTCGAACTCGAGGTCGAGCGAGTATTTCGCCGACGCGCTCTTGAGCACGCGCACAGCTTGCGCCGTGACTTCAGGACCGACGCCGTCGCCGGCCAACACCACGATCGTGCGGCTCATGCGTGCGCCTGCTCGTAGCTGCGGATCGCGGCCTCCCGCTCGAGCAAGAAACCGAGCTGGTCGATGCCGTTCATGAGGCAATAGCGCGAGAATCGGTCGATCGGAAAGGCCACCGGCTTGCCGTTCATCGTGAGCGTCGAGGTCGCGAGATCGACAGAGACCTCGGCGCCCGGATTCTCGACGAGCCAGCGATGATTGGCGGCGTCGACGATGATCGGCAACAAGCCGTTCTTGAGTGAGTTGCTGCGAAAGATGTCGGCGATCGCGGTGCTCACGACGGCGCGAATGCCGAAGTCGAGCAGCGCCCATGGCGCATGCTCGCGCGACGAGCCGCAACCGAAATTGTGGCCGCCGACGAGCACGGCCGCGCCGCGGCTCTCGGGCTTGTTCAGCGCGAAGTCGGCGCGCTCGCGGCCGTCCTTCTCGTAGCGCCACTCCGCGAACAGGTGCGTGCCGAGACCTTCCTTCGTCGTCGTCGTCAAGAAACGCGCCGGAATGATCTGGTCGGTGTCGATGTCGTCGTTGGCGAGCACGACCGTCCGCGAACGAATCTGGGTGATCGGTTCCATGGCCTAGCTCACGAGATCGCGCGGATCGGTAATGTGGCCACGCACGGCCGCTGCGGCGGCCGTCAGCGGGCTCGCAAGCACGGTTCGCGCGCCGCTGCCTTGGCGGCCTTCGAAGTTGCGGTTGCTCGTGCTGACCGAGAGCTTGCCGCTCGGCACGGTGTCGCCATTCATTCCGATACACATCGAGCAGCCCGGCTCGCGCCACTCGCCACCGGCCGCACGCACGACCTCGTCGAGGCCCTCCGCCTCGGCCTGCCGCTTCACCTCGGCCGAGCCCGGCACGACGAGCAAGCGCACGCTATCGGCGACACGTCGCCCGCGCAGAATCCGCGCCGCGTCACGAATGTCGCTCAACCGGCCGTTCGTGCACGAGCCGATGAACACCACGTCGACGGCCTGGCCGAGCAGGGACTTGCCGGCCTCGACCTGCATGTAGGCCAGCGCCTTGCGGAATGCCGGGTCGTCGCCTTCGGGCACGCGCTCGTCGATCGAGATCACCATGCCAGGGTTCGTGCCGAACGTGACCATCGGGCGCAGCTGCGAAACATCGATCGTGATTTCCCGATCGAACTTGGCGCCTAAGTCGGTGGGCAGGGTGCGCCACTGCGACACCGCCTGGTCCCAAGCTTTGCCTTGCGGCACGAGCGGCCGACGCGCCATGTATTCGTAGGTCGTGTCGTCGGGTGCAATCATGCCCGCGCGCGCGCCAGCCTCGATCGACATGTTGCAGACCGTCATGCGCTGTTCCATCGATAGCGCGCGAATCGCCTCGCCGCGGTACTCGATGACGTGACCCGTGCCGCCGCCGACGCCGATCGTGCCGATGATCTTCAAGATCAGGTCCTTGGCCGTGGCGTCGGGAGGTAGCCGGCCTTCGATGTTGATCGCGAGCGTCTTCGGCTTGCGCTGCAACAAGCATTGCGTCGCAAGCACGTGGCCGACCTCCGTCGTGCCGATGCCAAAGGCGAGCGCGCCGAACGCGCCATGGGTGCTCGTGTGCGAGTCGCCGCAAACGATCGTTGCGCCGGGCTGCGTGGCCCCGAGCTCCGGCCCCATCACATGCACGATGCCGCGCTCACGGCTCTCGAAGCCGCGCAACTCGATACCGAAGTCCTTGCAGTTCTGCTCCATCTGCCGAACTTGCTTCGCGGCCGACGGCTCGCTGACGATATCGAGATCCTTCAGCGTCTTGACCGGCACGGTCGGTGTCGAGTGGTCGAGCGTCGCGAGGCACTTGTCGGGCCGTCGCACGGGCAGACGCTTCTCGCGCAACAGGTCGAAAGCCTGCGGCGTCGTGACCTCGTGCAGCAGATGCAGATCGACGTACAAGACGGCCGGCGTGTCGTCAGTCTCGGGCACGACGATGTGCGACGCCCAGATCTTCTCGAACAGCGACTGCACGGTGGTTCCTACACTGCCATCGGACGCGTACGAGTCTTCTGGTCCAAGATCGGCTCGAGCCAACCTTGAGTGTCGGCGGTCGTCCCGTCGAACAAGCCGAAGAATTGCTTCTGCAGCTTCTCGGTGATCGGGCCGCGTTTGCCTTCGCCGACCGGGATCTTGTCGACCGAGCGCACGGGCGTGAGCTCAGCGGCGGTGCCCGTCAGGAACACCTCGTCGGCGATGTACAGGAGCTCGCGCGGGATGTTCTGCTCGAGGACTTCGATGCCGGACAGCCCCGCCAGCTGAATCACCGTGTTGCGCGTGAGCCCGGACAGAATCGACGACGCGACCGGCGGGGTATAGATCTTGCCGTTTTGGATCACGAACAGGTTCTCGCCGGCGCCTTCGCTGACGAACCCTGCGGTGTTCAATGCCAGACCCTCGGCAAAGCCCAACCGTCGCGCCTCGAGCGTCACGAGCGCGCTCGACAGATAGTTGCCGCCGGCCTTCGCGAGCGCGGGCACCGTGTTCGGTGCGACGCGTTGCCACGACGACACGCAGACATCGACGCCTTGCTCGAGCGCGCCTTCGCCCAGGTACGAGCCCCATTCCCAGGCGGCCACGGACACGTTGGCCGGTTGGTCGATGTTGCCGGCCACGCCCATCTCGCCGTAGCCGCGGAACGCGATCGGACGAATGTACGCGCCGTTCAACAGGCCGTTCTCACGAACGACGTCGCGACATGCCGTGACGAGCACCTCGAGCGTGTACGGAATCTTGATCCGGTAGATCTTCGCCGAGTGATAGAGACGCTGCATGTGGTCAGTCAGCCGGAAGCCCATCGCACCGGCCGGCGTCTTGTAGACCCGAATGCCTTCGAATACCGACGAGCCGTAATGCAACGCATGGCTCAGCACGTGGACGGTCGCTTGCTCCCACGGCACCAACTTCCCTTCATGCCAGATGTACTTGCTCGTCTTGAGAGGCATTGCCTTACTCCTGCAACCAGCTCATGCGGCCGCGCAACTCCCTGCCGACTTTCTCGATCGGTTGATCGAGGTCTTCTTGCATTAGGCGTTTGTAGTTCTTCTGGCCGGCCTTGTTCTCCTCGATCCATTGCTTGGCAAACGTGCCGTCTTGGACCTCTTTGAGAACCTGCTTCATGTTGTCGCGCACGTGCTGATCGACGATGCGCGGGCCACGCGTAAGGTCGCCGTACTTCGCGGTGTCGCTGACGAACTGATGCATCTTCTTGAGCCCGCCTTCGTGCAGCAGATCGACGATCAACTTCATCTCGTGCATGCACTCGAAGTACGCGACTTCCGGTTGATAACCGGCCGCGACCAGCGTGTTGAAGCCCTGGACGATGAGCTCGGTCGCGCCGCCGCACAGCACGGCTTGCTCGCCGAACAGATCCGTCTCGGTTTCCTCGCGAAACGTGGTCGCCAGCACGCCGCCGCGCGTGCCGCCGATGCCATGCGCGTAGGCGAGGGCGCGCGCTTGCGCCTTGCCGCTCGCGTCCTGCGCCACGGCGACGAGGCACGGCACACCGCGGCCCTGCTCGTACTGCCGGCGCACGAGATCGCCGGGACCTTTCGGTGCAATCAGCACGACGTCGAGGTCGGCGCGCGGGTCGATCAGCTTGAAGTGGATGTTGAAGCCGTGCGCGAACAGCAGCGTGGCTCCTTTTTTCAAGTTCGGCTCGATGTCCTTGTAGAGCTGCTGCTGCGCGAGGTCGGGTGCGAGCACCGCGACGAGCCCCACGCCCTTGACGGCCTCCGCCGGCGCCTTGACGGTGAAACCGTCGCGTTGCGCCTTCGGCGTCGTGTTGCCATCGGGCCGGACGCCAATCACGACGTCATAGCCGGAATCGCGCAGGTTCATCGCATGCGCGCGGCCTTGGCTACCGTAGCCGAGCACCGCAATTTTCTCGCCGCGGAGCGCGCCCGCATCGGCATCCGCTTCTGTGTACAGCTTCATCGCACTCTCTCCAATCAAAATTCTCGTCCCGGAAAAAAAAACCCCGCAGGCCTTTCGGGTGCGGGGTTTATCTAATGAGCCTTCGTCGTCAAGCCAAACGCCCGCACCTGCAGCGGTTGAGTACTACTGAAAGGGCGAGGCGATGGGTCTTCATCTCAGTCTTGATGTACAACGGAAGACGCATGATCGGGGATTTCCCCGAACCCTGTCAACGCGCGGGGTACGCGCAGGAGCGGCGGGTGCACCTCGAAGGCCCCTCCCGAGACACGCCGGAAGACCATCCCGGGCGCGTACGGCGGCGGACGTGCCTGGATGCCCCTGAGGTCTCGGCGCACAGGGATGTGCGCCGACGAGCCCGCCGGGACGCCACTTCCGGGGTGTTCTCGGGCACGGGGCGCTCCGAGGCGCACCCACCGCCCGCGATGCCGCATAATGACGCCCCCGCCATCGCGCCCATAACGGACCGCGTGGCGCACCACAATGAAACCTCAAGGAGCGGAGCAACCATGACCATCAAAGTCGGCGACAAAATGCCGAAGGGCCAGTTCACGAAGATGGGCGCAAACGGCCCGGAGCCCGTCACGACGGACTCGCTGTTCAACGGCAAGAAGGTCGTGCTGTTCTCGGTGCCGGGCGCGTTCACGCCGACGTGCTCCGCGAAACACCTGCCGGGCTTCATCGGCAGCTACGACCAGCTCAAGAAGAAGGGCGTCGACACGATCGCCTGCATGGCCGTCAACGACGTGTTCGTGATGAAGGCGTGGGGCGAATCGAGCAAGGCCACCGGCAAGGTCGAGATGCTGGCCGACGGCAACGGCGAGTACGCACGCGCGCTCGGGCTGGAGCTCGACGCGAGCAAGTTCGGAATGGGCCAGCGCGGTAAGCGCTTCTCGGTCATCGTCGACAACGGCGTCGTCAAGTCGCTGAACGTCGAGCCCGCGGGTGAGTTCGGCGTCAGCTCGGCCGAGGCCGCGCTGAAGCAGCTGTAACGCGCGATCTCTAGGCGTTCGCTCGGAGCAAGCGCGTGAGCTCCGGAAGCGCTTTGAACAAGTCGGCGACGAGGCCGATGTCTGCGATCTCGAAAATCGGCGCGTCGGGATCCTTGTTGATCGCGACGATCGTGCGAGCGTCCTTGATTCCTGTGATGTGTTGAATCGCGCCCGAGATTCCTACGGCGATGTAGAGCTCGGGCGCGATGATCTTGCCGGTTTGACCCACCTGCTGATCGTTCGGGACAAACCCCGAGTCGACGGCTGCGCGCGAGGCGCCGACCGCGGCGCCGAGCGCATCGGCAAGCTCGGTGATCAATCGGAATCCGTCCTGGCTGCCGAGCGCTCGACCGCCGGCCACGACGCGACTCGCGGTCTGAAGGTCCGGCCGCTCTCCCTTGTCCGAGCGCAACTCGACGAAACGGGTATGGCTCGGCACCGTCACGGCGAGCTGTCGCGGGCTGATCGGCGCCAGCGGGCCGCTGCCGACACTGCCGTAGGAGGCGAGGCGGACCGTCGCGACGACGAGGCGCGCCGGATCGGCCTCGACGGTCACGATGGCGCCGCCCGCGTGGACGTGGCGCCGAAACCGGTGCGAATCGAGGACTGCGACCACGTCGCTGACTTGCCCGACGCCGCACAGCGCGGCGACTCGCGGCAGCAGGTCCTTGCCGAACGTCGACGAAGGTCCGAGCACGTGAGTGCAGCCGCTCGCGAGCTCCGCGACCTGCGGCGCCAACACGGCTGCGAGCGGCGCAGCATTGTGCGGCGCGTCGACGAGAGCCACCTCACCGACACCCGCGAGAGACGCCGCTTGCTCCGCTACTGCATCGCCGCCGTTCGCGAACACGGCGACCACTAGCGAGTCGGGCTCGAGGTCCAGCGCGCATCGAACACACTTGGCCGTGGCCGGGCTCAAGCGTCGACCATCGTGCTCGGCGACTACGAGCACGCGTGTCATGCGACCACCCCGCGGGCTTTCAGCATCGCCACGAGCTCCGGCACATCTTTCACGCGCACGCCGGCGCTACGCTGCGGCGGGGACGCGTAATCGCGGACCGTGAACTGCCGCTGCTCGCGAACCTCGAGCGCAGCGAGCGGCAGCACCGCGAGCGACTTTGTCTTGGCCTTCAGGATCTCCGGCAACTTCACGTAGCGCGGTTGATTCAAGCGCAGGTCGGTCGTGACGACGGCGGGCAGCTCGACGGCTAGCGTCTCGAGGCCGGCATCGATTTCTCGGGTGACGGTGGCGACACCATCTGCGACGCGGAGCTGCGACGCAAACGTGGCCTGCGGTCGGCCCCAGAGGCCCGCCAGCATCTGGCCGGTCTGGCCGTGATCGTCGTCGACGGCCTGCTTGCCGAGCAGCACGAGGATCGGCCGCTCGCGAAGCGCCAACGCATGCAGCGCGCGCGCGACGATCAGCGGTTCGAGATTCGCTGCCGCGTCGACGCGGATCGCGCGATCCGCGCCCATCGCGAGACCAGTTCGCAGCTGCGGCTCGATCTCGGCAGGACCGAGACTCACGAGCAGCACCTCGCCGCAGACGCCGGTCTCCTTCAGCCGCAAAGCCGCTTCGATCGCGATCTCGTCGAAGGGATTGATGCTCATCTTCAGCCCTTCGATCGCCATGCCCGAGCCGTCGGGCTTTACGCGCACGCGCACGTTGTAGTCGACGACGCGTTTGACCGCGACCATGATCGTTTGCAAGCGAGGGCTCCGGCGAGAGAATTGTCGCGCGAGATTCTACCAACAGCGGCACGCGCCGACTGTGACTCGCTACAATTCGGCCATGAGCTTGAGCCCGCTGGTCGATGTCGCCACCTTGGCGCGCAATCGCACGCGTTCCGACTGGATCGTCGTCGATTGCCGTTTCACGCTGACCCAACCCGCGGCCGGGCGTGCCGCGTATGACAACGGCCACATTCCCGGCGCACGTTATGCGCACCTCGACGACGATCTGTCGCGCAAGCCGAGCCCCGCCGAGGGACGCCATCCATTACCGGATCCGGCCGTATTCGCGGCGACGCTCGGCAGGTGGGGAATCGGCCCCGGCGACACCGTGGTCGCCTACGACGAGGGCAGCGGCGCGGTCGCCGCGCGTCTGTGGTGGATGCTGCGCTGGCTCGGTCACGAACACTGCGCCGTGCTCGACGGCGGCTTCGCGGCCTGGGTCGAGGCCGGGCACGAGGTCGAGCAGCGTTCGCCGAGCGTGTCGCCACGTCTCTATCCACTAGCGGAGCCGCGGACGGAGCTCGTCGTCGCGACGAGCGAGCTCGCTGCGCGCCAGGCCACCGGCGATGTCTTGGTCGATGCACGTGCCGCACCGCGGTACAGGGGCGAGCAGGAAACGATCGACCCGGTGGCCGGACACGTGCCGCAGGCCCGTAACCGCCCGTTTTCGACCAACCTCACGCCGACCGGCCGGTTCCGCCCGCCCGGCGAGCTACGGCAGGAGCTGCTCGAGCTCTTGGCCGGGCGTGAGCCGAGTCGGCTGATCGCGATGTGCGGTTCTGGCGTCACGGCCTGCCACGTGCTGTTGGCCATGGAAATCGCCGGCCTTCCCGGCGGCCGACTCTATGCGGGCTCCTGGAGCGAGTGGATTCGCGACCCCGCGCGGCCGATCACCAAGGGCGCCATGCCGTAGAACCGCGGCCTCGACATCGTAATTGCTACGCCGGCGCTTGGCCGATGGCGCGGGGCGTGGTAAGAGAGAGCTGTTTTTTTGAGAGGTATCACCGTGTTGCGCCAGGCCCATGAGATCGAAGCGAGCTCCCAGCTCAAGCATGTCCGCTATGAAATCCGCGGCAAGCTGGCTCGACGCGCCCATGAGCTGGAGCGCCAGGGTTACGAGATCATCCAGCTGAACATCGGCAACCCGGGGCTGTTCGGCTTCCGCACGCCCGAGACCATGCGCCTGGCGATGATCGAGAACCTGCCGTCGGCCGAGGCCTACTGCAATCAGAAGGGCATCTTTCCGGCGCGCGAGGCCGTCGTGATGCAGCAGCAGACGCGCGGCATCGACGGCGTCGATGCCAATCACGTATTCATGGGCAACGGCGTCAGCGAGCTGATCGATCTGACGTTGCGTGCGCTCCTGAACCCGGACGACGAGGTGCTTGTGCCGAGCCCGGACTATCCGTTGTGGACCGCCGCCACGTTTGAACGGTGGTCGAGCCGTGCATTACCCGTGCCCGGAATCGCAGGGCTTCCATCCGGACCCGGACGAGATCGAAAAGCTGATCACGCCGCGCACGCGCGCGATTGTGGTCATCAACCCGAACAATCCGACCGGCGCCGTCTATACTCGCGAACGCCTGGCGGCCATCGCGCGGATTGCGGAACGGCACAACCTCGTCGTGATGAGCGACGAGATCTACGACCACATCCTGTACGACGGCGCCGAGTTCGTGCCGATGGCGACGCTGTGCCACGACACGCTGTGCGCAACCTGTCCGGCCTGTCGAAGGTCTATCGCGCATGCGGCTATCGCGTCGGCTGGGTGTCGTTCTGCGGCGCCATCGATCGCGCCGAGAAATACATGAGCGCGCTCGATCTGCTCGCCTCGTTGCGCCTGTGCAGCAACGTTCCTGGCCAGTGGGCCGTGCAAACCGCGCTCGGTGGCTATCAGAGCATTCACGAGCTCTGCGCGCCCGGTCGGTCGGTTGTATCGAATCGCGGCAAGCGATCATCGACGGCGTGAAGCAGAGTCATTTCTTGAATCTCGTCGCGCCACGCGGCGCGATGTATGCGTTCATCGGCGTCGACAAGCAGAAGCTGCCGGGCTTCGACGATGAAGCGTTCGCGATGGAATTGCTCGAGCAGCAGCACGTGCTGATCGCGCCGGGCTCGAGCTTCAACACTCCGTATCGCGACCACTTCCGCATCACGACGCTGCCAGACGAAGCTCGACTCGCCGAGGTGTTTCAGCGCATCGAGCACGTGCTCGAACAGGTCTCCGACCGACCGCCGCGTCTCGAAACTGCCTGATCGTGGAGACACCGAGCGCGTCGAATCGGCGCTCGACGATCATCGTTGCCAACGCGCTCGCCGCGGCGCAATGGGAGATGTACCTCGCCGCAGACCAGATCCGCGGGTCGGCGTTCGCTTGGGAAACGCCGCCTATCCGTTCGTACGCGGCCTGGATCGACGAGCTCTGGCTCGAGCACGCCGACGCGCGCGGTCCGGCGCTGACACCACATCAATCTGCCGCTCTGTGGCGGCGCGTCGTCGCCGACTCGGCCGACGGAAATGAGCTGATCGGCCACGCCGGCGCCGCGGAGTGGGCGGCCGACGCTTGGCGGCTGCTGCATGCGTTTCGGCTCGACCCGGCGGCACAACGAGCGGCCGCGAACGAGATCGACTACCGCGCATTCTTGGGTTGGTGCCGTCGTTACCGCGAGTGGCTCGACGCGAACGGCTGGATCGATCGCGCCGAGCTCGAGACGGCGCTCGCGGAACGCGTCATGCAGAGCGGCAAGATCGCAATCGCAGACTTGGGCCAGCTGGATCCGGCGCGCGCCGAGTTGTTCGCGCAATTGGCGGCCCGCGGCGCCGCGATAGAGCAGGTTTCGGCGCCGGAGGTCACGGGCGAGCGCAGAGCCGTGCGACTTGCGGACGCGGCCGACGAGCTTCGTGCAGCGTTCGCCTGGGCGAAGCAACGCTTGGACTCGCAACCCCTCGCGCGCGTCGCGCTCGTGCTTCCAAGATCGTCGACTCACTACGAGGATGTCGGGCGCGTAGCCGCGGCCGAACTCGGCGAGCGCGGCGCTGAAATCTGTTGGAACGAAGAGGGAATGATCGGCGCCGACCCGGCGCTCGGCGCCGCGTTGGACGCCTTGCGACTCGCCGGCGGTAATGCGCCGTATGCGACGTTCGGCCGTTGGCTCCGCAGCCCGTTCTTCACGATGCCAGCGGAAGAGCGCTTCGCGCGCGCGCGCATCGATGCCGAGCTACGCACGGAGCTGCGTTCGCAGCTGCCGTTCCAAGCTGCATACCGCTGTGGCGTAAGAGAGCTGGTCGCGGAGCGAGCGCCGCACTCGGCACGTGCGCTCGCAGCGGCGCTGGATACGTTCGGCGGCACACGACGCGCGACGCCCACCCGGTGGGCGGATCTCTGGGCCCGATTCCTCCACGCTCTAGGCTGGCAGCCGCCGAGCGCGCCTGCCGCTCTGCAGGGGTGGCAGGGCGGTCTCGAGGAGCTCGGCCGACTCACGCCGATCGTCGGCGAAATATCTCTCGACGCGGCCCTGACCGAGCTCGGCCGAGTCCTCGGTCGGACGCGGCCGGCCACGCTCCCGGTTCGAGGAGTCCACGTGCTCGGTCATATCGACGACGTCGGGCCCGGCTACCAAGCCGTGTGGGTCAAAGGATTCACGGACGCAGCGTGGCCCGAGTCCGCGCGCAGCAATCCGCTGCTGCCGCTGCGGTTGCAACGCGCACATGGGATGCCGTATTGCTCGCCCCGCGACGCCCATGGAAGGTCCGAGCGTGCGCTCGAGCGTCTCGTACGCCTGAGCCCCGCGCTCGTCGTGAGCTGGCCGGCACGTCTCTACGACTACGACACGGAGCCGAGCCCGGCGATACGGCTCTGGCCCTCGCTGGGTGCACCCGCCATCGAGGCCCTGAAGAAGGCACGCGCGAAGAACGAAGCCGCACGCGAGACGGTGCTCGACGTCGCACCGCCGTTCGTCGGCGGACGCGTCGCCGGCGGCGCCAGCCGTTCTCTGGCCGGCAGGCGCGTTGTCCGGTCCGCGCCTTCTGCCAGGACCGTCTCGGCGCGCGGCCGCTCGAGCCACTCCGCTTCGGCGTGTCACCGCGTTTGCGAGGCATCGCAGCCCACGGCGCCGCTGAACGCCTTCTCGAGGACCTGCCGGAGCTGGCCGCGTTCGCGGCGAAAGCGAACGATGTGGCTGAGAGCGTCGCGCGCACGCTCGACCGACTGTTCGGCCGCGCTCGCGGATACCTGACGGCGCTCTACGAGCTCGAAGCGGAACAGCTGCAGCGAGTGCTCGGTACGCTGCTGCGCGACGAGCAACGAAGGAAACCGTTTCGCGTTCGCGCCGTCGAGCAACGCGCAACTGTAGCTCTAGGCCCGTTGACGCTGAAGGTCCGCATCGACCGTATCGATGAGCTCGCGGACGGAACGATCGCGATCATCGACTACAAAACCGGCGAACGTGCGACGAGCGCAGACTGGTTCGGTGCGCGGCTTCGCGACGCGCAAGTCCCGCTCTATGCGACGCAATCAGCGGTGGCCGTCGGTGCGGCGGTCGTCACACGCCTCGCGCTGCCCGAAACGCGCTACTCCGGATTCTGGTCGAACGCGGCATTCCCGGGCCGGCCCGGCAAGTACGCGCATGCGCACGCGAGCACACAGATCGAGATCTGGCGCACGCGGCTCGAGCAACTGGCGCTGGAGTTCGCATCGGGCGACACGCGAGTCTTCGTCGCCGACATCGAACACGCCGCCGAAGCCTACGCGCCGCTGACCCGAGTGTTCGAGCAGCTCGGACTGGCTCGCGGCGCCGTTGCGCGCTGGTGACCGCATGAGCGACTCGGCCGCGCGCGAAGCCGCACTCGACCCATCGCGGTCGTTCATCGTTCAAGCACCGGCCGGCTCCGGCAAGACCGAAGTCCTGATACAACGCTATCTCGCGCTGCTCGCGACCGTGCAACAGCCCGAGCAGATCGTAGCCATCACGTTCACGCGGAAGGCCGCCGCCGAGATGCGCCACCGCGTGCTGCGCGCGCTGCGCGCCGCGGCCGACGACACCGCACCGGCACAAGCGCACGAGCAAACGAGATTCGCGCTCGCCCGCGCCGTAATCGCGCGCGACCGCGAGCTCGAGTGGGACGTGCTCGCACAACCCCAACGTCTGCGCATCGACACGCTCGACGCGTTCAACGCGTGGCTCGCGCGCCGGTTGCCGGTCATGGCGGACGGTGTCGCATCCGCGTCCGTTGTCGATAAGCCCGACGAGTTGTACCGCGACGCGGCGCGCCGCTGCGTCGCGGGCATCGCGGGCGACGACGCGGCCCACGCCGCGAACCTGCGTACGTTGCTGCGCGACGTCGGCAACGATTGCGAACAGCTGGAAAGGTTACTCGCAGCGCTACTGCCGCGTCGTGATCAATGGCTGCGCGTGCTGATCGACGACACGCCCGCGCTACGCATCGTGCTCGAGACAGCATTGCAGAGACTGGTCGACGACGAGCTCGCGGCGGTCGCTGCATTGTGCGAGGCGCCGCTGATCGGCGCATTGGTGCCGCTGCTGAAGCACGCCGCAATCGCGGCAAGCGACGCGCTGCGTAATTCCTTGGCGCCCTGGCTCGCGCTCGATGCGATGCCGCGCTCCGGACCCTTGGCGCTCACGGCGTGGCGCGGCGTCGCGGCGTTGCTGCTGACGAAGCAGGGCGAATGGCGGAAGCGCGTCGCCAAGCCCGAAGGTTTCGGGCCGGACGCGGCCGAGCCGCGTGAGCGCCTGCGCACGCTGCTCGACAGCTTGCAAGGACGAGAGCGGCTGCGCGCCGCTCTCGAGACAGTTGGCTCGCTGCCCGATGCGCACTACACCGAAGGGCAATGGCTGAGCATGACCGCGTTGCGCGCAGTCCTCGTGCGGCTCGCGGCCGAGCTCGAAGTCACATTCGCGGAGCGGCGCACGGTCGATTTCGTGGAGCTCGCGCTCGCCGCACAGCGCGCGCTGGGGCAGGTCGATGCGCCTTCGGATCTGCTCCTCGCGCTCGACCGGCGCATTCAGCATCTGCTCGTCGACGAGTTCCAAGATACATCGCAATCGCAGCGGCGGCTGCTCGAGCTGCTGACGGCGGGCTGGCAACCGGATGATGGCCGCACGCTGTTCCTCGTCGGCGACCCGATGCAGTCGATCTATCGCTTCCGTGACGCGGACATGTCGCTGTTCCTGCTCGCGAAGCAGCGCGGTATCGGCACGATACGGTTGCAGGGCTTGACGCTCGAGCGGAATTTCCGCAGCGCGCCGGCGATCGTCGAGTGGGTGAACTCGGCATTCGCGGCTGTCTTTCCCGCCGAGGACCATATCGAGTCCGGCATCACGGCGTTTCGCGCGAGCGTGTCGACGCGTGCCGCCGGCGCCGAACAGTTCGTCCTCGCTCACGCGGTCGGCGGCGCGCGCAACGCCGAAGCGACTCGCGTAACGGCGATTCTCGAGGAAGAGCGCCGCCGCGCACCGCAGCAATCGATCGCGGTGCTGGTGCAGAACCGCCGGCATCTCGAAGGCTTACGAGAACAGCTGCGCGCGAGCGGGCTCGCCGTGCACGCCGTGGAGATCGACAGCTTGGGCGATCACTCCGTCGCGCAGGATCTCGCCGGTCTGACACGCGCGTTGCTGCATCTCGACGATCGCATCGCGTGGCTGGCCGTGTTGCGGGCACCTTGGTGCGGCCTCAACTGGGCAGACTTAAACGCACTGTGCGGCGATGAACCGAAGGCGGCCATCTGGGATCTGGCGCGGCGCCCGGAGCGCATCTTGCGGCTTAGCATCGACGGCCAAGCTCGATTGCACAGCGTGGTCGCCGTTCTCGAGCACGCGCTCGAGCTGCGGGGCCATACGACGTTGAGCGGCTGGATCGAGCGAACCTGGATCGAGCTCGCAGGACCGGCGTGCCTCGACGACGACGCGGAACGCTCGTCGGCCGAACAGTTCTTCGCCCTGCTGGCCACAGCCGAAAGTGGCGGCGATCTCGACGACCCCGTGTTGCTTCAGGCCGCGTTGGACACGGTTCAACCCCAGGCCGACGCGCCACGCGAACGCGGCATCGAGATCATGACCATGCATAGAGCCAAAGGGCTCGAGTTCGATACCGTCGTGTTGCTCGGGCTCGCCCGCGAGCCGCGACCCGACGAACCGAGGGCGCTGCAGTGGCTCGCGCGCACCACCGCGGACGGCGACGACGACCTCGTGATGGTGACGGCTGCGTTCGCGAACGACCCGGCCGCGGAGCGGCTCGCGGAGTTCGTGCGGCGTGCCGAACGCGCGCGCGATGCGGCCGAGCGCGCGCGGCTGCTATACGTGGCCACGACGCGCGCGCGCGAACGCCTGCACGTCATCTGGCAGTTACCAGCCGAGGCCACAGCCCCGCCGGCCAACTCGCTGCTCGCGCACCTTTGGCCGGTCGTGGCCGCGGCGCCTCGCGACGATGCCTCGGGATCGCCGGACGGTGGCGAGACCGCGGTTATCGTGCCGGTATTGCGCAGGCTCGTGGCTCCGCGCGCTGGTACGCGCAGGGACCCGGCGCTGGCATCGCAGCCCGCTCCGCGACCGGAGTTCGTGTGGGCGCGTCCAGCCGCTGCGCACGTCGGCACGGTCGTGCACCGATACCTACAGCGCATTGCGGAGGAGGGACTCGACCACTGGCACGTGCGGCGAGTGACCGACACGAGAGCGCGTTTCGCGCGCGAGCTCGAGTTGCTCGGCGTCGAGCGCACGGAGCTCGAGCGCGCCACCGCGCGCGTTGCGACGGCGCTCGAGCGCGCGCTCGCTGACCCGCACGGCCGCTGGCTGCTCAGTCCGCACGAGGATGCGCGGGCCGAGCTCCGCATGACGGTCCGCGCCGGCGCGATTCTCGAGCACGTCCGCATCGATCGAACGTTCGTCGCCGAAGGGCGCCGCTGGATCGTCGACTTCAAGACGAGTCAGCACGAAGGCGGCGAGGTCGATCTTTTTCTGCGCTCGGAGGTGGAGCGGTATGCGCCGCAACTCGAACGATACGCGCGGGCGTTGTCCGAGACCGATCCGCGGCCGATCGAGCTCGGCTTGTACTTCCCGCTGCTGGCGCAGCTCAGATCATGGCCCGCGAACGCTACAGCGAGCCGGTCAGTGTGAGCCGCCGACGCCCCTCCGTATCGGGATCGGCCGTCATGATCTCGAGGCCCTGCACGAGCGCTTGGTCCGCGCCTGCACGCGCCTTGATCAACGCATCGAGCGTGTACGCGCGTTCCGCGTCGAGGGCAATCGTGCCCGTGACCTCGAGCGGCCCGCCGTTGTCGACGAAACGCGCTTCGAGCTTGCGTTCCTCCGCCGGAACGAACGTGACGGTGTAGTCACCCAACGCCAGCAACTGGCTCGTGCCGTTCGGAATCAACGGAGTCGTTTCGAGACGAACCAGCTTCAACTCGCCGACGGCGCTCGATGGCCAGCCGCCTTCGAGCTCGAGCGAGTCGAACGCGACACTCGCTTGGCCGCGGATGCCGCGCACGGGTAGCACTCCGACGAGCGACGGTATCGAAGTGCCGCCGCGGAGGCCGGTCAGCCTCACGCGACTCGGTGTCAGGACGACATCGGTGCTAACGAAACCATCAGGAATACTGGCTTCGACGTTCGCCGCGACGCGACCGAGGAGCAAGGACCACGGCCGCACCCGCCAGCGCAGGTTCTGCAACGAAAATCCGTCGGTCGCGACACTCGCCGCACCGCCGGACCACACTGTGCCCTCGATGCCCTGAAACCCGACGCCGGGCGGCGCCCACCAGCGCAACACCGGGCCAGCCGGCAGAGCCGCGAGCGTGAACGCGATGTACGCGCCCGCGCCCAACGCCAGCCACGACCAACGATTCGCCACGTTAGAGCCTATGTAGTGAGAGTTGGCCGTTCACGAGGCCAGGCTCGCGCGCGCTGCTGAACGAAGCGGTGTCGACATCGATGCCGTAGTTGTCGTGCAGCGCTACGAGCCATCCGGCGAGTGCATCGAACCGGACACCCTGCAAGGTGACGTCGATGCCGCTCGGCCCATTCTGCCTTGTTCGCGGTGCACCCAAACCATGGCTCGCGGCGGTGTTGCTGACGATCACGACGAGCGTTTGATCGCCGCCTTGCAAGCGATCGACCACGCTCCCGGGCTGCGAGCCCTCGACCTCCGCGACCTCGACCAGCAACCGTTGCTTGGTCTCCACGGACGTTCGCAGCAGCTCGGCGTCGGCGATCAGCGGCTGTAGCACGAGCCACCAGAGGATGATCACGACGCCGGCCCCGGCTCCGACACCTAGGATCCAGCGCTCGCGCGGCTGCAGGCCGAAGAACCACGCCTTCATTGCTGGACTCCCAAGATTCGCAGACGCCCTTCGGTACCGGCATCGACCTGGCTCGTGGCCTCGAGCTCCACGTCGAACCGGCGCGTCTGCTCCAGCTGGCGAGAGAATTCGTCGAGTGCGGTCACGCTCGGCGCGACCACTTGCAGATCCATTTGTCTGTTGCGATAGCTGAGCGCATCGACGCGAGTCTCGCCGTCGCGAAGTGCGGCGATCGCCGCCAGCGTGCTAAGGAAATCCTCGCTCGTGCCACCCGTACGAGCACCGAGCCGCTGCCGCACTTCGCGCTGACACCCCGACGTGCTCGAATCGCCGACCACTCGCTGGCACGCGGTGGCGACGGCGTCGGTGAGCTCGCGATCGGTACGACGCAACTGCCAATACTGAGCACCCTCAAGAACCAGCGCGAGCGCGACGCTCGCGCCGAACAGGCATGCCGCCAGCCGCCACGGCCGCAGCATCGCGAACCAGTTCGACCGTGGAGCATACGTGCCTTGCAGCAGGTTCGTGCCCGCGCGTTGCGCGAGCGTCGCGGCGAGGTACGGGAACACGCCGTCGCTTAAGATCTTCACGTCAGCGCTCGCGAACGTGTCGCCGAGCGCCTCGAGCTCGGCCGCGAACGCGCTACGGCCTGCCTCGTCGGCGAAAATCCGAATATGTCGCAGGTCGGCACCCTCGGCGACGCGTCCGCGCACGAGATCGAGCGCCTGCCGCAAACCGAGCCCCTCGAGCACGAACGGCGGGCGCCCGGGCTCGCGCCCCGCGATTCGGTCGCCCTCGATCACGAGCACGAGCGTTGAAGGAACGTCCGGAACGCCGTCCGCCTCCGAGCACAGCGCTTGCGGCGCGATGCCGGCCGCGCGCAACTGCGTGAGCCAGGCTTCGATTCGCTCTTTGGCGACCGCGGCGACCTGCGTCGCGCCGGCCTCCAACCGCGCGCCGATTGCAAACACGAGCCGCTCGACGTCGTCGGCCACCGATTCCTCGAGCGAGAACGGTGCAATTTGACGCAGGCGCGCCTGACTCGCCGCAGGAAGCTCGGCTTGCGCCGTCAGAACGTCGACGCCGCTCACGAGAACGGTGCAGCGTCGATTCGCGAGCGCCGTGTGCGCATCCTCGAGCCCACCATGTCCGATCGCGCCGACGAGCCGTCCGGTCGCGTCGAACGCGCCCCAGGTTGCGGCACCGCCGTCGGTCAATCGCACGAAGAACGTGTCGGCCAAGCTACTCGACTCCGAGACTACGAAATAGCGCCCGCGTGAGGCCGCTGCGATCACGCTGCAGCACCGAGCGCATGGTGAGCTGATTTGTATCGAGTGTCACCGTTGCGGTCAACAAGAAGTGCTCGCTGACACCGTCGATGACCTGCAACACGTCGGGCTCGACGAGCCCCTCGAACGTCGCGTCGATATCGAGGAACTCCGCTCCTGCGCGTTGCTCGACGAGCGACTCGGCGGTCGAGGCATCGATGTTGTCGGACAGCGACGCCAGCACCACCGCGGACGCGGTGTTGACGTTGAGCTTGGTGCCGACCGGTAACGCAGTCACGTACGGCACAATCTTCAAATACGTTTCGCGATCGAACCCCGCGACTGCCATCAGCTCGGAAACGGAGGTCGCCATCGTGTTCGCGGTCCGATACGGCGGATCGGCGCCGCTGTACGTGACGTCCTCGCCGCCGCTTGGAAAACGTAGATCCGTGTCGGGGTCGAGCCAGTCGACGACGGCGCCGGCCAGCGCCGGATCCACGTCGACGCTATTCAAGAGCCGCTCGAATTGCCGGCGCATGAGCTGATTCTCCATGCCGTCGGGTCCGACGAGATTGTTGAGGTTGAAGCGTCCCTGCAGGTCTTCGAGTCTCCCCAGGATCGTACCTCCGTCGACCGGCAGGGGCGGGAGCTCCGTCGCCCACACCTCACCCAAGTGATCGGCGTTCGGCGATTCGACGAGATCCTGCCGCAAGATGTCGGCCGCCCAAGCCTCGGCACCCTGCACGAGCATCAAGCCTTGATCTGCTGCGAGCGCCGCCTCGGCGCGGCGCATGTCCAACGTTCCCTGCCACATCAGATTCACGGCGATGACGGTGCCGATCGCGACGATCAGTATCGCCGTGAGGATGGCGACGCCACGCTGCGCGTTCGGCGCCGTCACCCGCTGGTCTCCACCAGTCGAAACACGCGCCCGAAATCCTCGAGCTCGATCGCGAACTCGACGGCGCGCGGTCGGACCGTGAGACTCTGCGGACCACGGCGATCGAGCGGCGGCCAATCCAAATGCCACTGCCCAGCCGTGTCGAGGAAACGCACCTCGACGTTCTCGACGCCATCGAGAAGCTCGGTGCGCACGGGCGGGGTGGCCAGCGTCCGATCCATCACGGACCAGTGCCAACGCACGAGCTTGTCCTCTTCCCAGTCGTAGGCGACACGGAGCACCGTGCCGCGCGGGAGTCCCGCGGGATTGGCCCAGCCGCCGCGACTGAACTCGAGCGCGAATTGCGCGCTCGGATCCGCGAGCATGCTCGGTTGATAGCTCTCGCCGAGCTCCTCGCGCGTGGCGCGCGGTTGCAGCTGCGCGAGATCCTGCGTCACGAGCCGCATCGCGAGCTGGATTGCCTGCCACCGCTCGGTGCGCTCGCGCGCAAGGGTCTGCTGCGTCACGACTCTGCTGAGGCCGACAAATGCGATGACTCCGATCACGGCCACGATCGCGATTGCGACCAGCAGCTCGATCAGCGTGAAGCCACGATTCGCGCGATTCTGCAGGCTCATCCGCGCCCCTCGCCGCCGGTGCCGCGTTGCGGTAGCGACCACTGCGGAGACAGGAAGCCCGGGGGAGCGGGAGGCTCTATCAGAGCCGACACCTTGTGAATCACGCGTTCGGGATCGCTGAGCAATCTCACCGACACGTCGACGCGGTGCAGATTCTCGACGTCTGTTTCGGACACGACGATCTCGGAGCGCCACTGTCGACCGGCGAATTCGATCTCCTCATCGTAGTCCCCGACCTGTGGCCACGTCGGGCCGACGCTGAGCTCCGTGAGCTTGTTGGTCGCGATCCAGCTTGCGAGTGTCTTTTCCTCCACGTATGTGGCCGCAACGATGTATCGATTGATCTGGCTGCTGACCGCCATCATGCCGAACGCGACGATTACGAGCGCGACCATCGCCTCGATCAACGTGAATCCGGAGCAGCGTGAGCGGCCGGCGTTAATCGAAGTCTTCCTCGGTCACGGTGAGCTTGCCGTCGAGTTGCGCCGTCAGCTCGAAATGCCCATCGACGCCGTCTCGGGCGACCTCGATGGCGAAAGGCGTCACTTCGCCGCTCGCGAGCAACATGATCTGAGGCTCGGGCGTGTCGACATCGCGCGACTCAAAGTCGTTGTCGAGTTGCACCGGGCGGCCATCGAGCAGCAGCGAGATCAGCAGTTGGGGCTTGAGCGCGTGCTGCGCCAGCAATTCATCGGCTTGCGGCTCCACCCAAACGAGCTGCTGATAGTCGTAGACGTAGAATCGGTAGCCGGTCTGCGTGAACATGACGGCGTAGTCGCGGCCTTGCATCAGCGACTCCTCGTGCAGCAAGGTCAGCACGCCGCGAAGGCGCGTCGCCTCGTCCGCGAGCTCGCGATCGTTGCCGAGCGCGCCCATCGACCACGAGACGGCCGCGGCGAGCAGACCGATGATGGCAACGACGACGAGTAGCTCGAGGAACGAGAAACCGCGTTGGGCGGTGCGCGCGACGGCGTACTCAGAGGTCCCAGTTACCGATGTCGGCATTGATACCTTCACCGCCTTCCTGGCGATCGGCTCCATAGGAGAACACGTCGAAGGAGCCGCGCTGTCCCGGATTCGCGTACTGGTACGGCTGATCCCACGGGTCCTTCGGCATCCGTTCGAGCTGTTGATGCCAGTTCGGCGCATTGGCCTCGCCGGGGTTGGTCACGAGAGCCTGGAGTCCTTCCAGGGTGCTCGGGTAGCGAAAATTGTCCAGCCGATAAAGATTCAGCGCGGCCTCGATACCGCGAATATCGGCCTTCGCACGGTTCACGGCCGCGCGTGTCGATCTGACCCATGAAGTTGGGTGCAACGATGGCCACCAACAACCCGATGATCACGACGACGACCATGATTTCGAGCAGCGTGAAGCCTTGCTCGACAACGCGTAGAGGTGTTCTGATCACGCGCATGCAATTACCTTTGTGCGCCAGCGAAAGTGCCGATCAATCGGACCGAAGATAACACAAGAGGTTCACGGCATTGGCGAACGCGGGCGGCATTCTGGAAAGGACCGGTGTCACGAAACGGCGACTCATCGACTGGGTGCCGGTCTTGGTACTGCTCGCGATTTGCCTCGTGTTGGCATTCGGCGGCGACGAGATACGCAACCTGGGACGGTACGACCGGCTGGCGCTCGAAAACGGCGAGTACTGGCGGCTCCTGACCGGCCATCTCGTGCATCTCAGTTGGGCGCATCTCTGGCCCAATCTCGCGGCCATGGCCGTCATCGGCGCATTGTTTCAAGACACTTTCCGCGCCTTGGATTGGGTGCTGACCGGGCTCGTCTCCGCGGCTGCGATCGATGCCGGACTGTACCTGCTCGATCCGAACTTGCAGTGGTACGTCGGCCTGTCCGGCGTGTTGCACGGCTACGTCGCTGCCGGCGCCGTCGAATGGATCCTGCGCCGGCAAGCCCTTGGCTGGGTGCTCGCGCTCGGACTCGCCGGCAAGCTGGCCTACGAGCAGACCGTCGGAGCCATGCCTTTCAGCACCGGCCTCGGTGGGGACGTGATCGTAGCCGCACACTTGTACGGCGCTTCGAGCGCGGCCGTGTGTGCCGCGTTAACCCACTTCGTTCGCGCGCGACGTTCGCGGTTATAATTTCGCGCCTCTTCGCATCGAGCGGAACTATATGGACGCGTCGTCGCTACCGAAATTTCCCGGCATCTCGGGCCGCATTGCGTTGGTCACCGGAGCATCGCGTGGCATCGGCAAAGCGATTGCCGAGACGCTGGCGCATCAAGGCGCCACTGTGGTCGGCACAGCGACGAGCGAAGCGGGTGCCGCAGCCATCACGGCGTGGATCAGCGCGTTGTCACCGAAAAGTCGAGGCGCGGTGCTCGATGTCGGTAACGACGCCTCGGTCGAGACACTGTTTGCCGGCATTGCGGAGCGAGAGGGTGCGCCGGAGATACTCGTCAACAACGCGGGGATCACGCGCGACAATTTGCTGATGCGCATGAAGGCGGAGGAATGGAACGACGTCGTGTCGACGAACCTGTCGTCGGTGTACCGCGTCTGCAAGGCCAGCTTGCGTGGCATGATGAAGGCTCGGTACGGCCGAATCGTGAACGTGAGCTCAGTCGTCGCGTTGATCGGCAATCCAGGGCAGACCAACTACGCCGCCGCGAAGGCGGGCATGATCGGCTTCACGAAGTCCTTGGCGCGCGAGATTGCATCGCGGAACGTCACGGTCAACGTCATTGCGCCGGGTTTCATCGATACGGACATGACACGCGCACTCGATGAGAAACAAGTGCAGGCGCTGCGCGAGCAAATCCCGCTCGGTCGACTCGGAACGAGCGCCGACATCGCCGGAGCCGTCGCGTTCTTAGCCTCCGACCTCGGGGGCTACATCACGGGAGAGACGTTGAGCGTCAATGGCGGGTTGGCGATGCAGTGACGACATCCCAGCTCAAAAAATCGAGATATTACAGCGAGATTCCATCCGGTCCGGCCGCCCAGAAGGTCGGTAGAATGGCCCCCACGATTCCAATACAATACGCGCCACATCGGCCGGGCCCCTTGGTCCGGCCGGTCAATTAATAAGGGGTTACGAACATGAGCAGCGTCGAAGATCAGGTCAGAGGCATCATTGCAGAACAGCTCGGCCTCAAAGCCGAGGAGATCAAGAACGACGCGTCGTTCGTTGACGATCTTGGCGCGGACTCCTTGGATACCGTGGAGCTCGTGATGGCCCTGGAAGAGGAATTCGAAACCGAAATCCCCGACGAGGAAGCCGAAAAGATCACCACGGTGCAGCACGCCATCGACTATATCCGCGCCCGGCAGAGCGAGGCTTAAGAGCACGTCCTAGCGTTGCGCAGTCCACTTCAATTTTCGTCTCCGAGCTCAGGTAGCGACCGTGACTAAGCGGCGCGTCGTGGTCACCGGTCTCGGCCTGATATCGCCGGTCGGCAACACGGTTGTCGACGGATGGAACAACGTCCGCGATGGCGTCAGCGGCATCGGCCCCATCGAGCACATAGACGTCAGCGCCTACACAACCCAGTTCGCGGGCACGATCCGCAACTTCGATCTCGGCAAATACCTCGAGCCCAAAGAGGCTCGGAAGTGCGACCAGTTCATGCACTACGGCATCGCGTCCTCGATGCAGGCGATGCAAGATGCGGGGCTCACGGTCCAAGAAGGCAACGCGCACCGTTGCGGCGTCGCAATGGGCTCCGGCATTGGCGGCATCAGCACGATCGAAGCCAACCACAACAAGTGGCTCGAAGGCGGGCCGCGCAAGATCTCACCGTTCTTCGTGCCCGGCACGATCATCAACATGATCTCGGGTCACGTATCGATAAAATATGGATTGACCGGGCCGAACTTGGCCGTCGTTACCGCCTGCACGACGAGCACACATTGCATCGGTCTCGCGGCGCGCTTGATTCAATCCGGTGACGCCGACTTCATGCTGGCCGGCGGCGCCGAATACGCGACCACTCCACTCGGCCTCGGCGGCTTTTGTGCCGCGCGGGCGCTGTCGACTCGCAACGACGATCCGAAGCGTGCGAGCCGCCCTTGGGACAAGGATCGAGACGGCTTCGTGTTGAGCGACGGCGCCGGTTGCGTGGCCCTCGAGGAATACGAGCACGCGAAGGCCCGTGGCGCGCGCATCTACGCCGAATTTGCCGGCTTCGGCATGAGCGCCGACGCTTACCACATCACGGCTCCCTCGGAGAACGGGCAGGGCGCTTATCAATGCATGGTGAATGCCCTGCGCGATGCCGGCCTCAACCGCGATCAGATCGGCTACATCAACGCGCACGGCACGTCGACGCCTCTCGGCGACGTCGCGGAAACGGTGGCGATCAAGCGAGCGTTCGAGAGCTCCGCAAAGACCGTTGCCGTCAGCTCGACGAAATCCACGACAGGTCACATGATCGGCGCGGCGGGCGCGGCGGAAGCCGTGTTCACTATTCTGGCCCTGCATCATCAGGTGATTCCGCCCACGATCAACCTCGAGAATCCGGACCCGGCCTGCGATTTGGATTACACGCCGAACGTCGCGCGGTCGGTGAAGATCGAGGCGGGGCTCTCGAACTCGTTCGGTTTTGGCGGCACGAACGGCACGGTCGTTTTCAAGCGCCTGCGCTGATCGGCCGCGCACCGTCCCACATGACGGTCGCACTGGCTTCTGCTACAAGACTTTCCTCTCAGTCGCGTACACGATCACCCGTGAAAACGCTCTGGCTCGTGAACGGACAACCGACCGGAGTGGATCCTGCGGATCGCGGGCTCGCATACGGCGACGGTTTGTTCGAGACGATGGGCGCCGTCGATGGACGAATTCGCTGGCTCGACTTGCACTTCGACCGCCTCGAGGACGGCTGTCGGCGCCTCGCGATCCCGCCACCGTCGCGTTCCTTGCTCGAGCGAGAGATTGCAGTGAACTGCCCGAATCAGGGTCGCGCAATCGTGAAGCTGATCGTCACACGCGGATCAGGCCCTCGCGGCTACGCACCGCCGGAGCGTGCGACTCCGACGCGTGTGCTCGCGATTTCAGCGTGGCCCGATTACCCCGAGTCTCGTTATCGCGACGGCATTTCCGTGCGCGTTTGCCGGCTACGCCTCGGCGAGAATCCGGCCCTTGCCGGCATCAAGCACTTGTCTCGTCTCGAGCAGGTGCTCGCTGAGATCGAGATCAAGGGATACGGCGTCGAGCAAGGATTGCTTCTGGACACGGGCGATCGAGTGGTCGGAGGCACCAACAGCAATCTCTTCGCTGTGTTCGGCGCGAAGATCATGACGCCCTCGCTGACACACTGCGGAGTCAAGGGCGTGATGCGGCGCGCGGTGATCGACGCAGCGCCTGGGCTTGGTCTCTCCGCCGTCGAGCGCGAGCTTGCGCTCGGGCAGGCTCTCGAAGCGGACGAGCTGTTCATGACCAACTCGCTGTTCGGCATTTGGCCGGTCGCGAACGTCGACTCTCGCCGCTTGTCCGTTGGTCCCGTGACGCGCCGGCTCATGGCTCACTTCGGTTATCGCCGTGTCGCATAAGCGAGTCTTGATCTCATTGGCCGCCGTCGTCGTCCTGATCGGCGGCGCGATCGGCTTCGCGGCGCTCGCGTGGCGCGAGCTGAACACACCGTTGACGATCCCCGCCGACGGCACACTCGTGCAAGTTACGAGTGGTGCTTCGTTGCGCGGCGTGAGCACCGAGCTCGCCGAGCGAGGCATCCTCGACCATCCCTGGTTGCTAGCCGGGTATGGGCGTGCGACCGGCGAGGCCACGCAAATCAAGTTTGGCGAATACCAATTGCCGCAAGGCACGACGCCGGTGTCACTGCTCGAGAGGCTGGTCGCGGGGGACGTGTACTTACACCAAGTCACGATCATCGAGGGCTCGCGCTTCGCGGATGCGTTGGCGGCGGTGCGCGCGCATCCCGCGATCGTCGCAGGCTCGCTCGACGCGGAAGGAATCATGGCGGCCATTGGAGCGCCCGGCGTTCATCCCGAAGGGCAGTTCTTCCCTGACACGTATCGCTTCGCGAGAGGGACGCCGGACATCGACATCTTCCGCGTCGCGCATGACGCGCTCGAAGCACGCCTCGATGCGGCGTGGAATAGCCGCAGCGCCGACATCACGATCGGCAACGCGTACGAGGCACTGATCGTCGCATCGATCGTCGAGAAGGAAACCGCGCTTCCGGCCGAACGACGGCTGGTCTCCGGCGTCGTGCACGAGCGATTGCGGCGCAACATGCGGTTGCAGACCGATCCGACGGTGATCTATGGCATCGGGGATTCGTACGACGGCAACCTGCGCCGCCAGGACCTGGAGCGCGACACACCGTACAACACGTACACGCGCGGAGGATTGCCTCCGACACCGATCGCGCTCCCTGGCGCGGGTGCGATCGAGGCCGCCACCACGCCCGAGATCACGGGTGCTGTCTACTACGTAGCGACCGGGCTCAGTGACGGTAGTCACCACTTCTCGGCGACGCTCGAAGAGCACGAACGGGCCGTGCGTGACTACCTGCGCGTGCTGCGTTCGCGGGAACAGTAACGCATGCGCGGAGCTTTCATTTCCCTGGAAGGCATCGAAGGCGTCGGCAAATCGACGAACCTCGAGTTCGTTGCCGATACGATCCGGCGTGCAGGGCATCATGTAGTCACGACTCGCGAGCCGGGCGGGACTGCGTTCGGCGAGACGGTCCGCGATTGGATCTTGAACGGCGATCACGGCCAACTCTCGGCGGATATCGAAGCACTGTTGATGTTTGCCGCGCGTGCACGACACCTGGATCAAGTGATCCGGCCAGCATTGACGGCGGGCAAATGGATCGTCTGCGATCGATTCTCGGACGCGACATTCGCGTATCAAGGCGGAGGCCGGGGCGCCGACTCAACGCTGCTCGATAGCCTTCGGGCCGGCATTCAACGCGGCTTGGAGCCCGATCTCACATTGCTGCTCGATGCGCCGCTCGACGTCGGCACGAACCGAATCGCAAACCGCAAGCCTGATCACTTCGAGCGTGAGCAGCGTCCGTTCTTCGAACGGGTCAGAGCGGCGTATCTGACTCTCGCCGCAACGCACTCCGAACGCATCAAGATCATCGACGCATCGCAGCCTCTCGCGCTCGTCCAACGGCAAATCGAGGACCAGCTGCGCCCGCTGCTCGCGAGATTCTCGGAGCAGACATGACGCCCCCGACGGAACCGCTCGCGAGCGGCCTTTGCCCTTGGCTTGCACCTGCGCTCGAGCGGTTCGAATCGGCGCGCCGACGCGGCCAGCTTGGCCACGCCTGGTTGATCTCCGGTCACAAGGGCGTCGGCAAGTTGAATCTCGCGCTCGTGCTTGCGCACCGATTGCTTGGCACGGAGCGCGCTGTTCCAGTGCTCGAGCCCGATGCCGCGTTGGCGGCGCTCGCCACGCGGCATGACCCTGCGGATCACCATCCGGATCTCCACTGGATGCACCCGTTGGAGGACAAGGAAACGATCTCGGTCGACCAAGTTCGTGAGGTCATCGAGAGCGTGTCCCTGACCGCGCATCGGGGCAAAGCGAAAGTCGTCGTCATCGAGCCCGCCGAGGCAATGACGACTGCTGCCGCGAATGCGCTGCTGAAGACGCTCGAAGAGCCTTCCGGCGATAGCTACCTGTTGCTGTTGAGTCACCAGCCCGGGCGTCTGACGGCGACGATTCGCAGCCGATGCCAGCGCATCGAGGTCGACGCGCCGTCTACTCCGATCATCGCGGAGTGGCTAGGGGTTTCGCGAGCCACGGTGGACGAGCTGCGGCGCTCGATTGGCGACTCGCCGCTGGAAATCGCGGCTGCAGTCCGGGCTTCAGAGTCTTCTATTTTCAATAAGTTACAGAATGATCTAGTGGGAATCTCTGAAGATAAGATCGATCCGCTGGCCGTAGCCAACGCGTGGCTCAAGGACCGCACGGAGTTGGCCTTGATCTGGCTCCAGCGTCACCTGCATGCGGAGCTCAAGGCTCGGGCGGCCGGGGCGGGCGGTTCGACCGAGGTCACAGTTCCTCCGCCGCCGACGTTGCATAATGCATGGCGTGATCTGCCGGCACGAACGTTGTTCGAGCAGTACGACCGAGCCGAGAAACTGCTGAATCAGCTCGGTTCTGGCGTCAACGTCGAGCTGGCACTTCAGGCATTGTTGACCGCCTTTCAGGTGAATCGAGGCAGAGCGTGAGTAAGCCTGGTCTGCTGACACTGACAATCAAGGACAAGAGCGCCCTGTACTTGGCCTACATGCCTTTCATCAAGAATGGTGGCCTGTTCATCCCCACGAACTCGAGCTACAAGCTCGGCGACGAAGTGTTCATGTTGCTGAACGTGATGGGGGAGGAAGAGAAGATCCCCGTCGCGGGACGCGTCATTTGGATCACGCCGAAAGGCGCACAAGGCAAACGCACGGCGGGCATCGGCGTGCAATTCTCGGAGCAGGACCAGGGCAATACTCAAAAGCGGATCGAGAACTACCTGGCCGGAGCCCTCGGCGGGGACAAGCCGACCCACACGCTCTGAAGCTCTAGGCGGGAAGCCCGGTGCGGTTGAGCCCGCCCTTCAACACGTAAGTCTGAAACCCGCGCTCGTTCAGGATGAACGCGCCGGCCGAGCTGCGTCGGCCGGTATCGCAGCACACGACGTACTTGACGGAAGAATCCAGGGTCTTCAGCTTCAGGCGAATGAAGTAGAGGGGCACGTTGATCGCGCCCTCGTTGTGATACGCCTCGAACTCGGATGGCAAGCGAACGTCGAGCCATTGCCCGCCTTCGCGGACGACTTTCTCGGCCTGGTCGGCGTCGACCCAATCCAGCATCGGCTCATTCAAAAGCTTGCGGAAATCTTCCTTACCCAGCCGCATCAACGAACCGTCCGTTTCCATCGCCACCGTCGCGTTGCGTTTGGCCTCCGAAATCAACGCCTCTTCGCCGAACGTATCGCCGACTTGAAGCTCTGCGAGCCGAATGCCTTCCTTGTTCAACGGCGTCTCACGCGTCACGACGCACTTGCCGCGCGTAATCACGTAGAAGTAATCGCCTTCGTCGCCTTGCTTGATCACGACGTCGCCGGCCTTGAAGTTGACCTGCTGCAGACGCATGAAGATCGCCTGAATGTTGGCGGGCGGAATCTTGTGAAACGCCTTGGTCTGAAGCAGCGTCGTCATCCAATCGTCGCCACCGCCGGCCTCGCCACGTAGCTCGGAGACCTCGTACGAACCCGTCTGGTCCCACGTCAGCATCACATCGAGCAGATCGCTATCGATCGTGATGTACTCGACGTTGCCGAGCGCCACCGCCGTGTGTCGACGCGGCAGCTTCGGAGACAAAGGATTCCGAGCGTCGCTCGTGCCGCCCGCGACCTTCCCCGCGACCTTGGCACCTTCCCGAATTTCCACGGTGCCCGACAAGACGTAGACCGTGCGCTTCTCCGCATCGCCTTCGCGGAACAACGCTTCGCCGGGTTGCGCGTCGCGAATCTTGGTCTTCTTGACCAGCGCGGCCAAGTTGTCCTTCTTCAGGCTGTCGATCGGCGAGAACGCCTTCAATTGCGCGATGTCGATTTGCTTGGTCATCGAGGGGCGGTGGACGCAGTAAAACCCGTATCGGAGCTATAAGCGCCCGGAGTCTAGCACAGGGGTTTTGGAGGCCAGTGCCAACGGTTTCACGCCTGCGGGCGCAGGTTTTTCCAGCCTATGTGAGGTGTGAAACGCGTCCCAAAACGGGCTTTCAGACTCTGTAGCTTTGCTACCAGATCGGCGACTCCGCGCTCTTCTGCATAGCGCAGCGGCCCTCCCGTGAACGGCGCAAACCCGGCGCCGAAGATCATGCCCGCGTCCAACAAATCCGCGTCGGCAACGACCCTTTCCTCGAGGCAGGCGACCGCCTCGTTAATCAGCGGCAGAAGCAAGCGGTCGGAGAGATCGGGGTCGGCCACAACGGGCCGGCGGTCCTTGATCGGCTTACCGTCGGAATCGTAGGCGTAGAACCCGCGGCGCGTTTTCACGCCGAGCTCACCCTTCGCGACTTTCTCTTTCAGCAGCTCGGGCGGCTGCGCGGCGAGCACGCCACTCAGTATCTGCGCGACGTGAAGTGCGACGTCGAGCCCGACTCGATCCGCGAGCTCGACGGGGCCCATCGGCATTCCGAACGCCTTCGCCGCAGCGTCGATGCTCTCGAGGCTATGTCCGTCCGCGTGCGCGTACAACGCTTCGATCATGTACGGCGTCAGCAGGCGATTCACGACGAATCCCGGTGCGCTACGGCAGGGGAGAGGCAGCTTGCCGATCTTCGTCACGAACGACAGCGCCACCTGCATGGTTTCTTCGGAGGTGTCTCGACCGCGAATCACCTCGACGAGCGGCAGGCTCGCGACGGGATTGAAGAAGTGCAAACCCACGAATCGGCTGGGCCGTTGCAGCGCGCCAGCAAGTGTCTCGAGCTCGATGCTCGAAGTGTTCGTTGCGATCGGTGCCGCTTCGCGGAGGCGCGGCTCGATCTCGGTGAACAATGCGCGCTTCGCATCGGCCTTCTCGACGATCGCCTCGATCACCAAATCCGCGGAGCCGACCTCGTTTGCAGCGAGGTCCACCCGTAGACGTTGCTCGGCGGCTTCCGCTTCACCAGGCGCACGCAATCGCTTCCGGAACAGTTCGCGCGCGCGCGTCAACGCCGGCTCTACATACTGCTGTGCGCGATCCTGAAGCGTGACCGTGAGCCCTTTCAGCGCACACCAGGCAGCGATGTCGCCCCCCATCGTGCCGGCGCCGACGACGTGCACATGCCGAACGCCGCTCTCCTTGGGTGCAAGGTTCCGCAAGCGCTCACGCAGCTCGAACACGCGAACGAGATTCCGGCTGGTGCGAGTCACGACCAGCGTGCCAACCGACTCTATCTCCGCTCGATAGGCCCCTTCGCCCCGGCCACCGTGGCGTTCCCACAGATCGATGATCGCGTACGGCGCGGGATAGTGCTCCGGTCGTGCTCGCTTGGTGACCTCTGCACGGAGGCGCGATACCAATAACCCGCGGAACGGCGCGCGACTCAGCAGAGCCAAGTACCAAGGCGCGCGGCGCCGGGAAGGGCGCCTGCGAATGAAGTCGACCGCCGCAGCTTGAAGGTCACCGCGTGCGACGACACGGTCGACGAGCCCGGCTCGCAGTGCTTCGCGCGGCGAGAGCGACCGGCCGGACAGCATCAAATCGAGCGCGCGCGGGGCTCCCAAGATCCGTACCGCGCGTACGGTGCCGCCGAATCCCGGATGAATGCCGAGCTGGACCTCGGGCAGTCCCAGTGTGCGCTCGTAGGACTCGACGACGATGCGGTAGTCGCACGCGAGCGCCAGCTCCAATCCTCCGCCGAGAGCGAACCCGTCGATCGCGGCGACGGTCGGAACTCCGAGTGCCGCAATGCGGCCGAGCACCTCGTGGCCACGCGACGCTTTTTCCTTCGCCTGCTCTGCGTCGCGAACCTGACCGAATTCCTTGACGTCCGCGCCGAGAATAAACCCGGTCGTCTTGGCCGATGCGAACACGACGCCGCTCACGCCGAGCCCTTTGACGACTTCGAGCTCCCGCGCCAGCTCCTCGAGCACTTCTTGCGACAGCACATTGGCCGCAGAGTCCGCTTTGTCGATCGTGAGCCAGCAGATACCGCCGCCGTCCAGGCGCCGCCGCCAGTGTTTCGACGTCGGATTTCGTGGGGTCATGCAGCCACGCGTGTTCGACTTTCGATCTCGAAATCGCAGACGAGCGGCAGGTGATCGGAGAACTTGACCGACGGGATCGTAAACCCCGTGACGCGCACGCCCTCGCCATAGAGCACGAAGTCGAGCTCTTTGCGGGGCGAGCGACTCGGATACGACGGCAAGCCGGCGGCGTTGGCGCTCCGCAGCTTGCATGCCTTCATGAACAAATAGATCTCGTGCTCACCCCAGAAGGTGTTGAAGTCGCCTGCGATGATGACGGGTTTGCGTGCAGCCATGACCAGGTCGTGCAGATGCTGAAGCTGTGTATGGCGATGCCTGTACTTCAGCGACAAATGCACGAGAAAGATCGCGCACTCCTCGAGCTCGAGCTCGATGATCAGACGCTTGATGCCCTTCTCGAAATAGTGAAACCGCTCCCCATGCACTCGCGGGGCGGCCAGGAACGCGTTGCCTTGTTTCCGCAGTATCGGCAGCCGTTGGTTCAACGAACGCATAC
This sequence comes from uncultured Gammaproteobacteria bacterium, assembly GCA_963741255.1. Taxonomy (GTDB): domain Bacteria; phylum Pseudomonadota; class Gammaproteobacteria; order Steroidobacterales; family Rariloculaceae; genus FEN-1219. The sequence goes on along the minus strand of CAVUHM010000001.1, from coordinate 116,870 downwards.
CGTACTTGCACTGATACACCGAGTAGTGTCCGAGCGCGCGTGCGATCACGTCCGCTTGGTTGATGCTGCGGGTGCGAATCGAGCCCGTGTCGACCTCGACGAGTCCGACGACGTCCGGGTCCTGTGACTTGATGAAGTCCGTGATCCGCTGCAGGTTTGTACGATTGCCGAACAAATAGCCCATTCCCGGCAGCGGCCAATGCAGGGCAGAACCGAGACCCAACCCGTAACGAATGTTATAGAGCAGCAATCGCATCGTCGTCGTAGTGTACCGGAGCCCGTGCCGCGTAACTTGCACCCCAGAAAACGCGGGCCCGATGTCGGTTCTCGCGTTGGAACATCCCTCATTGCAAACACCTTAGGCCAGTAGTAGCGTCGAAATGGGCTGCTTGTAGGACCGAACAATGTCCGCGAAAGATCCGATTAGGGTATACGTCACGCACGCGTTCGGGAGCCACCCCGATTACCATCGCGTGTTCGAGTATCTCGAAGCGTTGCCGAATTTCTTCTACCGCAACGTGAGCGTTCCGGATCACGTGCCTAAAACGGGCGGCAAGGAAGGGTTGAAGGAGGAATACCGAACTCAGCTCAAGACCGCGGAAGTTGTGGTCGTGTTGAGCTCGCTGTATATCGAGAACGAGTACTGGACCACGTATCAGATGGATGCAGCGCAGGCCGGCAACTTGCCGCTCGTGGCAGTCGAGCCGTTCGGCGGTAACGTGAAGATGCCCGCAGAGGTCGCGAAACGCGCGGCGGAGGTGGTCGGGTGGAACGAGCGACTCATGATCGACGCGATCCGGAAGCAAGCTCGCGGCGAAAACACGGCTCGCTGGGACACGATCGAATTCAAGCTTTGATGCTCGCTTCAACGGCGGCATGACCGACGCTCCGATCGTGATCGCACACCGCGGCGCCAGCGGTTATCTACCGGAACATACGTTGGCCGCCAAAGCCCTCGCGCACGGCCTCGGCGCGGATTTTCTCGAACAGGATGTCGTCGCGACGCGCGACCATCAGCTCGTCGTGCTCCACGACATTCACCTCGACGACGTCACCGACGTGACCCAGCGTTTCCCGGGCCGACGCCGCGACGATGGGCGCCACTACGTCGTCGACTTCGATCTCACGGAGCTCGAGCAGCTCAAGGTGTTCGAGCGGCGCGCGCCCGGACAAAACGTCGCGAAGTATCCGCAGCGGTTTCCAGCGGACAACGGCATCTTCCGGATCGCGACGCTCCGAGACGAGCTGCGCCTCGTCCAGGGTCTCAATCGCTCGACCGGCCGAAACGTCGGGATCTACGCGGAGATCAAGGCTCCGCAATGGCATCGCGAGCACGGGATCGACCTCGCGCGATTGTTGGTCGACGAGCTCGATGGATTCGGCTACGCGCGCGCGACGGACGCTGCGTTCGTGCAGTGCTTCGATTCCCGCGAGCTCGTTCGGGTCAAGCACGATCTCCACTGCGAGCTTAGACTGGTGCAGCTTGTCGGCGCCGAACCCGAGTTTGCCGACTTGCTGACCGCGGACGGGCTCGAGCGGGTTGCCGAGTATGCCTACGGCCTCGGGCCGAGCTATCGACAGCTCGCCGAGGTCCGCGCCGGGCGCTTGCAACTTGCGCCGCTCACGCGGCTTGCGCGCGACGCCGGGCTGTCTCTACATGCGTATACGTTCAGACGCGACGACCTCGCCGGCTATGCACGCACGCTCGACGAGCTGCTGGAATTCTTCTTCGTCGAGGCACGGGTCGCCGGCGTGTTCTGCGACCACCCGGACGTCGCGGTGCGGGTCCGTAACGCGCTTCGCCAGGTTCAATGAACTGAACAAAATTCCGCCACGACGCGGCGTGGACAGCCCCCAGAAAACTGCCTAGAGTGGACACGAGGGATCGGAGCACGGCCATGAGAACAACGGTCGTCTGTTTGGCCATCGTCGTCGGCATCGGGCCCGCGTATGGCCAACGAAAAAAAGGGGACACCGGTGCCGTCGAACGCGCTTGCACCGTCGACGAGTGCTTCTTCGAGCGCGATGTCCGCGGCTTCGAGGTCATCGACCGGACTCACCTGATCGTCTACATCGGCTCGCAGCGCTGTGCATTTCACATCGAGCTCCGAGGCGCGGCTTGCGACATGACGTTCGCTCCGGAGCTCTACTTCCGCAAGACCAACGAGGTCCCCTATGACATCGTCGGCGGCGGACCGGCGAGCCCCACCGGAGCGTCGGCGGCAGCCTCGAGAGCCACTACGGGCATCGATGAGTTGAACCCCTTCGAGCTCGAGCGCCAAGAGCAGATGCAGAACGACCTGAAGGTCTGCGCCAACGACCTCACGGTTCAGGTTCACGGCGGCGCGTTTACCGAAACCAACTCGACTGGCCAACCGACCGACCGCTTCGGCAATCCGCGCACCGACTGTCGCGTATCGGACGTAACCCCGATCACGGACGATCAGCTGATCGAGTTTTTTGTGACTCGAGGAGTCGCGGCACCGCCGCCACCGATGGGCTCGGGAGACATCGAGGTCGGAGAACAAGAAGAGCAGGGCACGGAAGCCCCGAGCTCGGAGAACGGCGAACGACGACGCTGAGCGCTGCCTCGACGTCAGCTCAACGCGCTAGCTGACAATTCGGCCGCTTGCCGGCTTCTCTGGCTTTGTTGAATTCCACGAGCGCCGGTGTCAACGACCTGATCAGGTTCTCTGTCCGGATCGAATCGGCAGGATGCGTCGACAAGAACTCGGGCGGCTGCTCGCTACCGCTGGCCTGCTTCGCGGCGGCCATGTTCTTCCACAGATAAACGGATGCGCGAGGATCGAAGCCCGCCTTCGCCATGTAGTCGAGCCCGACGAGATCCGCCTCGGTCTCCTGTTCACGCGCGTACGGCAACCCTAGGCCGATCGCAATGCCGTCGCGCCACATCTCGGGAAGGCCCGTGGCTGCAGTGCCCAACAGCATCCAGACCTCTTGCCGCGCGTTACGCTTGGCGCGATCCATGACGTGGCCCTGCGTGGCGTGCGCAACCTCGTGACCGATCACCGCGGCCAACGCATCTGGCGTATCCGCAACGTTCAGGAGTCCGTTGAAGACACCGATCTTGCCGTTCGGATCCGCAAACGCGTTGATCGCCTCTTCGTCGAAAACGACGATTTCCCACTCGTAAATCGCATCTTCGGCGGGCAGTTGCTCGATCACGCGGTTCGCGCACGCACTCGACGTAGCGCTGTACGCGAGCGTCCGGCTCGAGCGGTAGATGGCGCTTCATCGACAACCACTCGACTCGCGCCTGCCGCAGAACTTCTTTCTCGGAGACGAGGAAAGCCGCGTGCGCGACACTGATCGTGAGAGTAGTGGTCGCGACCGCGAGCAATGTCCTTTTGATACGCGTCATGGTCCGTTCCTCGCGTTGTCCAACCCGTTTGAGCTTAGGGTCTCGTTACGAGTTCACGGAAAACATAGCACACGGGCACGGACGGCGCCGCGCTGGGCCGCACATATAGGCAGAAATGGCTTGAAACCTCGGTTTTATCGGCCCTGCGCAAACCATTGACGGTCGCTATTCGCCGGGCCGAACAGGGCCGCATCGAGCTTGAGCTGTAGGAAAAATACGCCCTTCATCGAAGGATCATACCGACGTGAGTTCGTGACGCTGTCGACGACGCTTTCGGGCATATACGTGAGGTTCAGCGCGACACGTTTGAAACCGAATGTGGCGGCCGGCAACAGCCCCGGGAATGGCCGATCGCCGTTCACGTTCTCGCGAGTCATCAGGAACGCGACGCCGCCGAGATCGACGTAGAGGTCGTCGCGAGCCCAACTGAAAGCGCCGCTTGAGGCCGCCGCCCGGCCATGTAGGACGGATTGTTCATGCTGTCCATGAACGTATTGCCGAGCGCGACCTTGATCCAGGGGCTCGCAGATGCGAACTCGCGTTCGAATCCGAGCCCATAGTTGTCCTCGTTCCATTGGTACGCGGCATCGACGTGATGGGAACGGCCGTTCAGCACGATGTCCCAACTGCCGTTCGATTGCGCGGATGCGGCGCCGCTAGAACAGGCGAGCGCGACTGCGAACCCGACGATCCATGTCTTTGGCTGCATGCGGAGAAAGAAGCAAGACACATGCCGCGCAAGTAAAACAAGGGGTTATCTGCGAGTCGTAAGGCAACCTGTAAACCGGACCGACGCCATCGCCTGAAACCGCATAATGTATATTATGTTGAACGATGGATGGATCTGGGCGTCATTCATCTGTGACCCGCCGTTGACCCTTCGCGACTCGTCGCTACAGTACCCGCTCCGCTTTTTGCCTACGCCGCGACTCGCGCATGTCTCCTTTGATTCGGTTCGATAACGTTTCGGTCGCGTTCGGCGATCAGAAGATTCTGGTCGGCGCATCCTTTGCGATCGAATCGAACGAGCGCGTGTGCCTGATTGGGCGTAACGGTGCGGGCAAGTCCACGACATTGAAGCTGATCACGGGCGCCATCGAGCCCGACGATGGCAAGGTCGAACACCCCAGCAATTTGAGGCTCAGCCTGCTCGACCAAAAGCTCGCCGAGGAATCGAATCTCACTGTTCGCGAGTTCGTGATGCTTGGCATGAAAGCGCAGCTCGAGCGCATCGCGCGCTTCCAGGCACTGACCGCGATCACGAACACCGACAAAGCGACCCTACGAGACCTAGAGCAACTCCATCGGGAGATCGATGCAGGCGGCGGGTTTTCCATGGATGTCGCCGTCGGCACGATCGTGAGCGAGCTCGGGCTACCCGCCGAACGGCGCATGAATGAGCTTTCGGGCGGTTGGCGGCGCCGAGTCGCGCTTGCACAAGCGTTGGTCTCGCGGCCCGAGCTATTGCTACTGGATGAACCGACCAATCACCTCGATATAAGCACCATCGTGTGGCTCGAGGACGCGGTGCGGCGCTACCCGGGCGCGGTGCTGTTCGTGACGCACGACCGCAGTTTCGTCGAACGCGTCGCCACACGCATCGTCGACATCGATCGCGGCACGCTGCGCAGTTGGCCCGGGGGCTACGTTGATTATCTCGCTCAGAAAGCCGCGTCCGAGGACCAAGAGGATCGCCAAAACGCGCTGTTCGACAAGAAACTAGCCGAGGAGGAAGTCTGGGTCCGCAAAGGCGTCAAGGCTCGCCAGACGCGCAACGAAGGCCGCGTGCGCGCCCTCGAAGAATTGCGCGACATCCGCGCGCAGCGGATCAAGCGGCCGCGAACCGCACGAATTGCGCTGAACGAAAGCCCCGACCTTTCCGGACGCAAGGTTATCGAGGCTCGCAACGTTACGCATGGATATGCGGGCCGGAAATTGCTCGACGGATTCTCGTTGCGGATCATGCGCGGCGATCACATCGGCATCATCGGCAACAACGGAGTCGGCAAGACCACGTTGCTGCGAATCTTGTTCGGCGAGCTCGTGCCCGACAACGGCACGGTGAAGCTCGGCACGAACCTCGAAGTCGGCTACTTCGATCAATTACGTCGCGAGCTCGACCCGACCAAGACCGTCGCGGACACGATCGGCGAAGGCCGCGACTACATCGTGATCCAAGGTCATAAGAAGCACGTCGTTGCCTATCTGACCGATTTTCTGTTCAGCGCCAAGCGCGCGTTAATGCCCATCGCCGCATTGTCGGGCGGTGAGCGCAACCGCGTGATTCTCGCGAAGCTGTTCACGCGCGCCGCGAACCTCTTGGTGCTCGATGAGCCCACCAACGACCTCGACGTGGAAACACTCGAAGCGCTCGAGGAACGCCTCGCGGAATACGACGGAACGCTGATCGTGGTCAGTCACGACCGCTATTTCTTGGATGCCGTCGTCACATCGACGCTCGTGTTCGAGGACGACGGCGAGATTCTGCGCCACGCGGGTGGCTACAGCGACTGGTTGGAGCGCCATCGCGATCTCGCGGTCACCGACAAGCCTGCGGAAGCCAAGAGCGCGTCGACACGCGACGATCGCGACAAGCCCCCGCCGCGCAAGTTGTCCTACAAGCTGCAGCGCGAGCTCGAAGCCTTGCCGGCGCAAATCGCCGACCTCGAGGCGCGCGTGACGCACCTGCGCGCGGCCGTCAACGACCCGGCGCTGTACCAGCGTGCCAGCGACGAAGCGCGTAATCGCCTCGCCGAGCTCACGGACGCGGAGCAACAACTGGAGACGGCGTTCGAGCGCTGGGCGGAGCTCGAGCAGCTCGCGCTCCGAGTCGCCGCGCCCGAGGCCTCGGCGGACGGTTAGCCGCCACCCTGCTCTTCGTCGAGAAAATCCAGATTCGCAGCCGAGGCCCAGCCCGCGGTCGCCCGTGAGCTCTGTGGCCCGCATGACCGCGCCGCGACCGAACCGGTCTGCCACCCGGTCCAGCGCGGTCTCCAACCGACGCGCGCGCGAATCCTCGGCGACCAGCGAAAGCTGCGACTGCTCGGCGCGCCGCTCGAGGCCAAATGCCGCGAGTCCGACCAACCGGAACGGCCCTCGATCGCCGACTTCGCCCAACAGCGCATCCGCACGTTTGAACAGTGTCGCCGCGACATCCGTTGCCGCAGTCAATGTGGCTTGGCGCGTTAGCACGCGAAAATCGCTGCGTTTGAGCTTGATCCGCACACCGCTCGCGACGAGGGACCTGCGCCGAAGACGTTGAGCGACCGTTTCGGCGGCGAGCCGCAGTTGCTCTTCGATATCGCGCCGCGCATGGATGTCGGCATTCAGCGTGCGTTCCGAGCCGACGCTGGTCGCGTCGTGCGAGCCGTCGACAGGGCGCTCGTCGCGCGCGTTCGCGAGTGCGTGGAAGCGTCGTCCCATCGCGCCGAAGGTCCGCTCGATCTCACCCAAACCCGCGGCGGCCACCTGCCCTATCGTTTCGTATCCCGCTGCCTGCAACCGTGCCGTCGTCTTGGCTCCGGCGCCCCACAGGCTCGACACGGGCAGCGGGGCCAGCCAATCGCGCGCGGTATCGGGTGGCACACACGTGAGGCCGTCGGGCTTCGCGAACCCGCTTGCGACCTTGGCCACGTACTTCGTCCCGGACACCCCGAGCGATGCCGTCAACCCGCCCGTCGCTTCGTGCACGGCGGCCTTGATACGCCGCCCGATGGTTTCCGGTGGCCCGAGCAGACGTTCGCTGCCGGTCATGTCGAGAAACGCCTCGTCGAGGCTCAGTGGCTCCACTAGCGGCGAGAACTCGCCGAATGTCGTCATGATGATCCGCGAGATCTGTTGATAGCGATCGAACCGCGGCGGCACGACGAGCGCCTGGGGGCACAGACGACGTGCCCGATGCATCGGCATCGCGCTGCCCACACCGAACGGACGCGCTTCGTAGCTCGCGGTCAGCACCACGCCGCGGCCGCTGTCGGGCCCGATCAGAAGCGGCTTGCCGCGCAGCGACGGGTCGTCGAGTTGCTCGACCGCGGCGTAGAACGCATCCATGTCCGCATGGACGATGACTCGCGGCCAACCCGTCGCGGTCGTGCTCATGGGCGGAGCCGCTCGAGCTCGTCGACGGTCCTAGGCCAATCTTGCTTCAGCAGCCGCGACAAAGAGCGGTCCGCGAGCACACGTCCACCGGTCTGGCAACGCGGACAGTAATTCGTCTCGTTGTCGGCGTAGCGAATGCGCTGGACCGCCGTGCCGCAGACCGGACACGGCTGCCGATAACGGCCATGCACCGCCATTTCGTCGTGAAACGCCGTGACCTTGCCAGGAAACTCGTGTGCGCGTTGCCGGCGCAGGCGCTCTGTCCACTCCGCTAGCACTGCACGTGTCGCCACAAACAGGCGCTCGTGCTGCTCCGGCGTCAACCTGGTGCTCAGCTGCACGGGCGAAAGCCCGGCGCGATGCAGAATCTCATCGGAATACGCGTTGCCGATTCCGCTCAAGAGACGCGGATCCGTGAGCGCGCGTTTCAACGTGTGATTTCGGCGCTCGAGGGCCGCTCGAAACTCCTTCGCAGTCGCCGTCGCAATCTCTAGACCGCCGGGATCGTGCCCCGCGAGCGCCGCACGTCCGCGGACGACGTGCAACGACGCCCGCTTCTTCGTGCCCGCCTCGGTCAACGTCAACGTGCCGGAATCGAAGCCCAACAACAACGCCGTCGGCTTGCCGACCTTCTGCGGCCAGTCGGCGCGCCATTGCAGCCGCCCCGCGATCATCAAGTGAATGATCAACCAGACATCGTTGTCGAAGCCGATCGCAATGCGCTTCCCGAGCCGCTCGAGCGCTGCAACACGCGCGCCGTGCGCGTCTTCCAACCGCGGCTCCACGCTGCGAAGCAAGAAAGCAGAGTTGATGCGGCTCCGCTCGAGACGTCGGCCGGCTATGCGTTCCTCGAGAGCTTCGAGATAGACCGTGATGTCCGGCAACTCGGGCATGCGCTCATTGGACCACCTGATCGATCACGAGCGCCACCGTCTCAGTGTTCGTGGGATCGACGTCCACTTGAGCGAACCAATCGCCGGGTTGCTCGGTCGGCTGCCCGGAGGCCGACAAGCGCGCGACGACAGTGATCCGTTCGAAGTTCGCGAGCGAGCGACCTTGGATCATGCTGTTCGCATCGCTGAGCGTGAACTGCCCCGGCACCTCGGACGCGGGCCGTCGGATCACGGCGAGCGGCGGACCGCCTTCCGGTGCGCGCGCGAAGATGAACAGCTGAGCGGCCGGCGCCAGCTGCTCGAGCGACTTGCCGGGCCCGAGACTCAGGTCGATCTGGATCGTCGGTCCCGCAACGGCGGCAACCGCGGGCTCACCGCTCGCCGCGCCGAGATTCGCAAGCTCGGCGCGCAAGACCTCGGCGATCTCCGGGGGCGGGTTCGACGCGAGCAGAGCCGTCCAACGCGTCCGAACCGCGTCCTCCCGCCCGTTTTCGAGAGCCACGAGCCCTCCGTACCAGAGTGCCCTCAGGTCTCCGGGTTGTGCCACGAGCACTTCCTCGACGAGCCGCCCTGCCTCGGCGCTGAGGCTACTGCGATCGGACAGAATCTGCGCCTCGGCATACGACAACTTCAGGTCGTCGTCGGGCATCGGTGTTCGTATCCAGGCCTGGTAATACGCAGCGCGGCCGAGCGGGTATTGCCCGAGCGTCATGTAACTGCGCGCGAGCAACAGCCAACCGTCGACGTCGTCCGGCTGTTGCTCGAGACGCTCGGCGAGCTGAGCGACGAGCTCCTCGCCCTGCGCGGCCCGCTGGGCCAGCTCGGGGTCCCAGTTGCTGACATAGAAGTACAGCGCGATCGCGAGCGGGGCTATCAGGATCGGCGTTGCGACGCCGCTGAACCACCAGCCCCCGCCCCCCTTTCGGTACCGCCACAGCGGCACGAGCAAGATCAGGATCGCGACCCCACAGAACAGAGCCGCGACCGTCCAAAACGCCGGGGTCAAGGCGGCAGCTCCTCATCCAGCGGCTGGTTGCGTTTCACGGCGAGGATTCGCCAGAACACGAGCGCGCCCAACGCGACCAAGACGAACGGCGCGGCCCATACCGCAAACGTCCTCGGCGTCAGAGGTGGGCTGTACAACACGAACTCGCCATAGCGCGACGCGAGGAAGGTCTTGACCTCTTCGTCTGAGGCACCTTCGCCGAGCAGCCGGCGGACCTCTCGGCGCAAGTCGGCGGCCACAGGCGCCTTCGACTCGCCAATACTCTCGTTGAGGCACTTGGGGCAACGAATCTCATGAATCAACAAACGATAGCGTTCGTTCAGGACGGGATCGTCGAATCCTTCCTGCGCACCGACCGTCCACGTGCAAGCGCCGAACGCGAGCCATACGAGCGCCAACCACGCGAAGACTTTCATCGCGCGCCGACCGCTGCCAAGAAGGGGCAGTCTGCCGGCCCGCAGTGCTCCCGCAGTAGCGGCAAGAAATCACGTTGCCAGATTCCCGGTGTCAACGGCGAGATGTGCTTGTGCAGAATCATGCCGTCGCTGCTGATCAAAAAGGTCTCCGGTGCTCCCGTAACCCCCCAATCGATCGCAGCCTTGCCTTCGGGATCGAATCCCGAGCTGACGTAAGGATTACCGAGCCGAGCGAGCCACTCGATCGCAGCGGCGCGATCGTCCTTCACATTCAACCCGTAGATCGGCAATCCGGCCTTCGCAAGCTCGACGAGAAACGCGTGCTCGTGACGACATTCGACGCACCACGTTCCCCAAACGTTGACGAGCGATACCTGTCCTGTGAGCGCCTGGTTGTCAACGATCGCCTGCGGATCGGTCACGCTCGGCAAGGAAAAAGTCGGCACAGGTTTGCCGAGGAGTGCCGACGGCACATTGTTCGGATTCATCCGCAAGCCGACCGCGAAGAACGCCGCGATGACGACGAATACTGCGAGCGGAACGATGTACTTCAGCACGTGGTTACGCCGCCCCCGCGGCGGCCTGTGCGCCCGCAGGCGCGGTCTCGCGCGCCGCGACGCGATAGCGTCTGTCCGTGATCGCGATCAGCCCGCCGAGCGCCATGAGACCGGAACCGAGCCAGAGCAGGGTGATCAGCGGTTTGACGCGCAGGCGAATGCTCCACGCGTCGTCGCCGAGCGGCTCGCCGAGCGCTACGAACACGTCGCGCACGAGGTTCGTGTCGATCGCGGCCTCCGTCATCGGTTGCGTCTGCACACGATAGGTGCGGATCTCCGGCGTCAGCAACGCGATCAGCTCGCCGTCGCCGCGCAGCTCGAACTCGCCCTTGTCCGCGACGAAGTTTGGGCCTTGAATTTCGCGGACCCCGTTGAACACGAACTCGTAGCCGCCGGCCTCGATGCGATCACCGGGCCGCGCAGCGAAATCGCGCTCGAAATTGTACGCGGACGTCACCGTCGCTCCGAGCATGAACACCCCGACCCCGAAGTGCGCGAGGTACATGCCAACCTGGCCGCGCGTCAGCGGTGCGCCGGTGCGGAACACGATCCGACGGACGGGATCCAGCAACGAGCTCGCACAGACCCAGAGCGCTATCGAGACCGAAAGCACCGTCAAAACCGAGGCGGAATCGAAGAACACAAATGGCGCAACAACGCCGACGGCGACAGCTGCGATTGCTGGCGTGCGGAGCCGCCGCAGCAACGCACCCCCCGGCATCATGCGCCACCCCGCGTGCATGCCGACGCCGACTAACGCGACGAGCGGCAATGTCGGCAGCAAGAACATCAGGTTGAAGTACGGCGGCCCGACCGAGATCTTGCCGAGCCCTAGCGCTTCGACGAACAACGGCGCGAGTGTGCCCGCCAACACCACGCCAGCCGCGACCACGAGCAGCACGTTGTTGGCGAGCAAGAACGTCTCGCGCGACACGGGCTTGAAGCCTCCTTCTGCCTCGAACGTGCGTGCGCGCACTGCATACAGCAGCAACGCACCCCCCGAGAAGAGGGCCAGGAGACCGAGTATGAACAGTCCCCGCGTCGGATCGGATGCGAAGGCGTGCACCGAGATCATGACTCCCGCGCGCGTGAGGAACGTGCCGAGCAAGCTCAGTGAGAACGCCGCGATCGCGAGCAGCACAGTCCAGCTCTTGAAGATGCCGCGACGTTCTGTCACGGCGAGCGAATGCAGCAGCGCGGTTGCCATGAGCCAGGGCATGAACGAAGAATTTTCGACGGGGTCCCAGAACCACCAACCGCCCCAGCCGAGCTCGTAATAGGCCCACCAGCTGCCGAGCGTGATGCCGATCGTCAAGAACAGCCACGCGACAACGGTCCACGGCCGCGTCCAGCGCGCCCAATCCTTGTCCAGCCGCCCCGTCAGAAGCGCAGCAACGGCGAATGCGAACGGTACGGCCATCCCGACGTATCCCACATAGAGCGTCGGTGGATGGAAAATCATCCCGGGATCCTGGAGCAGAGGATTCAAGTCGTTGCCATCGGCAGGCGTCGGAACGAGGCGCGTGAATGGGTTCGACGTGATGAAAGCGAATGCGATCACGCCGGCACTCACGATGCCGAGCACGCCGAGCACGCGGCTCGCGAACTCCTGCGGCTGCGAGCGACTGCCGGCGGCGACGGCCATGGTCCACACGGCCAGCACTGCGATCCAGAGCAACATCGAGCCTTCGTGGCCGCCCCACGCCGCGGTCGCCTTGTAGAAGACGGGCAGCGCCGAGTTCGAATGCTGCGCGACGAACAGAACGCTGAAATCGTCCGTCAAGAACGCGTACACGAGCACGCCGAATGCGATCGCGACGAATACGAATTGCCCTGCCGCCGCGGGGCGCGCCAGTGCCATCCATTCCGAGCGCCCGACCGCAGCGCCGATCAGGGGCACGGTGGCTTGCACGAGCGCCAAGCACAACGCCAACGCGAGCGCGAGTTGACCGAACTCCGGGATCATTGTCCCTGCGCCGTGCGCGCCTTCTCGAGCGCTTCGGCGACCTCCGGCGGCATGTAATTCTCGTCGTGCTTGGCCAGGACTTGCTCACCCATGAACTCGCCCTTGTCGTTCAATCGACCGATCACGACGGCGCCGGCCCCTTCACGAAACAGATCCGGCAGAACTTGGTCGTACTTCACGGGAACCGAATGCACGTTGTCCGTCACGACGAAGCTCACGTTCAACGTTCCGGTCTCGCGCTTCACGCTGCCGTCGACGACCATGCCGCCGAGCCTGAAGGTGCGTTTCGGCGCTTCGCCGGCCGCGACCTGGGAGGGGCTGAAGAAGTACAGCATGTTCTCCTGCAGCGCTTGGTAGGTTAGGTAGCCGGCCAGCGTGATGCCGGCGAGGACGACCACCATGAGCAGCTTCCGTTGCGTTCTGGACTTCATTGCAGCCGTCGCACCGTGGGTTGTTTGCGCGGAACCTCAGCCTGTGTAGCGAGCTGGCGGGCTCGTTGCAAAGCGTCCCTGTGCTTTGCGCGTGCGAGCCACACGTTCAGGATCACGACTGCCAGTGTAAGGCCGTAGGCGGACCATACGTAAGCGCCGTCGCCGTTCATTAAGAAGAATTCGCTCATCGCGAGCCCTCGCCCACCAGCTCTCGGATCCAGCGTGCATCCCCCTCGCGCTCGATGATCTCGCCCTGAAGTCTTCGCAGCAGCAACCAGTAGAACGTCAGAGTAAAGGCGACAACCATGATCAGGAACGGGGTCAGCATGTCCGCTGTCATCGCGGGGCCACCCTCGGCGAGCAGCGTCGATGTCTGGTGGAGTGAGTTCCACCATTCGACCGAGTAATGAACGATCGGAACGTTGACCACGCCGACGACGGCAAGGATGGCCGTTACGCGGTCGGCCTTGTCACGATCGTCGAATGCACCGCGCAGCGCGAGATAGCCCAAGAACAGGAACAGCAGCAGGGCTTCGAACATGATGCGTGGATCGCCCCATTGCCAGTAAGTTCCCCATGTGGGACGGCCCCAGACTGCGCCTGTGAAAAGCGCGCAGAACGTGAACCACGCGCCGATCGGCGCAGCGCTGACGGCCACCGCGTGCGCGAGTTTCAAGCGCCACACGTAACCGATCCCGGCCGCTACAGCCATCACGACGTACGCCATCATTCCAACGTACGCCGTTTGCGGATGGATATAGATGATCCGGTACACGTCGTTCTGCTGGTAATCGCTCGGTGCGAGCACGAGTCCCCAGACCGCGCCAACGACGAGCAACACGAGCCCGACTCCGCCCAACCAGGGACAGAGACGGTTGGCCAACCGGTAAACGTATGGCGGCGAACCGAGCTGGTGGAACCATCGCGGTAGCTTCATCGTCGGTTCCTATTCGAGTCCCACTTTCACTGCTGCCGCAATTGCTAGCGGCCCGAGCGAAACGGCAATCGCCGCGAGCGCGCCCAGCAGTAGCAACGGTGCTGCCGTCGGTTCGCCATTGATGCTGAGATCAGTGGCGCGCGTACCGAAAATCAACAGCGGGCTCGTCAAAGGCAGCACGAGCAATCCGACGATCGAACCGCCGCGCCGCAAGCCGACCGTCAGCGCGGCACCAAGCGCTACCAGCACGCTCAACGTCGGCGCCGCGAGCAATAACGCGAACACGAGCGTCGGTAAGGCAATCGTCGGTATATTGAATGTGTAGGCCGTCAACGGCACGAGGCAGATCAGCGGCAGCAGCGTTACGAGCGCGTGCGCCACGACCTTCGCGAGTACGGCAACCGTCAGCGGCACGGGACTCAAGACGAGTTGCTCGAGACTGCCGTCGTCAGCGTCGCCGCGGAATAGTCCGTCCAAGGCGAGCAGCGACGACAGCAGTGTCGCCACCCACAGTACGCCCGTGCCGATGTCGCGGAGCTGGGATCCCATTGGCGACAACGCCAACGGAAAGAGCGTCACCACAATGCTGAAGAAGATCAACGGATGCGCCAGCTCGCTCCATCGTCTGAAAGCGACGCGCAAGTCACGCGCGAGCACAGTATTGAACGTCCCGATCATAACTCGATCATCAATGCGCCCGGCGCCGCGAACTCTTCGGGCTGGTGTGTGGCGATCACGGCGAGCCCTCCTCCAGCGACGTGCCGACGCGTCCAATCCACGAGCAACGCGCGACCTTCGCTGTCGAGATTTGTCGTAGGTTCGTCCAACAACCAAAGCTTCGCCCCCGATAGTTGCAACATCGCCAGAGCCACGCGGCGGCGTTGACCCGCCGACAAGTAGCGCGCACGCATATGAGCGACCTGCGTGAGTTTCAGTTCCTCGAGCAAACGCTCCAGCGTCGGCTCGCGGCCCCACAGCGCCGCATGAAATCCCAGGTTCTCGACAACCGTCAGGTCGCGTTTCAGCGCTTCGAGATGTCCACGATAGGCCACCTCGGCGCGCTCCTCGGGCCCCATCTCGCTCAGAGCCTTGCCCTTCCACGTCACGCTACCCGAAGTTGGAAGCGCAAGGCCGGACAGGATTCGCAGCAGCGTCGTTTTTCCCGAACCGTTCGCGACCGACCAACAACGCGAGCTGGTGCGAACCGAGCTCGAAGTGCAACTGCTCGAACAGGCAACGCTCGCCGCGCCATACGGCCAAGTCCTGTCCACGCAGCAACACTCGATCCGTCATTGAACAGGAGGCTCACCCGATGGAGCGGCCGATTGTGCCCGAGAACATCGGTTTTGCAACCGACGACGTCCGCTTTTATCTTTTAATAACAAAGATCTAAGAATAATTCTGATCACAGACTCTCAAGTAAGCACTCGGGAAGGCGTTGCGCCTTGAAGCCGGAAATCTCCAACAATCCAGCAGTTTACATAACATTCATGATGGTCTAGACTCACCTCGGCCGTAATAAAAACGCTTATCAATCCTCGATAACTATTTGTAAAAAGAAGGAAAGCGGCTATGGGAGAGGCGCGTAAACTGGTGTCTCCCGCGAGAGTGTTCGCGCGACCAACGGCGGACGATATCTGGCTCGGACCGACCCAAAAGGCGGCTCTGAGCCAGCTTTCTCGACCGGCGCAGATCCGCCTTCTTCTCGGCCCCAGCTCGAGCGGGAAAAGCACCCTGCTCGCCCACTTGGCCCTAAAACTCGATCCCAACGCAGTGGTGCTGCAATGCCGCGGCCCCAAGCACGACGCAGTAGGCGTGCTCGCAAGCTTGCTGCTCAGCGCCGAGCTCACGCCTTGGGACTTGTCGGAGATCGAGCAACGCAATCTGCTCACAGTGTTCGTCCAGCAAAGACGCTCGCAGGGTCGTCGCGTGTTCCTGGTCGTCGACGACGTTCACGGGATCAAACCCACCGCATGGGAAGAGATCGAACGGTTGTTGCTAGTCAAGTTCGAGAAGAAGCCTGCAATCGAGATTCTCGTGGCGGGCCCCACATCCACGGCGGAACACTTCCAAGCGAGCGAGGACGGTTCCCGCGAGGGCGGCCTGATCGCCCACAACCTTTCTCTCCCCTCATCCGACGATCTCATCGGTTATTTGGATTGGCGGCTAGCTCGATTCGAAATGCGCGACGCGATCACGGCCGTCGCAGCGCAAGTCATGGCACGACTCAGTGGCGGCCGCTATGCCGCGGCCGATGTGTTGTGTCAGATGTCGTTGTTGCTGCTTCGTCAGCTGAACTTGGATCGCGTCGATGCGCGAGTCGTCCGGCAGGCGGTCTCTGCACTCGCAGCGCGGCAGGGAGCCAAGCTCGAGACCGAGTCGCCCGCTGCAGCCAAGGACCAGATCGATTCACCACCGCAAGGACACTTGCTGATCACGAAGAGCGGCAAGATCGTCGCGCGCAGCACTCTCGGTCAGCGCACGTTGCTCGGCCGTAGTGAACATAATGACGTTTGCCTGCCGAGCCCGTACATGAGCCGGCACCATGCCGCGATCGTGGGAACGCCAGAGGGTTACTATCTGGTCGACCTCAACAGCGTCAACGGAGTCTTGCTGAACGGGCAGCGCGTGGAGCGCGCGGTATTGTGCGATCAGGATGTGCTGTCGATCGGGCCGTTTCGGCTCAAGATACAAATCCCGGACTTGGTCGCGCGAGACAGCCCATTGCCGCCAGCCGAGTCGCTAACGGATACAGCCGTGATGCCGCCACAGGAAGAAGAACCCACGGCAGTTTGGCGAGTAAAATAATTTCGATCAGAATCGTTCGAGTTGCGGTAGGATTGGCGCTTGTCGGACGGTGGGCGAACTGTGAACCGTGTCACGCCCCTGACACACCCCGCATGGATACTGCCGTTCCCGTTCCATCGCTATCAACAAGACCTGCATGATCCTGAAGATCACAAAGAAAAACCCGCCTTCGTCCGATACCTCCACTTCCAACGGTCGCGCACCGAAGTCCGAGCGGTCGGGCTGGGATCCGTTCGAGGTCTGGCGCACACGCGTGCTGTTGCCGCGCCTCGAGGGGGATACCGATCAGGACAAGCCCGCTCCAACGGTGCAGCTGGTCCGCAAGTAATCTGTTCGTCCCGGCGACCTGAACGGTCGCGGCGTCAGCGCTCGCGATCCTTGCGTGGTTCGCGCTCCTCGGACTCGTCACGCCCTTCGTTCTGCTCGCAGTCGCCGCCGCCCTGACCCTCGGTCTCGAGGCACGCCACGTCTTCGCCGACGTCGCGGAAGCTATCGTGTTGTCGAGCGCGCGTCTGCAGTCGACTGGTGCTACACCTCTTTGTCGGCCTTGGTCGCGCCTTTCGTCCGCGAGCGCCCTTTTTGCTCCGCGTCGCGAAGCTCACGAGCTTCTCGTTCCGACCTTGGCGCGGCCTCGCGCGCGAGGCGTTCGGTATCATGCTCCGCGGCGAACTTCTCGGCGCCTTTGCGATGCCGACGAGCAGCCTCGTAGTCGCCTTCCCCTTGGATATGCGGCTGCGACGGCCGCGCCTTGATCTTCTTGCTCATGTGTCACCTCGTGCCCTTTCGCTAGGTGAAAGCAAGATTCACGCCACCAGTTGGCGACGGGCTCGTCTCGTTGGCGAGGAACAGCTTTTACGCCGTCGCGTGCAGTTTCTTTCCGACGACGTTTGCAATTCCTGCCGTAGCCGCGCGAAAACGCGGGTCCTGCTTCGGGACGAACTGCACAAGGCGCGCTGACTCCGCGCGCGCTTTGAGGAGTTGGTGCCCAGGGCCGGAATCGAACCGGCACGACCTTTCGGTCAGCGGATTTTAAGTCCGCTGCGTCTACCTTTCCGCCACCCGGGCAGGACGACATGGCCGCGGAATTATGGAGGGTAAGAGTTCGCGGGCAAACCATGATCCGCGTCCAAGCCGCCGCCGCAGCCGTCGAGTTGGTGCAGAAGTTGCATCACGTTGGCGTGAAACCTGGCGTCGCGCCACGATCAAGGCGTTGCTGAGGTGGGGAGTGGTAAACGTCTACAGGTGTCCCCTGGAGACCCGCTTCGGCGGGTCTCTTTTGAGGTGATACTCCGTTGACTAGTGAGATGAGCTCGAATGTCGACAACCGTTCGACCCGACAACCTCAGAGCGGCGCTCGATGCGAAGCTCGCGGCGGCAATGAGCCAATTGGTTGAGCTGCGCGAAGCCGAGCAACCGCGCGTCACTCTGCATCTCAACCCGCGAGAGATCGTCGGTGCGTTCCTGCTGTACGCGTGCCGCGTCTACCCAATCGCCGACACCTTCGGGAGGGTGCAGGCCGGCGACTTGCAGTTCGATGCGTGGTACGGGCAATGGCTGGAAAAACTCGCCGATGCCGATCGAGCTCTATGGAAACAACTGCGCGAGGAGCGTGTGCGACAGGAGCACGGGCACGGAGCTGCGCTTATCGATGTCGAGATTTCCGTTCCCTCGGACCCTTCGATCACCGTGCGTCAGTCGGTGCCCGGCGCGCGGCCGGATGTTCGCAAGCGGCTCGTTCGCTTCGCCGCGTCCCCGAATCGAGCTGCGAGCGACGTCTGCGACGACTACCTGCGGCTGGCAAAGCGCTTCGTCGGCGAATTCGTCCGCGACTACGCGCGGTTTCTTCCGTGAGGCTCGCCTCGGCGATCGGGTCCGCCTAGACTGCGAACCTGATGCTCGAGGCAAGTCGGCTGTATTTCCGGAAGGCGGCGGACGCGCTCCAGCTCGCGCCGCTCGTGCGCGAGATCCTGCTCACGCCATTCCGTGATTGTGAAGGTCGATCTCGTCGTCGAGGACGACGACGGCGAGCTGCTGCACTTCCTCGGCTATCGCGTGCAGCACAATCGCGCGCGCGGGCCGCTCAAGGGCGGCTTGCGCTACCACCCGAGCGTCGACGAAGACGAGGCGACCGCGCTCGCGTCGCTGATGACGTGGAAGACCGCAGTGGTCGACGTTCCGTTCGGCGGCGCCAAGGGCGGCATCAACTGCGACCCGAGCAAGCTCAGCGAGCGGGTGCTCAACGCCCTCACCCGCCAGTTCATCGAGCGCATCAAGGACGTGATCGGGCCGACGCTCGACATCCCCGCTCCGGACGTCAACACGGACGCCCGCATCATGGGCTGGATCATGGACGAGTACTCGAAGTACGCGGGCTTCTCGCCGGGAGTCGTCACCGGGAAGCCGCTCCAGCTCTTCGGCTCGCCGGGCCGCGAGGAGGCCACCGGGCGCGGCGTCATGATCACGCTCGAAGAAGCGCTTGCCGCGCAGAAGCGCACGCTGCCCGGCGTCACCGTCGCGCTGCAGGGCTTCGGCAACGTGGGCCGCCACGCCGCCCGGCTGCTGGCGGAGCGCGGCGCGAAGATCGTCGCGGTGGGCGATCACGCGGGCGGCGTCGCGAACGCGAAGGGTCTCGATGTCGACGCGCTCTCGACGTGGGTCGGCACGCATCGCACGGTGAAGGGCTTCCCGGGCGGCGACGCGTTCGCGGGCCCGGAGGTCCTGACCTGGGAGGCCGACGTGCTCATCCCCGCGGCGCTCGGCGACGTGCTGACGCGCGACAACGCCGAACGGGTGAAGGCGGGCATCATCGTCGAGGGCGCCAACGCGCCGACCACGCCGGAAGCCGACGAGATCCTGCTGCGTCGCGGTGTCACGATCGTGCCGGACATCCTCGCCAACGCGGGTGGCGTGACCGTGAGCTACTTCGAGTGGGTGCAGAATATTCAGCACTTCCGCTGGGAGCTCGAGCGCGTAAACGCGGAGCTCGACCGCACGATGCGGCGCGCGTATGCCGACGTCGCACGCGTCGCTCGCGAGATGCACCTGGACTCGCGGACCGCCGCCCTGGTCCTCGCGATCCGGCGCGTGGGCGAGGCAGCGCTCGCCCGCCAGGCGCTGAGGCACCCGATCCGTCTCTGAGGCTCCGGTCGCGGCGCTCGCCAGCACCCAAGAACAAACTGTGGAACTCAGACATCTACGCTACTTCGTCGCGGTCGCCGAAGAACTCAGCTTCACACGTGCGGCGGCAAAGCTGCGCACCGCTCAGCCGTCGCTGAGCCAACAGATACGTCAGCTCGAAAAATCGGTCGGTGTGAAGCTACTCGACCGTAGCCGGCGCCACGTCGCGTTGACCAACGCCGGACGCATCTTCCTGCAGCAGGCGAAAGATATTCTCGCGCGCGTCGAGCATGCCGGGCGGCTCGCGAAGCAGGCTGCCGATGGGCGCGCGGGCGAGCTGTCGGTCGGCACGTTTCCATCTGCGGACGTGCGCATCCTACCCGCCCTGCGGCCGCTCGTGGCGGAGCATATGCCCGACCTTCGCCTGATTCTGCACAGCAAGTACGCAGTGGACCCGATCACCGGTCTTCAGTCCGGATCCCTGGACGTGGCTTTCGTCCGCGGGCCGCTCGAAGCCGATGGCCTCGAAGCCGTGGAGCTCCTGCGCGAGCAGATCGTCATCGTGCTGCCGTCGCATCATGCGCTCGCTCGTCGCAAAGCAATTCCCGTGAAGAGCCTCGACGATTTGCCATGCATAACGATGGAACGTAGGTTGTCGCCGCCGCTGCACGACGCCGCCGCGAATCTGTATCGCGAGGCAAGAATTCGTATGCATGCCGTCTCACGAGCCGACAACGTGCTCGGTCACCTCAAGCTCGTGCAGGAAGGACTCGGCTTTGCGCTGCTGCCGGATTCGATTAGCGCGTTGTTGCCGCCGGGCGTCACATTTCGGCCACTCGACTGCGATCCCGTGCCGACTGTATCGCTGCTTGTGGCGTGGAAAGCCGGCAACACGTCCAGGCTCGTGCGCGAGCTCGTCGAGCTGGCGAGCCGCTGCGGCAACGTCCCGAAAGACGCGCCACGTCTAACACGCAAGGCGAAGAAGTCTTAGCCCACCGCGTTGCGGCTCAGTAGACTCCGGCTACCGCAGCCATGAACCGCACAGCCGAAACAAACAGTGGAGCCGGACCGTTATCCGGACTAACGGTGCTCGACCTGACGCTGGCGTTGGCCGGACCGTTCGCTACATTTCTTCTGGCGGGCCTCGGCGCACGCGTCATCAAGATCGAGAACCCCGCCTCGCCCGATCACTGCCGGGAAAACGCGCCGTTCATCGGGCGAAACGGCGTCTCGCTCGGTCGCTCGGCGCCGGATGACGTCTCTGTCGCAGCTTTGAACCGCTTACGCGGCAAGTATGCGGTGACGCTGAACTTGAAGCAGCCGGGATCGCGTGAAGTGTTCGCGGATCTGGTGCGGCAAGCGGATGTCGTGGTCGAGAACTTCGCGCCCGGCACGCTCGATCGGCTCGGCATCGGTTACGGTTTCGCACAGACGCGCAACCCGCGCATCGTCTACTGCTCCATATCTGGATACGGCGCCGATCACTCCACAACCGGATCCGGCAAGGCCATGGACAGTATCGTTCAGGCGCTCAGCGGACTGATGATGACCTCGGGCGCGCCCGACGATCCGCCGGTCCGCGTAGGTGTGCCGTTCGCCGATCTCTGTGCGCCGGTTTTTGCGGTCGTAGGCATTCTGGCGGCGCTGCGCCAACGCGATGTCACTGGTCTAGGTCGTCACGTCGACGTCTCGATGCTCGGCGTGCTGACGTCGCTCGTCGCGGCGGAGCCCTTCGACCTGCTCGAGGCGTGCGGCGTACCGCAGCGCACGGGACGCATGGTGCCGCGGCTGACGCCATTCGGTGTTTACGAGTCGGCCGACGGCCATCTCGCAATCTGCGCGCCGACGGACCAATTCGCACGCGGGGTTTTCGCGGCCATCGGGCGCCCCGAGCTCGAGCGCGATCCGCGCTTTGCGACGCGGGACGCGCGAGTTGCCAACAAGGAAGCCATCAACCGAGAGATCGAGACTTTCACGCGGAGTCGGCCGACTGCCGAGCTCGTGCCGCTGTTCGAACGCCACGGCGTGCCCGCGGCGCCGGTACGCACGCCGGCCGAAGCGGTCCGCGATCCACGCGTGCTCGCACGCGGCGAGACGGTGCGGCTCGAGCATCCGGAGCTCGGGCGCGTGGCGGACCTGATTGGGCCCGGCGTGCCGATTCGCTTCTCGGGCACTGCATCCGGCGCAACGCGGCCGGCGCCCGCAGTCGGTCAAGACAATGCGCTCGTGTATGAGAAGTGGCTCGGCTACAGCGCCGACACCATCGAGCGGCTGCGCGCCGCCGGCAACATCTGAGGCGAACCATGAGCGCGAGCGCCATCGATGAGCTTCGCGCTGGATTCGAAGAGCCGTTTTGGGCGCTCGGCCGCGACGCGACACGCGATCGTGCAACGGTTCTCATGTCGTGGCCGTCCGTTCCCGTCGAGCTGATCCACGCGGCAGGATTCTCGCCGGTATTCGCTCGAGGCTGCAGCACAGCGACGCCCGCGGCGGACCGTGTGCTCGAGCCGGACCTTTTCCCAAACCGACTACGCCAGCTCGTCGAGGCTGCACTGACCGAGCGCCTAGCCAATGTGACGGCCATCGTGCTACCGCGCACCTCGGATCCAGACTACAAATGCTTTCTGTACCTACGCGAGCTCGTGCGCCGCGGCATCGCGGCGAACCTGCCGCCCATCTTGCTGTTCGATCTGTTGCAGTCGGACGACTCGGACGCGCGCGCTTACAATGCCGACCGAGCGCGCGACTTGTCCGCGCACCTCGCTAACCTTGCGGGTCGGCCGCATCGAATGGAGAACCTGCACAGTGCGATAGTGAGCGCCAATCGCGCGCGTGCAGCAGCCAGGCGCCTCCACGCCCTGCGGAGCGATCCACCGCGCATCGCCGGCACCGACGCGTTGCCGTTGCTCGGCGCGTTCTGGCAGCTCGAGCCCGAGCGCTATGCCGCACTCGCGAATGCGACAGCGGACACGCTGGCCCAACGAGCGCCGCTCGAACGCCGGCGCGTGCTCGTAGCCGGCGCACCTGTCGATGCGCCAGCCATTCATGCGGCGATCGAAGCCGAGGGCGCCGTCGTCGTCGCGGAGCTGAGCCCGTTCGGCGGCTGCGGCACCAGTGCCGACGTCGAGCTCGCGGACGACTCGTTCGCTGCGCTCGCGAATCACTACGGGCGCGCGTCGATCGACGCGCGACTGCCGGTCAACGCCCTGATGCACAGGCTCGACGACCTGCTGGACGCGGCCCAAGCCGTCGTCCTCTCGCAGCCGCACGACGACGCGACCTTCGGCTGGGACTATCCGCGCGTTCGCGAGCTGCTAGCTCGTCGCTCCATTCCACACACCGTGCTCAGCGGCGAGCCTACGCTCGGTGCAACGGCTGCAGATCGCGAGCGCATCCGCGCGCTAGTCGGCAGCGCACCCACTCGCCCGGAGGGCCACCGTGGCTGAGAAGCAGCTTGAGTCGACGGTCGCGGCGGCGGCGTTCCAGAAGCAGTGGTTCCGCGATCTGCGTCGACGCGTCTTCGACGAGCGCCAACCGTACGCGCTCATCCAAGCTGACGTCCCGTTCGAACTGTTCGATCTCCTCGACGTCCCCGCCATCAGCAATCAGTGGTGGTCGTCGCTCGTGGCCGCGAAGCGCCAAGCGCCCGCGTTTCTCGCTGCGATGGCGGCTGATGGAATTCCCGACCAACTGTGCCGTTACTGCAGCCTCGGGCTCGCGACGACCCGCTACGCCAAAGCCGGCGAGGCCCCGTGGGGCGGTCTGCCGGTGCCGCGCCTGCTCTGCGCGCGTTTGACCTGCGATTGCATTCACCGCGTCTTCTCGCTCTGGGCCGAGGCGTTCGGCACGGAGCTGTTCGAGATCGACCATCCAGGCGCGACCGAGCTGCCGCCGCGCTGGTGGGACTTCACACGGCATCGCTGGCGCGAGCTCATCGAGCCGCATCGGCTTACGTTCGTCGCGGCGGCGCTCGAACGCCTCATCGAGCGACTCGAGTCGATCGGCATGCGGCGCCTCGACCGCGCCGAACTGCGTGAGCGCCTTGCGCGCGTCAACCGCCAAGAGGAAATCTTCGACGCGACCCGGCAACTGATCGCAGCGGCGCCGGCGACTCCCGTGCGCATGACGGAGCAAATCGCGAACGTCATGGCGACGCAGTGGGTGCGTGGGACCGACTGGGCAGTCGCGCATGCGCAGCATTTCCATGACGAGGTGCGAGCGCGAGTCGATAGTGATGTCGCTGCATGCGACGGCGAGAAGCTGCGTCTGATGTGGGTCGGCGCCGGACTCTGGCACGACATGGATTTCTATACCGCCTTCGAGGAGTCGCACGGCGCCGTGTTCGTGTGGTCGATGTACCTGGCCTTCGGGCCCGACGCCTACATTCGCTACGGGCTCGACGACCCGCTCGCTGCACTCGCGAGTCGCACGGCGAGCTTCAACGAGTTCCTGCACAACCCTCCGTGGGCCGCCGAGTGGACCGTCGCGCAGGCGCTCGAGCATCGCATCGACGCGGCGCTCGTGCTGCACCCGAAGAGCATGAAGCCCTCGGCGACGGGCCGGATCTTCATCGAGCGCGCGCTCGAGGAAGCCGGCATTCCCGTGCTGCCCGTGGAAGCCGATGTCGTCGATGCGCGGGCCTGGGATCCCGCGGCAGCGCGCAAGGCGGTTGCGTCGTTCCTCGATGAGAGGGTGCTGCAATGAGGACGGCGACCACGGACGCTTCGCACACGGCGTGGCTGCTGCCATTCGGCGTCACTCTAGTCGCGATGTTTTCGCTGCAGCTGTCGAATCTAGGATTTTCGCCACTGTTGCCCTCGATCCAGGCGGACGTCGGCATGAGCTTCACGCAGCTCGGCTTCTTTACCGGCATCTACGGCTTGCTCGCGCTACTGCTCAGCGTGCCGGCGGGCTTGACGGCCAAGCGCTTCGGCGAGAGGCGCGTGCTCGCGGCGGGGCTCGTCGGCGTCGCGATCGGCAGCGTGCTGCTCGCGCGTGCGTGGAGTTTCGAGTCCGCGGTTGCCTTCCGTGGCCTCACGATTTTCGGCTATCGGTTTGCATTCGTCAGCGTGCTCATCGCAGTGGCGATGACTGCGCCGCCACGGCTACGCGGACGAACGATGGGCGTTCTCGGCGCGACCTCGGCAATGGCGTCCGTCATCGGCGCGCCATTAGGCGGCGCGCTCGTCGACGACTTTGGTTGGCGCACGGCGATCCTCGGCTACGCGGCAATGGCGTTGCTCGGTGCCGCGGTGTTCTTCGTGTTCTATCGCGCGGCGGCGGAACCCGACTCGGTGCCGGCTGCGGCGGTCCCTGCCGTGGGCGAAGGGCACCGCAGCGCCTTTCGCGCGCCCGTGGTCTGGCTCCTGGCGCTCGTGGTCGGCCTCGGAGGATTCGGTCAATTCACGGTCACGTATTTCGTGCCGAGCGTCGCCGACTCCGTCTACGGTCTCGACGCAGGTGCTGCCGGCGTCATCATCAGCACTGGCTACATTGCCGCCATGATTCTGAATCTCGTCATCGGCATGCTGGCCGATCGCTTCAACAAGGTCGCGGTGCTCGGCGGAATCGTCGCTGTGCTGGCCGTTGCCTCAGCGTCGCTAGCGGTCGAGCACGAGATCCTGTTCCGTGTCGCGACGGCTGTCGTGATCGGCTTTGGCTTCTCCGCGGCGAATCAGCTGTATGGGCTCGCGGGCAGCTTGATGCCGCGCCGAGAAACCGGCAATGCAATGGGCATTGTGAGCCTTGGCGCCGGGCTGTTCGGCTATTTCGGCCCGCAGATGCTCGGGATCCTGCGCGACACGACGGGCTCGTTCGCCGCAGGCTTCTACATGGTGGCTGCGGCCGATCTCCTGACGCTCGGATTGATCGTGCTGCTCTATCGGCTAACTCGGCACCCAAAATAAGAAGGAGACGTCGATGCAACGATGCTTGATGGTCTTGACCTTGGTGTGGCTCGTCATCGCTGGAAGCGTCGCAGCGCAGAGCGCGCCCTCCACCGGCGATCAGCACCGCCGGTACCTATTCGCGCCGACGGGCACCGAGATGCCATATCGGGTGTACGTGCCGAGCACGTGGGACGGTCAGCGCTCGCTGCCAATCCTGTTGTTCTTGCACGGCGCGGGAGCGAACGAGAGTACGTATCTAGACATGGCCGACGGACTGCTCGGCAAGCTCGCAGAGGAGCACGGCTACATCGTCGTCTCACCGCTGGGTTTTGCGCCACTCGGCGCGTACGGCAATCCGCTGCGATTGCCGGCCGTGTTCGGCGAATCCGCCTCAGCGGCCGCGCAGCGCGCGGCCGTTACGCCCGAGCGCCGCCGCGAGCTCGATTTGAGCGAGCTCGAGGTCATCACCGCGCTCGAGATCGTGACCGAAGAGTACGGCGCGGATCGCTCCCGGACATTTCTGGCTGGGCATTCGATGGGTAGCGGCGGCGTCTGGCACCTCGCTGCGCGCTATCCGGACCGCTGGCGCGCAATAGCGCCGATGTCGGGGCCCTTCATAGATAAGCAGACCTATCCCTTCGACCGGATTCGCAATCTGCCGATTTTCGTGACTGAAGGGACAGGCGCCACACCGTCGCTCGCAGGGAGCCGGGCTCTCGCCGAGTTCATGCGCGCGGGCGATTTCGACTTCGAGTACCTCGAGGTCGACGGTGACCACGGCGGCATGGTGCCGATGGTCTGGCCTGCGATCTTCGCGTTCTTCGATCGTGTTTCGCAACGCGGACAATAATAATGAGCGCGCGCCTCACACTAGTCGTCCCTTGCGCTGCCCTCCTGCTGTGCTCGGTGGACCCCGTGCGAGCACAAACCGAGCTTCGCCTGTGGCCGGACGGAGCGCCGGGTTCGCAGCATTGGTCGATACCGGAGTCGATCGCGACGTCGGCCTCCGGCGACCGTGTCATCACGAATGTCAGCGATCCGACACTAACCGTTTTCCTGCCGGCGCCGGCGAAGGCGACGGGAGCGGCAGCCGTGATCGCGCCGGGCGGGGCTCTGCGGGCGCTGTCGTTCGACAACGAGGGGGTGAAGCTGGCTCACTGGCTCAATGAACGTGGTATCGCAGGTTTCGTGCTTAAGTACCGGACGCTGCAGCAAAACCCAGGGGCGCCGCGCGGCCCGTTGCCGGGCATGGCACCACCCGGTTCGACGCCGCGGCAAGAGCTCGTCATCGTCAACGGCAACGCGAATCCAGCGCCCGATGACGCTGCGCTCAGCGAGGTGCTCGATCTCGCCACGGCCGATGCGCAGGCCGCGATCGAGCTGGTGCGGAGCCGCGCGGACGAGTGGCGCATCGATCCCAACCGCGTCGGCATCATTGGCTTCTCGGCGGGCGGTGGTGTCGCCGTCGGCACGGCGCTCGCTCCGAAGTCCGACGCATCGCCCGACTTCCTCGTTTCCGTGTACGGGCCGTCGCTGCAAGACGTCGACGTGCCGGCGCACGCGCCACCGCTGTTCGTCGCCGTAGGCGCCACGCACTTCAACGTGACGAACGGTTGCCTCGCGCTGTTCGCCGCGTGGAAAGCCGCGGGCAAGCCGGCGGAGATTCACGTCTACGACGGCATCAACGCGGGCTTCGGAATGACGAAGCGCGACCACCCGGTCGACGGATGGACGGATCGTCTACACGAATGGCTCGTAGCGCGCGAGCTCACGCGCCAAATGGACCCTGGTCGATAATGCTTTGGGGGAGTTGCATATGAAATCGTCAATTCGTTTCGGACGCTTCGCACCGTGGTTGGTGCTCTCGCTGCTCGCCGGATATCTGGCGCCCGCATTGGCGCAAACGGAGGCAGCGAGCACGATCACGAAGCTCACGGCTGTCGACGTGCAGCAAACAGGCAAACCGCCGAGCGGGCCGTTTGCAGTTGTAGTCGAGCACGATCCCGGACTCGCGACTCATACGATCTACCGGCCGCGCGAGCTCACGATGAACGAGCACCCCGTGCTCGTCTGGGGCGAAGGTGGTTGTGCCAAGAACGGGCTCATGTTCCCCGAGTACTTGAGCGAGATCGCGTCGCACGGCTTCGTCGTGATCGCCGATGGCCCACCGATCGCGCGACCGGCCGGCGGGCCCGGTGCGGGCGGCGGCGGACCTCCTCCCGGCGGCGGTGGCAACGGTCCGCCGGCGGACCGCTTCACCATGGTGAACGGCACGGCGCTGGTGGCAGCCATGGACTGGCTCGAGGCGGAGAGCAAGAGCCGCAACAGCCGCTTCTACGGAAAAGTGAACGTCGAGCGCATCGCGGCGATGGGCATGTCGTGCGGCGGCTTGATGTCGTACGGAGCGTCGAACGACCCGCGCGTGGCGACGGTGGGCATCTGGAACAGCGGCCTGTTCGAGGACGCGCGCAACGGGACGATCTACGCCGGCATCCATAGCTCCGTGATCATCGTGACCGGCGGCGAGTCCGACATCGCGTATGCCAACGGCAAGCGCGATTTCGAAGTCATGCCGGCCCGGATTCCGACGTTTTACGGCGTGTATCCGTCCGTTGGACACGGCGGCACCTATAACCAAGACAACGGAGGTCCGTTCGGCGTCGTCGCGGTCGCGTGGCTGAAGTGGCAGCTCCAAGGCGACGCGAGCGCAGCAGGCCGCGGCTATTTCGCCGGCGACAACTGTGGGATCTGCAAGGACGCCGGATGGCAAGTCGGCGCTCGCTCATTGCCCTGAGACGAGCGCGTCTACTGGCGTGACACCCTTGCGCCGGGCGCGATCATCGGCGGCGCCGCGTTGAGTTGGTCCTTGGCGAAACCGGCTGCAACTCGGTAGCGGCC
Organism: uncultured Gammaproteobacteria bacterium; assembly: GCA_963741255.1. Taxonomy (GTDB): domain Bacteria; phylum Pseudomonadota; class Gammaproteobacteria; order Steroidobacterales; family Rariloculaceae; genus FEN-1219. Next base: position 88,473 of record CAVUHM010000001.1, on the reverse strand, counting down.
CATGAACTCCTCGCGCTCGCGCGCGGGGATCACGGTGTCGATGTCGTCGAAGACACCGCCGCAACGCTCGTCGAGTAGATTCAGCAAGCCGAACGGCCCGGCGCCGCGGTTACGTAACACGACGGCCGAGATCTCCGCGCACAGCTTTTGGTCGTACGCCTGAAGCGCCTCGGTCGTGACGCCATACTCGATCATCGCCGCACCGAGCACGCGCGCGTCGACGATGGCTTGGCTCGCACCGTTCGAGCCCGTCGGGTACATCACGTGGGCTGCGTCGCCGAGCAACGCGACGTGGCCGTCGACCCATGTAGGTACTGGGTCGCGGTCGATCATGGGGTATTCGAACACTTCGGTGGCGCCACGCAGCATTGCGGGCACGTCCAGCCAATCGTAGCGCCAACCCTCGAAGTGATGCGCAAAGGAATCGATGGCGACCTTCTTGTTCCAGTCGCCGTGGCGAAGGCCTTGCGAGCTGTCGACCGTGATCTCGGCAATCCAGTTGATCGTGGCGAGGCCCGTCGCGGGATCGGGGTGCGAGATCGGATAGAACACGACGCGATGGCGGTGAGTGCCGAGGCCGACGAATGATGCGCCGCTGCGAATCGGAACGCCCGGAGTCATGCCGCGCCACATGACGGCGCCGCCCCAATGAATCGGCGGCTGGTTGGGATGCATCTCTGCCCTCACGACCGAGTGCAATCCATCGGCGCCGATCAGCAGCTTCGCCCGAAGCTCGCGCTTCGCTCCGCTCGAAGTGCTAACCACCGCCGTGACGCCATCGGCGTCGTTGCGATAGCCGACGACACGGTGTCCCGTGAGCACAGCGCCGGGAGCAAGGCGCTCGACCGCGGTGCGGTGGAGCAGCATCTGTAACCCGCCGCGATGCACGGCGTACTGCGGCCAACGGTAACCGGCGAACAGACCGCGAGGCTCGGAGTACACGTCCTTGCCGTTCAATCCTACGAGCGCCCACTCGCGCGCCTGCACGCCGATCGCATCCAATTCGGCCGACCCGATTCCGAGCTCGTACAGCTCGCGCACGGCGTTCGGCTGGAGGTTGATCCCTACGCCGAGAGGCTTGAGCTCGGTAACGGCTTCGAGCACGAGGCACGGCACGCCGATTTGCTGCAACGTGAGAGCGACACTGAGTCCGCCGATTCCGCCACCGGCGATGAGTACGGGGAGATCGGCCATCGAGAATTGGGGTCGCCCGGGAGTCCGATTTTGGCGCAAGAGAATCTCCGACTCGGGCCCGGCGCGCAAGACCCTGCGAGGTCCGCGCCCGAGTTGCAGAGGGCTGCAGCAGCTCTGACACTGTGCCGATGGTCGCACCGCGGCGTATCATGCGCGGGCGCTCAGTCGCGCGAAGTCGAGGGGGACGATGTTCATCCGACGGTGTGTAGCTCCGCTAGCGGCGAGCTTGATCGTGCTCGTCGGGTGCCAGCGCGACGAAGTCAGGAGCGGTCTCACGGCCGGCTCGCGGCCCAACATCCTGCTGATCGTCGCGGACGACCTCGGCTATCAGGACCTGAGCGCGTTCGGCGGCGAGATACCGACTCCCAATATCGACGCGCTCGCCGCCGCCGGGGTCGTGCTCACGAACTTCTATTCGTCGGTGGCCTGCCAGCCGACGCGCGCGATGTTGATGTCGGGCACCGACCACCACCTCGCGGGAGTCGGATCACAAGCGCGATTCATCGAGGGCAACTCCTCCTATCAGAACCGCCTGACCGAGCGGGTTGCTTCGATCGCCGAGCGCATGGGCGCGCTCGACTATCACACGTACATGGCCGGGAAGTGGCATCTCGGCGACCGGTCGGGGCAGACGCCCGCCGATCGCGGCTTCGAGCGCTCGTTCGTGCTGCTGCAGCCGGGTGCTTTCCACTTCGACATGATCAGCTACGGGGCCAACGCGCCGGTCACGTACCAGGACGACGGCGTCCAGGTGGAGAGCCTTCCGGAGGGCTTCTACTCCACCATCACGTACACCGATCGCATGATCGGCTACATCGACGAGGCGGCTGCCACCGACCGGCCGTTTTTCGGCTACCTCGCCTACACGGCGCCGCACTGGCCCATCCAGGCTCTGGACGAGGACATGGCGCGCGTTCGCGGTCGCTATGACGAAGGCTACGACGTCATCCGCGAGCGCCGATTCCAGCGCCTCAAGGACCTCGGCTATATCCCGGCCGGCGCGGCTCGAGCCGCGGCTCGCTGCCGGCCTCACGCCGTGGAGCGAATTGACAGTCGAGCAGCGGTCCGTGCAGACGGCCGTCATGGAGGCTTACGCCGCCATGGTCGAGCGCCTCGACATGGAGATCGGCCGGGTGCTCCGTCATCTCGATGAGATCGGCGAGCTCGACAACACGCTGGTGGTGTTCATGTCCGACAACGGCGCCGAGGGTACCGCCAACGACGGCCCCTTCGCGGCCGAATACCGCGCGCGGTTCGACAATCGCGTCGAGAACATCGGCCGGCGGAACAGCTACCAGCTGATCGGCCTGGGATGGGGTGAGGCAGGCGCGTCGGGGGATTTCCTGACGAAGGGCTCGCTTGCCCAAGGTGGCATTCACGTGCCGGCCATCGTGAGCGCTCCGGCGCTCGGCTTGAGGGCCGGACGCAGCGATGCGCTCGTCGCCGCGCTCGACCTGGCGCCGACTTTCGTGGAGCTGGCCGGAGGAACCAACGACACGACCGTGGGCGGCCGCGAGGTGCTGCCGATGACGGGCCACTCGTTCACGGGGCTGCTCCGCGGCGAGATTGAGGCGACGCGCGGGCCGGACGAGACGCTCGCTTTCGCGCACTCCGGCCAACGCGCCGTCTTCCGCGGCGACTGGAAGGCGCTTTGGATCGGCGCGGCCGAACGGGCTCGGCGCCTGGCAGCTCTTCAACCTCGCCGAGGATTCAGGCGAAACCACCGATCTCGCGGCGGTGCATCCGGACGTGTTGGCCGAGCTTGCCGCAGCGTGGGACCGCCACGCTGAGCAGGTCGGCGTCGTGCCGCCCGGTCCGCCACCTGGCGCGACGCGCAGTGCCGAGTGAGCCCGCGCCCGAAACGCGGAGTTTAGGCGCGCTCGCCTTCAGGCCCGGTCTTTCGGCGCGTTGCTAGGGCCGAGAGGCCGCTGCCGCAAACGGGTTGTCGGGGGGCGGGGCCGGGCCGCGCAGCGGCGGTGCGATGTCGCACCTGCGCTTCGTCAAGCGCGACGACGCTCGAGGAAAAGTACGGCGACTCGCTTCCTGCAGCCGGTCGCTGACCGCCATCGAGATGGGTCACGCTAGCATTTGGAAGTAGGGCGAAATGGTCATGCGCGCTGGCTGTTTGACAATGAACTTCTTAGCCGGCGCCTTCCTGTGCATGGCGTTCACCGCGCAGGCACCTGCAGCGAGCAATTCCCGCAATGTCGTGGTTCTTTCAGAAGGTTGGAAGTTCAGGCTCGAGGAACCGGCCCCTGATGCGCCCGACAGCTCCGGCGAAAATTGGCAGGATGTCACGGTTCCTCATACCTGGAACCGGGTCGGCTATTACCTCGCTGACCCTGACAGTCACATCAACCGCGTCGACAACATCAACAAGACCCAGGGCGTGGGCTGGTATGAGCTGAACTTCGCAGGCCCTGGGTTGAAAGGCGGCCACCGGGCGTGGCTGCAATTCGATGCCGCGAGCCGCACGGCGGAGGTTTGGCTGAACGGCGTGCGCCTGGGCGAACATCGGGGCGCGTTTTCACGTTTTCGTTTCGATGCTACGGCTGCACTAAGGCCCGGTCAGAACAACCAGCTGAGGGTCAAAGTGGACAACACTCAACCGAGTGCCACCGCCCCTACTCCCGCGACTTACCCGCTGACCGGCGATTTCTTCATCCACGGCGGCCTGTATCGGCCGGTCAGCCTTATCGTCACTGATCAGGTGCATGTAGACATGCTCGATCATGGCGGCCCAGGTGCCTACGCGACGACCAGGTTGGTGACGCGCAGCGTTGCGCACGTCGATGTGACGACGCGGGTGCGCAATTCCGGAGACGGCCCAGCAACGGTCCGGCTGGTTTCACGGCTGATTGACGCTCGCGGTCGATCTGTCGCCAAGGCCGAAGAGACCTTGTCCCTAACGCCGGCCAGCGTATCCGAACCGCTGCAGCAACTGCGGGTCAGGCGCGCGCGGCTATGGCACGGCGTCGCCGACCCTTATCTGTACACGCTGCGTACCGAGATCCGGTCAGCGACGGGCGACCTGCTCGATCTGCTGGATCAGTCCTTCGGCATCCGCACCATGCACCTCGATCCCGATCAGGGTTTCATCCTGAACGACAAGCCGGTTCGCCTTCACGGCGTGGGCATGCACCAGGACTGGGAGGGCAAGGGCTGGGCTCTTGCCCGCAAGGATGTGGAAGACACGGTGGCCATCATGCGCGACATGGGCGCCAATACCCTGCGCCTGGCACATTATCAGCACGGCCAGCCCATCCACGACATCGCTGACAGGACCGGGATGATCCTGTGGGATGAGATCGGCTTAGTGACGGCGTGGACGCTGGGCGAAGATGCCGAACCTTCGGCCGATCTGCTGGCAAATGGGCGGCAGCAGTTGCGGGAGCTGATCAAGCAGAATTTCAATCACGCGTCGGTTGCTGCCTGGGGTTTGGCCAACGAAGTGGACTTTGGTCCCGGCCGTCCTGACTTCCTCGGCAGGCCGCCGGCCACAGTGCCCGATCCCTTACCGCTTCTCGCCGAGCTCCATGCTCTGGCGAAGTCCGAGGATCCCAGCCGTCCCACCGTGATAGCAAACTGCTGCGAAGATCGCGGCATGACGGAAGTTCCTCAGGTCGCCGATGCAGCAGATGCGTCGGGTGTCAATCGATATTTCGGGTGGTATTACGGCCGTCCCGAAGAGCTGGGGGCCCATCTCGATCGGCTGCATGCCAAGCGTCCCGCTCAAGCGCTATCGGTGAGTGAGTACGGTGCCGGCGGAGACGTGACCTTGCATACCGACAACCCGCTGGGGGGGCCTATCGATATGGCTGGCCGGGTTCAGCCGGAAGAATACCTGTCCTGGCTGCACGAACAGAGCTGGAAGCAGCTTGCCCCGAGAACGTACTTGTGGGGGACTTGGGCTTGGAATGGGTTCGACTTCGCCACGACCGTCCGCCGGGAGGGCGAATCCCAGGACATCAACACAAAGGGAATCGTGACTTACGATCGTGCGATCAAAAAGGACGTGTTCTATTTCTACAGGGCAAACTGGTCTGCCGATCCCACCGTATACATCGCCGGCCGACGTTATCGCGATCGCGCCTATCCGGTCGCCGAGGTGCGGGTTTACAGCAACGCACCGCTCACCACGTTGGCCGTGAACGACGTTTCCCTTGGCAGTAAGACTAGTTGTCCGGACAAGGTGTGCGTCTGGCCCGCCGTGCGGCTCTCGCCGGGGCAGAACCAGATTGCCGCGCGCGGAGATTTCCCTGAAGGTCGGGAAGAAGACCAGATAGTCTGGAATCTGGGCGAGGGATCGGCGCACGCCCTCCGCATCGACAGCGGCGCAATAATTGCGGCCAATTCGCCACTCCACTTCGGGTCGGATCACTGGTTTGATGGGGGCGCAGCCGGCAGCACCGATTCCCCTGGCGGCCGTGGACGAACCGCGGTTACCGCCGCGATCGTCGGATCCTTGAACCGCAACATCGCGGCCACTTTCCGTGAAGGCGATTTCCATTATCACCTTCCGCTCGAGCACGGCGGTTACACGGTGACGCTGACCTTCGTGGAGCCCAAGGAGGCGGCAAACCGCTCGTTCAACGTGCTCGCCAATGGCCAGCCTGCCCTGCAAGGTTTCGATGTGACGGCTGCCGCAGGTGGACGCCTGACCGAAGTACGCCGCAGCTTCGAGGTCACCATCGGTGAAGAAGGTCTGGATCTCCATTTCCAGCCGATCACTGGAAATGCGATCGTTTCAGGCGTCGAGGTCACCCTCAGCAGGTGATCAATTATTCGCGCGAGAAACACGAGCCCCTCGAGAGACGACCCACTGAATCAGAACAGCGACGCCTGCGGCGGCGCCCGCGCCCCGAGCGAGGCCGTCGGCGCCGCCTCCTCGCCCCACTCACGCCGATGCGCGAGAACGGTGCGCGATTCTTCTGACGCTCACCAGCACTCCGTGGGGCCGACCGGCATGGAGCGGCGACGTGAGCATCGGTCACGGCTACGACGCCCGGCAAGAGGAAACGCTGATCGACCTTCCGTTCGCAACGTAAGCGGCGTTGGCGGGCCGCGACCTGCGGCCCGCACGCGCGGCTAACCGCTATCGAGGTCGGGCGCGAGCGCGTTACTTCCCCAACCCACTCACTTCGATCTCTACGCGGCGGTTTCGCGCACGACTTTCCGTGGTGCTGTTGTCGGCGATCGGGTTCGCTTCACCCGCTCCGACAGCTTCCATCTTCGTGGCGGCAACGCCCACGCTCGCCAGGTAGTCGCGAACCGCCTCTGCGCGCTGCAGCGAGAGCGTCAAGTTGTGTTCCGGAGTGCCGGTGTTGTCGGTGTAGCCCGTGATCTTCACCTTCTGGGCACTGCTGAGGTCGCTCCTCGCCTGTTCGCGGTATGCGTTGAGCTGTTCCTTTCCTTCGGGCTTGAGGTCAGCCTTGTCGAACTCAAAGAGTGCGGCTTCGTCGAACTTCATCACCACAGGTGTCTTGGGCGCCGGGGCCTGAGGCGCCGGGGCCTGAGGCGCCGGCTCTTTGCTGCAGCCGGCTAGGAACAACGCGAGGGAACCAATGAAAAGCGCGGAGGACAAGGTTTTCGTTTTCATGCCAGTGACTCCAATGATTTGGCGGACACCCCTCGGACCGCGCCAGCATAGAGCCGACCGCGAGCCGCGTCCCCCGCGGCTTCTACGTACTCCCGCCGTCGGGTCGCGCGAAACTCTCTGTCTGCGCGAACACAGGCTCCGCGAGCACGAAAATCCATGCCGCAATCGCTGTAGCGCAAATTGCTGCGGGCCGTTTCACCGCGAACGGCCTTCGATCAGGCGCCTGATCTCGCTTCGCGCTCCCCCGCCGCGCACGCACTGCGCGGTGCCGTAGGCAAAGGTGCGACCAGCCAGAATCGTCCCAGCACTCGCGCGGAACCCATATCGGCGTGGCGGAAATCCGCGTCGGCGTCGGCGCTTTGTCGCGAGTACGAGAACTCGATCGCGACGTCGCGGCGGAAGAACCACGTGAGCCCGGTCTCGTACGCGTCGGCGGCGGCGGTGTCGTCATCGAAGCGCGTATAGCGGAGTCGCGCGCCGAGCTTGGCTGTCGGGAACAGCTCGACGCCGGCCGAGTAGTGGCGCCTGCGTGGAAGGCTCAGGTGGGTCGTCCGCGCCGGAATGGTCACCGTCTGGGCTGGGCCGCCGACGATCGGCCCCAGCGGCGGGAACGGCAGCGGAAAGTCGAATTCGGACGTATGAAACGCGACCTCCCCGCTCGCTTCAGCGATGCTCCCGGACAGCGCGTACGTCAGGCTTCGAAATCGGCGCACGTGTAGCGCGTCGATACGGACATCGTCGGTTTCTCGCTCTGTCGTGGCCTGGCCGCCGACCGCGCAAAACAGGTTGACGACGCAAAAGACGGAGGGCCCTTCGCTGGATTGCTCGCCGCGCTCGAGTCGGAGCTCGAGCGTCGTGGCCGCACCGAGATACTTGCCGGCAAGAACGCCGTAAACATCCGAGCTCGTCACCACCTCCTGCAGCTCGCGCGGAACGTCGCGATCCTGCGTCGCGTACCTGCCGCCGACGTACCACTTCGACTGCCGCAACAGATAGCGCCCCGAAATCGAGTACTCATCCTCCTCCGTCTCAAAGCCTGGCAGGTTGACGCTTCCGGGACCCAGCGGATGGGACTCCGATTTCTCCTGGCTCGCCGCCACGGAGATTTGGGTTGCAGGATCGAAGAACGCCGCCAACGCGAGCGGTCCGGAGCCGTCGTCGACGGGCGTGAAATAGCGAGTCGCGCTTACCAGCGATCTTTCGGCGTCGACGAGCACGTCGAGCTCGGCCTCCGTCCGTGCGCCTGAGACTTCCCACGCATATTCGGCGGCACTCGTTGTGGCAGCGACCGCCAGCAGCCCGACCAAGACGCAACCGCGTAACGCTGACAACATTGCGCGCAACGATAGCTGACGCCGCGGTGGCTCGCCAACCGGGGCACTGCGGCGGCGTGCCCGCTCGCGCCGGCACGGTCTGGCTCGGCCAGGGGCGGACTGAGCAGCACGTAACATTTCGCCAAATCGGCCGCGGCTACAATGCGGCCCGATGAATTATCTCCGCTTGCTCAAGCACGAGCGCGGCCTCGTCGTCAGCGCTCTGGTGCTGGGCGGCGCCGCAGCCGGGCTCGGCGCGCCGATCGACTTCGTGCTGTTCGGGCTCATGCTCGCCGGCATCGCTCTGTTTCATCACCATACGCTGCAGGTCGCGCTGACAGGCCTCGCGGCGATCGTCGTCTACGAGCTCGCGTCCGGCGGCTTCGACACGGGTCCCGGCATCGCAGGGCTCGCGCTACACCTCGGGCATGAATGGGTCACACTCGCAAACCTGCTCGGTCTCCTGCTGGGGTTCGCGCTGCTGGCACAGCACTTCGAGGACTCGAACGTGCCGTCGCAATTGCCGCGCGTGCTGCCGAGCGGTTGGCGAGGCGCCTTTGCTCTGCTGGCGATCGTGTTCGTGCTGTCGTCGTTCCTCGACAACATTGCCGCGGCGCTGATCGGCGGCGCCATGGCACATGCTGTCTTCCGCGGCAAGGTCCACATCGGTTACCTGGCCGCGATCGTCGCCGCTTCGAACGCGGGCGGCTCAGGCAGCGTCATCGGCGACACGACGACGACGATGATGTGGATCGACGGCGTGAGGCCGATGGAAGTGCTGCACGCGTATGCGGCAGCAGTACCGGCGCTGGTGGTGTGCGGCATCGTCGCGGCGCACCAGCAACACAAATACGCGCCGATCGCCAAAGACGGTTTGCGTGCATTGCCGTTCGACTGGCCGCGCATCGGCGTCGTGTTGTTCACTTTGGCGGCCGTAATCGCCGCCAACGTCATGACGAACCTGCAATTCCCGACCTTGGCCGAGCACCTGCCCGTCGTCGGTCTTGCGGCATGCCTCGCGATACTCGTCGCAAGTCCCGTGCGACAGCCCGCGTGGCGACTACTCCCGGGAGCGCTGAAGAACAGCGCGTTCCTCCTCGCATTGGTGCTCGCGGCGTCGATGATGCCGGTGGAGCAGCTCCCGGCGGCGTCGTGGCAGTCGGCTTTCGGCCTCGGCTTCGTCTCCGCAGTCTTCGATAACATCCCGCTGACCGCATTGGCGCTCAGCCAAGGCGGCTACGACTGGGGCGTGCTCGCGTACGCAGTCGGCTACGGCGGCTCGATGGTTTGGTTCGGCTCGTCGGCAGGCGTCGCGCTCTCGAACACCTACCCCGAGGCGAAATCCGTCGGGCGGTGGCTCGCGCAGGGCTGGCACGTCACGCTCGCGTACGTCGTCGGATTCTTTGTTCTCCTTGCGTTATTCGGCTGGCACCCGGCCGAGTAACTCCTCCTCTATGTATTCCAGGCCCCGCGTCTGTTGATCTCTTGCTATTGCCGCAAGGCCGCGGCAGCAAACGGGTTGTCGGGGGTCGGCGCAGGGCCGCGCAACGGTGGTGCGATGTCGCAGGGCCGCGGATTCCACGCGCCGCGGCTCGCTTCCTTCTTGAACTGCGAGCTGATGACGAGCTCCGTCGTCAGATACTCGGGATCGGCGACGACCGTCGTCACGACGAGCCAAGTGCCGGCGTCGCCGGGAAGCGTGAACGTGTTGAAGAACTCCTTGACCGTCGCGCGCTCGCTGAACGGCACGCCGTTCGGCCGCAGATACCCTCCCGATGAGCTGGGTCGTGCGCACGACGAGCGATCCGCCTTCCGGCGGCGTGCGCGCGCCGAACACGCCGCGTGACTGCGTCTGACGAAACCACTGCGCTTCAGAGTAGCCCTGCAGTGAGCGCGCGGCGGGCGGTTGCGGAGTGAACTCGAAGCGGCGCACCTGCCGACCGGCGTCGAAGTCGAGCTTGCAGCGTGTCGTCGTCTTCCCAGTCGATGCGAATGCGCGTCGGCTGCCGGATGAGCCCCGGCCCTGCGAAGGCCTTGCACAGCGCGCCTTCGGCTCGGTCGCGCTCGAGGTCCCACGCCGCCGCGGCGGCGCGGGCACGTTCGTTGACCGGCAGGCTCGCCGTATCGCCGACAGGCGGCGTCACCATGCGCCACCGCCAATCCTCATTGATGACGGCGACCCACTGGCCCGTGATGTCGATCGACGCTCGTTCGCGCGGGCTACGTGTATCGGGCGGTCCAGGCGGCGGCTGAGCAACCGCCGATACGCTCGCGGCAATGCTCGTGAGCGAGAACGACAGTGCGAGCGCGCAGCGCAAACCGAACTCGTGTCGCGCGCGCTTCATGGTGCCGCTCCGGCAAGATCGCGGTATACGGCCGCGACGAACATCGCGGCCGTCCAACCGTTCGGCTCGTCGTAGATTCCGTCGTAATCGCTCGTCGGGCGTGCTGCCTGCACCTGCTGAAGCGTCATGCCGTCGTCGATCATCGCGGCGACGCGGTCGCGGACGATCGTGACCATGTCGCGGTAGTTCGCGACTTCCGTCTCGTCGCTGAGCCGCCCGTGTCCCGGGATCACGACGGTCCCTCCTTCCTGGTTCTCGCCGGGAATCGCGATATCGAGTATCCGATTCAAGCCTTCGATAACTCCGGCGACGCTGCCGCCCTGCTCCGCGTCGAAGCGCGGATAGCGCGACGTGTTGTAGATATCGCCCGCGGAGATGACGTCGGAACGGCGGAAGAACACGATCGTATCGCCGTCCGTGTGCGCGTCGGGGACATGGATGAGCTGTAGTGCCTCGCCGTTCACGAACAGCGCCCACTCCCCGCTGAAGTAGGTATCGGTGGGCCACGCTGCCGGGGGTGCCGTACCGGTCGCGGAGCTCATGCGTCCGAGCACATTGACGTGCGCAGTGATCCCTGCGTCGCTGTTCTCGCCGCGCGGATCGAACGAGTCGATCAGACGCACGTACGTGCCTGCGCGAGACAACGCTTCGTTGCCGCCCGTGTGCTCGACGTCAGCGCTCGTGTTGATGATGTGTCGGATGGGCTTCGGGCTGAGCTTTGCGATCGCCGCCAACAGCTCATCGCTGACCGACGCTGTCTGCGTATCGACGACCACGACGGCCTCATGACCGACCTGCACCGTCGTGTTGCCACCGGGGCCCGCGATCATGAACACGTTGCCTTGCGCCGGCAGAACGTCGAGCCCGGTCTGTGCGAAGACGGGCGCTAGCGGCGCCACGGCCAACGTCAGGGCAAGCGGCAGCGCGTGGCTCGCTGCGATGCTCTTGCTCATCGCGATCCACCTTCGACGAGGCGCCTTATCTCAAGGGCGTACTCGGGGTACATCGTCTGCGCGCCGCCGCGCGCCGTCTCGAATGGCAAACCATGGCGCTGCGAGTACTCCTCGAGGAACGAGTTCGTTCCCGGCAAGTGATGAGGCACCGTGCCGCGCGGCCGCTCGATCTCGATTGCGGGGATGCACGAGAATGGGCTCATCTGGAGTCCCGTGTCGAGAACCCAATCCGAAGTGCGCACGAGCGGCTCGGTCAGGTAAACGGGATCCATCACGACCGTAACGAGCGTCAGGTAGTTCTCGTTGCGAACGAAGTACTCGATGAGCGTCGCCTTGTCGCTGCGCGGCAAACCGTTACGCCGCACCCAGCCTTCCTTCAAGTGCGTCGTCGTCACCTTGAGCATGTCTCCTTCCCATTCGCCCGTAGAAAATCCTTGCCAGCTGTATTGGGCATTCGGCGACGGGTGCGAGCGGCCGTCCATGTAGATCTTGCGGTGCGGCAGCATCCACATGACGGTGATGTCCCAAGAGATGACGTCCTGCGAGATCGGGTCGACGGTGCTGCCGATGCGCAACGCCGCCGGACCGCGCGGCCCGTAGTCGGCCGGGTGCGGCTCGCACTGACGCTCCGGCATCGTCCACTTCGCCGCATCCCACGAGTCGGCGCGCAGACGTGCGGCATCATTGACCGGCATGCCCGTGTAATCGCCAATCTCGGGGCCCGCTCCTCGTTCGGGCAGATCCTCGTGGAATCGTTGACTCCAATGGCCCGTGAGATCGCGTTGTGCGTGCGCCGCACCGACCGCCGCGAAGCACAGTAACGCGGCGGCGATGCGCACGGCGCCGGAGGAACATTCGGCCATATGACTACTTGGCAAGCGGATCGGGACGCAGTTGAAACTTGATCAGCGAGCCGAGCGTCCCTTTGCCGCCCTCGGTGTGCCAGACCGAATTCGGGCCGTAGTTCGCATACATCGCTCGCCCCTTCCAGCCGCCGTTCGGGTCGTCGATGCGGCCGTCCATGCCGCGCGAGAAGAAACCGAGTGGGTACGGCACGCGTAGAACGACCCAACGGCCGTCCGGCTGCAATGCGAGCAGCGAGTCGGAGTTCGTGCCGTTCGCAAGCGGCACGTTCGGGCCCAAACCGAGCGTGTTGAACCGGTCGACGAAGTTGTAATAAGACATGTCGACGGGAATCGCATCGGTAGCGCCCTTGAAGCTCGGGCCCGGCGTTCGATACAGCGTCCAGCCTTCGGGGCAGTGCTGCGCCGTCAGCGCTGCGGGCCCCGTCAAGACTCTGCACTTGCGCCGATCGAAGCTCGCGAGATGGCCGCTGCCGGCGAGCGCCGTCCAGATCACGCCGTAGTTGTCGACGTCGATACCGCGCGGCGTGTAGCCGTTGACGTTGACCTCCGGGTTGTTGAACGGCGGCTCGTAGACCTCGGTGACGCAGGTCTTGGGATCGACGCGAATGATGCGCCCCGGCATCGGCCCCGGCACCGCGCCCCACACGGTGCCGTCGGTCGGGTGCGCGATGACGCTGTAGATGACGCCGGCCGGAATCCGCATGCCCGCGAGCTGGCCGCTCGGACGCCCGAGGTGCTCGAACACGTAACGGTCGGGGCCGCCCGCTTCGATCTTGCCGTTGCCGTCGACGTCGTAGTACGGCAAGCACCAGCCTTGCGCGGCCGCTTCGTCGCCGGTCTCGTCGAGGATTCGAGTGTTGATCCAGCCGATCGCCCCGCTGAACACGCCGTTGCCGTAGAGCGTCTCGTCGGCGTCAGCCGCGAACTGCACGTGGTGCGTATCGAAGCAGATGTTGACCTGATGAAACTCTTCAGTCCGTGGGTCGAAGTACTGCACCTGGCGGAAGCTCGATTCTTGCGGCGCCAACGCGGCGGACGGGTGGTCGCGGCAGAAGTCCGGTTGATTCTCGGGCCGGCGAAACCGCGACGACATCCAGACGCGGCCTTTTGTGTCCATCGCCGCGTGATTCGTGATCGCGGGGTCGAACCAGTAAGGCTCGCTGCCCCAGTACGGCGACGGCCGCGGCATGACCTGAGGCTTTCCCGGCGGCGTCGTCGAATCGAGCACCGGAATCCGCCGCTCCGTCGCCGTGTGCGTGTTCGGATCGAGTGTCAAGAACCCGTCGTTGCCCCAATCGACGCCGTAGATCGGGCCGTTGGCATTGGCGCGTCGGGTTGCGCTTGTCCGTCGACAGCTCGTCGTGCGCAAACGTCGCGGGCCCGCCCCACTCCCACAGCGTCAGCACGAGGTTGCGTTCGATGCCTTGCGGGCGCGGCGGCACCGGCGGCACCTCGCCGGCCGCGATCCGATCCGTCCAGTCCGCGTACATCGTCAGCGCGGCGCGGCGCCCGATTCCGTTGATCGCGCTGATCATCGAGGTGCCGTCTTGCCCGACCTGGGTGCGGTGATCCCACGCGTCGTACGACGACTCGAATTGCCCAGGCCCGGCGGAAACTCGCGCGTCGCGAGATTGCCGAGCTGATGGCAGACGTTGCAGCCGGTCTTGATCGAATTGATCCAATGGTGCTGCGTCGCACATACCGGCTTCGATGCCGTTGCCGTTCGCGCCCGTGCCGGGGAACTGCTCGACGCTCGGCAGCTCGATCAGCGAGTACCAATAGTTCGCGGGATACACCTGCGCGGCGGCGCGCGCGTCGGGCGCGATCACGGCCGGCAAGGCGACGACGCGCCCGGGCGCCGAGCGCACGCGCGGCGAATCGACGAGCCCGTACCCGCGCACCCACAAGACGTAATTCGCGGCCGGCAGATCCGGCAGCAGATAACGGCCGTGCTCGTCGGTGACGACGATCTTGCGAAACTTGGTCGGGAGGTCGTCCGTTTCGGCGATGACCCAGACACCGGCCTCCGGGCCGTTCGGGCCTGCGACGACGCCGCCGATGTCGTCGGCGTCGACGGGCACGTTTGGCGAACCCGGCTGGGCCGATACCGACGCGGCCGCAGCAGCCGCCCACATCACGGCGACGCGGCCTATTCCGACGACTTTGCGCATCCACGCACCCCCTGAGAGCCGCCGTTTGACAGGCGCAGCACACCGCCCGCCGGCTGGTTGCCGGCCACTAGCGGAATTCGTACGCTAGACCGGAACCGAAGTCCCGAAAAACTGCGGAAAACTCCGGAAAAACCAAGAACGCCGCATGGCAACCGCACCCCGAGAGATCGCCGCTCCTACGACGCCTGCCCGCGCGTACCGGTTCGACGAGTTCACGCTCGACGTCGCTGCGCGAAAGCTCCTGCGCGGCGACACCGCGACGGCGCTCCCTTCCCGAGCATTCGATGCGCTCGTCTACCTCATCGAGCACCGCGAGCGCCTAGTCCAAAAGAACGAGCTTGATCGACGCGATCTGGTCGGACGTCGTCGTTACCGACGACAGCTTGACGCATGCAATCTCCGTCGTGCGCCGCGCGCTCGCCGACGAGCGGGCGCATCCGAAGTACATCGAGACCGTGCCACGGCGCGGCTACCGTTTCATCGGCACGGTGCGAACCGACGCAGTCGAGCGCAGTGTCGAACCCACTGCTAGCGAACCGGATGCGCCGCCGATCACCGCACAGGTCGCAGCTCCATCGCCCCCGTCGCGCCGGCCTGCTCGTTTGGCATGGGTCGCAGCAGGCGCAGCCGCGTGCGCAATCCTCATCGCGCTCATCGCACTCCTGGCGTGGCCGGCGCCCCACGCTCGACGGCGCCGCGCGATCGGTATGGTTATCGCAGCCATCGCCGCCCGAGGCGAGCATCGCGTCCGGCGGCATGCTGTCGCCAGACGGCCGTTATCTCGCGTTCGTCGCACGCGACGACATGGCCGGAAAGAACGCGCTTTGGGTGCGTTCGCTGCAGTCGAGCGCGCTCGAGCGGCTACCCGAAACCGACGACGCATCGAAGCCGTTCTGGTCGCCCGACTCGCGCCGCATCGGCTTTTTTGCGAGCGGCAAACTGATGACCGTCGATGTCGCGAGCCGAGCAGTGGTAAACGTGGCTGCCGTCGACGTCGTCGTCGCCGGCGGCACATGGGCACCTGACGACACGATCCTGTTTGCGCTGTGGCCGAGCGGTCTATACGCAGTTCCCGCGAGCGGCGACGGGCACATCGAGACGGTCGCAAAGCTCGATCGAGACGCGCGCGACATCGCGTTTGCCTGGCCGCAGTTTCTACCCGATGGGCGGCGCTTTCTGTACCAGATCGTGAGTCTCGATCCCGCGCGCAGCGGGCGTCTACGTCGGCAATCTCGACACGCGCGACAGTTTCCGTCTGCTGGCCGGCGATTCGGCCGCGACGTTCGCCGCTCCTCGGCACGTGCTGTACGTCGAGAACAATATGTTGATCGCGGCAGAGATCGACGACGAACGTCTCGAGCTCACGGGTCGCGCGAGCGTCGTCGCTCGCGACGTCTCGCCGCCATTGCTCGGCGCAGATAACGTCGTGTCGGCGGCAGGCGATCTGCTGGCATTCCAGACCGGCGTCAGGACCCAGAATCTCGCGTGGTTCGACCGCGCAGGACAGAACGTCGGCACGCTGCCGCTACCAACCACGCTGTTCAATCCGCGAATCTCTCCGGACCAGTCCCGTCTCATCGCCACGAGCGCGGTGACGAACAATCCCGGGCTCTGGCTCGCGCACCTGACGAGAGCCGAGGTCGCGCGGCTCGAGACCGACGCAATAGCCCCGCTTTGGTCGCCCGACGGCAGCCGTATCGCGTTCACGGCTCGCGATGGCTTCGACCTGCTCGTACGCAGGATCGACAGCGCGGAACCGCCACTGCTTCTTGTCAGCGACGATGCGATCAAGCTGCTCGGCGATTGGTCGCCGGACGGCGCCGAGTTCGTCTACACGCGTATCGATGGAGCTGCGAGTTTCGATCTGTGGATCGCGCGCGCGGACGATGGCGTCGGACGGCCGTTGCTAGCAACGCCCGCCAACGAGATGCAGGCGCGTATCTCCCCGGACGGCAGGTGGGTGGCCTATGCTTCCGATGAGTCGGGCTCCCTCGAGGTCTACGTCGAGCGGTATCCCGAGCTCGGCGAGAAACGACAAGTCTCGATCGGCGGCGGCGGCCAACCGCAATGGCGCGCCGATCAGCACGAGCTCTTCTATCTTTCGGCAGACCGCGCCGTCTCGGCGGTCGACATCGACATGAGCGCCGGCATCGCATTCGGCACGCCGCGCGCATTGTTCCGCGCGTCGGTCGCGGCAATCCGGCCGACGCGCGCGACCTCTATGCCGCCGCCGCCGACGGTTCGAAATTCCTGCTCGAGAGTCCCGTCGAAGAGACGACCGACCGGCCGATCACCGTGATCGTCGATTGGGCGGCCGGCATGGGAGCCGCGGAACCTGCCGTTCGGAGCCCACTGTTGTCTCGGCTCTCTCCTTAGGCGTTTATCGAGGACTTGACCAAAGGCGAAGCCGATGAGCGACCGACGCACGTTTCTCAAGTCCCTGGCGGCGGCGGGCGCGGCGTCCGCTGGCGCCTGCCGGCAGCCTCTTCGGCCAGGAGCGCGTCAACAAAGTCAACGTGCGTGGCGGCGCGATCGACGTGCACCACCATTTCCTGCCCCCAGGCCAGAGCGCCGGCCCGCGCCCCTGGTCGCCGCAGGCGTCGCTCGACCAGATGGAGCGGTTCGGCATCGGCGTCGCCATCCTGTCGATGACGCAGAACGGGGACCTGCTCTACAACGGCACCGAGAAGGGGCGCACCGAGATCCGGCGCGGCAACGACTACGGCGCCGAGCTGGTGCAGAAGTACCCGAAGCAGTTCGGCCAGATGGGCGGCGTGCCGCTACCCGACCTCGACGGCTCCCTCAAGGAGATCGAGTACGTCTACGACACGCTGAAGGTGGACGCCATCGGCATCTACAGCAACGACAACCAGGGGCGTTGGCCGGGCGACCCGTACTTCGAGCCGATGTGGCAGGAGCTGAACCGCCGCCGCGCCATCGTCTACATGCACCCACTGGCGCCGCCGTGCTGCGGCAACCTGAAATACGGCCCCGCGGCGTCGATGCTGGAGTACGACTTCGACGTCACGCGCGGCGTGGCCAGCATCGTCGTCAACGGGGTGATGTTCCGCTACCCGAACATCCGCTTCATCACCGTCCATTCGGGCGGGACGGTGCCGATGCTGGCCGGGCGGATGAAGGACCGCGTGCCGGCCGGCGCGCGAGAAGTACCTGCCGAACGGCCTCTATGCGGAGCTGCGGAAGTGGTACTACGACATCGCGCACGCCAGCTTCCCCTGGCCGATGGCCGCGATGCGAGCCTTCATGCCCGAATCCCAGATCCTCTTCGGCACCGACTACTCGCCGGAGCCGATCGAGTCCACGGTGAACGAGCTGCCGGGGCTGTCGCTGCCGAAGGCGTTCGAGCAGATGATGCTGCGCGGCAACGCCGAGCGGCTGTTCCCGAGGTTCAAGGTCTGACCGGGCCTACTCTTCTGGCGACGAAGAGGCACGACTGCGAGGCGTTGCCCTAGACGTCATTCGGGGCCGGCGTCGAGCTGCTCCGAGAAGAACGGCAGCACCTTCGAAGCGAACCGTTCGCGCACTCGGTTGCCGTGATCGCCCTCGTACTCTTCGAACCGATGGGCTACTCGCAAACGCGTCAGCGCAGCGTCGAGATTCACATTGTCCGCGCGCAGCGGGTCGGCGTTGCCGACATCGAGCGCGATCGCCCGATAGCGCTTCAAGCTCGGCACGTACTGATCGACCATGAGCAGCGGCGCGTTCGCCAGCCATTTGGCTGCGACGAGCGGATCGAGCTCGCCGTTCTTGAACGGCAGATCGAAATACTCGGGCGGATTGTCGGGATTCGGCGCCCAAGCGGCGGCTTGCGCCGACAGCGCGTTCGCGAACCCTGCCGCAGGATCGGGTCGCCCGCGCGGCTGTGCCTCGCTTGCCGGCGCCGCTGCGGCGCGCTCGCGCGCCGCGCGCATGACCACGTCGCCGCCGCTGCGCGGGATCGATCAGCAAACAGCACGAGCTCATCGCGTAGAGCGCGCCGAACACATCGGGGCGCTTCATACCGATGCGCACGGTGCCGTAGCCGCCCATCGAATGCCCGCTCAGGCCGCGGCTCTCGCGCTGCGCGAGCGTGCGGTAATGACGGTCGACGTAGTCGACCAAATCGCCTGCGATATAGGTTTCCCAATCGCCCGTCGTCGACGGAGCTCGAGTACATGCTGCCGCTGTAGGCCGTGAACGAGTCGGGCAGCACGACGATCATCTCGCGTGCGCCGGCCGCGATCGCACTATCCGCCGCTTGCGGCAAGTCCAGATAGCGCACGTAGGCATCCGCCGTGGCCGTGTAGCCGTGCAGAAACACGACGACGGGATAGCGCCGCCGCGTGTCGCGCGAGTAGCTCGGCGGCAGATAGACGAAGACGTCGCGCGTTGCGTCGTCGCCGGTGAGATTGCCTTCGAGCGACGGTCCCGGCACGCGGATGCGCTCGATACGGCCGGCGGCGGGTTGTGCCCGAGCGGGCCAGTCACAAGAGCAGAGACCGCGATGAGCAAAACGGCGAAAACCCGGCGATACGACTTGTGCATTGCGCTCTCCTCCGACCTGTAGCACCCGATGATAGTGATCGGCGCGCGACGTTTGCAATCGATTGCAGAGGAAGGTACTTTCGCGGGCGTATCGTGATCGCCGCCCGCGGCGCGGAGACTCCATGCAACGGCCCTCGATGTTCAGGCGTTCGATGGCGATCGGCTTCCTCGCGATGCTGTTGGGCGCAGCGGCACTTCCGCAACCGGCCGCGACCACGCGAGGTCGCAATCGAACCCGACGGCACCGTCCACGTGCCGGAACAGACGGTGCCGGTGTCCGGATTTCTGAGCCCCGAAGGCAAAGCGTATCTAGCGGAGCACCTCCGCAATCTGCAGCGGCCTGAGATGCTCGTCCAAGAAAACGGCGTGCCGCGGCTTATCGCGGGTTACATCGCGCGGCAGCGCGAGCTGTTTCCGGTCGACCGCGAAGAGACGACGATCGGCGGCGTGCACGCCTACGTCTACACGCCGCGAGGCGGCATCGCGGCCGAAAATCGCGACCGCGTGCTCATCGATCTGCACGGCGGCGGCTTTCGCGAGTGCTGGCCAGCATGCGCGGAGCTCGAGTCGATGCCGATCGCGGCGCTCGGGCGCATCAAAGTGGTCGCGCCTCGACTACCGCCAAGGCCCCGAGCACCGCCATCCCGCGGCCAGCGAGGACGTCGCCGCGGCGTACCGCGAGCTTGCTGAAGAGCTATCGCGCCGAGAACATCGGCATCTACGGCTGCTCGGCCGGCGGCATGCTCACGGCGATGTCCGTCGCCTGGTTCCAGCGCCACGGGCTGCCGCGACCCGGTGCCATCGGCCTCCTGTGCGCGGGCGCCGCGAGTGTCGGACGGCGGGGCCTTCGGCGGCGACGCGAGCTACACGACGCTGCCGCTCGGGGAAGGTCGCGTCGTGCCGCCGAGCGCCGCCGACAATCCGGTTCCCATGGATTACTTCGCCGACACCGAGCCCAACGATCCGCTCGTCGCGCCGGCGAGCTCGCCCGAGGTGCTCGCAATGTTCCCTCCCACTCTGATCGTGACGGGCACGCGCTCCTTCGAGCTCAGCAACGCCGTCTACACGCACGCTCAGCTCGTGAAGCACGGCGTCGATGCCGATCTGCACGTTTGGGAGGGCATGTTCCACGGTTTCTTCTACAACCCCGACGTGCCGGAATCGCGCGAGTGCTACGACGTGATCGTCCGTTTCTTCGCCGAGCGCCTCGGCAAGAGCTGAAGGCGGCAACTCGGATGTACAAGCGTTTCTCGGCGCTCGCTCTCCTGCTGTGCTGTTGTGTTTGCGCGGCGCAAACGCCGGACACTGGCCGAAACCCGCACTGGGTCAGCACTTGGGGTACGGCTCAGCAGCTCGCCGCCGAGACGCTGCCGGTTTGGGTCGTGCCGCCACCGCGCGAGCCGAACGAGCCGCCCCCGCCCCCGCTGCTGCCTCCCTACCCGTCGTCGTTCCATGACGAAACCGTTCGCATGATCGTGCGGACGAGCGTCGGCGGCGATCGTTTGCGCCTGACGCTGTCGAATGCGCTCGGCCAGAGCGAGGTAAACGTCGGCGCCGTGCACGTGGCGCTACGCGAGCGCGGATCGGCGATCGTCACGGAAACTGATCGTGCGGTAACGTTCGGCGGCAAAGCGTCGTTTTCCGTTCAACCCGGCACGCTCGTGGTCAGCGATCCCGTCGAACTCGCGGTGCCGCCGCTCACGGAGCTCGCGGTCTCCGTGTATCTCCCGAACGAAACGCCGGGCGTGACGACCCATGAGTTCGCACTCAACACGACCTACGTCGTTGCCGGCAACGCCGCTGCCGCCACAGCGCTGCCAAACGCGCGGACCAATCTCACGTATTTTTGGCTGGCCGGCGTCGAGGTGCTCGCTTCCGCCGACGCGGGTGCCATCGTAGTGCTGGGCGATTCGATTACCGACGGGGTCACCACGACACCCGATACTCATCGAGCGTGGCCGTCGCTGCTCGCAGCGAAGCTTCAGGCCAACCCCGCGACCCGCCACTGGGCGGTGATCAACGCCGGGATCTCCGGCAACCGCGTGCGGCGCGACGTCATCGGCGCGAGCGCGCTCGGCCGTTTCGATCGCGACGTGCTCGCGCGCGCCGGCGTGCGGTGGCTCGTGCTGTTCGAAGGCATCAACGACATTACTTGGTCATCGCTTCCAGCCGTGCCTGACACGCAGAGCACGACGGCCGACGAGGTCATCGAAACCCTCGAGCAGATCGTCGATCGTGCGCATGCGCGCGGCATCAAGGTCATGGGCGGCACGCTGATGCCGATGGGCGGACTATGGCTGCACAACGCCGAGACGGAGGCGATGCGTCAGGCCGTCAACGCATGGATCCGGACGACCGGCAAGCTCGATGCGGTGGCCGATTTCGACTCAGCGACACGCGACCCTCGGCAACCGGCGCGGCTCGCACCGGAGCTCGACAGCGGCGATCACATCCATCCGAACGACGCCGGCAACGCCGCCATGGCGAGCGCCATCGACACGACGATATTCTCCCGCTAAGGCGAATGCGCTAGACGATTGTCTCGAGCACCACCAGCACGCGTGCTAGGCGGGCTTGCTCAAGGGGTCCTGCATTCGTAGTTGCGAGCGTCGGCCGCGTCGCCGCTCTTGTAGTGCGCGTAACTCGGATACGGGCATAGCGGCCGACTCCGCCCCTGCATCGATCTGCCCGTCGCCGTCACGGCGCCGGGCCCGTCGCCCTTCTCCACCCACTCGACGAGCGGCGTCACCAAATCGAACGAGTCCGGTGTCAGCTCGCCGCCCTGGCAATGCGACATGCCGGGGACGAGATACAAACGTCCATACTCGTCGACCGTCTGCACCGCTCGGTTCGCCTCGCCGATCTGCTCGAAATAGCGGACGGTGTCGTTCGCGGAAAACCACGGGTCCGCTTCGCCGTGATAAAAGATCTGCTTGCCGCCGTGGCCGACGAACGAAGTCAGGTTGTAGTACGACGCCGTGCTGCCCAGCGCTTCGTTCGCAGCGATCGCAGCGAGGAATTCCGCGTCGACGTTCTGATCCTGCAGGTCGGCGCCGTTTGGCCCGATCGGCGGGCTGCCGCCGGCGAGCAGCAGGCCCGGCAAGCCGCCGGAGTCGTCGATGCCGGAGTCGTACGGATACCCGACGTAGACCGGGAGGCCGGCTGCATTCACGGGTCCCGCCATGGCTCGCGCAAGCGCCTCCGCCTTGTTGGGGGCGAGGCACTGCGGAGCTCGCTCCGAGGCCGAGCATGCGAGCTCGGTCGGGTCGAAGTCGCATGACGTGCGATTGAAGATGAGCCCGTCCGCCTGACCGTCGAGCGCGTCGCAGCGCTGCATGAGCGCACCCATGACGAGCCGCTCCTCCTCCGGCGTGAACGGATCGCGCGGCGTCTCGACCTTCGCCTTGACGTACTGATTGCTGATCCAGCGCAGCGCGAGATTGCTCATCGTCGTTCGCATCGCAGGAGCTCCGGAAACGATGCCGTCGTAGAGATCTGGATACCGCTGCGCCATGATCATGCCTTCACGTCCGCCGGTCGAGCATCCGACAAAGTAGCTGTGATGTGGTGCCTCGCCGTAGTACGCCTCGACGATCGGAAGCGCGACTTCGGTCGTCTTCGCATTCGCTTGAAATTGGAAATTCAACAACGCCTGCTGATCGGCCATGAAGCTGCCGTCGAAGCCGCTGCCCTGATGGCCGCTGTCCGTCGCGACGACCGCGAAGCCGCGCTCGAGCGCGGTCCGCTCTCCGGCCACTTGTGACCCAACCGGCTCGCGGATCGCGCCGTTCAATCCCCCGCCGCCCTGAAACATGAACCGCCCGTTCCACTCGGCCGGCATGTTGATCGCGAAACCGATCGCGTACGGCTTACCGTCGACGCCTGTTCGGCGCTCGAAGCTGCCGGCGACGTGACAGTGCGGCGGCAGCGTCATCTCGGCGCCGGGCCGAGCCGCTATCGTGCGATTCGCATAGAACCTCGCCTCGTCGATCGTCAGATCCTCGGGGCCGCCGGTACGGCCGGCGAGCGTAGCGCACGCCCGCTCCTGCGCCTGGGTCTGCGCCTGCGCCGACGCATGCGCAGCGAGCGCCGCAATCGTGAGGGCGGTCGCTACAACGAGTCGCAACGTCGTCATCGTCTCTCCCATTTGTCCGAAAGGTTGTGTTCGCACCGTGACTCCCCCGCATCGATCATGACGAGCCCGCGACAGACCCTACTCCGAGTCCGGACCTTGGCGCGACTCGATGGCGAGACCGTACGTTGGATCGCACTCGTAGGGGTAAACGTGATCATCGCCGCGCCGAAATGACATGATTCGCGCGGCCGTCCCTTCGAAGGAGCCGGGATCCTCGAACTGTTGCGTGACGATCAGCGTGTTGGCGTCGGCGAGGCGGAACCGTTCGAGAAGGCGCACGTCTTGCGTATAGTCGATCCCGTTGTTGAACAGCGTGCCGGGCATCAGCCGGGTCGTGTCGACTATCAGCGTGTCTCCTTCCCAGCGGCCGATCGAATGGCCGGTCTGCGAGTGCGGCCAATCGTCGGGGTGCTCTGTTTCGTTCATGAAGATGATGCGCACGAGATCGAAGTACTCGAGCTTGATGACGATGAGGTCGCGGCCTTCGAAGATCTCGAGCGGGAACGGGCCCTGCATCGAGTAGATCACGCCCGGCGGCCGGCAGGTCAACGACACGTCCGTCTGGTTTTCGGGATCATAGCTTTTCGCTGCTTCGCGCAAGCTCGCGTGCACGCTCAGTCCGCCGTAGTCCCCGGGCGGAAACTCGGTCGCGCCGGCGTCGGCGAGCAGCAAGTGGCCTTCGCGGAACTGCGCGATCAGCTCGGCTTCCGCCGGCGTCGCAGCCCGCCGAGGCGGCGTCGGCCCCGGAGTCATGGACCAGAAGCCCGCGATGCCGTGACCTTGCGGCGACTGGGCATGAAGGTTCCCCATCGTTGCGCCGACACCTGCAACGCACCCGGCGAGCGCGGTCAGAAGGTTTAGCGCCCGCATATCAGTTGTTGGTGCCCGGCGGCAGGCCGATTTCAGTTCCGTCCTCGTGGAACGCGCGCGTGATGCGGATCAAATACGTGCCATCGAGCGAAGGCATCCCTTCGAGCTTCACCTTGTCGCCAGGCTTGAAGCTCGTCTGACTCCAGCCGCGCCGGCGCAAGATCGACGGCGATGTGGTCTCGGCCGTCCACTGCTGCTTCTCGCCGTCCGCGCCCACTACCTCGAGCTTGAGGATCGCGTGCGGGTTGCTGAAACGAAACTCGGTGACCGTGCCGCTAACGGTCGTACGCTCATTGACGTTGTAGAAGACCGGCGCCGAGTGGTGCGCGTAGGCGGCCCCCGCCACGAGCACGAGTACGCCAAAAAAACCCGAACGCAACGTCATAGTGTTATTCAATATAGCGAAAGGAAGTGCCCTTCGCAGCACCGATGACCGGAATGATCGGAATATTGCCGATCGGGTCCTCGTCGGCTTCATGGCGGTGCCGTCCGTAGCAGGCGCGCGAGCAACTCGATCGTCTCGGGTTTGCGCTGCGGAGGGTGCGTCGCGAGGAAGACGCCTTCGGCCCAAACCGACGGTGTACGCCCGTGCGGGTCCGGTGTGTCGAGCATCGGCGCCGCGGCGCCGCGAGGAACTCGATGATGTCGTTCGAGCCGCGGTTTGCGGCCCCGTGAATCGCAGTAAGGCCCATCGTGTTCGTCGCGTTGACGTCGTGCCCCAAGCTCGAAACACAGCGCCACGGCTTCGAGCAGCGCTTCCGGCCCTTCGTCGAACGTCTGATTGAATACCCAGTTGATGCCGGCAGCCGCCATCAGTGGAGTTGTGCCCGCGAATGTGCCGATCGCGGGATCGGCGCCGTGCGCGAGCGTGAGACGCATGACTGTCACGTCGCCAGCGAGCGCAGCGCGAAGGAACGGCGTCTGCCCGGTGAAGTCGACCCAGGACAGCGAGCCGAGCGGCGTCAGGAACCGCCGCTCCGGCGGATACTCGATCGTGCGTGCGTTCGGATCGGCACCCGCCGCGAGCAGAGTTTCGATGAGCGTCGAGCGCCGCCCCTCGATCGATGCCGTTGTCGCGCCCCGGGCCGTTGACGTCGAGATTACGGACGTCGACAGCAGCCCACAGCGGCGTCTCGCCGTACCAATCGACTGTGTTCACGTTGGCGCCGCGCTCGATCAGATAGTGCGCGATGGCAAAATGCGCAGCCCCCTTCGGTGCCCCACGGGCCGCCGCGATGCTCGCGTTCAAAATGGCGTTTAGCAGTGGCGTGATGCCATCCGCGTCGGCGAGCTCGAGCGTCCGCACCTGCTTCGACGAGCGTCTTCGTGATCGCGAGGTCGCCGCGGCGGGTCGCGTACAGCAACGGCGTCTTCGCGCCTGGAATAGGCGCGCGCATGCCGCGCTCGGGCCAGCCACCGCGAACGATGCCGATTCCTTTCGAGCCCGCGTTGTCGGCCGGCTTACGGAAACGCAGGCACGGCCCCGGCCCGCGTTTCGAGCATTCACGTCGGCGCCTGCCGCGACCAGCATTCGCACGACCTCAACGTTGCTCTCGCGAGCGGCGACCATGAGCGCCGTCTGATCGTACTCGGCCTCGCGCGTGTCGACGGGCGCACCCGCCGCGAGCAGCCGCGCGACGATCGTGGCGTCGCCGTGCACGTGCAGCGAGCATCAGCGGAGTCTCGCCGGCATGATCGGCGAGCGTCGCGTCCGCTCCGGCGGCGACAGCAGGCCCACCGTCCCGACGATCGCGATTCGCGAGCGCGAGGTGCAGCGGCGCAACGCCCTGTGCGCTCCGGAGGTTCGGGTCCGCGCCGGCGTCGAGCAGCAGCGCCCGCGCTCGCGCGGATCCTCGACGCGGACGAGCCAATGCAGCGCGGGTGTGCCGTACGTGCCGAGCGCGTTCACGTCCGCACCGGCGGCGAGCAGAGCACGCACCGCGCCCGCGTCGCGGTTCATGGCTGCGTCCGCGAGCGTCGCGTAATCGCGCTCTGCCCCGCGGCAAAATCCGCGCAATGCTAGGCAGGCACAGCCCGGCCCACGCGCGCCTCATATCGACACGACTCCCGTGCTGTCGCCGAAACGCTCGGCGTCGACGCCGAGCTTCTGCAGCAGCGCGACCAGCAGATTCGCCATCGGCGTGCCGGCGCCGGCGCGGACGTGACGCCCACCCGATCAGCGCGCCCGATGCGCCGCCCGCAACGATCGTCGGCAACGGCTCGTGGTCGTGCTGGTTCGAGTTGCTCATGCCGCTGCCGTAGAGCACGAGCGAATGGTCGAGCAGCGTGCCGTCGCCGTCGGGCGTGTCGCGCAGCTTGCCGAGGAAATACGCGAGCGTCGTGCTCGTGTGATACGCGTTCAAGCGCGCGTAGCGCTCGATGTTGGCCGGCACCTCCGAGTGGTGCGACAGATTGTGGAACGGATCGTTGATGCCGCTCGCGGGATAAACGGCGTTGCTGACTTCCTTCGCGATCATGAGCGTGCCGACGCGCGTGAGATCGGCGGCCCACGCGAGCGCCAGCAAGTCGAACATCAGCTTCGCATGCTGCTCGAAATCGTCGGGCACGCCTGCGGGCTGCGCCGGCACGTCGAGATCGCGCGCACCTTGCTGCCCGCGAGCTCGATACGCCGCTCGACTTCGCGGACGTCCTCGAGGTGGCGTTCGAGACGCGCGCGGTCGTCGGCCGGGCAGCGTGCGCGTCGAGTGCTGGCCGCATCCTCGAGCACCGAGTCGAGCAGGCTCGCGGCTCGCCTCGCGCCGCTGCGCGCGCTCGCTCGACCGTCGCGCCGTCGCCGAACAGTCGCTCGAACACGACTTGCGGATTCACCTCCATCGGCAGCGGAGCCGTCGGCGTGCGCCACGCGATCGTATTGCGGTAGGCGCCCGACAGACCCGAGCCACCGCTCAAGCCGCCCTCCTCGAGCGACAACTCCAGCGACGGCAGCGGCGTGTCCTGGCCGAAGGCTTGCGCGGCCACTTGATCGAGCGGAGATGCCGAGCCGTGGTGTCGCGCCCGTGCTCGGGCTGCGTGCACGTGATCCAGACAGCCGACGAGCGCGTGTGGTTTGCGCCCGCCGAGGCGTCCTCGCCGTAGGCGAGCGGCAGCGTCGAGATCGCTGACGACGTTGAGCCGATCGCGGAACGGCTCGAGCGAGCGCAGAATCGGCGGCGAGCTCGAACGCCTGCGCCGTCCGTCGCCGGCGTCCACTGCCGCATGACGGCGCCGTGCGGGATGTAGATGCAGGCAAAGCGCGACGCGCGGCGTCGCCGCCGACGCGCGTCCCGCCGGCAGCATCGAGCTCAAGAACGGCAACGCGATCGTCGCGCCGGCGCCGCGCAGCAACGTCGCGCCGCGACAGTGCCGGCCCGTCCGCAGCGCTCGCGCTCATGCGAGCCCCCAGATGCGCGCCGGATCGACGGGCACGAGCTCGACGCCGAGGCCGTCCGGGCAGCGGAAGTGCAAGCGCTCCGGCGCAGTCGAGATCGACGCGTGCGCCGAGTGCCTCGAGCTCACGTGCGACGGCTGCCGCATCGAAGCGCGCGACGTTGACGCCGACGCGGTCGATGCGCGGCGCTTCGTTCGTCGGTGCCGTCCGCACTATCCAGCGCGTATGTGCGGCGCGAGAAAGCGAGACCGCCGCCGTCGTCGGGCAGCTCCGTGCCGAACATTTTCCGGTAGAACGCCGCCGAGCGCTCGAGGTCGGCCACGTACCGCACGACGTAGGCGAGCCCTCGCG
This sequence comes from uncultured Gammaproteobacteria bacterium, assembly GCA_963741255.1. Lineage (GTDB taxonomy): Bacteria > Pseudomonadota > Gammaproteobacteria > Steroidobacterales > Rariloculaceae > FEN-1219. The sequence continues at coordinate 60,743 of CAVUHM010000001.1, read as the reverse complement.
GCCGCACGAGCGGCTCGCCCTCGACGAGACGGCCCGCCGGCTACCGTCGAGCCGGCGAGACCGCCCGGCGCGCCGAGCAACTGAAGGCCGAGGCCGTCGGGATCCGGAATGACGCCGAAGCGTCCGGCCGGCAGGCCTTCGGCTTCGAGCCGCCGCGCCATCGCGGCGCGGTCGTAGCTGCGCAGCAGTGCACAGTCGTGGTCGATGAACGCGCGCGTCTCGTTGGCGCGGCTGCCGAGCGCGATGTAGCCGGGGTCGAGCGTCACGTAGTAGCGCAACGGCTCGTCCCGCTCCTTGTAGAGCACGGGATTGAACACGCGCGAGTAGAAGCGCGCGGCGCGCGTCACATCGGGCACGACGGTGCCGATATGCTCGAGCCCGAGCGTGTCGAGCGGCAACGCGGCCGCGATCGCGGCGGCCGTCGGTTCCGCTCGGCACCGCGGCATCGGGACGCGGCTGCGCGGTCGCTGCGCGCGGTCCGCGCAGCGCAACCGGCCGGCAAGCCCGGCGCCGGCTGCGAGCAGCGTGCGGCGCGAAGTTCGGGTGAAATCGCGGTGGCTCATGGTTCCTCCGTCGTGCGCTTGGTCTGCACTGCGAAATTGCGGGCTCATGACGATGCCGAGACGATGCGCGGAAAAACGATGCTCGTCGGCGGCCGCGGTCGCGACGATGCGGCGCACGGCCGGCCTGTCGTGCGCGTCGAGGATGCGCCCGAGCGCATAGGTCATGAGCCGCTCCGTGAACGCCGTGACGAACGCGTCGGAGCGGCTCGAACAGCGCGCGGCGCAGCGAGGCCGGCCCGTCGAGGGCCGTGCCGTCGACGAGCGTCGCAGTGGCATCGATCGGCTCGCCGGCATCGCTGTCCCGCCAGCGGCCGACGAGATCGAACGGTCTCGAGCGCGAAGCCGAACGGGTCGATGAGCTGGTGACAGGCTGCGCAGACGGTATTCGTGCGGTGCGCCTCCATGCGCTGGCGCAACGTCTTCGCTTCGGCCGGCGAGCGCGCGCCGGAGAGATCCGCTTCGACACCGGGCGGCGGGGGCGGCACCTCGGCGCCGAGCAGGTTCTCGACGATCCACGCGCCGCGGACGACCGGCGACGTGCGGTTCGCGACCGACGTGGCCGTCAGGATGCTGCCCTGCCCCAAGCAGTCCGCCGCGGGGGCTGTCCTCGGGCAATTCCACGCGCCGGAAATAGCTGCCGATCACGCCGTCGATACCGTAGTGGCGCGCGAGGCGCTCGTCGAGAAACGTGTAACGCGCGGCAAGCAAATCGAGCACGCGGCAGGTCGTCGCGGAGCGACGTGCTCGAACAGCAGCTCGGTCTCCCGCCGGAAGGAGTCGCGGAGCCGGGCGTCGAACCCGGCGTCTTGCGGCAGCGCATCGTCGAGCTCGCGCAGCTTCAGCCACTGGCCGGCGAAATTCTCGACGAGCGCAATCGAGCGCGGGTCGGCGAGCATGCGCCGAACCTGCTGCTCGAGCGTGTCCTTCTCGCCCAGCTCACCGGCCGCGGCGACGGCCAGCAGCTCGTCGTCGGGGATGCTGCTCCACAGGAAGAACGACAGACGCGATGCAAGCTCGACGTCGGTCAACGCATAGGTCGTGCCCGGCGCGATGTCCTCCGGCTCTGCCTCGAGCCGATACAGGAATCGCGGATCGACGAGGAGGCGCGCGAGCGCCCGCTCGATGCCGCTCTCGAAATCACCGTCTTGCCGGCCTTGCCGGTAGAAGCTCATCAGCGTGGCTAGGCCAAGGTCATCCTCGCGCACGGCCTGGCGATAACCGCGTGTCGCAAGTCGCGTGAGGATCTCGCTTGCGCATGCAGTCTCCTGCTCGGGAGACGACGGGCGGCAAACGAAGATGGCGCGCCGGCTCGGCGTGTCGCCGAGTCCTTCGGGCTCGAAGGGCCCGTGTATCTCCACGGCGTCCACGCCCCCGGCCGGCGCGTACACGCCGAACAACTCGTTGACACCCTCGCACCGATGCTCGTCGAGCAACGCAACGGTCAATGCATGCGGCCCGGCGCCGATGCGCTGCCGAAACGAGTCGGGGTTCACGACGGCGAGCGGCGCGCCGTCCAGCGTGACGTCGATTCGCGGCAATGGGCACACGCGTTGACCCGCCAGAGGTCCAAAGCCCCGGGATCGGATGCGGATCTCGTAGGTTGCGTCGAGCGGAAAGTCGTGCACGAGCTTGAATCCGCCGCGGGTACCGAGCGGCAGGCCGTCCACGTGGCTTGCCTGCGTCCCGCCCGGCGCCGCGTAACTGACTTGTGTACGGGCGTGGGTGCGGTCCCCGACCGCTGCGCGGCTGATCTTCGCCGCCGCGGCGACGTAGCGCTCAATCAGCGTAGGTGAAACGGTGAGCGCTGCCGCAACGTTGTCGAAACCCTGAATCGCATCGTCGGCCGGGAGCGTCGCCGCGACGGAGCTTGCGTCGTAGGCGAGCAGGTCTCGGATCGCGTTCGTGTACTCGGTGCGATTCAAGCGCGAGACGGTCTTGAATCCCGCGCGCGGTGCCGCCTGCGCCGTGGCGTCGAGCCGCTGTTCGAGGGCCGCAGCGAAACCGTCGAGCACAACGCGCGGCGGACCGCGGCTCCCCGACCGGCGGCATGAATCCCGTCCGAACCTTCCGCACCACCTGCTCCCACGCATGCACGTCCGGCTCTACGAGGTCGAGCGACAGCCGATCGAGCGCGAGATCTCCCGCGCGTTCCGCTGAGTTGTGACACTCGATGCAATAACGCTCCAGCACCGCTTGCGGTTCGACTCGCTCGCGATCGCGCAGCTTCCAAGCGGCCACAGCGGCGAGCGTGACCGCGGGCAGCCCTATGCTGACGAGCAGTATTGCCCGCGGCGACATAGACGCTAGCGCTCCCCCAACATGCTCGTGCCGTTACGCTTTGTTATAGCGCATAACATTAGGGGCGGCAATCAGCCTTGACCACCGACAGGGTCGTTACGCCGGCCGTGACGCGAGCGCGCCGAGCCGGACGCTCGCTTCCCCGAAATCGACGGCAGCTTTCGGTAGCGCTCGCGCTGACTCGACGCGCGCACGACGATCTCGGTCGGAAGCACGGCTGACGAGGGTCGTTCGCGGTTGATCGCCCGCATGAGCTTATCGACGAGCTGCTTGGCGCCTTCGCGGCAGTTCTGTCGCACCGTCGTCAGCGGTGGCGTCGTCAGCGAAGCGAACGGGATGTCGTCGTAGCCGACGACGGCGCAGTCGGCCGGCACTCTCCGTCCGCGCTCGACGAGCGCCTGCACCGCGCTCATTGCAAACAGGTCCGAGCACGCGACGACGCCGTCGAACGCAACGTCGGCGTCGAGCAACGACGAGACGGCCCGATGCGCGGTGTCGCGATCGCTGCCGAACCGCACGCAGAGCTCCAAACGCGCTTCCCGAGGCCGGCCAGCCTCCCGCAGAGCGCGGGCATAACCTGAAAGACGCGCGGCCACTTCGGGAACGGCGGCATCGCCGAGAAACGCGATGTCGCGACAACCCTGCTCGAGCAGATGCTGCGTCGCCGAGTAGCCGCCCTCCTCGTTGTCCGAGCCGACCGACAGCGTAACGCTGATCGGGAAGCTGCGCGCCCCAGACGACGAGCGGCACATCCGCGTCGGCGAGCGCGTTCAACGCGCCATGATGCAGGCTCTGTCCGATCACGATGACGCCGTCGGCGCGCCGCGAGCGGATCGAGCTCGCGATCCACTCCGTCGGGTCGTGCGTGACCTTTGCGAGCAGCATGTTGTAGCCGCGCGCCGCAAGCTCGTCCGCGATCGCGCCGAGTATTTCGAGAAAGAACGGGTCCGAAAGATGCTGCGTTTCCGCGTGCGTGAGCGGAATCACGACACCGGCCGTGCGCGTGAGCCCCGTCCGCAGGCTGCTGCCGGCCGCGTCGACGCGATAGTCGAGACGCGCGGCCACGCTGCGCACCAGTTTGCGCGTACCTTCCGAGATCAGCGGGCTGCCAGCGAGCGCGCGGGACACGGTCGAAAGCGACACGCCGGCGCGCCGCGCGACCTCGGCCATCTTGCTGTTGCGCGCCTTCCTCTTACCCAAGACTCTCTCCGATGGACGCGGCTCGCGCGCTGCGCCGCTCGGCGCTACCTGCAGGCGTGCCGCCCAGCTCGAACCGCTGAACTCGCCCGGCGCTCGAGTATTCGAGACGATGCTCGCAGGTCGCGACGATTCACCGTGAGGCGCGCGACGTCCTCGCCTCGACGCCACGTCAGATCGAGCATGTCATCCGGCGAGTCGCCGATCTCGAACGTGCCGCCGAAGGCGGCATGCTCGTTGCGCAGGCGAATCAGATCGAACAGTCGCTGCACGCACGGCCGGGCCAGCGCCTCGTCGATCTCGGCGCGCGTGTAGTAATGCCGGTTGATGTCGCGACCGACGCCCGTTCGGGCGAGCAGCGCCATGTCGTTCGTGCCGGCCAGCAAGCCGACGTAGTACACCTGCGGGACTCCGGGCAAGAAGAACTGGATGGCGCGGGCGAGCAGGTATTTGCGATCGTCTCGGCCAAGCGCGTCGTAGAACGTGCAGTTCACCTGGTAGAGATCGAGATTCGACGCAGCCGCGCCCGTGGCGCGCGCACTTTCGCCACGGCTGTTCGCGTGAATGTCTTCGACGAGACGGTCGAGCTCGTCGTCTGCAACGAGCCCGGGCCGCCCGGTTCCACCGTGCTCGGCCGCGATGTCGATCACGCCGATGCCGTCGTGCGTGTCGAGCACGGTGAGCGCGTTGCGCGGGCGGATCGCGATCCAGCGCTTCAGAGCGCGTGCCGTGCCTCGCGAGAAAGCGTGCAGCACGAGCGGCGGCAACGCGAAGTCGTACACCCAATCCACGTGCCGCGCGATCTCGATCTGCTGCTCGTAGTGCGAATGCACCTCGACGAGCACCTCGAGGCCGTGGCGGCGCGCGCGAGCGGCCAACTCGCCGATGAACTCGAAGGTCTCGGGCATCATGAAGCAGCTCGTGCCCGGCGTTCTTGATCGCGTAGCCGACCGCGTCGAGCCGGATCATCTTGATGCCGTGCGCGCCGAACGTCCGTAGGATCTCCTCGAGGTATTCGATGCCGCGCGGATGCGTGACGTCGATGTCGATCTGCTCGGGCGTGAACGTGGTCCAGAGTATTCGGCGCGTGCCATCCGCAGCGTGAGCGTCGTGAACGGCAGGCCCGGCCGCGGCCGATAGATCGCCAGCAAGTCGCGCTCGGCAGCGCCTTCCGGGAATACGCCGTCCAGCGTCAGAAACATCCCCGCGAACGCGGCTTCGAGCGCCGCGCTCGGCCAGAGTCCAGGAACTGCGGCGAGCGGCTCGAGATGTGATTCACGATCACGTCGGCCATCACGTCGATCATCGCGCGCGAGCGCGGCGACGTCGTCCCAACGTGCCCAAGCGCGCGTCGACGCGCGTGTGATCGATCGGATCGAATCCCGCATCTGCGCCGTCGATGCGCTCGAAGAACGGCAGAAGGTGCACGCCGCCGAACAGCCCCGAGAGCGGCCCGGCGAGCAGCTCCCGCAAACCCGCGAATGTGCCGCCGAGGCGGTCCGCGTAGGCGATCAGCTGGACGCGGTTCTTCACTTCGCGGGATCGGGTGCTGACACGGGCGTCGCGTGCGGGAGCGCCGTGCTCGCGCCTGTGCGCCGGCATAATCGTCACGGTCGGAGGCCTGCAACCGGCGCCCGAACGGATCGAGCAGCCAGTTGCCCGCGAGCCCCGCGAGCAGCAAGAAGGCGAATGCCGTCGCCAGCACGAAGCCGGCCTCGGTCGTGCCGTAGGCATCGCTGATCGCTGCCATCGCGAGCGGACCGAGCGCCGCAGCCACTGCCGTGAAGAACAAGATCACGCCGGCGGCCGCGCCGTGCTGCGACTTCGGAAAGCAGCTGATGCCCTTCGAGTTCAGTGTCGGGTACACGATGGACATGAAGAGCCCGGAGATAGGGAGTAGCCACGCAGCAGCGTCGACACCGAACCACAATGAGCCGAGAAAGCAGAGGAAGATCGCCCCGCCAACGATCGCAAGCGCGGGCGTCCAGGACACGTGCGCCAGGAGCCATGCGCCGAGGAATCGGCCCGCGGCGCGCAGCACGAAAAACAGCGTCAGCGCGTACGCGGGCAGCCACGCGAACGAGCCGCCGTAACCGAGCAGATACGTCGGCATCCAAACGTAAACGGCGACCTCGACAGCGACGTACAGCATCACGAGAGCCGAGACACCGAGCGCCACGGGATCCCGCAGGACGCTCACCATCTCGCGCAGCGTGGCCCGCTCCGTCGCGCCCTTCGTCGTATCCGGATAGCGCACCCGCGAGGCCATCGCCACGAGCAACACACAGATTGCGGCCGCCGCCACGTACAGCCATTTCCAGGAAAGCCCCTGCGCGATCAACGTCGCGACGACGGCCGGGCCCACGATGGCGCCGACGGCGAAGAAGCCCTCGATCGTGTTCATGAAGCGCGTATGCGACGTCGTCGACGCGGAAACGTCGCCCACGAGCGCGAGCGCGCCGATCTTGAACACGCTGATGCCGAGGCCGGAAACTGCCAGCAGCATCACGAAGGCGCCGAAGCGGTCGCTGACCGCGAACACGAGCGATGCGGCGCCGTACAGGCAGAGGCCGACGATGACCGTGCGCTTGCGGCCGAACCGGTCGGCGAGAAAACCGAGCAGCAACGCCCCCGCGGCGATGCCGGCCATCGTCGCGTACTGGAACGCGCTCGCCGCCGTCATGCTGAGTGAAAACTCGGCGATGACGGCCGGAATCACGCTGCCGACGGCATCGGTCGTCATCGCGAAGGTGAAAAACATCAAGCAGACGAGCGCGCGGATCATTCGCCCGTCATTGCTCTCGTTGCTCGCCGGCGTAGTCTCCAAGAAGCTTCTCACAGGCTCCGTTGCAATCGTTTGCACCGAAGTCTACCGTTAGGCCGTTGGGCACCGATAGCCCGCCATGAGCATGAGCGGCACGATCAGCATGGCGAGCACCCATGCGCGCAAACCGCTGTTCGGCGCGATAGAAGGCGGCGGCACGAAGTTCGTTTGCGCGGTGGCCGAAGCGCCGGACCGCATTCTCGATCGCGTCGCGGTGCCGACCGTCGACGCTCGCGCGACGCTCGCCGAATGCGTGGACTTCTTCTTGGCCGCCGAGAACGCGCGCGGGCCAATCGCGGCTTTCGGTTTTGGCTGCTTCGGCCCCATCGAGCTTGCGCCCGGCGCAAGCAACTTCGGCCGATTGCTGACCACGCCGAAGCAGGGCTGGTCCGGCACCGACGTACTCGCACCCCTGCGCTCGGCGTTCGCTGCGCCTATCGCGCTCGACACCGACGTCGGCGCCGCTGCGCTCGCTGAGTGGCGCCTCGGCGCGGGCCGCGGCGCGGGGTCGCTCGCGTACGTGACAGTCGGCACCGGGATTGGCGGCGCGGTGGCACCGCAGGACCGCACGCGGCGCAGGCTCATGCACGCCGAGATGGGTCATCTGCCGGCGGCTCGCGATCCGCGCGACGCCGGCTTCGCGGGGGTGTGCCCGTTTCATCGCAGCTGCATCGAGGGGTTCGCGAGCGGGCCCGCGATCCGCGCGCGCTGGGGCCGCGATCTCGAAGCGCTCCCCGCCGATCACTTCGGACACTCCGTTATCGCGGGCTACTTGGGGCAGCTCGCCGCGTCGATCGCGCTGCTGGAATCGGTCGAGCGCATCGTGTTCGGCGGAGGTGTAATGTCGAACGGAGCGCTCTTGCCGCTCGTGAGCGCGGCAATGCTCGAATACTTGAACGGCTACCTGCCGCCGCTCGCAGACTTGGAGCGCGCGGCGGGCTACGTTCGTGCGCCTGAGCTCGGCGGGGACTCGGGCATCGTCGGCGGAATATTGCTCGCGATGCAGGCGCACCGCGAGATCGCCACCGGAACCTAGCGCCGTTCGGGTTGTGCAAACGGTTGCATAGCGTGCGATGGCGGGTATGCTGCGCCGATACCGCAAGAGGAGGCGCCATGCGTGCGAAGTCGATCCCCGGTTGTCTGGCTGTCGTCCGTCGCGCTCTGCGCATCGGCGGCGGTGCACGCACAGCCGTCGGCAAGGCCCGGGGATGAATTGCGCGCCGGCGCAGCGCGCATCGACTACACGCCGCGCGGACGCGCAGCTGCCCCGCAACTTCACCGGCGTGCTCGATCCGATCTTCGTGCGCGCCCTCGTGGTCGACAACGGCCGCACGCGCGCGGCGCTGGTCGCGGTGGATGCCGGCGCGATTCCCACCGACCTGTACAACAAGGTCAGCGCGCGCGCCGCAGGCGGAGCTGGCGATCCCTGCCAACCAGCTGCTGATTTCGGCGACGCACACGCACAGCGTGCCGTTCCGGCTCGGCGGCGGCGTCGAGGAAAAGATCCTGCAGAGCCTGCGCGAGGCGTCGCGCGGCTGCAGCCGGCGCGGGTGGCCTGGGGCACGGGCGTCTCGTACATCAACGTGAACCGCGACCGCGTCGATCCGGTAACCAACCGCTGGTGGGAAGGGCCCAACTACGACGGCACGTCCGACAAGACCGTGGCCGTGGTCCGCGTCGAGACGCCGGCCGGCGAGCCGATCGCGGTGTACTACAACTATGCCGTGCACGGCGTGCTCACCGGCACGCTCGACATGATCAGCGGCGACATTCCCGGCGCAACCTCGCGCTACGTCGAGGAATCCCTCGGCGGCAGACGCCGTGGCGCTGTGGGCGAGCGGCGCGGCCGGCGACCAGAACCCGATCTACTTCAACCAGACCTACGAGCTGCGCGAGATCCGCATCGCGGACTACGCGAAACGCGGCGAGGACATCAGCAATGCGATGCCGCCCGGCGGCCAGGGCCTGGATCGCAGCAATCCGCGCGTGCAGCTGCTCATGAAGCAGCAGAAGCAGATGACGAGACGATGGGCCAGATGCTCGGCGAGGAAGTGCTGCACGTGATGCGCGAATCGCTCGAGAAGTCGCCGGCCGACGCGACGCTGAGCGGCGCGCAGGCGAGCTTCTCCTGCCCGGCGCGGCGGCGGACGGACTCCGGTCGCGCCGGCTTTCCGGGCACGTACGTCGATGCCGACGAGGTCTCGATCCGCCTCGGCGCGCTGCGCATCGGCGACGTGTACATCGGCACCGTGGATGGCGAGGTCTACAACGGCATTGCGCAGCGCCTGAAGCGCGAGTCGCCGTTCAAGCACACGATGATGTCCACGCTCACCAACGGCTCGGCGCCGACGGGCTACATTCCCAGCGACGACGCCTTTGGCCGCAATGTGTTCACGGTGCTCAGCTCGCGGCTGAAGCCCGGCTGCGCCGAAGCGGGAATCGTCGATGGGTTAGTCGAACTGATGCGCGGACTTTGAGCAAGCTCTCGGTGCACGCTCGGCACACGGTCTCGAGCCGTGCGTCGTGCGCAGCTCCACTTCCGCGCGCTTCACTCGTCGGCCGGCTCCGCCAGGTAATCGACATCGGTGACATGCTCTGCGAGCTCGCCTCCGCTGCCATCGACGAACTGCCATACGGCGATGTGCCGCAGTCCTTGCGTTGCCGTAGCGCCATGCCAGTGGAAAACGCCGGGCGGTGTCCAGATCACATCTCCCGCCTTGACCACGCGCTTCTTCTCGCCGCGCGACTGCACCCAGCCGATGCCTGAGGTGACGTATAGGTACTGCCCGGCTGGGTGGTTATGCCAGGCCGTGCGCGAACCCGGCTCGAAGCTGATTTCCGCCATCGTCAGCTTGCTCTTGTCGTTCGCCCGAAACAGCAGCTCCGCGATTGCCACACCGGTATAGGCCGTTTGCGGGCCGCGTCGCGGCAGTCCGCGCGTCTGCTGGCGTGATCTCGATCCCTTGCGCCACGAGCGCCGGAGGGGCGAATGCCAGCCACAGGAGCAAGGCCGTGACGAGCTTGGTTTTCAGCATATTCAATTCTCCCCCGTTCGCTTGCCATGTGCGGCTGCGAGTCGGAGCATAGCGCGCTCGAACGCGAACGTCCTCGACACGCTCCCACGCATCCGCATCGCAAAGGTCCACTCGTGAGAATCCACTCAATCGCACTACTGGTCAGCGCGTGCTCCGCCGGTACCGGTCTCGTCCGGGCCGTGGGACAGCCGGCGGCCACACCATCGATCTTGGCCGGCGCTTACACCGAGGAGCAGGCGCTGCGCGGCCGGGACCTCTACTACCAGCACTGCCTGCAATGCCACGGCGAGACCATGGCGGGAGCGGACAAGTCTCCGCCACTCGTCGGCCCGCAATTCGCCAGCACGTGGAACGGTGCACCGCTCGCGGCGTTGGTCGCGCGCATCGCGACGATGCCGCCGGAGAAGCCCGCGAGCCTGCTCGAGGAACAGCGGGTCGAGATCCTGACCTACGTTCTCTGGTACAACGGCTTGCCGCTCGGGAGCGAACCGCTGCCTGCCGAGCAGGACGCCCTTACTAAGATGACGTTCCAGATCCCGCCGAACCCGTAATCATCGATAGCCGTGGGGAGAGCCTACTTGCGTAAATTTAGGATCGCAGCCTGCGCCCTCGTGCTCGGGGGCGTGCTTGGCGCGTCCCTCGGCACAGCGCAACCGCCGGCCGCAGCGAGTGGTCGCGCCGAGCAGTGGCCGACCTACGGCGGCAACCTTGCGAGCCAGCGCTACTCGTCGCTGGACCAAATCGACAAGGACAACTTCAAGGATCTGCGGATCGCGTGGCGCCTGCGCACGGATTTTCTCGGCCCGCGCCCCGACACGCTGTATTCCGCAACCCCGCTGTACGTGAACGACACCCTGTACACGACGGCGGGCACGCGCCGCGCGGTGGTCGCGCTCGATCCCGCAACGGGCGAAATGAAATGGCTGTACCGCGAGGACGAAGGCGCGCGCGGCAGTGCGGGCGCTCGCCAAGGAGCCGGTCGCGGCGTGGCGTGGTGGTCGAGCCCGGACGGCACGGACGAACGCATCATCTACGTGACGCCCGGCTATCGCATGATCGCGCTCGACGCCAAGACGGGCATTCCCGTCGACTCGTTCGGCGACGACGGCATCGTGGACCTGAAGGAAAACTTCGACCAGGAGGTCGACCCGGACGGCGGCAACATCGGGCTCAACGCCACGCCGCTCGTGGTCGGGAACGTCATTGTGGTGGGCGCCGCGCATCGCCCGGCCGGCAGCCCCGAGCTCGACCTGGGACGTACGCGGCAACGTGCGCGGTTTCGACGTGCGGACCGGCAAGCGCCTCTGGATCTTCCATACCGTCCCGGCTCGAGGCGAGTTCGGTTACGAGACGTGGGGAGACGGCGCGGCGGAGCGCAACGGCAACACCGGCGTCTGGTCGCAAATGAGCGCGGATCCGGAGCTCGGGCTCGTGTATCTGCCCGTCGAGATGCCGTCCTCCGACTACAACGGCTTCAACCGCCCCGGCGACGGACTGTTCGGCGAATCGCTCGTGGCGGTCGACGTGCGCACCGGCCAACGCCGGTGGCATTACCAAACGGTGCATCACGGCCTCTGGGACTTCGACCTGCCGTGCCGCACCGATTCTCTTCGACATGCAGCAGGACGGCCGCACGATCAAGGCGCTGGCACAGCCGACCAAGCAGGCGTTCCTGTTCGTGCTGAACCGCGAAACGGGCGAACCGATCTGGCCCATCGAAGAACGGCCCGTGCCGCAATCGGAGTCGCCGTTCGAGAAGACGAGCCCCACGCAGCCGTTTCCGACGCGGCCGCAACCGTTCGACCGCCAGGGTTTTTCCGCGGACGTGCTGAACGATCTCACGCCGGCGCTGCGCGCCGAGGCCGAGAGAGTCATGGCGCAGTACCACATCGGGCCTCTGTACACGCCGGCGGCGATCGACCGTCCGGGCGGCCCGCTCGGGACGCTCATGCTGCCGGCCGATGTCGGCGGCGCCAATTGGCCCGGCGGCAGCTTCGATCCCGAGACGAACCGCCTCTACATTCACTCGCATACGGCGGTCTTCACGCTGCAGAACATCCCCGCCAATCTCAGGCCGTTCGACCCGGGTCCGGCTGCGCGCGCGGGCGCCGCTCCGGTGGCGGCCGCCCCGCCGCCGGCGCCGCCAGCCGGTGGCCTCGGCCCGCGACCCGGCGCATTGGGAGCGCAACCGGGGCCGGGAGGGCCTCGCGCGAGCACCTTCCTGCAAGGGACCATTCCGCTGATCAAGCCGCCGTACGACCGGATCACGGCGTACGACATGAATACGGGCGAGATGCTCTGGCAGAAAGCCCACTCCACGACGCCCGACAACATCCGCAACAACCCTGCACTCGCGGGCCTCGACGTGTCGCGACTCGGCGCCTACGGCCGGATCTTCATCGGCACGCTGACGACCAAGACGCTCGTGATCGCGGGCGAAGGCGACGTCCACACCGATGCGAGCGGCGCAACGGTGGCGCTGCTACGCGCCTACGACAAGGAGACCGGCGAGGACGTGGCGGGACAGGTGAAGATGCCGGCCAAGCAAACGGGCTCGCCGATGACCTACCTGCACAACGGCAAGCAGTACATCGTGGTGGCCGTGAGCCAATCGGGCGTCAACGCCGGTGCCGAGCTGATCGCGTACGCACTGCCGTAACGACGCGTAGTGCAGATTGCGGCGACCGACAGAAGCGAGCTCAGCGCCGCCGGTGCGAGCATGCGCGTCAGCTGCGACACGTCGTTGACGTTCTCGAACTCGCGGATCGTCGCGAGAATCTCGTCGAGGCGTCGGGCCGGCAGCCGCGACTGCGGCATCAGCTCGCGGTACTTCGCTTCCACATCCGTCCATTCGATGCCGCGCGGCGCCGAGCCGCGCGGCGCGTCCACGGTCCGCGTGATACGCGCGCCCGACGTCGTCACGATGGTAACCGTGCCGGCCCAGGGCCAGCGCGTCTCCACGGCCGGCGGCGACGGATCCGGATCCACGAGCGCCATCAGCCGCTGCACGGTCGGATCGAAGATCTTGTCCGCCGTCGCGTGCACCCAGGTGAAGTTCTTGTCGGCAATCGCGGAGGCCACGAAGTACGGCAGGCTGTGAATGGCCTCGACATGGTCCTTCGGACGGCGGCTGCCGAACATCGTGCGAACCGACGGGCCGGCGACGAGAATCTGCGCCACGTCGCTCGCCTCGACGTTACCTTCGCGCGCTGCGGTGACGGCGGCTTCGACCATGCCGGAGAGCGGGTGGGCGCCCGGCCAGAGCTTGATGGCGAGGTAGTCGTCGATGTTCCAGGACGTGCCGAGATCGGCCGTCAGCCGGCCGACGCTCGAGGCGCCACCCCCGAACACGTCGATGAACCCGTTAGGGCCTTCGATCATGTCCTCATTCACCGTGAAGCCGCTCGCCGCCGACAGCGCCGCCTGCACGCCCGTGAACGCCGCGTTGGCGCCCATGTATTCGCGCGCCCAGCTGTTCGTGCCGACGCCAAGGCCGCCCACCGTGGTGGCGACTAGCCCAAGCGCATGCGCCATCTCCCCGTCGCCGAGCTCGAGCAGCTTCGCGGAGACGGCGGCGCTCGCGAACGCCACGAGCTGCGACGCGTGCAACCCTGAGCGGCCGCCCGCGCGCGCGTCGCCGATGCGTCCGCCGGCTTCGTAGCCGATCACCATCGCGAGCAACAAGTCCCGACCGCTCGCGTGCGTGCGTTCGCCGAGCGCGAGACCGGCCGCGGTCAACGTCGTGCCGAAGTGCGCAATGGTGCGGATGTCGCTGTCGTCGGAGGCGGCGGCGTCGCTTGCAGCAGCGTTGGCACGTGCGGCGAGCACCGCCGGCAGTTTGGTTCCGTCGAACCAGACGGTGCTGTCCGCCTTGCCACCCTGATCCACTGCCAGCTCGCGTTGGATACGCGCCGAGTCCATCGTGACTCCCACGGCAGCGCTCGACAGCGTGCTCGCGAGAATCATCTTGGCGTGCTCGATAGCGAGCGGCGGTAGATCGCCGTACGCAGTGGTGTTCAAGAAGCGCGTAAGCGCAAGTGTTGCGCCGCCGGCGCGCGCAGCAGGCGCGGCACTCGACTGGGCGTGTGCGGATGACGGCGCCAGGGAACCGAGCCCGAGCGCGCCGGCAACGGCCAGCGCGCCTTTGACTGCCGCCCGGCGATCCAGCGCGGGCTTCTGCGTCGGACCGTCGTTGCTGCGTTCGTGCGCCATAGGTTCCGCCGATCCTGTAGTCGTCTTGAATGGTGCGCGGGCGTTCGCCCATTATGGAACGTGAACCTGGGGGGAAGGCTACCGGATGAAGTACCTGATCGTCGTCGCGGTCAGCGCAGCCTCGCTCAGCGCTGTCGCGCAAAATCGAGCACGCATCGCCGAAGAGCCCTGGGGCGCGCTCGCCGACGGCCGCGCGATCGCGCGCTACACGATTACGAACTCGTCGGGCGCAAGAGCGGCCTTCATGCCCCTCGGCGCCGCTATCCTGTCCGTCGAGGCACCCGATCGCGACGGTGCGCTGGCCGACGTGGTCCTCGGCTACGACTCGGCGGCGGACTACAACACGAGCAACTTTGCGCAGTTCGGCCTGACGATCGGCCGCTACGCGAATCGAATCGCGAGCACGAAGATCGCGCTCGACGGCCAAACGTTCGAGCTCACGAGCGGCACGACACGCGACGGCAAGCCGGCGCCGTCCGTCATGCACGGCGGGCCGGACGGCTTTGGCAACCGGCTGTGGTCGACGTCGCGAATCCGTACCGCCGATGGCCAAGGCCTGCGCTTCACGCTCGTGAGCCCCGACGGCGATCAAGGCTTTCCGGGTCGCGTGACCGTGTCCGTGACCTATCATTGGACCGACGACTACCGCCTCATCGTCGACTACACCGCAACGACGACGAAACCCACCGTCGTCAACTTCACGCAGCACAGCTACTTCAACCTGGCTGGCGCCGGCAACGGCGATGTGCTCGCCCACACGCTCGCGATCGCTGCGGACTTCTTCACGTTCGCGCTGCCCGACAACACGCCGACGGGCGAGATCAGGTCTGTGCGCGGCACGCCCTTCGACTTCACCGTGGCCAAGCCCATCGGCCGCGACATCGCGGCCGACGACCCGCAAATGGTCCAGAACCGCGGCTACAACCAAAACTTCGTGCTGCGCCGCTCGAGCGTTCCCGGCGAGCTCGCCGAAGCCGCCGTGCTGCACGACCCGGTGTCGGGCAGGACGCTCACGGTCTCGACCAACGAGCCGGGACTCTTTCTCTACACCGCGAACTTCATCGACACGCAGCGCGCCATGAAAGGCGGCGTGAGATACCCGCTGCGCGCCGGCGTCGCGCTCGAGACCGGCCACTTCCCGGACTCGCCGAACCAGCCGCACTTTCCGCGGACGACGCTGCTCCCCGACCAGACGTTTCGGAGCCGAACCGTCTTCGCATTCTCGGCCGACTGAGCGACAGGTTAAGCTGGCGACGCTCGGTTACACGCAAGGTGAGCTCCGATGAACATTAGGTTCTCCACTGCAATCGTTCTGGCACTGCTCGCGGCACCGGCGCTCGTCGGCGTCGAGGCGCAGGTCGTCGCACCGAACTTCGCGGGCTCGTCGCTGACTGCCCCACGCAGCGACTGGCCGACCAACGGCGGGGACTGGTACAACCGCCGCTACTCGCCTCTGCAAGAAATCAACCGCGACACGGTCGAGCGTCTGAAGGGTGTGTGGCGAGCACGACTGAACGGCTCGGGATTCGGCCCGCGCTATTCGGCCGAAGCACAACCGATCTTTTTCGACGGCGTGCTGTACGTCGCGACGCCCGCCAACGATGTTTTCGCCATCGATGTCGACAGCGGCGACTTCCTGTGGACCTACGAGGCGAACCTCGAGCCCGGCATCTCGACGGTCTGCTGCGGCTGGACCAATCGCGGTGTGGCGATCGGCGACGGCAAAGTCTACGCAGGCCAGCTCGACGGCAAGCTCGTCGCCCTCGACCAGGCGCACAGGCGAGGTCGTCTGGAGCATCCAGGCCGAGCGATGGCAGGACGGCTTCACGATCACGACCGCGCCGCTCTACTACGACGGCCTCGTGATCACGGGCTTTGCGCGGTGCCGAGTTCGGCGTTCGCGGCCGCGTCAAAGCCTACGATGCCGACGACGGTTCGCTGGTATGGACGTTCTACACGATTCCGGGCCCGGGCGAGCTCGGCCACGACACCTGGCCGCAAGACAACGAGGTCTGGCGCAGCGGCGGCGCGACGGTGTGGCAGACACCGGCCCTCGACCCCGAGCTCGGACTCGTCTACTTCTCCACCGGCAACGCCGGCCCCGATTTCAACGGCGCCGTGAGGCCCGGCGACAACCTGTTTTCCGCATCGATCGTTGCGGTCGATGTGAGAACCGGGAAATACCGCTGGCACTTTCAGCAAGTCCATCACGATCTGTGGGACTACGACTCACCGAATCCCGTCGTGCTATTCGACGTCGAAATCGACGGCGTCGAGCGCAAGGGCTTGGCTCAGGCAGGCAAGACGGGCTGGGTCTACCTACTCGACCGAACGACCGGCGAACCGCTGATCGGTATCGAGGAGCGCGCCGTGCCGCAGGAGCCGCGCCAGGCCACTGCGGCGACGCAACCGTTTCCGATCGGCGATGCGTTCGTCCCGTTGTCGATGGAAGTCGCGCCCGAAGGGTTCGAGCTCGTCAATCGCGGCGGGATCTTCACGCCCTATTGGACGGACTACGTCTTGGCGAAGCCGGGCCTCCGCGGCGGCGCGAACTGGCCGCCGAGCTCGGTCGACATCGAAACAGGCTACATCTATGTCTGCGCGGCCGACGGCGCGAGCGCATTTCGCGCCTGGGAGATTAGCGACGAGCTTCCGCCCCCCGGCGAGTTCTACATCGGCGGCAACTTCGGCACCAACCCGATGCCGCTGTTCGGCGTTTTCGCCGCGCTCGATCTGCGAACCAACAAGCTCGTGTGGCAGCAGCATTGGCCGGAGCGCTGTCTGAGCGGTTCCGTCACGACGGCCGGCGGCCTCGTGTTCGTGGGCCGCAACGATGGTCGTCTCACCGCACTCGACTCCGCGACCGGCGCGAAACGTTGGGAGTTTCAAACAGGAGCGGGCGTCAATGCACCGGCGAGCGTTTTCGAGCACGGCGGGCAACAGTATGTCGCGGTCTACTCGGGTGGACATGTGCAGGGCGGTGCTCGCGGCGACAGTGTCTGGCTGTTCTCGCTCAGCGGCACGCTCGATGAAGTCGCCGAAGCGACGCAGCAGTCGATTACTCGAGCCCCGGGCAGCGGCAATGCTGAAGTGAGTCTCGAAAGCGGGCGGGCCGCTTACGTCAATTCCTGCGTGTTCTGCCACGGCGCCGACGGCACCGGCGGTCACGGCGGCCCCGCTTTCACGACGGCGCTGGCAGCGGACGAGATTCCACGTATCGTGTCGACCGGCCGCAACCTGATGCCCGCGTTCGGCAGTTTCCTCGACGAGGCCGCCATCGCGAACGTCAGCGCGTGGGTGCGCGAGCTCGCGCGGCGTGCCGAAGAGAAGCAGCCCAACTAGAGGATCCGCTATGGCGATCACCGTATCCCGCCGCAGCGTCCTGAAGACAACGATCGGCGCGGCTATCGGCGGCACCGGTATCGTTTCGACGGCGGCGCACGCCCAAACACAGCCCGTCGGAGAACCGACCGACCGGTTTTTTCGCGACGATTGGTTCGGTGAACCTTGGCGCCAGCGGGAAGCCGTCGTTCTGATTCACGGTGCGCTCGAATCGGGCGTCGTCTGGTTCGCGTGGGTACCGACACTGGCGAAGGAGTATCGCGTGCTTCGCCCGGACCTGCCGGGTTGCGGACTCTCGACGGTTCCGGCCGGCTTCGAATGGTCGTTTCCAGGTCTTGCGCGCTATATAGCGAGCGTGCTCGACAAAGCAGGCATCGAGTCCGCTCACATTGTCGGCGCGAAAACCGGCGGCCCGATCGCGATGCAGTTCGCTGCCGACTTTCCCTTAAGGACGCGGTCTCTCTGCGTCGTCAGCGGACCCGCTTCGGTCATCTCGATTTCGAATCCATCGCCCGTTCCGCAGAAGGACAGACTCGGGTCGTCCGCATCCGCGGAGATGATCGAATACTGGAACGCGATGGAGAAGGCCGCGCCGCAAGCGGGCACGCAGGGACTGAATGCGGCGCTATCGAGCTTCGACCTCGAAAGAGACGGCGTGCTGCAGCGCATCGCGGCACCCTCGCTGATCATCACGGCGGACAGAAGCGCGCTGCAGTCCGTCGAAAAGGTGCGCAAGTATCAGGTGGCGATACCCGATTCGCGGCTCGTCGTGCTACAGAGCGACGCGTATCACATCGCAGTCGCGAATCCGGACGAGTGCGTCGCCAACGTGCTTGCATTCATCCGTGAGCACGCCTAGAGCGGATGGCCGTGCATCGACGTAGATTCAACGCAGGCTTGGCGGGCGCAGCCGGCGCGGCAGCGCTCGGTCATCTCGGCCTCCTCGGGGCGCAACAGCCGAACAGAGTGCGGGCGGATATCTATGCCAACGTCGGCCCCCGACTGTTGCGCTACCGAATTGCCGACGACGGTAAATCCCTCGTCGAGCTCGGCGAACCGATCGTCGTAGCCGAAGAAATTCAGGAAGCGTGCCAATGGGGCCGGCATTTCTACGTCGCGAGCAGCGATGAGCATACGGCGGCGAATCCGCAGAACCATTATCTGAACGCCTTCGAAGTCGATTCGTCGGGAGCGCTCGAGCCGCTCGGCGCTGCAGTCCGCTTGCGCCATCGGCCGATCCACATCACGGTCGACCCTCGAGGCGAGCACTTACTCTCCGCTTTCAATCGACCGAGCGGAATCGCCGTTCATCGCCTCAACGCCGACGGCTCGGTCGGAGGCGAAGTGCGACAAGCGGCGACGCTCGATGCCGGAATCTATGCTCACCAAATTCGCGTAATGCCCTCCGGTCGTGCCGTCATCCTGCCTGCGCGCGGCAATCAGGCGATTTCGGGCCAAAGAGAAGAAGATCGCGGTGCGCTCAAGATATTCGGCTACGCCAACGGTCAGCTCACGAACAAGCAGTCCGTAGCGCCGAACGGCGGCCGTGACTTTCGCTGCCGTCACGTCGAATTTCATCCGTCCGGCAAATGGGTGTACGTGGTCATCGAGTCGCAGAATCAGCTGCAAACGTTCGGCATCGAGGACGATCGGCTTTCGGCAGAACCGTTGTTCGTCACGAGTCTTCTGGCGCCGGGTACCCGGTCGCAGCCAGGACAAGCGGCATCGGCGATCCGCATGCATCCGACCAACGGCCGGACGCTGTATGTCGCGAATCGCGGTCGCGGCAAGGAAGTTTTTCAGGGCGAAGAGGTCATCGCCGAAAACATGGAGAATTCAATCGCGGTGTTGGACGTGGATGCCGCGACCGGCGAGCCGCGGCTGATCCAATCTGCGGATCCGCAGAGCCTCGATGTCCGGATGTTCGCGCTGCATCCCGACGGCCGCTCGCTCGTGGCCACGAGCCACGAGTCCGAAGGACCGATAAAACGGCGCAGAGGAAACAGCGTCGAGATCGTGCCGCCGCGAATCGTTCTGTTCTCGATCGAGCCCGACGGCCGATTGACGTTTCAATACAAGCAGGACGTGCAGACCGGCGGCCTGTTTCAGCTGTGGTGTGGGGACGTACGGTATTGAAAACACGATGAGCTCGATGCAACGTTTCGCCTCGCTCGCGATCATCGCGGCGCTTGGCTTTCACAGCGAACCGGTATTCGCGTTCACGACCGAGCAAGCCGCCGCTGGCCGCGCCGTGTTCGAGCAGAGCTGCGCCACCTGCCACGGCGCGAACCTGCGCCAACTGCCGAACGCCTCACTCGGGGGACCCGAGTTCGTCGCGAGCTGGGGCAACCGCGGCACGAACGAGCTCATCGCGCAGACGCGCTCGACGATGCCGCCGGACAATCCCGGCGGCCTCGAGGTCGAGGCCTACACGAATATCGTGGCCTATCTGCTGCAAGCCAACGGCAGCCCGGCGAGCGAAGCGGCCATCACGGCCGCCTCGACGGAGCGCCTCGGCAAGGATCTTCCGGGTACCGCGGCCATCCTCACTACTCGCGAAGCGGAAGGGCCCACGGGTGTCATGGTGGCCGGCACGGTGCCGCGCTTCGTGCCGGTCACCGACGACACGCTACGGCGCCCGGATCCTGCCGACTGGGTGATGCTGCGACACGACTACAGCGCAACGAGCTTCAGCCCGCTCGCCGAGATAACGCCCGACAACGCCAAGCGCCTGCAGCTCGCCTGGATTTGGCCGATGCGCGATGGCGGCATCAACCAACCCGCCCCGCTCGCCTACCAAGGCACGATCTACCTCGCCAATACCGGCGGCATCGTGCAAGCGCTCGACGCGCGCACGGGCAACCTGATCTGGGAATACCACGTCGGCGCCGACGTTGCGCCGCGCGGCATCTCGCTCTACGGCAACAAGCTGATTTTTCAGAGCACGATCACCTGGGCCAACCGTCCGCAAGAAGCGCGTCTGATCGCGCTCGATGCGCGCACCGGCGAGCTCGCGTGGGACGTCGTCATGCCCGACGTGTATGCCACGAATAGCGGCCCCGTCATCGCGAACGGACTCATCATCCAAGGCATGGGCACGTGCAGCATCTTCGAGCAGACCAAGTGCTTCATCAGCGCTTACGATCCTGAGGACGGCAAGCAACTCTGGCGGTTTCGTACGATCGCGCTCACGGACGAGCCCGGCGGCGACAGTTGGAGCGGCCTGCCGGATCTCTATCGCGCGGGCGGTGAGTCGTGGATCACGGGCAGCTACGATCCCGAGCTCAACCTCACGTACTGGGGCACGACGCAGGCAAAACCGTGGATGCCCGCGAGCCGCGGCATGAACGCCAACGACGCCGCGCTCTACACGAGCTCGACGCTCGCGCTCGACGCGACGACGGGCAAGCTCGCTTGGTACTTCTCGCATGCGCCCGGCGAATCGTTCGACCTCGATGTCGTCTACGAACGCGTGCTCGTCGACGCCGGCCCCGACAAGTGGGTCTTGTCGGTCGGTAAGGACGGCATCCTGTGGAAGAACGACCGCCGCACGGGCGCTTACATCGGCCACGCGGAGACCGTGCTGCAGAACATTTGGGCCAGCTTCGATCGGGAGACCGGGCGGCCGCGCTACCGGCAAGACATCATCGACCAAAAAGTCGGCGAGTGGATCGACGCGTGCCCGAGCACGGCCGGCGGCAAGAATTGGCCCGCGATGAGCTTCCACGCGCCGACACGGCAACTCATCATTCCACTGAGTCAGAGCTGCGCTTCGATGCGCGCGCGTGCCGTGGAGCTCACCCCCGGCGGCGGCAGCAGCGGCGGTGCCGACCGACGTTTCTATGTGGCACCGGGCGCGAACGGCAACGTCGGCAAGCTTGCGGCCTTCAACGTGGATACGCTCGAGCAAGTCTGGTCGCTCGAGCAGCGTGCGTCGTTTCTGACATCGGTGTTGTCGACAGCCGGCGGCTTGGCGTTCGCCGGCGATCTCGATCGGAGCTTCAAGGCCGTCGACGTGCGCGACGGTAACGTGATTTGGGAAACTCGGCTCGCTACATCGGTGCAAGGATTTCCAATCAGCTTCGCGGTCGACGGCAAGCAATATATCGCCGTCACTACCGGGCTCGGCGGGGGCAGCACACGCGGCGTTCCGGCGACGCTGACTCCGGAGATCCGCGTGCCCGAGCGCGGCCATGCGCTCTACGTGTTCACGTTGCCGAGCGACTAACGATGCCATCGGCAAGTACGACACGCGTCGGTAGCTGGTTCACTCCGGAAAGTGGCGGCGCAACGTCCAGTCGCCGTCATTGCAGAAGCCGCACTCGTTGCCGACGAACATCGCGCGCGCTTCCGCATCGCCCTTCAGTTGCCACTTGAGCCATGCCAGCGGCCCGCTCGCGAACGGTCCACCGCTCGGCAGGTGGTAGGTCGCGCCGTGGCCGACGTCCATGTTCGCGTTGATCGCTGCGATATCGAGCCGCTGTAGCTCTTGCCAATCGGCCTCGGCGTTCGCGTACGCGATATCGCTTTCGCCGCCGATGAAGTACGCGATTGGCGCGTGCATCTCGTCGAGAATCGCGCGTTGCAGCTCGTGACGGCCCATGTACTGGTCGTCGTCGGCCATCATGCCGCTGTTCAGCACGAGCGCCGTCGTTACGCGCCGGTCGAGAGACGCTTTGACCGCCTGCAGCCCGCCGCAAGAGTGGCCCATCACGGCCACTTGGTCGATCGCAATCTTGTCGTGGAACGGGCTGACTGGCCGGCCGTTCTCGGCGGTGATCCAGTCGAGCGCGTCGAACATCTGGCTGTAGCGCGTGTCGAACGGCGGCCACTCGGCCGGATCCGCCGAGCGTTGCTCCCGCGGCGGCGGAGAATCGCGATAGGGGCCGAGAGCCAGGACGATGAAGCCGTGCGAGGCGACTTCCGCGAGAAACTCCCGGTAGCCGAAATTGCTGTTGGCGCAAGAGCCGTTTCCCCAGAGCACGACCGGATAGTCGCCTTGCAGATGCTCGGGACGATAGATCGTATGCGTCGGCAGCGATTCGTCCGAATACACGATCGCGGGCTCCGCGCCGGACCCTGCCGGGTCCGCGGCCTGCGCCGTGACCAGCCATGGCGACCCCAGCAGCAGCGACGACATTGCGACTGTGATTCGAAGATTCATGATCGGCATAGCGCCTGCCCCCAGGATATAGTTGCCCGGTAGCGCACCGGGTGATTCAAATTCTAAGCTGTTTGCAGCAGCATCTCGGGGGATAACCAATGAGCACGCGCAGAATCTCCACCGTCCTTGCAGCCGTTCTGCTGATCGCGACAGGCGTTGCCTCCGGGCAGCCACCCGCGAATCTCGACGCGATTCCCGATACGCCGGGCACTGGCCCGTTTGCGCCGATCAAGGAAATCGATGCCGGCCTGCCGGACCAGGTCGTCTACCGGCCGGCCGATCTAGCGGCTCTCGGCGACACGAAGCTCGGGCTGTACGTGTTCGGCAACGGCGGCTGCTCGAACGACGGTGCGAGCGCGCGGCTCCATCTGCTGAATGTCGCCTCGCACGGCTACCTCGCGATCGCGCCTGGTGGCATCTACAACGGTCCCGGCAAGACTGAAGCGCCGCCGCGGCCCGCGGACACGAGCATCGAGAACTACGCGCCGACGCGTCCGGCCCAGCTCGGCGCCGCGATCGACTGGGCGCTCGCAGAGAACGAGCGCTCCGGCAGCCGCTACTACGGCCGCATCGATCCCGAGCAGATCGCGATCTCCGGCTTCAGCTGTGGCGGCGTTCAGGCGTTGACGATTGCGGCCGACCCGCGCGTGAAGACCGTCGTCATCATGAACAGCGGCCTCTTCGTCGACGGCGAGACCCGCATGGGCGCGATGGTCGAGACGAAAGGCCGGATCAAGGATCTGCACACGCCGACCCTGTACGTGCTTGGCGGGCCGACCGATATCGCCTACGCAAACGGCATGGACGACTACCAGAAGATCAATCACGTGCCGATCGCCGTCGCGAACATCGACAAGGGCCATGGCGGCACCTACTGGGAACCGAACGGCGGAGCGGCGGCCGAAGTCGTCATCGACTGGCTCGACTGGCAGCTCCGTGGCAGCAGCGATGCTTCCCGCGCTTTCGTCGGTCCGAATTGCGGCCTCTGCGGCGATCCGGCATGGGAATACGAAAGCAAGGGGCTCTAGTTGACCGGCGCCGGCACGACCCGTCAGCTAGGATACAGGCATGAAATTGACCTTGAACGTGAACGGCGAGAGCCGGAGTGTGGACGTGGACCCGCGGACACCGCTGCTCTGGGTGTTGCGCGACGAGCTCGAGCTCAAGGGAACCAAGCTCGGTTGCGGCATGAGTCTGTGCGGCGCCTGCACGGTGCACATCGATGGCGCGCCGATCCGCGCTTGTGTGACGCCGGTGTCCGCCGTCGCGGAAGGTGCGATCACGACGATCGAGGGGATCGGTGCCACGCCGATCGGCAGCAAGGTCCAAGCGGCCTGGCTCGATGTCGACGTCGTCCAATGCGGCTACTGCCAGGCGGGACAGATCATGTCCGCCACCGCGCTGCTGTCGCGCAATTCCACGCCGTCCGATGCGGACATCGACGCCGCGATGACCGGCAACATCTGCCGTTGCGGCACTTACACGCGGATCCGCGCCGCCATCAAGCGGGCGGCCGGGCTGTCGCCGACCGACGCGAGCGAGGGCTGACCGCGATGGCCATGAATGTCGTACCCGAAGCCGCGACCAAGTCCGGGCTTTCCCGCCGCACGTTCCTCAAAGCGAGCGCGCTGGCCGGCGGCGGTCTGTTACTCGAGTTCCACGTGCCGAGCGTGCGGGCAGCTGTGTCCGCGACGGGCGAGGTGTTGAACGCCTATATCAAGGTGATGCCAGACGGCATCGTCACGATCACGGCCAAGAACCCGGAGATCGGCCAGGGCGTCAAGACCATGCTGCCGATGCTGATCGCGGAAGAGCTCGACGTCGACTGGAAAAACGTACGGATCGAGCAGGCGATCGCCGACGGCGCCAGATATGCGCCGCAGTTCGCCGGCGGCAGCACCGCGGCGCCACTCAATTGGGAACCGCTGCGCCGGGTCGGCGCTGCGGGGCGCGAAATGATGGTGCGAGCGGCGGCCGAGGCTTTAGGCGTGCCGGCGAGCGAGCTGCGAACGGCCGCGGGCGCCGTCACGCACGTGTCGAGCGGGCGGAAGCTCACGTATGGCGAGCTCGCGGCGGCGGCCGCAAAGATCGCGCCGCCGGATCCCGCGGCAGTCCGGCTCAAGGACCCGAAAGATTTCACGATCATCGGCACGTCCGTGCGGGGCGTCGATAGTCCGCTCGTGGTCGAAGGCAAACCGCTGTTCGGCATCGACGTGACGGTGCCGGGCATGAAGTACGCGATCTATGCGAAGTGCCCGGTGTTCGGCGGCACGGTCGTCAGCGCGAATGTCGCCGCGTTGAAGTCGCTGCCGGGAGTCCGCGACGCCTTCATCGTGCGAGGCGACGAGAGTGTCGCCGGCTCCACGGGGCCGCTCGACCGGCTCGTCGACGGCGTCGCGATCGTCGCCGACAGCTGGTGGCTTGCCGAGCAGGCGCGGGAGCAGCTCGAAGTCGAATGGGACGAAGGCGACGCCGCGCGCGATAGCGACGCGCGCTTCGCCGCGGAGGCAGCGAGACTTAAGGGGCAAGCGCCCGCTACCTATATCGTCAAGGACGGCAACGTCGACGCAGCACTCGCGAGTGCCACGCAGGTGCTCGAAGCCGACTACGCTTATCCGTTTCTCGCGCACGCGACGCTCGAGCCGCAAAACTGCACGGCGTCGTACGCCGGCGGCAAGCTCGAGATCTGGGCGCCGACGCAGAACCCCGAGAGCAATCGAACCGTGATTGCTCGTACGCTCGGGCTCGACCCACAGGACATCACGATCCATCTAACCCGGTGCGGCGGCGGCTTCGGCCGGCGCGGCTCGAGCGACTACGCAGTGGAGGCCGCGGCCATCTCAAAGCACGCCGGCGTGCCGGTGAAGCTGCTGTGGAACCGCGCCGACGATATTCGTCACGACTTCTACCGCCCCGCCGGCTTCCACTATTTCAAGGCCGGCCTCGACAGCCGCGGTGACCTCATCGCGTTCCGCGACCATTTCGTGACGCTCGGCACCGGCGAAGGGCCGGCGTCGTCCGCTTTTGCAGGTCCCGACGAGTTTCCTGCCCGCTTCGTCGCTGACATGGAGTTCGCCGCGTCGTTCATTCCGTCGGGCGTGCCGACCGGGCCGCTGCGGGCACCGGAAAGCAATGGGCTCGCGTTCGCGTTCCAGAGTTTTCTCGACGAGCTTGCCCATGCCGCTGGACGCGATCCGCTGCAGTTCCGTCTCGATCTGCTCGGTGAGCCGCGGATACTCGATTCGACGGACGATCGTTACGGGCCGCAGCCCGATTTCCATACCGGCCGAATGCGCGGAGTGCTCGAGCTCGTGCGCGAGAAGTCCGGCTGGGATGCCCGGCGGCAGCTTCCGCCGGGGACCGGGATGGGCACGGCGTTTTACTACAGCCACATGGGCTATTTCGCGGAGGTGGTTCAGGCCACGGTCAGCGCGAACGGCGAGCTCAAAGTCGACAAAGTGTGGATCGCCGCCGACGTCGGCAGCCAGATCATCAATCCGACCGGCGCCGAGAATCAGGTGCAGGGCGCCGCGCTCGACGGCATCAGCCAGGCGCTCGCACGGATCAACATCGAGAACGGCCGCACGGTGCAATCGAACTTTCACGACTTCGCGCTGCTGCGCATCAACCAGGCGCCGCCCGTCGAAGTGCATTTCCGCCGGACGGATAATCCGCCGACGGGGCTCGGCGAGCCGGCGTTGCCGCCGGTGATTCCTGCGCTCTGCAACGCGATCTATGCCGCGTGCGGTAAGCGGGTACGGCGCCTGCCGATCGACCAAGCGACGCTCGCGCGCGGATAGCACACGACGTGGTCAATACCGTCCACAGACACAGTTCCCCGTTCGTCTCCCGCCGACAGGTCCTACGCGCTTCCGGCGCAGTCGTGGCCGGCGCGGTGATGCCGCAGGTGCTCGCGGACGCCGCCGGCGGGGTCAGCATCGGCATGCGGGCCTACACGGCTATTTTCCCGGGTGGCGCCGGAGTCCATTTCGACTACGACTACTACCGCGACGAGCACCTTGCGATCATGCAGAGTCTGTATGGCGACGCATTGACGCGTGTGGAAATGCGCAAGCCCCTCGTCGCTGAAGGCGAGCCGCCCTCCCCGTATGCGGCCATCGTCAACTTCTGGATTCCTGATCCTCGAGCTTTTGCCAAAGCCAGTGCCGCCCACGGCCAGGCCATGGTGCAAGACAGAGCTCACTTCACCAATGGTGAGCAGCAGGTTCAGAGCGAGGTGGTGTTTGGCGAGACGGGTAAGCCTGCAAGCGCGACACGAACGGGTGACCGATGCCTGACCGTGCTATATCCCCAGGGTCCTGCCGACCGTTTCGATCATGAATACTATCGGGACCATCACGTGACCTCGCTGATCAAGCTGTTCGGTCACGAGGCGATCAGTCGGATAGAAATACGCAAGGGCCTGTCTTCCCCGGAGGGGACGAACCCTCCCCTTTACAGTTGCACTGCGAATATCTACGTCGCCGATGCGCAGGCCTTCGCCGCAGCCGCGAGCAGGAATCACCAGCGCGTCGTCGACGACATCCCCCACTTCACCTCGATCAGCCCCGTCTCCTTCATGACCGAGGTTGTCGGTGCCTTCGACGTCTGAGCCGGACGTTTCGTCTCGCCAGGACGCCACCTGTTATTCGCCGAACAACCCCGTCGCCTTCCCAAGCTCCGAGTTACCCATGTCCATGACGATCTCGCGTTTGGCGATCAGCCACTCTCCATCGACTTTTCGATATTCGTCCTCGTAACGGCCGACGCTGAGGATTTCCGGGCCACGCTCCGGCCGATTGACCACGGTCATCACGTAACAAACTCCAGTCGCGGTAGTGTCCCCATCGAGCTCGATGACAGAATTGGTGATGACGTGGCGTAGCGCCCCGAACGATCGTTCCCCTTCCTTCGCACCGGCATTGAAGCGCTTGCGGTCATTGACGCCAATCGCGTGCAGTGCCTGGCGGCCCTTGGCCAGCAACCTACCCGCCGCATAGAGCTCGGCGTCCTCGGTGAATACCGACGCGTACATCGCCGGGTCAGTCAAATCATGCGCAAGAGCATAGCGAGACTGGAGCTCGCTGATGCAGAAAGCGGTCGAGCACTTCCTGCTGGCTTTCAGCACGGACTGCGTTTGCAGGCAGCAACACCGCACTCACAAAAAGAGTTGCGAGGGTGCCGCGGGAGAGTATCGCTCGCATGACAGCATTCTCCTTTTGAAGGATCGGTTCGATAGGCTACTACAAGCGCGGCGGCAGACTCGCACCAACTTATCGCGCTGTCGCCAGGCCAAACGACCGATTCGAAGTCACCGGCGACGAGCCAAAGAATGAGTTTTCGCGACTGGTATGCTGCGGCGAATACGTTTTGCCGCACGGCAACTTCAAAGGGGGGGGTGACGCATGCGAGTCAGCCGACGGCGTCTTCTCGGCATCGTGACTGGCGCGACAGCGCTCCTCTCGGTGCGCGTCGCAACGGCGCATCACTCGACGGCGGAGTTCGACTACACGAAGCAGATCACCATCGAGGGCACGGTGAAGGAAGTGCAGTGGACGAATCCACATTCCTATATTCAGCTGCTGGTCGACGACGCGGGCGGACGGAAGGTGGAGTGGTCCGTGGAGATCGGTTCTCCAAGCCTGAACGTCAACCTCGGATGGCGTAAGAACAGCGTCAAGGCGGGGGACGTGGTCACGATGCTCCTCTCGCCGGCCCGCAATGGTGAGCCCTATGGGACGCTGCGCGTGCTCACGTTCGAGGACGGTCGTCAGCTCGAAGGCGTCGCCGCGCGAGTCAGGGCGCTTCCGCCCCCGCCGGCCAACGGCCAGTGATGCACGAGTAGGAGAGCAAATGGGGACCCTGCACGTCGACGCCGGCTTCTTCAATCTGCTGCGCCTGGGGGTGCTCGCTTGCGTTGCCGCAATGGCTGCTTGCAGTCCGAAATCAGACAACGTCAGTGTGGCGAGCGGACCCGACGCCGTGCTCGGCACCTGGGTGCCCGATGCTGCTCCGCAGCGGCTTCTCGCAGTGGACGGATCGCCGGCGCCACTCACGCCCGAGGCCGCCCGCGTGCATGCGGAGCGGCTCCAGCGCCTGCAATCCGGCGATAGTTCTTTCGACCAGACCACGTGGTGTGCTGGGCCCGGTATGCCTCGCGTGATGACGATGCCCTATCCCTTCGAGATCCGCCGGGACGGTGACTACCTGGCCTTCATCCACGGCTGGTACCGTTGGCATCGTATCGTCGATCTGGCCGGCGGCGCGGTCGACGACCCGCCCTTGCCGCTTACGATGGGCTTCCCGGTGGGTCATTGGGAAGGCGATACGCTGGTGATCCGCACCATCGGACTCAGCGACGCCACGGCGCTCGACGCGACGGGGTTGCCTCACTCCGATCAGTTGGTGCTGACCGAGCGCCTGCGCGTACTCTCGGACGGGCGCCTCGAAGACCGTCTCACGATCGAGGATCCGGACACCTACACGGCACCCTGGGAAACCGTCCTGTACTTCCACCGAGACAGCGCCGCGCACGTCGTCGACGATATCTGTCCCGACAGGATTGCGGACGGTGAGCCAGCGGTGCGCACCGCACTACCCGCGCCGCTGGCCAACGCGCAGCCAGCGATCGAGATCCCTGCGGTCACGACCGATTCCGCCGCCACTGCGACACCGCGGTTGAGCGGCATGTGGGAACCGAAGACCTTTGGATTCATGGTGCCGGAGGCGCCGCTCTCGACGGCCGGTCGGGCGCTGGTCGATCGCGGCGCTGCCGCGATGGCCGCGGGGCAGATCATGCACACGGCCTGGACGTCGTGCCGCCCCGGCGCCGTCTCCACGATGACGATGCCGCGCGAGAAGATCCTGGTTCTGCAGTCCGCCGACGAGGCTCACGATCCTATTCGAGATGCCGCGCATGGTGCGGCGTGTTCGGTTGGGCGCCGAGCATCCCGCAAGCCTGCAGCCGAGCTACGTCGGCGATTCCGTCGGTCGCTGGGAAGACAACACGCTGGTGATCGATACCACTGGATTCAACGGCTACGCCGAGCTCGACGCGCGCGGGCAACCGACCAGCGCGAAGCTGCACACCGTCGAGCGACTGACGCTCTCGCCCGACAACAGCAGCATCGATATCGAGGTGACGATCACCGACCCCGGAGTACTACGACGCCCCATTCACGATCAAGCGCAGTTGGAAGAAGAGCGCCGCGCGGCACCCGTTCGAGTACGACTGCATGGAGAACCCGCGGCAAGAAGACTTCGAGGACGCGTACTACGTGCGCGAACGCTATCGCCCGACTTGCATGCGCGTGGAAGGCGAAGGGATGGCGCTCTCGAAAGTGGTCTGCAATCGTCCGCAAGAGTAGGACTTCGAATTTAATTCACGTGCGAGCGACGGAGCAGACCCATGAAAAAAATTGATCGACGTAGCGTTCTAACGGGGCTTGGCGCCGTCGGCGCGAGCGTCTGGCTGCCGCCCTCCGCCGACGCCCTCGGTCTTGCCGACGACAAGATCAAGATCGTGCGCTACTTCAGCAACTCCGGCGACTCGCAGGGCAGGCGCGGCCAGCCGATGGTCAACCAGTCGACCAACGTCGTGATGATCGAGACCGAGCGCGGGCTCGTCGGCATCGGCGAAGGCGGCGAGCCGACGACGATGGACGAATGCGCGAGCATGCTGATCGGCCTCGACCCGTTCCGCATCGATCACCATTGGCAGCGCATGATGCGCGGCTACCACTATCCGGCCGGACGCGAGAAGCTGCATTCGCTCGGCGCGCTCGATCTCGCGCTGTGGGATCTCAAAGCGAAGGCGCTCGACGTGCCCGTCTGGCAACTGCTCGGCGGCAAGTCGCGCGACCACATCGAGCTCTATTCGACGGTGTTCCCGCGGCCAGCGGGCGGCACGATCGAAGATGCGGCACGCGCTTGCATCGACGCGGGCTTCCGCGTCTATCGTCATGCCACGGACAACCCGCGGCAGCGCGAAGTCGACCGATTCGCGCTCGTGCGGCAGATGCACGAGGACAGCGTACTGATGCACAAGGGCGCCGGTGACGGCCGGTGGGCCATCGACTTCCACACGGAGCTCGATCCGCCCGACGCCATCAACCTCGCTACTTTGATCGAGCCGCTGCATCCCTATTTCTGCGAGGACCTGATCCGCAGCGAAAACGTGGAGTCGTACGCGACGATCCGCGAGCGGACGCGCGTGCCGATCGCCGTCGGCGAGCAGTTCGGCTACAAATGGGACGTCAACACGCTGATCGAGCACCAGCTCATCGACTACGCGCGAGTCACGCTGCCGAACGTCGGCGGCATCACCGAGTTCATGAAGATCATCGCGCTCGCCGAGACGCACTACGTCGGCATGATCCCGCACTTCACGGGCCCGATTTCCGAGGCCGCGCTCGTCCAGTGCCTCACGGCCACGTCGGTCGTCGCGCTCATGGAGATGCTCGGCGATGGCAGCCGCACCTGGCCGCATCTGCCGAAGGTCTACGATTTCAAGGAAGGCAAGTTGTGGCCGAACGATCGGCCCGGGCTCGGCGTCGAGGTCGACGTGAGCAAGCTCACGCTGCTCGGCGAGTACGACACGTATCGCGCCGGCATGCTGCTGAACCACCGGCCCGACGGCTCGTACACGAACTGGTAGCCGGCCTGTGAGCAAGACGATCGTCATCTGCGGCTATGGGCCCGGCATCTCCGCGGCCGTCGCGAGACGATTCGGTCGCGAGGAGTTTCAGGTCGCACTCGTTGCCCGCAACGCCGAGCGGCTCGCCGCGGGTGTCGCCGCGCTCGAGGCAAACGGCATTCGCGCCGCCGCGTTTCGCGCCGACTTGAGCCAAGAGGCCGAGGTCGAGCGCGTGCTCGAATCAGTACGAGCGACGCTCGGCCCCGTCACCGTGCTGCACTGGAACGCGTATGCGACGAGCGCCGGGGATCTGCTCGCGGCAGACGCACGTGCCGCGCGCGCGATCTTCGACGTCCCGGTGATCGGGCTTCTCGCGGCCGTGAAATACGCACTCCCCGACCTGGAGCGAGCGCAAGACGGCGCGGTTCTAGTCACGAACGGCGGATTCGGGCTCAATGACCCGACGATCGACGAGCGCGCCGTCGCGTTCGGCGCGATGGGTCTCGCGCTCGCAAACGCGACCAAGCGCAAGCTCGTCGGGCTACTCGCACACCAACTCAAATCGCACGGCGTTTACGTCGGCGAGGTCATGGTGCTCGGCTCGGTCAAGGGCTCGGCGTGGGACAACGGTGCGGCGACCCTCGAAGCCGCGACGGTCGCCGACGCGTTCTACGATCTCTATCTGTCGCGCAGCGAGCTGAGCCGCAACGTACGTTGAGTGTGACGCGTCCGCATCGCTACTTTCGGGGGGACTGAAGATGATCGATTCGTTGAGAGTTCTCGGTGCCGGCACGCTCCTGCTCGCCGCTCTGGCGATGCGTGCAGCCCTTGGCAGCACAAACACGCGAGCGGGGGCCGTGGTGGCCGTCCGTGCATGGGCCCGAAGACCAAGCCGGTGCCTCGAACTACGTGACTCCGGCCAAGATCCTCGCGGCGCTCACGATTCCGAAGACGGGCCAGACCTATGAGCTCGGCCATCCGTATGAAGCCAGCATGCCGCAATACGGCTCGCGCCCATATTTCTTGAACGTGCTGACTCGCGCGGCCACACGCGCGCCTGGCGATCCGATCGTCCACACCGAGTACTTCACCGGGCTACATCGGGCAAATGGGCACGCAGTTCGATGCGCTCGTCTCACCAAGGGCGTCATGTCCGAATGGCCGACGGCTCGGTCGAGGCCGTCTTCTACAACGGCTTCACGGATACGGAGTTGATGGGGCCCACGCACGGGCTCGGTGGCGTCGCCGCACTCGGCGTCGAGCAGATGAAGCCCTTCATCACGCGCGGCGTGTTGCTCGACATCGCCGGCTTCAAGCAGGTGCCGACGCTACCGCCGGCCTATGAAGTCACGATGGCGGACGTGCGCGGTGCGCTGGCCCGGCAGCAGATGAGCGAGACGAGCATCGCGCAAGGCGACGCCGTGCTCTTCAATTACGGTTGGGCCGTGAACTGGACGAATCCATCGAAGTACAACGATTCGTTCATCGGCACCGGCGAGAATCAAGGCTCACCCGGCATCGGCGTCGAGGTGGCGAATTGGCTCATCGAGCGGAACGTCGGGCTCGTCGGCGGCGACTCGTGCTGCGTCGAGGTTCGCGGACCCGTGCCGAAGGAGAGCGTCCACCACCTGCTCTTCCTAGGCCACGGAATTCCGCTTGCTCGAGAACCTCGATCTCGCCGAGCTCGCGCGCGACGAGGCAAACGAGTTCCTGTTCCTTGGATTGCCGGAGCGCATCAGGGGAGCCACGGGGTCGCTGATTCGCCCCATCGCTGTGCGATGACGTACTGACACGCTCAAAACGTCGCGATGGCGTTCACCACAGAGCCGGTCGCGCCAGCGACAGGAATTGGCGCAACGCTCAACATGAATTGCCATCGATTGAGGCGCGCCGCCGTCGCAGCCAGTTCCTCGAGGTCCGCGTTGTCGATGATCAGAAGTCCCATGCTCGCGATCGCAACGGTGTGCGTCGGGATGACGACGCCCTCGACGCCTGCAGGCACGACGTCGAGACCGACATCCGTGCCGAGCACGGCCGCATCGCGTTCGCGCAGCAACGGCAGTGCCGAGACGTGAACGCCCGGCGATCCGCCCTGGAGGCTGAACGGGCCCTCGCGGAGCGCCGGCCCCAGCGGCCCGTGCGAATGAAAACGACGTCACCCGATTCGATCCTGACGCCGGCTTCGCGCTCCCACGCCTCGATGTCGCTCGCGAGAACCGGTGTGCCCGGTGCGAAATAGTCGACGCCCTTGAGCCGCGGCACGTCGATCAGTATCCCGCGCGAGAGCACGCCGTCCTTGAGGTGCTCGATGCCCGACCGGGCGCAACCGCTCTCGGCAGCGTCGGTCTCAGCGAAGCCGTTGTACGCCTTGCCTTCGAAGCGCGCATGACAGAGCGCATCCATGTGCGCATACGTCAGCCCGTGGTAGAAGATGCGCCATTCGTCCATGGCGACCGGTGAGCCCGGCTGCGCCGTCATGATGAGTTGCATCGGCCTCGTGTTGTCGACCGCCTGCTCCGTCGACAGATTCTGCGACAGCGACACCGAGATACCCTCGCGCACGAGTGCCGCGGCCTGCCGGCGCTTGGCAGGCGTCACCAGATTCAGCGTTCCGCGCTGATCGTTCTCGCCCCAACGGCCCCAGTTCGAGAGCTCGTCGAACATCTCGCGGATCTCGGCGGCGCCGAGCGGCGCCGGCGCGGCATCCGGCTGCGCGCTCGTCGTCGCCGACCAGGCGACCGCGAGCGCCAGCAGGACACTCGAAGTCGATAGTGCGGCCATCCTGTTGCTCATCAGTGACTCCTCGCCTGCTGCCGTAGGTGATTGCGGTTCGCTGCGTTCGCTAGTTCGACGGGCCCGCCGCATTGGCGGCTCCGGCGCCGGACTCGGTGCCGCAATCGACGTGCCCCCGACATCTTCGGTGTAGTGCAGATGGTCGGTGTTGCCCTCGACGCAGGCGAACTCGAGGATCTCGGCGTTCGGGTTGGGCCGCGCGTCATCGGCGCGGCGATCGTCCACGGAGCCGTATACGCCGCAGGATCGACGAAGGTCGCTTCGTACTCGTAGCGGTCGTTGTCGACCGGCACGAATCGCTCCGTGACGACGAGCTGGGCGGAATGCCGATTGCCGCCGGTGTCGAGCCAGGTCAGGGCATTGTTGTTTCTGGTTTCGATGACGAGCGTATCGCCTTCGAAACGGCCGAGACCGTCGCCCATGAACAGCTGGATGTCGGCTGGAGTATGCTCGCGCCGCGTCAGCGACACGATGCGCCGCGAACCCTGAAACTCGTGCAGAAAGACGACGAACTCTTCGGTGTGCTGAATGACGAGGCCCGCACCGGAATATGCCTGACGCCAGAGATGGCTCGGCACGCCCGACATGTAGCAGTGCAGCTCCGGTTCCTCGAACATCCTGCTCTCGGCTTCGGCACGGAGCTGTGCGTACACCGGCGTGTAGGGAATGGCACGCTCGTCGCCGGCGACTGGCTTGCCGTCCACACGCACGATGTTCGCGGAGATATCCGAGATGCTGGCCGCGATGGTCCAGTTGCCGCCGAGGTCCGGCCGGCCGTTCGGCAGGCGCTCGAGTGCGGGCTGCGCGCTTGCAGACGCCGACGCCAGCACGAGCAAAAGCATGAGCATCCGCAGGCCGGCGAAATGACCGCGGCAAGTGCTCGACGGACTTTGGCGCGCTCGCATGCTGGTCACCGACCTACGGCACTTCCGGCAACACGGGCGGCCCGAGTGCGTTTTCGGCATAGGCATGACATTCGTACTCGAGAATCTGCTTAGCGGGGTCTTTGTGGCGATAGAGATGCGTTTCGATCGTCCATGGCCGCGTGAAGTCTTCCGCATCGGTCAACGTCGCGCGATACCGGATCGTATCGGCATCTATGAGCGTGAAGCGCTCCTCGACCGTCAGCGTCGCGCCGCCCGCATGATTGCCGGAACGGTCGAGCCAGATGTCAGGATGAAAATTGAACACGTCCGTCACGAGCGAATCGCCGTCGAAACGACCGACCGAGTCGCCGTTCCACAGGTCGAGCTCGCCCTCCCCGAAATGGTCGCTGCGATTGAAGAAGATGAACCGCGTGTTGTGCATGTACTCGGACATGATCGTCAGGAAATGTTCCGACTGCACGATCTGCAACGGAAACGGCAGGTACATGAGGTGTGGCACGCCCGGCTTGTAGCAGCGGGCGAACGGATCGGCCGCGCGGTTCGCACGATTCGTCTCTCGCCTGGCAAGCCCCGCCGCGGTGTACGGAATCCGGCCATCGGCGGGATCCTTGACGATGCCGAGGCCCGCCGGCACGCCGTAGCTCGCGCCGTGCGACTCTATGTTGAAATGCGGGGCCGGATCGAGAACCTGCCAGATGCCTTCGAAATCCGGCTGACCGTGGCGATTGCGCGCCGGCGTGAACTCCTGGGCGGCGACCGATTCGGCGAGCACGGGCGTAACCGCGACGACGAAGGCGAGCGCCGCGGCGCGAATGCTCACGCGCGCACCTCGTAATCGAATTGGCGATTCGCGGCCACGCTCAGTTCCGGCCCGGCAACACGCCGTCGGCCACGCCGGCCGGGTTCGGGTCGAGCAACGCGAGGACGGTCCGCGGTTCCGCCAGCGGCTCGCCGTTCCGCGCGACGATCTGGACGTTCCGCGCCCAGAGGCGATACGTGCCGTTCTTGGCCGCGAAGCCGCGCACGACGATCTCGTCTCCAGGCTGAATGTCGCTGCGCCGCCAGCCCTGCCGAATGAGTTGATTCGGAGGCGGTGTTTCCGCGGCCCAGGCTGCCTTCGAGCCGTCCTCCATCGTGACTTCGAGGTGCACCCACGAGTGCGGGTTGATCCAGTCCATTTTCACGAAGTGGCCGCGCAGCTCCAGCGGACGACCGTTGTCGAATTCTGCCCAGACCGAATGGTGCGCGCGCGAGGCAGCGGTCGCCAGCATCGATGCGAGCACGACAAACAACGCCATTCCTCTTCTCATTGAAGCTCCCAACAAGAGGTTCCTATATAACGCCCTGCTAGGCGGAAATCCCGAACACAACGGGAAAAGCACGGAAAAACGATGAATACCGTGCTTGGACGCGCCCCCCGGCGCCGACCTAGACGACTTCGATCCGCGCCCGGTGGCCGTGCGCGCGCGCAAGCTTCGTGTCACACGTGAGAACGGGCGCATCGAGAGCCTCGCCGAGCGCGACGTATGTGCCGTCATACGCGCTTAGCGAGTCTCGTAGCTGCCAAATCCGCGGGAGCAGCTCGCGATGGGCATGCCGCTCGATCACCAGATTTCCGAAGTCGTCGAGCGCTTGCTCCGCGCGCGCCGCGGTGACTGCATTCAGATGCACGGCCCGGCACAGCGCTTGCCCAACTTCGACATCGAGCAGATGAGGAGCGTCGAGCCGTTCGTCGGAATGCGCTCGATCAGCTCCGGCTGACCCGCGAACGGACGCACCGACTGCGACCTCGTCCCGCGGCTCCGATGACTTGACGCCTCGCCCCGATGGCTGGGGCGAACGATTAGGCGGCGGTCTCGTGCAGCGCGAGCCGGCCCGTACTGGCGCCGATCGACTCCACCTCGGCGCCGGCAAGGTCGGCAAGCGCGAGCAGCAAGTTCGCCGTCGGCTCCTTCGGCTTGGCGACGACGTGGCGGTTGCCCTGCAGCCTGCCGTTCGCTCCGCCGACGAGCAGCGCAGGAGGGCTGTTGCGATCGTGCGCGTTGCCGTTGCTCATGCCGCTGCCGAAATAGAGCACGACCGAATCGAGCAGCGTGCCCTCCCCGTCCGGCGTCGCCGCGAGCTTACCGACGAACTCCGAGAGCTTGACCACCTGATAAGTCGTGAGCTTCGCGTAGCGCTCGATGCCCTCGGGCTTGTCGCCGTGATGCGAGACGGGATGGTGCGGCTCCGAGATGCCGATGTTGGCGTAGCTACGGCCGCTCGCCTCGTGGCCGAGCATGTAAGTGAAGACGCGCGAGATGTCGCCTTGAAACGCAAGGTGCATCAGGTCGTACGTGACAGTTAGGTGATCGTCGAACGCATCGGGAATTCCGACCGGCGACGCCGGCGCGTCCTCGAGCGTGTCGCGGCGAGCCTCCATCTTTTGCAGCTGCTGCTCGACACGCCGCACGTTCGTCAGATACTCGTCGAGCAGCCGGTTGTCGGCCGAGTCGAGCTTGTGCTGCAAGCGCGCTGTCTCCTGCGCGACTGAATCGAGCATGCTCTGCTTGCGCCGCAGACGGGTAAGACGCTGTTGGGCCGTGCCGGGATCGCCGAACATGCGCTCGAAGGTAACTTGCGGATTGATCGCCACCGGCAGCGGGCTCGTATCGTCGCGCCACGAGATCGCGTTGAAGAACACGCATGGGAAGCCGTCGCAGGCACCTGCTGCGGTACCCATGTCTTCGGTGCCTACCTCGAGTGAGCGCAGCGGCGTGTCGCCTGCGATCACGTCGGCGATGTATTGGTCGACGGTTTTCTTCGACTCGATCTTGCCGAAGTTGCCGGCCTCGTTTACGGGGCCCACGCCGTTCAACCAGGCAGCGCTCGCGCCGAGGTGCACCGAGCCGTCCGGCGCTTTGAGCTGGCTCACGGTCACGAGGTGATCGCGGTACGGCTCGAGCGGTTTCATGATCTGCTGGAACTCAAAATCGCGGCCGGGCTTCGCCGGGTGCCAGAGCTGCGGGTAGATGCCGTTCGGGAGGTACACCGCGCCGAAGCGCAACTGAGCGCCCGAGCGCGACTGCGCGAACGCCGGCACCATCGCATCGAGAAACGGCAACGCAATGGCCGTCCCGAGTGCGCCTCGGAGGAAAGTGCGGCGAGGCAGATGCTTTTTCGTCACGAACATGGGC
Organism: uncultured Gammaproteobacteria bacterium; assembly: GCA_963741255.1. GTDB lineage: Bacteria > Pseudomonadota > Gammaproteobacteria > Steroidobacterales > Rariloculaceae > FEN-1219. Next base: position 22,617 of record CAVUHM010000001.1, on the reverse strand, counting down.
TACTCCTTCGCTTGCGCGATGCTCTGTAGATCGCTCGAGGCACCAGGCTTGGTACGCATTTGAAACGGAAGACTATCGACGATACCGAGCACGATGGCCGTGAGCCGATAGTCGTCCTTGATTGCATTGCGCAGGATGCTGCGCACGACGGGCATATCGGCCGGCTCGAGACCGCGACCGAGCGCGTAGATCAACAGCTTCTCGGTCACTGCGCCGGCGAAAACCTCCGGCTTCGCGGTCAGCGCCGCGCGCAGCTGCTGCGGCCCGTCGACGGGCGTCCCGTCCGCGAGCACGCCGGCGGCGTCGATCGGCAAGCCGTCGATCGTCTGGTCTTGCCACTGACCGACGGCATCGAAGTTCTCGAGCGCGAACCCGAGCGGGTCGAGTGTTCGATGGCAAACCGCGCAATTCGGATTCGCGCGATGGCGCTCGAGCTGCTCGCGCACCGTCGAAGGCCGGTCCTTCGGCGCGCTGTCCTCGAGCGCCGGAACCACGGCCGGCGGAGTCGGCGGCGGGTTATTCAAGAAGTTCGCCATCAGGAACTTGCCGCGGATGATCGGCGAGGTTCTGGTCGCCGCCGAGGTCAGCGACAGGATGCTGCCGTGGCCGAGCAGGCCGTAGCGGTTCGGGTCCGTATGCTCGACGCGGCGGAAGCGCGCGCCATAGACGCCGGGGATTCCGTAGTGCCGTGCCAGGCGCTCGTTGACGAAGGTGTAGTTCGCGGTCAGCAGCTCGAGCACGCTGCGATCGCTGCGCAGTACCTCGGCGAACAGCAACTCGGTCTCGCGGCGGAATGCCTGCCTCAAGTTGTCGTCGAAGTCGGGGAACAGCAGCAAATCCGGAACCACGCGCTGCTCGAGATTACGCAGCTGCAGCCACTGCCCCGTGAAGTTCTGGACGAGCGCGTCGGCACGCGGATCCGCGATCATTCGCCGCACCTGCGCCTCGAGCACGCTCGCGGAGCGTAAGCGGCCATCGATGGCGACATCGAGCAGCTCGTCGTCGGGGATGCTGGACCACAAGAAGAACGACAGCCGCGATGCGAGCTCGACATCGCTGACGCGATGCGTAGAGCCTGCCGCGAGATCGGCCGGGTCGTACTCGGTGCGGTACAGGAACGACGGGCTCACGAGAATGCGCGCAATGCCTGCCTTGATGCCGGCGTCGAAGTTGCCTTCCTCCTCGCGTGCCTGCGCGAAGAACTCAAGCGCCGGAGCCAAGTCCTCGGCGTCGACGGGCCGGCGAAACGCGCGCTTCGCGAGCGAAGAGAAGATCCGTTCGGCGCACGCCGGCTCGTCGGCCGGCGATTGCGGCTGGCAGACGAGAATGCGCTCGCGGCTCGGAGTGGAGCTAACGCCCGTTGCGTCGTACGGCCCCACGATGCTCGCGGACTCGAGCCGCGGTAGCCCGGACGGGTTGTGCACTTCCTGCGTGGCGCGCAGAGGCGGTTGCCAGACGTTCTGCTCGACGGCCGGACGCTCGACCCAGGTGAAGCCTACTTCGTGCGGGCCGGCCGTGACGGCCAACCGCGGCGACGTCATGCGCTCGTCGATGGCGGCGTGCGACGCCAAGAAAGTCGCGCGAGTTTTCGGCGTGGTCCTCGGGTCCACCGATCCGCGCGGAGAACACCTGCTCACCGTCGATCGTGATGACGAACTCGTGCGGCTCGTCGTGGCCTTCGACGCCCGAGTACCCCTCGGCCACCGTGTTCAGCAGCCGACCCGACAGGACGTATTCGGCGTCGGCCGGGAAGTTGTGGCGAACGACGGTGCCGCCGCGCGTGCCGATCGGCAGCCCCGCCATGTGCTGGTTCTGCGTGACCTCGACACCGATCTTGTACGTTGCCGCCGTCGGCGCCGCTTGGACATCCCCGATCGCCGCATCCGCAATGCGCAGCGCCGCCGTCAAATAACGCTCGAGCAACAGTGGCGACGTGGTCAGCACCGAGGCGATGTTGTCGAAGCCGAAGTCGCCGCCGTCGCTCGGCAGAAGCTCGGCGACGTCGATCTCGACGCCGAGCAGATCGCGCACGGCATTGGCGTACTCGGCGCGATTCAACCGGTGCACGGATCCGCTCGCCCGCGTACGGCCGAGCCTCGGCCGCAGCGTCGAGCGTGGACTCGAGCGCGCCGACGAACGACTCTCGCACGCCGGGCTCCGGCTGCGGCTCCTCGCGCGGCGGCATCATGCCGAGCCTGAGCTTGCGGATCGCGGCTTCCCAGATGCGCGCATCGGCCGCGACGTTCTCGGGCTTCAGGCGCTCGAACGACACACCGCCCGTGAGCTCGGCATCGTTGTGGCAACTGACGCAGTAGTGATCGATCATCGCCCAGCGCTCGTGCAGCACGGCATCCGGCGAGCGCTGCGTATGGAGCACGACCCCGGCGGCCACCGCCGCGACCGCGACACTGCCGGCACCCACGTAGAGCGACTTCCTCTTCATTACCGCGCTGCGACCTCGTGAGCCACCGCCGGCGCCGCGGCGGCCTCGCGCAGCAGCGCGACGATCTGCTGCGGGCGTCGCGACCGGCATGAACTCCTGCGGCCCGAACGGGCTGCGATTCTCCGGATCGTCGGGCTTGAGCTTCTCGGCAACCTGCAGCGGCGTGAGCCCATCGGCATTCTTTGCGCTCAGCGAGGCGCCCGCCGCGATCAAGGCATCGAGCGTCTCGAGGTTGCGCGTTTCCACGGCGAGGTGCAGCACCGTGGCCTTCGTCGGCGATACGGCGTTCGGGTTCGCACCGGCCTCGAGCAACAGCTTCACGGCCTGCGCCGGCTCTCGGTTCGACTGCTCGCGAAACGGAGGCGGTCCCTTGCGCACGAAACCGGGACCGGCTGAGAACGGCACGCCACGGCCGCCTTTCATTGCGACCATCAACGGCGTCAGGCCGACGTTGGTGTTGGCGCCTTTCAAGCCGTCGGCGTTGCTCGGCGTCCATTCGACAGCCGCACCGCGCGCGAGCAGTAGCTTCAGCGCTACGACGTCGGCGGCGATCGCGGCGCGGAAGAACGGCGAGCCGTTGGCGACGGTGTCGCAGCACATCGTCGCCGAGTGCATCTGGCCGACGAACGGCTTGTTGGGATCGGCGCCCTTGTCGAGCAGCAGTGCGATCAGGTCGAGCGCCGTGTGCCGGTTCGGGTGATTCGCGCGCAGCTTCGAGCCGTCGCGCGCGTACCAGTCCGTCGTTGCGTCGCGCATCTCGACGGCGTGGTAGAGCGAGCCGTCGTTGACGTCGGCGCCGAGGTCGACGAGCGTCCGCCGCAAGATCGTAGCGATCGTTGACGATCGCGATCATCATCGCGGTCGCACCGTCGCCGTTCCGCGCATTGAGATCCGCGCCGGCGGTGACGAGCCGCCGCACGACATCGACATGGCCGTTACGCACGGCCCACATCAGGGCCGAGAAACCGCCGCTCGGATAGTCGGCGTTCTTGCGATCCTTGAGCGCGGTGACACGCGCTTGGCCGTTCGGGTCAGCGCCGGCTGCGAGCAGCCGATCGACGACCACCGTGTGCCCCTCAGCGGCTGCACGCATCAGCGCGGTCTCGTGCTGGAACGCATCGACAGCGTTGACGTCGACGCCCGCCGCGAGCAACAGCTCGACGGCTTCGATGCGCCCCACGCGTGCGGCGCCCATCAGCGGCGTCTCGCCGTCCGGGTGCCCGAGCGCGGCGTTCGCGCCATGCTCGAGCAATGTCGCGATCACGGCCGCGTCGCCGGCACGGCTCGCTTGCAGCAACGGTGTCACGCCGTAGCGGTTCGCGGTGTCGGGCTTGGCGCCCGCTTCGAGCAGCGCCTCCACCATCGCGGGCTCACCGTTGTAGGCGGCCCAGAGCAGCGGCGTGGAACCGTCTGCGGACTGCGCGTTGACGTCGGCGCGCTCGCCGATGAGCTTGCGTACGCCGCCAACGTCGCCGGCCCTCGCCGCCGCGATGAGCGGATCGTCGGCCGCCAGCGCCGGCGCGGCAACAACGACAGTGATCAATAAACCCAGCGCCCAATGCCCACGGCTATGCAGCAGTCCCCCAAGCATCCTCGATCTCCCCTGGCCTCGAGCCCGCCCCCGAAGCCGTTTGTTATGTCGCAGAGCATAGCGCCAACCGACGCACTAAATGAACAGAGGGGCGCTGAAGCGCACCGCGCGCTGGTAGCCTGGCTACCCCGCACCGGCGCCCGCTTCACCCTTTGCAAGACTGCGGCGCCCATCGGGCGCCGTTATGCTCCCGCCTGAAGTTCGAGCTGATCACGAGCCGCTCGCTCAGATACTGCGGGTCGTCGACCATCGTCGTCACGACGAACCACTGCTCCTCGCCTTCCGTGAAATAGTCGAAGTACTCCGTCACGACGGCGTTTTCGCCGACCGGCACACCGTTCGGCCGCAGCCAGGCGGCCTGTCAGATTCGTCGTCGTGACCTTGAGCGGCGTCCACGCGCCGCCGTCGACTCGTGCGCTCGTTTCACCGCCCTCTGCGCCGCGCGCTCGCACGACTTCCGCGTGCTGCCATTCGGCGACCGACGTGCCCTGCAGCGACCGCGGCGCGGCTCGCGTTCGCCGCCGCCTCGATCGAAGTGGAACAACCGCGTCTGCGCGCCGTTGTCGGTCTCGATCTTCAGCGTCGAATCGTCGGCCCAAGTGATGTGCACGCGGGTCGGCATGCGCAGCACGGCGGCCGCGCCGAACGCGAGGCACGAGCCGTCTTGCGCATCCGTCCATAGATCGGCCACGCGCCTGCCCTCCGCGTTGAGCGGGATGCTCGCATAGTCGCCTTTCGCCGGCGTGTGCATGCGCCACGGCCAGTCTTCGGTCACGACCGAGACCCAATAGCCGGTCAGATCGACGGGCGCTTCGGCGCGCGCGGACTGAGCCGTCACGCGGTTGGCCGATGCAAAGCTGCGAAGACCGTGACGAGCGCCAAGCGATTGCCGCTTCATCGCACGTCTCCTCTGGCTCAGGCTCGTGATCACGGCGTCGACGAACATGGCGGTGGTCCACTCGCCCGGACTCCGCACCGTAGCGCGCGTCCCAATCGAACGTCGGCCGAGCGGCCTGGATCTCGGCGCGCGTGAGGCCGCGATCGAGCATGTCCCGCACGCGGTCGCGCACGATCGCCAACATGTCGCGATACTCGGCCACGTCGAACTCGTCGGCCAGATAGCCGTGGCTCGGCACGATCATCGTGCCGCCTTCGTGATCGACGTCGGGAATCGCGAGCTCGATGATCGTGTCGAGCGCCGCGAGCAGGCCCTGCACCGAGCCGCCGCGCTCGAGATCGATGACGGGGTAGCGTCTCGGTGCTGAAGAGGTCGCCGACGGCGATCACGTCGGCACGGTGGAAATAGACGATCGTGTCGCCGTCCGTGTGCGCGTTCGGGAAATGCCGCAGCTCGACGCCGTCGCCGTTGACGGCGAACTCGCGGCGCGTGCCGAAGAACGTATCGGTCGGCCACGCGCGCTGCGGTCGCTCGTCGGGGCCCGGCGTCGAGACTCGCGCCAGCACGTTCTCGTGCGCGACGATCGCGGCCGCTTCGGTGAAGCTCGGTGCCGATCGTCCGCACGACGACGCCGCCCGTGCGAGTCGCGCCGGCGGCGGCCACGGCTTGGTTGCCGCCCATCGCATCGGCGTGCACGTGCGTATTGATGACGAAGCGGATCGGCAGCGGCGTGAGCGCGCGGATGGCGGCGAGCAACCGGTCGCTCGCGCCCTCGAGCTTGGGGTCGACGACCACGGCGCCATCGAGCCCGATATGCACCGTCGTGTTGGCGCCCGCGCCGACCAGCATGTAAACGTTGTCGCGGATCTGCCAAGTTTCGATCGCGTCGGTCGGCTGAGCGGCCGGCTTCGCGGCGGTGCCTGCTCGACGCGCCGACGCGGCACGGCCGCTGCGTCGGGGCGGTTGCGCCGGCGTCGCGGGCTCGTTCGCCACTCGCCGCGCGAACTCCGGCAGCAGCGTAGCGGCACCGCCGCCGACGCCCGGCACGTCGAGATGCACCTCGGCGCGGTAGTCCGCCATATAGGGGTTCTTGCCGGGCAGATAGTGCGGCACCTCGTTCGGATCGCGGTCCACCTCTTCGACGACCGTGCACGGCCAGAGCCAGGCGTTGGCCGGCAATGCGCGCCGCATGATCTCGAAGTGCTGCGTCTTGACCCACGGCTCCGTCAGATAGACGGGATCGCGAATCACGGCGATGTGCGTGAACGTGTCCTCGTGCGGGACGAGATATTCGGTCATCGTCGCCCGATCGCTCATCGGTACACCGTTGCGTCGATGCCAGCCGTTCTTGATGTGCGTCGTCTCGACGACGAGCCGGTCACCCTGCCACCGCCCCGTCGAGAACCCCATCCACGTGTGCGGAGCGTAGCGGCGGAGGATGCGGCCGGCCGTCCATCCAGATCGTGCGCGTTTGCTCGTACGTGCTGATGTAGTGCCGGTAGGCGACGACTTCCTGCGTACGCGGGTCGCGCTCGGCGGAAATCCGCAAGTTCAGCGGGCCGCGATAGCTGTACGGCGACGCATGCACGCGGCACTGCTGCTGCGGCATGCTGAGCCGCGCCGCGTCCCAGCTCTCGGCGAATTGCCTCGCGGCGTCCGTCAGCGGAATGCCCGCGTAATCGCCGAGGCCGACTCCCGGGCCGCGATCGGGCAAATCCTCGTGCCGTATCGAGCGCCAGTCCCCGTCGAGGTCGGGCTGAGCGACTGTCGTCCAAGAGGCCACGAGCGCGCACGCACACACTGCCGCATAGGCGACCCAACGTCCCATCACCGGTTTTCCCCGCTCGTTGTCATCAGCTCGGTATCGATAATTTGTAGCAGATCGCAGCGACGCTCGGAGCGATCGTGTCGCGCGACGGCGGCGTGTTAGCGTGCCTGAGCGTCGCGCGCGGCCGCCATTGCGCGCCTCTCGTCGCCCCACGGATCGTCGGCGGCGCGCACCTCGCGGCCGAACATCATCGTCGGCCAGCGAGTAGGGTTCCACGGCTCCCAGCGTGGAATGCCATCGTGGTTGGGGTTGCCGGTGCGCGCAAAGGCCACCCACGCCGCGCTCATTTTCCGCGCGAGCTCGTAGCGCTCCTCGCCCACGCCAGTCATGAAACGCACGAGATCCGGGTGAGCGAAAACGAACGGTAGCTCCATGCCGTGCATCGCGCGCAGCTTGCCGTCGCGCACAGGCGAGTACCAATCGAAGTAGTAGAGATAAACGGGTGCCACGCCCTGAGCGAACTTGCGCGCGGCGATCGTGTACGACGATAAGCGGAGTGGCGAGTTATCGCCGGCCATGATCGCCGCCAGATCGCCCGGTGTAGCAGTCGGGCGGTTCGTGCGATACAGCGCGATCAGGCGGTCCGCGGCCGCGTCGTCGAGCGTAACGATGCGCTGCAGCGCCGCGCGCAGCTCACCGTCGTTCGTGGGCTCGCTCGCCCAATAAGCGTCGTTCGGGTTGCCGTAAGGAACCGCCTCGCACTCGTTCGACCCCGTGAGAATGGGGACCGCGGCCGAGAGCGGCGAGGCGGACGGCTCGAACGGATGTGCGGGCAACGTCGTGCCGTCGACGACCGGCACGTAACGTTGCGAGAGATCGGGCGCCGGCCGCTCGCCGGCAGTCGCATCGCTCGCGAGGGCGGCGACGATCGCCTCGGGCGGCAGTTTCTCGAGCCGCGCGGCATCCGGCGCCGCGATGCCGAGGCGCCGCAGCAGCAGCTCCGCCGCTTCCACGGCATGCTCCGGTTCGAGACCCGTCAGGGCCGTGTCCGCGAGTGTGCTCATTATGATGGCGCGTTGGAAGAGTCCCTGTGCCGCAGGGAAGCCCGTGAGCATCGCCGTCTTGCCGCCGCCTCCGGATTGGCCGAACACGGTGACGTTGTGTGGGTCACCGCCAAATGCAGCGATGTTGTCGCGCACCCATTCGAGCGCGAGCACCAGGTCGCGGAGCCCGAGATTCGCCGAGTCGGCGAAGCGCTCGCGAGCGCCCGGGAGACCGGCCAGCCAGAGATAGGCGAAGGCGTTCAGTCGATGCGTAACGGTGACGACGGTGACATCGTGCTGTCGCGCGAGCTCGGTGCCGTCGTAGAAGATCGAATTGCCGGACCCCGTACGCTGCCCGCCGCCGTGAAACCAAACCATCACGGGGCGCGAGCCTCGCCCGACCTGGGGCGTCCAAACGTTCAGCCGCAGGCAGTCCTCGCTCATCGGGCCGCTGCCCGTCAGCGCGTCGCCGATCTCTGGGATCATCGGCCGCGGGGGCTGATACGCGCGCAACCCATAGGACGCCGCCTCGCGAATGCCGCGCCACGACTCTGGTTTGCGCGGCGGCCTGAAGCGACTCGCACCGCTCGTCGGTGCACCGTAAGGAATTCCTTTGAAGACTTGGACGCCGCGCTGCGCGAGCCCGCGGACTTTACCGTTCGCCGTGTCTACCACGCGGCCCGGCGCGGATTCTTCCTGACCGAGCAGCGGTATCGCACGCGCGAGCGCGGCGACCGTCAGTGCGCCGCTCCCTAGCAGCCACGTTCGTCGGTTCAAGATGCCTGGCTGCTTCACGGCGTCACAAGCCCGCGCCGCGCGTACTGTCGCGGCGAGCTTGGTCGGCGCGACGAAATTGTCTGCCTCGACATAGGAGCGTTCCCGCGACTTGCGTCGCGTGAGCTTATCGCATCGCCAGCGGCATCGCTCTGGCCGCGCTAATCACGTGAAGCGCAGATCACTTCGGATCGTCGTTCGTCGTCATCGAAGCGGAAACTGTTTCGCTGAAAGCGGCGAACGTCGTTCGACGAGGGCATCGGCGCATGCGGCCGGTTTCGCGTCCTTGCGAATGGGCGAACGCGATAAGCCTGAGCGGTCAGGCGCTGACGCCCAATCTCAGCGAAACGCACGGATTCATGCCACGTCAAGTCGCCGTGTTCTGAGTCGGACGTTGATTGCTTCCAGCGGTCTGCCGAATAATCCGTCCATGCACAAGTCGATTTCGTGCGGCACTGCGCTGGCTGCATTCGGGCTGTTGGCGCTCGAGCCCGCACTCGGCGCTGAAGCCGAGTCGCGCGCCACCTGCGAGGCGCTCGCAGCGCTCGACGCGGACGGCTTCCGCGTCGACTCGGCGGAGTGGGTCGACGCGGCCGCGGCGCCCGCGGCCGGGCCGCCCCAGGCACGCGTGCCGGCGCTCGCGCATTGCCTGTTCCGAGTCACGCTCGATGCCCGGCCCTCTTCGATCGAAGCGGTAAGTCTCGGCATCGGCTTCGAGCTGCGCCTGCCGCTCGACTGGAACGGCCGCTTTCTCTTTCAGGGCGGCGGCGGCTTGAACGGCGCTCTGAACCCGGCTTTCGGCAGTGTCTCAGGCGGTTCATCGGCGCTCGAACGCGGCTTCGCCGTCGTCAGCACCGACGGCGGCCATCGCGGCCGCAGCATCGTCGACTCGAGCTTCGCAGCCGATCAGCAAGCCAAGCTCGACTTTGCCTACCAGGCCGTACAGCGAACGACCTACGAGGCGAAGTCCATCATCGATCGCTTTTACGGCAGGCGACCCGAACACTCGTATTTCATGGGTTGCTCGACGGGCGGACGCGAGGGGATGCTCGCCGCGCAGCGCCTGCCGCTCGAATTCGACGGCGTCGTCGCGGGCGATCCCACCTTCAATCTGACGCGCATCGCGGCTAATCAGGTCTACAGCCTGCAGACCGTCACGCGAATCGCGCCGCCGGGACCCGACGGCCGACCCGACACGTCGGCCGCGTTTTCCGATACCGAGCTGCAAACGGTCGCGGGTGCCGTGACGGCCGAGTGCGATGCACTCGACGGCCTCGCCGACGGCTTGATCAACGACTTCGAGGGTTGCGGCTTCGATCCCAAGTCACTGCAGTGCGATGCCGCGGCCGGCGACGCACGGCGATGCCTGTCGGCGCGGCAAGCCACGGCGCTCAGTGACATCTTCGCGGGCGCGCGCAACTCGGCCGGCGAATCGCTGTACGGCGCTTTCACCTTCGACACGGGCATCGCGAGTCCCGCCTGGCGCTCGATGCACCTGGGCGGCAACGGGCGGCCGCCGGCGAATGCCTCGCTCGGGTCCGACACGCTCCGCCTGTTCGCGATGACACCTGCGCGCCCCGATCTAGATCCGCTCGACTTCGATTTCGATCGCGACATGGCGCTTACCGCGGAGACCGCGGCCATCAACGACGCGATCGGCACACTGCATTCGAGCTTCGCGGGACGCGGCGGCAAGCTCATCGTCTATCACGGCCTGTCGGATCAGAGCATGTCGGCGGGCGCGCTGACGGACTGGTACGCGCGGCTCACACCGCGGGACGCTGGCGGGCCGCAGGACTGGGCGCGCCTATACTTCGTGCCCGGCATGCTGCACTGCGCCGGCGGTCAGGCCACCGACAGCTTCGACATGCTGACGGCGATCCAGGCCTGGGTCGAGGCCGATGTCGCGCCGGATCGTGTGATTGCCTCCGGCCGCGCGCTGCCCGGCGTCACGCGCCCGCTCTGCCCGTACCCCAGCGTCGCGCGCTACGACGGCGGCGATCCCAACGACGCCGCGAGCTTCAGCTGCCGCTAGCGCGCCGGCGCGCATCACGGTCGGTCGACAGCGAGCAGATCAACGCGCGGGATCGATCGATGCGTCGGGCTTCGTTGCCGCATCCCAATGCTCGGCCAACCGGCCGTCGACGACGCGAAACATGTCGAACCAGGTCGTCGTGTAAGTGCGGCCGGCACGGCTTGGGTGCGGGTGCTCGCGCATGGTCACGAGCACGACGAGATCGCCCTCCGCAACCAACGCAACGACCGGCGCCCGAATCGACTGCCTCGACCGGCCTTGCGGTGCGTGCGGCGAAATACTCCTTGAAACCCTTCACGCCCAGAAGCCGCAGCAGGATTGTGCTCGACGAAGGCCGCGTCGAGATAACGCTCGACTCCGTCCCCGCGACCGGCATCGACGATCTCGCGCCAGACGTCGAAGACCAGGCGCTTGTTCGCGGCGAGGCGCGGATCCGCCGACGCCAGCAGCGTGAGCTGCGCTGCACCCGTGACACCCGTCACCGGCTGCGGACCGCCCTCCTCGGGCAATGGGACGTCGGGACCGGGCGGGGTCTGCACCGAATGCCAGTGCTCGGCGAGACGGCCCTCATCGATACGAAATAGGTTGAAGTGCGTCGTGGTATACGCGGACGACTCTTCCCGCGCGGGCATCGTTTCGAGCAGCGCCATCACGACCAAGTTGCTTTCGGCCACGCTCGCGACCAGCGCAGGAGCAACGAGCTCCGGAACGTCGCGGCGGGGCACGACCGAAAAGATCTCTTTGAATGCGGTGCGGCCCGTGCGCAGAACCGGGCTATGTTGGATATAGCCTTCTGTCAGAAGGTCGTCCGCGACTTCCACGCGGCCCGCGTTGACCACGCTCCGCCAAAAGTCGAACACCAGCCGCTTGTTCGCGGCAAGAGTCGGCTCGGTGCTCCCCAGCGCCGCGAGCGGATCGGGGTGGGCCGCCACCGCGACGGGCTCCGCCCCACGCCGACTTGCAGCAGGCATAGCGCCCGCACCGCTGTCGGCTGGCGCCCGACCGCTGTTGTCGCAGGCCGCAAGCAGCAGCACAGCAGCCGACAACCATGACCTCGCCCGCCTCTTCACCATCGAGCCCCCCCAATCCAGTAGGCCTCACTGCTGTTCCGCAGCCTGTGCACGCCGAGCCAGCGACACGATGTAAGCGCGCGCCGCCTCGGCATCCTCGGCCGTCAGCACCTCGGAGAAAGACCGCATACCGCTCTGTTCCAGCGCTCCCTCCAGCACGACCGTGCGGAAGGCCTCGGGCGTACTCGTGGCAAACGAACGCCGCAGATCCGGGAACAGTCCGCCACGCACCTCGCCGCTGACGCCGTGGCACAACGAGCAGTTTCGGAAGTAGACGTCCTCGCCGTGGGCCACGACCTCCGCCGAAGCGGTCATCGGTGGCACGTTCAACGGCCGCTCGACGTACGCCGGCGGCGGAGGAATCTCGGCGTCGCCCCCCAACTTGAAAGCCAGGAGTCGCCCGTTTTTCGGCCCGTAGTAGCCGCCGACACCCGCTCCGACGGCCACCGCGACGTACTGCTCCCCATCGACGCGATAACTGATCGGCGCGGCCACCACACCCGCATGCACACGGTGGCTCCACAGCCGCTCGCCGTCCGACGCGCGGTAAGCGTGCAACTCGCCGTCGCTGTCACCCTGAAAGACGAGGCCGCCCGCCGTCGCGAGCGTGCCACCGCCGCGCCGCTCGTAAGGAACGCGCCAGGCGACTTTCTGCGCGACCGGATCCCACGCGAGCAAGGCGCCGCCGTGCTCGGCACGCGCCTCGGGTGGCAGATCCGGGGAGCTCGCCATTCGATAGTGGACGGAGTAATCGACGGCGCTGTTGCTGGAGACCGGCGACACCTTGAACTCGTCGTACAGCGCGAACACCCAGAAGCTGTACATCGCCGGGAGATAGACAAGCCCGGTCTCGGGGCTCATCGACATCGGGTGCCAACTATGTCCGCCGGCCGCGCTCGGCATGACGAAGGTCGGCACGTGGGTCCGATCGTAGCGCGCCTCGGGATTGACCACCGGCCGGCCCGTCGCCGGATCCACACGGCTGGCCCAATTCACCGGGACATAGTTCTCCGCGGAAATGAACTTGCCCGTCGCAGCATCCAGCACATAAAAGAAGCCGTTCTTCGGCGCCTGCATCACGACGCGACGCATCGCGCCGTCGATCTCGAGGTCAGCGATCATGATCGGCTGCGTGGCCGTGTAGTCCCAGCTTTCATTCGGCGTCGTCTGGTAGTGCCACACGTAAGAGCCGTCGTCCGGATCGAGGGCGACGATGGAAGACAGGAACAGGTGATCGCCGCCGCCCGGACTTCGCAAATCCGCCGGCCACGGCGAACCATTCCCGACGCCGATCAGCACGAGATCCGTCACTGGGTCGTAGACGATCGAGTCCCATACGGTTCCCCCGCCGCCGAGCCACCACCACTCTCCGCCCCAACTCTTCGCCGCCATCTCCATGGCTGCGTTCTCGAACCCGTCAGCGGGATTCCCGGGCACCGTGTAGAAGCGCCAATCCATTGCGCCGGTCTCTGCATCGTAGGCCGAGACATAGCCGCGCGCGCCGAAGTCCGCGCCGGAGTTGCCGATCAGCACGCGTCCCTTCGCCACGCGCGGCGCTCCCGAGATCGAGTAGCGTTTGGATTGATCGATCGTCAGCGTTTCCCATACTTCCTTGCCGGTCGCCGCGTCGATCGCCACGAGCCGCCCATCGACAGTGCCCACATAGATCTTGCCGTTCCACGCCGCGACACCCCGGCTGTCGGCCCCGCAACAGGCGCGCCCGCCCCACTCGTGGGGAACCTGCGGGTCGTATTCCCAGAGCAGCTCGCCCGTCCTCGCGTCCACCGCGCGCACGACGCTCCACTGGAGCGTCACGTACATCACGCCATCGATCACGAGCGGTGTCGTCTCCTGGCTGCGGTTGGAGTCGAGATCCATCCACCAAGCAAGACCCAAGGCGCTGACGGTGTCGGCGTCGATCTGGTCGAGCGGGCTGAAGCGTTGCTCGTCGTAGGTGCGCCCGTAGGACATCCAGTTACCGGGCTCGGCATCGGCTTCGACGAGGCGACCGGCGTCCACGGCAGCGGGTTTCTGCGCGGCGGCGACTGTCGTCGCGAGCATTGCGAGCACCGATGCGAACATGGCGATACGCATTTGCATCGTGGTTCCCCGTTCTTTCGCCGCCGCGACCCTTACGAGCAGTCTTTTAGCGTTCGGCTACCCGTGACGGCTGTTTGAGCGAGGTCGCCAGAATAACAGGGGCCGCTCGAGGACGCCCCTGGGCGCACGTCGGGGAGCGCTTGAGTCACACCGGAGACGTTGCGCCGTTCGACCGGCCGCGCGAACATGCGCGGCGAAGCCAATGCGTGCACGCACGAGGTGAATCGTGAATCGGTCGCTCGCCTCTCTCGTTTTGTCGCTCGCGGGTATCTCCGCTTCGGCCACCTCTCTCGCACATCACTCAACGTCCATGTTCGAGCCCGAGAAGCGCGTAACGCTGACCGGTAATGTCAAGGAATTCCAATGGACGAATCCGCACGCGTGGATTCAGGTGACGGTCAAGGCGCCGGACGGCACGAGCACGGACTGGAGCTTCGAATGCGGCAGCCCGAACACGCTGTCTCGCCAAGGCTGGAAGCCGTCCACATTGAAGCCGGGGGACGAGATCACCGTGGTTGCGAATCCCATGAAGGACGGCACGAGCGCCGGCCTGATGTTCACCGTAGCGCTAGCCGATGGGCGCATGCTCGGACCGGGCGCGTTGGCGGCGCCACGATGAGCGCGAGCGAAAACAGCGGCGCAACGCTGCGCGTGCTGCTGCTTGCCGGGACGCTAATTGGGTGCGCTCCAGTTGCAGCGGCACAGTCGTCGGAGAGAACGGCCGCCCTGCCCGACTGGAGTGGCGCGTGGACGCGCGCCACCGGCGGCTTCTGGGAGACGACGCCGGAGCAAGCCCTCGAGCCGCCACCGCCTGCCGATTCGCCGCGCCGTCACCCGCCGTACTCGCCAAAGTTCGAGGCTATTTACCGCGACAACCTAGCGCGCATCGCAGCCGACCGCTTTCCGGATCCGATCTCGATTTGCGGCACACCGGCAGGCTGGCCTCGCATGCTTGCGCTGCCGGACGCCTACGAGTTCGTCGTTCGCCCGGAGCAAACGTGGCTCTTGTCCGAGAACGGCCCGAACACCGTGCGCGTCTATACCGACGGCCGTGAGCATCCGGCGCCCGAGGACCTATGGGCCACCTACACGGGCAACAACGTCGGCCACTGGGAGAACGACACCCTGGTGTTCCACTCGGTCGGTTTGAAGGGCGTCGGCTCGACGATACTTGCTCGCAGCGGCGTCGTCATGAGCGACAAGCTCGAGACGACCACGCGCATACGCCTCGCCGCTCCCGACCGCCTACTCGTGACTCTCGTACTCGAGGATCCAGAAGCGCTGACGCGGCCGTGGCCCGTGGCGTTCACCTACACGCGCCTGCCCGCGGGCAGCACCGTGTACGACTACGCGTGTGCGGAGAACAATCGCAACCCCGTAACGAGCGACGGCCGAACCTTGACGCTCGACACGAGCGGCCGGGTCATCGACAAGCTTCCGTAGGCAAGGCTCGAATCGACGACTTCGAGAAACAGGGGATGACGATGGCGCGCTACCTGATCACGCTGCTAGCGATAGTGCCGCTCCTCGAGCCTTTGGCCGCGGCCGCTCAGATCGAAGGCGCCATCGACCTGCACGTGCATTCCGCGCCGGACAGCGTTCCGCGAGCGTTGACAGCCATCGAAACGGCGCAGATCGCACGGCGCTACGGTCTGCGTGCCGTGCTGTACAAGAGTCACTTTGTCGAGACGGCCTCGCTTGCGTACCTCGTCTCTCAGGTTGTCCCTGAGGTCGGTGCCTACGGCGGCATTGCTCTAAATCGCTCGGTCGGTGGGTTCAATGTCGAGGCCGTCAAACGGATGGCCGCGATGACGGGTGGTCACGGCCGCATCGTGTGGATGCCGACGGTCGACGCCGCGCAGGGTCCGTTTGCCGCCACTGTCGAAGCGGCGAATATTCTGCCCGTTTCCGCCAACGGCGAATTGCTACCGGAGGTGATCGCGGTGCTCGAGACCATCGCGTCGCTCGATCTCGCGCTGGCAACCGGGCATTCGAGCTCGCAAGACAGTCTCCTGTTGGTGCGCGCGGCCCGCGGCCTTGGCATCGATCGAATCGTCATCACCCATCCGCTCGGTGACCTGAGCCTGCCTGAGCCGATTCAACGGGAGCTGATTGCGCTCGGTGCGTTGCTCGAGTTTCCATTCGGGATGATCGCGCCGATCGGCTCGACGTCACTCGATGAGCTCGTAACCCGCATACGCGCCGCCGGCGCGGAACACGTCGTGCTCAGCACGGACCTGGGACAGCCGGGCAATCCGGTGCCGGCGGCTGGTTTTGCCGGTGGTGTTCAGCGCCTGCTCGATGCCGGTGTGACGCAGCGCGAGATCGACCTCATGATTCGCCGCAACCCCGCACGGCTTTTGAACCTCGATCCATGAGCGCGGGCGCTTGGCTCATAACCGGCAACTCGCAATCGACTCCGGAGCGACATTGAAAACTTCGGCCCTCATCGCGATCGCGTGCCTATCGGGGCTTCCCGCTTGGGCTCAGCCCGTCGCGCCTTCGCGTTCGGTTTGGATGGACGATTACACGCCAACGTCGCTCACGGCCGCCGTCGCGTCCGGCAAAACGACGCTCATCTACAGCGGCGGCAGCTCGACAGCCGTGGCGAACCACGTCGAGGTCGCGCGTTACGTGGCGCGGCGCGTGGCCGAGGAGCTCGCCAACGCGCTGGTGCTGCCGATTCGCCCGGACGTATCGGAGTCGCCGGCATCCCGGCGGTCCGGGGCCCGTGACGAACCCGCGATTGCGTACGAAACCGTGAGCAGGGCGATTCGCTCCGGTGGCTTCACCGACGTCGTGATCATCGCCGATGAGGGCGCCGGAACGGATGACCGCACGCTGAGCGATCTCGCCGAGCGGCTCGAGGCGGAATGGCAGCCGTCCGGCGTTCGCATCCTTCACGTCACCGCTCACGAGGAGCGGCCGGGGCAGCAAATGACCTTGAACGCCGACTACCTGCGGCGCTGGGCCAGCCGAACGGTTCCGCCCGAACGCCGCAAGGCCATCGAAGATCAGGCGGAGTTGCTGTTCGCGGATCCGGAGCACGAGTGGTTTCGGACGGACATGATGACCGCGGAAGACCGCGCGGTCGTGGTTCCGGCGCTCGGCAAGATCCTGCTCGAGCAGAGGGTGAGCTCGGTCCTGCATCAGATCCGCAGTCAAGCGCTCTGGCAGGTGCCTACGCCGGCACCCGCCAGTCCGCAAAATCGCCTCTCGGCCATTCCCGACACCAGCATGACGGAGCCGTTACGCAGGGCGCTCGCCGAATACCGGGAGGTGAGGCCGGACGGGCTCGGCGAGTTGGGCGGGGCCGGCGCGGCGGGCGAAGTCGGTGCCGGAGGTCCGAATCTATGGACGGTCTATGTCCATCTGCCGGAGATCCTGGGTCCGATTCGGGAGCTTCACGAGCAGGTGCACGTGAATCCGAGAATCAGCCAGAAGCTTGTTCACTTCATCATCATGATCGTGGCGCGACACTGGACCAACGACATATGGACTGCTCATGAGGACGATTCGATCAAGGAGGGGCTCGGCCGCGATACCGTGACGGCGCTCGAGGAAGGCAGGTATCCGCCCAACATGACGGAAGACGAGCAGATTGCCTACGACTTCTGCATCGAGCTGCTCGAGAACAAACGTGTCAGCGACGCGACCTACGCCCGAGCCGTTGCGATTCTCGGCGAAGAGGGCGTCGTACAGACCGCCCTCACCGTGAGTCTCTACAGCTACCTCTCGCTCGCCGTGAACATGGCGTATCCGGAATCGGCGGCCGGCGGCCGACTTGCGCCGTTCCCACAGTTGTAAGGAGTCGAACGTGAAAGCGCGCTTACGCGAAATCGTCGCCGTGGCCGCTCTCGGAATCGCTGCCGCAGGGGCTGCCCAGGAGCGCCTCGGGGCGATTCCGACCGAACGGATGACGGACGCGCAAAGGACCGCCTACGCGGAGTTCGTGCGGGTTCGCCAGGGCGAGCCATTCGGATTCTGGTGGGGCTACATGCGCGTGCCGGAAGTGTTGATACCGTTTCTCGAGATTCAGACGTACGTGCACGACGTCATCGAAACCGAGCAGAGCGCCATCGGTGAGAAACTGACGCATTTTGCGATGATGATCGTGGCTCGCCACTGGACCCAACAGGTCATCTGGGATCTGCACGACGAGGCAGCGCTCAACTCCGGCCTGAAACCGGAAGTGATCGACGGGCTCGCCTCCGGTCGACGCCCCCCAGGCATGACCGAGGACGAGGAGACCGTCTACGACTTCTGTATCGAGCTCCTTCGCAACCACAGCGTCAGTGACGCCACCTACGACCGGATGGTCGCGCAATTCGGCGAACGCGGTGTTGCCGAGGTCACGCTGCTGCAGGGTGAATACACGATGATGTCGATGTTCATGAACGTTGCACGCACGCCGCTCGATCCAGGCACCTCGCCGCCGCTGCGGCCGTTTCCGCGCTGAGCGGACGCACCCGCGCGCATGCTTTTTGAGTCCGTTGTCACCCTGGGTGTAGCATCAAGCGGCACCGGCGACGTGGATTCGCGCGACGTCGAATAAAACGAGTCTGACGAAGCGGTCGGGGGCGTATGGCACATACGATCAGAATCAACGGCGAGAATCGCGTCGTCGACGTCGAGGACGACATGCCGCTCCTCTGGGTGTTGCGCGATGTGCTCGACATCAAGGGACCGAAGTTCGGCTGCGGCATCGCGCAGTGCGGCGCATGCACGGTGCACGCCGACGGCGTCGCGATCCGCTCCTGCGTCACACCCGTCGCCGCGGTCGGCGAACGGGAGATCACCACGATCGAAGGCGTCGGCGGGACCGAGCTCGGCCGGCGCGTCCAAGCAGCCTGGAAGGAGCTCGACGTACCGCAATGCGGCTACTGTCAAGCCGGACAGATCATGTCGGCGACCGCGTTGCTGGCGAAGAACCCGTCGCCGAGCGATGCCGAGATCAATGCGGCCATGGCCGGCAACATTTGTCGCTGCGCGAGCTATCAACGCATCCGCGCCGCCATCCGCCAGGCTTCCGGACGCTCGCCCGCAGCGGCGCGCGACAGGACGGGCTGATCCATGGCAAACGGCAGCAGGCCAATCGCGGATCGCGAAGCTCACGCCACTCCGCTGTCGCGCCGCAGCTTTCTGTCGGCCTCCGCTGCCGCAGGCGGCGGGCTAATGCTGACCGTGACGCTACCCCGCTTCGGCGAAGCGGTCGCGCAAGAAGGTGCAACGAGCACGCTCACGGCCTACATCGCGATCGCAGCGGATGGCGCAGTGACGATCCAGGCGAAGAATCCCGAGGTCGGTCAGGGTATCCGCACATCGCTGCCGATGATCATCGCCGAAGAGCTCGACGTCGACTGGGCGGACGTCACCGTCGTCCAAGCCCCGTTCAACGAGGCCATCTACGGCGGGCAATCGGCCGGCGGCAGCTTCTCGACGGTCTGGAACTTCACACCGATGCGCCAGGCCGGCGCCGCGGGCCGGCAGATGCTCATCGCGGCCGCCGCCCAGCGCTGGAACGTACCGCCCGGCGAATGCACGACCGCCGCGGGCATCATCACGCATGAGCCGACGCGAAGCCGGCTCAGCTATGGCGAGGTCGCAGCCGCTGCGGCTCGCTTGCCGGCTCCAGACCCGGCGGCAGGTGCCGCTCAAGGACCCGAGCCGGTTTCGGCATCATCGGCACGGCCCAGCAGGACGTCGACATCGACCGGATCGTTCATGGGGAGCCGCTGTTCGGCATCGACGTAACCGTGCCCGGCATGCTGTACGCCGTGTTCGAGAAGTGCCCCACCTTCGGCGGCAAAGCTGTGAGCGCGAATCTCGACGAGATCCGGGCCCTGCGAGGCGTGCACGCGGCCTTCATCGTCGACGGCGCCGACGCCGGGGGGCCGGGCCTTCTGAGCGGCAATGCCGAAAGACTGCTGAGCGGTGTCGCCATCGTCGCCGACAACTGGTGGCGCGCGAACAAGGCGCGCGAATCGCTGCGCGTCGTCTGGGACGAAGGCGCTACGGAGGGTCAGGACTCCGAGACCTTCGCGCGCCGCGCCCGGCTGGCGGGGCCGCAGTCGGGCGAGGAGCGCATCTATGCGCACGGCGACTTCGACACCGCCTATGCCAGCGCCGCGACGACCGTCGAGGCGGCGTACGACTATCCCTTCCTGAGCCACGCGACGCTCGAGCCGCAGAACACGACCGCGCACTTCAAAGGCGACAGCGTCGAGCTCTGGTCGCCGGCCCAGTGGCCGCGCATCGGGCAGAATCTCGTCGCACGGACCCTTGGGCTAGCGCCGGACAAGGTCAAGATCAACCTGATCCGCTGCGGCGGCGGTTTCGGCCGCCGCCTCAAGAACGATTACATGGTCGAGGCGGCCTGGATCTCGAAGATCGTCGGCGCGCCGGTCAAGCTCGTCTGGTCGCGCGAAGACGACATGCGTCACGATTTCTATCGGACGGCATCGTTCCATCACTTCAGGGCCGGACTCGATGCCGGCGGGAAACTGATCGCCTACCGGAACCATACGGTCGGCTTCCACAATGCGGCCGGCGAGCGCGCTTGGGGCGAGTTCACCGATCGCGAGTTCCCGGTGCAGGTCGTCGACAACGTGCTCTGCGAGCGCACGAGCATGCTGCTGACGATGCCGACGGGCTCGCTGCGCGCGCCGCATTCGAACGGCCTCGCCTTCATCAACCAGTGCTTCATCGACGAGCTGGCGCATGCGGCGGGGAAAGATCCGCTGGAATTCCAGCTCGCGCTGCTCGGCGAGCGGCGTTTCCTGCCCGTGCCGCCGAGCGGGCCGTTCAACTTCGGCGGCAGCATACCGACGATTCCGGAGCTCCACACCGGGCGCATGCGCGACGTGCTCGAGCTCGTCGCGGAGAAAGCCGGCTGGGGCCGGAAGGACCTGCCGCCGCGCACGGGCCTCGGGATCGCGTGCTATTACTGCCATTACGCTTACGTCGCCGAGGTCGCGCAGGTCCGAGTCGCCGACGACGGACGGCCGACCGTCGAGAAGCTCTGGATCGCCGTCGACATCGGCGCGCACATCGTCAACCCGAGCCGTGCCGAGCAGGTTGCCGCGGGCGGCGCGCTCGACGGCATCGCTCACGTCATCGGGCCGAATCAGCGCATCACCCTCAAGGACGGGCGCGTCGAGCAGAGCAATTTCCACGACTTCACGCCGCTTCGCATCGATCAGGCGCCGGACGTCGAAGTGCACTTCCTGCGCACCGACAATCAGACGACGGGACTCGGCGAGCCGACGCTGCCGCCGGCCGTGCCAGCCGTCTGCAACGCGATCTTCGCGGCTACCGGCGTGCGCGTGCGCTCGCTGCCCGTCGATCCGCGCCTGCTCGCGATCTGACGCTCACATGAGCCGCGGTCCTTCCATGCGCGCGATCACGGTCGCCGTTGTGCTGTCGCTCTGCGCCTGTCAGCCGGCGGTCGAACCACGCGATCGCGGTGCGACATCGAACGGTGCGCGCGAAGCGGCGCTGACCCCGCCGCCCGGCCCCGTCGCGCCCGGCCAACCAGCCCCCGTCGTTGCGCATCCGGATCAGCTTTCACTGCTGCACAACGACAATCCCGGGCTCGCGGCCAACAAGCGCCTGCTGTTCGACATGTGGCGGACCGTGCTGAACGCAGGCCATCTCGAACGCGCCGACGAATTCGTCGCGGAGAACTACGTCCAGTACAGTCCGTTTCAGCGCAGCGGACGGCAGGCGCTCAAGGACGTCTTCTCGGTAATTCCGCGGCGCGACGAGATCCCTGCGGAGATGCGGCCGCCACCGGTAACGATTCTGGCCGAGGACGATCTCGTCGTGTTCGTCGCCGTCGATGCAATGGCCGAGCCCGACGGTTCGGGCAGTTACACGACGACGCACTTCAATTTATTCCGCGTCGCGAACGGGCAGCTCGCCGCGCACTGGCACCCGGATCAGACGCCGCCCTGCCCCGACCTACCGTCGGCCGCCGATGGAGGCCCGCAGCCGGTAACGGGCGCCGCAGGCACCGCGCAATACGCGCTGCTGGAAGCGGCAGACCCTACGCTCGCGCGCAACAAGCGCCTCGTCTTCGACGCCTGGCGACAGCTCGTCGACGCGGGCCGCGAGGAGCTCGTCGAGCTCTATCTGGCTGTGGATTACGTCGAGCACAACCCGAACGGGGCGAGCGGCCGCGCCGGCGCCCGGGCGTGGCTCGCGCGCATCGAGGACCGCCCGATTGCCACGGCAATCGACCGCGAGCTCGTGGCGATGATCGCCGAGGGCGATCTCGTCGTGCAGGTGCAGAAGCTCACGCTGCCGATCCCCGGCGCGCCGGAGACAGTTACACGACGACGCAGATCGACATGTTCCGGATCGCTGACGGGCGCATCGCCGAGCACTGGGATGCGTCGGTCAAACCGGGCACCGTCGTGGAAGAGATGGGTGCGGAATGTGCAGCGCCGGCCGAATGAGCTCTCGGGAGGGAGGTAGAGAATGATCAAAAAAATCGTCTTTCCGGTAGCGCTGCCGATGGCTATTGTCGCGGCTTCGGTGCTGTCGGCGCAGAGCCTCGAGATCAGCTCCGCGCACGAGCGCACGTCGGCGCGCGGACCCGAGGCGGCTTACACCGGCGTCGGCATCGCGGAATTTCTGTTCAGAGCAAACGAATCGAGCGATCTAACGGCGGCCGAAATCAGCTTCGAGCCGGGCGCGCGAACTGCCTGGCACAATCATCCGGCCGGCCAGTATCTGATCGTCACGGCCGGTGTCGGCTGGGTGCAGGCGCGCGGCGAGGAGAAGCGCAGCGTCCGCGCCGGCGATGTCGTCTGGACGCCGCCCGGCGTCTTTCACTGGCACGGCGCGACGGCGACGCAGGGAATGCGTCATCTCGCCGTCTGGGAGTTCGTC